>CP079215.1:1226863-2453726 GCA_019316985.1 Paraniabella defluvii
ATAGCCTCTTTTGTACTGATGACATTAGGCGGACGAAAAACGCAGCTCGAAGGAGCATTGAAATACATGTCCATGAACATACTGGCCTCCATGTTTTTTTAACGGGAATTGGTATTTTGTACGGGATGACCGGTTCCCTGAACATGGCAGACCTGGCTATTAAAATGCATGACGTTCAGAACCGCTCTTTGGTAGGCATTACCTCCGTCTTTTTCATACTGGGCTTTGGTATTAAATCTGCGGTCTTTCCGCTCTATTTTTGGCTGCCCTCTTCTTATCACACACCGCCGTCTGCCGTGGCGGCAACATTTGGAGGTCTTTTAACCAAAGTGGGTATCTATGCCATTTTACGCGTTAACAGCCTGATCTTTATCCCCGACGATTTTACCAAAAACCTGTTGATGGTTATTGCGGTACTTACCATACTGACCGGAACTTTTGGTGCGCTCAATAAAATCAATATCCGCAGGCTTTTTCTTACCTGATTGTATGTCATATTGGCTTTATGGTGGGTGGTATTGCTATGTTCAGCAAGCTGGCGCTGATGGGAACCTTGTTTTACCTGATACACGACATCATGGTAAAAACCAACATGTTTCTGATATCTGGTGTAATCATGCAACTGAGAGGAGTGGTTACCATGGAAAAACTGGGCGGGCTCTATAAAGAGTACCCGAAGATATCATTGTTAATTGCTATCGTTTTACTGTCACTGGTAGGAATACCCCCTTTGTCAGGTTTCTGGCCCAAAGTATACTTATTCAGGAGGCCTTCAATGAGCACCAGTACTTTTTGTGGGCGCGTTGATAGCTGGCAGCCTGGCTACATTATACGTAATTGCCAAAATGTGGGCAGAAGTGTTTTGGAAAGAAGTGCCGGCAGATGTTGTAGTTGATAATAAATTTGAGCCCATGCCACTGTCGAGAAAAGCATTGCTGATTACACCTGTGGCCGTGCTTGGCATTGTATCTGTTTATATAGGATTAAACGCTGAAGTAATTATACAGGTAACAGACAGGATTGCCACAGAATTGCTTGACACCAGTTCATATATTGAGGCGGTTTTTAAACATTAAAACAGGAGCATATGATTAAGAATTTCCTGATGAACCTTTTGCTCTCCTTTTTATGGGTAGCTCTTACGGGCTCGCTATCTTACTCGGGCTTCGTTTTTGGCTTTATACTGGGTTTTTTGGTGCTGTGGATCATGAATAAGAATGAAGAAGATCGCAGGTACTTTTACAGGCTACCCCAGATATTCAGCTTCGTCTTTTATTTTTATACCAGATGCTCAAAGCAAATATTCAGGTAGCCTATGATGTAATTACACCTAAATACTTTTTCAGGCCGGGTGTGGTACGTTATCCCTTAAGCGCCAGGTCCGATTTTGAGATTAATGTGCTCTCTACACTCATCTCATTAACGCCCGGTACGCTGATCTTAGATGTTAGTGAAGACAAAAAAGCATTGTACATACACGCCATGTATCTTAAAAGCCCTGAGGCCTTTGTAAGGCAGCTAAAAGAAGGCATGGAAAAAGACTATTAGAAATTTTAAGATGACATTAGCCAACTACTTTGATTTCGTCATTCTGCCCATACTTACCTTATCGGTAGTATTGGTTTTTATCCGTCTGTTCAAAGGTCCTGCAATAGTAGATCGTGTAATAGCACTCGACCTCATTATCACAATAGGCATAGGCATTATTACTGTGTACAGTATCAGGCAAAATCAAAAATACTGTTAGACGTTGCCATCATACTGGCACTTATTGCGTTTCTGGGCACCATAGCCTTTTCTTATTACATCGAAAAACAAAAAGATGATTAATATAATTTTAGCAATACTCAGCACATTAGGCGCACTCGCTATTTTATTTGCTTCTATCGGCATTTTAAGAATGCCCGATTTTTACCTCAGGCTGTCTGTTACTGTAAAAGCATCGAGCCTGGGTGTAGGCCTTCTATTAATTTGTGCAGCCGTTATGTTTCCCGGCGACGCCTCGGTAACTACCAAAGCCATCGCTATTATTTTCTTCCTTATCATTACGGCACCCATCGCTGCGCACATGATTGGTCGTACAGCCTACTTTATCGGAACGCCTTTATGGAAAGGCACTATTGTAGATGAGCTGGATGGCATGTACAATAAGGAAACCCACGAGCTGCAAAGCGATCCTCACGAGGCCACCGGCAAATCTACCTCGTCGCTTGATGACCAGATAGCCGATACGGAAGATGAAACCCGCTAAGCCTTAAAAAAATGGTAAGCTATTAGCTTACCATGGTTTGATACTTTTTCCAGTTATCACCAATCATCCAGAGATTGACAAGGAATAGCGCGCCTGCGATAAGCAGTCCTGAAGGCATAAAAGTTGCGTTATGACAAAGAATACCGATCATTACCGGCAATATCATAATAGCTCCCAAAGCCCGGGTTTTAGGAAAGAAGATAATAAGTATTCCCGCAACCAATTCAATTAACCCTGTTAAAGGAGTTAACCAGCTAAGCGTCCCAAAGGCCTCAAAAACGGGCTTCATTTCGGGGTCATGGGCGGCATAGGCATGTAGTGCAGGAATTTGTCGAGGCCTGCGTTAATAAACATCAATGCGAATAGCACGAAAAAGATTGTTTTTACAATTTTCATTTAGTCTGATTTAAAAGTGATTGTTTTTGTTTAGAAAGCTAGAGTAAAGCTAAAAAATTTTTGTTTGGTTATCTGCTACATATTTTAAAACAGTTTCGCCATTGGCAAATCTCCTGGTTTCGGTTAATTTCAGCTTTCGCTTACAAGCTGTGCCGGGAAACAAGGGTACGCCCCTGCCGAAAATAACCGGGTTTATAAAGATCCAGTAAATGTCAATAAGGTTGTGATCCATCAGCTGGCCGGCTACACTGGGGCTGCCAAAAATCACTATTGATTTGCCCTGCTGCTGCTTTACCTGCTGAACAAATTGCGGAAGCTGATCATGAACAAAAAGTATATCCCCAGGCTCCGGCTGCAATGGGCTCCTGGAGGCCACCACTTTTGTGGCAGAGTTATACCAGTGTGAATATTTCTTTTCGGCCTGTGTAGCACCTGGTTTCCGGCCGGCTTCAGGCCAGAAGGAGTGCAGCAGGGTATGGGTTATCCGCCCCGATAAAATAGTGTCAGCCTCCCGGCATATATCGGCCACAAAATCCAGGTTATCTTCTCCTGATTCAAAATCGTCCAGCTGACCGTCGCTGTTTGCTACATACCCATCTAAAGAAATGTGGGCGATCCATATAATTTTCCTCATTGCTGCTCAACATAATTTTTAAACCTGTTTAAAACCGACTGGCAAAACTCCTGCTGCATTGCCGTTCCTGTTCCTACCTCCGGTTCAAAACGCTCTCTTACAATAGTATTATGGTCAATTTGCTGAAACTCTATCAGGGTCTTCCTGTTGTCATCCAGTGTATAAGCTATCATTTCAAAAGGAATAACCTGCGTATAAGTACCGGTATGATCAAACCCCTCCCGTCCGTCCTTCCGCTCCATTTGAAACCGGAAACGGCCACCCGCTACCAGGTTGTTCTCAGCAACAGGGCAATGCCAGTCATTAAATGGAATATTCCATTGCATAATGTGTTCGGGCAAGGTCCAGTACGCCCACACTTCAGTTACAGGCTTGCCTATCAAAACCAATGCTATCAAACTTTCGCTGTTCATTACTTACTTCATTGAATGAAGACCAATAGTATTTCCCTCTGTGTCCTGTACAATAGAACAAAAACCATATTCGCCAATTGCCATTTTAGATTGCGTTACTTTTCCCCGGCTGCCTCAACCCGGCGCTCCTCTACCGCGCAGTCTTCGCATCCAAAATATACAGTTACATTGCTGCCACCCGCGTTCATACCTTCCATTTTAACCAATGTACCTGAAGTACCAAACCCTTCCATATTGCCGGGAAAGGAGCGCATCTCCATAGATTGATCGGTAGGATCAGACATCTGATCCAGTTTAAGATCAAGCACCGTTTCATAAAACCGGGCGGCGCGGTTCATATCGTCTACATAAATTTCAAACCATACTACCGGGTTTCCTTTTTGCTTTCCATTACTGATTATTTTAAATGATTATTGATTCAATAAATAAGCCTGGATATTTTTGATCTGGTTCAAATGTCTTTGGGTATGAACCTGTACAAAGCGCAACCACTCGTAGCGGGTAAGGTATCCCATAAAGGGAAATTCCATATCTAAGCATAACTGCAACAACTCCTTATTATTTATAGTGTTGGTAAGAAGTGTTTTATTGGCTTTTATTTTTTCAAGCAGCTCTTCTTTTTGATGTGGCGGCAGGTGTGGCGTAACAGCCGGGGCTGCTTTTGCTTTTTGGCTCATATCGAGAAAAATGCTTTTCAGCGCTTCTTCATTTTCGTTATATGGCCGTTCTGCCTCTTTTACATGGCTGTCAGGTATACCGCGGCTGCAGATGGCAATATGCTCGGCCACCTGGCCAATCGTCCAGCTATCTTCGAAGGGTACTCTGTCAAAAAGATCCTGGGGTATTTCATTAAGAACATCAGTCACTTCATCAAAGACAGTACTGATATCCTGGCTTAACTGTGCTTTTTCCATAATTGAATAATTTTGCGGGTCAACCGTTATTCAAAAATAGTATCGCGTACGGGCATAGGTGCTTGCCATTTGGCAAGTAATCCTATGAACACTTGTAAAAAGAAATACTTGCCATATGACAAGTAAACGGGTAAATGGCCACCGGTTTAGCAAAAGAGTGGTACCGGCATATTATCCGGCCGGATAGGTAGCTACTTCTTTCCTGATCCTGCTTAAAGACGTATCAGTAACACCCAGGTAGGAAGCGATTTGCTTTAGAGGTACATTTTGTATGATCTGCGGTTTTGCTCTCAGTAATTTCAGATAACGATTGGTTGCTGTTTCCTGTACCATATCGAGCGACCGTTGCTTAATCGCAAAAAGCTGGCTGGTAAACCAAAGACGTCCCCAGTCTACATATGCAGGTATCGTACTGAACAATGCCTGGAAAACACTAAATTCAATCTTCCACATTACACAATCGGTAACAGTTTGTATATTCTCCGGAGAAGGGATACGTTGAAACAAAGATGCGGTAGAGATCACAATCTCTCCTTCCGTAAAAAATTCGGTGCTGATCTCGTCGTTATTGTAATCGTAAACATAGGCCCTCGCCACCCCGCTTTGAAGTACGTAATATTCATTGGCAATTTTTCCTTCTTTTAAAGAAGGGTGCCTTTGGGCACTTCCATCAGCTCGTGGGCATCGGCAATTTGTTGAAAATCGGCAGCTGATAAAAGGGGATGATTGTATACGGCTTTTAATACTTCCATCGGAGTTGTTTAACAAGCCTGTAAGATAGCTATAAAAAGCGATCCATAAAAAGCCTCGGGTATTTTGCAGGAAAATGATTAAAGCTGCACTTAACATAAAAGAACTGCCACTGACCTTACTATACAATTCTTGCAGCCACTTTCAATATGCTGATTCTAGTGGTAATAAAATATCTTTGCCATATGGAATTATTTGCGGAATCATTAACTCAATACAAAAGACTGTTAACCAAAGAAGTAAGGATAGGAGACCTGCTATTGGGCAATAATCACCCTATAAGGGTACAAACCATGACCACCACCGACACAATGGATACGATGGCTACCGTGGAGCAAACGATCCGTTGTATTGAGGCAGGTGCGGAATTAGTACGAATTACCGCTCCTTCAAAAAAGAAGCAGAAAACCTGCTCAACATTAAAAATGAATTAAGAAAAAGAGGCTACACTACCCCCTGGTAGCCGATATACATTTTACACCCAATGCCGCGGAAATAGCCGCCCGTATTATCGAAAAGTAAGGGTAAACCCAGGCAATTATGTTGATAAGAAGAAATTTGAACAGATAGAATATACTGACGCCGAATATGCAGAAGAAATAGACCGTATCCGCGAACGATTTACCCCGTTGGTAAAGATCTGTAAGGAATATGGCACTGCTATGCGTATAGGCACCAATCATGGCAGTTTGAGCGACCGCATTATGAGCCGGTACGGCGATACGCCTATTGGTATGGTAGAAAGCGCTATGGAATTTTTACGTATTGCCAGAAGCGAAAGTTATCACCAGATCGTATTAAGCATGAAAGCCAGTAACCCGCAGGTGATGGTGCAGGCCTACCGCCTGTTGATCAAGACCATGCAGGACGAGTTTGGCGAAATATACCCTTTACACCTGGGTGTTACAGAGGCTGGCGACGGAGAAGAAGGCCGTATTAAATCGGCTGTAGGCATTGGCACTTTAATGGAAGATGGCATTGGAGATACCATTCGGGTTTCTCTTACCGAAGATCCAGAGCTGGAAATACCGGTTTGCGGGGATATCGTGAAGCGGTATGAAAACAAAGCTGATAAGTTGACTGGTTTAGATGCTGACGACGAAAACATCCCCGCACCGGTCAACCGGTCTACCTACAATCCGTTTAATTTTAAAAGACATCAAACAACCGCAGTAAGTAATATTGGCGGAGGCCAGGTGCCTGTGGTAATAGCAGATCTTAGTAAGATAGAAACCCTGACACCGGCTTCATTAAAAGGGATTGGCTATACCTACAACGAAGCAGATGATAAATGGAATATAGCCGATGCAGCGGCTGATTATGTTTACATCAACCAATCAGATATTGGTTTTGCGTTGCCAGGCACATTAAAAGTAATTACTCCTTACGAGCATTGGAAAAACGCACCCGACACTACCAAGTACTTCCCTATCTATTGCGCCCAACATTTTGCAGCAATTGAACAAGCCGAAAGTGATATCAATTTTGTTATGATCGATTGCCCGCAGGAGGGGCAATACCTGCAGCAGGTTACGCAAAAAGCCAATGTGGTTTTGTGCCTGAGCAGCACGCGGAAAAACGCGATGCAAACGGTGCGAGCCACCTGTGTAAAATTGCAGCAGGAGCATATAACCGCTCCCATCGTATTTATAACTGACAGTAGCTGGAGTACTGCCGATGAGCACCTCATCCATTACGCTACAGAAACCGGCGCGTTGTTCCTCGACGGGTTTGGCGATGGCATATGCCTGGGCATGTCGCAAAACGCTTATACACAAGCAGCCGCATTAAATGCTTCAGGGCGAAATTACCTGAACAATCAGTCTCCCGAACAGTTTATCAATAATACGGCGTTCAGTATACTGCAGGCTACCCGTATGCGTATTTCGAAAACAGAATATATTTCATGCCCCTCATGCGGTCGTACTTTGTTTGACCTGCAGGAAACAACCACTAAAATACGCTCGGTAACCAATCATCTTAAAGGTGTTAAAATAGCTATTATGGGATGCATTGTAAACGGGCCTGGCGAAATGGCCGATGCCGATTTTGGCTACGTAGGAAGCGGACCGGGCAAGATAACGCTTTACCGGGGCAAGGAAGTAGTAAAACGAAATGTTAATAGCGAGGTTGCAGTAGATGAACTGATTAATCTCTTAAAAGAAAACGAAGCCTGGGTAGAGCCTTAAATTCATCATCAGCTCATCACACCCGCATTGTTCAAAGAATGAACAGCAGCACTCATTGGCTGTAAAGGCGCATTCACCGAAAAAAGCATGATATGTTTTTTTCGCTAATGATTTTTTTGAAAATTTGCGCATCATATTCATTAACTGTTGATGAACGCTACAGGCTAACAGAAATAAGTAGGCCGTTAACCGTTAAAACCTATCCTGTAAAGCAGGCTATTCTTCAAAGGATAGCCTGTTTTGCTTTTTATTATTTTAATTCCTGTTCGTATTAAACGGTACTTATCTTTATAAAATATATAACCACACCTGCCATGAAGCCTGCTTATATTTTCGGGATAACCGTTATTGTTTACTTCCTGGGGATGGCCCTCGCACAGGATACTATACAATTTATCTTTAAACCCCTCTTAGTAAGCTCTTTGCTTTTTTATTTTGTGATAACTACGAAACGGGCTCAATCCGCATTAAAAGGGTGGATAATAGGGGCACTGGTGTTTTCCGTTGCCGGCGACACCCTCCTCCTGTTTGCCAATACTAATGAGCTGTTTTTATACTGGGACTTTGCGCCTTTCTGGTAGCCCACCTTTTTTACATCTGCACCTTCCATCAAATACGCACCACGCATCATATTGCAGGTAAGTGGTATGTGGCTATAATAGTAGCTGTCTACTATTTCCTTATCATCAACTTCTTACTGCCCCACCTCGGTGGTTTGAAATATCCGTTATTGTTTACGGCCTGGTGATCAGCTTTATGCTGCTGGTAGCCATGCATCTTTACGACCTGGAAGACAACCTTACCGCAAGATATTTATTAACAGGAGCGATCTTTTTCGTGATCTCCGACTCGGTTTTAGCGCTCAATAAGTTTTATCAATCTTATACATGGGGAGGATGGATAATTATGATTACCTATGTGCTGGCCCAATGGCTATTAGTAAAAGGGCTTACCAGGTATATTAATCACATTCCTGCAGTTTAAACCGCATCTTTGCCTGCATGTTATTACCGAAAAAGCTGGAAGCGTATTTTTTAAACGATCAGCGCATAGAAATTTATATACCGGAGGAACAAGCCATACTGGATAAGTATCGAAACAACAAAGACGATGCCTATTGGGCACAGGTATGGCCCGCTGCTATAGGTCTTTGTCTTTTCCTCGAGCAGTATACTTATTTTATTCGCAACAAGCAAATACTCGAACTCGCCGCCGGGCTGGGACTACCTGGATTGTACACAGCTTCTTTAGCCCAACAAGTAACCATTACCGATAAAGAGCCGCTTTCTAAAGTGTTTGTACAACAATCTGCATTGCATCTTGGGTTGAAAAACGTGATAACAAAAACCCTGAACTGGAAGGATGCCCTACAAGAACCACTACCTGAGCTGGTACTTTTAAGCGATGTAAACTATGAACCTGCCGTATTTGAAGAATTAAAACAAGTACTCCTGCTTTATCTCACTCAAAAGGTACCGGTTATTATCAGCACTCCCCAGCGGTTGGTAGCAAGAGAATTTATAATGGAACTGATGCCTTACAGCAGTTTACAATGGAATTGTATCGTTCCGCTGCACAATAAAAAAACGGGCGTTAGTATTTTTGTGCTGGAAAGAGAAGCGCTGCTATAAATTGATCCGAGTTTAGTAGTTTTTCATGACATTCGGTGTTTTGAATATGCTTACATTTGATGTTCGTACACCGGTACACTGAATAGGTCTTAAAAGCTTCTGCGGAAGCAGACGAAATTGCTGCAATAAATTCTGTAGACCGGAACTATAAATGATCAACCAATGCAACAAGTAGATTTTTAGTAATCGGAACGGGTATAGCCGGTCTTACTTACGCGTATAAAATGGCTGAAAAATACCCTGATAAAAAGTTTTGGTAATTACCAAGGCTGCAGCCGATGAAACCAACACCAAGTACGCACAGGGAGGCGTGGCGGTGGTGAACGACCTGGAGAAAGACAGCTTCGAAAAACATATAGAGGACACATTGATTGCGGGAGATGGATTATGCAATGAGAAGATCGTTGATATAGTGGTAAAGGACGGTCCTGAAAGAGTGCAGGAACTGATTGACCTGGGCGCTAATTTTGATAAAGAATCGGGTGGAGATTACAAGTTGGGAAAAGAAGGCGGGCACAGCGAGTTTCGCATAATTCATCATAAAGACATTACCGGATGGGAAATGGAACGCACCCTGCTGGAAGCAGTGGCCCGCCTGAGCAATATTGAAATCATTAAGCATTGCTTCGTTGTGGATATTATCACCCAACACCATTTAGGTTACCTGGTAACCAAGTCTACACCGATATTGAGTGCTATGGCGTGTACGCACTCAATCTTCACACCAATGAAATAGAAACTATTTTAGCCAAAACCACATACCTGGCAAGCGGCGGCGGCAACGGGCAGGTATACCGCACTACAACTAATCCGGCTATTGCTACGGGAGATGGGGTAGCTATGGTGTACAGGGCTAAAGGAAGGATAGAGAATATGGAATTCATACAGTTCCACCCTACGGCTTTGTATGAACCCGGCTTGAGAGGACAGGCTTTTTTGATAACGGAAGCCGTACGTGGAGACGGGGGTATCCTTCGCAATAAAAACGGGGAAGCCTTTATGGAGCGCTATGATGAGCGTAAAGATCTGGCGCCCCGCGATATTGTAGCGCGCGCTATCGACAATGAACTAAAAACAACCGGTACGGAACATGTATGGCTGGATTGCCGGCATTTTAACACCGAAAAATTTGTGGAGCATTTCCCGAATATTTATGAAAAATGTAAAAGTATAGGCATTGACATTTCAAAAGATATGATCCCTGTAGCGCCGGCAGCTCATTACAGTTGCGGTGGCATTAAGGTAGACGAATGGGGACAAACATCTATCAGGAACCTTTACGCCGTAGAATGTAGCAGCACCGGGCTTCATGGAGCCAACCGGCTGGCCAGCAATTCCCTGTTGGAGGCAATGGTATTTGCGCACAGATGTTTTATTCATGTTTCCCAGAAAGTTGATCATAATGAGCTGCCCGGGCATCCTACGCTAAAGTTCAATATTCCCGCATGGAATGCCCTGGGTACCAGCACGCCAAAAGAACTGATATTGATTACCCAGAGCCTTAAAGAAATTCAGCAGGTGATGAGCGATTATGTAGGTATTGTGCGAAACAATATCAGGCTGCAAAGGGCTATCAGGCGTATCGACCTGCTTTGGGAAGAAACAGAACAGCTTTACAAAACCAGCACGCTTTCGCCCAATATTTTAGAACTTCGCAACCTGATAACGGTGGGTTATTTAATTGTAAAAGGTTCTACTTTCCGTAAAGAAAGCCGCGGCCTGAATTTCAATACCGATTATCCGCAAAAAAGCGAGCTGCTGCAAAATATTGTTTTATAACGGCGTTCATAGTAGATAGTTCATGGTTCAGGTTAAATGCTCCGAACTATGAGCTATGAACCATGAATGATGAACTTTTCCGATGTATTATATCGTTTATTTCTTCTTCTATTTAATCTCGCTGCTACCCTTAAGGGTATTACACTTTATATCGGATAGTATCTACGGTATACTTTATCATGTAGTCAAATACCGCAAAAAAGTAGTGATGGATAACTTATTGATTGCGTTTCCTGAAAAAACAGAAGAGGAGCGTATAGCCATCGCCAAAGGCTTTTATCACAAACTTATCGATTCCATGATCGAGTCGTTAAAATTGCTTTCGGCTCCGGACTCTTTTTTTTGAAAAAAGGTTTAAAGGTAACTGGGATCTTATTAACCGGTATTATGACGAGGGCGCCCGGTACAAATACATTTGGGGCATAATTTCAACTGGGAATGGGGCAATGCCATGCTGGCCAAAAATGTAAAGCATCAATACCTGGGAGTTTATATGCCGTTGACGAGCAAGGTATTCGACCGGCTTTTTAAAAAAATGAGATCGAGGGGAAATTCCATACTCATTCGCGCAACCAATATGACCAGGGAATTCCTGCCATATCGGCGAAGCCTCTATTGTATAGGATTGATTGCAGATCAAAGCCCGGGCAGGATACACAAAACCAACTGGTTCGACTTTTTTGGGAGAAAAACCGCTTTTATTACGGGCTCTGCAAAAATGGGAATTGCAGCCAATTCCGTGATAGCCTTTGCCACTATAAGGCGTGTAAAAAGAGGTTACTACGAAACCTCTTTTGAAATAGCTGAAGAGCATCCTCAATCTGTAACAGAAGTTGAACTCACCCGCCGTTTTGTAAACTACCTGGAAACCAATATCCGGAAGTATCCCGACAACTGGTTGTGGAGCCACAGAAGATGGAAACACGAGTGGAAGGAAGAATATGATCTTTAATTCTCAAAAAAGTGCTATATTTGCAGTCGCAGGTCTCATACGGCCAGCTCCTGTTGAAACTCCCCAGGGCCGGAAGGCAGCAAGGATAGACGGTTGTAGCGGCGCGATGTGAGTAGCCTGCTTTTTTGTGCCCTTACTTTTCGGTTTACCTTTATTATATTACTTTAGCATGTCTATAAGACCATGCAGCCCATTAAGTTCACGATAAAAGTGATGCTCTCACTGTGGTGTGAACCGGGGTGCAAATGAGCAACGGGATAGATGACACGGACACCATATATTTTTTTATATCTCGCATAAAAACAAAAAAAATAAATCATGAAATTTTTTATCGACACCGCAAACCTCGATCAGATCAGGAAGCTAATGACATGGGTATATTGGACGGGGTAACCACCAACCCGTCGTTAATGGCAAAAGAAGGTATTAAAGGGCACGACGCTATTATGAAGCATTATGTTGATATATGCGAAATTGTAGACGGCGATATCAGCGCAGAAGTGGTTAGCACCGATTTTGAAGGTATTATAGAAGAAGGCAAGAAGCTGGCTGCCCTTCATAAAAATATTATTGTGAAGGTGCCTATGATTAAAGACGGGGTAAAAGCTATTAAATGGTTTACCGATAATGGCATTAAAACCAACTGCACGCTGGTGTTTAGCGCCGGGCAGGCTATTCTTGCTGCCAAAGCGGGGCAAAATATGTATCGCCATTTATTGGCCGTATAGATGACAGTGGCTGGGATGGTGTACAACTAATTGAGCAGATTGCTCATATTTACAACGTGCAGGGCTTTAAAACAGAGGTGCTGGCGGCTTCCATTCGCAACGCCAATCATATTATCCGTTGCGCTGAAGTAGGCGCTGATGTATGTACCTGTCCATTAGAGCCTATTCTGGCATTATTAAAACATCCGCTGACAGATATTGGCCTGGCAAAATTTTTAGAAGACGCTAAGAAGTTTCAGTAATTCATAGTTGAAGAGTTGAGAAGTTGACAGGTTAACAAGGCGTAAGCCCGGTACTTTTCAACTTTTCAACCTTTCCGCTTTTCAACAATTTTAATTGAACATTTCATCTTTCATTGCCCATCGCATTGCATTCAACCGAAGCCGGTCGTTTTCGCGGTTTATAATACGGCTTTCGGTGGTAGCTACCGTCATCAGCGTGGCCGCAATGATTATTACCTTAGCTTTCGCTAATGGCTTCCAGAAAAAGTGAGTGAAAAGGTATTCAGCTTCTGGGGGCATTTGCGGATCCAGGAAACGCTTCCCTATTCATCTCTGATAACAGAAGAAATACCCATTATTGCCAGCAACGAAATTGAAAAAGGCATTCGTGCCACTCCTAATGTAAAAGCTGTATATCCGTTTGCCACGCGATATGCTATCCTTAAAACCAAAGACGACCTGCAGGGTATATTGGTAAAAGGGCTCGATAAAACCTATGATTTTAATAACCTTCGGCAATTTATAGTACAGGAGATCCTATCCGGTTTAATGACACTACCTACAGCCGCGATATTATGATCTCCAGGAAAACGGCTCAGGAGCTTCATCTCAACCTTAACGACAGGGTATCTATTTATTTTATAAGGCCCGACGGGTCTAAAAGACGCGATAAGCTTACCATCAGGGGCATCTTCAAAACAGATATCGGCGATTTTGACAACTCTTTTGCAATTGGCGATATTCAGTTGATACGCAGGTTAAACAACTGGCAAGCTAACCAGATAGGCGGGTATGAAATAGTTTTAAATGATTTCAGGAAGACCGACTCCACGATGCACCAGCTAGCCCAGTTACCCGGCTTTGATGAGAGCTGGAACGTACAGAATATCAAGGATTATATTCCCAATATATTTGACTGGCTCAATATGCAGGATACCACCCGAAATGTGCTGATTGGTATTATGATAGTAGTTGCGGTTATTAATTTAATTACCTGCCTGATTATTCTGGTGCTGGAACGCATGCGTATGGTAGGCGTGCTAAAAGCTATCGGCGCCACCGACTGGGCGGTACAAAAGATCTTCCTGCGTCACAGCCTCATTATTGCACTACGCGGCATCCTGATTGGCGCAGCTATTGGCCTGGGTATCTTATATGCCCAAATAAAAACCGGGTTTATAAAACTGGATGAAGAAGCTTATTACATGGACAGGGCAGCAGTAGATATAACAGCCTGGGAAGTTATTGCCATCTGCGGGGCAACGTTTTTGATCTGCATGCTGGTATTACTAATTCCTTCCTATATTGTTAAAAAGATCCAGCCGGTTAAAGCCATCCAATTCAGATAAATAATGGATGAAAAACCAGTTTACAATGCCGGCCCTTTTATCACGCACAAACCTTTACGCCATATTCACCGTTTACCCTCTCAGGTGAGAAAGAATAATACCGGTGGCTACCGCCGCATTTAATGACTCGGCCCCGCCCCATTTTTCTATCGTTATTTTTTTGTAACCCTGCTCATCACATCCGGCCGTATTCCCTTCGACTCATTACCAATAACTATCAGCCCGTTGGATATAGAAGGTATATCTTTTAAAGCAACACCATCAAGGGCTGCGCCATAAAGGGCTGTTCCTGCTGCTGATCAAGCCATTCATTAAGATCGGTATACAAAAGCTGTACCCTGAAAATACTCCCCATGGTGGATTGCACCACTTTGGAATTATAAGCATCAGCGCAGTCTTTGCTGCAAATAATTTGCTGTACGCCAAACCAGTCGGCGATCCTTATAATGGTACCCAGGTTGCCCGGATCCTGTATCCCATCCAGCACCAGGCCAGGCTGATCTGTCCGGAATCTGAAATCCAGGCGCGGCATCTCTACAACAGCCAATACCTGGTTGGGGTTTTGAGCTGAGAGATCTTTTCCAGCTCAAATTCAGCCACAATTTCGCTGTCCGCACTTTTGCATAATTCGGCATTCAATACCAGCCACTCCTTTAACGCGTAAATCTTTCTCACCACCTGCCCTTTCGCAGCCAAAGCCTCTTGCACTATTTTGGGCCCTTCCACCAGGTAAACCCCTTCTTCATCCCTGAATTTTTTTGGCTTAAACTTTGAATATATTTGACCTCAGATTTATTAAGCATCCTTTTAATATAATTCATCCATTGAATAATAACATTCAATCATACAAAAATATACATCTTCTTTTTTACCCCTTATAATGGTGTTTGTTTTTTCTTCCTGTACATTATTTACGGTGGTCAGGAACGAGCCCCGAACAAACCTTATATCTTTCAAACATCCATCAATATAAAAGACAATAGCCTTAAAAAAGACGAAAGATCTAAACTGGAAGAAGGTTTATACGAACAGCTGGATGATAGCATAGCAGCCAGGAAGCTCGACAAAGTATTCTGGGAGGTATTGAAAAATCCCCAACCTCTCGACACGGGCCTGATCGGCCGGTCGCTTGAATTCATGAACAATTATATGATCGCAGAAGGGTATTTTCACGATTCCATCAACTTCACCACAGCGATAAAAGAAGTGGGCAACCAGCAAAGAGCTTTTATCGACTTTAATGTATGGCCGGGGAAAGTTACCCGTATCGATTCGCTGGGTTATGATTTGCAAAACGACAGCCTGCAGGACCTTACCATCAAAAATTTGCAGGATGCGATGATTAAAAAGGTGATCCATTTGCCCAGGCACCTATTTCTATGGAATTAGACCGCCTGGTGGAACTCTATAGAAACCATGGTTACCTGCTTTTCACCCGCAATAACCTTTATGCGCTTTGGGATACGCTTGACCTTGATTTGCTTCAACCCGCGCTCGATCCGCTGGAACAGGTTGCACAACTTCAAAAACTCCAGGAGCGAAAAGAGAACCCTACTGCAAACCTCGAAATAAGGCAGAAACAAGTGACGGATACCACCAGCCTGCGGAAATACTATGTAGGCAACGTGACGGTGTACCCCGATGTACGCACCGATACCACAAACGGGGCGGAAAAAGTTACTACGATCCGTAATGTTACGGTTATACAAAGATCAGACAAGTTCAAGCCTAAAATATTTCCTCAATATATTTATCTAACACGCGGTGAGCTTTACCGGCAAAGCCGTTACATGCGTACCATGAACCGGTTCAATAATCTGGGAACCTGGCGCCTGGTGGACATACAACAGATTCCGCGGGACCATACCGATACGGTAGACTTTGTAATGAGACTTACGCCTGCACCCAAATATAATTTTACCACCAACCTGGAAGGTAGCTTCAGCCAGAGTGTGATCAGCGGCAATTTTGTAGGTTTAGGTATTAACGTGGGATTGCAAAACAGGAATTTTTAAAGGGCGCTAACCTGTTTAATACCAACGTACGCTATGGTATTGAGCTGGGAGGGCTCAACTCCGGCCAGTTTATCCAAACACAGCAATTAAGTCTCAGCAATTCGCTTATTTTTCCCCGGTATGTGTTCCCGGGCATGAACAGTTTCCGGCAGTCTTTCAGGGCAATATCCAGTCGGTGTTAAGCCTGAACGCCGCCAATACCGAAAGGAGATACCTGTTTAATCTTACCAGCTTTAATACCTCCTGGGGTATGAATTTGGCTGGCGATCAAGGGAGTATGCGCTTACTAACCGAAGCTTCAATTTAGGTATCAAGATCCCCAATATTGAATACTCCTATATCCGTAAAAGAGATAGCCTTTTATCATTGATCCGCGAAAACCCTTCCATACAAAATCTTTTCTCTGACGGTTTGATTACGTCTGTGATCACTAATTTCTCCATGCCCTGGAACAGTGCTAACAAAAAAGCATAAATGTTTTAAGAATGAACCTGGAAGCATCGGGTTTGCTGACGGGCCTGGTACGAAACAGCTTTATTGATGAACAGTTATACCGCTTTGTTAAACTGGATGCGGAATATGCAAAGCTTTTAAAACTTACTCAAAAACAGGGCTGGTGGTGAGGGGATTTGCGGGCGTTGGCTATGAATTAGATGCTACAGCCAACCCGTTAAAAAGATCGCAACTTCCATTTTTCAAACAGTATTACAGTGGCGGGCCTAACAGTATGCGGGCCTGGCAATTACGCAGACTAGGACCCGGGTCTACCATTAAATACTATGAAAATGACGAATCTATTGAAGGAGAATTTATTGTACCCGATAGGTTTGGCGATGTGCAGCTGGAAGCTAATATAGAATACCGGCTCCCTTTGTTCAATATTGCAGGCCTGCCTATCAATGGCGCTATATTTACTGATATCGGAAATATCTGGTACCTTAAAAAAGATGCCGGGCTTGAAGAGGAGCGGTTTAAATTATCACGTCTTGGTAAGGACATTGCTATTGGCTCCGGAGCGGGTATAAGAGCAGATTTCAGCTTCTTTGTCATTCGCCTGGACTATGCCTACAAAGTAAAAGACCCAAGCCCTGATGGCCGGTATGCTGCCTATCAGAACAAATTCTTTGCCTATCCTTTCTTTAAAGGCAGTCAATTGCAAATAGGTATCGGATACCCGTTTATTTTCTGATGTTTATTTCTTCTCAAAAAGCCAGGGTAAGCGCCTGCGTCTTTTTATTTTATAATTGGTAGTGATGTATTTGCTGATGTGATCCATGGCCTCATCTATATCATCTGTAAGCAATACGAGGTCAAGATCTTCCGGAGAAATCGTTCCTTTTTCTGCCATATCTTCAATGGCTACCATAAGGTCTGCATAGAAGTCTTTTCAAAAATCACAATCGGGAACTGCGCGATGGTCTTGGTTTGAATGAGCGTCAGGGTTTCGAAAAACTCGTCCATAGTACCAAAACCTCCGGGCATAATAATAAAGGCGTAGCTATACTTAATCAACAATGTTTTCCGGATAAAAAAATGTTCAAAAGTTACGGCCTTTGTAAGGTATTTATTATAGTGCTGCTCAAAAGGCAGTTTTATATTACACCCCACTGATGCTCCCCTGCTTCAAACGCACCGCGGTTGGCCGCTTCCATAATGCCGGGGCCTCCTCCTGTCATGGTTGTAAAGCCGGTACCCGCTATCCTTTTGCCAAACTCTCTCGCCTTTTCGTAGTAAATGTCGCCTTCTTTAAAACGGGCGGATCCGAATACGGTTACACAAGGTCCTATAAAATGCAGGTTTCTTAAACCTTTGAAAAATTCCCAGGCCACTTTAAAAAGAAACACAAACTCATATCCCCTGCTCTTAGGTCCCTCCAGGTACACATGTTCTTTAGCAGGTATAATTGGCTCAGCAATTTTCTTTGCAATTTTCTCTTTTTCTTTCATGTTGCATAGTCGTTTTCCCGTTATCACACAGGCATTGTCTCTGGCGAATATAAATTTAAAAATCATAAACACGCAACATCTTATTTTTGTTCCTCACATACTTTAAGTAAATTTTATGCGTATTATCAGCTACAACGTAAATGGCATCCGGGCCGCGATAAAAAGGGTTTACTGGATTGGATGCAGACAGATCCTGCAGATATTATCTGCCTCCAGGAAACCAAGGCAGAAAAAGACAATATCGACTGTGCCCCTTTAATGAACTGGGTTATCACGACTACTGGTTTTCTGCACAAAAAAAAAGGATATAGCGGCGTAGCTGTTTTTACCAGGATCAAGCCTGATAATGTTACTTACGGAACAGGCCACCAGGTAAGTGACGATGAAGGCCGCGTTATACAACTCGATTTTGGCGATATACGGCTTATAAACGCTTACTTCCCGTCTGGCACCAGCGGAGACCTAAGACAGGCTTTTAAATACATGTGGCTGGATGAGTTTTACATGTATTTAAACGAGTTGAAAAGAACGCATCCCCAACTCATTATCTGCGGCGATTACAATATTGCGCATAAAGAAATAGATATTCACGACCCAAAAGGCAACAAAAAGTCGTCGGGCTTTTTACCGGAAAGAGAGCCTGGATGGACAAATTTGTTACCGGCGGATACAATGATACTTTCCGTCTTATTCACCCTGAAGCAGCGCACCAGTATAGCTGGTGGAGCCAGCGTTTCCCGAGCGTACGTCTTAATAATAAAGGCTGGCGGATTGACTATATTACTGTTACCGATCCGCTTAAAACAAGGTTTCCGATGCTGAAATCTTTCCCGATGTCAAGCACAGCGACCACTGCCCTATTTACGTTAAACTGGATTTATAATGGAAACGAGTACAGCTCTTATATACAATGTTACCAATAAGGTGTCTCATCATATACATAAAGACTGGTTAACCTGGATGCGTCATCACCATATACCCGCAGTGTTAGCCACAGGCTGCTTTTTTAAAGCTGTTTTGTTACGGCTAAAAGGAGTAGACGATGAGGAAGGTCCCACTTATGCTATTCAATACCATGCCGCCGGCGAAATGATTATGAGCGCTACCTGTCGGACTTTGCCGCTCCGTTAAGACAGGAAACCCTCGACAAATGGGGGATCAGTTTATGGCTTTCCGTACGGTAATGGAGGTTGTGGATTGAATGTGAATAAGATTTTATTTAGGTTTCGCAGATTCAAAAAAAAATGTATATTACTCTAGAACCCTTTACTGGCCTGCATTTCAGCACAACAAGTCTAAAACCCTTTACTGTAGCTGGTTTCAGACAATTTCATTAATCTTCTTTTGCTTCTTGATTTTACTGGGTATAGCTGCAATGCTTGTCCCGCCTGCATTGTAGCGTATTACCCCATGCCTAATTATAACAAAATATTTTGTTGGTATGAATGAAAAGCATCTAAATTTGTTGCCAATTAAAACTCATTAAAATATTAACTATGAACAAAGCAGAATTGATTGAAAAGCTTTCTAAAGATGCTGGTATTACAAAAACTCAGGCTAATGCCACTTTAGACTCTTTCGTAGAGGCTGTAACCAAAACCTTGAAAAAAGGCGATAAAGTAACTTTAGTTGGCTTTGGTACTTTTTCTGTAACAAAAAGGGCTGCGCGTAATGGCCGTAACCCGCAAACAGGTGCTGTTATTAAAATTAAAGCTAAAAAAGTGGCTCGTTTTAAAGCAGGCAAAGAGCTTTCTTCTAAAATCTAACAGTAACAAATCAAACTCTTACAATGCCCTGCTGCTCTGCGGGGCATTTTTGGGTGTATTCCCAATTGCCGCTATCATCGTTCCGTCCGTAGCGGCCACCCGTGCCGGTATGGGCGGGGAGTATCTCGTGAATATAAAGGAGACCCTCGGCTTCGATCGGGGTGACGTATGATAAGGGTATTTGTTGGGGGCGACAATTTGGAATGCACCCGGCATTTTTGTGGCCGATATAGCCATTTTTTTGTACGTTTGCAAAAATTTTTAATTATGGGAAGAGGCGATAAAAAAACCGCAAAGGGAAAACGTTTTAAAGGGTCTTATGGCAAAAGCCGCCCTGCTATTTCTCCTGAGGTAAAGAAGAAATTAGCGGCCAAGAAAGAAGAAGCAGCTAAGTAATTTAATACTCAGGAACGAAAATTATATAACAGGAACTTTTAGGTTCCTGTTTTTTTATCTAAACAAACAAAGCAGCTCCTGAGCCTTTTTCTCGCTATCGGCCTCTTCGAGGGCCTTATAGAGCATTGCTAACTCACCCGGGGTCAATATAAGCTGCACCTCCTGCGAAGGGGTAGCGATCATTATGATCTTTGAATCCTGGTTTACATGAGAATAGGATTGTAAAGCCCTGTATTTTACCTGCTTACAAAAAACAAAGAAATCTGCTTCATTTAAGGTAAGCATCGTTGAAATAAAAGCTACCTGGTAGTGGCCGCACTGCCTGCAGCGTACCACATATCCTTCTTCACCGTAATAGAGCGATTGAAAATCACAGGTCATATTCAATAGTTTTTGAAATACAAAAATGGCATTTGCCACACACTATTGCATGCCGCATCGGGAAATTTGTTTTACGAGATCGGGAATTTTATTACTAGTTGAACAGTTGACTGGTTTACAAATTAACTGGGGTTATTTGTAAAAATGATATTTGATCTTACAACTTAACCTATTGCCGGCTTTAGCATTGCGCTGCGAATAAACAATTTTTAAACGGCATCATATACTGATGATGAAATTGTAGGGTTATATATCATAAACAGAAGCTACCATTTCCTCAACGGAAAATTGCACTTCATCCTATACAACTGCATTACCTGGAAAGCACTTCCCTATCGACCTATAAATTTATCAACTATTCAACCTTCAAACCAGTTAACCGACCAACCTGTCAACCCTGTCAGGGCGATAGTCTTTCTATTTTCCACCCCCATCTGCCTGCAGTGTATAAAGCAACCGGTCGTGTAACCGGTTAGGCGGCCCTGCCAGAATTCAATGCTCAGCGGCTGTACCCTGTACCCGCCCCAATATCCGGGCTTGCCAACGGGCTTACCGGCATTAGCTTCTGATTGCAACTTATTTAACCTGTCGACAAGGTATTCCCTACTGGGCAATACGCTGCTTTGTTTAGAGGCCCAGGCGCCTAACTGGCTGCCCAGGGGACGTGAAAAAAATAAGCTTCACTTTCTTCTTTGGTAACTTTTGATACAGTGCCGGTTATTCTCACCTGCCGCTCCAACTCTTTCCAGAAAAAATACCAGGCAAGCCCGCGGGTTCTGAGCCAGCTCCTGCCCTTTCTTACTTTCATAGTTAGTAAAAAAGGTGAAGCCCTTGGAAGAAAAATCTTTTAATAATACAATACGGGCGTCAGGAACTCCGTCGGCCGAAGCGGTAGCCAGGGTCATGGCATTAACCTCCGTAAGTTCGGCATGCGTAGCCTCATTCCACCATTGTTGAAACTGGTTAATAGCATCGGGGAGCGCATCGGCTTCCAGCAGGCTTTTTAATGAATACTGTGTACGGATATCTGCAATAGACATAACCAATGAGTTTTAATTATGAAAGCTGTAAGAAACAATTAAAAATCATTTAAACCCTGCATATTGAAAATGATCGTACCCGTAAAAAAGCCTGATCATGATCAGTTCCGCTCCTGTTGCAGGACTTAGCTGATTAATGTACCTACATCTTCTCCTAAAGCCACCCGGGCCAGGTTACCAGGCCGGTTCATATCGAAAACGATAATAGGAAGATTGTTTTCCATACAAAGAGTAAATGCAGTCATATCCATTATGCGGAGGTTATTGGTTAAGCACTCCTGGTAAGAAACTGTTTTATAACGCGTAGCCGTTGAGTCTTTCTCCGGGTCGGCTGTGTATACGCCGTCTACACGGGTACCTTTTAAGATAACATCTGCTTTTATTTCTATAGCCCTTAATGAGCCTGCCGTATCTGTTGTAAAATACGGATTGCCGGTGCCGGCGCCAAAAATCACCACGCGGTCCTTCTCCAAATGCCTGATGGCCCTGCGGCGGATATAAGGCTCTGCAATCTGCTCCATATTAATGGCGCTTTGCAAACGGGTAAACATACCAGCCTTTTCAAGGCCCGCCTGTAACGCCATTCCGTTAATTACGGTGGCCAGCATTCCCATATAATCGCCATGCGCACGCTCAATACCGGTTTGAGCTTCGTTCATTCCGCGATAAATATTACCGCCGCCTATTACAATAGCAACCTGCACACCCAAATCAACCACAGACTTAATTTCCTGGGCATATTGCGTTATTACATCCGCATCCATACCGAAATTTTTATTTCCCATTAAAGACTCCCGGAAAGTTTTAACAGAATCCTTTTGTATTTAGGCTGCATCTCTTTTATTTTTTAGTTAATTGTTCCAATTTGCCCGGCGAAGATAGGGAACAGTTAAAAAGTTTATAAGTTTATCATCCAAAAGTTTTCGAACGCAGCCGGCAACCCGGCCCGGATTTTTGTTGTTACTCTTAAAAAGATGTAAAAAAATAACTTACTGATCGGCAAGGTTGTTGAGCGTTACAAAGTGATCATTATAAAAGAACTTTTAAATTAAAAATATTAAAAGATGAAAAGAAAATTAGGCAGCAGCGATGTATCAGTTACTCCCATTACCATGGGCGCATGGGCGATCGGCGGCTTTATGTGGGGTGGTAATGAAGAAAAAGACTCTATTGCTGCCATACAGGCTTATATAGACAATGGCGTCACTTCTATTGATACTGCCCCCATTTATGGTTTTGGATACAGCGAGGAGCTCGTTGGTAAAGCCATCAGGAACTACGATCGCAGCAAAATTGAGATATTGACCAAGTTTGGAATGGTGTGGGATATTGAAAAAGGAGATTTTGCTTTTGAGGGGAAGAATAACCAGGGAGCATTAAAGAAAATATACCGTTATGGCGGCTACGACCGGGCTATCAGTGATGTAGAACTCAGTCTTAAAAGATTACAAACGGATTATATTGACCTGATACAGCTGCACTGGCCCGACACTACCACACCAATAGATGAAACCATGCGGGCCATGGAAAAATTGTTGCAGGATGGCAAAGTGAGGGCAGTAGGGGTATGTAACTACAGCGCAGCGCAGCTGGAAGAAGCAGAAAAAACCGTGAAGCTGGCAAGTAACCAGGTACCCTACAGTATGCTAAAACGCGATATTGAAACAGAAGTGGTTCCTTATGCATTGAAAAACAATTTATCTGTTATTGCGTACAGCCCTATGGAGCGGGGACTCCTGACAGGGAAATATGAGAATATGTCGGCTTTGTCGGCAGAAGACCATCGTAATAATTATTTTAAAAAATTTGATTTTGCGGCAGTAAAGATCCTTACCGACCACCTGGCAGACCTGTCAACCAAGTATAACGCTACTATAGCGCAGCTAGTATTGGCCTGGACCTACCATCAACCGTCTGTTGCAACAGCCCTCGCAGGCGCACGTAATGCCCGGCAGGCAGAAGAAAATTCCCGGGCGCTGCATATAAAGATAAGCGCGGAAGACCTGAGCCTAATAGACGGATGGCTTGACAACAAATTCCTCATTTAACAACTCAAAGCAGCCGGTGGAGAGCCCGGTTAGCTCCATATCGGGCTGCGGGCTTTCAGGCTTACTACTTAAATTAGATATATGAATACGATTTGCTTTGGTGAAATTCTTTGGGATATATTACCGCATGAAAAAGTACCGGGCGGCGCTCCTATGAATGTTTGCTATCATTTAAACCAGTTAGGGCTGGCAGCGGCCATTATTTCAAAAACAGGTAAGGATGAAAACGGGAAAAGGTTGCTGGAGTTTTTACAGCAACACCAGGTGGATACTTCATTAGTGCAGGCAGATGAGCAGCATGCTACTGGTAGTGTAATCGCCACTCAGAAAGGTAACGAAATGGAGTACGATATTGTGCAACCCGTAGCCTGGGACTTTATAGATATAACAGAACAATTGACTGAAAAGGTTTCGCAGGCTTCGTATTTTGTTTGTGGCAGCCTTGCAGCCCGGGGCGGTAGATCCAGAACTACTTTATATCGCCTGCTCGAAGCGGCTCAAACAAAAGTGGTTGATATTAACCTCCGGCCACCTCATTTTGAAAAGGGTACTTTAGAGCATCTCCTGAAACAAGCAGATATTTTAAAGCTCAACGACCATGAACTGGCTTTGATTTCAGGCTGGTATATTAATGAAACAAGCTTTGAAAAGCAAGTAACGTTTTTAAGCAATCAATTTTCTATACCCACTATTATCATAACAAAAGGAGCCAGCGGCGCGGCACTATATTATAATAATGATTTCTTTTATCATAAGGGATATAAAGTAACTGTTGCTGACACTATCGGCAGCGGAGATGCTTTCCTGGCAGGATTCTTATCACGACACATCAATAATAACCTGCCGGAGGCATCCCTTGAATTTGCCTGTAAGCTGGGCGCTTTTGTGGCTTCGCAGAAAGGAGCCTGCCCACCTTATGATGTAAGTGAGGTTGAAAGGTTGACCAGCTGATTAGATTACAGGACTTTCTAAAAGATCAGATCCCCGGGAACCGCTCCAATTTCAGCACATACAATAACAAGTCTTAATAAACAAACAGGCACGCACCTCTATTAAAATTCAAAACATGAATATCGAAGATTTTAACAACACATTGAATAATACCGAGCCCCATCACATTTTTCAGATCTTCAAAAGGTCTCTGGCATGCTGCCAAAGGCGACTGGGAAACGGCGCATAATATAGCCCAGGCGCATGAAGGGTCGAAAGACTTTGATCATTTGCATGCTCATTTACATCGTGTAGAAGGCGATGAATGGAATGCAGGTTACTGGTATAGAAGGGCCGGGGCGCCCATACCATCAAAACCAGTAAACGGGGAGCTAAAAGACCTGATTGAAAAGTGGACTTAAAAAACGGCCCGTTCATATAAGATCTAAAAGTGCATAAAGTCAAAAAAAGCGCCTGGTCAGGCGCTTTTTATTTGCATTGAAGCTTACTTAATCATTCGCTGGGCCTGCGCCTTCAGCTCTTCCGGAAGTGATTTCTGAACTGCTTTTAGCTCTTTAACCAAACTTTTACCCAGTTTTTTTCTCCTATCGAACGCATGGTAACTTTTACTACCCCATGGTCATAATCGCCCAGCAGGCGGCCTAAAATTGTTTTTGCCGTATCCGCGTCCTGGCTGGCAGCGCCATAGGCAGCCGCTATACGCACTGTGGTAAACTTATTTCCCGCTGCGGCCACCAACGCCGTTTTCGCAGTTTCATCATTAATATACCCTAACAGGTATGCCGCTTTTGTCGCCAGGTTTTCATCACCGCCTTCTGTTATTTCCTGCAAAAAAGGTACAGCTGCTGCACCAAACTTTTGAGCCGCCCCGGGGTAGTCCAGTTCATCCTGCCTTAAAAAGGCAAGAATATCTTCATTCATATTTGTATTTGTAGCTTTTGCCATGATTTCAGTTTTATTAATTATTTAAATAGGTCTGGATAGCCCGCTGTTCAGCAAAGTAGTTACCTCTGTGCTCACCAGGTCTGGCGGCGGATTAGTAATATTAAAGGTTCCATTGCCTGTCATAAGCCTGTTGTTATTATTAACATGATGTATACCCAGTACATGCCCAAATTCATGTCCAAGCGTCCAGCGCGATGCCGTTCTCACCACCACACAGCCGGGCCTGCCTGAAGGATGGGCAGCACAACCATTGTAACCAGGTACGGTACTCCTGACATAGTAAACCACCAGGTCGTTGGTACCAACAAAATTACGGTTGCCAAACAGCGTAATTTGTTCAGCCGTAACGCTGCCCATTGTGCAGCCACCTACATCTACGTCTTCGAGCGTAGAAAGACTCAGGTTTTCAGTAGTAGACCAATCAACCCTTATACCGGCGGTAGCATAAACATCCTGCATGGCAGCAAATTGCTCATTCAACGTAAACGATGTAGGAGCTACCAGCAGCTTTACATGTACGCGTACAAACTCCTGAGCACGCGCGCACCCTGCGTGGGACTCCAGTAAATGCTGCCTTTCTGAAAATGTGATATACGGCCGGCGCCTCCAAAAACTACCTGCTCATTAGATACAGGGTATCCTAAAGCACTTCGCTCCCAGCCCAGCGATGCCCAATGATCTCTTATGGCGCCGTGTACCTCCCAGGCTCCGGTACTGGGGTGCCAATAGATACTTCCTCCCTGAAAGTGATTGTAACGGCCTACTCCGTCGGGTGTTTTCGTTTCGTTGGTTAAGGGGTAACCGAGAAAACTTTTTCCCAACCCAGAGAAGCCCAGCGGTTTCTTATAGCCCCATGCACTTCCCAGGCCCCGGTGCTGGGGTGCCAATAGATACTGCCCCCTGAAAATGATTATAACGGCCTACTCCATCCGGTGTTTGGGTTTCGTCTGTTATCGGATACCCCAGCAGGCTACGCTCCCATCCCATGGATGACCAGCGTGCCCTGATCAATCCATGTACTTCATGAGCGCCTGTAGCCTGATGCCAGTAAATACTGCCATTTACATAATGCTGGTACTTGCCTGCGCCATCGGGACAGGTTAATATACCGGTAGTGTTAGTACCCAACCAACCGGAAGCGCCTCCAAGAGACCAATACTTAACCGTAATGGGATGTATCTGTAAAATGGTATTTGCTGCAGCACTACTTACAGTAGTACTGATTGCCGGATTGGTAAGTGTAGGACCGGGCTTTTCTTTTGGTGCTTTTCGAGCTTTTGCCATAGTAGATGTTTTAAGGGTTGATGCAATTATTTATACAGCTAAACCGTTTGAGGTATTTATGGCCCGCTGTTATTAAATATCGCAATGCAATGTTACAATCAATCGTTGCCTGCTGCAATACCTAAAAACACGGTACCATAAAAAAGCGCTTCATTACTGAAGCGCTTTTTAAACTTATTAATTAAAGCTTATTAGCCTAAGGCCACTCTTTTGAACTCTAAAACCTTCACGCCGTTCTCTTTCAGATAGTCTCCAACAGATTTGCTACCATCTTTAACGAAAGCCTGCGCTGTTAAAGTTTGCTCTTTGAAGAAAGCGCCTAATTTACCTTCAGCGATCTTAGCGATCATTTCTTCAGGTTTACCAGCCATCTTAGGATCTTCTTTCATAATGTCCATGATCACCGCTTTTTCACGAGCTACTACATCCGCAGGAACGCTGTCGGCGTCTACTGCTACAGGGCTTAAAGCAGCAACCTGCATAGCCACATCTTTACCGGCCTCAGCAGCTTCTTTATCCAAAGCAACCAGTACACCTATACGGTTAGCGCCATGAATATAAGAGGCTACATAGGGAGCATTTACTTTTTCAAACTTAGTGATGCCGATTTTTTCTCCTATTGAAGCCAGTTTATCATTGATCAGCTCAGAAACTTTAGTTCCGTTCACAGAAACTTCGTTCAGTTCTTCAGCAGAGTTCACATTGCTTTCGATAGCCGCATCAGCGATGCTTTTTACGAATGCAATAAAGTCTTCGTTCTTGGAAACGAAGTCGGTTTCACAACTTACACATACAACGATACCTGTTTTTTTATCAGCGGTAGTTTGTGCGATCACCACACCTTCTTTAGCTTCACGGTCGCTGCGTTTGGCAGCCACTTTCTGACCTTGCTTGCGTAACCAGTCGATAGCTGCTTCAAAATCACCATTGGTTTCTGTAAGTGCTTTACGACAATCTAACATACCCGCACCAGTAGCCTGGCGCAGTTTATTAATCTCTTGTGCTGTAGGCGAATAAGACATATAATTTATTTAATTTTTAAGGTTTATGGCCTGAGGTTATTTTCAAACATAAACCAAACTGTAGTAATGTAATCTTATTTTATTATTAAGCCAGCAGGGAATATTTTACACTAATAACCGGCGAAACATATTCGCCTGTTGGCAATAAAAAAGTTCATAGTTCATGGTTCATAGCAATGAACAATCAACCATGAACTATTAACTCAATGCGAATTATCTTCTTGGAGCTCCGCTTCTTGCGCCGCCGCTGCCGCCAGTGCTTCTTCTGCGCTGACCGCCTTGTGCGCCACCACGTCCGCCACGACCACGGCCAGCTTCAGCTTCAGCTTCAGCCTGGATCTTAGCCGCCTGCTTTTCGTTCTCGTCAGCAAAGTTATCTTCTACATCCTCGTCTTTAGCAGCTTGTCTTTCAGCAAGGCCTTCTTCGATTGCAGCAGTGATATAGTTTACGATAATAGCGATAGATTTTGTAGCATCGTCGTTTGCCGGAATTGCAAAATCAACTTTATTAGGATCGCAATTGGTATCCACCACACCAAAAGTGCTGATGCCAAGGCGCTTTGATTCGGCCAATGCGATATGCTCATGACCGATATCAACAATGAATAAAGCAGCAGGTACACGGCCCAGTTGAGCGATACCGCCTAATACTTTTTCCATTTTTTCTTTATCGCGCGTTAAAGTCAAACGCTCTTTTTAGTAATGCTGTCGAAAGAACCGTCGCCCAGCATTTTTTCAATGCTCTGCATTTTCTTAACGCTCTTACGTACTGTGTTGAAGTTAGTCAACATACCGCCCAACCAACGCTCAGTAACATAAGGCATGCCTACTTTCTGTGCGCATTCTGTAACGATATCTTTTGCCTGTTTTTAGTACCAACAAACAGTATTTTTTTACCGCTGCGCGCAATTTGTTTCATTGCAGCTGCAGTTTCCTGCAGGCACTCAACAGTTTTGTTAAGATCAATAATGTGGATACCTTTTTCTCAGCAAAAATGTAAGGCAACATTTTAGGGTTCCATTTCTTTTTTAAGTGACCGAAATGTACACCCGCTTCCAGAAGCTGCTGTTGTAATGATGTATTATTATTTTCCATTTAAAGTATAAGTTTAAAGTTTGAAGTAAAAAGTTTAAAGTTTGCCTAAGGATGCTAACCTTAAACTTTAAACATTTAAACAAATTAACGTTTAGAGAACTGGTAGCTCTTTCTTGCTTTTTTATGACCGAATTTCTTACGCTCAACAGAACGCGGATCGCGTTTTAATAAACCTGCAGCTTTTAAAGCCGGGCGATATTCGGGGTTAACATCTACCAACGCACGGGCAATACCCAGCATAGCAGCTTCAGCCTGGCCTTTAACACCACCACCTGCGGCATTGATCTTTACATCAAATTTATCGGCAGCTTCAACTGTTTTTAAAGGACGCTCCACCTGGTTTTGAAGATATACCAGTGAAAAATAATTTTATAATCTTTATCGTTTACAGTAATGGTACCGGTACCCCTGCTGATGAAAATACGGGTTACTGCTTCTTTACGGCGACCAACTGCATTTTTTTGTTTTTCCATTTATTTGAAGATTTTAGTAGTTAGTAATTAGTAATTAGATATTAGACATTGTTGGATGGGCATCTAAATACTAAGGCGCTAAATACTTGTACTAATTAAAATTTAAGTTCTTTAGGTTGTTGTGCAGTGTGGGGATGGTTACCACCAGCGTATACAAATAATTTTTGTACATTTTACGACCTAAACGGTTTTTAGGTAACATACCTTTTACCGCTCTTTCGATAATTACTTCAGGGCGGCGTTTTTGTAAATCGCTGGCCACTTCTTCTTTACGGCCACCTGGGTATCCGCTGAAAGTATCATATACTTTCTGGTCCATTTTATTACCGCTTAATTTAACTTTCTCACAGTTAACTACGATAATATAATCGCCGGTGTCAACGTGTGGAGTGTAAGACGCTTTGTGTTTACCGCGTAAAATAGCGGCAATACGGGAACACATACGACCTACGGTTTGATTAGTACCGTCTACAACGTACCAGTTACGCTGCACAGTAGCCTCGTTCGCATGCTTCGTGGTGAAATGTTGTTTGCTCATTTTTTTAAAATTCTATTTGTTATTAAAAACCGGGCTATCCCCGGCCCCTTCCGACAAAACCGGAATTGGGAGTGCAAAAGTAGGCAGTATATTGCTAGAAAGGAACAAAAAAAGGCGCTATTTTTAATAGCACCTTTACAAATGATTGATTTTCAATAAAAATTTTGACAGTAATTTAAATCCTTATTTGGAAACAGGGTCTTAAAAAGACCTTTGATCATCAATCTGCGTAAAATAGAACGCAAATAAACAGGAAGAATGCTATTATACCGAGAGCATCAGACTGCCTAAATAAATAATACCTTTTTGTATCCTGCAGGTTCAACAATTTATGTGTCTGCACCTAAATTGCCCTGCCAATAATTAGGCGTATCTTTATAGCATGAGCGGCGCATACCTCGTCTTCGCCCCTTCACTGGTAGAAATTTTATCACCTACCGCACTGAAAAACCGCAATACCAAGTATCAGTTGTACGAGCAAATTAAATAGTACTTAATTATTGACACTGATACCGCGAGATAGAAATCCAGGAACTTAAAGACCATAATATGCATTGCAGGCCTTTAGTACCCCGTACCATTTCGAACTTTCTACCGACAGCAACATTGCTTTAGAACTAAGAAATATTTTTACTGACTAAGGTGGAAACATTTTCGATAAGTAAAAAGGCCGCTTTGCAGCAGCCTTTTAATGTATCGTTTCGGATTATACTATTGAATCGTGTAGGTATACTTTAAGGGATTACTTAAATTGAGTGTAATAGTTCTGCTTCCCGTAGCTAACGGTATATTGGATGGGCTATTCAGTTGCAGCGTACCAGAGCTGCTACCCATTCCGAAATTAATATCCCAGCTGTTATTAGCTCAAACTTAAATTCGCCGGTTGAAGCAGCAATTGTAACCTTCCAGGTACCGCTTGCAGCATCGTAAGCCATGGGAGTTGAGTTATCCCAGCCGCCAGGCGTTGCGCTGCCAATCACTCCCCAGTCGGTTCGGGTTACACTCAGCGCTAGCGTACTCATGTTTACCTTAACCAGATAATAAGCTCCGGCAGCCGGCCATTTTAAATTGTCGTTGCCAGTTTGGGGATTGTTCACCGAAGCCGAACTGATTAGCCCTGCACCTCCATAACCATAATTAGGCCCGTTCCAGTTTGCCTGCGATGCAATTTTGTATTCTCCCGAACCGCCGGCAGGTACCCACACATAGCCTTCGTAGTTAATTCCATCTGTTGAGGCCAGCCGCGGCGCAGCCGCCGGGTTCCATCCCTGGTAATCTCCGGGCAGGTACATATACAGGGTCATTTCCACCGGCTTAATAGTTAGTGTAAGAGTATTGGAGTAAGATATTTGATTCGTACCTGCAATTACAGCTTTAATTCTCACATCAACTTTGCCGGAAGTACCCATCGGCACACCGGAGGTATTCGCCATCTGGTATAGCTCCATCCCTGTTAAACTTTTGTCCATTTTTCCTGCTGCTATTACAATTGTTTTAGGATTGCTAAAACCAGCTCCATTCAAAACATATTCCAGCACATAACTAAGTGTAGCAGCACCATAGTCGGGAGCGCCCCAGGTGAGCTTTGCCAACTCATTATCTTTTGTGGCAATGGTAGGCTCAAAAGGTCCTGACGCATTTGCTGTTACTGTAAACGGCACAGCATAAGCGCTGGCAGTGAGCGCAATAACATTGGAAACCTTTTGATCATTGTTATTTCGGTACGAAGATATACAACGGGCTTCCAGCTGGGTAGCTGCACCATAATTGGCGCCCAGCTTCACCAGGTAATTATTAATGTCAGCGCCCTTTACGGAAAGTTGTTGTACCCCATAAACCGTGTAAAATATCGGGTTGGCAAAACTGCTTCCCTTGGGCGCAACTTCTATTATATACTTTTGATTAGCTGAATCTGTAGCCATTGCCGCATCTGTCCATGAAAATGTAACTACATTTTGGTTGGCATTGGCAGCCGTCACGTTAATAGTACTTGCCGAAGCAGAAAGTTGGGTAACAGTACTCTCCTTGTAATGCGGCAGGTCTTCTGTTTTTTCGCAGGACGCTAAAAACAATAACGCCCCCAATATGCATACAGAAAATGGAAAAATATTTTTCATACTAAGTAATTTATGAGTGGGGTTATTGTTTTACTACGGTGTATCTGCCGGTTTTGAAATTTACAGTGATCTTATACGTGCCGTTACTTGCAATCGGAATTGCATCCGGATCACTTCCACCGCCCAAATTATATGCTAACGTACCTGCATCAGCAGTTGAACCACCATATTGCGGCTGCCAGTTACCGGGCTTACTTACAAATTTGATGTATTTATCTCCGCCCATAAGAGTCAAAGTAATGGTGTACTCCGTTTTACTAACCTGAGTCATTTTTTGTGATTCAGGCGGACTATTTGTCCAGTCGCTGGCGGTAGCGTTGCCGGTCACATACAGGGTTCCTGATTCAGGTACCGGTACTACTACATCCAAATAGGGCGTTATTTTTAGCGACAATGAATTAGATAAAAGCGGAGCTGCTGTAGCACCCAGCGTACTTTTGATCCTAAATTCCAAATTATGTGAAACATTGTCCTCCAAATCCATCTTAGTTAAAATGGCGTTCAGGTCCTGAACTGTGAAATTCCTGGACAATTCTGAAAGGATGCTTACTTCCTGCAGCAGCGGACTGGAAAAATTTCCTCCAGCCTTATCAACTTGCAGCAGATAACTCACGTTCTGAGAACTCAGTCCTGTGTTCAGGAGTAATTCGGATTTGTCCATGAAAACTTAACGGCATCATTACGTTTTTCTTCTTCTTTAAGTATAAGGGGGTAGATACATTAGCAGATAATACCGGAGCCGTTCCTCCCTCCAATACTACTAACTTGTCTTCTTTGGTACAGCCTGCAACAAACAGCCAGGCCAGGCAAACGAATTTTACAATATTCTTCATATCAGTACGTTTTTTAATAGCCAGGGTTTTGAATTAATGATGGGTTAGAAGATCTGTCGATTGCCGGAATGGGGTATACGTTATATTTATCATCAACAGCAGTTCCGTTTCGAACATTCCCTTTCCAGTCCCATAAGTACTTACCCGTTGTAAACATTCCAAATCTTATCAAATCGGTTCTCCTGTGCCCTTCCCAGAACAACTCACGTCCTCTCTCATCTATCAAATAGTTTTCAGTAAGCGTTGGCACAGTTGAGGCAGACGGGTCTCCGGGCCTGGCTCTCCTGGCAAGGGCCTGTAAATATCCCAGCGCAGTTGTATTGTCGCCGCCAGCTCCTCCCCGCCATACTGCTTCGGCATAGTTCAGGTATACTTCAGCTAACCTGAACACAGGAAAGTCGATGTCCACAAAAGTGCCGCCCGCATCAGTATTAGGCCCGGGAGCGCCCGTGCGCGTCAGGTTCCTGAATTTGCTGGAGGAATAGCCCGCTGTAGGGTCTCCCAATAAGCTAGCTACAGACTTTGTTTGACCGGTAGTCCAGAACTGACCCCTTATATCAGCCGCATTAAACTTATCCACAAAATCTTCTGTAATACGGATACAGTTCCACGTACCATTGGTACCAGACACATTGCCTGGCACACCCGAAGGGCCGTGCACCAAAAAATGGTACCGCTGTAAGACTGCGTGTTAGTACCATCAAAGCGGATCGTCCAGATGAACTCGTTGGCCAGCGTGTGGTTATCGGCCAGCATCAACTGTGTGTAATTATTGTGTAATGTATAGCCTGCATCTATTACTTTTTTAGAAGCAGCAACAGACTCTGTATATTTCGGACTACCGGTATAAACATTGGCGTTTAAATATAGCCGGGATAACAATGCCCAGGCAGCGGCTTTATCTACCCTGCCTAACTCATTGGCTCTGGGTGCTGCCAGTTCTGCATCAATAGCGTTCAGCTCTGATTCAACAAAGCTAAAGATCTCCTGCCTGGATAATTGTTTGGGAGACACACCAGAGCCAATCACATAGCTTTCATCCGTAAAAGGAACAGCTCCGAAGTGATCTAACAATATACTATAACTATATGCTCTTAAAAACCGTGCTTCAGCCCTGTAGCGTTTGATCGTTTCTGCATCAGCACCGCTAAAACCGCGCTGCGAGAGCTTTGCATCAGAAGATTCATTGATAAAGTTGTTCGCCAGGGTGATAATGTAGTAGCAACGGAAATATAATCCTGCTACCACATAGCTATTGGCATTCCAGTTCATCTCATGCATGTTTACAGGGTCTGTGTTACCACTCCAGGTCCAAAGCCCCTCATCGGTAGTTAAAGATTGCAGGTACCAAAGCTGTCTTAAAAAACCGGTATTGCCCTCATCGGCTACAATTTCTGCCGGTATATCTCTCCCATTTGTTCCTGTGACCGCGAACGATACATATAGCTTTGCCAGCGCATTGGTATAGCCTTGTACATTATTAAAAACTTTGTCTGCCGTTAAATCATTTGTGGGAAACCTGTCAAGGTCCTTATGACAGCCGCTTACCACAAGCATCAGAGCAACCGCCAACAGGTATATATAACTTTTAAAATATTTCATACATGCTCGTTTTTTAGATTAGAAATCAAAATTTAAACCCAGTGAAAAAATCCGTGGCCTCGGATAGATATTATTATCTATACCATTATTTACCTCTGGATCCAGCCCTTTGTACTTAGTTATAATAAAGGCATTTTGTACACTGGCAACTGCTCTGAAAGAACTGATGTATTTCGTAAGGCTTCCGAAATTGTAACCCACAAAAATGTTATCCATCCTGATAAAGGATGCATTCTCCACCCACATATCGCTCATTGCTGAGATTCCCGTTCCTGGGTAAACCCTGTATTGTAGTAGTTATTGATGCCGTTGCCCAAATGTATAGGCGCCGGTAATTGCGGTACGCGTGCTCCTGTCGGCAAATACATTGTTATATACAAAATTATTCAGCGTAGCCCTGGCCACAAATCCTCCGCTCCATTTATTAACAGCCAGGTTAGAGCTCAATCCAAACATATGGTTGCCCACCGCACTGTGATTTAAATATTTGTCATCATTATTAACCAGGCCGTCCCTGTTTCTATCCACAAACAGCCCCTCTATCGCTTTACCATTGTTATCATACACCTGTTGATATAGATAAAACGTGTTTCTGGGATGGCCTACAGCATGAAGCTGGGTATTGCCGTTGCTTTGCGTTGCGCCGGTAGGAATTCCCAGGTAAGTAGGATCATCGGGTATAACCGTAAGGTTGGTAATTTCATTTTTGTTATAGGTGTAGTTGAAATTTACATCAAGACTTACCTTCTCTGTAGCTACCGGTTGCGTGTTTAAAGTAAACTCAACCCCTGAGTTACGCAAGGTTCCAACATTTGCCAACACATAAGCACTGAAGTTAGTACCTGCGGCCTGCGGTATTGCATTTAAAAGATCTTTAGATTCCCTGACGTAAAAGTCGATGCTACCATTGATGCGATTACGCAGAAAGCCAAAATCAAGGGCTACGTTATAAGAAGAGAGCTCTTCCCACTTTAAATTGTAATTATAGCCAAAAGGGCCATAGGCATTGTAAAACGTATTATCAAACTGATAGGCAGCACTTAATCCTCCTACGCCATATCTTGCCAGGTAATCGTAATTACCAATACCATCCTGCTGCCCGGTAAGTCCATATCCAAATCTTAATTTTAACTCGGAAAGATCTGCGGTATTTTTAAAGAGTTCATTTTTCAGACTCCAGGCCAATCCCACCGAAGGGAACCAGCCCCACCTGTTTTCAGGAGCGAAACGCGAAGAGCCGTCTCTTCGTAAACTGGCTGTAAGAAAGTATTTACTGTTATAATTGTATAATAACCTTCCCCAGTAAGAGATCAATGTGTTTTCGGGGATGTCAAACGGATATACAGGAGCGGTGGTACCGGCTATGGTGTCTTTGTTGGCATTTAAAGCTCTGAAAGAATAATTTTTCGTTCTGAAATTATTGTAAGAATGTCCTACTGTGACATCTATTCTGTGTTTGGCAATATCTTTTGCATAGTTGAGGTAAAAATCAAAAACAGAATTAAACCGGTTCTGCTTGCCTTGTTCAAACCGGCCGCCATCCAGGAAGTTAGTAGCCGCATTAGCAGGTATAAATTTGGTTCCTTCATTACTGGAAGCATCATAACCCAGGTTAACGTTGGCTCTTAATTCGGGCAGGAAATGAAATTTGTAATCCAGCTGCAAATTACCAATGCTCCTCATAGGCTTTTGTTTATCAAAGGTCTGCTCTAACATGCCCAACGGGTTATTAGCCCTGTTTAGTACCAGTGTGCCGTTTGCTTCCGTCCATTGGAAATAGCCGCCGTAGGTTGGGTCATCCATATAAACCGGCTGGGTAGGATCGAAACTGATTGCAGCGCCTACTGCCCCGTCGTTAGCAAACCTTGTGTTTTGAACAGAGCCTTTTAAATTCAGATCGACTTTTAAATGGTTGTTGAAGAAAGTTGGATTTAAAGCAAGGCCAACAGAAGTACGTTTTAAATTATCGGTACGTAACAACCCATCCTGGTTCAGATATCCCAGTGAAATACGATAGGTATTTGCCTGATGCCTCCGGTAATGGTTACATTATTGTCCGATGCAAAAGCCGGCCGGTAAATAACATCCTGCCAATTGGTATTCGCACTTCCAACCTGCCCCTTATGAAGATTAGTTCCGTATTGGCTAACTATTTCCCTGACCTGGTCTCCTGTCAATACATCCAGCTTTTTTGCAAGGGTAGACAGCGAATTATTGGTGCTGTAAGAAACCCTGATCTTTCCGGCCTTTCCCTTTTTAGTGGTGATAATAATTACCCCGTTATTGGCTCTCGATCCATAGATAGCCGAAGCGGAAGCATCTTAATACTGTAAAGCTTTCAATATCGTTTGGATTAATAAAACTTAACGGATTGGCCGCCCCGCTTATTGTTCCGTTATCAACGGGTACCCCGTCGATAACAATTAACGGATCGTTACTGGCATTTAAAGAAGAGCCGCCCCTTATACGAATGGTACTCCCCTGCCCCGGGCGACCACCATTAGATGTAATAGCTACACCCGAAACCTTGCCTGCGATTAACTGGTCGGGCGTTGTTATATTTCCTTTCTGGAAATCTTTTGCAGAAACGGTAGCCACAGCACCAGTCAGATCTTTTTTCCTGGCAGTACCATAACCGATCACTACCACACTTTCCATGGAACCCGTGGTATGTACCAAAACGGCATTTACAATATTTCCTGTTACAGGCAACTCGAGGCTGGCGTATCCTACAAAAGAGAATACCAGGGTGCCACTTCCTTCGGGAACCGTTAACCGGTAATTTCCTGCCGAATCGGTAACCGTTGCATAGTTCGTTCCCTTTACTTCAACAGTAGCTCCCGAAACGGGAAGGTTGGATACATCTTCGGTAACCTTGCCGGTTACTTGCCGGGTTTGCGCAAAAACAGTTAGCACGCAAATCACCATTAGTAGCGTTAAAAACGCACGCAATCTTTACTTTGCATAGACAAACAATGTTAATTTTCTCAGGTAATTATGTGTACAAAGTACACAATAAATTTTCGATACAAAAACAAAGGTAGGGATACTTATGTGTATTAAGTACACATAGTCAAAAAAAAATTTTTATCCTTTTTTGAAACAGAAGATTTTACGGCTTTCGTCTTGAATTTGTGCAACTTACCCGGGCGGTGGGTTACATCTTCCTCCAGCTCATCCAGCTCCACTAACCAGCTCTTTAATGCAATCTTTTTCCTGAAGTTCCTGCGGTCGAGCGGTGTTCCCAAAATGGCTTCATACAGTTCCTGTAAGGCACGCAACGAAAATTTCTCCGGTAGCAGGTTGTGTACAATAGGGTGCTCCATAATCTGCTCACGCAACATTTTCACACAGGTCTCTATGATCTGCTTATGGTCGAAGGCCAGCTTTTTAATGCCTTTAACAGCATGCCAATGCAAATCATTACTATCGATATTCAGCTTATGACTGTTGATGTCTACCAGCGAATAATAGGCGGTGCTTACAACCCTACCGGAAGGGTGACGATTTACACTTCCAAACGTATGTACCTGCTGCAAAAACACATCATCAAGCCCCGTACGATCTTTCAACACGCGGTAAGAAGCGGCATCCAGGTCCTCATCCGGTTTTACCAGGTCGCCCAATAAAGAATACAAACCCGAAAATTCCTCCAGGTCAGACTGTATCAACAATACCTTCAACTCCTTATCTTCGTAACCGAAAATCACACAGTCTACCGACACCGCAATATTAAAATACTCCAGGTGGCTGCTCTTCTCTACTGCTGCACTTTTTAACAGGGGATTACTCGTCATGGCTTTTACAATGTGTTCTATATACACAAACCTAATATAATTTTCCTAATAAGGCAAACATCGCAAAAATTCTTTTCAACGAAAAATTAACGGGCACATTCAAAAACCTCTTTATATTTGTGTATTGAGTACACATTAAAGAATAGACAATAATTGCTGCCTTGCTGCATCCATTATTTCAACTGATAATTTCTGTTTTATAAAAATTATTGCTTCGAGTAACCACAAAATATACAGATGAAACGATTTCTATTGCCTATAATCCTTTTAGCAATCAGCCTCGGCTGTAAAAAAACAAATCCCAGCGAACCACCCGAGCCACAGCCGCCTGTAGTAACGCCTGTTACACAAACAGGACTTATAACTACCGACAAAAATTTCCCACAGGCAAACGAACCGGTAACGCTCTATTTCAACCCCGCTAAAGGAAATGCCCTGCTAAATGGTTTTACGGGTGAAGTGTACGTTCACTGGGGCGTAGTAACCAATAGCAGTAATGGTAGCTGGAAATATACCAAAAGCAACACTTTCAACACACCGGATCCCGCATCAAAGATGACGCGCCAATCAAACGGCACTTACTCTATTACTATTACGCCTCAAACTTTTTTGGTGTTCCGGCAGGTGAACAGATACAAAAAAATAGCTATGGTTTTCAGAAATGCTGACGGCACACTGGTTGGCCGTAACCCTGATGGAAGTGATATTTATCTGCCAGTTTATACCAGCGGATTAAGTGTTCGCTTTTTGCGGCCTGAGCTAAACCCTACCTATACCCCTACCCCAGCTGCGGCCACTATAACAATAGGCCAGCAAATAGACATAAGCGGAGTGGCATCTCAGTCTGCCAGTTTAAAGCTCACTTTAAACGATGTGGAATTTGCCACCGCTAGCAATGCCACACAAATTACAGGCAAGGCTACCATTACAATGATCGGCGAACAGGTTATAAAACTTATTGCCAACGGCTCAGTTCAGGAATCGTTTAAGCTAACGGCCAACGGCGCCGTAACTACGGCAGCCTGCCGGCAGGTGCCAAACCCAATGGAGTGACCTTTTTAAATAACGGCAGTTCGGCCATACTGGCTTTGTATGCCCCGCAAAAAAACTATGTATACGCTATTGGTGATTTTAATAACTGGACAGCTACCGCTAACGCCTACATGAAACGTACGCCCGATGGGAATACCTGGTGGGTACAACTAGACGGGCTTAACCCGGGCACGGAATACGCCTACCAGTTTTGGGTGGATGGAACAATTAAAGTTGCTGATCCTTATACCGAAAAAGTGCTGGATCCCGGTAACGACCAATATATACCTGCTGCCAATTATGCTGGTTTCGGTATTTATCCTGCAGGAAAAACAACAGGCATCGTAAGCACAATGAAGGCCGGACAGGCTACTTATAACTGGACCCATCCGTCTATTTCCAGGCCGGCCAAAAACGATCTCGTGATTTACGAACTACTGCTTCGCGATTTCCTGGCTGCTAATAACTATCAGACTTTAAAAGACACCATCAGCTACTTAAGCACCCTCGGCGTTAACGCTATAGAGCTGCTGCCCGTTAACGAATTTGAAGGCAATATCAGCTGGGGATATAACCCATCCTTTTATTTTGCGCCCGACAAATACTACGGCAGTAAGCAAGCGCTGCAAGCCCTTATAGATGCCTGCCATGCGAAAGGTATTGCGGTGATACTGGACGTAGTATTCAACCATGCTGAAGGACAATCGCCCATGGTACAATTATATTGGGACGCTGCTAATAAACGGCCGGCGGCCGATAATCCCTGGTTTAATACACAGGCGCCTCATGCTGCATTGACATTTGGAAACGATTTTAATCATGAAAGTGCGGCCACCCGCGCGTTTGTCAAAGATGTACTGAAATTCTGGCTTCAGGAATACAAGATAGACGGCTTTCGTTTTGATTTTACCAAAGGATTTACACAGAAAGCTACCACTACAATGGACGCGTTGAGCGCCAAAGACCCCAGCAGGATAGCAATACTGAAAGATTATAACAGCCACATAAAGTCGATTGATCCTACAGCATATGTAATACTGGAGCATTTATGTTATGATGAAGAGGAAAAAGAGCTGGCCGCCGATGGCATGATGCTTTGGAATAACCTTAACCACAATTTTAACGAGGCCAGTATGGGCTGGCTGAACAATAACGGTTCTGATCTTAAACGGGCCGATTATAAAACACATGGATTTGCGCAACCCGATGGATTAATTACTTACATGGAAAGCCACGATGAAGAACGCATGATGTACAAAAACCTGCAATACGGAAATGCAGCGGGGAGCTATAATATAAAAGACCTGAACACGGCTTTGAAGAGACAAGAATTATGTGCGGCATTTTTCTTTGCACTGCCGGGCCCTAAAATGATCTGGCAATTTGGCGAGTTAGGGTATGATATTTCTATTGAGCAGAATGGACGTACCGGTGAGAAGCCCGTTCTATGGAATTATAATACACAGGCTGGCCGGCTGGCATTAAAAATGCTTTTTCAGGATTGATCAGGCTCAAGAAGAACAATTCCCTATTTGCTACCAGCAGCTTTATCTATAATTTGAGCGGGGCTGTTAAATACCTGAGACTACAGGATGGTACGAATACCGTGGTGGTAGTAGGCAACTTTGACGTTGTTACCCAAACAGCGTCGATTGATGTGGGTGCTGCAGGCGTATGGTATGATGCGGTCAATAACAATAACATAGTGTCATTGCCCGGCAATACTTACAATGTAAGCCTTGCTCCCGGCGAATATCATATCCTCTCTAAAAACATTTTGCAATAAACAACCCGTATCCTATCAGTAATGCGCCTGTTCCCGGCGCATTTTCTTTGCCCATCCATCGGCACAAGATTGAGTATTCATGGATCGCATTTTGACAGGATATTAACACCCGCTATTTCCTAATAATAAGTTAAAAGAATTACGAAACATTCGTAGACCGTTTGAAGATATTATCTTGCCGCAAAATAGTTTATGAGAATATTGACCTGGGTTATTTGCCTGGCCTTATGTCCCATGTGTTTGCGGGCGCAGGACAAAGCCTTATATCTGAATCCTGAAAATGCACTGGGGCTCAAAGCTTCTGTAATATTTTCTGACGCTGAACTGATACCGCTTGAAACTACAAAAGCAAGTAGTTTTAATAATGTTCAGAATTTTTTAGTAACACCCAATCACTTTGTCCTCCTCGACAACATAGCTAATGCAGTACTTATATTTGACAAGCAGGAAAATTTCTGCACAAATACAAAAAAAAGAAATACCGGATAACAGGTGTTCAATATGTTGGCTCCAAAAACGCACTCTTTATAAAAGCGGTCAATAAAAACTATACCATTCCCGAGCTGAAGGCACAGCAAATGGTTGAACAATCTGCCAAAACAGATTTCTCCAAATACACCAGCCTGGAGTTGCTGCACCTGGACAAAGCAAACCACTACAGTATTGAAAAACTACCCACACCCCGCTATGCCCTGAATAACATTTTTTACTTAAACGGTTATTATTTGTCAGTAAATGGCCGGTACAATAAATATTTAAAAGACACCATTGATTATCACCTCGACATTATTAAAGGCGATAAGATCATTAAATCTTATTTTCCTTTCATTAACCTTCCCAAGCTACCACCTTATTATGCCAATGTCAGCTTCTCTGTTAACAATACACTTGATGAAACAGCGCTCTTAGTTCAAAAGCAGTTCGACAATACTATTTATGCGCTTACCGCCGACTCGCTCTACCAGAAATACAAATTTGTTTTCCCTGCCGACCAGACGATGACCGGCGATTTCCAGTCAACCATGTTCAGGAGTAATATCGAATATAATACAGCTGTAAATAAAAACAACAAAGTTATATCGGGCTTCAACAACCTGGTGGAGCATCAACACCTGCTATTTTTTACCACAAGAGCGGTTAACTATGCCCAAAAGAATTTTCTGTTCAATTCCGTGGACAATAAGTTATACGACCTTGGTAAAATAACTACTGATAGCACGGTACACTTCCTGCCTCCGAAAATTTTCTCGTCGATTACGGAACAGGATAAGGAGTATGTTTATACCCGCATATCGAGTGTTGATTTACTTAGGGAAAAAGAAAAGCTGATTGCGCAAAACAAGAATCTTCCTGAAAAAATGAAAGAGCTTTTGGCAAAGCTTGACAAGTTCGACAATGCCATTGTTATTAAATTAAAAATAAAACCATCAACTGCCAAATAATGAGAACGTTCTTACTGCTATGCCTGATAGCGCTGGCCCCATCCGCATTGATGGCTCAGAAAAATATTGGAGGAGTAAAAGGTATTATTTATGACTCCATTAATGATTACGCCTTACAATCTGCGTCTGTTTCTGTTTTTAAGCAGTCGGATTCGAGTATCGTAGAGTTCCAGCTCAGTAATGAGTCAGGCGAATTTGATATCAAAAACCTGCCCTCCAAAGTTCCGCTGTATATGGTTGTATCGCACACGGGATACCGGCCACTGGTTAAGAACATCCTGCTTGACAGCCTGAACCTGGTTACCGATTTCAAAAAGCTTTTCATGTACCAGAAAACAGACAACGAGATGGATGAGGTGGTAGTAAAAGCAGTACAGCCTATAAGAATGAACGGCGACACACTGGAAATAAATCCCGATGCATTTAAGCTGGACTCAAACGCAGTGGTAGAGGATATGCTCATGCGTGTACCGGGGCTAACCGTTTGGGGCGACGGAACGATCACTATGAATGGCCGCAAGCTGGAAAAAGTGTATGTGGATGGAAAGCCTTTCTTTGGTGGGGCCGCTCAAACCGCTACTCAGAACCTGCCTAAAAATGCTATTGATAAAATTCAATTGTACCAGGAAAAAGACCTGTCAAAAGTACAGCAGTCTGAAGAGAAAACGGATTCCCTTTATGCCATGAACATTAAGCTGAAAGCCGATAAGAAAAAAAGGTATGTTTGGCAAAATAGGTGCAGGCTATGGAACCGATGACAGATATACAGGCGATGGCGTGATGCAGTTTTATAATAAACGAACGCAGGCAGGCATTGCAGCGGGTATCAATAATATCAATAAAGAGGAAGGAACAGGCGAAAATGCATTCCTGGAAAATACCTTTAAATCAAACTTCAGGGTATTTTTGGAGGTCGCGGCGGCGGAGCCGATGGTATTACCAGGCGAACTTATGCCAACGCCAAAATACAACACAGCTTTTCTGAATCGGATAACTCTCAATTCTATAACCGCATGTCGGCAGACTACGGCTACCTGAATACTTTGAGAAATGTTATAACTAATACCACCAATATTCAAAATATCACTCAAAACAATAGCAGCTATAAATTATCGAACATTGGTGAAAGCCGGGGCATGAACAATAATGCCAGTAATAACGTAAAGTTCATGTATGAGAACCGCAAACAATTTGGCAATTTTGTAAACCTCACAGCTAACTATACCAACCAGTTTACAAGCAGTGAAAATGAATCAACTACTAATGTTTTCAAAAATGACTCAACAGCAATAAGTACCGCCATTAATCGCAACAGATCTACCACCGTGAGCGACAACCTGAATATGTTTGGTTTTATACGCTCTAACGATGCTGGACAATTGCAGGATCCCAGGAAAAATTTTATGCTGTTTTTCAATGGAGGTTATAATAATTCAAGTAGCAACAGCAATACAGTAAGCCGTTTCCTGTCTTATATTGATACCATTCCTTCAGACCTGATCGACAGAAGGTACAACACGCTTAACAGGAATTACAATGCCAGCCTGACCCTCAACTATGATGGGTTCAAAAGCCTGATATTCGGCATTTATAATTTCTTCAATATAGATGTATCCCTGGCTAACGACATCAGCATCAGCAGAAGCGAACTGGATTCGAGGGTTGCTGATCTGGATACCCTCAACAACTTATACAGCACAAATGATTTGCTGACCAATAACAATATACTCACTAACTTCTTTTATAAACCAGGTTTAACCTTCAGGAAATCTATCAATAAATCGGTATGGGAAAAATACAACTATTGGTTCTCCATAGGCGTAGAATTAAAATACCAGTTCTTGAACCAAAAAAATGAGTCGAGCTTTTTGTTTCGTAATATCGACAGGAACTTCACAGCATTTACTCCAAACCTGAACATGAATTTTAGTTACAACAAGAATAATGCGTATAGGATCAACTCTTACCTCTGGGCCAACATGCAGCAAACGCCCGCATCTATTGATCAGCTGTATCCCCTGGTAGACAGTACCAACCGGTATAATATCATAGCGGGTAATCCTAATCTTAAAGCCTCAACCAATACGTATAGTAACTGGAATTTTGATATCAGCCGCGCCAAAATGAACACAAAAAGCAATTACAGCGCGAGCATAGGCATCAATTATAATAATACAGCCAACGCGGTAAGTGACAATCTTGTTTATGATAGTTCCGGGAGAAGCATTCGTTACCTGATCAATGTAGATAATCAAAGAGCCGTCAGCGGGAACTTTAGCACCCGGTTCTCTACCAATCTCACCAAATTAAGTAACCTTAATTTCTCTTACAGGTTGAATCTTTCTACTAATGAACGCCCCGGATTTATTAATTCTGTGAGCTCTACCTCTACCAACAATTCTATATCCAATAACCTGAGCGCAACCTATAGCCTGATCGATAAATTCAATATCACAATCGGGGAAACTATTGCTACCAACAGGAGTGAACAGCGAAGCTCCAGCCGTATCAGCTCCGTTATACGCAATTACACCACCTCGGGAAATATTAACTATTTCATTACCAAAGAACTTACATTAAATACATCGCTTAACTACCAGAATAACATTGCGGCGAATGGTAATTCAGTAAAAGTAAATATATGGAATGCCAATGCCGTTTATCGTTTTATGCAGCAAAAAGCAGAACTTAAATTATCAGCATTCGATTTATTAAGGCAGAATAAAAATATTACCAACTTTGTTCGGGAAAACGCTGCAACCACCACCATTACGAATGGCTTGCAACAGTATTTCATGGTAACCTTTTCATACTACCCAAGGAAATTTGGCGGGGTAACCGCCCCAGCCCACCGCCATCGGGTGGCGCCATTATGATTGTTCGCTAAAATTTTCAAAAGCCGTCTTATACAGGACGGCTTTTTTATGCTGTAAAAACTTTACTTTTAATCGCTTTTTTATCCGTTTATATGTACAGCAAAGAAAATACAATAGCCTTGCAGGAAAATACGCAGGCGCTCTTAAAAGAAAATCCTGAAACGCTTGCATCTCAGGAAAGTACAGAACTGCTGCGCCAGGCATTGCGTTTTCACGAATACCGTTATTATGTTTTAAGCGACCCGTTGATAGCCGACGGAGAATACGACCAGCTATTTAAATTACTGGAAAGAACAGAACAGGCTCATAAAGACTGGATCACCAAAGACTCCCCACACAAAGAGTAGCTAAAGAACTAACCGGCAACTTTGTAACGGTACCGCACCTGGTTCCAATGCTGTCACTGGATAACTCTTACAACGAAGCAGACCTGAAAGACTTTGACCGCAAAGCCAGGCAATTGTCTAAGCTGGACATAATTACTTATTGCGTTGAACCAAAATTTGATGGCGGAAGCATCTCGCTTATTTATGAAAACGATTTACTGGCACGCGGCGCCACACGCGGCAATGGCGTAGCAGGAGATGATGTAACCATCAATATAAAGCAAATACGCACTTTACCTCTTTCAGCGCGCTTCAGCAATTATGGATTGCAACAGGTAGAAATACGCGGCGAAGTGCTGATGAATAAAAACAGCTTTAAAAAATATAATGATGCCCTGGTGGAAAAAGGCCTGGCGCCTTTGGCCAATCCACGTAACGCCGCAGCCGGTACACTTCGGATAAAAGATCCGGCAGAAGTAAGAAGGAGAAGCCTCGAAGCTTTTGTTTACCATATCAGCGATTATACACTGCTCCCGGGAAAAGAAGTGCCTGAAGAGCTGACAACACATGCCGGCTCTTTAAAGCTCTTGTGGGACCTGGGCTTCAGAAGCCCGGTTAAAGAAATGCGTGTATTTGATGGCATAGATGCGGTAATACAGTATTGCCTCGAATTTGAAGAGAAAAGAGACGACCTGCCTTATGAAATTGACGGTATGGTGATCAAAGTAAACAATTTTGATTTACAGGACCGGTTGGGCATGACCTCACATCACCCCGCTGGGCCATGGCATTTAAGTTTAAAGCAAGGCAGGGTACCAGCAAACTACTCAATGTAGATTTCCAGGTAGGCCGCACAGGTTCTATCACTCCTGTTGCCAAAATTGAGCCTGTTTATATCGGGGCGTTACGGTAAGCTCTATTTCTTTATTTAATGAAGATGTGATCCGCGAGAAAGACCTCATGATTGGCGATACCGTATTGGTAGAAAGAGCCGGCGATGTTATTCCGTATATCGTTAAACCATTGGCGGAGCTACGCACCGGAACGGAAACTAAAATAGAATTTCCGGAGGAATGCCCTGTTTGTTCCAGCAGGCTGTTTAAGGAAGAAGGTGAAGCTGCCTGGCGTTGCGTAAATATTGAATGCCCGGCACAGGTGGTAGAACGTATGATACATTATGTAAGCAAAGACGCGCTGGATATAAAAGGATTCGGAGAAGCTAACATTAAAAAGTTTTATGACCTGGGTTTATTAAAAGACATCCCGGGTATTTACAAGCTGGACTTTGAAGCCATTAGCAAGCTGGAAGGGTTTGGCGCCAAATCGATCGAGAAGCTTAAAGAAGCCATACAGCAAAGTAAACAACAGCCCCTGCACAGGCTGATCTTTGCCCTGGGAATCAGGTTTGTAGGTGAAACCACTGCCAAAGTTCTGGCTCAGAAGGTTCATCACTTACTCGATCTTAAAAAATTCTCTCAGGAAGAACTACAGACGCTGGAAGATATCGGTCCGAAAGTAGCGGGCAGCATTGTTCACTTTTTTAGCAGTGAAGACAATATTAAAATGCTGCAGGAGCTGGAAAATGAGCTTGGCATTACGATGACCAATAACAGTAAGCAAATGCACGGCGGAGGAGAGCTGGACGGCGTAACATTTCTTTTACCGGAACACTTCCCACACTTAAAAGAAGCGAGGCCGAAGAAATGGCAGAAGCGAGAGGAGGAAAAATACTAAGCGGCGTAAGTGCAAAGCTCAATTACCTGGTAGTAGGTGAAGACGCAGGCAGCAAGCTTGATAAAGCCAAAAACTAAATACCGTAAAAATTATCAGCGAAGGCGAGTTTTTAAAGATGATCGCTACCGAAAGCACCGGTTTGTAAGAACCGGTTACTGATCTAATACCTTTACGCTTCTCGAAAACTTTCCTCCAGCGATATAAAGGTTTCGGTTCGCTCAATACCTTTTATCTTCTGCAGTTTTTCGTGCAATACATCTCTTAACTCAGATATATCCTTACAAACAATTTCAGCAAACATGCTGTAATTTCCTGTTGTATAATTCAGGCGTACAATTTCTTTTATTTTATGCAGCTCTTTGGCAACCGAATCGTATAAGGAGCTTTCCCGCAGGTAAATACCAATAAACGCAATTACATCGTATCCTAAAAGCTTCAGGTCGGGGTTAAGGCGGGTTCCTTTCACAACACCGTCCTTCTGCAGCTTCTTAATACGCACATGTATAGTACCGCCGGATACAAATAATTTCTTTCCCAGGTCGGCATACGATATCTCGGCATCATCCATCATGTGCTCAATGATCTGCAGATCCAGCTTATCAAGATTTAATTTAGAATTCATATTTAAGCAGCTTTAATTTGATATAATCTAATATCAATTGCAATTTATTGAATAATTACTATATTTTAAAAAATATTCTTAAAATATTTGGAACGAACGACCATTTATCTTTATTTTTGTTCTAACAAAGCCTGATAATACAGGCAAAGTTCTTAAAAATTGTGGGGTGATGAAACTTTTGGCAGACATGCCCTCTTGTCTCGAGGGTGAGGATCACGGGATAAACACAACATAGAGCCGACCGTCAGGCCGACCAGGATTGACCACTAACTTTGTGTTGCGGCTAACCGCCTCGTGGAGGTTCGACCCCTCCCCTACAGCATTATTAAACCTTCGCTCCCGGCGGAGGTTTTTTTGTCAACTTTCTGAGGATGAAGATGCTGCCGGCATCTTTGTTCATAAAGCGTTCAATTTGGCTTAGCTGTAATAGTCGCTGTATTTTTGCTTATCCCCTGCACCTTATTACACCACAGTAGCCAAATATAAAATTAATTTCCTACAAACCTTTAAGCATTAGATACTTATTTTTGTAGCCAATACCAAACAAATATGAAAAAGATACTATTTGTAGTTGCTTTCTTGAGCAGCTTAACCGTACTGGCTCAGGATGAAACAGTTAAAAATTTAAAAAAGGATTCTGAAAGGCAAATAAAGAAGGACCCGAATGACACTACTGCTAAAGTATGGAAAACAGGAGGATTTGTAGGATTGAATGCCGCGCAGGGTTCATTGAGTAACTGGGCCGCCGGGGTGATAAATTCTCCTGGCTATAAACGGAAACCTTAGCACCTACGCTTTTTATAAGAAAAACAAACACTCCTGGGATAATACACTCGATCTTAACATTGGCTACATAAATACCACCTCGCTTGGAAGCAGGAAGAACGACGACCGTATCGACCTGGTATCAAAATACGGATATGCAATAGGTGAAAAAATGGAACGTAGGCGCATTGTTCAACTTCAGATCGCAGCTATTTAAAGGGTATACCTATGACAATGACGGCAACCGGACGTTTAGCTCTAACTTCCTGTCTCCGGCATATGTGCTCCTCAGCCCGGGCCTTGAGTGGAAACCCAATAAAGAGTTCTCTGCATTTATGTCTCCCGCTACGGTAAGATGGACGATAGTAAAAAATGACTCCCTTTCATCTGTTGGTGCTTACGGAGTAGATCCCGGCAGGCACTCCAAAACCGAATTTGGGGCTTTTGCTTCGCTGAATTATTTCAAAGAGATCAATAAAATGTTCTCCTACAAGAGCCGGCTGGATTTGTACTCCAACTACCTGGAAAAGCCTAAGAACGTAGATCTGTACTGGACCAATCTTATCAATATGAAGCTCACTAAATATCTTACGCTTACTTACAGCCTGGATATGATATATGACGATGACGTCAGATTGTTTGGCGCGAACAATGAATCACCTGCCGCACAAATAAAATCGATGCTCGGTTTGGGCTTTCTGGTAAAATTCTAGCGCCGACGCCCGCAGTCCTGCAAAAAAGCCTAATGGCTTTTTGCAGCAGCGCCGGGTTGGTTTCGATAAACCCGTCGTAGGGGAAGGTAGCGGCCTTTTCAATAACCTGCTGTAATTCAAAATTGTGCTGATCGGCACTTATTGCAAATCTTTGCTCCATAAGGTATTGAGCCAGGTACTCCTGTTCGGTTTGGCCGGGTGTGGGCACGAGAACAGATTTTTGCCTCAGGGCGTTAATATCCATTACCGAGCTATAACCGCTTCTGCATACAATTAAAGCGGCCGATCGCATTACCTCCTGCATTTCCTTTGCCGGCAAATGATTATAAAGAATGGCATTATTAACCGATGGCAAATTCTGCAAAAGTGGTGTGCCGCGTATTATTACAACCGGCTGCGTCAGGCCCTTCAGCTGCTTAAAAACTTCCTGTTCAAAAATGCTCCGCTGAGGCTCAGGCCCCGAAAAGATAAAAACGATCTGATCTCCTTTACGCCCCGGCCCTTCACCATTCACCCTGGTTAAAGCTCCTACATAAGAAACTTCTGCGGCAGGCAGGCGGGAACTGTGAGATAACATACCCGCCAGGTTTCGGGGCCTTCAAAATCGGGCACCCAAACACGGCTAAAACGGTTGATATACCGGTAATTGAATGTCTGTGATACCCAATCAACCCGGTTACCCAGGCCTGTTTTAATCCGCAACTGATGGGTAATAAAAACACAAGGCACTTTTTTACTAAAAAGGCCAAAACGATTATCGCTTATGACACCATCTATTCGTTCCTGTACGATAACCTCCTGAAGCCACCTGTTTTCCCTTTTTACAACTGAGGCGATGCGGGAAGTTGCTGCATCATTTTCAACAAAAATCCCTTTCTTTTACGGCTATACACAACGCCATATCCTCGAGCGGCAAAAAAGTACAACCGGGAAATTCAGCCAGCAATACGCTTTCCTGAACTTTATTGCCGGCGATAACCACTTCAACTCCTTCTTTCTGCAACGCATCGATAACCGGTATACACCGGGTTGTATGCCCCAGTCCCCAATCCAGCGGAGCTATCAGTATTCTTAATTTTCGAGGAAAAGGCATAGATATTGCTAAAATTATATCAGAACTTAAACCTTTTAGTTGATATAATTGTAAAATAAAGTAAATTTACTACTACGCATTTCAGTTTGCCACAAAATGAATAAATATCGCAGAGATATCATCTTAGTCATTAAAGATGACGCCGTTTACCCCGATTCGATAGATACTCAGGTAGAGTGCCTGAATTATGTTATTGCGTGTGTAGACAATAAGGAAGGTTTTTGCAGGGCTCATGAGCTGGTAAACAGGAACTGCATCACTTCTAATAAAAACAAAATTCTTGCAGCTGTACAAAAGAACGCTTAAAACCTTTCCGGTTTTACTGAATAAAAATTAAAAAGCTCCGATGTCGGAGCTTTTTAATTTAAAACTTGATTTCTTCGTCGTTCGAGTCGAAAAAATGATATTCGGTCAGCTGGTAGGCAGTATCTTTTTCCAATCTGGTTTTCTGGCCAAATTTCTTGTTCCACTTCGACAGCTTGCTACTCCACCAAAGTCCCTTTGTAAGATAGGCGTGCATAATAGGATGCACAATGAGCTTCAGGTTTTTATGCTTGTGCGTAATAAGGTAGTTAAGGTTCTTTTCGATCTCATCTTCCAGCACTAATGTGGATGTTATCTTACCACTTCCGTTACAGCTGGGGCAAACTTCCTGGGTGTTAATATTCACCTCAGGGCGCATACGCTGACGCGTAATTTGCATCAACCCGAATTTGGAGATCGGCAACACAGAATGTTTCGCCCTGTCGGCAGTCATTACCTCCTCCATCGTGTCAAAAAGCTTTTTCTTGTTCTCTGCAAGCTTCATATCAATAAAGTCCACCACAATGATTCCGCCAATATCCCTCAGCCTCAGTTGCCGGGCAATTTCAGCAGCCGCCTCCAGGTTGGTTTCAGGGCATTTTGCTCCTGGTTATTCCCTACGTTTTTATACCCGCTGTTTACATCAATAACATGTAATGCTTCCGTGTGCTCTATAATAAGATAGGCGCCGCTGTTTAAGGTAACCGTTTTGCCAAACGAACCTTTAACCTGCTTGGTAATACCTAAAATATCAAAAACATTACCCTGCGCCTGGTTTACGATTTCTGCTTTTTCGGGCGCTATTTTCTGGATATAGTTCTTGGTTTCATTATAGATATTCTTATCGTTGGTAACAATACGGTTATAATCGGCACTTAAAAGGTCTCTTAAAATGCTGTTGGTTTTGTTCTGCTCGCTAAAAATTTTTGTAGGCGCTACAGCACCTCTCAGGTTTTGCTGAACAGTGTTCCAGATATTCACCAGGTTTCCCAGGTCTTCGTAGAGTTCCGCAGTATTTTTCCCTTCAGCCGCTGTTCTCACAATAACGCCAAAATTTTTGGGCTTAACTGCCTCAATTATTTTCTGCAGCCTTTTTCTTTCTTCAGATGAATGAATCTTCTTGGATACTGCTACAATATTATTGAAAGGTGTGATAACAACAAACCTGCCCGGCAAAGAAAGCTCGCAACTCAGGCGGGGCCTTTTGCAGCGATAGGTTCTTTTAAAATCTGCACCAATACATGAGGCTTCCCCCAGCACTTCGCTGATCTTTCCTGTTTTTACGATTTCAGGTTCTACGTCAAACTTAGAAAAGTCTATCGGGTTGGCATCTGTGGCTGCCATGGCCATATTGGTAAACTTCAATAACGATTTTGCATAAGGGCTTAAATCGGTATAATGCAAAAATGCGTCTTTTTCAAAGCCTACATCTATAAACGCGGCGTTTAAGCCGGGCATCAGCCTTTAACTTTGCCCAGGTATAAATCACCTACAGCAAAGCGGCCGTCGCTTTTTCGCTATGCAACTCCACCAGCTTCTTATCTTCTAACAAAGCAATTTCAACACCAGTGGGAGCGGCATTAATTACAATTTCTTTATTCATTGCATATGAACGTGTGCTATGCCTTAAAAGTAAATCTGACCAGCTTTATCTGTTATACATGCAGGCAGAAAAGTATATGGCATTAAAGGATGGAAATGCATATAACGATAAAGCAGATGAAAACAAATATATACATAAAACCCCGCAAATAGACTACGGGGTTATATGTAGAATATATTTTAGTAAAAGAAATGCTTATTTCTTTTTATGGCGGTTTTTTCTAAGTCTTTTTTGCGCTTATGAGTTGCAATTTTATGACGTTTTTTTTTTTACCACAAGGCATAGTTAAATAATTTTAATATTGTTAATATAATAGTTAATTCTGCTTTTTAAAGCATCAATCCTTTTTGAAGCTCAGCCCTCATTTCCGTATGCTCTTTAGCCAGCGGTAATGCTTTCTGATAATATGTTATTGCATCCTGTTTTTTATCCTGCTTCTCGTAAATATCTGCCAACAGCAATAATGCCTGCAAATTTTTAGAGTCCAGCCGGATGATGGTTTCAAGACGCTCTTTGGCTTTATCTGTCTGGCCGCTCATAATCGACCCCATTGCCAATGTCATTTGTGCATATAAATTGGTGCTGTCTTTGCAACTACTTCCCGGATTTTCGCGATTCCTTCCATGGGGCATTAGAAATACCTCCAAACATGTAGGTTGATCCCAATCCCACCTTCGCAGAATCATTATCCGGATTCAGCTTTAAAGACCTTTCGAACAAATCCTTTGCCTGCAATGCCATCCACTTGGCCATCTCTCCGTTCTCAACATTCTGCAGGTTGTTCAAAAACAAATGGCCTGCAAAATTGAGGTTTTTTTCTGAATTTTCCAACCTTGCACCTTCAGCTATATACCAGGCATACGGAATAAAGGCTTTTACACTGTCTTTCCAATACTGTGAAAGCTGGTGAAACGCGTGGAGTTTTTGCTCCCGATCTGCCCCGCTTTTACTAGTAGCTTCCAGTGCAGCCAACCTGGCAGCGCCGGCGGGCAAAAGCGTCCCCTTGCAGAGTTCAGTGCGCTATCTATTGAAAAAGAAGAGGTTGAAACAGATCCGGCGGCAGGTTGCCCGGCATCATCGTGTTGATGGCCTTCATGCGAATGAGCCTGAGCACCGGGTTTTATGTTACCAAAGGCCCATAGCAAAACCAATGCAGCAATAGCAACAAAAATGGTAATATATTGAGGTTTCTTCACAATCAAAAAAATTTGGATTGCAAAGTTAACCCCAATATTATATAAATTGTTTAAAAAAGAGTGGATAAACCTCAATGGCAGCTATGTTCCCGTGTTGAACGTACTAATCGTCGCCATCTTCGCCGGGGCCGTCATCTGGTTTAGGCTCCTTCAGCTTCTTTACTTCGATGCTAAACTCTTTCGCTGGTTTAAATGCAGGAATATAATGCTCGGGTATATGCACCGCTACATTTTTCTTAATATTGCGGCCAATTTTGCGGCCCGCTTTTTTGTAATAAAGCTGCCAAAACCACGAATGTAAATGTTTTCGCCAGAAGCCAAAGTGTCTTTAACCTCTTTAAACATAGTTTCGAGTGTTACCAGCACATCTACTTTAGGAATGCCGGTTTTGTCAGATATCTTGTTTACCAAGTCCGCTTTTCGCATAGAATAGAATTAATATTATTTTAACGATTCAATGAAATTGTAAAACAGCTTTTTATGCTTAATACTTCTAAGATATAAACAATTATTAATCCAATTTTTTTCTTTGAAAAAATAAATAAGATCTTTTGAGCAATTTAACACATAAATACCTGGAAGTCAGCAATTTTTCAAAATTGTTGTTAAAGTGGCATCAACACGACAATAATAGGCAAATGCCCTGGAAAGGAGAAAAAATGCCTATAAGATATGGCTGAGCGAGATTATTTTACAACAAACACGTGTTGAACAAGGCCTCGGCTATTACAATAATTTCATTTTAAATTTTCCAACGGTTGCAGATTTAGCCGCTGCAGATGAAAAAAAGGTATTTAAACTATGGGAAGGTTTGGGCTACTATTCCCGCTGCCGCAACCTGATCGCTACAGCTAAACTCATTAATAATGAATATGCCGGCATCTTTCCCAACACCTATGAAAGTATATTACAGCTTAAAGGAATTGGCCCCTACACCGCATCGGCTATAGCCTCATTTGCTTTTAACCTGCCGCATGCGGTGGTTGATGGCAACGTATTCAGGGTTTTAGCAAGAATTTTCGGAATTACCGATGCCATCGACAGTACAACCGGCAAAAAAAAGTTTAACCTGCTTGCCTATGAGCTGCTGGATAAGAAGCATCCGGGTAAATACAACCAGGCCATAATGGATTTTGGCGCTACCGTATGCAAGCCGGTTCTCCCGCTATGCTCCACCTGTATTTTTCAAAAACACTGTGTGGCTTATACGCAAAACAAAGTAAACCAGTTGCCTGTAAAAGAAAAGAAGATCAGGCAGCGCAGCCGTTTTTTTATTTTTTCATTATACAGCATGGCAGTAAAGTAGCCGTCAGAGAGCGGGTAGAAAAAGATATCTGGCAACATTTACACGAATTCCCGTTGATTGAATTGAACGAGGCTGCGCTTACAAAAGAGGCAGTTACCCGGGCCCGGAACATGGGTTGGGTGGGCAAAGACACACAGGTAAGGGTTCATCCGGCAATTTATCGTCAAAAACTGACACACCAGGGCATTACAGCAATATTTCTAACGGCTACCGTTAGCGGGCAGCCTGCTTCGCTAAAGCACTACGAATGGATAGAAGCCAATAGTTTGCCGGCTTACTCTTTTCCAAAAATCATCAACGACTATTTGAGAAGCCAGTTAACAACCGATGTATTGGCGGATTAATTAAAATTCATTTAATATTAAAAAAATATAAGCTGCAGGTATTAATTTTTCCGAATGGTTAAAAAAATTAATTTTAGTGTACTATAGCTTAATACATACTTACGTAAGAAAATTTAATAATTAATATGAGAGGTGTTAATCGTGTAATGCTAATCGGCAATTTAGGTAAAGACCCCGAAGTACAGCTGCTTGAAGGGAATATTGCAGTTGCCAAATTTCCTTTAGCAACTACCGAGACTTTTAAAGACAGATCAGGAAAACTGGTTTCTCAAACCGAATGGCATACCGTTGTGTTGTGGCGCGGTCTTGCAGACCTGGCCCAGAAATTTCTACACAAATCAAGCCTGGTTTATATAGAGGAAGACTGCGTACGAGAAGCTGGGAAGATAAGGATGGTGTAAAAAAATATATCACCGAAGTAGTGGGCGAAAACCTCATCATGCTTGATAAAAAGCAGAGGGTTTGGCACATGAACATGATGATCCTGCATCTGGCGGGCCGGCCTCCGCTGAAGAAGGGGAACCTGATGCCATTAACTTTTAATATGTGGCTACGCAACCAGGTTATTCTAAATAGATAGCACACTCACTAATAATATTTGTTTTGTATACGCAGTATATTACTAATTTACTATTTATTGATTTGTTGCAGATAGAACTGCAGGCTACTACGCAAAGCAGTACTGTTTTGGTAGTGGTTTTACTACTGCTGGTATTTTTATCTTTTTCGATATCCGGTTCGCAGGCAGCTATTTTTTCATTGAATGAAAAAGATATTGATGTATTAAAAACCAAGCAGCAACCTGCAGCCCGGAGAATTATAGACCTGCTCGATGAACCGAAAGAAGTATACACTTCGATGATCATTTCTAAAACCGTTTTGAATATCTGCCTAATCATTCTCTCCAACTACCTGATTAACCAATATACGCCACCAGAATACCTTCATAGCGGGTACTCCATTGGTTTAAAATGGTTGCTTATTGCATTCTTAATAATTTTTCCCCTGGAGATTTTCCCGAGGGTTTGGGCAAGGCAAAACAGTTTAAGATTTGCCTATGAGTGGCCTGTGCTCCTGTTTATCGTAGAAATGATCCATTATGTTTTAAGACGGATGAGCAAGGGAATTGTATCGGTTGCTGATGGTTTGGGCAAAACACTGGGAACAGATAATGCAGAAGCCAATAGCCTGCAGGAGTTTGATGAAGCCATAGATGTTCAGACCGACGAAGAAGCTTCGCCCGAAGAGAAGAACATTATGAAAAGCATTGTGAAATTCGGAAAGATATCGGTAAAAAAGTGATGCGAAGCCGATTATACGTAAATGGTATTGAGTATAACACTACGTTCACCGACCTGGTTGAAAAAATAAAGGAACTGCAATACCACGCCTGCCGGTATATAAAGGAGATCTCGATGAAATAGAGGGAATATTAAATACCAAAGACCTTATACCTCACTTATACGAAGAAAATTTCGATTGGCATTCGGTGATAAGACCTCCTTATTTTGTGCCGGATTCTAAACTAATAGAAGACCTTCTTTTGGAATTTCAGAAAAAGCGGATGCATTTTGCTGTTGTAGTGGATGAGTTTGGGGGTACCAGCGGCATTGTGACTATGGAAGATATTCAGGAAGAAGTAATTGGAGATATAAAAGACGAGTTTGATGTAGAAGAAATCGACAATAAAAAAGTAGATGACAATACTTATATTTTTGAAGGAGTACCATGTTGCGCGATGTTTGCAAAGTGCTGCAACTTCCTGTAAATACATTCGACGAAGTAAGAGGCGACAATGAATCTTTAGGGGACTGATCAATGAAATTTCGGGCGAATTACCGAAAGAAGGAGATGTTGTAAGCTCAGGAGACTTCGAATTTACCGTGCTTGAGGTAGAAAGGAACAGGGTAAAAAAGCCCGGATTGTAATTAAACAAGCACAATAGCCAGCGGCTTCCCGCAAGGTGTTGTACTTTTGCAGAATGATCATAATCGAAAATAAAATAATAAGCGATGATGTGGCAGAGGCGCAATTTGTTTGCGACCTTACAAAATGTAAAGGAGGATGTTGTGAAGACGGTGACGCAGGAGCGCCCCTTACCAAAGAGGAGCTCGATGAAGTAAATAACGCCTACGAAATTATAAAGCCTTACATGACCAAAGATGCCATTGAGCAGGTTGAAAAAAAGGCAAATACCAGTATGATGAGGAATTTGGCTGGGTAACACCCACACTACCCAGCGATAACGAGATATGTGTTTATGCATACCGGGAAAATAACGGTCTTATCAAATGCGCATTTGAGCAGGCTTATAATGACGGAAAAATAAAATGGAAAAAACCTATCAGCTGCCATCTGTACCCTATTATTGCCTACCAGGGCAAACATGGCGATTACGAGCGGCTGAATTATGAGCCCCGTAAAAAACTGTGCAGTCCGGCTTGTAAGCTGGGAGAGAAACTAAAAGTCCCGGTTTACCAGTTCTTAAAGGAGCCTTTAATAAGAAAATACGGAGAAGAATTTTATGAAGTACTGGAGCAGGCTGTAAAAGCTCATAACCACAGCGAATAGTATTTCATTGATCAACATCTAATATTAACAGCCTAGTTCAAGCATGTCTCAAACAGCCACCTTATTTAATAAAAAAGTAAAGAAAAAGCCGCGGACAGGGATCATCGCCAGGTGATCAATTTTAACATCGGCCGATATAATGCCCAGGTACCAGCGGGGAAAACACAATTTTCGGATGTTGCCCTTGCCAGAGAAAGAGCTAAAAACCTCAAATGGAAGGCTATTGAAACGCTGGATACGCAACTGGAAAATTTTGAAGCCCAGGTAACCCGGCGTGGTGCCAAAGTGATCTGGTGCGAAGATGCCCGGCAGGCTATTGATGCCATCGTTAATATCTGTAAAGAGAAGCAGTGCCGTACTCTGGTAAAGAGCAAAAGCATGGTTACCGAAGAGATCCATCTTAACAAACACCTGGAAGCACATGGCATAGAGAGTATTGAAACCGACCTGGGCGAATACATTCAACAGCTTGACGGAGAGGCCCCTTATCATATTGTAACACCTGCCATGCATAAAAGCAAAGATGATATTGCACGGCTGTTTGCCGATAAGCTGGGAACCGATCCTTCATTAAGCGCTGAACAACTTACGCTTATTGCAAGAGATAAGTTAAGGCAAAAGTATGCGGAAGCCGAAGTAGGTGTAACAGGCGCTAATTTTATTATTTCAGATATTGGGGCATTGCTATTACAGAGAATGAAGGTAATGCCAGGCTTAGCTGCTCGATGCCTAAAACACATATTGTTATTGCCGGTATAGAGAAAGTAATTCCGTCGATGACCGACCTGGCGCTGTTCTGGCCGCTTTTAGCCACCTTTGGTACTGGTCAGCGCATTACTTCTTACAGCACTATTATAACCGGCCCCAAGCAGCCGGGTGAAACAGATGGCCCTGAAGAAATGTATGTGCTGTTGCTGGATAACGGCCGTACCAATATGCTGGCCAACGAAAAAACAAGAGAAGCCTTATACTGTATCCGTTGCGGAGCCTGCTTAAATGCCTGCCCGGTGTATAAAAATATTGGCGGGCATACTTATAATACTACTTACAGCGGCCCTATTGGGTCGGTGATCACGCCTCATTTGAAGCCGATGAAAGAATGGAAGCATTTGAGCCATGCTTCGTCTCTTTGTGGTAACTGCACAGAAGTATGTGCGGTTAAGATTAACCTGCATGAATTACTACTCGAAAACCGGCACGAAGCCCAGCAGGCAGGCTATGCGCCTTTACCGAAACTGTAGCCTGGAAAATGTGGAAAACAGCCATGCTGAAGCGCAGTTGGATGAATATGGGCAACGGAAATATGAAAACCACGCTGATTAACAGTATTGCCGGTGCGTGGACCAAAGAGCGCAGCAAGCTGGAGTTTCCTAAAAAGTCGTTTAATGAGCTGTGGGCAGAGCGGAGAAAAGGGCAATAAAGACCATCATAAAATAATCATAAGAAAGGCGGGATTTTATCACCGCCTTTCTTATTTTACCCTATCGCTATTTAGCGCCCGGCGGGCAATATTGCCTCAGGTAGTTGGTATACAAAGTTTGTAAATGCGCTGAAGTGCCTTCACCTTCGGAGATACTGTGGCTTCTGTTGGGGTAGCTCATCATCTGGAACTGCCGGTTATATTTAATGAGTTCATTAAACAGCATCTCTGCATTATTATAATGTACATTATCATCTCCTGTGCCATGTATATACAGCAGGTTGCCTTTTAAATTCTTAGCGTGTGTAACAGGAGAGCCTTTAATGTAAGGTGTTTCATCCTGTTGAGGAATACCTGAATAGCGTTCCTGGTATATATTATCATAAGTGCGCTGGTTACCTACTGCCGCTACCGCTATACCCGTTTTATAGATTTCAGGGAACTGGAACATGAGGTTTAAAGTAGTAGAGCCGCCGCCACTCCATCCCCATACAGCGGTACGCTCACTGTCCAGGTAGGCGTACTGTTTCAACAACGCTTTCGCGGCCATCGCCTGGTCGCGGATATTCAGAATACCAATGTTTTTATATAATGCCTTGCGCCAGGTTCTTCCTTTCGGCACAGGCGTTCCACGGCTGTCTATAGATATGTATACGTAGCCATCTTTGGCCATATCTCCCCTGTAAAGAAAATTACGCCCTGCACCGTAACTGTCTTTTACGGTTTGCCCCCAGGGTTCGGTATATACATAAAAACAACCGGGTATTTTTTTGATGCGTCAAAATTGGCAGGTTTCGCCATCCAGGCATCCATCTGCACACCTTCTTCTGTAGTTACAGTAATAAATTCAACATTTGACTGCGCTTTAGCAGCTGCATCGGTTTTAATTCTTCCCCGATGGCTTTATGATCGGCCACGGTAATCCACCTTGGAAGGGCGGGTATAATAATTAGAGAAATTATGCACTGCGTATTTGGCGCCCGGCGAAAGATCGTAGCTGTTCGTTCCGGGGTAGTCTGCAGGGGTAAGACGCTCTGCATTGCCGGTTCCGTTTAATTTAGTACGATACAGGTATTTCTGTGTGGCATTTTCGGGCGAAGCATGAAAATAAAGGTATCCTCCCCGTTCGTCAACGGCTGCAATATCCATCACATCATACCTGCCCTTTGTTATCAATGTTTCCTTTTTACCATCCCTGCTGATACGATATAAATGACGCCAGCCATCTTTTTCTGCCGCCCATAAAAACTCTTTGCCCCCATTTAGCCAATCCCAGCCGCCATTAGCATAGTCCTGGTCCCAGTTGGCAACAATATCAATCCAGGCACTGTCTTTTTCGGTATAAATAGTATGCACCGCTCCTGATGCAGCATTGCACACCATCAGGTTGCTTTCATTTTGCCTTCTGTTTAAATGTTGTACAATCAGTTCGCTGTTATTGTCAGCCCATTCCATACGCGGCGCATAAGAGCCCCAAACCGCATCATCGGCAATATTCATCCATTTCGTTTGTGCATTATCCAGCGACACAACACCTATTTTAAACACAGAGGGCTTTTCGCCGGCTACCGGGTATTCTATCGGTATAAGCTTAGGATATATGGAGTCGGTATTATTTACCATATTATACACTTTGGTATCGCCGGCAGTAATGTTCCAGTAAGCAATCTTTTTACTATCCGGCGCCCAACGAAATCCATCCCTGCAGAAAAACTCCTCTTCATACGCCCAGTCGAATGTTCCGTTGATATTTTGCGGTTGCCGCCTTTGGTTAATGCCGTTATAGCCCCTGAGGCCAGATCTTCTACATATAAGTTATATTCACTTACATAAGCCACTTTGGTATTATCGGGTGATAATTTGGCAAACATCAGGAAGCTTCCGGTTTGCCCCCTTGCCTAATTGGCGCAGGTTGCCCGAAACCAGGTCCAGCACCCAGTAGTCGCCTCGCGTGTCTTCCCGCCATACCTGCCTGGTGTTGTTGTAGATCAGGGCTTTTGACTCATCTTTACTGATTACAAAGCTTCTGATCTCAATGGGCCTGGTGCTACCTGCCGGCTTCAGCTTTTCGGCAGCAACCAAAACAGTTTTGGTATGCTGTGGCAGGGTAAATTTTACAATAGCTCCTTCCTCAAATTTATAATAACTATTTCCATCAGCGCTCCAGTTTACGGATTGTGCACTTGCGGCAGCAAAGCTCAGCACCATTAAGCAAAAGCAAAAGATTTTCCTGAACATGTATTGGTTGTTTTTTTAAAAGAGATCAACGAATGTACTGATTGCTTTATAAAACACGCTGTATAAAATGATAAACGGAAATCCATCCGTGAAGAATGCGGTTGCCGGCATCTTAATCCGAAATGTTACATTACATTTGTTAGCATGCCGCAAAAAAATCAGGTAAAATATCTTTGAAAGATATCGCACGGGAAGTGGGTGTTTCCGTTGCACTGGTTTCTTATGTTTTAAATAACCGTTTTGAAAACCGCATCAATAAGGATGTTGCTGAGAAAATAAGGAACACTGCGCAGAAACTCCAATATCGCCCCAACCAGATCGCGAAAAGCCTCAAGACCAATAAAACATTCACCATCGGGTTGATAGTGGCGGATATTTCCAATCCTTTTTCCTCCAGCCTGGCAAGAATTATTGAAGATGAAGGCGCCAAGTACGGGTATACGGTGATTTTTGGAAGCTCAGACGAGGATCTGGCCAAATTCGAGGCCTTAACCAATGCCTTTATCAACCGGCAGGTAGACGGGCTGATTCTGCTGCCGCCCTCTGGCTCGGAAGCGCTCCTGCTCCGGCTAAAGGCCATGCGTTTTCCTTTTGTGATTGCAGACCGCTATTTTCCCAAGCTGGAAGCGCATTGTGTTAATGTTGATAATTTAAAGGCAGCCTACGACGCTGTTAGCCTGTTTGTCGAACATGGTAAAAAAGCCGTAGGACTGATCAACTATAAAACAGACCTGGCTCATTTAAACGACCGTACCAAAGGATATACACAAGCGCTGAAAGATGCCGGCGTTTCCGTTAATAAAAACTGGATCAGAAAAGTCGACATCTCAAATGATCCGCCGGAAATAGAAAAGGCTGTAGCAGCCCTACTGTCAGCCCCTTCTGTAAATGCTATTTTTTTGCATCGAATCGTATTGCGGTGCATGCTTTGAAATATATACAGGACCAGCAAATACCTATACCCCAAACGCTGGAGCTGATTGGCTTCGATGAAAACGAGGTGTTTGACTTTATCAAACCGCAACTCTCCTTTGTTAAACAGCCCATGCTGCAACTGGGTCAGGTAGCTACCGAGCTGCTCGTAGATATCATCACACAAAATAAAAAGGAACAGCTCATTTTTATTCCTGCCGAACTGGTAAGGCGGGGCTCTACCAATAACTAATCCTTATTTACGCATATTTGCTTATCGCAGGGGCAAACTCCACCGGCGCATCCTGGCTCATATGTAATTGGGGACTTAACAGCAGTTGTTCAATCTCTCTCCAGTTATGTACACGCATATGTTTGCCCGCATCTGCCTGCTCGTTATGCGGCTGTGTATATAAAATGGTTTTGCCTTTAAAATGATTCAGATTTTTAAAATGATCATCAATCATTACATCTGCCTGGATAATAGTTTTAAAACCGCAAAAAACTATCTGCTGCCATTGAATAAAAGGGAAATGTTCATGTAGCCAGGCTTGCTTCTCCTGCAGTGATTGCGGAAATTCAGTGGCCGCCGAAACGATGAACACTTCAAACCTTTCATTAAGTTTATATAAAACCTCCTGACTGTCTGCTATAACGGGCATATCCCTGAAAAAACCGGGCTGGTACACATAAGTTCTTGCCTTTTCAAACAGTTCGTCATCTGTTTTGCCGGCGCCTTCTTCCCTTGTTTTTCTTACTCCTGTATCAGCAAAATCATATCTTACAAACTGTTCAAAACAATCGGCCAGTACGCCGTCCATATCTACTGCTATTCGTTTCATAACTTTTGTTTTTGTGTAAAAAAATAATAGCCTCCATACTCCCGTAAATACATTGGCAGGCTATATCAATCATTCACTGCCTTCGCCACAGGCAAAAGCTTTCGATATGCAAAAATACACATTTGTTTAAACGATTAAACATTTTAGCCTACCTTTGTGTATTAGTAACACAACATTTCTATGTTTTATTACTACAAATGAACCGTTTATGAATAAGAAATTATTTTCCCTCGCCCTGGGCGGACTGGCAATAGGAACTACCGAATTCATTATCATGGGATTAATGCAGGATGTAGCCGCCTCTTTGCAAATTACGATTCCCAGGGCCGGCTACCTGATATCCGCTTACGCCATAGGCGTTATTGTTGGAGCGCCTTTGCTGGTGGCTGCTTCCGTAAAATATAACCTAAGAAAGTGCTGATGGCGCTAATGGTGCTATTTACGGTATTTAACGGTCTTTCTGCAGCAGCACCGGCTTTTACAGCCTGCTTGTTGCACGCTTTTTTTCGGGACTCCCACATGGTGCATTCTTTGGCATCGGGGCTGTGGTAGCTTCGAGAATGGCTAAAGAAGGCAAGCAGGCGCAGGCCATATCTATGATGTTCGCTGGTCTTACAGTAGCTAACCTGGTAATGGTACCGCTTGTTACCTATCTCGGACATCAGCTGGGTTGGCGTTATGCCTTTATAGTGGTGGCATTAATAGGATTACTTACCATTCTGTTTATAAAAATGTGGCTGCCGCCTGTGCGGCTCAACACTCAAAACAGTATTAAAGACGAATTACAGTTTTTTAAAACTCCTAAAGCATGGCTGATCATATTAATAACAGCTATTGGCTTTGGAGGTTTATTTGCCTGGTTCAGTTATATATCGCCTTTAATGACGCATGTATCCGGCTTTTCAACGCAATCTGTTTCCTATATCATGTTGGTAGCAGGCGCGGGTATGGTTGCCGGTAATCTTATCGGTGGCATCATGGCCGATAAAATGAGGCCTGAAAGAGCCGCCGCTATCCTGTTTATCGGACTGGTAGTAGCACTGACCGCAGTTTTTCTTTTTCAGAAAACCAAATCGCATCATTAGTGCTCACTTTTATCTGCGGGCTTCTGGCCATGGCTGTAGGCTCTCCCATTAATATTCTCATGATACGTGCTGCCGAAAAATCGGCTATGATGGGCGCAGCATTTATGCAGGCTGCATTTAATATGGCCAACTCTATCGGCGCCTATTTCGGAGGCCTGCCCATTGCGTTGGGGTTGGGCTATAATTACCCCGCTTTTGCAGGCGCTATTATGGCTTTTATCGGCTTCCTGCTGAGCATTACTTTTATGGTACGATACGGTAATGCGCGGGCTTCAGGATATGCTATTGAACCAGCAGGCAGCTACAGGTTGCTGATAATGAGATTTTGGATCTCCTTCATCTCCTCCTCACTTAGTTTTAGCTTGGGCTGCAAAAAGTTCAGATCATTTGCGTCGTTTATAGGTATCAGATGTACGTGGGCGTGAGGCACTTCAATGCCTAAAACACTGATGCCACAACGGTTACAATCGAACGATTTTTCGATAGCTTTTGCAATAGGTTTTGCAAAAACCAGCAATTCGGCCAAGTAGTTGTCGGGCACATCAAAAATCTTATCTACTTCAATTTTAGGTACTACCAGCACATGCCCTTTACGCAGGGGCATAATATCGAGGAATGCAATGAAGTGTTCATTCTCTGCAATCTTGTAGGAGGGTATATCGCCTGCTATAATTTTTGAAAAGATGGTCATAACAATCAGGTTAATGAGGGTTGAAAGTACAATAAAAAAACCGGCCAAAGCCGGTTTTTACTAATCAGGTAATGAATATTATAAACTGATCTCTTCTACTCTGAACTGTATCAATCCGGCGGGCGCCTGTACATCGGCAACAGCGCCGGGTTCTTTGCCCAATATGCCCTGGCCGATAGGAGAACTTACCGATATTTTACCGGCTTTTAAGTCTGCCTCCTGCTCGCTTACCAACTGGTAAGTTACCTGCTTTTTTGTTTTCAGATTAGTTAATTTCACTTTAGTTAAAATAGACACTTTGCTTGTATCAATGGTGCTTTCATCCAGTACCCGAGCAGTTGCCAACGCTCCTTCCAAAGCTGCAATTTTGGCCTCCAGGAGGCCCTGAGCCTCTTTGGCCGCATCGTATTCCGCATTTTCTTTAAGATCTCCTTTTTCACGCGCTTCCGCAATGGCCCTGCTGGCTGCAGGACGTTCTACACCCTTGAGATGCTGTAGCTCCTCTTTCATCTGCTCCAGCGTCTCCTTAGTTACATACTGAATAGCACTCATAACTCGTCTTTTTTATATTAAAAAAAATAACAACGCCCCGGAAGCTAACCAGAGCGTTGCTATCAATTCCTACAAATATAACAAAAAGATCAGTTCAATTTAAAAACGATTTGTTAAAGAAAAATGACAGAAAAAACCATCAAAATCCTAGCTTTTGAAGCAGCACAGTAGCCATTTTCAGAAATGCTTCGTGCGTATAACCTGCAATATGGGGCGTTACTATTACACCGGGAAAAGAAAGCAATGCTGCCAGCTGTTGCCGTTCAAATTCGGTATAGGTATTCAGCTTTTCATTCTCCAGTACATCCAGGCAGGCGCCTCTTACCTGGCCATTTTTAACCCGTCTATCAGATCAGCGGTGGCGATCACTTTGCCACGGCATGCGCTGATAATCAGCGGCTGCTTTTTCAAACGGGAAAGAAAATCCTTATTCAAAAAATGATGTGTTTCGCTGGTCAATGGTACATTGAAGCTGATGATATCGGCTTCTTCGCATACCTGCTCCAATGTAGCTTCTTTAATATAACCATTCCCATAGCCCGTTTTGTATTTGTCGTGCGCCAACACGGTCACCTCAAACGGCTGTAACAACCTGGCAAAACTGCTACCGGTGTTTCCGTAACCAATAATGCCTACGGTTTTGCCATATAACTCTGTACCCCGGTTCTCGTCACGCAACCAAATGCCCTGCTTTACTTCCGGTACCGCTATATTCATTTTATTGATCTGCATCAGCAATAACCCCAAAGAATGTTCGGCTACCGCATTACGGTTCCCTCGGGACTACTGGCGCATACAATGTTTTTGACCGGGCATAATCTACATCTACCAGCTCCATGCCACTGCCTAACCGGCCGATCCATTCCAACTGGGGAAGCGCATCGATCAGTTCCTGTCTACCTTGATACGGGTGGTTAACACCAAGCCGCTAACCCCTGCCCGTCAGCTTTTATTTCTTCATAAGATATCTGGGGCTTATACGCAACATCAAACCCTTTTTCAGTTAGTGTTTGCATTAAGATGGGGTGCGCATTCCCGTTACAATTACCTTTTTCATTTTATATATCCTACTATATTATTATCTTTTTTGCCTGCCTGCAGGGCCGGTGATTGCTAACCGGATACCTTCCGGCTGGCATACAGCCCTCCCTAATACGGCGTCCTCCCGGATGACCAGTTCGACGGTATAGAGAATGCCTAATATACGTTCTTCTGTTTGCAAAAAATTCTTATCACGGGTCTTTCATTTTAAAAGTGAGTGATGCGAAATCTTTACAGTTAGCTGCTCTGCACGCTGATTAAAAATAGCATCTTCAAGCTGTTGGGGTTCGAATAAAGACCGAACCGCGTTGCGCAGGGTTTTGCGTCGCTGGTTAAACGCTGTTTTTACCAGTGTAAAAAAGTGCTTCTCACTTTTCATAGGTTCTATAGCCTGCTTTCTATACATTTTTATAACCCCGCTTTTCACTTTTGGCGGAGGGTTAAAGCAGTTTTCGTGTACATCGAACAAGTATTTTACATTGTAAAACGCCTGTACCAAAACGCTGAGCACCCGTATACTTTATTACCTGAAGGAGCGGCAACACGCTGCGCCACTTCTTTCTGAAACATGCCCACCACTACCGGCACCTGCTCCTTCCAATCCAGCACTTTGAAGAGGATCTGGGTAGAAATATTGTAAGGAAAATTTCCTACGATAGTAAATTCACCTTCGAAAGGCGGTAGGGTATCCAGGAAACTCTCATGCACAATTTTGTCTTTGAGTTCGGGATAAGTGCCCGAGAGATAGGCAACTTTCTCATCATCGATCTCAATTGCCTTAAAATCAATAGCTGGAACATCCTTTAAATACTTTGTGAGCGCCCCCCCTCCGGGTCCTACTTCCAGTAGCTTTGACAGCGGCTCCTGTTGCAGGGCTTCAACAATCTTGCGGCAAATATTTTCATCTTTAAGAAAATGCTGCCCCAAAGATTTCTTTAATGTGTACATGCCACAAAGTTACTTGGCTGCCAACTATTTTTCGCTGAATAATTTATTCCGTTCAATACTCCAATATGCGCCTTTATATGTACGGCATTAAATTGCAGCGGGAAATTTAATGCCGGCTGAATAGCAGTTCTAATTCAACAATACCTGCTCATGCGGCGGGAACAATAAGCCCGACCCTGAAAAATAATACTTACATTTACAGCCTACTTTTTTTTGATATGAGCACAAACAAACCCGCTATTGGCATTTCGTGTGGAGACATAAATGGTATTGGTATAGAACTGATTGTAAAAGCTTTTTCTGATACCAGGATTACAGAAATATGTACTCCTATCGTTTTCGCAAACAATAAAACCATTAATTTTTACCGGAAATTCGCGGGTGAAACGAACTTCAGCTTTAATAACATAAGGGATTTTACAAGAATCAACCCACGACAGGTAAACATCTTTAATTGCTGGGAAGAGGAAGTGGCAGTAACCCCGGGCGTTTTAAATGAAACCGGTGGAAAATATGCTATACTTTCTTTACAGGCTGCTGTAAAAGCCTTGCAGGAGGGCATTATTGAAGGACTGGTTACAGCTCTATCCATAAAAGTAATGTGCAGGGCGATGCATTTTCGCATACCGGCCACACGCCTTACCTGAAGGAGGTATTTGCAGCCAGGGACGTAGTAATGATGATGTGCGCACCCAATATGCGGGTTGCGCTGGTTACCGAACATGTGCCGATTAAAGATGTAGCCAGCCACATAACCACGGAAGCCATATTAAGCAAACTGAGCCTTGTACAAACTTCTTTACAAACCGACTTTGGCATCAGCAAACCCCGTATTGCGGTATTGGGTTTAAATCCGCATGCCGGGGATGAAGGCCTGGTAGGTAAGGAAGAGGAAACTATCATCAAACCTGCAATTAAGGAAGCCCGTAACAAAAATATCCTTGCTTTTGGCCCATACAGCGCAGATGCTTTTTTGCCAGGGGCCAGTATGAAAAATTTGACGCGGTGCTGGCCATGTACCACGATCAGGGCCTTATACCGTTTAAATCGCTTGCTTTGGGTGAAGGAATTAATTACACCGCCGGATTAAAAGCCGTACGTACCTCTCCTGATCATGGAGTGGCATTTGATATTGCCGGCAAAGGCACGGCAGACCCTGCTTCGTTTTTAGAGGCGGTTTATCAATGCGTTGACATCATTCAACATCGCCGCGAATACGATGAACAGCGATCAAACCCCATTAAAAAGGTAATGCCCGAAGTAACAGCCAAGCTTATCGACGAAAAAATTGAAGAGTAATACAGGCCTTAAGATCGCTTAACTAAGGATTTTTTTACCAGCGTATTTAGCCGCATTCTGGCCGGAAGCAGCTTTAAGATAGTTGCAAAGATCGGCGGTGCCATAGTTTTCTTCCTCGCTGATTAGGTGAAGAATGCTCAAAATAGCAGGGGTAATGGAGGCCATCAGAAAGTTTACAGTTCGGTTGCGTACCTGCGTTTTTTTTTGCAATTTCATCGATAGTATGCACCAGATCTACTCCAAAAATCTCCGAATTAATTCCCCGGCCCTTTTCAACAATATGAAAATCGGAGCTGAAAAGCGTAGAGAATTTTAAAATCGCACATTCTTTACCAATTTTAAAGATCTCATCTGTCTTTTTATTTTGAGCACATTGAAAATTCAGTGCGGCAATGGTGGCGTCGGTGATCAGGTTGACCGCATTTTCGATAGAAGAGAACGGTTCTTTAAAATAATTGCTGGCCGATAAAATCAGGTCCTGTTCATTGTTTAATTGCGATATGACGCGGTATTTGAAGTCCATAACCAATTCGGGTGTCGAGAAGCGCTAAAAAAGAGGGGCGAACGTTTGACCTGGAAAGGTCCCGAAGCCCACTCTAAGCCCTCTAAACCGCTGTAAAAATACCATGCGGCTAACTATACATTCACTGATATTCGATGGATTGGCCTTTTTATAAGATGAGTTGCCCTTTTTATAGATCAAGCTTGCTTTCAAATCTATAACTCAGGCAAAATGGCCCAGTAAAATACCACAACCCTTCTGCGTTCGTCGTTATCTGTGTAGTCGGTAATATTATTAAAAGGCAAAGCCTCGCCTCTTCCATAACTGGTATAGCCTATTTTCAATTGGTTATAATTTGAAAATTTGGGAGCACTGGTATGCATAATCATTTTCAGATTTCGCAATAACTCGTTTGCTCTTAAATCGGAAAGCGCCAGGTTCAGCTGTTCATTGTTGGGATCAGGCTGCCTGATATAACCTTTCAGCTCATTATATAAGGCAGTGCCGGGAGTAATAGGCGTGGCGTCGGCATAACCCACAATTACGAGGTGCGCTGTTCTTTTAATATCGTGGTATCGATTAGAAATTGCTGACATCGAATCTATTGCCGGTTGAAACGACCGGTTCACGCTGCTAAATGCGGAGGGAGCGATCCTGTAAATTCCCGGTTCAAAAATGCCCCCATACCATACTTTTTAAAAGCCTCCATCTTAACCGCCTCATCCAGCAGCTGGTAGATCCGGTCTCTTGTTTTTTTCTGAAGCTGGAAAGAATCCAGCTGAACCATATAGGTTTTCACACCATTTTCGTAATGGCTGGACCTGAAGTTCTTTCTTGTTTCCAGGAAAAAGTCTACCGCATTTACTGTATTCTGTATTTTGCCAAGGTCGTTTTGCAGGGCTGATAAAAGTGAAATAATTTTTTTATTAATAGAGCTGTCGACACTTTGCTGACCCAATTTTTTCATCATTTCAGCCTGAAGGCTGCTCAATGATGCCGAATCTGTGCTAATAGACTCCCGCGCTATCTGATTTTTTTCTGAAGCGGCGGCCATTCTTTTGCGTACCGCAGGAAGTCATCAAAATTCCGATGATTAGGGAGGTATAGAAAGTTTTCATGATCGTGCAGGTTACTGGGGTAAGGGTTTTATAGTAAACCCATCATTATTTGCGGGTGCGGATGATATCTTCTTAATCTTATTTTTCAGCATTTTTGAATACACAAGCTTCCTCTCAGGCGATGTGTTCGCAACATGCTCGTCATTATTTGCTCTTGCCTGCTCATCAGCGCCTCTGTTGAGGGAAATATTAATAAGGCCTACGCTTTCTCCCAATTGGAGGTCCTGCGAGGATAGTAACAGCTCATCCACGAAAATATCCCGGGGTTTCGACAGTCCGTTTTTGGAATCGGCGCTATCTGTCTCTACCCTCCAGTTATACAGCATAATAACTAAAAGGATGCTGGCGCCAATCCATAATAACACCAGGGAAGAACCGGCACTTTTTGCATAAAAAGTATTAGTTTTTGGCATCTTCTTTTAATGTTTTATTGATTAAGCTATCGATCTCTTCGATAAAATCATTACAATTTTCTGCCACTATGCGCTCTCCGTTATGTATCAGCCTGCCTTTACTGATGATCACTTTATAAACCGAGTGATCGGGCCCTAAAGAAGAAAAGGTAGACTTCATTCTATGAAGCAGCCGATCAACGGCCCCTGTATCTTTCAGGTCTCTGGCTGCAGCCAGATCGGTTTTATCTTTCTGCCACTGTAGCCTCATCTCATTTTAATATTTTCGCCAGCCAGCACTGCTTTATCGTTGCCTACAATGGATATCAGAAAATCCAGGTTATCGCCGGTATTATCAGATGCAGCTGTTACTGTTTCAGATTCTGCCGGCTTTAATGATTGCTTTTCTGAATGCTTTAAATAAAAGGCCATTTTTGCACCAGCAATTCTTCATCTACCGGTTTGGCCATATAGTCTGAAAAACCTGCCTGCAGGCATTTCTGAACTTCTCCCTCCGAAACGTAAGCCGTCATTGCAATTACCGGTGTTTTCAAGTAAAGTTCTGTGCGTAAAATAGCAATAGCGGTGTATCCATCCATCACCGGCATCTGAATATCCATTAGCACCAAGTCGAATGTTTCTTTCCGAAGCAGGTTTACGGCTTCCTGCCCGTTATCTATAATACGCGGGCTGAGATCATGCTTGCTAAATATATGTTTAATAAGTACCTGGTTAGCCTTATTGTCTTCTACAACCAGTACTTTATAGTTCTCAAAGGAATAGGTAGCTGCCAAATCGCTGTTTACAGCTTCTTCTATTTTTTCTGCTTTTTCCAGTATACAGGTAAAATTAAACTCTGAGCCTTCGTTTACATGGCTGTATACCGATATAGATCCGCCCATTCGCTCCACCAGATTTTTTACAATGGTGAGCCCCAGTCCTGTTCCGCCGTGCTGACGCTGCGCTCCCTGTTCCAATTGCTCAAACCGCTCGAATATGGTTCCTATTTTATCTTTGGGAATACCAATACCGCTGTCTTTTATTGTAAAGCTAAGTTTATAAAATTTTCGCTCCTCATCTACCCAAACAATACCGGCGCTTACTTCAATACCTCCTTCGCTGGTAAATTTAATGGCGTTACTGATAAGATTGATAAATATTTGTTGTAACCGGTCGGGGTCTCCTACTACGTGCTGCGGAATTTGTTCATCAATAAAATAGTTATAAACCAGTCCTTTTTCCTGTATGCTTGCAGAAAACATTTTTTTAATCCTTGTAAAAAGATCGTACAAATTAAAAGGCCGGTGTGCAATTGTAAGTTTTCCGCCTCAATTTTAGAAAGATCCAGCACATCATTTACAATATATAACAGGTTATAGCCGCTGGATTTAATGATCTCCACATACTCTTTTTGTTGGGTGTTGAGCGCCGTACCATCCAGAAGATTTCCAAACCCGATGAGCGCATTCAACGGGGTACGTAATTCGTGGCTCATATTAGCCAGGAACTCATCCTTCGCATTTTTACTTTTAAGGGCAGCCAGTTCGGCCTCCTTCAACTCTTCTATCAATTTTAGCTGTTGCGACTGCCTGCGTATAATAATGGTAGCCAATAATAAAATAGCGATAATTGAAAATACGGCCAGTATGCGGTTAAACAGCGACAATTTACTGGCTTGCTCTGTATTGGTATCCAGGGTTTTCTGAAGGTCGTCCTCAGTTCCTCCTGCAGCTGCATACAATTTTTATACACTTTATTGCCCAGATCAAGTATTCTTAAAGAATCTATATTCAGCTTCAGTTGCTCGGTATTGGAATTCTTTAAGGCTGCCAGTATCTTCTCTGAAATGTTTACCTGGGTGTCGATAATATTATTAATAGCGGCGGCTCTCGTTTGGCCTTCTGAGAAAGAGCTTAAAACATAGGCATTGTAACCTAAGTTGGTGACAGAATCCTGAATGGATTGTAGCCTGCTTTTATCGTTAAGTAGTGTATTGGCGCCTTTCAGCTTGCTCTCCAGGTCGAAAGACAGGTTAGCGATTTCCTGTATACGGTTGTTCAGCCTGAAGGTGGATACGGCTTTCAGGTTTCCGGTGGTTAAGGCGTTGGTTGACTTGTTGGTAAAAAACTGGGTTACTACAATCAACAGCATTAACGCAAGCGCTAAGGTTACTACAGAAAAAAAAGCTACATTTTTTTATTCATGGTTGTGCAGAAAACCGTTACAGCAATTGCAGGCTTTTCAAAAGCGCATCCTTGTACGATTCTGAAATAGGTATAGCCTGGCCATGCACATAAACAATTCTATCTTCTATATAGTCGATTTTATCAAGAGCTATAGTATAGCTTCGATGGATGCGCATAAATTTTTGGGAAGGTAGTTTATCTTCAATAGCCTTCAGGCTGCCATGAACAACGTAACTTTTTTGCGGAACATGCAGCTTTATATAATCGCCTTTAGCTTCGATCCATAAAATATCATTCATGTTCAGCTTCCTGATGACCTTATTGTCTTTTACAAAAACAAAATCGCTGGATTCATCCTTGCCGATTTTTACATTTTCGTTACTCAGCAGCTCCTTGGCCCGCTCAATGGCATGCAATACCCTGGCCAGCGAAAAAGGTTTTACGATATAATCTACAACGTTCAGCTCGAAGGCTTCCACTGCGTACCCTTGCTTTGCGGTAGTAAAAATAGTAAGTGGTCTTTTCTGCAACATACGCAATAGCTCAATACCTGTCAGGCCGGGCATTTCAATGTCAAGAAATAGCAGGTCAATAGCGTTGTTCTCTATGTATGTTTTAGCCTTCAATGGGTCATCAAACTCCCCAATGATATTAATACCATCTATTTTGACAAGAATTTGCTGAAGTAACAACCTGGCCACTTTGTTGTCGTCTACGATGATGCAATTTATTGGGCGATCCATATGCAGGTTTTAAGCTAATATACGTATTCCAAAATTATTAAATTTAAACATATAAGCCTTGTTCCGTAGAACAAGGCTTATTTATTTAAGAAGTATCCCTTCAGGGGTAACTCGCTATTTACACATTTTCTATCCTAAGATATTGCTCAGCAACACTTAAGCCTTTTTATATTGAGGTATAATGCTGTTAGCTAATTCAACCATTTGCTTAAGACCTTCTTCGGGCAGGTTTCCTTTCTTGAATTCAGCCATAACATCAGGCAATTTGTTTTCCATTTCCAACAGGAAGTGGTCTTCAAATTCTCTTACCCTGTTTACCGGCACATCTTTAATTAAGCCATTGGTTCCCAGGTAAATAATAGCAACCTGTTTCTCTACGGTAAATGGAGAGTACTGTGGCTGTTTTAGTATTTCCACGTTACGGGCACCTTTGTCAATTACATTCTTCGTAGCGGCATCCAGGTCTCCACCAAATTTAGAGAACGCTTCCAGCTCGCGGTACAGCGCCTGGTCCAGTTTCAGCGTACCCGCAACTTTCTTCATTGATTTGATCTGAGCGTTACCACCCACACGGCTTACAGAGATACCTACGTTGATCGCAGGACGGATACCAGACAGGAATAAACTTGATTCCAGGAATATCTGCCCGTCGGTAATTGAGATTACGTTCGTTGGAATGTAGGCGGATACGTCACCGGCCTGAGTTTCAATAATAGGAAGCGCTGTTAAAGAACCACCGCCTTTTACCAGGTGCTTGATAGAATCAGGAAGATCGTTCATGTTTTTAACGATCTCATCATTATTGATCACTTTAGCAGCTCTTTCCAGCAAACGGCTATGCAGGTAGAATACATCACCCGGATAAGCCTCACGGCCCGGAGGACGACGTAATAACAAAGAAACCTCACGGTAAGCTACTGCCTGTTTGGAAAGATCATCGTAAATGATCAATGCAGGACGGCCTGTATCGCGGAAAAACTCCCCGATAGCAGCACCAGCGAAAGGAGCGTAGAACTGTAAAGGAGCCGGGTCTGAAGCAGAAGCTGCTACGATAGTAGTGTACTCCATTGCGCCGTTATCCTGTAATGTTTTCATTACACCGGCAATAGTAGATGCTTTCTGACCGATTGCAACATAAATACAATATACAGGCTTACCTGCGGCAAAAATTCTTTCTGGTTGATAATCGTATCAACTGCAATCGCTGTTTTACCAGTCTGGCGGTCGCCAATGATCAATTCCCTTTGTCCGCGACCTACAGGAATCATAGCATCAATTGCTTTAATACCAGTTTGTAATGGCTCTTTTACCGGCTCACGGAAAATTACCCCGGCGCTTTACGCTCTAAAGGCATTTCATACAGCTCTCCGGCAATGGGGCCTTTACCATCGATAGGATTACCCAGGGTATTTACAACACGGCCTACCATGCCTTCACCCACTTTAATGGAGGCGATCTGCTTGGTACGACGTACTTTAGATCCTTCTTTAATTCCTTTACCTTCACCCATCAATACCACACCCACGTTATCTTCTTCCAGGTTCAACGCAATGGCGCGAACACCATCCTCAAACTCAACAAGTTCACCATAGCGTACATTTCCTAATCCGTAAACACGGGCAATACCATCCCCTACCTGCAACACAGTACCTACTTCTTCCAAATCCGCATGGGCATTAAAATTGCTTAATTGTTCCCGCAATATGGCGCTTATTTCGTCGGGTTTAATTTCTGGCATATACTTTATTTAAATATTGGTTTTATTGCGGCTATTTCAGTAGCCTTTATTTTCAGGCTGCAAAAGTAGGACATCGGTAAATTATAACAAAATAAATAGGTCTTATCCTTGGCCTAATCTGGCCTTTTACACAACGGGGCATCCTATTCACCCCTATTTTACCACCAAAACACCGTCGGCCAGGAATCTCAGCTGTTTTTGCGGCTTTTATAGCGTCAATTTCGGCCTGGCTTTTTTAGCATCTTTTGCATAATGCTGTAACTCAGCCACTGAAGTAATTTCATTAAAGGCAATTCCGTCTAAAACAATCGATTTTCCCACAATATTAGTGGGTACAAAAAGGCGTAATCCTTAAATTTTACAAACATTTTACTTTTATCTTCCAGCTCTACCTCCATCCAGCAGCCTTTTTTGGGGCAGGACGCTACCACTTTCGCGGAAATCTTAGCTGCTACAGAGTCCTTTTTGCCAGGTTTTTAGATACCTGAGAAAGAGTATTTATTCCGTTTGCGCTTATTTTCTCTCCATAAGTATCGCCAATATTAGCAGGCCCCGCGGGTGGTTGGGCATAACCCAGCCTGGCTATGGCCACCAAAAGCAAAAAGGTGATTATTTTTTCATACTCGCATAATTAAGGATGCAAATTTATAAAACTATTTACTTTTGCAGTAAACAGACTCAGAATGAATAAAATCAATACACGGATCGGAGTAATCGTTTTAATGATAGTGCTGGCAGCGCTGAGCAGGTTAATTGCTTCAGCCTACCATATGTATAACTTTTCTCCGCTGGTGGCTATCGCTTTGTTTGGTGGCTCGCAGTTTCGTGATAAAGGCAAGGCCTACCTGATACCCATTGCAGCCTATTTTGTGTCTGATCTGGCTTTTTATTTGGTAGGCAAAACCGGGTTTTACGGGGTGAGCCAGCTTTTTGTGTATGGAGCCATGCTATTGGTAACCGCACTGGGCACCACCCTGCACCAACCCAAAGCAATAAAAGTATTAGGTTACTCCCTTACGGGGTCGGCTATATTCTGGATTATTTCCAACTTTGGCGTATGGATCGGCAGCAAAATACCCGGATCTGTTGAATTTGAGCCCGGTCTTACATTAGGTGTCACCTACCTCAGAGCACTTCCTTTTTATAATAATATAAGCGCCGAAATGTTTAGAAACGCCTTTGGAGGAGATTTGCTTTATTCGGCGTTGCTATTTGGCATTTTCGCCCTAATACAAAAAAGCAATCCTGCATTACGTTACTCAAAACTGTAAAGGACCTGCGGGTTGCGCCTGCGGGCAAAGCAACCACTTTCATCAAAATAATTATTAAAGCAGTGCATGGGCGCTGCTTTTTAGTTGCAACCATAGCCCTTTGAAGAACATCTTTTAACTTTTTTACGTTATATATCAAATTACCTTTGCAGGCAAGATCAATTACAAGTTATGACAGGAAAGGCTTTATTTTCAACAATTCTCGGCTTTATATTTTCTACAGCGCTTTGGGCTCAAAACGATAACAACGGGATCAATATCCCAATTAACCGGCAGCTTTTTCATGACAATATTATAAAAGAAAAAAACTTATTATTAGGCAGTGACGGTAAACAGGATAATGAATTTACGTTGCAAGGCAATGAAGATGCAGGCCGTTTGGCCACAGCAGCTATTAATAACCAGGTAGATGCCATCCGGTATTTGATTGATTGAAAGCGACCTAAGATAGAGCAAAGGCTAAAACCCGGTTACCTGGTAGGATTGGCAGATATATTAAGACATATGCGTACCGGCTGGAGAAAACGGGAGGTAAGCCCTACTCATTTTGCCCAGATATTTTCTTTATATAAAAACTGATAGAGGTTAATTCGGCAAAAGAGTCTATTATCCCCTATGTGCAGCATTTTCCTTACGATATTGCTTACACGGCTACCTTGCCCCGCGTATTTGAGGAAAACCCTAACTATAATGAATTAAAAGACCTGTTGATCTTAAAATATGCGGCGCTTTACCCTAACAGAACTTTTTACCAGCTAACAAAATATACCAACTCCAAACATACCGACAGCCTGATTAAAGCTATCGGGCGGCAATATCCCGAACAACTGTATTCTTATGCCCAGGCAGGCAATTCGCTGGGATATAAGATTCGCAGCATTAAAGATGACAATTTCGTAAAAACAGTGGTAGGGCTTTCTGAAATGAGAAGCGGCCAGATCTATTTTCCTTTTTTAGATAACCTTGTAAAAGGAAAAGTAACAATGGCTGAACTGGACGCCGCCAAAGACAACCGTGTAAAGTATTACCGGTTACTGGTTACCACGCAAATGGACTATGCCCGCCGCGCATTAAATGGAGACACGGCTATCGGTTTTACTGAATTGACCAATCGTTTGCAAAAAAGGCCAGCGACGAATTTGTAAATGAAATTAACGCGCTGCACGAAGCCACCAATGCAGTAAGGTTTAAATGTTTGCAGGAGCTTACGCCACAGGAATTGTATTACCTGGCGGTATTAACCGATGGTTTAATATATACCAGCAGCTATACAGCGGGCGTATACCCGTTAATGATGCAAAAATGAATAACCGCGGCGACTCTTTATTGCTGAGCCTTTCATTTGATCATTACCGCAAATTCATCCGGCAGGCTGCAGGATATAATACCCTTAAAAACTTTTTCTCAACCTTTAAAAGCAAGGACGACGCCAGCGCAGTAATGACAGCATTTGTGAACGGGCTGGAAAAATCGAAAGGATTGGAAGACGGCGTGGATGTAGCCGATTCTTATGCAAGCCTTTACGAAACACTTCCCGATCTGGCCAGTCAAATGCTAACCAATATTAAGAGCAATTACCAGAGAAATGTGAGAACCGGCAATAAAAGAGGTATTGCTATTTATAACATCCTGGATAAATTATTCCTGTCTGCAGACCCTACCAAAAATATCAATCTTACCAAAGAGCTGGGTATTCCTCCGGTATACAATGTTCCTTTTGATAATTTCACCAATGAAAAGGAGAGATCATTACGCAAATGTTTTTTTATGGCGATGAAGATGGCATGATGGATTTCGACATTTTCGTACGCACTTTCAACAACGATCCCAAGTGGAAATTAGACCAAAGCAATAGCAAATTTGTGGTAGCTAAAACAACCTCCGGCGTACCTATTTACCTCTATGCCAACAGGCCGCTGGCCAACACACCTGATGAAGATTATGTGGCTCAGAATGCGATGCAGGAGTTCTTTGAAAAAAACAACCTGTCTCCTACCGTTACTTTTCACAGGGGGCATAGTTACCATGCTCCAACCAGCGTTAGCTATATTACCCCTACCAACCGGGTGGTATTTATGGGCTCCTGCGGCGGCTTCTTCCTCATCGATTCTATTTTGAAAAAGTCGAGCGATGCACATATTATCTCATCCAAGCAAACCGGCTACCGGGATATTAACCTTCCTTTTATACGTACGTTCCTGGAAACCCTTCGTTTGAAAAAAACATCGACTGGATATCTTTCTGGAAAGAGTTCACCTCGGTGGCAAAAGTTACAGGTATCGAAGATTATATTCCTCCTTATAAAAACCTGGGCGCCTTATTTATCAAAGCGTATAAAAAGAAACGGGCGAAGAAGATATATAAGATACCCGGCGGGATTGCCTTATTGTTAACGAATACCTACTAACTGTTGTAATTTTTATATCTTGCACGAATGGAGCAGGGAAAGAAGTTATTTTTGATGTTTCGAAATTGCGACGCATATTTCAATATGCAGCTCCTTACAAAGGCAGGTTTTACTGGTCGGTAATACTCGCCATCGTATTAGCGGCGCTTACGCCGGTACGCCCGTTACTCATCCAGTTAACGGTTGACCGCTATATTGCGCAATCGTTGCCCCAAATGGTTATTTATATTACCATTATACAAATGGGTATTATATTGATAGAAACCCTGATGCGCTTTGCCTTTTCATTTATTACAGCGTGGCTGGGCCAGGCAGTAGTAAAAGATATACGCAATGCTGTTTACAAAAAGATAATTGGACTGAACCTGCGACAATTTGATCGTACCCCTATAGGAACATTAACCACGCGTACCATTAATGATATTGAATCGATCAACGAGATTTTTTCGGACGGCCTGATCCCTATTATTGCAGATCTGCTTTCTATTATATGCGTGCTGGGTTATATGTTCTGGGTAGACTGGCAGTTAACGCTCATTGCGTTGATACCCTTCCCTATTATGATTGCAGCTACTTATTATTTTAAAGAAAGCATCAATAAATCTTTCTTTAAAGTCAGAAACGCTGTAGCAGCGTTAAATGCTTATGCACAGGAGCACTTATCAGGCATGAACGTAGTGCAGGCTTTCGCTGCAGAAAGAAATGAGTTCAATAAATTTAAAGCGATTAATAAGCAGCATCGCAATGCCAATATCAACGCCATTTTTGCCTACTCCGTTTTCTTCCCTGTTATTGAAATTGTATTGGCGCTTTCTATAGGACTGGTAGTTTGGTTTACGGCTAAGGAAGCGTTAAACCTGCAGCAAAGCCAGCAGGGCGTTGTGGTTTCTTTTATACTATGCCTTAATCTCCTGTTCAGGCCATTACGGATGATCGACAAGTTCAACGTAGTACAAATGGGTATTATAGCCAGCGACAGGGTGTTTACCGTATTAGATAACGAGGATGAAGAAAAAGTGCCGGAAGGTGGATACACCGTACCGGAAGACCGTGTAAAAGGTCAGATTGAGTTTAAGAACGTAAGCTTTGCTTATGTAGATGAGCATTGGGTATTGAAAGACGTAAGCTTTAAAATAGAACCGGGTCAAACCATTGCGATTGTGGGACATACCGGCAGCGGCAAAACCACCATCATTAGCCTGATCAATCGCTTTTACAATATTCAAAAAGGAACTATCGAATTGGATGGTGTGGATATTAAAAAATTACCCCGGATTATTTACGCGAAAACATAGGAGTTGTATTACAGGATGTATTTCTTTTTCCGGTTCTATCATGGACAACATTACACTCCGCAATCCAAACATTACCCGGGAACAGGTGATAGCTGCTGCCCAAATGATCAATATGCATGATTTCATTATGCGCTTACCCGGCGGATATGATTATAATGTGAAGGAACGTGGCGCTACGCTGTCGCTCGGACAAAGGCAGTTGCTGTCTTTTATCCGTGCACTTCTGTACGATCCTTCTATATTGGTATTAGATGAAGCAACTTCCTCTATTGATACGGAGAGCGAATTATTAATTCAAAAAGCTACCGATACTTTAATACAAAACAGAACGTCCATTATCATTGCCCATAGATTGAGCACTATCCGGAAAGCCGATAAAATACTTGTTTTGGATAAGGGTAAATTAATGGAAGCGGGCACACATAGCGAGCTACTGGCTAAAGGTGGTTTTTATGCCAACCTGCATCAAATGCAATTTGAGAAAGAAATGGTGTAGTAGCGAAATCTATTAGGGAATAAACGCTACCAATATTTTATTACCTGCATCGTCGTAATAAGTAAAGCATTTTATTTATACGCGCTACCTATTTCTCAATATGCGGATCTGGCTGCTTATCAAATTTCATGCATCTCAAATTACACTAACAGCCATTGTTATTTCAATACAAATAGAAAGCTGGTTACTTTGGCGACGTATACAGCCTATTTCTTAATGGTGAACATAAATTTCGTTCCTATACCAACTGCAGAATCAAGGCTTATAGTACCGCCCATTTTATTGATCAGCTCCTTAACAATGGCCAACCCCATTCCGTAACCTTTATCGCCATAGTTATCCTTAGCCTGCTGCGCCTCGAACAGGTTAAAAACTTTCTCCATAAACTCATTGGCAATACCCTTACTATTGTCTTTTACATAAAATGCGTACTCCTGGTTATTATCCGCAATACCAATTTCAATTTCTGTAACCTCTTTATCGTTGTATTTAATAGCATTGGAAATTAAATTAATCAGTATCTGCTCCAGTGCTATTTTGTTGACATGGATGTATTCGAGGGGAGTATTGAAGTGAATGACACGCTTATTGTTGCATGCAAACAGGTCGTTTATAGCGGTCTTCAGCTCATCGAGCGAAACATTGGAAGCACTTTCATGTAATAACCGGTCAGAGCGGCTTTGCTCGAGCAAATCGCTGATCAGGCTTTTAAGCTTCACAGAAGATGCCTTAACAATGCGGAGGAGCTCCTCTACGTCGGGCTCTATGGTATAAGCTGTGGTTAATAAATCAGCCACACCTATAATATTGTTTAAAGGAGACCTTAAATCATGCGCTACCATTCCTACAAATTTCTCCAGAGACTTATTTTTTTCGTTGAGCCTGTCTGTAACTCGCTCCAGCTGTGTTTTTTCCTGCGCAATTCGATCAGGCGCATAGCTTGTTTAGACAATGCTTTTAACGACTTCAACTGGCTATCTGAAAGCTGGGTGGGCTGGTCATGTACCACACATAAACTGCCTAAGGCGAACCCGTTTTCAGTTATTAACGGCACGCCGGCGTAAAATACTACATAAGGATCGCCGGTAACAAAAGGATTATCGGCAAATCGCTCATCCCGCCGGGCATCGGGTACCATAAACAATCACCCGGATGATTGATCGCATGTGTACAAAAGGAAAGATGACGCGGCACCTCGGAACCAGGTAATCCATGGCTAGACTTAAACCATAGCCGCTCTCTATCTGCCAGGGTAATCTGCGAAATTTTGGTATTGCAAATTTGTGATGCGATTTCAGTTATATTATCAAAATCTTCTTCAGACAGGGTATCCAGGATATTATAAGAATAGAGTTCATTTAATCTTTCCTGCTCATGGACAGGCACTTCGGGAAACTGCATGTATGTTTAGTTATAACGTATTTCGTAGTGAGCAAATCGGCCACCTATAATGTAGCGATTTGACGCAGCAAAGATAAGAAGACGCAACACACAGTAGAAGTTATTTACATATAAAAATATTGCTGAAAAGTTATCTTTAACAACAATTGCCTGACCATTTCGCAGCAGCTATTTGGTAAGGGTTACAGTAGTGAATTCCCGCTCTACCAACGCGCCTGTTTTGGTTCTAACTGTTTCTGTTTCAGAGGCAGTGTCTTTTATTTTCCAGGAAGTTTTTGCAATCAGGTTCTCCACTTTTTGCGTATCATACAACTCAAAACCAAATTGTACAAAAGGCAATGTTTGCATAAATGCTTTTTGTGCAAATGTGATATTGAACCAGCCACCATCAGTTATAATCCTGTGTATTTCAGATAGCAGTGCTGCGGGCTCTTTCCAAAAATAGATAGTGTTTACAGTAAATACCCTGTCGAAACTATTATTGCCAAAAGGGGTTGAGCACCATTGTATAAGTAAAATGCAGCCTGCCCGTTTCCGATCCATTTTTGATTGATCCGCCGGGCTTCTTCCATCATCAATTCAGACATTTCCAGCCCGGTATATTGGAGCGTTCCTGCTTGGCTCATCAAATAGTCAATATGCCCGCCATTGCCATGCCCAAGTTCAAGCACGCGGTCGCCTTCACGCAGGCCGAGCCTGTTAATGGAATGATGTGTCATGCCTATATTGTTTTCGTTCATCATATTTGCCACATCAATGCCAGCGGGGCCACTAGGTTGCCTGAGTTGGCCGGCTAATTGTTCCAGTTCCTGTTGAGTTGCCATTATTTAAAATTTGGATGAGTACCCTGATCATAATTTAATAAAACGGTTGTGGATACAACGGCAAGTTAATTATGTCTTAACTATTCATTTTTAAATACAGATCTTATGATATGTTCTACTTCAGCGGCTTTATTCACCGTCATCAGATGCCCGCCGCCTTCTATAACATAATCAGCTTTGACGTTCTTTATAGGGATAATGCGGTCTTTATTACCATGAATATGGATACTATGGGCAGGCATCGTTTCATTTTCCCAATGGATGATTTCATTGATGGCCCATTTAAAGAACGCCGGATCGGTGTCCTTTAAAATATCGCGAAGCAATTGCTTTTCACTGGCTGTGTTCGCCCCAAAAAACCAGTCGGCTACAGCGTTAGGACTTGTTAGTTTTCCTTCGGGAATAAACGTACTTAGCTTGAGCAAGCACTTCATCAAAAAACCGCGTGGTAACTCATTTTTTGTTTTGGCAGAAGCTATGAGTATGATCTGGTCCACCGGAATCAGCTTCGCTATTTCAACAGCCAACATTCCGCCAAAAGACAGTCCTATTAAAGCGGAGTGAGGAATTATCCTGTTTGCTGCAATACGTTGCGCATAATGAACCAGCGGCTCATCGGGCTCTGGCTTTATCCATTCCACATGGGTAATATCGAGGTCGCCAAAATCAATATTATTGAAAACACGCCGATCTGCACCTAGCCCGCTGAATACATAGATCTTACTCAAGGCCTCCAGCTATTTTATTATTCCACTATCTTTTTCAGTCCATCTATTACCAGCCCCAGTTTTCTGCGGAGTGCTTAGCTTTTTCATCATCGTAGTTTGTTTGGGTAATGGTTAGCTCTGTTCCTTCGTCAACCGGTTTTACTGCATAGGTTACAAAAAGATAGTTTTCAGGAATATCCTCCTTGCCGCTCCAACTGCTTAAATAGGTAAACGAAAGCTTTTCATTGGGTACATACTCTTGAATAATGCCCTTATCAATATAAGTTTTACCTTCATATTCACCGGTCCAGGTAATGGCGCCGCCGGGTCTCCAGTCCCCTGTTGGTTGGAGCCAAAAAAATACTGTTTTACCAGTTCCGGGTTCGTTAATGCATCCCATACTTTTTCAACCGGTGCTTTTATGATGGTTTGATAAGTAGCTACATGGCCTGTTTGCATATTGTATATTTTATTTTGATAAGAAGGTTGTTTTAACTACTAAGTTAAGACAAGCCACACAAACATTGCAAACAATGACACAAGTGTATCCCCATTAATTAAAAGCCTGGCGAAACTCTAATGGCGAGAGATTGGTTTTGCTTTTAAATAATTTGCTGAACGACTGTGAATGCTCAAAGCCTAATTCATAGGCTATTTCGCTTACCGACAAAGCTGTGGTGGATAATTTCTCCTTCGCTTTTTCAATTAACTTATTATGAATATGCTGCTGCGTTGTTTGCCCGGTTAAAGATTTCAACAGGCTGCCCAGGTAATTGGGAGTCATATGAAGCTGCGCGGCTATTTGCTGGGCAGTAGGCAGTCCTTTGTTGATCAGGTCATCACCTGCAAAACACGCGTCCAATGCCTGTTCCAGCCGCTCGAGTACCTGGTGCCCGCTCTTCTTCCGGGTAATGAATTGGCGCTGGTAAAAACGCTCACAATAATTCAATAATACTTCAATTTGGGCAATGATAATATTCTGGGTGAACTGGTCAATACCCGATTGGTATTCCTGTTCAATTCCTTTAAAAAGTCCCATTAATAATGCTTCTTCTTTTTCAGAAAGAAACAAAGCCTCATTTACATCATAACCAAAGAAGTCGTAGTTGTGAATCGTTTTGGCCAACGATGTATTCCATAAAAAATCCGGATGAAAAGCCAGCAGGTAACCCGAAGGTTTTTTACATCATCAGCAGGCTGATCAATATGCACATGAATCAATTGCTTAGGCGCTACAAAACAAACCAGCCCTTCATCGAAGTCGTACTGTTTTTGACCGTACCTGAACTTGCCCTGTATATCGCGTTTCAGCCCGATAAAATAAAGGTCTTGTATCCAGCCGATCTCTTCTTCTTCCACCTGGTATTCCACCTGGCTGTAGTCTACCAGGCTTACCAACGGATGTTGTGGTTTGGGCAGCCCGCAAATGGAGTGAAAATCATTTATCGTGTCAATGGTATAAAGCTTACTATTTTTCATAATGAAGATTTAAAGGGCGGCAGCCGTATTAGTGCTGCCGCCAGTTTTACCTGTTGTTCATTAAAAATCAGTAGACCTGCTGATATTTTCGTGCTGCGCTATTTCTTCACCTAATGCCTTCAGTGTTTTGCCTGCCAGCTCAAATGCATCAGAACCTAACAGCAAATGTACAGGAGGATTTTCCATTTCAGCTAATTCTATTAAGGCCACTGCTGCTTTATCCGGATCACCGGGCTGGTTGCCATCGATCTCCTGTTCATGTGCAGCCTGTATTTTCCGGGCTACCGAATAAGCATCAATTTCGTTGGCAGGTGTATTCAAAGATCCGCCCGACAGGAAGTTGGTACGGAAATAGCCGGGATATACCACTGTAGCTTTAACGCCAAACTCTTTTACTTCTGCAGCATAAGACTCGGTAAAGCCCACCATTGCAAATTTGGTAGCGCAGTAGATTCCCCAGCCAGGGAAATCACCGGTGAGTCCACCTATGGAGGCGATATTAATTACGATACCGCTTTGCTGCCTGCGTAGATAAGGAGTGGCTTTACGTATTACATTCAACGCACCAAACACATTGGTATCAAAATTAGCGCGGGCTTCCTTATCACTCAACTCCTCCAGGGTGCCCAGCTGGCCGTAACCGGCATTATTCACTACCACATCAATGCTGCCCCATTGTGCTACCGTTTTATCAATAGCATTGCCTACACTTTCTTCGCTCAACAAATCCACTTCAAAGGCAGCAGACCGGCGCCCGCCCAACGCCTTTCCAGGCCTTGCAAAGAGCGGGAAGTAGCTGCCACCCTGTAACCTTCACTTAATAATTTTTTACCAGGCTTAAACCTAATCCTTTAGAGGCGCCTGTTACCAACCATACTTTCTGTGTTTTCATTTTTATTTTTTTATTTTAATAAATCAACACAACAAAGATGATACAGTAAAACGGGCAGCCTGTAGTAAAAACAACGGATGTTGTAGCCAAAACAACGATTAGCAAAAAGGGACAGCATGGTGCTACTGCAACCTGCTATTACGGGTTAATTCAATCTGGTCGATGCTACCTACCGGGGAAATCTTCACATGCTTGCTGCCGGCAGTTACATAAAAGCAATAAGTACTGTTAGAACCGATCAGGTGAACCGGCTCAGTTTTCCCGTTTCCAAAACTTATGGTATAGTCAAGATCAAGATTACCTGTCTTTATTTTCCTGGCCTGCCGGTTCCTTCGGCCACGCCGATACCCGAAAAGAAACCCAACAGCATAAATACCAGTGTCTTGATAAACATATGAGTAAAATGAACAGCGCTTTCTTCATCATTCATCTGCACGCCATTTTTAAGTCCGGCTACTTTCCTCACCCATTTCCTGTCTCTCCGCTTAGCCAGGTAAGCAGGTAGCCCATAAGCGCCCATTACCAGTAGTATTACAACAGCAAAGACCAGGGGATGCGAAACCAGGTCTTCTACCGGGCTTATTAAAATATCAGTGATAGAAGAATACCTGATAATATTAATGCCCAGCTGATAATATAATATGCTCTCCTTGAGCACACCCATTACAATTAAAAAGAGATAGCCAAATGGTAATAACTTCTGGATTCCGGTAGTAAACTTCATGTTTGGTAGAATAAAAAGCAAATGTAATAATCAGGCTTTTAAAAATATCACCTGTTAGTGAGTTATACAAGATTCAGTTTAGTTATTACCTGTCCATTTTTTTACTAATGGCTGCAAGATATACTGCCTGATAGTTTTCTTTACAAGTGCTTTATCTTGTATAAAACGCGCCAAACCAGGAGAGAGCTGGTAATACAGCTGAACTATCAACCGGCCGGCTTTTGTCTGGCGCAGCACATTATCCCGGTAATGTCTCAGCACCACTACTTCTTTAGCATTATAGTCACCGTAACAAGCAGTTGCAATAAAACAGCCTTCTGTTTTTTTATATACGCCTGGCGGCACTATTTTATCAACATACTCTAAAGATTCTTTCAGCCCCTTGCCTGTTTGATCCTTGTAATATTTAACGGCATGTAGCTTGCCCCTGGTTCGCGCTATTTCAATAATACGCTGCGCCATCGTGCCGCTTTCTTCACCTCCCGCAACATTCATGGATTGAGCAGTTTCCCACTGATCAGCCTGTCCTTTATCTACCAGTTGCTCTACATATTCTTTACATTGATTGAGGTTCCAACCTGTATTGTCTTTACAATATTTAATAGCGTTTAACTTACCCGTTGTTTGTGCTATTTCAATGATCCGTTGGTTGAGTGTAGCCAGGTCGGGCGAAGTATTTGCGGGGTTGGCATCGGCTTCGCGAACAGCGGGCTTTAGCGGTTGTTCAACAATTTTTTGCGGCGTGGTATCTGTATCGGTTGCTTTAAATACATAACCGCAAATCAAACAGGTTAAAGTGAGCCTCCCGCTACTCTTTTCGGTGGTACTCAACTGCTTCGATTGACAGGAGGAACAACGGATATCTAATAGGTGGCTCATATATCTAAGTTAATCAGTACAGGCAGCTTTACCAAACTTAGTCCTGATGATCCGTTTCTTCTATAGTCATAGATGCAATGGGGACATCTTTACCTTTGCCAAACTTTTTTACTACCCAGGGCAATGTAAGTCCCTGCCTAACAAAGAGAATAGCACAACAGCAATAGACAGGAAAATAATTTCGTTACGCAGGGGAAAGGGGTGATGGTTATTAATGCTCAACGGAAGACCCAGGGCTATAGCCAGCGAAACAATACCCCGCATACCGGCCCAGGTAATGATCAGGCTGGTTTTGGAATCGAACAGGGCGTCTTCGCTTATCCGGCGTTTACCTTCAAACGCTTTTTGCAGGTTAAACTGCTGCATAAATACTCTTATCATCCTGATCACAAAAGTAACCAACGTTATAATAGCTGCGTAGCCGATATAGGTCCATATCTGGTTCGTCTCCATTCGTTTTAGTACCAATGGAAACTGCAAACCAATTAAAACAAATATCAACCCGTTTAATAAAAAGATATTGACATCCCAGAAATTGCGCGACTGCTGCTTGATATGCTCGGGGAACCTGTTCTTGCTTAGCCAGGACATGTTAAGACCCAGCACTACAACCGCTATTACACCCGACACTTCAAAATGCTCCGCCACCAGGTAGGTAACAAAGGGCATCAGCAACATCAGGCTGATCACTACCATCGAATTATTCCTAAAAAAACGCAACACAAACCCTAACAGCTTAGCAATGATAATACCTACCAGGAAACCTCCTCCTAAAACGATCAGGAAATCAAACAGGGCTTTCCACCACACAAAAGCAACGCCCGTAACAGCAGCAACGGCAAACCTATAGGCCACCAATGCAGAAGCATCATTCACCAGGCTCTCCCCCTCAAGTATGGTAATGGTTTTATGGGGCAAGCCCAGTCCTTTGGTAATACCAATTGCAGCAACCGCGTCAGTAGCGGAAAGCGTAGCGCCTAATACGAAAGCTAAAGGCCAGCTCATACCCGGGATTAAATAATGGGCTACTGCCGCGATACCTGCTGTAGTAATAAAAACCAACCCTATAGCCAGCGTACTGATGGTATTAATATTGGTTTTAAAATCTTTGGCAGAAATATTAAATGCAGCATCGTATAGTAAAGGCGGCAAAAATATCAGCATTACTATTTCCGGATCCAGCTCTATGGCCGGCATGCGGGGCGTAAAGCCTGCTATTATTCCTACTATAATCAACAGCACAGGCACAGGCACTTTCAGCTTCTCTGCAAAAGCAGAAGCTCCCAGCATTAATGCCATAATGACCAGTATAATGGTATAATAATGCACTTCTATAAAGATACTGTTTGCAGTGAATAAACAATAGCAGTTACATGCAAGAGAACAAGAACTGCAGAAACTATACGACTATTTTAAGCGCGTACCCATTTCCCTTACAGCGCTCAACCATTGTAAACGCTTTTGTTCAGTAGCCGTTTTCACAATACCAATATAAGTTACTTTAACCGGTTTGATACCGCAGAACTGCAATACTGAACGCCTGAGCTGGTTTACGCTGGGCCTTCCGAAAGCTAGGCGATAATAAATACCGGGCTGGTCCAATGTAGTAATGATATGCGCTGTTTTCCCTTTAAGCAGTTTATCCCACCATACCGACCCTTCGCGATACTTAAAGGCGTAGCCCGGGAAAAACCCGATCGATAAAGCCTTTTGTTACAGCCGGCAAGCCACCCCACAAACCGGGTGCACCCAAACCAGGTGATCGGCCCATTGAATGCTTTCCCAGGCTGCGGCCAGATCCGCTCCCAATCTATCCTTTTACGATATCCATATTGCAGGTTGGGATTAAATTGGAGATCCGCAATAACCAGTTCTTTTACTGTTGCACCGGCACGAATCGCACCCTCTTTATAAGCATTTGCCAGTGCAAAGCACAAGGATTCTTTATTGGGATGACCATTAATGATCAGTATTTGGGGTGACATATTTCAGGCTTTTGAGGGAAGACGGATCAACCTGGAAATTGTTTTAATCTTTATCGTTTATGTCAAAAAAATAATCCCGTTATGTTTTTCTATTCTGTTATTTCTACAAGATTGCCTTCAGGATCCAGCACTACACTTTCATAATACCCATCACCAGTGGTACGAGGCTCTCCTGCGATTGTATAACCATCAGCTTTTAATCTTTCCGTTAATACATCCACCTGCTCCTTACTACCCACTGATATAGCCAGGTGCGTAATGCCGGTTACAAGTCCTCTTTGGCCAGAAGTAATGGCTATATCCGGGCGGTGCATTAACTCGATGCGTGTACCTCCATCTTTAAAAAAAGAAAGAAAATAAGAAGTGAAATTTTTAGCGGGATTATGATAGCGATCACCGCCCATCATATCGAAATAGGTAAGATAGAAGTCTTTTGCTTTTTCCAGGTCTTCTACCCAAAAGGCAATATGTTCAATTTTCATAGTTTAAAAATAGCCGGTTTCATTGATTTGTTTTGTTAAAACGGTAAAACCTAATGAATATATACATGCCAACGGCGTTAAATTGATACGACATTGCTATACGGCCCAATTAAGCTACAGCCTGATCATCTTACCACAGAAACCTGTATAGCATTTAAGTATGTAGTTCTATAACATGCTGCCCGAAAGCCCGATTCACTAAAGCATCACTGCATCTTTTCCAGCCACTGATTTAACTCATCATCAGTCAGCCACTTTTCAATATTGATAGACGCAGGTAATGTAGAAAAGCTACGTTGCACATATAATCCTCTTTGATAGGATGACTGCTTTAACAGGATCACCCGGTGTCCCTCCAACAATTCAACGTCTGCAGGGCTTCCTCGCTCCATATCCAGTGATCGCTATCGCTGTTACCACTTTCTTTATGCGATGCTGAAAGTATCGGCCAGTTACACATGTCCCATTTACCCGCCACCGATGCCTCTCCATCCTGCGGACCGGTTCCATTTACTACCGCCGTAAGCCCGGCATCAATTGTATCACCCAGTTCGGGTATACTCATCAATAACAGCTGTAGCTGAAAATTATCGGCGATACCGCTGATCTTGCCTGTGAAGGCTTTTTCTGAGAAAGTTCTACCACCAGTACCGGCTCGTTGAAAAGCACGCCGAACAAGGTACTCAGCCAACTACAGGCATTACTTACCTGGATATAAGGCTTTACGCGCTCATATAACAAAGCTTTGCCTTTATTAAGAAGTTCCAAATCGCTGCTATACGTTGACACCAGGCAGGGATAGATTCTTTCCAGCCAGTCGTCGGCTTGCACCTGATCCGGGTGCTCCACTGCAACCGTCTCCCGCAGCTTATCCACGGCTTCATAAGGATCTTCCTCTTCATCGTCGGTTGCTTCCATAGCCGTTACAGACGCCTTTAACAATGGTTCGGCTATATCAAGATTTTTAACGGTTAATCGCTCCAGCTCACCAATGAAGGATTTACCTTCATATCCTTTTTCTACCAGGTAGCCGCAAAGCATTATGGCATGTATTGCGTTTTCAACAGGTGTAGCTTCAAAAACACCTGCCAAGGATTGCATAGCGGCAGCTACCTCTTCATTTGTGGCACCCGGCAACAGCTCCCAAAACCGACTGATGGCTGATTTTACTTCGTTACCATTAGAGGTTGCAGAAGCAAGGGTTTTGGTTAATCTGGCAGCTGCTGCCGGAAATGTTTGTTTTTCTGTTATCATACAAGCATTATTCTATCCTCAATAATATCTCGGCTCAATTTACTCAATTTTTTTCCGTTGCTCATTATAAAGGCCCACCAACAGGCTATTACCGTTTTCATCAATTTTCAATCCTCCATATTTAGCGCTATCATATTTTTCAGCCTGCCCTTCTTGGAAAAAGAAAGACTCTGCCCCGATATTTATATTCCAGTTGTCGGGAGCCGTATACCCAATCAAATGCTCACCGCTGTCCAACGGCAACGGCGCTTTTTGAAAACGTACCCGTCTGGCTACACCATTTTCATCCAGTCGCACTACACAATAGCCCCGTTTAGGAATAGTATCTGAATTAAGACCGGTGGAAAGTTCATACCGGAGGGCCATATAATCGCCCTGCATTAAGGAGCGGGGATCAACAGGCGCCAGCGGCAATAACACCAATTGCCCGTCTTTCAACAACGCTTCTTTGCGGGCAACAGAATAATTGAAATACACCAGCAATAACACCAGGTTAGCTAGTATAACAATCCACTTAATTTTAGTCATGAGTGGTTAATTTTTATGTATGAACAGGTAGATGATAAGGAACAGAATTCCCGGGCAAAATAGTAGTATCGATTTGGTGAGCAGGGTCAGGTTTAAATCATAATAATATTGCGAGATAAAATAGATAAAAGCCAGAACACCCAGCACAAAACTTGTTTTATCATTGATTAAGAAGCCAAGCAAAATAATTAAAATAGCGCCAGATATGGCAGGCGAAAACAATGTAGGCAGCAATACCAATACAGTAAAAATACCGATCAAAATTTTGTGCTGCAACCGGGTAATCTTCAGTACTTCAAATAACAGGAATACAACGTAAACAATGGCCGCAATAATTATAACAGAGGAGACCCAGTCATAATTGAGGTAAGCGGGAACGAGACCAGTTTTACCTACCAACACCAACCCTGCCATAAAAGAAAAAACAAGGCCTGTTCTTACGGGATTATAAAGCTTAGACAACGCTTTGCTGCTGGTAATAATTGCAGCTTCTTTAAGGAAGAACCAGGCTGTAGCTAATGCCATTACTGACACATATATATTCACCAGCTCATATTGATGATTAAATAAAATAAGTGTTAACGCAGCTCCGTTTACCGTCAGTAAAGCCACAAAGGATAATATATAAGTTTGTACAAATACCAGGGAACAAAAAGCTACACCAATAAAAACGGAAAAAATAATGTTCTCATCTACACGCATCTTATCCAACCCTATACCCAGTAATGCAAAACCAATAATAAAGAAGCATACGCAAATGGTATCTGTTATAATACTTTCAGCCTTTTTACTCCATAAAGCTGAACCAACAATGGCGACTGTTCCCAAAAACAATAAGCCTGTTTCAGAATCATACAATCCTACCAGGAAAAGAAAACCGATAAAAGCCAGGCTTGCCAATATGCCGCCAACCACTGATAATATTTTAACAGCCACAGATTGGCGACCATGATCGTTCTTTTGATAAGCGGCAGCAATCGCCTCCACATCATACCGAATATGTTCATCACCATTCACAATCTGTGCTAATAGTTCGTTTACATGTCCCTTACTTTTCATGTTAACTGTTTTTATGTTGATCGTCTACAAGTACATTATATGCTTCACGGGCCCATTTCTGCTGCAATGATATAAGGCCTTTTATTATTAAGGTCACCCTGCAATGATGAACATGCATACAAACAGGAGCATGGAACCGTCATCTGACATCCTGAGAAAGAAGGCAGATAATATGATAATAATACTAAGCGGGATAATAGAAAGATAAAACAGCTTCCTGTATTTCAGGCCATACCAGATGCCGGATGCAAACGCCACCAAAGCACAAACAAACAAAAGTACAGATGCGCCCTTGACTTCATCAAAAACAGCCATCACCATTCCGATGGTGGCATAGGTGGTAGCTGCCAGGGCAATCGTATTTAAAAACCAGCCGGGCGCATGCAATCCCTTTTTATATCTGGATAACAATAAAAAAACCAACAGCACATTGCATCAACAACAAAAAGCAAGGTAAGAACAAAAATACCCTGCCAGTTTTGAGCAACCTGCTCTGCATATAGCACTATTGTGGTATTTACTAACAAAAGATAGAGTAGCCATAATGCTGCAAAATTGGACACCCATACCCATAAGCTAATAAAAATGACCCAGGCCAGGAAAAAGTCATAAGCATTAGCTCCTGTTTGGTATACCTGTCCAAACACCGCAAACAGCACACCCACCAGGGCTGCAGCGCCGGTTAAAATGATGCTTCTTGTATCGGTGTTGAGCTTTGGCAGAAAAACCAAACCCGTTGTGATCAGGATCAGGGCCTCCACTAAACCGATCTTGGCAAACTTGTGCAGATCGGCCCAGTTATAAGCAAAAAGAAAATGATACCGGCTACCGTAAAGCCAATGCTCAGTGTTACAAAAACAACTGCAAAAACTTTTGCCAGGATTCTTTATTATTGTAAACATTTGCCTTGAGTAAGCCGGCTACCTTTTCTGCCCAGGTTGCTATGCCTGCTTATGGTATGTATGTCTTCTCTTTCGATAGGGTTCATATATTAGTAGGTTTAAAATCAGGAACAATATTATTTACTATGCCACGGATACATGGATGATTAAAAACATCAACCGATTCTTTCATGTCAGTTCTATTCCTCCCAACCGGTATTGTCATTAACTATTCTATCTTCATATATCTCAACCCAGTTTTTATATAACCGGGTCGTGGGAAAATGTGAATCTTCTAGTGTTTTTTGTGACCATGTTAGATGCACTACTGCATATTGAAAATCAGTATCATTCAATTCAAAGAGCACATCGTCATTATCCTGTCGCCTTGCAATAGTTTTTACCGACTTCCCGTACAGTATATGATTCTTGTTGGTCTCCTACGAAGTTGTACTGATAGGTCAAGATCAGTAAAATACCATGGCAGCAGGCAATGAATATGATTTCCCGGCACCAGGTCAACTACTGCATCAATATCAAGCCTATCCTTATCCCATTTTATTTTTTTAGTTGAAAAGCAAATAAGTCTTTACGCGGTTGTCCGCTTCCATCCAGAGATCTTGGCTGATCAAGATTTTTTTATTTCAGCACCGCCCAGAAATGACTTTTCTGTAACTACGAAATCCTGACCCGGTAGTAAATGTTGAGCAAGAACAAAACACCCACTATTAGCAAAATCAAAAATGGATTCTATTTTAAACTGCACAGGCATCAGCGTTTAAAAAAATTTACAATGGCTCTTAAAATAGTTAGTAGCAGGAATATCAATAATCCTAAACCCGCAATTAATTGTACTGCTGTTATAGAATAAAAAGTTACAGGATCGCCCGGATATTGTAAACTAGTATATACATACTTATCGAACTTGAAATTAGTTAGTAGTGCTGTAATAACAAAAGAGAGCAAAAACGAAATTAACAACCTTTTTGAAAGACTATTCTTAATCATACTTTTTTATTAATAAGCATGTCCTACTAGTACCCGAATCAATATCGAAATTATTGGATCATTGAACGGATCTTTTTGATAATTGTCAAAAAATGGGATAGGCTTTTTAGACTACTTGATCTCTTTTAATGCCACGAATTCCAGTGTTCCTTGCAGGATTTATTTGCTGGTATAACTGAATATTACTTAATCCCCGCCGGCTGCAGTCGGGCAAGCGCGAGGGCGGGAAGACGCCAGGAAAAAGTTTAAACCATTTTGCAGTACAGAAATGTATAGATAATTAACCATATCCCTGATTAGCAGCATAAATTATAAAGCTTTTAGGTGCAATCGTTTTAATATATGTTAAAAAATGAGATACAGTAATTTTCACATGCCACTCCTTCCTTTGAGCGTGCATCCTGCGCTTTTTTATCACCCAAACTAATCATTAAAACTTACTTCACTGTAATCATTACACTGCCTGCTACCAAATCATGTATGGCTCTTCGCTTTTTTAAAAAATATAGCAAGGAAAGAAATACCACCTAAAGCCAGCTAAACACATAGCGTAAAATAGCTTGCAAAAAGTTGATTCTTTTAGTGCTATTATCAAACCGCCTCACCCTGATACCTTTTATATAATTACCCAAAGTAAAACCTAGTGTTGTGCATAACGGTTCATACACCACAACTAAGCCTATAAATAATCCAATTCTCACCCAATCGGGTACATGCTCATACCGGTCCAGTATCATTGCGATCATAAACATGGAAATAACAATAAGAACAGCATCAATAACAGTTGATTGAATACGATCAGTCAATGAGGGATAATTTTCAGGTGATTCATTACTTATGAATTCTTTTACTTCTTCCATACAGTTTAGTTTGATTGCAGGTTAACGAATTTGATGCATTACAAAAATAAGCAAGAGTAATATAAATATTTTGTTACAGTTAATAATTATCCCGCTGTTCGCAAGACCTTTCGGCTCTGCTACGCGTCGCTCAAGGTGACGATCCTTTCTGGTATCTGATAGCTAATATACATTATCCAACTTCACCTTTGTAATCTTCTTTAAACTACCTTTCTGCGTTTTAGTGTCGCCCTGCCAGTGATAGGTTTTACCGCCCACTTTAGTAATGACGCCTGTTTTGCCAGCCTGCTCGTATACCCGGTACACTGCTGTTCCGTTTTTAAAAACAACGGCCATATCGCCGGGTTTATTTTCAAAAGTGAAATCGTGGCTTTGATACACCGCTTCTACCGGGTAAGAAAACTCCACCTCGTCCTCATTTTTCAAAACGGCATAGTACAACATACGGTCGTTAAAATTAAATAACACTACCTGTTTTCCATTTTGAGGCACTTTAAAAGACAAGATCACATCAACACCTTCCTCGCTTAAATCAATGCTTTGGGTAGATGAAGATACCATCCGTTTACCATTCCATTTTTCTACGGTACTTGTATAAAACGGAGCACGCGACTCCTCTGTAACAATACTGATCTCTTTGGGAGCATTATTTACAACGATGTATTCGGAGAACTGGTGCCAGCAGCACCCGTCTTTGGTCATGGTATATAGCTTCTTTTCTTTATCATCCACACTAAACATGCCGCAATTTTCCTGCGCCAGTTGGGTAAATGCCTCGTTAAAACGAAACCCTTGCGCCGTAGCCAGGTAAATGCGAAAAGAAGGACCATGATAGCAACTATTCTGTCCATCGCAAATAGCAAAGTCTTTCCGTCCATCAAAATTGTAATCTTCATACATAATAAGGCTTTGCTCACCATAGGGCAATTCCTTTATATTGGCTTTGGCTTCGCCATCGTGTAAAGAGAGCGCCAGCTCTTCGGCATCCACTTTTATCAGTTGCTTATTGGTTTGGGCGTTATAGATGGCTACCCAACCCTTACTAAATACTTCGCTGGTATCGCTGATAAAAATTTTACCGTAATAGTCTTTCGAGAAATGATCTACTTTAAATACGGTTTGTCCGAGACAAAGGGTAGTAATCAATAAAGCAACCAGGGTAGCAGTAAATTTCATAAATTAGTTCTGTTGCAAATTTAAGCGTAATTGGTATCCAGGTGCCCATGTTGTTACCACCAATCCCCTTCGTCAGGCTCAGGGTGACAACGGCTGCATGGTCATGGTGAGCCTGACGAGCCCTGTTCGTCCGGTCAGGCAGGCATTGAACATAGATATGTAAGCCACGAATACAAGAAGGATTATTCTATTGTAGAAATTTACGCCCAAAACAGAAGAAGAACCTCGTAAAATTCATTTTTAATAGCGGGGTTGTATAGGTATCCAAATTTGTTCTTCTGACAGGAGATCGTTATTCTTGTATTTATCACCCAACACCTCAAAGTGTGGCCTGTTGCTTAAAATGTAGTTGGAAGCAGGCAACCAGGTTCCAAAAATATATTGAAAAATAGAATGGTCTGTACCCGATCCTTTATAGTCAAACACTGCGTAAAGGCCGCCCGGCAAAATAAAGGTCTCCATTCCTGTTGGTACGCTTTCAAAATCTGCCACTTCCACCGCTGCCCATCTTTCAAAATCGTTGGTTGGTTTAAAATCGATAAAATGTTCGGGGCCATAAATAACTAATGATACCAGATCATTGGTAAGGTTGTTCGTTATTTCTTTACGCCTGGGAACAAAGCTTTGCCAAAGCTCACCAATTGTATAGCGAACAAAACTCATAGTTAGCCGTTTGCCTATTAATTTCTTTTCTGATATTGTTTCAATGCGCGGCTCTATCATTTACTTTAACATTATTTCTACCTATCAATACTCATTCGGATACAAAGACACTGAAGTTATATAATCGCCGTTCTTATCTACATAACGGGCTCGCAGCTCTACATCATTTTTCTTAAACACATTTAGATCCGGCTTTTAAAGAAGCAATTACTTTATCTGACTAAGGCTGTTCATCATCTGGTTCAAAACTAACCGGTACTACTTTAATATCTTATCAAATGCATATGCTAACGGAAAAAACTCGCCGTAATCTCTTAGCAAGTTCTCTATAAAGGGAAATCCAGCATCTAAAAAGCTTTTGAAAATTTTTCATGAAAAATAAGGTTTGAAAATTGAGGCTTTACCAAATACTCTTTCTTTTATATTTCAGTACAATTTCAATAAAAAAACCCGAACCACTTTGCAATGATCCGGGCTTAATCTAATTTAATTCTTTACGCTTCGCAGCTCACACAGGTAACCAAACTTGTTACCAGCTCCTTACTCACGCTCTGGCTGCGCTGGTAGTACAGCGTTTTTACACCCAGCTGCCATGCTTCAATCATCAGCTTGTTTACATCTTTCACCGGCAGGTTGCTCGGTATGTTCAGGTTCAGGCTCTGTGCCTGGTCTACATACTGCTGGCGGATAGCGGCTTGTTGAATAATTTCCAGCTGGCTGATTTCTTTAAAGGTTTTAAATACCGATTTTTCTTCGGGCGTTAAACCTTCCAGCTGCTGCACACTACCATGGTTCAGCATTATGCTGCGCCAGGTATCTTCATTATCCATGCCTTTAAATTCCAGCAATTGTTTCAGGTATTTGTTCTGGCGCATAAAATTACCTTTTGCCAAACCTGCTTTGTAATAGTTGCTGCTAAATGGCTCAATACCCGGAGAAGTTTGTCCTAATATAGCAGATGAAGAAGTAGTAGGCGCAATAGCCAGTGTAGTGGTATTGCGGCGGCCATACCCTTTAATACTTCAGGCTCGCCATAAATCCTGGCCAGGTCCATCGTAGCTTTATCAGCTTTTTCTTTAATATCAGCAAATATTTTAGAAGTCAGTTGTTTGGCTCTTAACCCTTCAAACGGAATCATATTGCGCTGCAGGTATGAGTGCCAACCCAATACACCCAGGCCTAAAGCACGGTGACGTTTAGCAAATTTATTGGCGCTTGCCAGGTAATGGTTCCCTTCTGTTTTATTAATAAACTCCTGCAATACCGCATCCAGGAAGAAGATAGCCAAACGCACGGCGTCAGTATCTTTCCACTCATCGTACAGCTCGAGGTTCATAGAGCTCAGGCAGCAGATAAATGACTCATCGTTGGTAGACGGTAGCATGATCTCCGAGCAAAGATTGCTGGCATTGATCATGTAGTTCAAATCTTTATATACCTGCGGTTTGTTACGGTTTACGTTATCGGTAAAGAAGATATAAGGCAGCCCTTTCTGCTGGCGGCTTTCGAGCAGCTTGGCCCAGATCTCACGTTTCTCTTTATCACCATCAATCATATCCTGCATCCAGTAGTCGGGTACGCATACACCGGTAAACAGGTTTTGTATAGGGTGACCAATGCTTTTGATCTGTAAAAACTCGCTGATATCCGGGTGATCAATATCCAGGTAAGCCGCAAAAGCACCGCGACGCACACCGCCCTGAGAGATGGTATCCATTGCGGTATCAAACAAGCGCATAAAGCTTACCGCACCGCTACTTTTACCGTTATCGGTAACCGAGCTGCCACGGCCACGCAGATCGCCAAAATAAGCAGAAGTACCACCGCCTATTTTTGTTTGCATAATTACTTCGCCCAGCTTATGGGTAATGCCCTCTATATGATCTGGTACATGCACGTTAAAACAAGAAATAGGCAAACCTCTTTCAGTACCCATATTGGCCCAGATAGGCGAGCTCAGGCTCATCCAGCCACGCTCTACCATTTCCATAAATGCTTCTTTCAATTCCGGCTTATACAGGCGCTGTGCAGCTGCTGCGCACACACGCTCAATAGCGCCTTCTACGGTTTCACCTTTCAGCAGGTAACCGCGGTTGAGTATTTGCTCACTTTCTTCGTTCTTCCACCACATTTTTTCGGTGATGGGCGTCTTCTGTATCATTGGGTCCATTACTTCCATTTTACTATAGGTTTTAACAGGTTTTAGTAGTTATTGTTTAGAGGCTTGGGGTTCATTGTTGATTGTTCATGGTTCATCGCCATCTATAACCGGCTAATGAGCTACGAGCTATTTGCTATCAACTAAAAGAGATCATCCGCCGTAATACTTTTATCGTGCTTGGTATAATCAACCGGGCGTTTCGCAAAGAAATCGTCCAGGCTGTTGGCAAACACTTCTTCTTCAAACCAACGCATCGGGCGGTATTGCTCGGCGCTGATAAAGTATTGCGATGGCAGACCAATTTTATTCAGGCTCTCATCTACACGGAACTTGATAAAATTGCTCAGGTCTTTTTGTTCAGGATGTCCACATCCCCTCTTCAAATATCCAGTCCAGTATCTGCTCTTCAATCGCAATCGACTCTTTTACCATATCAGTAATACGGGATAAAGTTGCTTCGTTCAGTACTTCAGGATATTCTTCCCTTATTTTATTGATCAGGTAAATACCGGCATTGGCGTGGATCTGCTCATCTACTGATGTCCAGGCAATAATATTGCTCACATTCTTCATCCAGCCTTTAAAGCGGGTAAAAGAAAGAATGATCGCAAACTGGCTGAACAAGGATACATTCTCAATTAAGATGGTGAACAATATCAGCGCAATGCTATATTCCTGTTTGTCGTTCGACTTTGTATTCTTTAAAACATTCGATAAATAATCGATACGTTCTTTAATCACGGGTACCTGTATCAGCTTTTCAAACTCATCATTATAGCCCAATACTTCCACCAGCCTGGAGTAAGCTTCGCTATGACGGAACTCACATTCTGCAAAAGTGCTGCCCAGGCCATTCAGCTCGGGTTTAGGCAAGTGGTTGTACAGGTTTCCCCAGAAAGATTTTACCGCTACTTCAATTTGGGCGATAGCCAATAAAGCACGCTTTACGGCATTACGCTCAGCAGGTGTAAGGTGGCTGTGGAAATCCTGCGTGTCTGCAGTAAAATCCACTTCGGAATGCACCCAGAACGATTTGTTGATAGCGCTGGTAAACTGCAATACCTCAGGGTATTCAAAGGGCTTATAGTTTACGCGTTTGTCGAACAGTCCCATGATAAAAAATTTTTAAAATAAGGTTTTATAAAATTGAAGAGAGACAAAGGCCCTTTAGCGCTACCGGTTAAGTAACTGGCTATCAAGCATTTCTGCCTTTCTCCTATAAAAATAAATTGATTTTAATGTCCTGTTGTCAATGGCCTGGGCTTTATTCCACCCCACTCATCTTAACATCTCCCGGTTAAGCAATTGTTAACTACCATTTGCAAAACCGAGTACAAATTAATTCAATAAAAAACACAAATAGTAAAGTTGTTATTCACACGATGTGCGAAACTTTGGTTGGATTTTTGATGGCTTGATAACCTGTTTTTATAAATTATGGGTGCCGGTAAAATATAATTAACCGTTGACGCACTGATACTTACGCCAATGTATTACAGAGTGGAGATGGCACTCAAACGCAGTGTGGGAAAGGGTTTGAGACCATTTGTTTCAATGCTGTTAACTTGTACCTAACATAAGTTACTATTGAGAGGCAAGATGCCCGGAAGCCGCTTCTATAGCCGATTACAGACAGTTGAAGACCTGCCGGCAGCGAACCGGTATAGCCTGGATTAGGGCCAATAAAATCCGAAGGGCGAAATGGGGCTGAGGCGGTCTATCTACGCTAAAGCTTTCAAATCATTAAATAATGTCACCCCTCCGGGTTCTGTTTCACCATATCGTAATTCTTAAAGTAATGCCTTGCCTTCGGAATTGATCTTCATAGCATTTGTCAGGTATAGACCTATCAGAAAATCCACACGATTATTTTTTGCCTTATTGACAAAGTAGCGTTTCTTAAAAATGCTTGCTCTGCGACACCTCTGCGCACTTATTTCTCCCCGGTTACTCCCATTCTCTTCGCCGGGTTTTACCGTGTAAACCTTACTGAACATACTCCGGGGCCCTGGTATGCTTTATGAAAATATAACCGTCAAACAGATCGGCAATCCTCATTTCATCACTATACAAAATACCCTTTGGCGGCCCATAACCAATAAGGCGAAGCGGAAGTGCGGTTGAATCTGTTTTCAACATATCTAAGCTTACAAAGAATGCTTCGCTTTTTTGCTCAGAGAAAAATTCATCCCATCCCGGCTTTTTTAAACCAGGCAATTGATACTGTTGCATTGTATTAGACTTTGTATTAAACCGGTCGCCCGTGCCACCATAGGTTCCCTCGGCAGTGCCGGTTGCTAAAGAATAATAGGCTGGCACCAGTTCTTTAATATACGCTCCGCAACCACCCACCATATTATTTTTAAACGGAGACCTTAATGCAAGGTGAACGGTATGTGCCCAGATGATCATTTTATCATTTTTTGCCAGGTCTACCGCCATACGGGCCATATTTTTGTCCCGGCCACCTTCACCCATACACCAGAACTTCGCATTATTGATTGCTGTCTGCAGGAGGCCAGAAGCAGACAAATTATTTACTTTCATAAGACTGTCTATTTGCCTTAGGCTACTGCGTGTATTTTGAACACTAGCTCTTATCTGGGCTCTATCCACATTTTGCATCTGGCTATTCCATGCATTATCGTAAAATAAAGCATCCTTAATTAAGTTTTCCGATAAGGTAACCAGTTCTGCATTTCCCGTTTTCTTTATTTCATCGTTAATTATTGTAGAAGTGCTTGCCTGGTAATTAAAATCCATTCCAACAACTGAAATCTTATCTGCATGAGTTTGATTAAAATTCCTGATCCAGGTAAAAAAGCTTCTACCTCTGCTGTTTGCCACAGAGAATTCAAACCCATCTTTATTCCCTCTTTTACAGGTTTTTCAGAATTGATCCACTGGTTTAAATAGTAAGTATCGCCAAAGGCATTCTCAAAGCAAATGATCCTGAAACCTTTGTTCTCTACCAGTTCTTTAATTAAACTGATCCGGATATCATTAAACTCCTTTGTTCCATGTGTACCCTCTCCCAGTCCTACAATTTGATTTTTTCCCATTTCGTTGATCAATGGCTGCAGCCGCAGGATGGTAGCTTTACTATCAGCAATATCTAAGAGAATAATGTCTTTATCAATCTTAGGCTGCGCAGGCAAGGATAAAGAAAGATGGAAAAAGAACAGCAGGATCACAGGTAGTTTCATGTTGTTTGTTTGATTAAATAAATATTATTACCATATGAATGGTGTGGGCTGCTATGTTCAAATGTGAAAAATTTGCTATTTTCTTTGATACAATCAATAATGATGGACAGCTAGTTATCCCGTAAATATCTTCGCACGTTCAAATCTCTTTTAATAATTATATTGGCTTATGAATTTGAGAAAAATACAGCCAGCTGATAATGCTATACTAGGTTCCATTATCAGGAGCGCATTTGATGATTACGATGCGCCTAAAACAGGAACCGCATACTCTGATCCCACCACTGACGATTTATATACACTATTTCAAACAGATCGATCGGTATTATGGGTAGCGGAAATAGATAACACCATCGTTGGCTGTTGCGGCGTATACCCCACGCCAGGCCTTCCGCCTGATTATGCGGAACTGGTAAAATTTTATTTAAGCAAAGCAGCACGCGGGCAGGGCGTAGGCCGCGCGCTGATGGAGCAATGCACCCAATCGGCCATAGAAATGGGCTATACACACTTATACCTGGAGAGCCTGCCACAGTTTAGCAACGCCGTAAGCATTTACCAAAAGCAGGGGTACCAGCTGCTGGATCACCCATTGGGTGAGTCGGGGCATACGTCGTGCAATATATGGATGGTGAAAGAGCTAAACGGCGAGTCCTAAAGAGACTAGCCGAGGTGAGGAGGACGGCGAGTCCGCTGTCGCTGAGGCTCGCCTGCTGATCGTCTGCGTAGGTCACTAGCCGAGTCTCACAGTAGGAAAGTGTGCGAGCGAAGGCGTGGACTCGGCACCTGACGGCATGTACCCGGCGTTAACGGGTCAGGTCTATATCAGCTAACTCCAAATAATGCAGCACCTCATAGCGCCCCTGCTTACCTGAGATATAATATCCGGCGGAGCAATGTTCATAGTTAACAGGTGTATCAGCTAACATCCATATACCTTTGCAAGGATTAGCATGAATATAATTTAGCTTTTGCCTCAAGAATGCATTAATTCTGCATTCTTTCCAGTTAAAAGAATCTTCCCATACTTCATGCAGTTTATTTCTTTTTCTGTCAGACATATTTACTTCCCACTTCAATTGATGCAATAACGTTTCGTGGCTCATTGCTTTTAAACGCTTTACGATTCCATAGGCCATAAATCGCTTACCGTTTCCCACAATAGTGTTAATCGGTTGACCGGTATTTCTAAACGCAATCAGTACGTGTATATGATTGGGCATAATTACATATCCTACAATATAATGCCCTTTACTTTTCAGGTAGTCGAACCACTGGTACACTAAATCGTAACCATCTACAATTTGTATCAAAGGTTGCCAGTGCAGGCAGGTGAAGGAGATAAAATACACCCCTTCCGGTTCGGTGATTTTTCGTTTGGTTGGCATAACATAAAGTTACGAAAAAGCCTAGCACGTAAGGACTAGGCTTTTTCGTCGAATCCGTTGGAGACTCGACTATTGGAATTAGGAGAGTTAATGCTTAAAATGCCTCATACCTGTTAATACCATCGCCAGGTTGTTCTCCTTACAATAGTCGATAGAGTCTTTATCGCGGATAGAACCTCCGGGCTGGATAAACGCTGCTATGCCCGCGCTGTGTGCTATCTGTACGCTATCATTAAAGGGGAAGAATGCATCACTCGCTAACACCGCACCATTCAGATCGAAACCAAACTGTTTGGCTTTTTCCAATGAATGACGCACGGCATCTACACGGCTGGTTTGCCCGGCGCCCTTACCTACCAGTTGTTTATTTTTTACCAATGCAATAGCATTTGATTTTAAATGCTTGCAGATGATATTCGCAAATTCCAAATCCGCTTTTTCTTCAGCTGTTGCGGTACGGCCACCTTCTTCTTTCCACTCGGTGTAAGAACCTTCGTCAACAGCTTGTTGCAATACACCATTTAATACAGATTTAAACTGCACTTTTACCTGTGGCAATTCTTTCAGCTGTAATAAGATCCTGTTCTTTTTAGATTTTAAGATCGTTAAAGCGGCTTCATCAAATGCAGGCGCAATCAACACTTCAAAGAAGATTTCATTAATGGCGTTAGCAGTAGCTTCATCAATAGTACCATTGGTAACCAATACACCACCAAATGCACTTTCAGGATCACCGGCTAAAGCAGTAGCCCATGCATCAGCTGTAGTACTACGGCCACCTACACCGCAAACATTGGTGTGCTTAATGATTGCAAATACCGTATCGTTGTCCTTAGGAAACTCGGCGATCAGCTGTACCGCAGCATCTACATCTACCAGGTTATTATAAGAAAGTTCCTTACCATTTAATTTTTCAAACAGCTTGTCGTAATCGCCATAGAAAACGCCCTGCTGATGCGGGTTTTCGCCGTACCGCATAATTTTAGGATGCGTTTCTGAATGGAAGAAATACTCTACATCAGCATTGGTAGTGTTGAAATATTTAGCAATCGCCACATCGTAATGCCCTACGGTTTCAAATGCTTTTGCTGCAAAGCCTTTGCGTTGCTCGATAGAAGTTTCGCCATTCTGCGTTTTCAGTAACTCCGTAATAGCTGCATAATCTTTTTAGCAGCTACCACCAGTACATCTTTAAAATTTTTGCTGCAGCGCGAATCATCGACGGACCGCCAATATCAATTTTTTCAATAATAGCTTTTTCTTCCGTGGTAGACGCTACTGTTTCTTCAAAAGGATACAGGTCTACAATCACCAGGTCAATCTCCGGGATATTGTATTGCTTCATTTCCTGCACATCACTTTCCAGGTCTCTTCTTCCCAAAATACCACCAAATACAGATGGGTGCAGGGTTTTAACACGGCCACCCAAAATAGAAGGATAGGTGGTAAGGTTTTCAACCGGCACTACCTGAATCCCCAGGTCTTCAATAAATTTTTGTGTACCACCTGTGGTATAAATAGTAATACCCAGGCGATCTAATTCTCTGACAATAGGTTCCAGGCCGTCTTTATAAAAAACGGAAATGAGGGCTGATTGAATTTTTTTGTTCATGATTGTTATGTGATGTGAAATTGTGTTTAACTTAATGCAAATGCTACCGCGGCGTCCGAATGGATCTTCGTGGTATCAAATGCAGGAATATTTAAATGCTCCTGTTTGATCAATAACGGAATTTCTGTGCAACCCAGTATCACCCCTTCCGCCCCTGAGCTGTTAGCTGACGAATAATTTCAGAAAGCCAGCTCTGGTTTCATCGGTCACAATTCCTTTGTACAGCTCAGCTTCCAGCTTTTGGGCGATATAATTTCTACCAGCCTCATCCGGCACCAGGGCTTCGATACCTTTTTCGGCCAGCTTATTCTTAAAAAAATCCCGCTCCATGGTAAATTTCGTTCCCAGCAGCGCTACTTTTTAAGATCTTTAGCGGCAATGGCCTCAGCGGTTGCTACCGCAACATGAATTAAAGGAACATCAATAACTTTCCCCACCCGGTCTGCCAGCAAATGCATGGTATTGGCGCAAAGCAAATTGCTTCAGCCCCGGCTTTTGCAAACTGTTACAGGCGTTATTTAAAATGGAAAAGTAGCGTCCCAGTCATCAGCAATATTATTATTGTGAATCTCCTGAAATTAACGGAGTAGATGATGCATTCCGCGTAATTGAGGCCACCCAATTTTGCGTTGATGCCCTCGTTGATATAACGGTAATAATCAGTTGTGGATACCCAGCTAATGCCGCCCACCAGTCCCAGTTTTTTCATCTTTATTGATCTGAATGAGTGCGCAAATGTACTGTAAAAAAGACAGTAGTGAAAGTTACAGTTATCATTAAATTCACTTGCACCGATTTCAGCCAACTTAACTGCAATAATAAATTGATAATCAAAAATAATAGCGTCCGCGATTTCAGCTTTTGTATTTATTCATGTAGCTGAGGTCACAAAATTTACTGTTATTATAACAGTGAAAAGTTGCGATTAATCTCATACATCGACTTTAATATTCTGCATCGCTAATGGAGGCTCATTACAAAAGCGCCGGCAGTGGCCACGTTATGACAGGCAATTTTAAGGGAGTCGCAATCCTGTACCCAATAGCGGGCTTTCCAGGCCGGAACAGAGCCATCTATTACAATTTGTGGGGTATTGACCCTTTTACGAGATCAGAAATGTACAACCCGGGGTTACCCGATAAAATGACCAGGTCTGCCTGTAGTGGCACTGTTGCGACTGATTTTTGAAGAGGCTGGCTGATGCGAAGCACTTTTTTATTATGAAAGACCAGGGCATTATTTAACTGCTGCTCAAATTTTGGCTTCTGCTCAGCGGTTACCCGGTGCAAAATGCGCGAAGGATGGAGCACGTAATTCATAACCGAAGCATTGCCCAACACTTCGGCATCTCCATAATAAGCATAATTTCTGCCTTTAATAATATCCATTGCAGCATACCGATTGGCATTATACACGATCAGTTTTTGCTGTTTGCCGGCATTGTAAAAGGATGCAGCTCTTATCACAAAAAAAAATGAGCAATCCCGATAAAGCCCACCACAACCCCACCTTACGCTGCTCCATTAGCCAAAATGCTATACCGGCAATGCATATAAACAGCAATACCGATTGGGCCAGGTTAATACTAATGCCCGACCATACCGCTAAGGGAAAATCTTCCATCCGCTCAATAAAAGTATTCAGCCACCAGATCAACCCTTTTAGTAAAGACCCCACAAAACCTGCAATTATCTTTATGGGCGATAAAAGCACCAACGCCAGCGTGGCTACCAATACCACGGTAGAAACCGGTACAACCACCAGGTTGCTCAGCAGGAAATAAACCGGGAATTGGTGAAAATAATACAAGGATATAGGCGTGGTTAATATCTGCGCAGCTATACTCACTGCAGCCAATTGCCAGATGGCATCGAGTATTTTATTTTTATGAAGAGCAGGTTATAAATAGATTGATAAAAAACAACGATGCTTAACACTGCTGCATAAGAGAGCTGAAATCCTACATCCCAAAGCCAGTAAGGGTTGTAGCATAATTGGCAAAAAGCTGATGCTGCGAGTATATTGTAAACAGATGCATTACGGTTGATCTGCTTCCCCACGGTAATAAAAGTAAACATTACCGCTGCACGCACAATAGAAGCGGTACCTCCGGTAATTAAGGAGAAAAACCACAGCAAGGTGAGCACCAATGCGGCATGCAGCCATCGGGTCTTTTCCTTCCTCAGAAGTGACGCAAACAACAAGTTCAGCAACCAGTATAGTAACGCGAGGTGCATGCCCGATACTGCTATTACATGCACCACACCGGTATTGGTGTAAGACCGCAAAAGGTTTTTATCCAGTTCGTCTTTATAACCAATCAACATGGCTTCGGCAAGACCCTGCTCTTTGGCTCCTTTGACATGCGCCTTAATAGCATTCAGCACATAACTCCTGGATTGCAGCAGCCACTGCCGATACCAGGGAATAGCGTTGCCGGGTAATTGATGATAATTTTTATGCGTTAAATATACCTGATGCGTAATGCCGTTAAACAGCGCATAGCGCTTATAATCAAAACCACCCGGGTTGCCGGCATTGCGTATTTCCTGCAGTTCCCGGCTAAACAGTATTCTATCGCCTGCCCGTAATGTACCGTTGAGGCTATCTTTTTCCAGGTAGATCATCATATTGCCTGCAGCAGGCATCTTCTTCCCTTCCCTAAAAAGGTATACCAGAGAGGCATTAACCTTATAGGACCGCTCCTTAACTACCAGCGGTTCGTTGAGTATAGCCATGACAATGTCTCCCGGTTGATATTGTTTACCGAACCATTCGCGATGGTTACGTATATCCTTCAGCCAGGTAATGATCATACCTACAGACACAAGCGCAATCATGATAAGTGCTCCTCTCCAGGGCGCCCATTTCCAGCTTTTAAAACTGCGCAGGGCACCCATTAGAAAGAACACCATCAATGAAACGACAACAGCAATGATGCTAACAATTACAGGAATCTTCAGATACCATTGAAGCATGATGCCGGCAGCCATTGGCAGCAGCAGCCTTATGATAGGATTGCGCCTTAAAAACATAGTTAGCCTATACCTGTGTTTTAGGTTATATCGTAGGTTATAGTCAGTACTAAAGTTACAATAAAAATTAAATATTTCGCCCGTCCTGATTCGTGTCCCCACGAATCAGGACTTTAGGAGACACGAATCGTAGCGGGGGATATTAACGGAGCTATGGTTTAAAGCCAATACCCGCACTCTTAAGGGCTGTTCTTAATAAGGGCAATGAGGCCTTGCCCATCCCATGTAGCTTTAATATTTCTTTTTCTGAGTAAGTGGCTAACTGCTGAAGCGATGTGATACCTGCCGTTTCCAATGCCCGGCGGGCAGGGGCACTTAAATCAGCCAGAAAGCCGCCGCCCGGCTTCACCTGCTTTTCGCATTCAGGACAAACGGGGCAGCCACTGCTTTTATAGTACTGATGTCCGTTAGAACAGGTTCTTAATGTTTTTGCCAAGGCATATCGTTTTAGTTGAAACGATCGGGTTAAGCTCTCTCTGCGTAAGCTTTAAAATTGTCAAGTATGGCCTGCCAACCTGCTTGTTGCATTTCTTCCGGGTTTTGAGATTCTGCTTCAAATTGCTCATCGATTTGGGTACCTCCATCTACTTTCTTAAAATCAATCTTCACTTTCCTTCCATCACCTAAAGTATACTCCAGGTATTGCGCTTCAGTAACCACATCAAAAGTACCGCCGAAATCAAAACCAAAACTGCCATCCTTTGCTTCCATTCTGTAAGAGAACTGACCTCCGGGTTTTAAGTCATGCTCTGCTTTGGGAGAATGCCAATCGGGCGATGCGGCGTTCCACTGCTGAATATCTGATGGCGTGGTCCACAATTTCCATACTTTTTCTACAGGTGCATTTACTAAAGCTGATACAGTAATTACATTTGATTTTGTTTCCATAATAATTCTTGTTTTGTTACACAAACATACAACGGCTATTTGCCTGAAGGATAGATATTAGCGACTAATTACAGGCATTTTGCGACACCTTTCTTTCTGTTAATCTTCTCTTACAAAAGGGTTATTACGCTTTTCGAAACCAATGCTGGTACCTCCCCATGACCGGAGTATACCTTCGTCTCATCCGGTAAAGTATACAGTTCTGTTTTAATAGAGCGTTCCAGCTGCTCATAATCGCCACCCGGTAAATCGGTACGGCCAATGCTGCCGCTAAATAGCACATCGCCACTGATCACATAACCATCTTTTTCATTATAGAAGCTTACGCTGCCCGGCGAATGCCCCGGTGTGAATAACACTTTTAATTCGTTATCACCGATCTTTATAACATCGCCCGGATTCAACCATTTCATTTCGCCGTTATAGTTCTCAAAAGGCAGCCCATACATATCTGCAGATTTAGGTGCGAAACTCAAAACCATCTTTTCAGTTTCGTGCAGGTATAAAGGCAACTGCCAGGTATCGCTGACAAACTTATTCCCGAAAACATGGTCGAGGTGACAATGGGTATTTAACAGGTATACAGGCCTGAGGTTTTCAGACTGTATAAAGCGCACCAATTCATTACGTTCTTCATCAAAATAACATCCCGGATCGATAATACAGCAATCGCCGTTTTCGGCGTAAAGCACATAGGTATTTTCCTGTATCGGGTTAAAAGTGAATTTATGTACGGATAACATTTTTGTTAAATTTTTTGATTTGATGCAAAAGTAGCTGATGGAATTAAAACGGCTCACATATTACCATTTAAAACAATCGTAAATTTGCGTTCGATGAATCGTATCCTAAAGTTTTTATTTCTGCTTATCGGACTGACTAACTGCGCCGCTATTTTTTCGCAGAAAACGTTGAGAGGATTGGTGAAAGACGCTCATAGCGACGAAGCCATCGCCTTTGCATCCGTAACTTTTAAAGGCACTTCTATGGGAGCGATCACTGATTCGGTAGGCCGGTTTGCCTTCTCGGTTAACGACTGGCCGTCTGACACGCTGGTCATTAGCTATGTGGGTTATGAAACTTATTTCTTAACGATGGACCAGGCTAAAAATGATATGGATGTAACGATACCAATGCAGCGGGGTACCACGGATGATGTGGTCATCGTAAAATCTAAAATTGATAAAGGCCTGTGGCTTTGGAAGAAGGTGGTGGAACACAAACCTCAAAATAACCGCTACAAGTTCGACAATTTCTCCTACGAGCTTTACAATAAGCTGGAAATAGATCTTAAAAACTTTAAAAGTCTGCAAAAAATCACCCGGTTTAAACCGCTACGCCCTATTAACGATCTGATCAATCAAAATATAGATACTTCAGAAGGTATAAAAATATTGCCTACTTACCTTACTGAAGCCATCAGCAATTATTACTACCAGAAAAAGCCATTGAAGCGAAGAGAAGAAATTGTAGGTGCTAATACTAATGGCATTAAAAATGAGAGCATGGTAAAATTCCTGGGCGGTATGGACCAGGTGATTAATGTGTACAACAATTTTCTCAATGTTTTTAATAAAGAATTTGTAAGCCCCATCAGCGATAACGGCGACTTTTATTATAAGTATACTGTAGCAGATACACAGTACATAGCCGGGGAAAGATATTATCATCTTTTATTCAGGCCCCGGCGCAAGGGTATGAACACGTTTGAAGGTGATTGCTGGGTACATTTTGGCAGCTTCGCTATTCAAAAAATGAACCTGGCCTTAGATAAAAGTGCCGACATTAACTTTATGGAGCGATTTAGCTATATACAGGAGTATACGCGGCTGGCTGACAGCAACTGGTTTGTAAGCCGCGAGAAACTGGTGGTAGATGTGGCACCTGTAGGCGACAAAACACCGGGTATTATAGGCCGGAAAACAAGTACTTATCGCAATATAGTAGTAAACGACAGTTCGGTAACGGCCCGCTTAAAATTGAATAAGGAACAGGAAGAAATCGTTACAGAGCCTGGAGCCCAGCAAAAGATCACGCCTACTGGGAAACAGCCAGGCATGAGATCTCAGCACTACCGAAAAGAATATTGTGAAAATGATCGACACCATTATGAATGCACCCGTGTACCAAAAGCTAACCAAGCAACTGGAATTTATGGGTACGGGTTATTTTGATGTGGGTAATGTACGGTTGGGCTCGGCTTACAACTGGTTTTCGGGTAATGCCTGGGAAGGTTTCAGGATGCGGTTTGATGTAGCCAGCAATAAGCATTTCAATAAAAAATTCATGTACCATACCTACCTGGCTTACGGCTTCAACGATAAAAAAGTGAAAGGTATGGGCGAACTCTTTTACCTGCCTAAAAAAGATCCCCGCCAGTACTGGGCCTTAACCTATAAAAATGATCTTGATTTTGGGCAGCGCTATTATGGTGAAATTTCATCGGATAATATCTTTTCATTTGCAGTACGTAAGCCGGGCATTCCTATGAAATTTATGAACCTGGCTGAAGGAAGTTTTGAATTTTTCAACGAATTACCCAATGGATTTTCTGTTAAAGCTACCGCTGCCAACAAAACCTACACGCCGCTGGCGAACCTCCTGCCTGCCAACGCTTTCGGCGACGGTTTAAAAGATTAACAACCACCGAATTTTCGGTACGGCTCCGTTTTGCCTTCCTGGAAAAATTCCTCGAGTCCACCTTTTACCGCGCCAGCCTTGGAAGCCCCTATCCTATCGTAGAAGCCACTTACACCAAAGGCGTATCTGGTATTTTAAATAGCCGGTATAATTATTCCAAATTATTAACGGCAGTTTCAGATTATATTAAAACACCACCATTCGGCATTATTAATTATCAGCTATATGCCGGAAAAACATTTGGTGCGGCCCCTTATATGTTTTTGGATGTTGCTCCGGGTAATGAGCTGTATTACTACAATAAATATGCTTTCAATACCATGATCCGCTACCAGTATGTTCATGACCAGTTTGCAGGCATCAATTATGAGCATAATATTGGCAACGGTATTTTTAAACTAATACCCAAGTCTAAATTCAGGCAGTTTTATACTGTTAAAGCTTTATGGGGTTCTCTTTCTGATGCCAATAAAGCGCTTAATTTCCAGCCAGGTCATAACTTTTTATCGCTGGATGGCAAAACCTACCTGGAGCTGGGTACCGGTGTAGATAATATATTGCGGGTATTGCGCGTTGACTTTATATGGCGTGTATTACCCAACGAACAACCTGCATCTTCGATCAAAAACTTTGGTGTTTTTGGAAGCCTCCGCTTTAATTTTTAAGAGACTTCGTTGCAGCCTATTTTGAAACACATAGTCCTATAGCAGCATCAGGTACAAAGGAAAATTACTGCGCAATAGCTCATCAAAAGTCATGCAAAGCACCGGGCGAGCCTGCTGTGGGTTTTCGAATTTAAGTTTCAGGAAGATCATCGTCAATGATAATACTAATATCAGTACATTGGTCAAAATAATCACCAGGTCTTTTTCAGCACACCGTAAATCACCCATAACACCTGGTTGGTAGCCGCTATTAAAAACATGTTTAGCGCAACATCTTTGGCCGACTTTTCTTTTACGGTTTTTATTACCTGGGGTAAAAAAGTTAGTGTAGTTAAAAGGCCGGCAATATAGCCGAGTACATCAACAAATTCCATATCAGTGGGTTTAGATTGCAAAAATAGATATCTCATCCTCTTGGAGCACCAGAAAGTTTGCCATGGAAATTTTAATTATCCGCCCCGATATAAGTTAACCTTTTCAAACACAGCACTCAGGACCCCAGAAAAATGAAGCTTTGCTATTTTTGTTATATTACAAAGTTTGTTATTTGAATCAGGGTTATTACTTTTCAGGCATGAATAAATTAATACCAGTCCTTTTATTAATGGCTCTTGCCTTCGGCAGCTGTAGCAGAAAAATAGTGGAGACGGGGAAAGCCTCATTTTACGCAGATAAATTTGTGGGACGAAAAACCGCAAGCGGCGCAGTATTCAAACAAAATAAATTAACAGCGGCACATAAGACCCTTCCTTTTGGAACCAAAGTAAAGGTCAAAAACCAGGCTAACGGCAAAACAGTTAAAGTGCGTATTAATGACCGGGGACCTTTTGTACAAGGCCGGATTATTGATCTTAGTAAAAAAGCCGCCAAGCGCTTGAACATGGTGAATACAGGCGTTACCAATGTTACTATCAAATACAAGAAAAAGAAGTAAGTCTGTACGGAATAATTATTGCCGCCTGAATCCAAATATTTACCATGAGCAATTACCAGGAAAGATACTGAGCAGCACTCCTGCAATGGATGATCCTAATTTTGATTCCGCTCTCGTTTTTATCGCAGAACACAATGAGCAGGGCGCCTTAGGGTTTGTAATGAACAAAGTTTTTGAACGCGCATTGAATGAGTTGGTAGAGTTTAGCAGTAGTCCTGCATTTCCCCTGTACGAGGGCGGCCCGGTTGACCGGGAACATCTATACTTTATTCATCGCCGCAGCGACCTGATCCCTGGAGGTACGCCTGTTATTGATGATATTTACCTGGGCGGAGATTTTCAAAAACAATCGAACAGATCAATAATAAAAACCTGACCTCAAAAGACATCAAAATATTTATTGGCTATTGCGGTTGGGATACCGGCGACCTGGAAGCAGAAATTGCGGAAGGGAGCTGGGAAGTGAAAGAGCCGGATGTAGATAGCTTATTTGGTCATTAAACAGCGGGGCTTTTCAAGTCTCCTATTGTTTGCTATGCTTTCTTATCCAATCCACTATCAGGTAGCAGGCGGGCGCATAAACATTACCATGATTAAAACCCTGCACTTCATGCAACTGTATTTCTTTAACTCCTATCCCCTTTAATACAGCATATAAATGCGCATTCTCCTCGTACCGCGCCATCATTTCCAGGTTTTTATCACCGGTGATCAGCAATGTAGGAGGAATGTCTTTACGAATTACATTCAATGGCGCCAACGCATCTACAACAGGAGTTTCCATTGGCAACCCGCGCTCCTTCCTGATTGTATAATGGGTATTGGTTTGGCCACTTACCGGTAACAGGCCACGAATCTGGTTGGCATCAATTCCGAATGAGGCTAAATACTTTTTATCCAGTCCTACCATTAAAGCCAGGTAGCCGCCTGCAGAATGTCCCGAAACATAGATATGATCAGCACTACCTCCCAAAGAATCAATATGTTTAAATGCCCAGGCTACTGCTTCAGCCGCATCTTCAATATAAGCGGGGCTTTTTGCCCTGGGGCTTAAACGATAATTGGCTGCTATCACAGCGATACCTTTGTTCTTCAACTCCTGTGGTATACTCTTCTCTCCGCCTTCCAATCCTCCGCCATGAAACCATATGACGGTTGCAAAGTTCTTTTTGTCTTTAGGATAATAGATATCCAGCATACAACGCGATTTTTATACGCTTCCTTTTCTGCTTGGGACACGTAAGAGATATTCTCTTTAAGTATATACTCCTGCGCAAAAACGCGAAAGGTAACAGCGCACAATAACAACAATAAGGAGAGTTTTGTGTAACATAGTGTATAATAATTCTTTTATGTTCAAATAAGCATTACTCCAGCACCGGGCTCAGCCATCTTTCTGCATCTTCTATGCTCATCCCTTTTCTTTTGGCATAGTCTTCCAGCTGATCCCTGCCTATTTTACCTAAACCGAAATAATGGCTTTTAGGGTGAGCAAAATACCATCCGCATACCGAAGCAGGAGGATCCATTGCCAGGCTTTCGGTTAAGGTAATGCCTATATTCTCGGTTACTTTCAACAGGTCAAACAGCTTATATTTTTCTGTATGATCAGGGCAGGCAGGATATCCCGGCGCAGGTCTTATACCCTCATATTCCTCCCATATCAGGTCTTTATTGGTCAGGTTCTCATCTTTTGCGTAGCCCCAATATTCTTTTCTTGATTTCTCATGGAGGCATTCTGCAAAAGCTTCTACAAACCGATCCGCTAATACCTGCACCATGATCTTGTTATAATCGTCAAACTCAGCCGCAAAACGGTCGATATGTTGTTTGGCTCCATGAATCGTTACGGCAAAAGCGCCCATATAATCCTGCCCTTTATCCTTTGGCATTACAAAATCGGCTAACGAGAAGTTGAAATGCCCCGCTGCTTTTTTCGATTGCTGACGCAGTGCTTCCAGCTTTACTTCAGCCCCGTTCGCTTCAATGGTAATCGTATCTGCATTATTACTGGTGGCGGGCCAGAAACCAATAACGCCGTCTGCTGTAAACCATTTCTCATTTACAATACGTTCTACCATCTTCTGTGCTTCTCCCAAAAGCTTGGTGGCTTCCGCTCCAAACTTTTCATCGCTTAATACCTGCGGATACCTGCCCGGCATTTCCCAGGCAATAAAAAACGGGCTCCAATCGAGATATTTTGCTATTTCCGCCAGATCAAAGTTTTTAAACACCTTAACACCATCTATGGCCGGCCGGGTAGGCGCATAGCTATCCCAGTCTAATTGCTCTTTAGCTGCAACTGCATCTTTATAAGCAATCAGGTCTTTTTGTTTTTATTGGCAAATTGCTGACGCAGCCCTTCGTACTCTTCGCTGGTTTTATTCAGGAGCTCCTGCTTGTCTTTTCCCAGCAAAGTACTCACAGCTGTTACACTTCGCGACGCATCCAGTATATGCATTACCCCATTATCATACTGGGGAGCAATCTTCACGGCGGTATGCATACGGGAAGTGGTAGCGCCGCCAATCAGCAGCGGCTGTTTCATATTACGACGCTTCATTTCGTGGGCTACGTGTACCATCTCATCCAGCGACGGGGTGATCAGGCCACTTAAGCCGATTATATCTGCGCCTTCTCTTTCGGCAGTATCCAGTATTTTATCGGCAGGTACCATCACTCCCATATCAATTACATCATAGCCATTACAACCCAATACAACGCCTACGATATTTTTGCCGATATCGTGTACATCTCCTTTACCGTTGCCAGCAATACTTTACCGGCGCCGCCAGCCTGCGCAGCCGGGTTGGCCAGCTTTTCTTCTTCAATAAAAGGCGTTAACCAGGCTACCGACTTCTTCATCACACGCGCGCTTTTTACTACCTGCGGTAAAAACATCTTACCGGCACCAAAAAGATCGCCTACTACATCCATACCTGCCATCAAAGGCCCCTCAATTACTTCCAGAGGGCGCGGATATTTCTGCCTGGCCTCCTCCGTATCGGCGTCAATGTATTCAGTAATACCATTTACCAGCGCATGTTTTAAACGCTCTTCAACCGTATTATCGCGCCAGGCATCATTCTTCTTTTCTACCTTTCCTTCCGTCTTCACGGTTTCCGCAAACGCAATCAGCTTTTCGGTAGCTTCATTATTTTCATTATTGCGATTCAAAATAACATCTTCGCAAAGCTGCCTTAGTTGTGGCTCAATTTCGTCGTATACTACCAGCTGCCCTGCATTCACAATTCCCATGTTCATACCAGCTTTAATAGCATAGTACAAGAACACCGAGTGCATGGCTTCACGCACCGGCTCATTACCTCTGAAAGAGAATGACAAGTTACTTACACCGCCACTTACTCCGGCCAGGGGCATTAACTGTTTAATACGACGGGTAGCTTCAATAAAATCCACACCGTAGTTATTATGCTCCTCCAGCCCGGTAGCTACAGCAAATATGTTGGGATCAAAAATAATATCCTGCCCTTTGTAACCCAGTTGCTCGGTTAGTATCTTATAGGCGCGATGACAAATTTCTACTTTACGATCTTCCGTATCTGCCTGGCCCTTTTCATCAAAAGCCATTACAATAACAGCAGCTCCGTAGTTCTGGCAGGTAATTGCCTGCTCAATAAACTTTTGCTCTCCTTCCTTTAAAGAAATGGAGTTTACAATGCATTTCCCCTGCACACATTTCAAACCGGCTTCAATGATCTCAAACTTAGATGAGTCAATCATCAGAGGTACTTTACAAATATCGGGTTCGCTCTGCAGCAGGTTGATGAAAGTGGTCATGGCCTGCACGCCGTCCAGTAACGCATCGTCCATATTAATATCAATGATCTGAGCGCCATTTTCTACCTGCTGGCGTGCTACACTCAATGCCTCTTCGTATTTATTCTCACGAATAAGCCGCGCAAACTTTTTAGAACCCGTTACATTGGTTCTTTCACCTATATTAATAAAATTCGTTTCAGGACGTACTACTAAAGGTTCCAAACCTGAGAGACGGAGATATGGTTTAATAACTGACATTTTTTTATTTTACCACAGAGGTTACACGGAGCTTATCACAGAGTTAAAAGAGATCGTTATAATATCAATCTTTTAATTCCATTTTTTAAACTACTGGTATTAAAATTAAGCAGCAGCCCAACTTTACACCCAGATAATTTTAAGTATGTTAACACCTGCGCAGTATGTACATCATTTAGTGCTTCTACTGCTTTTATTTCTACAATTATTTTTTTCTCTATGAGCAAATCTACCCGGTACCCCACATCCAATTTTACCTGCTCATAAACTAATGGGAGTGGTTTTCTTTTTCTGTGTATAGCCCTGAGGTCATTAACTCGTAATACAGGCATTCCTTATATGACGATTCCAGTAGTCCGGGACCTAATGCAGAATGCACCTTGAAAGCGCATCTCAATATTTGCTCGGTAATAATATTTATCGATTCAAAACTCATTAACTCTGTGCATCACCCCTTTAACACTGTGGTTATAAAACTTCTTCAACCACTGGTAATACCCTCGGCTGTATCGTTTTTACCGCTTTTGCAATTTCACGGATATGATCGGGAGTAGTGCCACAGCAGCCCCTACAATATTTACGAAGCCCTGGTTAGCCCAATCGTCAAGAAAAGCTGCCGTTTGCGTAGGTAGCTCATCATATTCACCCATTGCATTGGGCAGCCCTGCATTGGGATAAGCAGACACATAGCAACCGGCAATTTGTGACAACTCTTCTACGTGCGCTCTCATTTCCCGGGCGCCCAAAGCACAATTAAGACCAATACTTAATGGATTAGCATGCGCTACCGAAATATAAAACGCCTCCAGGGTTTGTCCACTCAACGTACGCCCCGAAGCATCTGTTATAGTACCACTGATCATGATTTCTCTTTCAGAACCTGGATGCTCCCTGAAATATTTCTTGGCTGAAAAAATAGCAGCTTTCGCGTTCAGGGTATCAAAGATCGTTTCTATCAAAAGTATATCGGCGCCAGCTTCAATTAACCCATGAATCTGTTCGGTATAGGCCACTACTACTTCATCAAAGGTTACAGCGCGGTAACCGGGATTATTTACATCAGGCGAAAGGCTTAATGTTTTATTCAACGGACCAATAGCCCCTGCAACGAATTTTGGCGCGGTATCGCCTGTTTCTTTCTGATACTCGCTGATAGCATCCTTTGCACATTGCACTGAAGCAACATTCAGCTCATGTGCCAGGAGCTGCATATCATAGTCTGCCTGCGCAATGGAGGTGCTGCTAAAGGTATTGGTTTCAATAATGTCTGAGCCCGCCCGCAGATACTCTTTATGAATGGCTTTAATTACATCAGGGCGTGTAATACTCAACAGGTCGTTATTACCTTTTACATCTGTATGCCAGTCTTTAAAGCGGTTGCCTCTGTAATCTTCTTCCGTTAGCTTGTATCGTTGTATCATAGTACCCATCGCACCATCCAGCACCAATATGCGTTCGCTTAATAAGTTTCTTATTGCACTCATTCGTAACAATTTATTTTTTGCAAATGTTGTTGCTGAACTAACTGTAAACGTGGAACCCCGGGGAGTGGTTGTACGTTTATTAGTTCATTTTTTTACGCAGGGTGAACAATAAACAAATCCGCCTGCGGCCTGCAAAGTTACATGCAAAAGTTAAAAATTTCGCCCGTGTGTAAATTAATAGACTAAAACACTAAAAAGGGCTGGGCTGACAGTATAAAACACTAAAAACTAATAGCCAGGTGTATCAACACTTGGCTATTACGCTAAAAGCAAAAGATCATTTAGTTGCGACCACCGCGCATACCACCGCCCCCGCCGCCGAAACCTCCGCCACCGCCCTGGCCTCGTCTTTCAAAATTGCGTCGTTCTCCGCCACCGCCGCCTTCACCACTTTCCCTGCGACCGCCTCCCCGCCTCTTCTGCCGCCACCAAATTTCCGTGGATAATAGGAAAGGGTTACCATAAAGAACTGCTGCAAACCATTAGATATCGTAGTACTTAAATTAGTTAAACCTGCAGTTGTTGAAATGTTCTGATTCTTTTTAAGTATATCCATTGCTGACAGCTTTACCTCGGCCTGTTTGGTCTTCAGGAATCGATAACTAGCAAAAGCATTCCATAAGGTTGACGATTGATTTGTGGTGGTGTTGGTTACATAGTTAATAGTACTACTGATTGTTAAATCCCGAACAGGAGAAATATTCAAATTACCCTGGGTGATATAGTTAATAGTATTTAATGACTGAAGATTTCGGCTACTTTGCCTGCTGCTATTAGTATTAATTGATTGTGACGCCTGTATATTTCCAATGTCGCCCAGTGTATAGAAAACACCCAGGTTATGCGTCAGGCCATTAGCCCTGGCAATATTATATAAGCCATCTACATAATTAGGGAAGTGGTGTTAGAATAATTTAATGAATAATTGAACTGCAACACCTTGTTGTCTTTCAGTTTAAAAGATGCCCGTCCTGTAAAGCCTGCGCTGTAATTGCGTCTGCCATCCATGTTAATCAAATAAACAGTTCTTCTACCATTTTGCCTGTTATAAAAACTACTATCAACAATACCGTCATTCACGTCACTGGCAGCGCCATTTACCTCAAAACTTAAGTCTGCTTTTCTTGTCGGCTGCTCCCGGCGATAATTAAAACTAAAATTTACGCCATTATTAACAGAAGGTCTCAGATTCGTATTGCCGAGATTAATATTATATACACTGGTACTGGTATCAATAATGGGCCTCAGTTGATCAACGGATGGGATCGCAGGTGTAGAATTTCCGGATAAATTTGCCTCTATTGTATACTTATTAAATCGCTGGTAGTTATAACCAACCGATGCCGACGGTGTAAAGAAGCTGAACGACCGGTCGATGTTACGATAATCAAAACTGGATTCATTTTTTTCCGTAAGGAACTGCCCCTGTATGTTTGCTGAAACATTAATATACCGGTTAAAACGGTCTGATAAACGGCGGGTGAAGTTTTTCGATAATCTCAATGACGGACGGTCTTCAATACGTGTAACACGGTTATCATTGGTTAAAGAATCATTGCCAATATACCGGCCGGTCAGTGAATCATAGTCGCTAACAAAGGAGTTGACATCTGATCTTGAAAACGACACGTTATTGTTTAAAACCATGTTGATATTCCACAGGCTAAAGTTTCCGAATAGCAGTCGTTTTAAAGCATTGTAGTTCATGCCCAGGTTATTGTTAAAGCTGGACGATTCACTATTATTACGCCTGTTGAAATACCTGTTATCGTTGCTGTTTTCATAGGAAATAAAATCTGTGATGTTATTGCTTTCATTTTCGGCATTATTATATCCCAGGCTATAATTAATGCCAAAACTTTTCAGGTTCCGGTCGTCATCGTCTTTGTTTCTAAAAGATGTAGAGAAATTAATGCCGTTATTCGAACCCAGAGACGAAGACCTGTTGGAGCTTTCACTTACCTGGGTACCGTCTTCTACTGCTTTATTAGAAGTGCTGGCCGAGGTTCTTTCACTTGTAGACGAATTGAAGCTAAGATTAACAGAAAAGTCTTTATCCTGGTCTCTTTTATTATAACTTATGCCTGCGTTATGATTATCGGTTTCGGAAGTGCTTTCCTGCTTTGAGTTTTGGAGAAAAACTATATCAGTGGCACTGTTTCTTGAATCCGTAGTTGATGTAGTAAAGTTCCGGGTATTACGGAAATCGTAATTAGCTCTCAGCTGGTTATTAAACCGGCTATTATTTGTTTGTGAAAAATCATACTGAACCTCCTCCTAAAAATAATACGCGGTTAATACCATTGCTGCCAAAGTTCGCTACATACCTGTTGTTCGGATTGTAATTTCGGTACGTACTCTGCTGAAACATCTCGCGTAAACCGGCAGTTTTATTAATATTATTGGTACTGGCGGCGATGCCTCCCTGATCCGTTTATTGTAGGCAAGACCCGAAGCATCTGCTTCGTATCGGCCATCAGTACCAATGCCGGCGCCGGCTTTACCAAAGTAACCGAACTTTTTATCCTCGCGTAACTTGATATTCATAGTCAGCATGGAGTCGGCAGGATTGTCATCAATGTTATCCTTGGTATAGTCTGTTTCTTTATACACCTGTATTTTTTCGATAGCGTTCTTCGGCAGGTTTTGCGTGGCCATTGCCGGATCTCCAAAGAAAGGCTTGCCATCTACATACACATTATTCACTTTTCGCCCGTTTACGGTAATGGTTCCATCGCCCCACATGGTAATACCGGGCACTCTCCTCAGCATGTCTTCCACTACAGCATTAGAGTCGAGCTTAAAAGCAGCAGGGTTGATTTCCAATGTATCGCCGTTCATGGTTATCGGCACCACGGCTTTAACCACCACTTCATCCATGGTACCCTGGCTCTTGGCCAGTAATACATTTTAAAATTAAAGCTCCGGTTAGCGGTATCTAAAGTTATGGTTTTAGAAAAGGGATTGTAGCCCGTAAACGAGAAATTAATATTAACAGGTGTAAAGAAAGGTATATCGTTAAAGGTAAACGCCCCATCCTCACCTGTTATATGATAATTTACCAGCGATGAATCTGATTTTTTATATAAGGTTATGGTAACAGATTGCAGCGCATAGTCGTCAGCTGAATCCTTTACGATACCTGTAATAGTGCCGCTGCGGGTAGTATCTTTCTGAGCTTGTATCAAAAATGGCATAAAGGCTATAAGCAGCGCAGTTAATAGTATCCGCATTATCCGATTTTATTTTTAGGTTTTAACTGAATGATAACCGGATTATCGGTACGGGAACCCTTTTCAAAATACTGTTTGATGGCTGGTTTATATTGTGGGTTCTTAGCCTGGTTATATTCTTTGTTCTGAAACATTGTTGACGAAGAGGCACTGGTATATAAATAATTGCCGTCGCTGTATTGAATACTGCCAGACAAAACGGGTAAAAAGCATTGCTGCTATCGGCGCTTATTTTGCCGGTTGCATAAAAACGATTGGTTGATTCGTCAAATAGAAAGTTACGGTCTCTGGGGCTGCGATTGTAATCTAACGAGAAGAAGAGATATTGCTGCAGTTGGTAAACACCATAGATCTTCCATACAAAACTTCCGTTCTGTTCCCGGTATAGGTCAAAATCGTTCTTGGAGCGGAACGGATGATCAAAAAAGCTTTTGATAAAGAGTTCTCAAACGGCAGTATTAATTTATACAGGAGAGCAGTGCTGTCTTTTGTTAACTTGTAGATGCCATAATTATACGGACGTGTAAACAACAAAATACCCGGGTCATTGGTGGGAAAAAAAGAAATTTGTTCGGGCTTAAAGTAATAAGCATCATTCCTTTTATTATAACTAAAATACTGGTTTATCGTTTTTTCTCCATCATAAATCTTTAATTCATATTCTGCTTGGTCGGTAAATTTACGGTTGGCAAATATGTAGCTGTACGCCCAGTTATTACCATTAAAAATAGTGGGGTCTACAAGTGAAAGGCTGAACCCTTTTAGCCGGTGAATTTTTTCCTTGTGAATATCATCCAGATCGTAATAGGCAGACCAGGTAAATCTTGCAAAAGATTTATTGGTGGGATCTTCCATCATCTTTTCCACTTCGGCAGGCGAAAAATTGTAATTCTTATTACTTCCTGATATAAAAATAGCATTCCGTACCTTGTCTAACTGAATAGACTTGATTGTACAGTTAGGAGGGCGGTACTTTTTGATGAACTTTCCTTCTTGTCAAAAAAGTAGATAAAATTGGTATCTGCATCCCAAATAATAAAATATTTGTCGGAAACCAATAACTGCCTTATTCGACCAAAAATGCTTTTTTGGTTGTTTCGAGGGGTATATATTCTATTTCTTCAAATACTTTGGACACAGCAGCACCTGAAGCAAAAGTCGGTTGAAAGTACAGTTCTTTCCCGTTTTGGCCTACAGAGGCATAATATGCCATAAAGCAAAAAATCGTCATCCATTTTCTCATAACACCTTTGACGTTGGAAAAATCATTTTCCTGCAATTTTTATTTGAAAAACCGATATTAATTATCAGTTTGACTATTAAATGGCCAAAAGGTTTAAAAAAAAAAAAGGCCCGCTGTAAAAACAGCGCGCCTATAATCGATTGCCAAAATAAAAATATATGAAAAACCTTAATAGGTTATGAATTACCCGATATATTATTTGAAAGCATAGCTAAGGGTTACACCGTAAGTACGGGGATCACCCAAAACACCAGCATAATGACCTGCGTTACCACCCGCCGGCAGCAACTGCTCAAAATAATCCTTGTCCAGAATATTACGCCCCATATATAAAGCCGAGAAGCCCTTTGTAGCTCTAAAGCCCAGTCTTGCATTTACCAATCCGTATCCGGCTACATTTAAATAGGCTGATGGAGACGGGCTGGAAGAAAAGCCAGAACGGGCAAAGAAGTCGGCCCCGATAAAGAAACGGTTGGCTCGGCCGAATAAAGACGATGGCGTTGAATACTCTCCGCCCAAAGAACCGGCCCATTTTGAAATACCAGGCAATGCGCCACCTGATATATCTTTGAAGGCAACCTGCACATTTTCTGCATTGGTAGCACCGGTTTCTTCCAGGGGCAGCGGAGCGTTGGTGAATTTAATATAAGTACCTTCCGAGTAAGCCAGCGCTCCATAAAAATTAAAGTGATGGTTCAGCCGGTAAGAGGCATCCGCTTCCACACCCCTTACACGCACTTTGTCGGCATTCGCAATATAACCCCTGTTTACGCCCAGTTCGGCTGACTGTACGTTTGTCTGATAATCTTTGATATCGGAATTATATGCAGCTATGTTAAATGTAAGGTCTTCTGTGAGGCTTGTTTTCACACCTACTTCGTAATGCCTGGTATATTCCGGCCTTATCACCGCCAGATCCGTAGCTGGCTGGCCATTAATTGTTGGCAATCCTGCTACGTTTACACCCACAGGTTTATAACTGGTAGAGAACGTTGCAAATGCATTCAGCTTTCTCGACGGCCTGTATGCCAGGGTTACCTGGTAGGTTGCATTACGCTCGTAAGCATTAGCTACATAATACTGGTTGCTATATACACCTGACTTAAATCCTTTTAATGTGTTCCAGTTGGCAGGCGCTCCACCACCTTTAACATAGGTCAGGCTATCCAAACCTCCGTAGGCCTTACGATCATACACTACTTCCTTTTCGTCGTAGTTTAACCGGATACCGGGTTGAATATGAAAATGCTCAATAAATTCCCAGTCTACGTTGGCAAATACGGCTGCACTTTTAGAACGTATAGACGAGTTAGTGTTGATGCCATACCCTCGAAAAGACCCGGGGTTTTCCAGAGCGCGCTGGTAGAGCTTTGAGAAAAACGCCACTGATCGCGGCCCGACTCTTCGGTTCCAGTTACCTTCACCTCCTGTCCCAGGTAAAACACTCCTATTACACCGCTCAGCTTGTCTGTAATATCGCCGGCATACCGGATCTCCTGGGAAATGTTTTTGTGTTTGGCCGGGTTTTGAGATTTTGCCAAAGCCTGCAGTCCCGTAAAATCCCTGTCGTTAGACGGATCCCAGTTCCAATAGCGCCATGCAGTAGTGGCGGTAAGTGTACCTGGTCCGATCTTGCTATCGATATTAACAGACGCACCACCGATTTCATTACCCGAATTCCATGGAGTATCATGATCGATCACACGCATGAAAGCATCAACCTGGCCTGCCTTATTAATATTTGGTAATGTATAATTCAGATCAGAAATAATGGCATTAAATTGCCTGTAGGCAGGTCGTTTTGTAGTAACAACACCTGCAACTATCTGGGCGTAGCCGTCCGGCCTTTGCTTATTATACTCTCCTGCCAACGTAACAGATGTATTGTCGGATACATTATACAGGAACTGTGTACGCAATCCCAGGTTGTTGATGTCGTTGGTATATTTATCTGTTACAATGTTATGTACCGTTCCGTCTCTTTGTGTTCCGGAGAAAGAGACGCGGGCTGCCAATCTTTTGGTCAACGGACCTGTTACAGAAGCTTTGGCCTGTATAAATCCAAAGTTACCATAGCTTACTTCAAGATTACCGCCTGGTACAAAACTAGGCTTGCGGGTTGTGATATTGATAGCACCTGATGTAGTGTTTTTACCGAATAATGTCCCTGCGGACCTCTCAATACTTCTATTCTTTCGATGTCTACAAAGTCTAGTGTAGCAACGGCCGGACGTGCATAATACACACCATCTACATAATAGCCCACCCCGGGATCTAATCCGTCGTTGGTAAGCCCGAAGGGAGAACCCAGGCCGCGTATATTAACGCCCGTGTTCCTCGGATTGAAGTATACATTTGCAGGGAAGGTACTATTTCCTTAACACGGGTTATATTAAAGGCGCCAGATTCTTCGATCTGTTTGCCTCCTACTACCGACACGTTAATAGGTACATCCTGCAGCACCTCGCGGCGGCGCCTGGAAGTAATTACCACCGTATCGGTTTGATATAATACCTGCAACCTTACGATGAGCGAGTCTTCAATATTTCTTACAGTTACATTTCGAACAGCATAATTCACAGAGGAGACCGTAATAGTGAACGGAATTTTAGGAACCGGAGATAAATTAAAAATACCTGCACCATCCGTTGTTGTTCCCTGCGTAGTACCTTTTATTACTACACTGGCGCCAGGTAAAGGATCATTGTTTTCGTTGACTACCTTACCGGCCAGCTGCGCATTCACCAGCGCCGGCAGGAAGCCTAAAAGAAGTAATGTTAGCTTAAGTTGGCTCGATTTTTTTGATTCATTCGTAGATAGTTTATGCCTGCCCGACGCAGGCGGTTTTTGATGGTCTAATGCCCGCCTGGCAAATGGACAGGGAACGCTCTTTTAAATTTCACTGTTGTTAAAAAATTGCTCACGGGCGTTTCATTGTACTTTGATAAATTTTGGTGATAGACCTAATTGCCGGGCGCATCGATTATTTGAGAAATTCTGGCAACAAAGTCTATTATTTATATAGACTAATATTATAAAAAAATAGCTGGTATTATACTAACAGCAACAGCTGTTTCTCCCTGGAAAGGCGCTACAACAACAACTTTTATAATATTTATGCCTATACATATTTTTTGAATGTGAGTGCAAATATAGAGGCATTTAATTAGTCCACCAAAAAAGTAGACTTATTTAGAAAATTTTTTTATAGAAACAGGGCCTTGCCAATAGTAATAAGGCTCATTATAATAACCAGTACACCTACTACAAAAAACATCTTCCGCACGGGTAATCGTGAAGTAAGCATGGCTGAGAAAGGAGCCGTAACGATGCCGCCAATCAATAAGCCGGCAACAATATTCCAATGGTGAATACCAATAGTGAAAATGAAGGTAACTGCAGAGGTAACAGTAAGAATAAACTTAGCCACTGTGGAACTGCCTACCACATAGCGGGGCGTTCTGCCGTTTTTAATAAAGGTTCCTGTAACCAAAGGCCCCAGCCGCCGCCGCCGAAAGAATCAATAAAGCCCCCTACCAACCCTAATAAGGGGATATTGGTTTTCTTCTTCTCTATCTTACGCTCCTTACTTTTAAATACATTCATTAAGATACGTACACCCAGGTACAAAGTATAGGCAGCAATAAATGGCTTGGTGATAGCAGCGTATTTTTCGCCCACATAAGTAAGCAAAAGCGCTCCTATAATTGCTCCTATGATTGCAGGTAATGCCAGCGCTTTGATGAGCTTTTTATTTACGTTGCCTAATTTAAAATGGCTAATGCTGCCTGCTGCAGTAGTGAAAGACTCCGCAGAATGTATACTGGCACTTACCACTGGCGGAGGTACGTTCAACATAAGCAGGATAGTGGTACAAATCACACCATACCCCATACCCATAGAGCCTGCCACTATTTCTGCCAAAAAGCCTGTGAGCAACATCCAGTAAAATAAATGATGATCCTTATTTAATGCCTGTAAGATATCGTCTACCAGGTCAAATGCATAAAGTGCATAAATGCTTAAGCCTACCAGCAAAACAATACCCAATATAATCAGGTACCAATTGGTACTTTTCTGGGCTTTTGCTACCACTTCGGCCGACTCTACTATTTCAGCCGCGGCCTCTGTTTCTGATTCAAGCGCTTTTAAAGCTTCATCCGGGTTTTCAACCAACGAGCGGTAACGCTGTTAAGCACTTTTACCTTGTGATCGAAATCGCCTGATAGCTTATTACGCAGGGCCTGCATATTGTCGAGCACACCATCAATTTCGTCCGGAATAGCTTCATTCAGCGTTTCCTTTAAGCGCTTTGCTATGGTAGGGGATTGCCATTAGTTGAAATAGCTATTTTAAGATTGCCTTTTTTACCACCGAACCCAGGTAGAAATCACAAAGCTCCGGCTTATCGGCAACATTCACCAGTTTCTCGCAGGCTATGGTATCTTCTCTAACCTGTTGTGCCACCTTTATGTCATTTACAGCAGCAATAACCAGGTCGGCGGCTTCTATATCTGCCTTTTGGTAAGCCCGCTCCTCGAGTGTTACTGTATCATAAGTTGCTACAAATTCACGGACAGCGTCGCTTATTTGTATGGCCACAAGCTTAATTTGCGTTGCCGGAGCATTTTTTACCACAGCCTGCAGTTTTTCAAGTCCGATGTTACCGCCGCCAATAATAAGTAGCTTTAGCTGCTCCAGCTTTAAAAAACCGGGAACAGATTATTTCCATTATCAGCTTTGTTATTTGTATGTGCGGACTCGCTCAAGTATGTAGATTGTACGATATAAGTTGTACTATGTACGAATTAAAACTGATCAGCTATATTCTGCAAAACCGGAGTGCGACGCCCGCCTGTACCAATCGGGCAGGCAAGAGAGACCATAGTAGCACCCAGGCCGGGACAATAAAATTATTTATCCTTTTTAGTAGTTTTTAAAATTTTGCTGACAGAATCTTTATGCGAAAAACTGTCTTTATCAGCTACTTCGCTTTGATTATATACTAAAGAGTTAGCGGGCACGCTGAAAGTAACCCAGGCGTTGCCCCAATAACGCAATCCCGTCCAACTGTAATATCACCCAAAATAGTAGCTCCTGAATAGATAATCACATTATCTTCAATAGTAGGATGCCTTTTGGCTTTCTTTTTGTTTTTGCGGAGTTCAAGGCGCCGATCGTCACGCCCTGGTATATTCTCACATCATTCCCGATCACAGAGGTTTCCCTATCACTACACCCGTACCGTGATCTATAAAAAAATTCTTACCTATAGTAGCGTAAGGATGAATATCTATGCCGGTTTTACTATGAGCGTATTCGGCAAAAATCCTGGGCAGCCCCGTATCCCTTGCTTCCGTAGCTGGTTTGAAATACGGTATACCGCAATAGCATAAAAGCCGGGGTATGTTTGGAGTATCTGGCTCACGTTATACGCAGCCGGATCGTTGGCTACAAATGCGGCTGCATCTTCCTGCAGGGTAGCATATATGTCTGGTAATGCCGCAAAAAAACTTCAACAGCATTCTGGGATTTAGCGCCATCGTTGAGTACATCATATATCAATGTGGCCAGATGACTTTGCAGTGAATAAAAACCTTTTTCCAAATCGCTTTCCTTTTGGTTTACACCTGTTTTAGGTATGAACAAAAAGCGGAAAATGTCATCAATAAACTGATGTGCCAGGTCTTTATCCGGAAGGTTGCCTAATTTGGCATTATTCTGTAAAAGAAGTTTTATAAAATTCTTGCTGCTCATTGTTAAAAAGTTGAAAGATTGAAAAGTTGAAACATTACCGGGAATAGTTTTACTCTTTTTACTTGTAAACATATCAACTTTTAATCATACTACAGAATCCATTTGCGGTGAGAAAAATCGCCAAATGTTTCGTTTTCTTTTTTTCCCTGGTATAAATACCAAATAATTCATCAAGTGTTGTAAGAATCTGCTCTTCGTTCAAACTTTCCTTATATTTTGTATTAAGACGCTGCCCCAGCCTGTCGCCGCCAATGTGTAAATTGTACTTACCGTAAGCAGTTCCTACAAAGCCGATCTCTGCGTTTGGAGAACGGCCGCAACCGTTCGGACAACCAGTCATACGCATCACAATATTATCGTTATGCATGCTGTGTTTTTCCAGTATCGGTTCCAGCTTAGAGATCAATGTGGGCAGGTAACGTTGTCCCTCAGCCAATGCCAGCGGGCAGGTATTAAAGGCCACACATGCAATCGCGTTCTTTCTTAAAGCTCCCGCATTGTCAGTATGCGCAATAATGCCGTACTCATTCAGCAACACTTCAATAGCTGCTTTATCTTTCTGGCTGATATCTGTAAGAATTACATTTTGATTGGCTGTAAACCTGAAATTACATTTTCCTAATTCGGCTATTTTAAACAGGCATGTTTTAAGGTCAACTCCTTCCCCATCAATACGCGGCCGTTTTCAACAAATACCGTATAGTGCCATTTTTATCAGCGCTTTGAGTCCATCCATAACGGTCTATCCTTTCGGTAAAAGTGTAAGGACGGGCAGGCTCTAGCTTAAAGCCACAACGCTTTTCAATTTCTTCCCGATATTTATCAACGCCCAGTTTGTCAATCGTATATTTCAAACGCGACAGCTTCCTGTCTGCACGGTTCCCAAAATCACGTTGTACAGTAATGGTTTCGTACACCGCTTTGAGGATCTTTTCTTCATCATTTTCAACAAATCCCAGTACTGTAGCCAATCTGGCATAAGTATTGGCATTACCGTGAGTGGTTCCTAACCCGCCGCCGGCAGCCAGGTTGAAGCCTACCAGCTTATCATTTTCGATAATTGCGATCAGCGCTATATCATTGATGAATACGTCTACATCATTATTGGGAGGAACCGCTATGCCGATCTTCAGCTTACGGGGCAGATACCGGTCTTTATACAAAGGATCTTCTTCTGTTTTCTCTCCTATTTTTCTTTATCGATCCAGATCTCGTACCAGGCCTGTGTTTTAGGCTTAGCCATTTCGCTGATCTTAGATGCAAATTGAAACACTTCGTCATGTACCGGCGATTCCCTGGATTAGAAGTGCAGCATACATTGCGGTTTACGTCTCCGCAAGTCGCTATAGAATCAAGTCCCGCCAGGTTAAACGACTGCATGGTGGGCTTAATATGCGACTTTAATATCCCATGTAATTGCACCGTCTGCCGGGTAGTTATTTTAATGGTTCCGGTAGAATGCTCACCGGCTACATGATGCATGGCCACCCATTGCTCCGGCTTTAAAAAACCTCCGGGCAACCTCAGCCGCAGCATAAAGGAATATAACCACTCCAGCTTCTTGGCACTACGCTCTTCACGCCGGTCGCGGTCGTCCTGCTGGTACATACCATGGAACTTGATCAGATTGGTATCATCTTCCCGTACGGCTCCTGTATAGCTATCCAACAGGCTTTCCTTTAAAGTACCCGTAAACCGTTACTGGCAATTTTTTTTTTTTCTACTGGTGATTGTTCGCTCATCCTTCAATATTCGTTAATAGTTAATGGTTCATGATTCATAGTCTAATCTGTTTTATCAGTCTATGAACTATCATCTATGATCTGTACTTAATAAACATCCTTCTCCCAACGTCCTTCTTCTACTAATTGGTGCAGGTACTTTTCGGCTTCTTCTTCTGTTTTATTACCATGCTCCTTAAAAATCTCTACCAGCATTTTTTCTACATCCTTACTGGTTGGTTCCGTTTTCCGCTGATGTACATATAAGCGCCATTGCTGATCCAGTCGTATAATTCTGCGCCTCTTTGCTTCATACGATGCTGCACATAGATCTTTTCTTTCTGATCGCGCGAAAAGGCCACATCCAGATTGGTCAATACGCCGGTTTGCAGGTAGTCCTGCAATTCTGTCTGATACAAAAAGTCGGTAACAAAATGCTGCTCGCCAAAGAACAGCCAGTTGCGGCCTTCGGCGCCCTGGGCATCTCTTTCGGCTATAAAAGAACGGAAAGGAGCAATGCCGGTTCCTGGCCCGATCATGATAACGTCCTTATCATTAGCCGGAAGCCTGAAATGCTTTTGCTTCTGTATAAAGAATTCGAATTCGGTACCTGCAGGATGCGTAGAGAAGAACTCGCTGCTTACTCCCGTGCGTTTATCGTCTTCTACATAGTACTCATCCTTACTAACGGTGATATGTATTTCGCCCAACCCATGGCTTGCAGGTGCGGAAGAAATAGAAGAAGAGCCGTGGCGCCTGCGGCGTTAACACTTTAATTACTTCTTCAAAAGCCGCAGCAGCCTTTATAGGATATTTCTTCAACAGGTCGGGCAAACTTAATCTTAACTCCTCCGGGATATCATATCCTGTTATAGCCGCGTACTGCTTTATAGTAGACTTAAGAGGATATAATATATTCAGGTGCTTCTTCAAAAGTTCCCGTACCGGCGCCTTCACCTTGGCGGTTTGTATTTCCAGGTCAGGATTGGTCCCTGTTAATGCAATAATCTCCTCAACTACTGCATCACTGTTCGGCGGGATTATACCCAGTGCATCACCCGGCAAATAGTCCAGGTCTTCATCGGTACTGATCTCTACATGATAGGTTTCCTTATTGCTGCCTCTGTCATTCAAATTGATATTGGTTACGATGATACCGTTATAATGTTTCTTACCGGCGGGCTTTTTTTCCTCGGCAGCAGCGGCAGCTGTGATGGCCGGAACGCTTCCAACATTGGTAAGCAAGGCGGTGGCTACATTATCGATCCAATGCAACGCATCTTCTTCATAATCGACATCGCATTTTTTAACGGTAAAGTGCGATGCGCCCCAGTGCTTCCAGCCTTGCATCGATATCTTCGCCTGTTTTACAAAACTGCGCATAAGATGTATCTCCAAGAGCCAGTACGCCGAATTTCATTTTTTAAGGTCGACCTGCGTTTCGTGTAATTGCTCGTAAAACTTCTTAGCCAGTATCGGAGGCTCTCCCTCTCCCTGGGTACTGATCACTACAAAGAAATATTCTTCTTTAGCCAGATCGGTAAACCGATATTGATCGAGGCCTGCTAGTTTTACCCCGATGCCTTTTTTTCTTGGCAATACCCGCTAACTGGGTCGCTAACTTTTTGGCATTACCTGTTTCTGTACCATATACCAGCGTAATTTTACGGTTAATAGGTGCAGGAGCCCCGATGCCGGAACCGTTCCCTGTAATGCACCGGCTTGCCCGGCTATGTAGCCGTTCAGCCAGATTAATTCCTCCCTGGAAAGTGTAGAAGTAAATTCTTTAATCTTCTGCAGTTTATCTTCAGATAACATGCTTTATTGGTTTATTAAGTTCGTTGATGTTTTATTCCCTGGCCTGCCGGTACAAAATATTGTTCGTTGTGCTCGCTATTTTTCAGCCATTTAAACTGCTGATGCAGCGCTACAACTTTACCAATGATTACCAACGAAGGAGAGACAAATCTTTTGCCGGCCATTTCCTTATTATAATCATAAATGTTACATTCATGCACCCGCTGATAACAGGTGGTGGCCTGTTCTGCTACTGCCACATGCACATCCTTCTGCACCCCGAATTGTATTAGTTTTTCAACAACATTTCCGAGCGTCCCCGATGACATATAAAAGACCAGCGTGTCATTGGTACGCGCCAGTTCCTTCCAATGCTCGTCCGTTACAATATCAGATTTATAATAAGTTAAAAACCTTACCGAAGTGGCATAGCCGCGTGCCGTTAAAGGAATGCCAGCGTAGGCTGCAGCTCCAAGTGAAGCGGTGATTCCCGGTATAATTTCGTAAGGAATTTTATTGGCGATCAATACCTGGAGCTCGTCTAATACGTTGGAAAAGATAGAAACATCTCCTCCTTTTAAACGAACCACCCGTTTACCTTTCAGCGCATAATCAACGATTAATTCATTGATCACTTGCTGAGGTGTTGAAATATTATTGCGGCATTCTTTACCCACCCTTACTATTTCGGCACCGGCGGGTACATATCTGTGTAATATTACTTCGCTTACCAGCCGGTCTATTAAAACCACTTCTGCTTCGCGCAGGGCATTGGCCGCTTTCACCGTAATTAAATCAGGGTCTCCGGGACCAGCGGCAGCCAGCACTACAGAGCCCATACCTTGTTGCGGCGGGTTTAAGTGGCTTGTTGTATGATGCGATAAGATCATTGATTTATTTTTAAGACAGCAGAACGGCTGCTACAGTGCTATTACTGGTTTCATCCACCAATATGGCATTACCATAATCGCTGATCTTATCAAACGGATCATATACCAACGGTTGTGCTGTTTTTATTTTAGCTTTTACCACTTCATTCAGCTTCACATTATCAGTAACCTCTGTATGCTCCAAAGTATTTACGTCCAGTTTATACTCAATTTCTCTTATAACAGTGCGTAGTAAACGCCCTTTATGCTGCAGGAAATATTTGTTGCCCTGTACCAGAGGTTTGTTATCCAGCCAGCAAAGTATTACTTCAATTTCGCTTTCGGTTTTGGGCTGGTTATCGCTACGCACAAATGTGTCGCCTCTGCTTACATCAATGTCATCAGCCAGGTGCAATACCACTGCCTGCGGTGCAAAAGCTTCTTCCACTTCTTCTCCTGCTATCTCAATTTTTGAAAGCGTTGTTTCAATGCCTGCGGGAAGTACGGTGATCTTATCTCCTTTTTATAAACACCGCTTACGATCTGGCCGGCATATCCCCTGTAATCGTGTAATTCTTTTGTTTGAGGACGTATTACATATTGTACCTGGAAGCGGGGATCCGAATGATTGATATCTTCTGACACCTCTACTTCTTCAAGGAACTGCAATAGAGGCTGCCCCGTAAACCAGCTCATATTAGCCGAAGGCGCTACAATATTGTCGCCATGCAAAGCAGCAATAGGTATATAGGTAACATTGGTTAAACCCAGCTGAGTCGCTACTTTTTCATAGTCCGCTTTAATTTCATTGTAGCGCGATTCCGAGAAATCAACCAGGTCCATTTTATTGATCGCCACCACTACATGCGGCATTTTCAATAAAGAAGCAATGATAGAATGACGACGGGTTTGCTCAATAACACCCGCACGCGCATCTATGAGAATAATGATCAGGCTGGAGTTGGACGCCCCGGTGATCATATTACGCGTGTACTGCACATGCCCGGGAGCATCGGCAATAATAAACTTCCTTTTAGGTGTATTAAAATAGCGATACGCTACATCGATAGTAATCCCCTGTTCTCTTTCTGCACGTAAGCCATCTGTCAATAACGCCAGGTCTATACCATCGGCATTTTTGTTTTTAGATTGCTTTTCCAAAGCCTCCAGCTGATCTACCAGGATGCTTTTGCTATCGTATAATAAGCGGCCTATTAACGTGCTTTTACCATCGTCTACACTGCCTGCGGTTATAAATCTGAGAATGTCCATTTTAAGTTGATATGTTTATAAGTTGAAAGGTTAACAGGGTCACTTCTCTTTTGACTTTCGTTCAAGATAGTAGATGTACCCATTTAATACTTTTCAACATCTGTAATTTTATTTCGAAATAATTGCATTTGCTCTTCTGAAATAAAGTCTTCGTTTAATGCATCAATCAAATGATTTAACGTTTCACTTAAAGAGCCTCTTGCTATAACACAAAACCGGATACGATCGGAAGGTTTGTCTGCCATGGCCTTCTGAGATTTGAGTGCCGATTGATCTTGTACTACGTTTCAATTGATCAACCAATCGGTACTTTTCGTCGTCGGGGAAACTTTTTACAAGAATAGAAACTTCTTTTTTAATACTCTTGCCTTCTTCCAGACTTCTAAATCTTCAAAACTCTGATAAGACATTTTCTTTTAGTTTATAAGTTAACAAGTTTAAAGGTTCAAAAGGACTATTATCTGCTGATATAAACCAGTACACCTCTCCCTGTAACGGCTTTCCCTTATTAACCTCTCAACCTTTCACCCTGTCAACTTATCAACCACCCTAAAAATATCCTCCCTTCTTCCTGTCTTCCATCGCGGCTTCTGTAACACGGTCGTCAATACGGGTTTCACCACGTTCAGATATACGGGTGGCCATTATTTCGTTTACCACTTCATCGAGTGTAGCAGCGCTGGATTCTACAGCTGCCGTACAGGTCATATCGCCCACGGTACGATAACGTACGCGCTTATTAACGATCACATCACCCTCATCGATAGTAATGAAGTCGGAAACAGCAATCAGCTGGCCTTCATGTACCAATACATCCCTGTCGTGAGCAAAGTAAATAGAAGGTAGCTGTACCTTTTCTTTCTTGATATAGCTCCACACATCCAGCTCTGTCCAGTTACTGATGGGGAATACACGTACATTTTCACCTTTGTGAATACGGCCATTGTAGATATTCCACAGCTCAGGACGTTGGAGCTTGGGATCCCACTGGCCAAACTCATCGCGAACTGAAAAAATGCGCTCCTTGGCGCGGGCTTTTTCTTCGTCACGACGCGCACCACCGATACAGGCGTCAAACTTAAATTCTTCGATGGTATCTAAGAGGGTGTGCGTTTGTAACCAGTTACGGCTGGCAAATTTGCCTTTGGGTTCTGTCAGCTTTTTCTCTCGAATGGTATCTTCAACCTTACGTACAATTAATTCTGCGCCCAACTCTTTGGCCAGGTTATCGCGGTATTATTCAGGGCTTCAGGAAAATTATGCCCGGTATCAATATGTACTAAAGGAAAAGGAATTTTACCCGGTGCGAAGGCTTTTTGGCTAATTGAACCAGGGTAATGGAATCTTTACCGCCACTGAAAAGTAAGGCAGGTTTTTCGAACTGTGCAGCTACTTCGCGCATGATGAAGATACTCTCGGCTTCTAACTGCTCTAAATAGTCTAATTCGTATTTGTTCATTTTTATTTTATTAGTCTCCCAGCTCCCATTTCAAAAAGAGAAAGGAAGACGACAATCGATTGTATGTTTGGATGAGCTTTAAACCGGACGATGAAGTGTGCAACGCAATTACGTTGATAGCGGCACCGCAGCCGGGCTCATGATTATTTTAGCTGTTAACATGAAGGCCGCATTCCTTATGCGACACTTCCCACCACCACCTGCCCGCACGCGCATCTTCTCCCGGCTCAATGGCCCGGGTACAAGGTGCGCAGCCAATGCTGATAAACCCTTTATCGTGTAGCGGATTGTAAGGAATATTATTTTCCTGATATATTCGATCATTTGTTCGTAAGTCCAGTGAATTAACGGATTGAACTTATATAACTGGCGGGATTCATCCCATTCCAGCATTTTCATTTCCTTCCTGTTATCAGACTGTTCGGCTCTTAAGCCGGTGATCCATACTTTAGCGCCCTGTAAAGCCCTGTTCAGGGGTTTCACCTTGCGGATAAAGCAGCATTGTTTGCGATTTTCAACAGATTCAAAAAGGCATTTACACCCTTTTCATTTACAAATTGCTCCACATCCGCAGCCTCGGGAAAATATACCTGGATATTGGTTTTGTAACGTGCATTGGTTTTTTCGAGCAGGTCGTAATGCTCGTAAAAAAGACGCCCGGTGTCGAGCGTAAATATCTTTACAGGCAGGTTATTACGGGCAATTACATGCGTAAGCACCTGGTCTTCCTGGCCTAATGAAGTCGAAAAAACAGTTTCTTGCGGAAACTGCTTCAACACTATTGCTATGGCTTCTGCAAGAGAAGCGTTTTCGATATCTTGTATTTGTTGTTCTGTAAACATTCGCGGTTCATTCTTTATGGTTCATGATTCATAGCACCAGCCATGAACCATGAACTATTTACCCATGAACTATAAATTAGGTTGCGGTGTATAACGCAGGTAAGGTTTTACCACTTTACACCTTTAGGGAACTTCTGAATCGCATCTTCAGTACTGATGGCTGGCACCACAATTACATCTTCTCCATGTGTCCAGTCTGCAGGAGTTGCCACGCTATGATTCGCTGTTAATTGCAAAGAATCCAGTACACGCAATACTTCAGTAAAGTTTCTACCTGTAGAAGCAGGATAAGTAATAATTAATTTTACTTTTTATCAGGGCCTATAATAAATAAAGAACGTACCGTTGCTTTTTCAGAAGCATTCGGGTGGATCATATCATATAAAGTTGCAATATTTCTTTCAGGATCGGCCAGAATAGGAAACTCTACGTTGGTGTTCTGAGTTTCATTGATGTCATTACGCCAGCCGAAATGGCTATCCAGCGGATCAACACTTACCGCTAATACTTTCGTATTACGCTTTGCAAATTCTTCTTTCAATAAAGCAGTTTTACCTAACTCGGTAGTACAAACCGGAGTATAATCTGCAGGGTGAGAGAACAAAATTCCCCAACCATCGCCTAAATACTCATGAAATTTAATTTCACCTTCGGTTGATTGCGCCGTAAAGTCTGGTGCGATATCGCCTAATCTTAATGACATAGTATTATAATTTTAAAAGTGGATGGCAAATATAAGTCATTTTTCATAACCCACCAACTTGGTAGGGTATTATCCCAAAAGTGCCAGTTTTTTGGCTCTTTTTAAGATGAAATCGCATAATAAATTGAAAAGCAGCACCGCAGAGGAGGCGAGGTAATACCCTGCCGGTACTGTTGATGCAGCCTTAATATGTGTAATTGCACCGCAAAGGAACCCGTTTGCCTTTTAAATTGCCAACGGGTGTTTTCGAGTTTAGTCTCTTAAATCTGCCAGCGTTTTACTTTCAAGCACCGCTAAGGTAGCATCCCGTACTTCTACCATAGCATCGTGCAGACCGCAATGCTTTTCGTTACAATTATCGCATCGTTTATAGAAGTAAAGACTTACACAAGGCAACATAGCAATGGGTCCGTCTATAAGACGGATGATTTTAGCCATTTTTATAGTAGAAGGCTCAACTTTGAAGAAATATCCGCCTCCCTTCCTTTTTTACTGTCAAGAATATCCGCTTTTTTGAGTTCCAGCAGTATATTCTCTAAAAACTTAAGGGGTATCTTTTTTTTTCGGAGATCTCCGAAATCAACACAGGTCCGTCCTTTTGCCTGTCGGCAAGATAAGTAAGAGCTTTAAATGCGTATTGAGATTTTTTGGTAAGCATATAATAGTCTACAAATTTACAAGAAATTTCTCATTTGCAAATTTGTACTATATGAATAGACCGTTTTGTAATGGTATGTTGACGGAGATAAGTAAATGTTTTGGATTGAGCTATCCCTGATCCGTATCCGGTTTTCAGTTCCCAGGCTTTTTAGCCTTTATCAGTGCACCGAACTTAACTTTATCAGGATTCTTTACCCAACTTCTTTAATATTTTGCGCTTCAGCCTGGTGTAAAATTCTTTGTTAAACAAATTAGAATCGTGCATGGCTTTATAAATAAGGAACACACCCACCGGCACCAGCACAAAAGTAGAAAGCCACATTCCTGAAAATGCGCTCATTTCCATTTCCTTAGCCAGTTTTTCACCCCGGGTGGAAACAAAGTAAAATACCATGAAAAAAATGATCGCGAATATCATCGGCGTTCCCAAACCACCTTTCCGGATAATGGAACCCAGCGGGGCGCCTATCATAAACAATACAATACAGGCCAGGGCCAGGGCAATTTTCTTATGCCATTCTATTTTATATTTCTGCAGAGTTTTTTCCTGCTCAAGAATATTGTTACCGTTCATTTCCAGGTTGTTCCTGAGACTTTCAAGGCTGCTTAACGCCCGTTCCTGTATCTGCTGCCGCGCACTATCGGGCAGTAAAGCAGTAAAGCTGTTAGGATCTTTCTTTACCGGTTTTGCTTTCGCAGCAGCTTTGGCCACGCTATCTTTTTGGCTGCCGAACTATCTTTCTTATTTTTCGCCGTATCCTTTGCAGAAATTACCGGTATGGCCGCGGTATCTGCTCTCTTATTTTTAAGACTGTCCCTGTTACTATTTCTTTGAGGCGGTGGCGGAGCCAAAGGCTTCAGTCCCATTTTTATGGAATCTTTCCTTGCTTTACGCCTGGTTGAATCTGCTATTCGCTTCAGGCGAATGGAATCTTTCCTTGCCACCCGTTTCAGCGAATCAGCCTTCAGCTTGTGCCGGGCACTATCCAGCTTTGCCCTGGCTCTTGCCGAATCTTTTTCAGCTTTAGTGCTGTCCTTTTTAACGCCCATATAGGCGTCTATATTCGCTTTGAAATTGAGTATGGAATCAGGGATCTTAATATCTTTAGTGATACTATCCCTGTAATTTAAGATCATGAAGTTGGCATAAATCGTGGCTTCAAAATTCTTAGCTATTTCCCCGTTAAACTTGCTAATGGAGTCGATAGCTAAATTCAATTGCCGCATATTGTACATCCGCTCATTGTTAACGTTGGCGCTGTCATCTGTTTTGGTAAACTTAAAGGAGCTGATGTCCATCTGCATTTTATACTCCTTAAAACCAAGCCTGATATAGTCTGTGGTAGAATCTTCTTTGCCTCCCCGCTCCTCGTATCGCCAGCCGTTTTTAAAAACGATATCCAGGAAACGCTTGTCAGCCGAAGGTTTCATCACTCCATCCCTGGCAATCAAAAACGCATCCTGCAGGCTGTTATCGCCCGACTGGTAAACGATCACATCCCTGATGATGGAATCGTTAGCTTCCTTTTGCCTATTTTGATCGCAAACTTGTCAATCCCATCAAAGAAAACACCTTCTTTAATAGCAAATGCGGGTTTGGCCAGTACAATATCTGCCAGCAAGGTTCTCGACTTCAGGTTGGCTACCGGTATTACATAGTTAGAGAACAGAAACGCCCCGAATGCGATACACCCGGCCACAATAAACAATGGCCGCATAAAGCGCATGAGCGAAATGCCTGCCGATTTGATGGCTACCAGCTCAAAGCTTTCGCCGAGGTTGCCAAAGGTCATTAATGATGAAAGTAAAACAGATAAAGGCAAAGCAAGAGGAATCAACACCGCACTTTGATACCAGATAAACATTAAAATAGTGCCCGCATCCAGCCCCTTCCCAACAAAATCATCTATCCACAGCCAAAAGAACTGCATGATCAACACAAACAGCGTAATGAAAAAAGTGGCCACAAACGGGCCAATAAAAGCTTTTATTATTAGTTTATCTAACTTCTTCACCTGCGTAATAGTATATCTTTACCTGATGCAATCAGCAAAAATACAGCTTTCAGCCGAGCATATAAAGCTTGTGACCGATGCCGGATGGATTTTAACAAAGAATGAAATTCTGGCACGCATTAAAACCGCGTTTGAAGCACTTCACAGCTGGCAGCAGCATACTTTTGAATCTTATTTATTACCCGTTGACATATTAAAACCAGGAGAAAAAAATATCGCGCGGAAAATTACCTGGGCCTGCCATGGATTGTTTTAGACAATCCCCGTCATTTTATAAGAGGAAATGTATTTGCAATAAGAACTTTATTCTGGTGGGGCAGGTTTTTCAGCACTACCTTACATCTCTCCGGTAACTGGCAGCAAAAAATGGAGCAAAAGCTTGTAAATGCTTTTGAACAGTTACAGCAGGACAATATAAAAATATGTTACAGCAACGATGAGTGGGTGCACGACGTCACCGCGCCTTCTTACATATCCCTGAAATTGATGAACAAGGAAAGTTTCCGGAAAATAATAGAGGAAGCTCCTTTTGTAAAAATTGTGGCCTATACCGGTATAGAAAATATTGAAAACGCCACTGAAATACTAAAACAGCAGTTTGATTTTTTCATGAAACTAATAGGAAATAATAGCCAAAGTACGGTTACCCGTTAGTTATTATTTATTTGTGAGCGCCTAGTTTCCCAGTCTGTGAAACAGATCTTTCACCTGGTAGTCCCAAAGCTGGCTTTGATCCTTTATTTCTCTTTTTTTCAGCAAAATCGGTAATCACAAGTATCGTTTGATTTGTTATTTCGGATTTGTCGATCTTAAATTCAAAATATTCGTCTTTCGGTGAGCCGGCCCACTTAAAACGGATAAAGCTCTCCTCTTCCTGCTCCAGAACCACAGCTTCCTCGTAGGTTCCGTTCCAGCCAAAAAGAACTTACCGTCACGTTCATCTACGTGCTCGGCAAACCATTCTCCCAACCCGTTAGAGGTAGCTAAAAACTCATACAATATAGTTGGGGAGCAGCGAACGGGATACTCCAAAGTGAACTTCTGTTTACTCATCGTCACGAAATATTATTACTCAATAAGTCGCAATTATATAAAATTTATCAAACAAACAAAATTTATTTTTATTTAAGCTGTTGATGCGGTGTTTTTATATTAGGCAATATGCCCCGGCCTCAACACCCCGGATAGCGCTCCCCGGAGTTCGGGGCGTTGTGGTCTTCTACCCCTGCAGAACAATTATCAACCCATCGAAAAAGCGGTATATTTGCACACATTTTGTAAAAAAGGATATCAGAATAGTATGTTCAACAATCTACAGGATAAATTAGAAAGCGCCTTTAAAAACCTGAAAGGCCAGGGCAGGATAACCGAACTTAACGTTGCATCTACCATAAAAGAAATCCGCCGTGCACTGGTAGATGCGGACGTCAACTATAAAATAGCGAAAGATTTTACTGATAAAATCAAGGATCAGGCTGTTGGAGAAAAAGTGATCAACGCCGTTAGCCCGGGCCAGTTGATGGTGAAAATCGTAAAAGATGAACTGACAGAGCTGATGGGTGGCGAAGAGGCTCCGTTTAACGCAAAAGGCAACCCTGCGGTGATATTGATTGCCGGCTTGCAGGGTAGCGGTAAAACCACCTTTAGCGGAAAGCTGGCTAACTTCCTGAAAACCAAGAAAGGCTTAAATCCTTTGCTGGTAGCTGCCGATATTTACAGGCCTGCAGCGATGGAACAGCTGCGTGTATTGGGAGAGCAGATTGGCGTGGAAGTGCATATCGAACAGGAAAATAAAGATGCAGTGAGCATTGCGCAAACTGCAGTGGCAAGCGCCAAAAGCAAAAATAAAAATGTGGTTATTATAGATACTGCGGGTCGCTTAGCTATAGATGAGCAAATGATGACCGAGGTAGCTAATATTAAAAATGCTGTAAACCCGCAGGAAATACTTTTTGTGGTGGATAGCATGACCGGGCAGGATGCGGTAAACACGGCCAAGGCGTTTAACGAGAGGCTGGATTTTAGCGGCGTGGTGCTGACCAAACTAGACGGCGACACCCGGGGTGGTGCGGCCATATCGATCAAGTACACGGTAAACAAACCTATTAAGTTTGTCAGCAACGGCGAAAAAATGGATGCGCTGGATGTTTTTTACCCCGAGAGGATGGCGCAGCGTATATTAGAATGGGTGATATCACCTCGCTGGTAGAACGCGCCCAGCAACAGTTTGATGAAGAGCAGGCTAAAAAAATTGAAAGCAAGATCCGCAAAAACAAATTTGACTTTGCAGACTTTAAGGCGCAGCTGGAAATGATCAAAAAATGGGGAACATGAAAGACCTGTTGGGCATGATCCCCGGTGTAGGTAAACAAATTAAAGACCTGGATATCAGCGACGACAGCTTCAAGGGCATTGAAGCCATCATTGATTCGATGACGCCGGAAGAGCGCAGCAACCCAGACCTCATCAATGGAAGTCGCCGTAAACGTATTGCCCTGGGTTGTGGTAAAGACATAGCAGAAGTAAATGCCTTTATGAAGCAATTTGAGCAAATGCGCGATATGATGAAAAATATGAACAAAATGGGCGCTTTCGGCAAGATGATGCCGGGCGGACTGGGAGGAATGAAAAGGCCATTCTAATACTTTTAAACCTATTTTCAGAAACTAAGGGCACGGTTAAAACCGTGCCTTTTTGTATATGCAGACATGCCAAATCTTAACAAATCGTAAAAACTTAAAATTATTTTACTTTTTAAAAAGTTTGTGCTCGGTTTACATAAAAGTTTATATACCTTTGACCCCAAATCAACTGATAAACCCAATTGGTTTGGGAGTTAATAATTATTTTTAACGCCTTAAATTTCTATTTAAAATGGCAGCTAAAATTAGATTGCAAAGACACGGCTCTAAAAAAAAGGCCCTTTTACTTCATCGTTGTTGCTGACGCCAGAAGCCCTCGTGATGGTAAATTTATTCAAAAATTAGGTACTTATAACCCACTGACTATTCCTGCTACTATTGAGCTGGATCGTCAAAAAGCGTTGGAGTGGCTGAACAAAGGTGCAACACCTACTGATACTGTTCGCCGTATCCTGAGCTTTAAAGGTGTATTATACCTGAAGCACTTATTACGTGGTGTAAAATTGGGTCTGTTTGATGAAACTGCAGCAATGCAGAAGTTCACAACATGGAGTGCAGAGCATGAAGAGCACATTAAAAGGCGCCAGCAGAAAGCTATCGACGAAAGAAAGCTAAACGCAAGGTAGCCAGTGCCGTTCCTCGTAAAGTAGCTGAACCTAAAGCAGAATCTCCTGCATCTGAGGCAAATGCTGAAGGCGGAGAAGCTTAATAAGCTTATGGAACAAAAAATTAAAAGCGATCCGGCGATAAACCGGATCGCTTTTTTATTTTCCCTTATTTTGCAGCATTATGGCACAATCGCCTACCCCCGACTATATCAGCATCGGCAAAATTGCCGGCACACATGGCCTTAAAGGCGATGTGGTGCTGAAGCATGCGCTTGGTAAAAGAACAGCGCTTAAAGATCTTAAAACCATTTTCGTTAAGGAAAAAACAGGGAGCTACCTTCCCTGGTTTTTAGAGAGCGCTAAAATTAAAAACGAAACTGAAACTTTTATTAAGCTGGAAGGACTTGACACAGTGGAAAAGGCGCGCTCCATTGTGCAGAAGGAAGTATGGCTTACAACAGCAGATTTTGAAAAGCATGCTGCTAAAAACTCAGTGATCAGCTTTATCGGCTACACCATTAATGATAATGGTAAAGAAGTGGGACGAATTGAAGAAATTATTGAACAACCCCACCAGGTTTTATGCCGGTTACTGGTGGAAGGCAAAGAAGTATTGATCCCCTGCATGAGGAAACACTGCAGAAGGTAGACAGTAAAGCTAAAATAGTTTATGTTACCCTTCCCGATGGCCTGCTGGATATTTACTTATCTTAACTTAAAAATAAAATGCCCTAAGGGTATATCAACGGCGCTCCCGTACATTTGCCTGTATGAACATCAAACAGCATATTGCCCATCACCTGGTAGAAGTACACAGGGGAGGTAACTGGACAGACGTTAGCATTGCCGGCACGTTGAAAGATGTTAGCTGGCAGCAGGCACTGATGATTACACTTTCTCTCCCAACAGCATTGCCATGCTATTACATCACATTACCTATTGGAACCGTATTGTGGCGCTTCGCGGCCAGAATACCGAACCTGAAATCAACCAAAGTAATGGGATGAATGTTCCTCTGTTAACCAGTGCCGAAGCATGGGACGAGCTGAAAAAGGACAATATATATTCGGCGGAAGAACTGGCTACCATTGTTGAAGGATACGATATCGGCAGCTTATACAACCCTATATTACCCGGATACTCCAGCGCCTATAAAAATTTCCAGGGCCAGGTGGAGCATGTACATTATCACCTGGGACAGATAGTAATGATAAAAAAATATGTGCAGCATTTGTAATTACTGATGACTGCAGCTGAAATCCATTGAACATCTTTAACCTCGTTCTAATTGGGAACAGGCATAGCCAGCAATAGTAAGATAATTTTTATAAGTCACGGCAGGTAGCAATGATCCTGGTATCGCTCACATCGTTCCAGTTATCGATCTTAATAGAATCGCCCATACAGTTTACGCCATATTGAGGCGGCGCTACATTGCAGGCCCAACAACTGATGCTGGTAAAATAAATTGTTCCCGACAAGTACAATCCTTTGCCCAGGTAGTGCTTAAATTCGGGACTACAGCTGGAAACCGTTTCCCATTTTTTCTTCATTTTACTGATATAAAAATCGTCGCAGGATTCCCGTTTACCAGTAAATATAGCTTCTATATTCTTTAGCCTGGAAGGATCAGTAAACCGGATAGTATCACCTGCACAATTGATACCCTTCCACCAACTAACCGGTGCAAAAGAACAGGATGCGGGATTACAGGTGGAATGATAGTAGTAAACCAGCTGCCCGTTGTAAGTAGCTTTAACAATGCGCATACCATACGGGTCGTATTGACCTTCAGCAAGCTTGAACTCATTGTATCCCTGTTGCTTGGCTATATTAATAACTGTCTCATCACATTTCTTGCTGGCACTGTTACTTTTGGAGCAAGCTTGCATCAGCAAAGAAAAAGCAGGTATCAATAAAAAGTAGTATCTCATTGGTGTTTGGTTTCATTTTTAGAACGTCGGGTAGTTATTAAATGCAACACCAATTTAAAAATTTATTTTTGGGAAGTGGACGCAGTTAAACCCTATATCGCACACTTCGATCTCGATTCCTTTTTGTGTCGGTTGAGCTGTTGCTTCGACCCGAACTTAAAGGGAAACCCGTTATTGTAGGTGGATCAGCCAACCGTGGCGTGGTGTCTACCTGTAGTTACGAAGCCCGTAAATTCGGCGTACACTCTGCCATGCCTATGGCAACAGCCATGAAGCTGTGCCCGCAGGCTATTGTGCTAAAAGGCACTTACCAGCAGTACAGTTATTATTCTAAAAAAGTTACAGATATTATTGCGTCTAAAGTGCCGCTTTTTCAAAAAGCCTCTATCGATGAGTTCTATTGCGATCTTACAGGAATGGACCGCTTCTTCAACGTAAGTCAATATACTCAGCAGCTCCGAACGTTTATTACAAAGGAAACAGGGTTGCCGATCAGCTGCGGACTGTCTTCTGCCAAATTCATCAGTAAAATGGCCACCAACGAAGCAAAGCCCAACGGATTTTTAAAGATCCCGCATGGTAAGGAAAAAGACTTTTTGTGGCCCCTGGGTATTGAAAAAATTAATGGAGTAGGTAAGCAAACAGAGCAACGCCTGAGAAGCATCGGCCTTCACACGATTAAAGACATAGCCCAGACACCCGTTGAGATACTGGAGAAAAAACTGGGTAAATGGGGGCTGGAGCTATGGCAGAAAGCACATGGGTTAGGTAGCGCCGAATTAACAACCGAATGGAACCAGAAAAGTATGAGCCATGAAACTACTTTTCACGAAAACCAAACCAACATAGAGTTTCTTCACAGCCAGTTGGTAAGGCTAACCGAAAAAATGCCTACGATCTGAGGCAGGACGAAAAACTGACCGGCTGCCTTACTGTTAAGATCAGGTACGATGATTTTGAAACTACCAATAAGCAGGAAAGCTTCCTTATACATCTTTAGACGATGAGCTGATCGAAAAAGCGAAAGATATATTTGACAAGTTTTACCAACGGGGCCGGGCTGTACGGCTCATTGGCGTCCGGTTCAGTCAATTAGTAGACTCTGGCATGCAAATGAACTTATTTAACGACCAGCACAATAAATTAAACCTGTATAAAGCCGTAGATGATATCAAAAACCGGTTTGGCGATCAGCTGGTTTCAAAAGCCGTAGTGGGCAGAAAGAAACCAAAATAACAACCTATTCCCCAAATATTAGTATTTTCGGAGATCATGTTCCCCAAATATTATTATTTTCAGAGATTACATTCCCCAAATATTACTATTTTTGAAGCTCAATTTTGCTTTTTATGTATACCAGGAGCATTCAGAAAGAGATTGAATCAAAGTTTGGAAAGAAAAAGGCTATTATACTATATGGTCCGAGGCAGGTTGGAAAGACTACGCTTATTGAAACTATACTAAAAAATAAGTCTTATTTATTTTTAAACTGCGACGACCCTACGGCCGGCAACCTGTTAACGAATGCCAACACAGAACAGTTGAGAGCCCTTATCGGAAATCACAAAATTGTTTTCATCGACGAAGCACAACGAATTGAGAACATTGGCCTTACTTTAAAAATAATTGCGGACACTTTTAAAGACGTACAACTTATCGTCAGCGGCTCTTCTGCATTAGAACTATCTGATACGTTAAAAGAACCCTGACCGGCCGAAAATGGGAGTATGAGCTATGGCCCATTTCCTGGAAAGAATTCGAAGACAAGGCCGGGTTCCTTAAAGCGCAACAACAACTTGAACTTAGAATTATATATGGCATGTACCCTGATGTCATTAACAGAACGGGAGAAGAGGAAGAGGCTTTGAAAGAACTAGCGGGAAGTTATTTGTACAAAGATCTGCTTACTTTCGGCGGTATAAGAAAGCCAGAGATACTTGAAAAAAATTTTACAGGCGCTGGCATTGCAATTGGGGCAGGAAGTAAGCTATAATGAATTATCATCACTTATCGGAGTAGACAAAAAAACTATTGCAACTTACATCGATCTCTTACAAAAGGCGTATGTTATCTTCAGGCTGGGAAGCTTCAGCCGCAATCTTCGTAACGAAATCAAAACGAACCAGAAGATATATTTTTTAGATACGGGGATAAGAAATGCAGTTATCGGAAATTTTACACCCTTAAGTTTACGACCAGATAAAGGTGCACTTTGGGAAAATTTTTAATTGCTGAAAGACAAAAAAATAAAATATGAAAGGATGAACGCACACCCATATTTCTGGAGAACGGTACAGCAACAGGAAATCGATTATGTAGAAGACGGGAACGGTATAATTACGGGATACGAGATAAAATGGAATGCCAACGCCAAATTAAAAGCTTTCTCATCTTTTAAAGAAACGTATAATGCCGATATTCGTTTGATTCATCACCAGAACTTTAGAGAATTCCTTTAATTCCTGCGCAACCGTTTGTCTTTATACTGTTGTCAAAAAGCTTTTTATTTGCAAAATCAAAAGCTTTGCAATCCAAAAAAATTTCATTTTTAATCAGGAAGTATGAACGAAAAATTTACCCAACGTATAGCAGGTGAAGTGGAAGAAAAAAAGCTCCGGCCTGTATAAAAGCGAACGCGTTATTAATAGTCCGCAGGAGCTGAAATAGAAGTTAACGGCAAAACCGTACTCAATTTTTGTGCAAACAATTACCTTGGCCTTTCGTCACATCCCGATGTGATTAAAGCAGCGCATGAAGCCATCGATTCTCATGGCTATGGTATGAGCAGTGTACGTTTTATTTGCGGAACACAGGATATCCATAAAGAGCTGGAAAAAAAGATCTCTGAATTCTTAGGCACAGAAGATACGATTTTATACGCGGCAGCTTTTGATGCAAACGGGGGCGTATTTGAACCTCTGTTTAATGATCAGGATGCTATTATTTCTGATGCTTTGAATCATGCCAGCATTATTGACGGTGTACGCCTTTGTAAAGCCCAGCGTTTTAGGTATGAGCATAATAATATGGAAGACCTGGAAGCTAAATTACAGGAAGCGGCCGGCTGCCGTAGCCGCATCATCGTAACTGATGGCTCATTCAGCATGGATGGCACTATTGCCCAGTTAGACAAAATTGTGGCACTGGCCGAAAAACATGACGCGGTCATTATGATTGATGAATGTCACTCATCAGGTTTCCTGGGTAAAACCGGTCGTGGCACCCACGAGTATCGTGGTGTAATGGGCAAAATAGATATCATTACCGGCACTTTAGGTAAAGCATTGGGCGGCGCATCAGGAGGTTTTACTTCGGGCCGAAAAGAGATCATTGATATGTTGCGCCAGAAATCACGTCCTTACCTGTTTAGCAATACGGTGGCGCCCTCTATTGTTGGTGCGTCTATTGCAGTACTGGATATGCTTTCAGCCTCCACCCACCTGCGCGACAAACTGGAATTTAACACCAAATATTTCCGGGAAAATGACGGCGGCTGGCTTCGACATTAAACCAGGCGACCACCCCATTGTACCGATCATGTTGTACGATGCAGTATTAGCAGCCGATTTTGCCGCAAAACTATTAGAAGAAGGCGTATATGTTATTGGCTTCTTCTTCCCCGTGGTTCCCAAAGGCCAGGCGAGAATACGGGTACAACTGAGCGCGGGTCACGAACAGGATCACCTGGATAAAGCCATAGCAGCCTTTACCAAAGTGGGTAAAGAACTGGGTGTATTGAAATAATACACGTAATATTATATTCTCGTAAAGTCATGACAGCGGTTCATGACTTTTTTTTTTTACAGCATTCCTGATCGGGAGTAACAGCCTGGTTGACTAATAATAAACAGGTATCAAAATTATTATTACATATAGTTTACCCTCCTTCCAGCCAGTGAGGACACTGGCCAGGGCTATGCTGAGGTTTGTGTCTCACAAACCAGTTGGATGCATTTCAATAAAATTGATGCCGGTTTGTTATAACTATAACCTGCCTTTTTAATCCCTGAATTTTTCAAAATTATTAATAACGATATGGGTGGCTTTCAATTCATGCATCATATTGTACAAACCAAAAAAGTTCGGTTCATATAAATAAAATGCCGGGAACCCCTGTTGGTATTAAAGTTCCGCATTTCACTGAGCTTGGCATATTGCTGCCCTAACGCGGCTATCTCTTCAAAAAACTGTTCGTCAGAAAAATCGAAATGCTCCACGTTAAACGGGCGCGTAAATAACTCCAGCATGTCGTAAAACAACTGCTTAAAGTATGCTTTTTTTTCTTCCGGTGAATCGTCAGCCGTCAATATCTCCAGTTCGTATAATTTTTCTTCGAATAAGGATGGGTTTCTCAGGTTTTTCTGGTCGGCTAACTCAAAATAGGGTTTGTAAAAGTCAGCAGGAATTTCTTTGATACAACCAAAATCGATCACCAATAATTCGTTCTTGGCGGATATTAAAAAGTTGCCCGGGTGAGGATCGGCATGCAGTTTTCTAAGCACATGCAATTGATACATATAAAAATCCCAAAAAGTCTGTCCCAATAAATTCCTGTCTTCTTCACGTAGATCTTGCTGTATATATCCTGAAAAATGAATGCCGTCCATCCAATCCATCGTGAGGATCTTCTCACATGAGTATTCGGGGTAATAACCAGGAAATTTTATGTGAGGTAAATGAGCGCAGTCTTTCGCAAATTGCCGGCTTCGCTCCAACTCCAGCACGTAGTCGGTTTCTTCAAAAAGCTTTTGCTCCACTTCTTCAAAATATTTTTCTGAACCTTCTTTGCGAATATTAAACATGCGCATTGCGATGGGCTTCACCATCTTAAGGTCGGAAGAGATACTTTCTTTTACACCGGGATACTGAATTTTAACGGCCAGCTTTTTACCGTTTTTCATAGCCTGGTGCACCTGTCCGATACTTGCCGCATTGATCGATTCAGGTGAAAAATCATCAAAAATATCTTCGGGGTTTTTACCAAAATATTGGCGGAAGGTTTTACGCACCAAAGCCGCCGAAAGCGGAGGCACCGAAAATTGTGATAGCGAAAACTTATCTACATAGGCTGCAGGCAGTAAGTTCTTTTCCATACTCAGCATCTGTGCTACTTTCAGCGCCGAACCTTTTAGTTCTTTCAGGCTGTCGTAAATGTCCGTAGCATTTTGCTCATGCAGGTTAGCACGGGCTTCGGCTTCATCTTTGGTCAGCTTCTCCCCGTAATACTTAATATAATTAATACCCACTTTAGCTCCTGCCTTCAGTAAGTTACCCGCACGCCCTATTTTGCTGGTGGGTATAGAATTTAATGTCTTCATTCACCTAATATCTTTAATTGAAAAGCGCCTATCCCATTTGAAATTTCTCTTTCCATAAAAACTTTCCCAAGTCTAATACTTTGTTCATTATAGGATTGTTAACCACATCAAAACCTGTGTCGATCGTTTTTTCTATATAAATATCCGTTTTCTCAAAACCGGCTGATGTATCTTTTTCCAAAAATCAAGAATGCTTAAAAAGTGCATCCATAATACTTCTTCCTTCGATTTTCCCTTGAACTGCTTTATCAATTCAGGCGCTTTCTCAAACATGGCATCATTGTCGAATGAGAGTGTTTGAGTGAATTGCCTATGGCTGGTTTTCAAAGCGCGAAGCAACTGATACTGTTGTATAAAGTCTCCTTAAGCAACAACAATAGGAGCGACCGGTTGAGCGTAAAGTTTTCGAAAAGAATGAAGTATAGATTAAGGAGCTTTTCTTTTGCCGGCATAGCTTCAAAATGCTCGATCTGGCCGGCCAACTCCAGCGACCTGTCGAAAAAATGAACCAGGTAAGCCTGCTCCAAACTATCGAACCCCGAGAAAAAATCGTAAAAAGCGCTCTCCGTTAACTGGTGGTTTTTCGCAAACAGGTACACGCTCTCCGGGCGCTTACCATGCGTTAGCAGGTATTCGCTGTACCACTCCATTAAAGTGGTTTTGTCGATGGATTTTGCTTTCGTCTTATTTACATTTTTCATAACGGGTTGTTTTTTGATGGAGATTATGTGCCGGGCAGTCAAAGCTAATCAAAGTATGCTGTATTGCTATAGCTGTTTCTGCCTAGCATCATAACAAAAGGAAAACAAATAAGGTTGAAACGGCCTGGTGTTTTAATTTCTTTAACATAATGCTGTAAATTTAGCTTTGGGCTTAAAATATAGTCTTTCTCGTACGGGGCTATGCCGCCTGCAGGTTTTTATCTTCACTTATGTTTAGAAGGCATATTATATTTTTATTTTTCCTCGTTGCCGTACAGCAGGCACTGGCGCAATCTAATATTCAACCGGCACAGTTTCCCTCACCCATGAGAGAAACTGTACGCAGGCATGAGCGGATTACATTTGAGACGGAGCCTTCAAAGACGATCATACTCAACGGCATACTGGCTAAACCTATAACTATATATCTTCCCGCCAATCTCCGGAAAGCAAAACAGACCGATTTATTGATCCACTTTCATGGTATAGCTCCCATTGTTGCCTACGCAGCCCATCGATACAAAAAGCCGTTAATAGCCGTTTCGGTTAACCTTGGCTCGGGCTCCTCAGCCTATGCGCAACCTTTTAACAATAATGCTGTTTTTGAAAAACTGAAACAGGCTGTTGTAGATACGGTAATGAAACGGCTGGGGCGCCCGTTGCCCGAAGGAAAATTATCTTAAGCGGGTTTAGCGCAGGCTATGGAGCCATCAGAAGTATTCTTTCCCAACCTGGTTTAATTAAAGACATTTATGCTGTTCTGCTTTTAGACGGCCTGCATACCAGCTATATCCCCGAAAAAAAAGTAATAGCAGAAGGAGGTTTGATCGACTCTGTCTCCCTTGAACCTTTTATTCAATTTGCCAGGAAGCAATCGATAAATCTTCTGGCAAAAAATTTCTCTTTACCCATTCTGAGATTTTCCGGGTACCTTTTCCAGCACTACAGAAACAGCCCACTATCTGCTGAAGACCCTTAACATTACAACCACACCCGTTTTAAAATGGGGACCTTTAGGCATGCAACAGATCAGCGAAGCGTCAGGACACCTTGCTGTGTTAGGCTTCGCCGGTAATACGGCGCCCGACCACATCGATCATTTTCACGGCTTATCCTATTTTTTAAGTAGGCTCTAAATATCAGAGCGCGGCAATACTATTGTTAGCCTGCTCTGCAAAAAAGCCGGTTATTTTCTTTGCCGGAATGATGTAAATTGCCCTATGTTAAAAATATCGTTTTACTTACCAGCTTTGTTATAGCTTCAACCGCAGGCTACACACAGGACACCAAATCCAAAACAACGGAAGCAGAAAAACCGCAGACTACTAAAAATGCTACTCCCGATCTGAAGTTTGACCCTGATGCTACGGTTGTTACCTATCATACAGTTACCATCAACGGCAAAGCAATACCCTATAAAGCAACAGCTGGCACGCTACCGGTTTGGGATGCGGATGGAAAAGCTATTGCAGGCGTTTTCTTTGTTTACTATGAAAGAACAGATATTAAAGATAAAAGCTCCCGGCCTTTAACTATTTCCTTCAACGGCGGCCCCGGCTCCGCCTCCGTATGGATGCATATTGGCTACACCGGACCGGTATTTTTAAATATTGATGATGAAGGTTATCCTGTACAGCCATATGGCTACACCGCCAACCAGCACTCTATATTAGATGCCACTGATATTGTTTATGTTGACCCGGTTAATACCGGTTTTTCCAGGATCGTTGGTAAAGATGTGGCGCGCGAAAAATTCTTTGGCGTAAATGCCGACATCAAATATTTAGGCGACTGGGTAAACAGTTTTGTAAACCGGTACGACCGCTGGGCTTCGCCTAAATTCCTGATAGGCGAAAGCTATGGAACTACGCGGGTATCCGGATTGGCGCTGGAGCTACAACAATCTCATTGGATATACCTGAACGGCGTGGTGCTCGTATCTCCAACCGACCTGGGCATAGAACGTGGAACAGCTACCGATGCGGCCCTTCTCCTGCCCTATTATGCAGCCACTGCCTGGTATCATAAAAAGCAACCGTCAGATCTTTTACAAAAAGACCTGACGGCAATGCTGCCAGAAGTAGAAAGTTTTACAATGAACGAATTAATACCCGCCCTTAATAAAGGCAGCCTTTTAGACGATGCTACCAAACAAACACTAGCCGCTAAAATGGCCCGCTACTCGGGTATGCCCGAAAAAGTTATTCTTCAAAACAATTTATCTGTGAACACTAATTTGTTTTGGAAAGAGCTGCTGCGCAACGAAGGATTTACCATAGGCCGTTTAGATTCGAGATACAGAGGTATTGACAAGCAGGATGCTGGCAACAGTCCCGATTTCAACGCGGAGCTTACCGCCTGGCTGCATGCTTTTACGCCGCCTATTAATATGTATTTAAAAACGAACTGGGCTATAAAACCGACTTCCCGTACAATATGTTCGGTCCTGTTCATCCCTGGGACAATAAAGGCAATCAAACCGGTGAGAACCTGCGACAGGCAATGGCTACCAATCCTTACCTGCATGTACTGGTACAGTCTGGTTATTACGACGGCGCCTGTGATTATTTCAATGCCAAATACAACATGTGGCAGATGGATCCATCGGGCAAGCTTAAAAACAGGATGAGCTGGGAGGGCTATCGCAGCGGTCATATGATGTACCTGCGCAAAGAAGATCTGAAAACCAGCACGCAGCACCTGCGTGAGTTCATCAAAAAGCCATTCCCCTGCAGGGTACGCCGGCCAAATATTAATTGACCCGGTAAACAGGATACATAAGATAGGCTGGTTCTATCCAGGGCGAATTTTGATAAATAAAATTAAGCTGAGCAGCCGCGCTTTGGGCAAAGATGGTGTCCTGCCTCCGCCTGTATTCCAGCCTTTGCTGCAGCTCGGTGTTAGATTTTAAATACTCCGCAGCTACATCCTCAAAATGATAATCGGAGTAGCCTTCTTTTTGCTGAAGAATAGCATCGAAAAAATTCCATTTGAAATAGGAGTCTTCGGCAACAGGCTCCAGTGTTTCTATTAAAAAACGATTGGCCGCCTGGTTCATGGGAATATACCAGTCTCCTTCCTGAACTGGATAGGGCGGGACGTAACACGAAGCTTTACTTCCGAATTAGGGTGATGACCTTCGTAGGGCCTTGGGGCAGCCTTATAGTTTTCAATGGTGTACACGTCTACATTAATAACCGTATCGCTTTTAACAGGCTGCATTGCAATGTTGTTAGCCTTTAATCTTTCGATCACCTTCCACCAGCCCTGCGGAATGATATAGGCTTTAGGCTTGCTAACAACAGCAGCAGGTTTATAATTATTATAGAAAGGCACCTGCAGGGTATAAGGTTTGGTTGGGTCGTAATACAATCTTAGAAGTCCGGATACTTCACTAGGCTTGTAGCCGCTTTCATAACCTTTAAAGGTGATAGTTGTTGACTGCGTATGATCAGGCTGCCAGCAAACTGTAAACGTTTCTCTTCTACTAACTTCTTCTTTGGCAAGAGCTCTTAGTTCCAGTATTTTTTGCCGCTCGGCGCTGGCAAACTCAATAAAAGAGCTCATTAATTCGTAAGTAGATTGTACACGTTGGTAATAAGGTTTCAACATATGCGTTTCAGGCATAAAAGCAAACGTGTTCCACAAAGCAGCATACCCGCTGCTATAGCGCGGCGCATCCCAGAAAGCCTCCCATCCCTTCTCCACTTTTTCCCTGTGATCAAAGTTAACGTAAGGCACCAGGTCGTAGCCTTTATTCTTCATTAAACGGTATAATGCCGGCTCCATCGTCTCGTTCAGGTATTGTCCCATTGCGCCACCCAATTTATTATGCTGAGAGGTAAGCAGGGTCATTACATGCTGGTAGTCGGCACCATTGCTTACATGGTTATCTATTAGGATATCCGGATCGGTTACATGAAAAATCTGGGCAAACGAAAGGGCTTCTTTGGAGTCTGATTTAATAAAATCCCGGTTCAGGTCAAGGTTTTGGGCATTTCCCTGAACCCGAAAGCCTCCGGGCCGTTTTGATCTACGCGATAGTCTTTGCTTCGGTTGAAGCAACCGCCAATATTATAAACAGGAATGATGGCCAGCACTACCTGGCGGGGTAGCTTCAGCTTTCCTTTCGCAATATCTGCGGCCAGTAACATACTGGCATCAATGCCGTCTGGCTCCCCGGGTGTATACCATTATTAATTAGTATAACAAGTCTTTTTCCCGCTTGATCTGCCTGTAGTCGCTAACACCATCGTTACTCACTGTTACCAGGTGCAGTGGCAAGCCCGCATCGGTCATCCCCATGGTTCTTATGGATATTTTGCCGGATGCCTTATCCGCCTGTTTCCACCAGTCGATGATCTCACCATAAACAGGAGTCTCTTTCCCCGGATCGTTCGAACACCGTTACAGGTAACTGGGCAAAAGCGTGCGCCCCAATCAATAAGCAACCTGTCAAAAGCAGTTTTTTCATCTTATATATTTTCGTTCATCAGTTTTCTTTACCCAGTGCATTATAGATGCTTGCCGCCCATCGGCGGGGTAGTGCACGTATAATATTGAAGTAAACCGGGCCGGCTTCCCCGGCACAATAATCATTTTTCTTTTTAAGGTTTTTCTTACAGCAAACTCTCCCACTCTGGCAGGAGGTACTTCCATAAAATCGCCAAACCAACCCAGCTTTTCCTTAGTATCCTTTATTATTTCGGGCTTGGTGTATACCGGGCCAGGCGCCAGGCAACTTACGCTCACTCCTTTCTTTTTTAACTGGTATCTTAAAGAGTAGCTGAAAAATGTTACCGCCGATTTGGACGCGGAGTAAATATTTTTCACAGGAATGGGACTAAAACCAGCCATACTGCCTACATTTAAAATATAAGAGGGTTTATTTTTTTCCAGCAACGGCAAAAATGCTGAACCATCATAACCGGCGACTCCAGGTTGAGCGCTATCATGTACCTTACGCTGTCGGCCGGAAGTTTCAGGAAATCCCTGGAGCCGCCCATACCTGCAACATTACATAGCATTTTAAGCGGCAGGTTATTTTTTCCATGCTCCAACGGGCCAGCCTGGGAGCAACGCTGTCATTCGTTAAATCGGCAGATAATATTTCCACCTGTATATTATATTTTTCTTCCAATAGCCGCTTTGCCTGCGCCAGGGGCTGGGGTGTACGCGCTACTAATACAAGATTGTAGTGCCTTTTGGCCAAAGCCTCGGCAATAGCATAACCAATGCCCTTGCTGCCTCCGGCTACCAGCGCAAAAGGTTGCTGATTCTTATACACCAGGGGAGAAGGCAGCTCCTGCGCCTGCCCTGTTACCCATAACACACTTATAATTCCGGTGAGCAGGAAAGCTCTTTTTTCTTTCAATATGCCGTGGAGTGAAAGAGGCAGAAGTTTCAGCAATTGAACAAACAACATCATAGGAGTGGGCTTTTTACAAATATTGCTTTTTATTTCAAACATTGATGATATTAATTACTTTTGTCGCCGCTTTCATGGTATGGATACCTTAATTAATCAAATCGACAGGAAAAACTCCCCAAACATATTGCCATAATAATGGATGGCAATGGGCGTTGGGCGCAGGAACAGGAGAAGACCGTCTTTTCGGCCATTACCATGGCGTGGAAAGCGTTAGAGACATCGTGGAAGGCTGTGCCGAAATAGGCATTAAATTCCTGACCCTCTACGCTTTTAGTACTGAAAACTGGGATCGCCCCGAATATGAAGTGGTTGGCCTCATGGAACTTTTAGTATCTACCATACGCAAGGAGGTAGAAACCTTGCATAAAAACAATATCCGCTTGCATGTAATAGGCGACATGAGCATGTTACCGGCTTATGCACAGCAAGAGCTGAATGAAGCACTCGAGATTACGGCAGGGAACAGTGGGCTCAATTTAATAATGGCCCTGAGTTATAGCGGCCGCTGGGAACTGCTAAATGCAGTGAAAAGCATTGCCAACGAGGTTAAAAACAATCGTTTACAGGTGGAGGCCATCGACCAGGACACATTACAGAAATATCTCTGCACCAGCAATTTCCCCGACCCGGAATTAATGATCCGTACCAGCGGCGAATACCGTATCAGTAACTTTTTGCTGTACCAATTGGCTTATGCCGAGCTCTATTTTACCAATGTGCGCTGGCCCGAATTCCGAAAGAATAATTTGTACGAGGCCTTGATAGATTACCAGGGAAGGGAGCGCAGGTTTGGTAAAACCTCCAAACAAATCGAAGAATCTAAGTAATTGTGAAAGTTTACCGTAAAGCGCTTACACCTGTGCCTCTGCTATTGTATCAGCCTTTTTAACATGAGTTTTCCAATTTTTACCTTTAATTTGCCGCCGCAATGGGAATAATGTGTAACAGTGTGGTGATAAAATAATAACTTCCTGCTTTTGCAAAAACAAAATTGATTACCGATATTTAAATCCTTTATGCGTTTTTTTTTTTCTTTACAGATTTTGCGTTACAATTATATCATTAACAACGGTAAACTATGTTTTTGCGCAAACAGACACCACCATTCCCGGCGGAAATCTTTCGCCTGAAATGCAGGAATGGCAAAACCCCAGGCAACCCAAAGAGTACACCATTGCCGATTTGAAAGTAACGGGAGCCAATTACCTGGATTCTACCATTATACTTTCCGTTGCTGGTTTACAGAAAGGTCAGAAATTTGTTTATCCCGGCTCTGATATATTTTCCCGTGCCATTCAAAACCTCTGGAGACAAAAGCTGGTAGCTGATATTAAAATTTTCGTAACCAATATTATTGGAGAAAATGTAAGCATAGAAGTAGCAGTGAAAGAAATGCCCCGCCTGGGAGATTATAAGTTTGAAGGGGTGAAAAAAACAGAACAGGAAGAGCTGGTAAAGAAAACTGCCATTGCCAAGCAAACCACTATTCTTTCCGAGAATACACGGCGTAATATTATAGATGTTACCAAAACCTTTTATGAAGAAAAAGGATTTTATGGGGTAAATGTGGAGCTCGTGGAGAAACCAGATCCCGTATTCAAAAACTCTAACTCTCTTACCATTAAAGTAAATAAAGGCAAAAGAGTAAAAATAGATGGTATCAATTTCTTTGGAAATGAAAATGTTAAAAGCGTTAAGCTGAAAAAGCAAATGAAGGGAACCAAGGAAATGACCAAAATGACATTATTCCCTTCATCCTATGTAAGTACCTACGGACCCATTAAACATTATAGTTTTGGAGAATATGTGAACGATTGGGGCTTTTTAACCGGAACCAAGTCCCTGGAAGTATTAGACCCTTATTTCAGGTTTAAATTCTTTTCTTCTTCTAAATTCAACCAGAAAAAATATACGGAAGATAAAGAGAAGGTTTTGGGATACTTCAACGAAAAAGGGTACCGTGATGCGCAGATACTGGCAGATACCCAGGTGATACAAGACAATAAAATGTATATTGATATTAAAGTAAATGAAGGGCGGAAATACTATTTTGGTACAACCACCTGGAAGGGCAACTCCGTATTCAATGATACTATTCTAAATTCTATATTAAATATTAATAAAGGCGATACTTATGATGCCAGCATCCTGAATAAAGCATTGGGTATCGAACCCAGCCAGGATGCACAGGATATCCAAACGGCCTATCGCGACCGGGGCTACCTCTTTATTAATGTTACACCCGTAGAAACCAGGATCTATAATGATACCATCGATCATGAGATCAGGGTGGTAGAAGGTCCGCAGGCGCGTATCAAGAATGTAAATATCCGTGGTAACGAGCGTACCAAGGAGCATGTAATCCGTCGTGAGATGCGTACTTATCCGGGCGCACTGTATAGCCAAAGCGGCCTGATGCGTACCATCCGGGAATTGAATGCATTAAACTATTTTGAACAGGAATCGATCAATCCGCAACCTGTACCTAACCAAAACGATGGAACGGTTGATATTAACTGGAACCTGAAGGAAAAGTCCTCCGACCAGTTAGAACTTTCTGCCGGTTGGGGTGGCGGTATAGGCTTAACCGGTACACTGGGGTTACCTTTAATAACTTCTCCATTAAAAATATCTGGAAAAAGAAGCATGGGATCCGCTGCCGGTAGGCGACGGTCAGAAATTAAGCCTGCGTGTACAATCTAACGGTCGTGCATTCCGGTCGTATAATTTCTCTTTTACCGAGCCCTGGTTAGGAGGTAAAAAAGAAACTCTCTGATCCTTTCTTACAATAACAGTAAATATTACAATCTTGCGGGCTTCACTTCGCGCGGAACCTACGAATATGATAAAAACAAGTCGCTTACCGTAAACGGGTTTTCTGTTGGTTTGGGAAAACAGCTGAACTGGCCGGATGACTATTTTTACATGACCACAACGGTGGCCCTAACCCGGTATAATGTAAAAGAAATGGGTTATATCTACCAGCTTCCATTCAATACCGGGGTATCCAACAACCTTAGTTTAAAATTTGCGCTACAACGTAATTCTGTATCTGATCCTATCTTCCCGCGCAGCGGAAGCGACCTGATGTTTAGTGTGCAGGCAACTCCTCCTTACTCTTTATTCGGTTCTAAAGACGATCAATTCAAATTCGTAGAATACCACAAATGGCGTTTTAATTCAACCTGGTATGTTCCGCTAGGCAGGGCTAAGGGCGAGAATAAAGACAGGCAGTTTGTAATGAAATTAGCCGCTAAATATGGCTTTATGGGCAAGTATAATCCCAAAATGGAATTTTCGCCGTTCGAACGTTTCCAGCTGGGTGATGCCGGTTTAAACAATACTTTCTCCCTTACTGGTTTCGACATCATTGCGCACAGGGGTTATCCTATTTATAATACTTCTGATCCTACTATCAACCCCGATAACTCCAGTACCGGTAATTTCAATAATTTCTTTACCATCTTTAATAAATACCAGGCGGAGCTTCGCTATCCGCTCGTAACCAATCCAAGCAGCACCATTTTTGGTCTGGCATTTTTGAAGCGGCCAATGGATGGAAAGACTATAAAGACTATAATCCTTTCAAATTACGCCGTAGCGTTGGTTTAGGTATGAGGTTTTACCTGCCTATGTTTGGATTGCTGGGCTTTGACTACGGTATCGGTCTTGACAGGTTGACTCCGGGTGGCGGATTGAAAGGTGCAGGTAAATTTACCTTTATGCTGGGCTTTGAGCCTGAATAAAAGCAACATCTGGCATAGCTGTTAAAAAGATTTAACCATTTTGCTTTTACTTTGAGGCAACGATCGGGGTCTGGCATACGTCAAACCTCAACATTCAAACGTTAAATAATACCATTAAAAACCCCTCCGAACGGAAACGACCCGAACGGATATTAAAAAATAAAAAGATGAAAAAAATTTTTGTTTTAGGTATTGCCCTATTGCTTGCCTGCGCCGGCGCTTTCGCACAAAAATATGCTGTTATCGACAGCCGTTACATTTTCGAAAAAATGCCTGATTACAAACGTGTGCAACAACAAATAGACGCACAGGCGGCTGCCTGGCAAAAGGAAATTGATGCCAAGCAGGCCGAACTGGATAAATTATATAATGATTATGATGCCGAACAGGCCATGATGAGCGAAGATTTAAAAAAAAAAAAAAGAAGACGAATTATTTAACAAAGAAAAAACACTGCGCGACCTGCAAAAGAAACGCTTTGGTTTTGAAGGAGAACTATTCAAAAAAGACAGGAATTAATGGACCCGCTGCAAAAAAGAGTAGCAGAGGCCGTAAACAGGCTGGCAAAAGCGAATGGCTACGACCTGGTTTTCGATAAAAGTGAGGGCAAATCCATTATCTTTGCCGACCCTAAGTTGGATAAGAGCGAAGATATCTTACGCGAACTTAGATTGAAGTAATTTAAAACTTGAAACAAACTCAACTGTGAAGGAAAATTTTTTGCTTCTACAATACAATTGAGTTTCCAAAAAGAAAAAACAAAAATGAAACGCCCGTGTAAATAATTTCTTATAGGAGGATGCATATAGGGCGTTCCATCCGACCCAAAAAAAAAAAAAAAACAAAAAATACGGATGAAACAAGTAAAATTTCTTGCGGTTGCGTTAGGTTTAGTATTGGTGAGCGCACTTTCGGCCAATGCACAGAAAATCGGTTATGTTAACGTTGATGCGTTGGTATTCAATTTGCCCGAAGCTCAAAAAACACAACAGGAGCTTGAAAAATGGCAGCAGGACTCTATCGGGGAACTTATACAAGGTTATACCAGGAGTACCAGGAAAAAGATAGCGCTATGAAAAAAGCAACTGGCTCAGTTAAACAAGTGTTGGAAAGAGATTTAGCACAATTGGGCGAAACGTTAGGTAACTGGCAACAAATTGCCGGGCAGGCATCTCAGGCCAAAGAAGCGCAATTGTTCAGCCCGCTTTATAAAAAAGTATATGATGCCATCAATGCTCATGCGAAAGAAAAAGGCTACACTTACGTTTTGAAGCAGGATGCTTTTGTAGTAGCGCCTGATGGCGATAACTTAAGTATTCCTATTGCTACCAAGCTGGGCATTAAAGTAAACCCGCAAGGTAATGCAACCCCGGCTGCAGGTGGAGCAACCACGGCACCTGCTACGCCTAAAAAATAAGCAACAAACCAATCATATTTTGCAAACCGCCTAACCAGGGCGGTTTTTTATTTTAGTACTATTGTATTTCAGGTATGTTTGCCCAAAGCCGGATGAGAAATTTTATGTACGTTTGATTTATAACTACAACTCATGCAGCAGGTGGCCCCTATTGGCGTTTTTGATTCAGGATACGGAGGACTAACAGTTTTAAAAGAATTGATAAAACAGCTCCCGCAATATGACTATTTATACCTGGGAGACAATGCACGCGCGCCCTATGGCACCCGTTCATTTGATACGGTGTATCACTATACGCTTGATGCGGTAAAATGGTTTTTCGCCCGGGGCTGCCACCTGGTTATTTTAGCATGCAATACAGCTTCAGCCAAGGCGCTGCGCACCATTCAGCAAAACGACCTGCCGCAGCTGGCTCCTATAAAAGAGTGTTAGGTGTTATACGCCCTACTACAGAAATCATTGGTCAGTATTCTGAAACCCGGGAGGTAGGCATACTGGCTACAAAGGGCACGGTGGCTTCAGGGTCTTACCCTATTGAAATTGAAAAATTTTATCCTGATATTAAAACCTACCAGGAAGCCTGCCCTATGTGGGTGCCCATTATCGAAAATAATGAAATGGACAATCAGGGTACCCATTATTTCATCAAAAAAACCTGCATAGCCTGTTTCATAAAGGCGAGAATATCGACGTGATTTTGCTTGCCTGCACACATTACCCCTTATGCAGCAGCAAATAAGAGAGTATGTACCGGTACAGGTAAAGCTGCTCACCCAGGGAGAAATTGTGGCTGAAAGTCTGCAGAACTACCTGCAAAGACATCCTGAAATAGAGGAGAAATGCAGTAAAGGAGCTCAGGTACAATTTTTTACTACCGATGCCACTGAGGATTTTGATGAAAAGGGATCTGTTTTCTTTGGCGCCCCGGTTAAAAGCAAACATATAAGCCTGTAGCTAATCATTACCACTATTTTACGCTTATATTATGAATTACGACCTGATTTTGAACAATATTGCAAAACATGTTCGTTTCAATAGCGTGGAAACAGAGCAGTTTACATCTCTTATTATTTACAAGGAACTATTTAAAAAGATTTCTTTTTAGAAGAAGGACAATCCTGCAATTATATAGCATTTGTTCATTCCGGAGCATTAAGAGCCTACCATATAGATGCTGCAGGTAAAGAATCTACAATAATGTTTGCAATAACCGACTGGTGGATAACGGATATGTTTTGCTTTTTAAATCGAAAACCAGCCATGGTATTTATTGAGGCGCTTGAAGACAGTCAAATATTCCTGCTTAGTAAAGAACATCTCGACAGGTTGTTTGATACAATGCCGAAATTTGAGCGGTTCTTCAGAATCTTAATGCAAAATGCCTATATCAGGGAGCAACTAAGAATAATTGAGAACCTGTCGTTACCCGCTGCTAAAAGGTATGATAACTTCCTGGCCAAGTATCCCCAGGTCATAAATCAGCTTACACAAAAGCAGATAGCCTCTTACCTGGGTATTACGCCCGAATTTTTAAGTACGATAAGAAAAAATAAAGCCCGGGGAAAAATTTCTTAAAGTATCTTAAGTGCTGCCGGTATTACAATCGGTTTCTTTGTCCCGATCAAAAAAAAGAATATGCTGATACTTATTGCCGGTCCTTACCGAAGTGGCACCCATGACAACCCGCAGCTGATGCAGCAAAATTTAAACAATCTTGAGGCGGTAGCCCTGTCGTTGTTCAGAAAAGGGTATACGCCCATTATTGGTGAATGGGTGGCGTTACCCTGATCCGTTTAGCCGGCTCAACAAAACCCGGAGACGAAGCCTGGAACGAAATACAATATCCCGTTGCGCACCGGTTACTGGAAAAATGTGATGCTGTTTTTCGCATTGCGGGCGAATCGAAAGGGGCAGACGAAGACGTAAGAATTGCTACAGAAAGAGGACTAAAAGTTTTTTACCGGCTAGATGAGGTGCCTGCGCTTTAATAAGCCTCCCTGTTGATTTTGACGGAGCAAGTGGATGACCACCTGATTGTCAGGAACTTTAGTAAATATCGGGAGTGAGCGGTAGCCGGCGGCAATCACTACAAAAATGTTGTTTTCTGCTTCTCAAATTTTCCCTACCTTTGCCGTCCTTTCACAAACAGGGGATGTGGTGATCTTCTGTTCCGAAAATTAAACCGGCATGTTCTCCCATGCTATTAATTCAAAAGTGAAAAAATTAAAATAAAATGAAACGTACTTTCCAACCGCACCGTCGTCGTCGTAAAACTGTTCATGGTTTTCGTAAACGTATGCAAACTGCTAATGGCCGTAAGGTGTTAGCAAGCCGCCGTGCTAAAGGCCGTAAAAAGCTTACTGTGTCTGACGAAAGAAGACTGAAGTAATCTTTTAATAAGCTTTCAAATTATTCGTAGCTCCGTTTTTCGGAGCTATTTTTTTTTTTGAAGTCACTTTTATTTCTATAACTATGGAGCAAAAAAATCGGGTAGCCGCGGCACCGAAATAGCAGCGCAATATTTTGCTTTTCTGGATCAGCACCTGGCCGATATACTCGAGGACAGAGTGGATGAAATGCTTACCATCAGCCAGATTGCACAACAGCTATTTGTTGCACCAGGCCATTTAACCAATACCCTTACCAGGGAAACAGGACACCATCCCTGCTATTATTACGACCTTAAGATTATTGAAGTTGCCAATAAACTATTGCTCAACAGCAATTTATCCGGCGCCGAAATAGCACGCAGGCTTACTTTCGACCCTTCTAACTTCGTTAAATTCTATAAGAGCATTACCGGCATTACTCCTGCCATTTTCCGCGAAAAAGAACCTTACCTCCCATATTACCCATTGAACAGAAAAAATACCTGCGCCTGGTTTAAAATTCTGTGACTGTCACCATACCCTTTTGTAAAACACACAGGAATTTTGTGTCATCTTTTTAATTCAAACTAAAAAAAATGACAAACAGAATAGCTCTGATAACCGGGGAAGCAGGGGACTCGGCAAAAACGCAGCCCTGGCATTAGCTAAAAAAATGTAGATAGCATTATAACCTATCACAGCCAGCACGGAGAGGCAGACCAGGTTGTAAAAGAAATTGAAGCATTGGGTGCCCAAGCCGTAGCGCTTCAATTGGATATTGCTGAAGCGGGCAGTTTCAACAGCTTTATCGATACAATAAAGGGTATACTTGCCCAAAAGTGGCAAAGAGAAGACCTTGATATTTTAGTAAACAACGCAGGCATTGGTATTCATAAACCTTTTGCAGAAACCACTGAAACAGACTTTGATACTTTAGTAAATATACAATTCAAAGGACCCTTTTTTCTCACTCAGAAAATGCTCCCGGTTTTAAAAGACGGGGAAGCATCATTAATATATCCAGCGGATTAGCCAGGTTTTCTACTCCCGGCTATTCCGCGTACGCAGCTATGAAGGGAGCTATGGAAACGTTAACGCGCTACCAGGCAAAAGAATTGGGAGCTCGTGGCATTCGCGTAAATATTGTTGCTCCAGGCGCTATTGAAACAGACTTTGGCGGAGGTGTTGTAAGGGATAATAAGCAGCTTAATTCGCTTATTGCCTCCCAAACAGCATTAGGTCGTGTGGGCCTGCCTGATGATATTGGCGGTGTTATTGCGTTGCTTTGTATGCCGGAAATGAGCTGGGTAACAGCACAAAGACTAGAGGCATCCGGAGGTATGTTCTTGTAAACTGCTGCTATTTCTTTATCAGGAGCAAACACATCTAACCGTTCGGGCAGTAGCGCATGAGAACACGCGCTACTGCTTTATCATCTAATTCCCCGTAGGAATATTACAGGTTTTATATCTTTACAGCTGCAATATGCACGTACTCTAAAATGCCTACTCATATTTTCCTAAATCGCAACGGCTTAAAAGCCGGAAGAAATTGCAACAGGTTTTTGCAGAGGGGAAAAGCGTGCGTACAAAAGACCTCCGGCTGGTGTACCTGAAAGAAAAAGAGGAGGCAACCGATATCAAATGCGGCGTAGGATTAACTACAAGGAACTTTAAACATGCGGTAGACCGCAATCGTATTAAACGATTATTACGCGAAGCTTACCGGCTGCAACAACATGATTTAAAAAGCTATATAGCGGCTCATCCTGCAAGCATGTCGTTATTTCTGCTTTATACAGGAAGAGAATTGCCCCGTTACCGGGATATTTATGACAATGTTGGGGTAGTTTTGCAAAAATTACTGAAAGCCTTACATGCGGCAATTCCTGAAAATACTTAGCTGGCCTTTTATCGGCCTTATTAAGATATACCAGTGGGTTATTTCGCCCTGGCTGGGCCCCAAGTGCAGGTATACGCCTACCTGTTCTCACTACTCGCTGCAGGCTTTTAAGAAATATGGCCTTTTTAAAGGATTCTGGTTGTCGGTAAAAGAATATCCCGTTGCCATCCCTGGGGAGGAAGTGGCTACGATCCGTTCCGTAAAAATGTTCAAAGTTTAAAGTTTGGAAATGAGCTTTAAACATTTCAATTTTAAATTTAAAAAATGATTTCCGGTATTGGACTAGATGTAATTGAAGTAGAACGTGTTCAGCAAAAAATAGAAAAAGAGCAGGGTTTCCGGGAATTGGTTTTCGGGCAGGAAGAGATTGAGTACTGCGAGCCCAAAACACATAAATATGAGCACTACGCCGCCCGGTTTGCGGCAAAAGAAGCCTTATTTAAAGCATTGGGCACCGGCTGGGCCAACGGCACTGCGTATAATGAAATACTTATTTTGGGGATGACGCCGGCAAACCCGAAATTCATTTAAAAGGAGAAACAGCCAAAACTCTTCAACAAATCGATCTCACCAGGGTAAAGATATCCATCAGCCACCTTAAAAATATTGCTGCAGCTGTAGTTATTATTGAATCTTAGTTGCCCTGCTTGTTGTTATTTTCCCTTTTTCTTGGCTGGTTTTGATGCTGCGGTTTATTACCGGTATTCCGTTGCTGCTGCGGGCGGTTATTCCCTCCCCTGCTTTGACCTTGTTTTTGCTGCTGGCCTTGTTGTGCGGCGCCCTGGTTGGCATTAGCAGCCTGGCTGGCCTGCGAAGGACCGCTTCTCCGCTGCTGCTTGCGTTTTTGTCTGCTCTTTCCAGGCTGCGCAAAGAGATCTGACCCACCACGTCTACAAAGGCAGGTTCAACTTCCTTAGGCTTGGTAGATACCACTTCAACGGCTTCCAGCTCTTCGGGAACAATATTCTGGCGGTTTAACGATTTGATCTTTCGAACCCTTTCTATAGTGAGGGGTATTGTTTGTTGCTGTCGGGCAGCGAATACCACATCAGATTTTTAAAAATGTCTTTTTTGATCAGGTAGGCCCTTCCTTTAGCTACTTCTAACTGGTCGCAGTCGTTCGGAAAGCCCTGAAGTGCATCCAGGTAAGTATCAATTCGTAGTTCAGGCAACATTTTAACCGCCCGCACTGGCCACTAACTTGGTTTGATTAATGGACAGGTTCTGGTAACGGGCTATAGACGTGTTTACCGATTTAAATTCGGTAAGCCATGTAGCACAGCAAAGTTCGCGGCCGCAGCTTCCTATGCCCCCTACTTTCCCGGCTTCCTGGCGGGCGCCTATCTGGCGCATTTCTACTTTTACCTTAAACTCTGTGGCATATACTTTTATCAGCTCTCTGAAGTCTACCCGCCCGTCGGCTATATAGTAAAAGGTTGCTTTTCTTCCATCCGCCTGCATCTCCACCTGGCTGATCTTCATATCCAGCTTTAGCTGGCGGGCAATGGCCCTGCTCCTGATCACAGCTTCGGGCTCTCTTTGTTTGTTAATTACCCTTTGCTCCAGGTCCCTTTCAGTAGCCAGCCTTAATACCTTTTTCATATCAGGATTGGCTTCCTTAACTCCGTATTTTTTTCATTTGCAGGCGAACAATTTCACCCGTTAAAGAAATTTCGCCCACATCAAATCCACTTACTCCTTCCACCGTAACCAGGTCGCCCTTCTCAAAAAAGTGAACAGTTGTGTTCCTGAAAAAGTCTTTCCTGGTACCTTTATTAAAGCTCACCTCCACTACATTACAATGACTGTCCATATCGGCAATCGGCAAATTGCGCAGCCAGTCATAGGTATTCATCCGATTGCAGCCACCTGTACTACAGCCTCCGTTGCTTTTGCAACCACCCGGCTTGCTGCCATTAGCAGTACCACAACTTGTACAACCCATTGTTTGAATATTATAAAAACGGAAAAGTGCAGGCGGAATATGGCGTACAAAAAAATGCCCGCAGGATCAGGCCCTACGCATCAGGACAATATAAAAAACTGTTAATCAGTTTATTATGAACACCTCGCCAAAAACAAGGTTAAAATGTACGCACTTGTCTCTCCTCCTCTACACTATTCAACTTCCTCTGAAAAAAATTATTTATCTCCACAAAACCTGTTACCTCAATCATTCAAAAGTACAACATTGTCCTGAATGATATGATAAATTTTAATAGTAAGGGCCATAAACAGCATCTTACCATTAGCGTTTCTTTCAATATAATAAGCAGCATTATCCAGCTCCTCAATGATCGCCTGCTGCTGTTCGATACCTGTGATCCTGTTCAGGCGCAAAGCAAAATCGCGTTCCTTATCAGGGTATTGTTGGGCCAGGTCGGGCATCACCTGTAATCGTAAAGCCAGCTGCAGTAAATGATTAAAATACCGTAAAAACTGTTTTTGCCCTTCACGCCCTACCTGCCCTATTTCATCCACCCATTTTGATTGCGCCACCGGCCCTGTTTTCATAATGCTGTTTAACCAATCGCGCAACAGATTTTGCCAGTCTTCGTCTGAGTGCTGCATAATCTGCAGCGCCTCGCGGTAATTTCCTTCGCTGATGGCTGCCACACGGGATGCCGTGGTTTCATCGGCCTTATTACGGCTGATCAATGCCTCTTTTATTTCCGCGTCGGCCGGCTGAGGTATCTTAATAAGCTGACAACGGCTCAGGATCGTTTGTAATATTTGTCCTTCGTTTTCGGCTACCAGTAAAAAAACAGTTTTCTCAGGTGGCTCTTCTATTAGCTTTAACAGCTTATTTCCTTCATTACCCAGGTATTCGGGCAGCCACATTACCAACACCTTATACCCTCCTTCAAAACTCTTCAGGTTTAGTTTCCGTATAATATCATTACACTCGTTAGCCGTGATATTCCCTTGCTTATTTTCAGCTCCTATAAACTGGAGCCAGTCGTACACGTTTCCATAAGGATAACTTTTGATGAATTCGCGCCATTCAGTGATATAGTCGGCGCTTAAAGGTGGGGTTCCCGCCTTTTTGGTAACTACGGGGTAGCTGAAGTGAATATCAGGATGGGCTAATTCTGCTGCCTTTTGGCAGGAAGGACAAATACCGCAGGCGTCGGTTAACGCTTCCGGTTGGGTAGCGGGTAAATCGTCGCCGAATAAAGATGGCCCCAGGTCTTTCGGCAAGCTGTTCGCCTTCTCACACACAATATATTGAGCAAATGCCAACGCCAATGGTAAACCACCCGCACCCTCTTTACCTAAAAAAGCATGGCATGCGCCAGGCGGTTGTCCCGCATTAATTCCGGCAATTCTTCTTTCAGGTGCGACTGCCCGATAACATCTTTAAACTGCATGGATGCAAAATAAGACTATAATTAATACGTCGTAGCAAAGTGAGCCGAATCCTCATTGAGTGATACCTTTTAAGTTTGATACCCGTCGGTCGCCGGAACGAAGTTGTTGAACTGGAAATGAACAAAAAATCAGGAAATTTGTAATACGAGATAATTATAACATGAAGATCGAACAAATTTATACCGGCTGTCTGGCGCAGGGCGCTTATTATATTACTTCAGGAAATGAAGCCGCTATTATCGACCCTTTGCGGGAAGTAACTCCTTATGTGCAGCGTGCAAAAAAGACGGTGTAAGGATTAAATATATATTTGAAACGCATTTTCACGCCGATTTTGTAAGCGGACATGTGGACCTGGCTGCAAAAACCGGCGCAACCATTGTTTTTGGGCCTACTGATGCAGCTATTGGCTACGATGCCCTGATTGCCGCAGACGGTCAGGTATTTGAGATTGGAAATATCAAAATAAAACTGATTCACACGCCGGGCCACACATTGGAGAGCAGCTGCTACTTGCTGTTAGACGAGAAGGGTACAGAAAAAGCCCTTTTCACCGGCGACACCCTGTTTATAGGAGATGTGGGCAGGCCGGACCTGGCTCAAAAAGTATCGTCTGACCTAACCAAAGAAAAGTTGGCCGGAATGCTTTTCGAATCGCTTCGCGCTAAAATAATTCCTTTACCAGACGATGTAATTATTTATCCTGCCCATGGGGCCGGCAGCGCCTGTGGCAAAAACATGAGTAAGGAAACCAGCGATACCCTGGGACATCAGAAAAAAACCAACTATGCTTTAAATATGGCCCTGAACCGGGAAGCGTTTGTAGACCAGGTTACCGAGGGCCTTACACCGCCCCCAATACTTTCCGCAGAATGTACAAATGAATATTGAAGGCTACGACAATATCAATGAAGTGATCGAACGCGGAACGCAGGCGCTTTCACCGGAGGCGTTTGAAGAAGCCGCCAATCATACCGGAGCTGTAGTTTTAGATACACGAAAAGCAGATGACTTTTCCAAAGCTTTTGTACCAGGTTCCATTAATATAGGTATCGACGGCAGCTTTGCTGTTTGGGTGGGCACCCTGATACCGGATGTAAAACAGGAGCTACTGATAATTGCAGACGAAGGCCGTGAAGAAGAAGTGGTAACACGTTTAGCCAGGGTGGGCTACGATTATTGTATAGGTTATTTGAAGGGCGGAATAGAAGCCTGGAAAGCGGCAGGCAGGGAGCTGGACTATATTGAAAATATTTCAGCTACTGAACTTGCAGCTGTTAAGGACGCTGCTATCATTGACGTTAGAAAAGAAACCGAGTTTGAGCAGGAGCATATTAAAAACGCGCATAACGCTCCCCTGGATTATATCAACGATCACCTGTCGGCAATCAACCGCGATAAAACGCAATATATTCATTGTGCTGCAGGATACCGGTCGATGGCATTTGCCTCAATTCTAAAAGCACGCGGTTTTGAAAACGTGGTGAATGTAACGGGCGGCTTTAAAGCGGTGAAAGAAGCCAATCAATTTGATATTGTGAAAGGGAATACCAGCGGGCCGGCTCATTAAGACTGTTTACGCTCCAGGTAATCCATCATATTTTCTGACTCAATAATGGGCTTGCCTGTTACGTCTTTGTTATACCAGTAGATCCACGCAATCACTTCGTCGCCCGCTTCTGTAGTGGTGGTCACCAATTCCCTTTTGTAATAAATATCCTCCCCGTCGTCAGGGTAGAGGCCTTCATAATCATCCAGTTGGGCCAGGATAAACGACAGTTCCTTGGGATTGCGGATTTCGTATAATTCGCCTCTTATAATCCGCCCGGTATCATTGGAAGTGCCCACCGGGAAGGTGCCCATGTCATATATAGTGCCTTTTACCGTAGCAGTTCCTCGTAACCTGAAATACTTTGAGATGTACTCATAGGCAGGACTTTTAAAACCGCTGAGCAGCGATCCGTAAACAAAAAGAAAATGACTATGTGTTTGCATAAAGTTTCGTTTGATATGAAGGTGTTACACCGGTTTAGCTTTTATCATCTACCAGGAAAACATACACTTCTTTAGGTCCGTGCACTCCTACAACCAGGGTTTTCTCAATATCGGCTGTACGGCTCGGCCCGGTTGCAAATGTAATCAGCGACGGCAGCGAAGCGCCATATTTTTCCTTAATCCCTTCCAGCGCCTCTTTTATATCATACACTAACTGACTGGTGTAGGCAATGCAAATATGTACCGGTGCATAAACACTTGTATTACGGCCACTTTGCTCCGCAGCACTCATTACAATGCTGCCGGTTCTGGCTACCAGGTATTCACAGCCGGTAACGGCAACATCACAACCCGCCAGCTTATGAAAGTCATTCAGGAAACTGAGGCTCCCCGTAAAGCCTGGGTTAGCTGATCATCTATACAATAAATAGACTTCCATCCCTGGGCCAAAGCTAATTGATTGAACTGATGCACAAGGTCCTTCTCATCAAAACAGAAGGCAAATTTGCCCTGCAAAGCCGTAAACCGCTCGGCAAATTCCACTTCAATATCCTGTCCGAGTGGTGTAAAAACAGGAGATTGTCCTTCGCTTTTTGGGAACGGGATAGGCGTTGGTTGTGCCAACGCCTCTCTTATTTTTTTAAAATATTTCCCCTTGCAGACTGCACTTTTATTCCTCGTTAGTTGAAGACGTATTGGTACTGCTGTTATAAGGCGGCAGTGTACTTACATCCGCATCGCCGCTTGTAGTTGGTAATACCACGTCTGCCAATGCCTTCTTCTCTTCAAAAGGACGCTTGCCTATCAAACGCTCCAGGTCATCTTTAAATAATACTTCTTTTAGCAACAGTTCCTCGGCAATAATGCGTACTTCTTCTTTTTCTCTTCAATCAGTGCCTTCGCTCTTGCATACGCGGTATCCGAAAGCTTCTTTACTTCCTCATCTATCAGCTTGCCGGTTTCTTCGCTATAAGGTTTCTGGAAACTGCCTTCATTCTGCGGATCATAGAAGGAAATATTACCGATACGCTCGTTCATACCATAAATACTGACCATTGCATAGGCAGTACGGGTAACCTGCTGCAGATCGCTCAGCGCCCCGGTCGAAATTTTTCCAAAAACACTTCTTCACTGGCCCTTCCACCCAAAGTCATACACATATCATCTTCCAGCTCTTCGGTAAGCGTGAGGTATTTCTCCTTGGGCAGGTACTGTGCGAATCCAAGGGCAGCGGTACCCCGCGGTACGATTGTTACTTTTAAAAGCGGGTGCGCATGCTCTAAAAACCAGCCGGTTACAGCATGGCCTGCTTCATGATAAGCGATCACCGCTTTTCATCGGGTAATATGATCTTGTTTTTCTTTTCCAAACCACCAATAATACGATCGATAGCATCATTGAAGTCCTGCATTTCCACCTCGTTTTTGCCATTTCTGGCGGCTATTAACGCGGCTTCATTACAAACATTAGCAATATCGGCACCTGCAAAACCAGGCGTTTGAGCCGCTAATTTATGGATGTCCAGGTTTTGTGAAGTTTTGATCTCCTTCAGGTGTACTTTGAATATGGCTTCACGTCCTGCCAGATCGGGCTTGTCAATAGATATCTGCCTGTCGAACCTGCCCGGCCTTAATAAGGCCGAATCCAATACATCGGGCCTGTTGGTGGCAGCTAATACAATGATGCCCGAATCGGTACCAAAGCCATCCATTTCCACCAACATCTGGTTCAGGGTACTTTCGCGCTCATCGTTGCTCATCATGGCATTTTTACCACGGGCACGGCCAATAGCGTCAATCTCGTCTATAAAAATTACACAAGGCGCTTTTTCACGGGCCTGCTTAAACAGGTCGCGTACACGGCTGGCGCCCACGCCCACAAACATCTCCACGAAATCGGAGCCGCTCAGGCTAAAGAAAGGCACCTGTGCTTCGCCGGCCATAGCCTTGGCCAGTAAGGTTTTACCTGTGCCGGGAGGGCCTACCAATAAAGCGCCTTTGGGTATTTTACCCCCAGGCTTGTATATTTTTAGGATTGCGAAGGAAATCCACAATCTCCATTACCTCTACTTTTGCCTCATCCAGTCCTGCAACATCTGCAAACGTAATATTTACCTTGGTGCCTTTGTCAAATAAGGTGGCTTTTGACTTACCAATGCTGAATATGCCACCCGGACCGCCAGCACCGCCGGCACCGCCGCTCATTTTACGCATCAGCAATATCCAAACACCCAGTAACAGCACAAATGGTAACAGGTACCCTATTGCCTTGCCCAGAAAGTCGTTGTCGGACCTCACTTCCGGCTCAATCCTGGCCAAATTCGGGTGTCGCGCATAGAATTTCTCCATCTGGTCATTAAATACCTCCGGACTGGCAATTTCAAAATCAAATTGTGGGGTTTCTTCCCCACCCTTAACTAAATTTTTATTCGCATTAGGATACGCCGCCAAAGAATCTGTTTTTATCCAAACCCGCACCCTGTCCTTATTAGTAACAATGATGTATTTTGAAACATGCCCTTTCTGCAGCATATTTTGGAACTGGGATATATTGATTTCCTGCCTGGATGACCCTAACGGATTCAGGAACTGGAAAGCCAGCATAATGGCCAGTATAATGATAAAAGCCCAGTAGCTGCCAAACTTTGGCCCTTTCTTCGGCTCTCCCGGTGAACTATTTTTATTATTGTTATTTGTAGAAAACGGATTTCTCTTTTCCTGCTTCGCCATTTTTTCTGTTTGATGTATAAGGTAAAAACCTTGTAAATTGTTTATTAAGACTTTAAATATTTATTGATGCTCTTCTACCACGGCATCGCTCCACATTTCCTCCAGGTTATAAAACTTGCGGGTTTCAGGCTGCATAATGTGTATCACCACGTTTACAAAATCTACCAATACCCATTGCATGCTTTGAAACCCTTCTTTGTGAAAGACGTTTTCCCCGCAATTTTCCTTTACCTTCTCCTCAATATTATCGGCAATAGCTTTTACCTGCGGTTGGCTGGTAGCCTCGCACACAATAAAAAAATCAGCCACAGCCTCCGGAATTTTTCTTAAATCAAGCGAAACGATATTCTCCCCTTCTTTTCCTGTATGGCGGCGATGATGGATTTGAATAATTTAGAATTTTTGTAAGTTTTCCAGATAAATTTCTGCGTTTTGTTAGCGAAGCCAATGGTTCCAATAGAAGATGTGATTTTAATTAAAAGAAGATTTAATACCGAAAAGTGAAACATTAGACGCGATGGCAGTTCCCGGCTCATCACTTTATTTATCCGTGTTTCAGGATTCCTTATTTAATTTGCCCAAAAATAGCGAATATTGGCACAACAATCAGCACATAATTGCCCTTTTCCGCCTGTAATCGAACTTTTATCCATCGATAGCACCAATAATTATGCCCTAAGCCTGCTAAAGCAGGTAAACCTGACGGAGCGTCAGGAACCGCTGCAGCACGGATCGTCAGTTTTTGCACACGAGCAGTATGCGGGCAAGGGACAGCGGGGCAAAAGCTGGCAATCGCAAAAAGGAGAAAACGTTCATTTAAGCGTGGTGCTTACCCCTCAAAAAATTGGTCTGCACCGTCAGTTTTTACTGATTGCATTGGTAGCATTGGGCGTAAGAGCTGTTTTTGAACGACATGCAAAAAGCGATATTTTCATCAAATGGCCTAACGATATCTATTTTGGCGACCGTAAAGCAGGCGGTATTTTAATTGAAAATATTATTAACGGGAGAGAATGGAAGTGGGCAGTGGCCGGAATAGGACTTAATATTAACCAGGTTAACTTTTCGGAGGTAAGCGGCCGGAAACCGGTATCGCTAAAGCAAATAACCGGGCAAAGTTTCGATTGCCTTCAACTGGCACGCGAGGTGAGAGATGAAGTACTGCATCAATATGAAAATGCAGACATTTCAGGCCTGATGGCTGAATACAACCGTTTTTTGTATAAAAAGGAGGAAATCGTCGTCTTTGAAAAAGATCATACAATATTCGAAGCAGTGGTTAAAGAGGTATCTCCGGATGGCAAGCTACACGCCCGGGCCGGCGCTACTCATGTTTCCTTCGACTTTGGAGAAGTGAACTGGCTGATTTCCTAGAGGCTTTACTTATATTTATGCTTCCAAAACAAGCTTATGAAAAGTTAGCTATACCCTGTCACTACTTATCTCCTTTGCGGCTTTAAATGCTCAGAAATATAAGATCAATATCCGGGCAGGTGGTAATACATCCATTATTTCAAAGTTTGAAAACTCCAACACCTGTGTAGAAGATTTTTAATACCCAACTATTACGATATCATTTCCGGAAGCCGTTTTTTTGGCGGATATAACCTTTGAAAAAAAGATGAAAAACAATTGGGAGTATAGGCCTGCCGGTGGACTAAATCAAATGAATTACACTTACTATGGCTTTATTGCAATTCCCGAAAATGCAAATGTGCCGAATGAACAGGCTTGGGAGAACCTGGTAGACCTAAAAAGCCTGCACGATGATTATGGCGATACAAAATGCTTTATCTCACATCGTGTGCATTTAACCTTTCAAAAATTGGAACAGATTTACAATCACCGCCGGTCCTGAATTAATTACCTTTTAAGCAAAAAGTATTTTAACAGTATCCTCTTAATACAGACCTAGCGAAAGAGGGATAGGAGGATGGCGTTTTCGAAGCAAGGGGCGATGCAAAAATTATTGATCGGAGCAACATTAGCGGCAAAGTACTATATAACATCCGTCTATACGCATCGGCAGGAGGGCCGAACATATTCAACTCTCTTTACAAAAAAGAGCGTACGTCTGACGATGTTTACAGAAAACACCCCTATTCAGGTAGAATTAGGAATAGGATATAATATTGCCCATTTTTAATCAGGAAGAAGCCGTTGTTGCGGCAGTTGTTGCTGCAACGGCCGCTGCCGCTGCTGCCATAGCCGCCGCATTGGCCTGGTCCTGTGCCGCAGCGCCAGTGTTGGCATTCGCAATGCTAATAAAGCTATATCCCCAACCCTTTAATTCATTCTTCCAGCGAAAAGAGCCATCTCTCGAGCTCAGGCAAAGTAAGATACCTGATACGCCTATATAAAGCTTGTCGTCTTCTAAAAATATTTGCCCTACAGTGTAGCTTAAAGTAGTTTTAATATACTCTTTCAACTTCACCTCCCATGCTATTTCCCTGTTTTCTTATCAATAGCCGCCACCCGGCCGTTACTTAAAATATACAATTTATTGTCGGTTATCATACCTTTAAAGTTAAGCAATTAGCCGGCACAGAGTATTTATTTGGTAAGCTTTTTCAACAGCAGTTCCGGTTCATTCGTAGTAATGAAATCAATATCCTGCACCAGGAACTCGTCCATTATTTTTTCATCATTCACAGTCCAGGCGTTGGTTTTAACACCTAAAGCCTTAGCGTTTTTGATCCAGTTCTTATCTTTTTGAAAAACACTGTAGTGATAGTCTGCATCCAGCTTGTCGGCCTTTAATTTCTCTGCCGATACGTCGCCGTTCAAATATTGCACAGGCGCTGAAGGTTCCATTTCTCTCACCCTTTTACATACATCATAATCAAAAGCGATGTAAACCGTTTGCGCCTGTCCTTTAAGGCTTCGAACCATCTCTACTACTTTTGTAGCCAGGCGGAGCGAGCGCTCTTTGCTGATTTTAGAGGTTTTTATTTCAGCCACCATAATAGTTTTCTTCTGGCCATAGCCCTCTTTCAGGTATGCTTCGAGCGTTGGTATTTTTTCTCCGTTTGCAAGCGTTTTGGTTAATAACTGCTGATAGGTATTGGTTTCTATCTCCATCCCTAAAAATTTAGGATCATGATTTACCACCAGTACCTCATCGCTTGTCATATGTATATCAAACTCGGTGCCGCCACAGCCTATCGCTATAGCAGCCTTCAACGATGCAATAGAATTTTCGGGAGCGCCGGTATTTTTAAAGGCTCCCCTATGGGCAATTACTTTATTCATAAAAGTTGGGGTTTTCACTACAGCCTTCTGAGTAGAGCAACCGCAGGCCAAGGCAGCCAGTACAAACGCAAAAATTAAATTCTTCATACAGCAAAATTATATTTTGAAAAGGATGAAACTGCCGGAAAGATAATTATTTATAATTTGATAAAATACTTTAGGGAGCAACGGTTGAAGAGCCGGTACTTTTATCAGAAAGATAAAACCTGCCTGCAATCTCTTCATCGCTTTCGGCCTCCCTGGCCTCACATTCCAATCCACAATTATAATAACCTACTTTTAAAGTTTGCCAAAGATAGGTAGCAATAAAACGAACCAGTCCCAGGCGCTCATATTGCTCGATATGCTTTAATTCGTGCCGCAGCCATTTTTCGTTGTTCAGGAAATCTTCCTTTGAAACGCCATATAAATGAATACGGTTCCCCAGCACTATTGCTACATTGCTGCTGCGCAGCTTTTGCGCCGCCAGCCTTGCTATAAACGATTTTTCCTTTATGGTGAAAGATTTCACGGGTACAAAACTACGCAACAAATGTAATCATCAACAGGAGGTGAATAATTCGGGTTTTATGGGCCAGGCCAGAATGCCCGTACAGACGGGGCAGGCGTAAAGCCTCAAACAAAAACGGCCTCCGTTGGGAGACCGCCTTGTATAGTTTTCCTTCTTATCTTTTAAGCTTCTTTTACTATCTCAATATTAGCGATCAGCTTTACATCTTCGCTTACTGCAATGCCCCCGCTTCTGTAACGGCGTTCCAGGTAAGGCCAAATTCTTTACGGTTGATTTTACCGGTAACTTCAAAACCACCTACTGTTTGGCCATACATACTTAAACCCACACCACCGTGCTCTACGTTAAAAGTAACCGGCTTGGTTACGCCTTTCAAAGTAAGATCACCGGTCAGCTTGTAATCATCCCCGTCTTTTTCAATGGAGGTAGAAACAAATGTCAGCTTAGGATAGGTTTCTGCTTCGAAGAAATCAGCTCCTTTTAAATGAGCGTCTCTTTGTTCTACACCTGTATCAATACTATCAACATCTGCGCTAAATGTAATTTTAGCATCAGAAAAGTCTTCTTTCTCTGCTACTACTGTTCCTTCGAAGTTTTTGAATTTTCCGGATACGGTTGAAATTACCAGGTGCTTTACTTTAAAACCTACTTCTGAATGCATTGCATCTATTGTCCAAGTTGCCATGCCATAAAATTTATTTTTTTGTGATTTATAACACAAAACTACATTTCATTGTTGCAACAGCAATTAATGTAGATTAAGAAAACCCGGCGAGATGATAAAGCAATGTTAAAGCTATCCTAAGGCGTTATTTAAGTAGTTATTGAGTGGCAGCAGGGTTTCGAAGGCAGCGGTAACTTTGTCAGCAGCGTTTTGCTGGTCAGATCCGAATCCCTTATGTCAGTAAGCGCTACAAAGCTTTTATGCTTTAAATATTCAGCAGCGGGATTGTCTGGCTCATAGCCTTTCGGCACGCGGGACAACACCTGGCCTTCTTCCACCGAAAGGCTGCCATAGGTTGTTTTGAATTTTCTGGAGAGGATAATCTTTTCAAAGTCGGCGAGATTATAATCTATTTCCTGCCGCACTTTGGCCAGCATCTCGGCAGGCGGCTGCCACATACCGCCGCCGGTGAAGCTTGCCCCGGGCTCGAGGTGAAAATAATAGCCGGGTGTCATCGACTTCTTACCTTCGCTGTTAATAAAAGCGCCAAAATTGGTTTTATACGGGGTTTTATCTTTAGAAAAGCGAATGTCCCTGTTAATACGGAACATACAATCTTTGGCCGACAGGTGCGAAATAGAAGGATCAATTTTTGAAAATCTCTGAATTACCGTATCAATAAACGCAGCAAAATCCTGACGAGCGTTATCATAATTTTTACGGTTTTCATCGAACCAGGATTTGGTATTGTTAAGTTTTAAGTCTTTTAGAAACTGCAGGGTAGAAGATTGTAGCATAGTCAAAATGTTTCGGCTAAATTAATCAGAATAGCAGAAAACATCATTTATACATTCACCCTTTTATTTTTTGGAAAACATATATGCCGTAACCAGCAATTGCGAACAATAAAGAATAAATTACCGAATAGAAAATAACAGTATCCGCAACCGCGCTACCCTGCCTGGCATAAAGCATGCTATAAACATACGGGCTGAGGTATACATACTTCCATTTAAACGCAATGAGTGTAATTATTACACCTGCCAGGCCTATTCAAGCGGGGCAATAAAGTTTTTTAACCGAAAGCTTATAATATACTGCAGCGTTACAATAGGCATGCAGGAAAGTAAATAGTAGCTGTTTATTTTTAAAAAGTGCATCCAGGGTATCGGTTGATCCGGAAACCGATGGTCTAAAACAAGGCAGGGAATAACTGCGGAAAGCACCACACCTATATTAAAAAAGAAAAAACTTAAGTACCATCAGTAATAATACAAAAAGCTTTGCTCCATAAATAGTACTGTATTTCTGAGGTGTAACATTAAGCTGCTTCCAGCTGTTATTTCTAAACTCCACCTGGGCTATAAGGCTGGCAGCAAGCATCACGCCTATAGGAAGCAGAAAGAACGACATATTCATCCAGAGTTCGCGTAAGTAAATTTGCCATATAGGCGTGTTAAACTCTTTATTAATGCTTTTACCTGTCCGGAAAAAGTTAATACAGTATAATAACGGAATCAGAAAGCCACCAATGACACATAACCAGGAGGCCGCGCTGTTCTTTGTTTTCAGCCATTCGCTTTGTATTGAACTCAAAAATCTGCTCATTTTATCCGGTTATAGTTTGCATAAATATCGTTTCCAGGTCCTGGCTTTCTACCATCACTTCATACACATCAATACCTTCCCACCAACATTCTGGTTAATTGGGCTGTTACTTCTTTTTGCCTAAACGCTACCTTCACCGATCCGTCATTCTTTTCGAAAGAGATGCCGCGCGATGTGAAAATTTCCGCTACTTTGTCTGTATGGCTTGTTTTGTATATCACGGCTGCATTGTTCGCCCTTTTTGCTTTGAGTTCACTCATCGTGCCTTCAAATAACAAGGCACCTCGATGAATTAGTCCGATATGTGTAGCCACCTTGTCTATTTCAGAAAGCAAATGGCTGGATATCAAAACCGTGATGCCCTGATCCTGATTCAGCCGCCGAAGTATTTCCCTTATTTCAACAATCCCGTTGGGATCAAGGCCATTGGTGGGCTCATCAAGAATGAGCAACGAAGGGTTATGAAGCAGGGCTATAGCAATAGCTAACCGTTGCTTCATCCCCAGTGAAAACTGTCCTGCCTTTTTATTACCTGTAGATCCAAGACCCACGATATCCAACACCGCCGCGATTCTCGACTGAGGGACCTTATAAACATTTTGAAAGACCTTTAAGTTATCTGTAGCTGAAAGATGGGCATAAACAGAAGGTGATTCAATCAGGCTACCCACTTTATTAAGAATATCGATCCGGTTTTGACTGAAGTCTTTACCCAGTACTTTTACCATTCCCTGTTGCTTACGGATCAGGCCCAGGATAAGCTTCAGCGTGGTTGTTTTCCCCGCCCCGTTCGGACCTAAAAAGCCGTACACAGCTCCTTGGGGCACCTGGAGGGTTACATTATTGAGCACGGGCTGCCCGTTCCCAAACCGGTATGCCAGGTTGGAAGCTTCGATGGAGAACATACTGCATTACTTAGAGATTAAGGAATCGTTACAGGCTTAAAGCTGCCAACAAACTTATAAGGTGCGCTTACAATAGTTTCCGGTGCAATTCCCGCATTTACCGAATCTATGAGCACCTCTTTACCTATTGAAAGTGTAGAATTATTTTTAGCGGCCAGGTTTAGCTTGCTTAACCGGATATGCGCATCGATATTAACTTTAGAATTATCGCTCTTTATCGTATAAGATGGAATGAGAATGCGGTTGCTCTCGGTTACAGAATCACTTATATCCGGCCTGTGGTCAAGCACGGTAACTATATTCAATTCTGCGTTTTTGATAAATCAAACTCCAGGGCTTTCGTATACCCGCCATTTAAAGTGTTTACGGTTATAACCGCGCCCTCTGCTATTACCGGTACTTCCCTATTTAATACCAGTTCCAGCTCAGCTCCTGCCCAATAGCTTTCCTGGCCGTTAATCGTTTCTATTTTAGGCTGGTAGTGAATAACCAGTGTATCGCCTTTATAGCTGATCAGCCTGCTGCTATCCCCGTGCTGCTCGCTGCTGTAATTGATCCATTTATACCTGTTCGTTTCGCCGTATTTGATATTGCATTTCAACATCTCGTTACGAATACTGCCTTCAATTTTTATGAATTTAAACGGCTGTAAAGCGCCTGCTGGCACATTATCGTAGCCGTTGGAGTTTTTAACAATATAGTGCTCATTTTTTATTGCTGCTTTAAAGCTCATCATGAGTACTAATGGAAGGGAGAATACCAATACGAGAAGCAGGATCAATAGTTTATTGCTGGTTTTCATCAGTATATTTTTTATGTCTGCCGGATTAGACCGGTCAAACGGTTCTTTAATCGGAGGACAAACGTTTTGATAATATGCAACGTTTGATTCGTTTAGGAATATTGTTTTTTAAATTTTTCGTATTTCTGTTTCAGATCCTCTGGTTCTATACCTAACAAAAACATGTTGCGAAAAAACAGCGGCATCTCCTTCTCCACAAACTCCTGCCTGCGGTAGCCTGCAGCATTTTTTACCCCGTCTATTGTTATAAAATATCCAATGCCCCTTTTATCGTAGATAATATTTTGCTGCTTTAAAAAGTCGTAAGACCGGGCTACCGTATTAGGGTTTACTTCCAACAGCATAGCCAGTTCCCTTACACTGGGGATTTTAGTATCGGGGGCCATTCTTTCAGCAAAATCCTCTCGCACACATAGTCGGCTATCTGCAAATAAATGGCTTGCGCATTATTATCGAATTGCATAATAATTTATTTCTGTATTGAAAAATCAGATCTGTTTCTCTTTTAGTTTTATCCAGGTAATTACCCATAAAAAGGAGTAATCAAAAATTTAAGAAATACGAGCATACTTTCTTTTAAAAAGGCGATATCACATATTCCTTGTAAGTGCCGGGGCCCCAGGTATGTCGTTCGAAACGGTGAAAAGATCAAAATTATGGTCGGGAAAAGCTTTGGCTATTTTAGTGATATAAAAAATAAAAGAAAAGATAAACGCAGCAATTAATACAATAGTAATAATAAAAGAAAATCGTTTAAAGGCCACGGAACCTAATAAGAATACGGCCTGCACCGCAAAGAAGGCATATATAAAATTCAGCAGCACTACACTAAAATTTTCATCACGGCTCCAGTTTATTTTCCTGTAAGAGTATTCGCCCGGGTATTTATCTATCAACACCTGAATATAAGACTCGGCAAGCATTTTCAAAAGCGAAAAGCATAGCAGGTAAACCAGCGAGAAAACAATAAGATTAAAGAACAGCACGGCCAGGAATTTTTCCAGGTGACTGGCCGGAAAGCTGATCCAGTAAATACCTTTATCCTTTGTGCCCAGCATATTAAATGCAGTACTGGCAAAAACCCCGCCTGTTATAAACAGCCCGAACAGCCCTATTACATAGGGCACTTCTTCATTATATTGTTTACCACCGTTTACTGCCCATATCGTAAAAACAATACCCAGTAGTCCTAATAAAGCCAGTGCAGACATCCAGTACATGCGCCGGTTCTCTATCCACTGCTTCGCTATTAGCTGTGCTAACCTTTTAAAACTAAAATTTGCAGTCATATATATAAGGTTTAAGGTTGTTGTGTAAATATTGTATTGATGCCATTACCGTTTGTTACAACTGCTTTATACAATAATTCGAGGTCTATTTTAGAAATCCTCCCTATAAGTATTTGCCGTTACAATTACATTGCCTTTCAAAGACTCTTCCCTGTACAGTGCATTTTTGGCGTCTTCATCGTCAAATGAAACCCTGAACGAAAGTTTGGAGCTGATATCATCAATAGTCTGATCAAATAAAATATTTCCTTCATCAATGATCGTGATCCGGTCTATCAGGTTTTCGAGGTCTTTTACCTGGTGTGTACTGATAATAATGCATTTATTATCATCGATAGCGCCGGCAATTACTTTTCTAAACTGGCTTTTACTCATGATATCCAGGCCGTTTGAAGGCTCGTCCATCAACAGGATGGAAGTGTTGCAGGCCAGGGCAAAGCTGATCAACACCTTCTTTTTCTGACCATAACTCATTTGCTGCAGGCTGTTCTCCAGCGGAATGCTGAACTCTTCCAGGTAAGTGTTGAATTGCTGCCTGGAAAACCCGGGATAAAAGGGCGCATTACAGGATACAAATTTTTCAATCGCCACATCGGGTAAGTAAAATTCTTCAGGAACAATAAATACATCCCGCAAAAAAGCCGGCTGGCGTTTGCCTGGCTCATATCCCAATGCTTCAATTTTTCCCTGGCTCGGGAATAGCGAACCTACTATATTTTTTAACAGCGTGGATTTCCCGGTTCCGTTTTTACCCAGCAGGCCATAAATATGCCCCGGCGCAAAAGACAGGGAAAGACCATTAAAGATCTTCTTTTTTTATAGGAAAAATGCAGGTTGTGGATCATTATCATAATTAGTGATTTGGTGTACTATTAATGTAGTACAGTGCAAATGTAGCATTAGTTTTCGTTTTTCCAAATTTTCTTTATAAAACCTTCATTTTCCATTTCCCTTTTTATCAGTTATTTTTGTCTACTGTGTTAATAGGATAAAAAATGAGTGAAGATTTTATCAAGTTTCTGTTTAATAGAAATTCCAGGTGCTTCTCCGGCTTTCCCGATAAAGGCGCCGTGGAGGGTTTTATTGATGAATTATATACCGTGCTGTTCCTGCCCAATGATATTGACCATAAGTGCGAGGCGCAGTTAAGAGACCAGTTTACTTCGTTAAAGGAAAAGTTCACCCGCCTGCTGCAGGATGTGATTGAAGATGCTGTGCGTATAAACGAAATAAAGGATACTTATTTTGAATCGCTTCCCGGTATTTTCAGCATGCTGCTGAAAGATGCCGAAGCGTTGCTGCAGTCCGATCCGGCAGCTAAATCGCTGGAAGAAGTAATGGCTGCTTATCCGGGCTTTTATGCCACGGCGGTGTACCGGCTCTCGCACCTCTTGCATGAACTGCAGGTTCCGGTGTTACCGCGTCTTTTCAGCGAATATGCTCACGGTAAAACCGGCATAGATATTCACCCCGGCGCTTCTATAGGGCATTCCTTCAGCATCGACCATGGTACAGGAGTTGTGATAGGGAAACCACGTTGATCGGTAACCATGTAAAGATATACCAGGGGGTAACCCTGGGCGCGTTAAGTGTAGCCAAAACGCTGGCTACCACCAAGCGCCATCCTACTATAGAAGATAACGTGGTTATTTATTCGGGAGCCACTATACTGGGAGGCGACACAACAATAGGCAAAGACAGTATTATTGGAGGTAATGTATGGTTAACGAATAGTGTGCCGCGTAATTCGGTTGTATACCATAAAAGCGAAATAGGCGTAAAAGATCTCCTGCCGCCTGACGGAAATATTTTGAATTTTGTAATCTGATTAATGGCGATAGCTTCCGGTAAACCTTTTGCCGGCCATCTGTCCAACGCCGTTGGTCTACTAAAAATATACACATTGAAAGCGCAAAACATCCTGCAAACCATTGGCGGTACGCCACACGTTCAAATCAACCACCTGTTTGGCAATAAGCATAAGGTATGGATCAAGCTGGAAAAGGCTAATCCGGGCGGAAGTATTAAAGACCGTATTGCCTTAGCCATGATTGAAGATGCAGAACAAAAAGGACTGCTGCATAAAGACTCCGTTATTATTGAGCCAACCAGCGGCAACACAGGTATAGGATTGGCCCTGGTGGCAGCTGTAAAAGGCTATAAGCTGATATTGGTAATGCCCGAAAGTATGAGTATAGAGCGGAGAAAATTAATGAGCGTGTACGGAGCAGAATTTGTGCTAACTCCGCGTGAAAGAGGCATGACGGGCGCCATAGAAAAGGCAAACGAGCTGGCAGCCACTACACCTAATGCATGGATCCCGCAGCAGTTTAATAATGAAGCCAATACTGCTATACACCGGAAAACAACAGCAGCAGAGATATTACAGGATTTTCCCGAAGGTATAGATTACCTGATTACCGGGGTGGGTACCGGGGGCATATAACCGGTGTTGCCGAGATACTAAAAGAGCAATTTCCCAATCTTAAAGTGTTTGCTGTAGAACCTGAGCTCTCGCCTGTTATCAGCGGCGGGGCTCCAGGCCCTCACCCCTTCAGGGCCTGGGAGCCGGCTTTATTCCGCATTTTAAAAACCGAAGTACTAGACGGCGCGATAACTGTTGGCAAGGACGAATCTTTCGACTATGCCAAAAGACTGGCTAAAGAAGAAGGGATTTTTGCCGGCATATCCACCGGGGCAGCTTTGGCTGCCGTTGCCAAAAAGCTTCCTGAAATTCCGGAAGGAGCTACTGTTCTTACTTTTAATTATGATACCGGAGAAAGATATCTGAGCATCGAAGGACTTTATTAATGTAAAGATGATAGTTGACGGATGACAGTTGAAGGGGAAGCAGTTTGGCCTGATTAAGTCTATAGAGAATTGATACCCTGTCAACTGTCATCTACTCACTGTCAACTTTCTTACAGCTTTCCCTTTACATTCAGCGCATCCCTGAGCCCGTTGCCCAACAGGTTAAACGCCAGCACTAATATCATGATGGCAAAGCCCGGTGCCAGCGCCAGCATCGGGTTTTGCGTAATAATAAAGTTGTAATTTTCTTTGATCATCAACCCCAGCTGGGCATGGGCGGCTGCACGCCTACCCCTAAAAAACTCAGACCGGCTTCAATAACTATAGCCGAAGCAAAGTTGGCTGCGGCAATTACCAGTACAGGCCCTACAATATTGGGCCATATATGCACCGCAATAATCCTGATATTTCTGAAACCCAGCGCCCTGGCTGCTTCTACATACTCCAGTTCCCGTACCGCCAATACCTGTCCGCGTACCAAACGCGCAACATTTACCCACATCGTAAGGCCCACCGCAATAAATACCTGCCAAAAGCCTTTGCCCAATGCCAGCGTAATGGCAAATACCAGCAACAGTGTAGGTATGCTCCATATCACGTTGATGAACCACATGATGAGATCATCGGTTCTGCCCCGGTAAAAGCCTGCCAATGATCCCAGTATAAGGCCAATACTGATAGAAATAATTACTGTGATCAATCCCACACTCAGGCTTACCCTTGTTCCCACAATTAGCCTGCTCAGTATATCGCGTCCATAACTGTCCGTTCCCACCCAATATGTTTTTTAGTAACGGGCCTATCAGCAAGGGCGCTTTTCACAAAGCTGATCCGTTCGCTCACGCCTTCGTCAATGTATTTCTCTGCAACAATACTATCACCTTTTATACTGTATTTGTTAACAGGTATAAAATGATAAGCATCGGGCTGGCCATACAATAATTTACCGAAAAAATTCGCAGGCTCATAAGCCTCTTTTTTAACCAGCAGGAATTGCTTTCTGGCCCCGGCTTTTCGCCGCCTATTTCAAGAATGATCCTGTTAGAATAAGGCGATCCGTCTGGCGCAATAAAATAGCAAAATACAGCAGTAAAAACAGCAATGATGATCACCACCAGCCCGGCCATGGCGCCCTTATTCTTTTCAAGCCTTTTCCAGGCGGCATTCTTAAATATACTGTTCATTAAACTCAACCGGTCGTATGTTTATATATTGTTAAGTTCACCTTCTATTTCTTCAATAGTTGGTAAACTGCTTTTGAAATGCTCAGGAAGATTTTCTGCTATAGTGAATTCGCTCACCCCCATGGGTTTTCCTAAATCGCGCAGTGCAAATTCTACCTCAATATTATTCTTTTCCCGGCAAAGTAAAATTCCTATTGTAGGATTGTCGTCTTGTTGTTTTACGAGCGAGTCTACTGCTGATAAATAAAAGTTTAGCTTGCCCGCATATTCTGGGATAAACTTCGTGTTTTTCAACTCTATCACTACGTAACATTTAAGCCGTGTGTGATAAAATAACAAATCGATATAATATTCGTTATCTGCAATGGCTAACCGGTACTGCCTGCTTACAAAAGCGAAACCTTTGCCGAGTTCCAGTAAAAATTTGGTAATATGCTCAATTAACTGACCTTCAATCTCTTTTTCCCGGGCCCCAAAGGCCAGATTCATAAAGTCAAATATATAAGGATCTTTGAGCGTTTGTTGGGCTAATTCGGATTGGGGTTCGGGCAGAGTTTTACTGAAATTAGATACCGCTTTGCCAGATCTTTTAAAAGATCTGTTTTTATTTGTAGCGCCAGTACATCACGGCTCCAGTTATTGGAGATGGTATGCTGTATATAGAACGATGCTTCGTCAATTCCTTTTGATTTGGAAAAGATCAAAATATTGTGCCCCCATGGAATTTTTGAAACAAGCTGTATAATTTGTCCAACAGGCTGTTGGACGATTTCATTGCTGGAATCTGTTACCTTTTGAAAAGAATCTGTTTCTGAATCAGGGTGTCCAACAAATTGTTGGAGCAATTCATTTTTATAGAAAAAGTAGAATTGTTTGCAATAAAAGAGATTACTTCTTGACAACCCTTTCATTTCGGGAAATTCTTTCTTTAGGTCTTTAGCTACTTGATCAATAAGCTTACTGCCCCAAATATTTTCTTTTTCAGTAATCATTTTACCCAGCTCCCAGTAAAACCCTACCAAAACGCTATTAACAGCAATTGCAGCTTTTGCTTGAGCAGATCGGACTCTCAATTTGAGCTCGGTTAACCATTTTCTATATTGTGCGTCATTAAAGTTCATTGTTAATAAAAGATACAAAAATTTAGTATTATTAAGAAGGCTCATTTCACCTTCCTTCCCTTCCATTCATAACTACCAAAGGTTCCCAGAAAACCGGAAATAATGGTATAGCCAATATGAAGCGGCTGAAAAAAAAAAAATACTTCAACAGGTTTTGACGATTAAAAAACCGGCTTACCCTGCTTACAAAGGGTAGCTCTATTAAGGTTTTTAGTACAATAAAAGCTCCAAACGCATATAAATAAACAATATTGAAAGCAGATAATATTAAAAGTGCCAGAAATGAACAATTGAAAAGATACACCAGCAGCAATACTATAAATATTCTTTTATCATCATAACTGGTAGCTTTGCTGGCCCACCTGATGCGCTGGTTAAAAAGGCTTTCCAGGTAGGCGCGGCTTCTGTTTCCACAATAGCTTCTTTTGCTTTAAGATATCCTATCTGGTTGGGATAACGTTTCCATATTTTATGCATCAGCAGCATATCATCGCCCGACGCAATGTTATCAATTCCTTTAAACCCATCTACTTCATAAAATACTTCCCTCTTATAGGCGAGGTTGGCCCCGTTACACATATTGTGTTTTTTACCGGCTACCGATGCACCGGTTATACCCTGCAATGTTAAAAATCCAATGCCTGAAAAATATACAAAATGGATTCTCTCTTTTCTTTTGATGACGTTCCCGCGAAAAAAACTAACGGGGCCGCCACAAAAACCGGTTTTCTATCGCTGATAAAGGAGGCCAGTACCTGCAACCATCCTGGCGTCACTATACAATCTGCATCGGTACATACCACCCATTCATTTTTGCAGCGGCAATTCCTGTTTCAATAGCTTTCTTCTTATAAGAGTTAATGCGGTCTTCTTTCAACTGTACTAACCTTATCCCCTCGTACCGGCTCACGATGGATGCGGTTTCATCTGTTGAATGATCATCTACCACAATAACTTCAAATAAATCGTGTGAATAGGTTTGTGCCAATATACTTTCCAACAGCGGCCCGATATTATTGGCCTCATTTCTCGCAGGAATAATGATTGAAAAAGTAGTACTGGGTATCATAATACTTTTGGGTGCATATTCGGGCAGCGAACGCCAGTTATTATTATAATAAAAGATCACTGCAGCATACAGTGCCAGCAACAATAATATTCCAACAAATAAGAAAACCATGGCGCAAAACTAAAGTCTGACCTTTTATTTACCCGATTTATTTCATGGCCCTGAAAACCTCTTGCTGGCGGCCGCTTCTTTATACAATCTTAAGCCGGATCAATAAATAATTTTATGTTTTTGCAATTCAAAAATCTTCCTAACTTTAATTAGTTGTTAAAACAACTATATGCCAAACAACCATTTTAAAAAAGTGAGCTATATAGCTTTATAACAGGAATTGCAAGCACGGCCATAGCACGAAGATTACAGAAGAAGTTCAACCATGCGGATTTGAATATGACAATAGAGCAATGGAGCGTACTTTATCATTTATGGAAAGAGGACGGCATTAGCCAGCAGGATCTGTGCCAGGCCACGTTCAGAGACAAGCCCAGTATGACCCGGTTGGTAGATAACCTGGAGAAAGCTGGCTTGGTAACGCGGATCGCATCAAAAACCGATCGCCGGAAAAACCTGGTGTATTTGACTGACAAGGCCAAATCCCTCCAGGATGCGTGTCATGGGTTGGCAGCGGAAACCGTGGAAGAAGCCCTTGCCGGCGTAAGTAATGCAGATATTGAGATTTGCAGGGTAGTGTTAAAGCAGGTGTATGAAAATTTAAAATAATTGATTCCATATAATTAAATTCTACATTTATGAGTGCCGCCAATGATACCAGAGAATTAATAAAGGGAGCCGAATGGCTGATCAAAGAATCATCGCCCGCCTCAACTTTTACCAGTGAACAATTCGGTGAAGAGGAACTGATGATACGTGACATGTGTACCCAGTTTCTGGCAGCAGAAGTAATGCCTATACTGGACAGGATTGATAGCCTGGAAGAAGGTTTAATGAAGTCGCTGGTGCAGAAAGCGGGGACCAGGGTTTACTGGCAGGCGCTTTTCCCGAAGAATATGGCGGACTGGGCAAAGACTTTATTACATCAACGATCATTAATGAATACCTTGGAGCGGGCCATTCTTTTTCAGTGGCCATTGCCGCCCACACTGGTATTGGCACATTACCTATTTTATATTTTGGGACTGAAGAGCAAAAGCAAAAATATATCCCCAAGCTAATAACCGGCGAGTGGGCGGGTGCATACGGACTGACAGAACCCAACGCAGGCAGCGATGCGCTGAGTTCGAAAACCACAGCCAAATTGAGCGAAGATGGAAAACACTATATATTAAATGGTCAAAAATGCTGGATCACCAACGGTGGATTTGCGCAGGTATATACTGTATTTGCAAAAGTGGACGGAGACAAGTTTACCGGCTTTATTGTAGAAAGAGGCACCGAAGGGTTTACCAACGGGCCGGAAGAGCAGAAAATGGGCATTAAAGGATCATCAACCGTACAACTATATTTCCAGGATGCTAAAGTACCGGTTGAAAATGTATTAGGCGAAATAGGCAAAGGGCATAAAATTGCTTTCAATATTTTAAACATAGGCCGGCTAAAGCTGTGTGCAGCTGCATTAGGTGGCGCTAAAATGGCATTTGAGACCTCGGTTCAATATGCTAAAACCAGGGAACAATTTAAACAACCGATCGCCAATTTCGGTGCCATTAAGCATAAGATCGCAGAAATGGCCATCCGTATTTTTGCGGCAGAATCGGCTTTATACCGTACCGCCAAATGGATTGATGAATGGGAAAAAAAGCTGTTGGAAGAAGGCAAACCCTTTAATGAATCGTTGCTGGGAGCAGCCGAAGAGTATGCCATAGAATGCGCTATGCTAAAAGTATATGGCAGCGAATTGCTCGACTTTGTTGCAGATGAGGGTGTACAGATTCATGGAGGCAACGGCTTCAGCGCAGAGTATAATATTTCACGCGCTTACAGGGACAGCCGTATTAACCGTATTTACGAGGGAACCAACGAGATCAATCGTTTGCTTACGCTTGATATGACCCTGAAAAGGGCCATGCAGGGACGTTTGAACCTGATGGGCCCTGCTATGGAAGTGCAAAAGGAGCTGATGAGCATTCCCGATTTCGGGGAGGATGATGAAACACCTTTTACTGCCGAAAGGAAATTGATCGCCAATTTTAAAAAAGCCATACTGATGGTTTCGGGGCTGCGGTACAAAAATTGATGATGCAGATCGAAAGCGAGCAGGAAGTGCTAATGAATATAGCCGACATGGCCATTAATACCTTTCATGCAGAAAGTGTATTACTTCGGGTAATGAAAATAGTTGAAGAAAAGGGAAGCGAAAAAGCAGCGCTGCATATAGACATTATGCAGACATTTTTATACGATGCTGCGGATGCTATTCATAAAAGCGGAAAAGATGCTGTTAATGCATTTGCCGATGGTGATGAACAGCGTATGATATTGATGGGATTGAAACGTTTTACAAAAGCTGCACCATTTAATACAAAAGCTGCGCGCAGAAGAATTGCCGATGCGGCTTTAAATGCGGGTAGGTTCCATTTTTAGAATGGAGTATAATTAAGAGCTTACAAAAATGCCGGTTAATATTAACCGGCATTTTTTATTCACGTTGCTTCTACAATAATTCTACACTCAATCTGAATAATGATGCCTAAATACGCCCCGCTGGCATAATATTATAGCACGATTTTAGCTGCATAAAAGGCATATTATATAATATGAAAACCCTCCCATAGCCTGCTTATATTATTAATGCTGCTAACTGCGTTCTGTACCAGTAATTCAAAAAGAACAACGTACCGTCGCAGCCGTTGCCAGGATCAGTAGTGCCTGACACCCCGCTGGTAAAACTGGGCGCCTATTATTTCGGGGGCTGGTACGAGGGTTCCAGCCATATTAAACCGTCATTGGTAAACGACTATCCCGAGCGAAGGCCCGTATGGGGCTGGACTACCAATACCGCTGAAGCGATGAAAGCGCAGATAGACCTGGCCGCAGATGCCGGCTTATATTTTTTAGTTTTTGCTGGTATTTCAATACGCAGGATCTTACAGAGAACCGGCCGGCCAATAATGCAATCACACTTTTCAGAAATGCGCCTAATAAAAACCGGCTAAAATTTTGCTTCCTGGTGGCTAATCATGATGGATACCGGATCAACCCGCAAAACTGGCCTGCGCTAAAAGAGCATTGGAAAAATGCATTTAAAGATTCGACTTATTTAAAAGCAGATGGCAAACCGTTGATCATTTTCTTCGACCCCGCTAACCTGGTGGCCAGTTTCGGTGGCGCAGATGTATTAAGAACCGTACTCAATAATTTCAGGGATGAAGTCAGCGCCATGGGGTTTCCCGGGGCTGTAATTGCCGGTTGTCCGTCTACCTCGGTCAATGGTATATTGGGGCGGTAGCTGCCGGCTTTGATGCCCTTACAGGATACAATTATCACAGCTCCGGCTTCTCTTCCGAAATAGCAACGCCTATCTCCAACATGACAGCTACAGAATCCAGCACTTTATGGCCCAGATTTATAAATGCCGGCGTTTATTATATCCCGGTAGCTACTCTTAACTGGGATGTACGCCCGTGGAGCAGCACACCGCTGACCGAAAAGTATTTTACCGGCTTTGGAAAAAGCTCGGTAGAAAACTCCGTTACAACTCTAAAAAAATGGATCCTGGATCATCCGTCTACAGTCACCAAAGAAAAGCTGGGCATGCTGTATGCATGGAACGAATATGGTGAAGGCAGTTGGCTGACGCCCTCGGAACTGTTGAAGGACAGTTTATTGCAGGGATTAAAAAGCGGGTTGAAATAAATATCTCAAACAATTGCCTTTTTTTTAATTTTGCAGCGCTAATTAACGTAAAGATTAAACTAACTGATAACTTATGATATCTATGATTCGTGTGGCAATGCTGGGCATTGGCTGCTTTGCTGTACAGGCTATTTCAGCGCAGGGTAAAAATAATTTTAAGTTTGGAAAGGTATCCGCAACAGATTTTGATGTTACATCGCCGGCTATTGATACCGCCAGCAATGCTGTTGTTCTGGCCGACATTGGCAGTTCTACACTGGAAGGCAATAACAAAGGATTTTTCTCGCTTAAATACACCCACCTGCGGCGTGTAAAAATCCTTAATAAAAAGGGTATGGATGCTGCAGATATTTCTATTGTACTATACACTTCGGGGAATGCTGAAGAAAAACTGGATGAATGTAAAGCCTTAACCTACAATCTCGAAAATGGTGATGTAAAACAAACCAAACTGGAAAACAGTAGTATTTTTAAAGAAAGGCTGAGCAAAAATGCCGTAGTCAGAAAATTTACATTTCCCAACGTAAAGGAAGGTTCCATTCTTGAATATACTTATACCATTACTTCAGACTTTCTTACCCACCTGAGGCCCTGGGAATTTCAGGGTACCAGCTGGCCGCGTGTTTACTCGGAGTATACTGTAAAGATCCGCAGTTTTTCAGCTATGTGTTCCTGGCCCAGGGATATATTTCACTAAAGAGTGAGAACAGCAGCAAAATGCAATCCTTCAATATTTCGGAACAGAACGGCACACAGGCTTCCCGGCAGTTTGCATTAAGCGGTTATGAAAATACCAACCGCTGGATAGCCCGTGACGTGCCCGTGCTGAAAGAAGAAAACTATACCTCTACCATTGAAAATCACCTGTCAAAAATAGATTTCCAGCTCAAACAAACTGAGTTTCCCGGCCAAACGCCTACAGAATACATCGGAAGCTGGGCCAAGGCTGCAGAGAACATGTTAAAGCGGGAGGATTTTGGTACTGAAATCACCCGGGCCAACCTATGGCTCAATGATGATATAAAAAACATTACGGAGGGCGCCAACTCTAACCAGGAAAAAGCAAGGCGTTTGTATGCTTTTGTTCGCGACAATTTTACCGCTACCTACAACGCAGGAGTATATCTTAATGATAATACTACTTTAAAGGAGATTTTCAGGAAAAAAAGCGGCAATGTAGCAGAGATCAATTTACTACTGATCGCCATGTTACGCAATTCCGGTCTTACTGCCAACCCGGTAGTCATCAGTACAAGAGGCCATGGCTGGGCGCACCCTATTTACCCGTTAATGACAAAATACAACTACCTGGTATGCCAGACACTTGTTGACGGGCAGCCGGTTTACCTTGACGCATCCCGGCCTAAAATGGGATTCGAAAGCTGTCGCCCGATTGTTACAATGGGCCGGGGTTTGTGGTAAAGCAGCAACCGGTTAATATTTCCTTTGAAGCCGATTCGGTTTCAGAACACAAAACAACTATGATATTTTTAACGCAGGATGATAAAAACGGCCTTAAAGGTTTTTTTAAATCAACTCCGGGCTATTATGAATCCACCACCCTTAGAAGCAGGCTGGCAAAGAGAGTATGGACGACCTGGTAAAAGAGGTCAAAAAAGCTATTCGTTTCCTGTAGTTATCAAAAACCAGTTTGTAGATTCGTTAAACCAATTCGACCATCCGGTAACCCTGGGCTATGATATGAACTTCGATTTTGAAGATCAGGATATCGTGTACTTCAACCCTATGTTTTCTGAAATCACGACTAAAAACCCTTTTTCAGCGGCAGACCGGAAATATCCGGTAGAGATGCCTTTTAAAGTATCTGAAAATTATATACTCAATATGGACATCCCCGAGGATACAAGGTTGACGAAATCCCGAAATCTGCCAGGGTAAGGTTAAATGAAAATGACGGCATGTTTGAATATTTAATATCGGCAACTGATCGAAAAATTATGCTTAATTGCAAAATTGAATTAAAAAAGCCTATTTCCCGGCTGAGGACTACCAGACTTTACGTGAATTTTTTGGGTATGTTACCAAGAAGCAAAGCGAACAGATTGTGTTGAAAAAGATAAAATAACCTTACCTGTTTATGAAAAGTTTTTTGTGCTCTTTGCATTTTTAATACTGGCACATTGCAGCCCGGCACAGTATGCCGTAAAAGATATTCCGGATGTGCTCACTAAAAATGCCCACCTGATAAAAAGGCTGGACGATATACGTATTGATATTAAAAGCCCGGGCAAGGCTTATTATTACAGGCATTATGTTTATACAATTATGTCTGAGGCGGCAGAACGTTATGCTTATTTTGTTGACTACTACGACAAATTCAGGGATATCATCAGTATTTCCGGCACACTTTACGACGCATCAGGCAATAAAATTAAGAACGTAAAGAAAAAGACATTGCCGACGAAAGCGGTAACGGGAATAATCTGGCCGACGATGCACGTTATAAGGTGCATAATTTTTATCATAAAAGCTATCCTTATACGGTAGAATACGAAGTAGAAGGAGAAATGAAGGGCATTTTTAACCTGCCTGAATGGCAACCGGTGCCGGCGCCCGAAATAGCCGTGGAACAATCTTCTTTAACCGTTATAACACCCAAAGATTATACACTACGTTACAAACAGCTGCTTTATACAGGCAATGTACGCACCAAAGATGAAAAATCATCTAAAATATACCAATGGCAGTTAAGTAATGAAACTGCCAAACCGGATGAGGCTTACGCTCCCGGATGGGACAATATTTCTACCCGTGTAATGATTGCGCCCTCTTCGTTTGAATTTGGCGGTTATAAGGGTGAAATGAGCAGCTGGCAAAACTTTGGCAAGTTTATGCTTTCACTTTATAACGGGCGTGATATACTGCCGGAGGATATTAAAGCCAAGGTACACCAGCTTACAGATCATTTAAAAACGAAGCGTGAAAAAACCGAAACGCTGTACCGTTTTATGCAGGATCATACCCATTATATAAGCATTCAGCTGGGAATTGGAGGCTGGCAACCCTTAGATGCCACTTACGTAGCCAGTAAAAAGTATGGAGATTGTAAGGCGCTTTCCAATATATTGTTGCGCTGCTTAAAGAAGCAGGCATTAAAGCCAATAATGTTCTCATAAAAGCGGGGGAAGGTAAAACTGATATTCTCAGCGATTTCCCATCTAACCAGTTCAATCATGTAGTGGTATGTGTACCGAATGGTAAAGACTCCATCTGGCTTGAATGCACCAGTCAAACTGTATCTCCCGGATACATGGGGTCGTTCACCGGCAACAGGGAAGCACTGCTGGTAAGCGAAGGTGGCAGCACAATAGTTCATACCCCCGTTTATCGTAAAGAAGACAACCTTCAGATACGCCATATTAAAGCTGCTATTGATAATAATGGTAAGCTTACCGCGAAAGTGAGCACCACCACGAGTGGATTACAACAAGACGATCTTCATTCGCTTATCCATAACAGCTCTCCCGACGAACAAAAGAAAAGATTACAACGTATTTTCACTTTGTCCAATTATGATGAAGTACCGGCTTTTACCTATTTAGAAAGCCGGGAGTCGGCTTTACCAAGTGTGAACGAAACACTGGAGCTTGTGGCAAACGATTATGCCAGCATCACAGGAAAGCGCTTATTCATTCGTCCCAATATTGTTTCCACCTATACTTCAAAACTTGCGGAAACTGAAAAAGAACGCACGATATCGTATATACTTATGCTTTTGTTGATAGGGATACAGTAAATATCACCATTCCTGAAGGTTACCAGATAGAATCTATGCCCCCACCGGTAAAACTGGACAATCAATTTGGAGCTTACAATGTTTCTTATAAAATCGAAAACCGTTCTATTTTACTGATACGCAGTTACGAACGTAACGCCGGCACTTTTCCCGCGAAAGATTATACCAGCTTTGTAGATTTCTATAATAAGATCTATAAGGCAGACCAGGCGAGAATGGTTTTTGTAAAAAAGGAAGAATGACCGATTTGTTTAATTATTCTACCTAGTCGCCTTCCGGGTAGGCATTTCCCTTATGACAAGTGTTACAGCTGATACGGGTCAAAAAAGCGGGTGCACTTTGGTATCGTAATTAAAATAGTTCTTATTGATATCTATTGTCAGCCGCATCATGCGCCGGGCTTCTTTTTACAGGGTTATTGTCTGAAGCAAAATTGAGCGTAGTATCCCCGTTTTTTATTTCCCTGGTATGACAAAAATCACAGGTAACACCCAACCCTTTGTTATAGGTCAGCATCAGGCTATCCAGTTTTTCATCACTGATATCTTTTGGTAAAACCTTAAGATTGCGTTCCTGGGAAGAGCGGGTAGCAACAAAGCCCACCATGAGCAAGCAGCTGATTCCCAGCATCACAAATGATAATTTTGTTTGAAGCATCAGGCAATTTAAGTAAAAACAGTCATGCAATTGTCAAGCCTAACGTGAATCCCCTGCTAAAATCTTACCTTTGCGCTCGATTTTAAAAATAAGATGTCAGAAGTTTTAGCGCCCACATTAACAGCAAAAGATTTCGCTACAGACCAGGAGGTAAGGTGGTGTCCCGGTTGCGGCGATTACTCCATATTAGCACAGGTTCAGCGTATTATGCCTGGCCTGGGTATTCCCAGGAAAATATAGTGTTCATATCGGGTATTGGCTGCAGCAGCCGTTTCCCGTATTACATGAATACATACGGTATGCACTCTATTCACGGTCGTGCCACGGCTATTGCCAGCGGTTTAAAAGCTGCAAGACCAGAATTAAGCGTGTGGATCGTAAGCGGCGATGGCGATAGCCTCAGTATTGGCGGTAATCATACCATTCACCTTTTAAGGCGTAATTTCGATGTTAATTTGTTGGTTTTCAACAACCAGATTTACGGTTTAACCAAGGGGCAATACTCTCCTACTTCCGAAGAAAATAAGATAACCAAGTCAACTCCTTTTGGCAGTATCGACCATCCTTTCAACCCGGCAGCTTTGGCCCTGGGCGCTGACGCTACTTTTGTAGCCAGAACAATGGACCGTGATCCAAAGCATATGCAGGCAATGCTTTTAAGAGCGAATGCCCATAAAGAGCTTCCTTTTTAGAGATTTACCAGAACTGTAATATCTTTAATGATGGGGCGTTTGAAATTTTCACTGAAAAAGTACCAAGCCTTCAGAAACCTTATTCCTGGAGCAAGGTAAGCCCCTGATATTTGGAGCAGAAGGCAACAAAGGTTTAAGACTGGACGGCTTTAAACCACAGGTAGTAACCATCGGGGAAGGCTACAGCGCCGATGATCTCTGGATACACGACGAGCGGGATATTTACAAAGCACAGATTTTAACCCGCATTTTCGACGATCCTGCCATTGAAGGGCATTTACCCAGACCGTTTGGTGTGTTTTACGAAACAGACAGGCCTTGTTACGAAGAAATGATGGCGCTTCAGCTCGAAGATGCTATTGCGCGTAAAGCCCCTGATCTGAACGCTTTATTAAGAGGCAAGGAAACCTGGACGGTTCAGTAAGCAGGTCGGTCAAAGTGTGTTATTCCTGTAGGCAGATAATTCATGTAAATATTTATCTATTTTAAGCCTCCAGGTATTGATCTGGGAGGCATTGATGCCCATTTTAGTATCTGCTTTCATTTGTTTCAGTTCGAGCGCAAGAGCACTCATTTGGGTATCATAGATTTTACTAAACGTCTGTGAGGGATCTGATTCAAATGTGGCCTCTTCATAATTTTTCCTCATTCTCCTTGCATAGCATTCAAATAAGTCAAAATGCAATTGAAAAAACTTTAAGCTGATATTATTTTTTCTTTGCGGATGTATCCATGAAGCATTTTTGTCCATTACAGTAAAAACTTCGTATCTGATTTTTGAGGAAGACGCATTTTTTTATAGCTGGAAGGTAAAAGACAAAATATTTCACCGAAAAAGCCCGGTACATCGATTGGGGCTCCTTAAAATCAGACCATTTCAATTTCCTGTCTTCCTGCCATTTTAATGTATCTGCAGGAACTTTATTTTGTGAGCTGGCATTAATCCATACCCCCATAAAAATAAGAATTACGAAAAAATGTCTCATTAGCATAGGTTTTGTAATATAGTTAGTTCAAAAGTATAGAAAATAAGCATTCTGAATTATTAACTTTACACATATGCTTCTCCGCATCCACCCAAAAGATCCACAGGAGCGCCTGATTAAACAGGTAGCAGAAACCCTGCGCAATGGCGGTATTATCGTGTACCCCACTGATACTATTTATGGCTTGGGATGTGATATCTATCAAACCAAAGCCATTGAACAGATCTGCCGTATCAAGCAAATAGACCCCAAAAAGCACAGCTGTCTTTTGTGTGCTGCGATCTGAGCCATTTGAGCGATTTCGCGAGGCAGATATCGAATACCACTTACCGGGTGTTAAAAGAGCACCTGCCGGGCCCTTATACTTTTATTTTACCCGCCAGTAAGCAGGTACCCAAAATACTGCAGAGTAAAAAAGATACCATAGGACTGCGCGTGCCGGATAATAAAATCACCCATGAGCTGGTTAAAGAGTTAGGTCATCCTATTTTAAGTACGACGCTTCCCGGTGACTTTGTTGAAGACTATACGGATCCGGAAATTATCTACGAGAAGTATAAAAATCTGGTAGATATTGTTGTAGATGGGGGTATAGGAGGCAGTGAACCGTCTACTATTATTAATTGTGTTGATGATGCTTATGAAGTAATCAGGATGGGTGCAGGCGAATGGGAACAATAACAGATTTAAAAAGACAAAAAACAAGCGCTTCCATAATGATCAGCTCCTCATTTTAACCGGGCTGGTATCCCCTACATTTTACCACATAAAACTTACTTGTATATGAAAAATTATAGCTCCCCTCTCATCCCGATGGCTTATATGCTCCTGGCAGGCTTGCTGTTTTTAACAGCCTGCTCTAATCCCCGCTATATTAATTCGCCATCCGTACACAATGCTGCATTTTTCAGGCAGCAGGGCGACTTTAAGGTCTCTGCAGCAGGGGCGGGTAATCCTGCCAAAATATTTTCAAGCATTGACAATGAAGACAACGATGAATCGCTGGGACATTCTGCCGGATTTGACGGGCAGGTTGCGGTAGCGGTAACCAATCACTTCATGTTAACTGCCAGTGGCAATTACCGGGACGAAAAAGACCACTATAAAGATGATGACCTGTCAAATATTGACAGGAAATCGGACGTCAGGTATAACCGGCATACGTTCGACTTCGGAGCTGGTTTTTTTACTGCAATGGGAAGAAGCGAAAAGTATTTTTAACGGGATTGTGGGAGTAGGTTTTGGTAAAATGTCTTCCACAGATGCAGTAACGCCCTTGATGCCACCCGGTTCAGGCGTTATGAGGCCAATACCCTGAAATATTTCTTCCACCCTTCTTTCAATTTCTTTTTAACGATTACGTGCGCATGTCGGTAGCGCCAAGGTTTTCACTGCTCCGGCTCAACAATATTAAAACCAGTTATACCGAAGCGGAGGAGATCACTTTGGGATACAGGGATGCCCGCGAGCATACTTTTGGCCTTTTTGAGCCATCGGTGTTATTACAAACCGGGTTTAAGAACAATGACTGGCTAAAACTGGATTTTGGACTCAATTTCTCGACGGACCCGTTCACTACTTCAAAAAGTGACAATAGCGAGTACGGTGTTCCGGCTGAAACCAAAACCTATAATGTGCAGTCCCGCAACTTCCTGCTGTCAGTGGGCCTGTCGGTATATCCCGGCCGAAGAAAATAGCTATTTGATCAGCAGCATATTGAAGGCAATGATGTCGCCGTTGAACACATTAAAGTCTACTTTGGCATCAATACCATTCACATTCCCTTTATCATTATGCTGCCAGAAGGTCCAGGGCCGGTTGATACGGGGGCTTTTACGCTCATAATAATGAGCCACCCATAGCGGATATTCGTTAAACTCCGGTCCCATGTATTTTTCATAAAACCTGGCGTTGGTATAAATGATAGGCTTTACCCCGTAATGTGCTTCCACCTTATCAAGCCATGCCTGTATCCGGGCGCGAAATACATTTACCGGTAGTATGCCGGCCACTTCCGCATCTAATACAGGCGGTAAATCGCCGGTTTCAAGCTTTACGCGCGAAATAAAGTATTCAGCCTGTTGAACAGGATCCTGGCTGGGTAAAAAAAAATGGTAGGCTCCGCGGGGTACCTCATGCTTTTAGATTGCCGCCAGTTATACTTAAACTGTTTGTCGGTAAGCGATACGCCTTCTGTGGCTTTTATAAAAGCAAAATTGAGCTGTATGTTATCCACGTTCATTTCCTTAACGCCCCGCCAGGCTATTTTCTTCTGGTACCGCGAAACATCAATACCATGAATTGAAAATGCCACCGGCATATCTATTCCAAACGCTTCGTAGTGAACGAATTTTACTTTTTGCGAATTGATCCATTGAAGCAGGGCAATAACCAACGCAACGATAAAAACTGCTGAAACAATTAGTTGGATATTATTAAAATTGTATTTCTTTTTCCGGGGCATGTAGGTAATGCGTGTGTACAAATATATTGCATGCTGTAGCCATTACCTGGCTATCAACAATTTTAACAAGGTAAAAAGGAACTACAACTGGTTGTAATTGGTGCGAAACCCGTTTTTACGGCTTTCAATTTCAAAGAGTTCGCTCTCTACGGTTGCAGGTTTGGTAATCTTTACCAAACCCGGCATGCCGATATAGTCGCGGGCAGAGCTATAGATATAGTCAGATGAGTATTGAACCACTCTTTCCTTAACCGGTAAACTATGTATAAACTCCAGTTGTTCTGCCATGCTCTGCGGTACTTTCAGGTCTATTTGAGCGGTGGTTTTAATATCGCCCCAACACGATTGCCTGACGGGATCTTTTTCGAAGGCCACCGGTTTCTGAAAATGGCTTAAAAGCCAGGTATTTCTTTCGCTGGGATCGCCTTGTATTGCTTCCACTATCTTTCTACAGGTAAACACAACAAATTCATCTCTCAGATCTTTTAAAGAAATGTTTTCCAAAGATTGGCCGATAAAATATAACTTGTTTGACATCAGACACCATCCATATACTATCAAACCTTTGATGTCGATAAAATGATTCAGACTGTGTACTATTATCTGTTTATACATCGTTTTTGTAAAGATGTCCACAGTATCGATAGTCTCAAAGGTGAAGCAATAGCATCCATTGTCGCGAATAGTCATCATCTTGCTGTTGCGTTTCATTATCTAATGCAAATCCTATTCCAGTTTTTACAAAAAACAGCCTTTTAGCTCCTGCGTCTCATTTTTAGTCTCCTTTAAATACCGGCGCCCTTTTTTCCATAAATGCACGCACGCCCTCCCGGCAATCCTGCGTTTGCAGCAACTCGCCAAACAGCCTGGCTTCGGCTGAATAACCGGTTTTATTGACGTCGTACGCCAGCTGGGCAGCCTTAACGGAAGCCGCAACAGCCAACGGAGCCCTGGTATTAACTATAGCCAGGATCGATCGGGCCTTGGTTATTAATTCACTTCTGTCCACCACGTGATTCACCAGCCCGTAATTTAAATGCTGTCAGCGCATCAATCATGTTACCGGTAGCCAACAGCTCAATAGCCCTTCCTTTGCCTATTAGCTGGGTAAGGCGCTGCGTGCCGCCATACCCGGGCAATAGTCCCAGGTTCACTTCCGGCTGCCCAAATTTTGCGTTATCGCTGGCTACACGGAAATGGCAGGCCATTGCCAGCTCACAACCGCCGCCCAGGGCATATCCGTTTACTGCAGCAGCGATGATCTTAGGGCTATTTTCAATTTTATCGAACACTAACTGGCCCCGGCGTGCCAGGGCTTCGCCCGATTGGGCATCCAGGCTGGTAAATTCGCTGATGTCGGCACCGGCTACAAAAGCTTTGTCCCCGCCCCGGTAATAATTGCCGACCTGATATCGGGCCGCTCAATAACCGCATCCACCAACCTGTCCAATTCATCAAATACCGATTTATTCAACGCATTAAGCTTGTCGGGCCGGTTAATAGTTATAACGGCAATATGGTCCTGAACATCGAAAAGTAATACATCAGCTGGCATAAGTATATTTTATAAGGTGAGCGTTAACAGATGAGTAAATTTATACAAAGCGGCTTAAAAAGCAGCAACCTATATATTACGTCGATTAATAAAAATAGTTTAGAGATCGGTTCATTGTATAAACAGCTCGTTTAATTTTGCCGGGTGACTTTTTAACCGTCATAACCTACCTGGGTATTTTTATGTTTGCGCTTGCCGGCGCCTTTAAGGCCCGTGGCGCCAAGCTCGATATATTTGGGGCCTGGTGGTAGCCTTTGTATCTGCTTATGGTGGTGGCACATTGCGCGACCTGCTGTTGGGAGTGCGCCCTTAACCTGGATCAACGACAACCTGGCTTTTGCACTAGTATTTGCCGGTACCGCCGTTACTTTTTAGTAAAAGACAAGGTGAACAACTTTAGAAGAACGATTTTTTTACAGATGCGATAGGTATTGGTCTTTTTACGGCTGTTGGCATAGAAGCGGCCATTCAAACAGGCACCAATAACCTGTACTCGCTAATTATGGGTATTATTACCGCTACTTTCGGGGATTGATTGCCGATATCTTTTGCGGGTACGCTCCGCTGTTGCTGCGTAAAGGAGAACTGTATGCAACAGCCTGCGCTGCCGGGGGCTTGCTTTTATATTAATCAACAAATACCTCAACTTCAATCGAAGTGTTGACCTGAGTATTTGTGTAATACTGGTGGTGGCGATACGCATTTATTCAAAACGCAAAAGGTTAATGTTGCCGGAGATATAACCAAACAGCAGCCCGTTTCAAGCTGTGCTACTTAAATGCCGTAATATCCAGCACTTCTTCGCAAAAACCGTATTCTGCAATATCATTACTGCTTACAACAACCAGCCTCCCGAACAATGCTTTTTGATAAGCTGGTTATATAGTTCAATGCCTGCTACATCCAGGTTGGTGCAGGGCTCGTCCAGTAATACAAGAGGAGTATCCGACAACAGGCACTGCGCCAGTTTTACCCTTTGCTTCATGCCGCTGCTGTATTCATTTATTTTTTTATGACGGGCATGCGTCAGTTGCACTTCCTGCACCACAGCATTAACCGTCATCTCATTTATAAAGGGCTTAAATGATTGGTGGAAAGTTAAAAACTCTGTCAGGGTAAATTCTTCTACCAGCTCGAGGTAAGGTGCACATAACGAAGTATAATTGAAAATCTTTTCAACAGGAATGGAGGCGTTACTCAAAGAGTGGCTGCAGGAGCCTTCATTAATGGAAACGGCGCCACTAAGCACCTGCAACAGGGTACTTTTACCACTTCCGTTAGGCCCGGTGATCGCATAATGCTTTCCGGGCTGAAATGTATAATTGAGACCACGGAAAATCCAGTCGCGGTTATAACGTTTACCAGCATTATGCAATTGAATCGTCATCGCCATTGGCTTTGCTGTACCGCTTGATGATCCCCGCGTACTTTCCTGGATAAAAGTGAGTATTTCGTCTCTTTCTTCGGTTACGGGAAACTCTTCCTCCAGTATCTGAACGGCCTGGGTAACATTTAATCCTTTATTATAAAGAACCCGGTATATATCCAGAATATGGTTGATTTGCTCGATGCTGTAGCCTCTCCGTTTTAAACCTACCGAGTTTACACCGGCATAGCTGAGGGCTGCCTTGCAGCCTTGATAAACGGGGAACATCCTTACTAACCAGCGAACCACCGCTTATAAATGAGTGAGAACCAATCTTTACGAACTGGTGTACGGCAACCACGCCTCCGAATCCCACATAATCTCCCAGCACTACATGCCCTGCTATCTGGGTGCTGTTACTCAGCGTACAATAGTTGCCAATAGCACAATCGTGACCTATATGACTGTAAGCCAGTATCCAGCAACCTTTTCCCACTACAGTTTTCCATTTATCGCTGGTACCGCGGTGAATGGTAACGAATTCACGGATCACACAATCATCGCCAATCTCTACTGTTGTTTTTTCACCCGCATACTTTTTATCCTGGGGCTCGGAACCAATAACAGAACCCGGAAAAATTTTACAGTTCTTCCCGATAGTGGTTCCCTCCTGTATGGTAACATTGGAGCCTATCCAGGTTCCTTCTCCTATTTCCACATTGGGATGAATAACTGTAAAAGGGTCTATTTTAACATTGGTCGCCACCTTAGCGTCCGGATGTATGTATGAGTTGAAATGTATCATTAAAAAGCTGTAAAATTTTCTTTCTGCTGCTCGAACACTAATATTTGGGACATCACCGCCCAGGCGGCGTGCAAAATTAAAGATTTGATAATATCCTGATACTATTTGGCCGATAAAGCCTCCAAATTTATAACTAATAGCCGTTAGTTGAATATTTTAGCAAACAATATTATTTTTGCACCTACTTTAATGAGCAGGCAAGACGAAATAACGACGGTGAATGGTCTGTGGACACAAACATTAAATGGGTTACAACCTATTGTATGTAAAGAGCAACATATACCAGGGGCTGTAAATTATTCTATCAGGCGTTTTATGCGCGATGAAGAGAATAGTACAGAAGATATAGGTATTGTTAACTACGACTATAAAGGCAAAAGCAACGAACAGAACGGAGTGAAGCTGAGATTTTGCGTGGCTGGAAATATGTATTGCAATACCGATGCCTGCCAGAAATGCACCTCGGGCAACGCCAAAAGCTGCGCACAAAGCGTGCCCTCCTACGATGTGGTGGCAGTTGATTACTCGGCGCCGCAACTCACCCAGTTTGCCAATAGCAAAGCCACCAGCTCTGCAACCGATTTGTTGCTTCGTTTTAACAAAAAAGATTCCTTTCAGAAAAATATACCCCTTTGCTGTAAAACACGTGGTGTAATTGAAGCGTTGGTCAATCATAAATATACAGGTAGCCTGGAAAATATTTATGTAAACGCGCAATTACAAATGCTGTTGCTGTATAGCATGGATTGGATCTCCGATAAAGAAGAAATTTTATCCTGCCGCTTTTTAAACAGTGAGGTTGACCGTGAAAAAATAACCCTTGCCCGCGATATCCTGATCCAAAGCATTGGGCAGCCCATTACTATTAAGGAGCTCAGCCGCAAAGTGGCTATGAATGAGTGCTACCTTAAGAAAGGGTTCAAAGAAATGTATGGCACTACCATCTTCGATTTTTACCAGAACCAGCGCATGGAGCACGCCAAATATCTTTTATATGAAAAAGGGCTGAACGTCACCGATGTTTCAATGATGCTCGGCTACTCCTCTATTTCTCACTTTAGCACCGCTTTTAAAAAACAAACAGGGCTAAAGCCCTGTGAGTTGTTACTGAGATAATATTTTACCTGTTTTTATTATTTTATCTTTCCCCTGAGGCCTACTTTATGACCGGCTACCGCAAAATACAAAATGTATAAATAGCAAGGTAGCACCGATACAAAATAAGCCAGTTGGAAATTAACCTGCAGGTGATCTTTCAGGTAACCATATATTAATGGCAGAATAGCTCCACCGGCAATACCCATGATCATGATCGCAGAGCCTATTTTGGTGAACTTGCCAAGATGGCTGATGCCCAGCGGAAAAATAGCCGGCCACATTAATGAATTTGCAAGGCCGAGAAGCGCGATACAAATTACTGAAGTATAGCCCGAGCTGAAATAAGCAATCACTGAAAACAAAATTCCCAGTACTGCACATATCCTGAGCGCCGCTTGCTGGGAAAGTATTTTTGGGATGGTAAAAATACCAACTAAATAGCCCACCAGCATACCTCCTAAAGTGAGAGAAGTAAAATATTTGGCCTGATCTGCGTGAATACCCAGCTCTTTCCCATACACACCAATAATATCGCCTGCCATTACTTCGGCACCCACATATACAAAAATGCAAAGCGCACCTAAAAAGAGATGGGGAAACTGGAATACACTTTTATGATGCACTATCTCCCCGCTGGCTTCGTCCACCACGTCTTCTTCGGGGTTTATTTCCGGTAAGTGCAGGTACCTGAGCAGGATGGCAACAGTACAAATACAACGGCTAATACAATATATGGCGTGTTTACTCTTCCTAATACGTCGTTCAGCAACTGCTCTTTTTCAATACCGGTAGCTGCTTTAATTTTATCTTCTGTTTCTGCTGCATTTTTAAAAATACTGCACCCATAATAAAGGGCACAATCATACCTGCAAATTTATTACAGATACCGGCCATGCTGATCCTTTTGGCAGCGCTTTCAATAGGCCCGATAATAGACAGGTAAGGATTAGATGCTGTCTGCAGCAAAGCCAGGGCGGCGCCCTGTACAAAAATGCCGGTGAGGAACAACTCAAAAGACCTGGATTTGGCGGCAGGGATAAAGATCAGCGAGCCCAGTGCTAATACGATCATCCCCAATACCAACCCATTCTTAAACCCTGTTTTTTTGAGTATCCACGAAGAGGGCAGTGCAAGAAAAAAATAGGCCATGTACGACGCGGTAGTTACTAAAAAGCCTGTATATCAGAGAGGCCGAAGGACAATTTAAAAAACGGGATAAGTGTGCCATTGGCCCAGGTTACAAAACCGAATATAAAAACAGTGCACAGATGGTGATCAACGGCACCATATAATTTCTTTGAGATCCTGATTGTACAGCTACACCCATAAACAATTATCTTTTAAAATGATTAAGTAATAAAAATAAGATAAGTTGTTGTAGAATGTATCAAAAAAGCAAACGGTTGCGCACAATGTCACAACCGTTTGTCTTCACCTGTAACAGTATTGTTATTCTTTATCCGCCAGCTCGCTGATCAGCTCGGCCACCAGTGCGCTCCAGCCTGTTTGGTGGTTAGCGCCCAGGCCACGACCGGTATCTCCGTGAAAATATTCGAAAAACAGAATCAGCTCTTCATTTTCGGGCTGCTTATAGAACCAGTTATAAGGACCGTAAATAGGACGGTTGCCGTCTTTGTCTTTCTCAAACATGCTGATCACCCTCTTGGCCAACTCGGTAGATGTGTTAAAAAGATTCATCTGGTGGCCCGACCCCGTAGGATATTCTACCATTAAAGAGTCGTGATAAAATTTACCTAAACGCCTGATAGACTGTATAATGATAAAGTTGATAGGTATCCAAACAGGGCCCCGCCAGTTGGAATTGCCCCAAACATATCAGAAGTGGAATCACCCGGATCATACTGAATAGAGTGCACTTCTCCGTTGATAGTAACCGAGTAAGGATGCGCTTCATGGTACTTAGACAGTGCCCTGATACCGCCACCGGATAAAAACTCGTTCTCATCCAAAAGTCTTTTCAGCAGCGCTTTTAACCGGTCGGTTTGTACCATCGACAGCAATAGTTCGTCGCCATCGCTATGCTCTTCTTTCGGCCAGAAGCGGTTGTTTTTCAGGCGGTATTTTTATACCATTCAAAGCGCTTGGCAAAGTCGGGCAGTTTTTCAAACACTTCTTTGCGGATGGTGGCTACTGCATATAAAGAGGTGAGCCCAACTATTGATTGGATCTTTAACGGCTGGGGCGGCGCATCGCGCATGCATAGTACATCGTAGAAAAACTGGTCTTCCTCATTCCATAAGAAATGCTCGTTCAACGCTTCTGCAATCAGTATAAAATGCTCGAAAAACTTGGTAGCGGCATCTTCAAAGCTATTGTCTACCAAAGCAATTTCGAGGGCCATATCCATCATACTCAATGCATACACTCCCATCCAGCTCGTTCCATCGGCTTGTTCCAGCTGAATTTCACCCTGGTCGTGGTAACTACGGTTAAACACCCCGATATTGTCGAGGCCCAGAAATCCTCCTCGAAAATATTATCCCCTTTGCGATCTTTCCGGTTAATCCACCAGGTAAAATTGATCAGCAGTTTATGAAATACTTTTTCAGAAAGTCAATATCTCCTTTACCGGTTGTCTTTCGCTCTATTTCGAAGATTTCCATAGCGGCCCAGGCCTGTACCGGTGGATTTACATCACTGAAGTTCCATTCGTAAGAAGGCAATTGCCCGTCGGGCTTCATATACCATTCCCGCATCAACAGCAGCAACTGGTTTTTGGCAAATACAGGATCTACTACCGCCATCGAAATACACTGGAAGCTCTGATCCCATGCCGCATACCACGGATACTCCCATTTATCCGGCATCGATATCACATCCTGGTTCTTAAGGTGCTTCCAATCGTTATTCCTGCCGCTTTTACGCCGGTCGTTGTTTTGTGCGATACCATCTGAGTTAGACAGCCATTTTTCTATATCATAGTGATAATACTGCTTACTCCACAATAAACCGGCCAGGGCCTGCCTTTGCACTTTCGCCAGGTCGTTCTTTACACCCCTGGGAAATATTTCTGCATAAAACTCATCGGCCTCTTTCTTTCTTTTTTTCGAACAGCTTTTCAAATTCACTGTCAAAAGGGTCTTTTTGCTGTTTTTCGGAAAGGCGGCAATAGATATGTATGGTTTCGCCGGCTTTTACCGAATAATTATAAACAGGAGAAAATTTCGTTCCCGATTTACGCTGGCGCAACTCATTTACATGAGCTTTATGAATGATTGCCTGGTGAAAAGCATCTTTTGTAAAAATGCTTTCATTGGGCTGACCGGTTACGATCTGCGTGTTGGTTTCATTATCCGTGAACAGCGCATCATCTGCATCCTGGTAGTAAAAGTAATAGTTGCCCAATCTTGAGTGTTCGGCAAATATGGTATTTTTTCCTGCAGGCGAAAAATTGGGCTTGGTTTTTAAACTGCCGTGCTTGGTCCACCGGTTGTAAAACCAAAGCGTAGGCAAAACGGTAATAGGCGCGGCATTTTTATACCGGTTGGTGATGCTTATCCGAATGCCAATATCGGTACTATCGGTTTTGGCGTAGGTAATATTTACATCAAAATACCTGCTATCATTAAATACATCTGTATCCAGTATTTCATATTCCGGCTCATTTTTCGAACGGTTTTTATTCTCCGTTCTCAATTGCTCATAAGGGAAAGCCTGTTGCGGGTATTTATACAGGTATTCCATATAATAATGGCTGGGTACATTATCCAGGTAATAATAGAGCTCTTTTACATCTTCACCATGGTTGCCTTCGTAGTTCCCCAATCCAAATAAACGCTCCTTTAAAATAGGGTCTTTACCATTCCATAGTGCTACAGCAAAGCAGAGGTTCTGAAAATAATCTGAAATACCGGCCAACCCGTCTTCACCCCAGAAATAAGAGCGGCAATAGGCGTGATCAAAAGGAAAATATCCCCAGCTGTCTCCATACTCACTGTAATCTTCTCTAACGGTACCCCACTGGCGTTCACTTACATAGGGCCCCATTTTTCTAATGGTACAGCCTTTTTGCGTTCTCCGTAACCTTTTATGTTCTTCTGTCATTTCTTTTATATCTCTTTTTATTACTCCGGCCTGCGCCTGCATCTGCAAATTCTGTTATGCCGGAAAGCCTGCCTCCCGCAATATAACAATTAAAGCAATATGTGCATCATACACATTATATGCATGATAATGATCTTCAGAGAGCATTACATGTTGAGCAAAATAGCTTTCAACAAAAAGAAATGCTACCTCTGCGGTTTAATGGGCTGGGTAATTAAAACTTACGATAGAGGTTGTATAATACCTTCTTATCGTAATCGTTAAGGGTACCGGAAACGTCGTTTTGTATATAGTGCAATTTAAAGGCCTTTATAGCGGCAGACTGGTTACTGATATCATAACCAATCACTCTTAACGCCAACAGGGCATTAAAATCTGCAGGGGTGTTTGCAAATTGTAAGTATCGTACCAATAGCCAAAACCTGCGTCAGCAAGGCGTTTCCATGGGAAATATTTGCTGGGATCGCTTTTGCGGCTGGGTGCTATATCGGAGTGTGCAATAAAGTTGGATTGCGGAATGCCGTATTGATCTTTTAAATAATCGAGCAACTTAATTAATGCCGTGATTTGTGCATCGGAAAAAGGCTCTTCCCCGTTATTATCTATTTCAATACCCAGGCTGCATGAATTCATATCTGTGATGCTGCCCCATTTACTATTACCCGAGTGCCAGGCTCTTACATAATCATTCAGCATCTGGTACACCACACCGTCGCGCCCCACCACATAATGCGCACTGGTTTGGGTTCTTGTAATAGAAAATGTAAATAAAGTTTGTTCTGCAGAGTTTTGCGCCGTGTGATGCAATACCACAAAGTTGGGCTTTCTTATATTAAAATTTACCGACGCATACCATTGGGAATTCACAGCAGGATTTTTCCGTTGCGAAGGGTTTTTAGCTATCTGGTTAATGATCTCATCTACTGTTTTTTCGTAAGAAGGCTTGGCGTAAAACTGAATACTATCTGTTATGCGCTTATAATATTGCGGAGACCGGTAAGTATAAGCAGCTGCATCTGTGCTGGCTGGCGGCGGCGTATACACTTCTTTCTCCCGCTCAGGCCTCTTCGTTACTTCGGGTGTATTGCCTGGCTGGTTATTGCGCGTAACTTGCTCGGGCTTTGTAAAAACGGTCTGATTGGGCTGATTATTGGGAGATGGTTTTGTAGCCGTATTCTTCGGAGGATTTCTATTGAGAACATTGGTTTTTTTAGGCATGTTATCTCCGCAGGCACACAAAGCCAACAAGGCCAAAGCGGGTAATGCTTTCTTGATAAACATCGTATATACTGATCTTTTCTTTACTAAAATGGTTCTTAATAATATATCCGTTCGTAATGTGAAAGTAACGAAATTCATCGTAAAACGCCAACAAGGCTTTAAAATTGTGTGAACAATCAATAATATTTTAAGATTTCATTAATGCAATCCTATCTTTAAAAAAAATTTTTATGGACGCACATTTTGGAATGATTGGCCTCGGCACTATGGGGCGGAATCTTGTTTTAAATATTGCAGATCATGGGTTTAAGGTATGTGGTTACGATCGCAGCGAGGAGCAGACGAAGCGTATGAACGAAGAAGCGGGGATCGGCCCATTGTTACAGTATCCTCATCGCTCGATTTAATAAAGAGCCTGAGAACACCGCGCATTATTATGTTCCTGGTACCGGCGGGTAAAATTGTAGACGCCGTAATTGATGAACTATTGCCCAACCTGGAAAAAGGCGACATTTTAATAGACGGCGGCAATTCGCATTTTATTGATACCGACAGAAGATATGCGGCTTTACAAAATTCCGGCATTCATTTTATAGGGATGGGCGTATCGGGCGGAGAAGACGGCGCACGCTTTGGCCCCAGTATGATGCCAGGGGGCAACAAAGAAAGCTATAAGCTGGTGCAGGATATTTTTGAAGCCATTGCCGCCAAAGCCGATAATGAACCTTGTGTTGCATTTATGGGTAACAGCGCCGCAGGGCACTATGTAAAAATGGTACACAATGGCATTGAATACGCCGTTATGCAAATGATCAGCGAGGTATACGGGTTACTAAGAAATGAAGGTGTATCCAACGCCGACCTGCATCAGCTTTTTGACACCTGGAACAAAGGCGAGCTGCAATCCTTCCTCATTGAAATAACCGCCAATATTTTTGAACAAAAAGATCCTGAAACAGGTAACGACCTTGTGGATATGATACTGGATAAGGCCAAACAAAAAGGCACGGGACTATGGACCTCTCAAAGTGCTCTTGAATTAAATGTACCGTTGCCTACGGTAGACACTTCGGTTTCGATGCGCTACCTGTCTGCGCTAAAAGAAGAGCGCGTACAGTTTTCCCGTTTATACAACCATCAGAATAAAAAAACCGGTGCAGATGTAGAAGCGCTGAAGAAAGACTGCCGCGACGCTTTACATTTTGGCTTTATGATGGCTTATGCACAGGGGCTGGAATTACTTGCTGTAGCATCCTCTATTTATAAATACGAAATTCCCCTTCCCACGGTTATAAAGGTGTGGCGTGCCGGATGCATTATACGTTCTTTAATGCTGAACGATTTATACAAGGCTTTTTCCGAAGATCCTACCTTAAGTAATGTAATTGCTTCACCGGTATTTGTACCCTTGCTAAAAGAAAAGAGGCCCGGCCTGGTTAACTTCCTGAAAACAGCCATGGATGCCGGCATTCCGGCACTGGCATTTTCTGCAGCACTTAATTATTTTGACGCTTATGTGCAGGAAAGACTGCCTGCCAACTTAATACAGGCGCAACGTGATTATTTTGGTGCGCATACTTACGAGCGTATTGATAAAGAAGGTTCGTTCCATACCGATTGGACGCCGGCTACGTAGGTAGATAGCAGTTCATGGATCATGCTTGATGGTTCATTACAGTTATCTCAACCTGGCATCAGAAAGTTAGCATCGGGCATCAAATACCCGGTATCCCATATCAAGAAACCAGCATCAAATATTTTTATGAGCTTTAAAACTACACCAGCTAACATTGTCATCTTTGGAGGCTTTGGCGATCTTGCCTGGCGCAAGCTGATCCCGGCATTTTATAATTTATACGTCAGTGGTTACCTGCCGGATAAGTTTGCTATTTATGGCGTTCACTACCAGGGCCTGCCTGAAGGCGCTTATGAAAAGCATATGCTGGAAGGAGTGAATCTTTTTTTTCAAGAAGGGGTAAAGCCAGGGCAGCAGAATGGAAAAAGTTTACAGACAATCTATACTTCTTCCAGGGAGATTTTACGATAGAGGAAACCTATACGCGACTTAAAGCCACGCTGGACGAGAATGATAAAAAATGGAAGACGCGCGCCACGCGGCTGCTCTACTATTCGGTAGCTCCCGGTTTTATCGAAGTCATTTCCAACAGCGTTGCCAAACACAATATCGCTTCCCAGAGAGATAAGGATCGCATTGTAGTAGAAAAACCATTTGGAACCGATCTCGCATCAGCCAAAGGATTGAACGACCTGCTCAACAAACTTTTTACGAGAACCAGATCTATCGTATCGATCACTACCTCGGCAAAGAAGTGGTGCAGAATATTGCCGCATTCCGGTTTGCCAACTATATTTTTGAACCCTTATGGAACAATAAGTTTATCGACCAGGTACAGATAAGCGTTACCGAAAGCGTAAGCGTTGGCACCCGCGGCAGCTATTACGATAAAAGCGGTGCATTAAGAGATATGGTGCAGAACCACTTACTGCAGCTGCTGTCTTTGGTTGCCATGGAGTGCCCGGGTAATTATGATGCAGAAGATATAAGAAAGCAGAAAGTAAAAGTGCTGAAAAAGTAAGGCCTTTTACAACAGCCACCGCCGTACAGGACGTGGTGAGAGCGCAATATACCAAAGGTGAAATAAACGGTAAAGAGCAGGTAGGCTATAAAGAAGAAACCAATGTGGCCCGCAGCTCTACTACCGAAACTTATGTGGCCATGAAGGTGTGGATCGATAACCCGCGCTGGAAAGGTGTTCCGTTTTACCTGCGTACCGGCAAAAGCCTCCAGAAACAGTCGTCGGTAATCGTGGTTCAGTTTAAAGACAGTCCGCATAAAATATTTAAAGACGATGTAGTGCCCAACCGCCTCGTCATCAGTATTCAACCCGAACAAAAAATAAGCCTGTTATTTGAGGGTAAAGTGCCGGGGCTTGAAATGAAATTAAAGCCGCTGGAAATGGACTTCAGCTATCACGATTCATTTATAGAGGAGGCGCCTGAAGCTTACGAAACATTGCTGCTGGATGCGCTCGAAGGTGATGCTACCCAGTTTATACGCGCCGACCAGGTAGAAACGGCCTGGAGCATTGTAATGCCCATATTGAATGCCTGGAGCCGGGAGAAAGGAGACATGAAAAATATAAAGCCGGTAGCTGGGGACCGAAAGAGGCAGATGACCTGATAAAAGAAGGCCCGATTAAATGGCTGATGCTGCCTGAACCATCTAAAACAAAAACCACTAAAAAGAAATAAATGCAACACATAAAATTAATTTGGGAAAATGCCGAAGCTTTAAGCATTGCAGCGGCGCATTATTTTGTAGAACGCTGTAATAAGAGCATTGCAGAAACAGGCCGCTTCACCGTAGCTTTGTCTGGTGGCAGTACGCCAAAAGCATTGTATCAATTATTAGCTACCCCAAAATTTTCAAGAAATATCGATTGAAAAACGTGCACCTGCTTTGGGGTGACGAACGTTTTGTACCCCATACGCATGAAGACAGCAATTACCGCATGGTAAAAGAAGCGCTGCTGGATCATGTAAAAGTGCCCCGTAAGAATATACTGGCTATGCCTACCAAAGGTGAAGCCAAAGATTGCGCGGTGCAGTACGAAAAAGCAATAGCAGATACTTTAGGAAAAAAATGCAGATAGACCTCACCCTGCTGGGCATGGGCGATGATGGTCATACGGCTTCATTATTTCCCGGCACCAACATCCTGAACGAGAAAAAGCATACATTAAAGAAGTGTGGGTAGAAAGCAAACAAACTTTTCGGTTGAGCTTTACCTATCGTTTAATTGATAACAGCAAAGAGGCTATGTTCCTGGTAGCCGGAGCAGCCAAAGCCCCTGTGGTGAAGCATATTTTTTCAAAAATGCCAAACATAAATTCCCGGTACAAGAGGTGGATCTTAAAAAGGTACAGCCATCTGGATGCTGGATGAAGCGGCCATGGGTAAATAGGTGGCGTATAATTGGTGACAAATAAAAATGATATGCCGGTCATCGAATTAGCAACATTTATTCATGCTGATATTAGCACGTGCTTCGATCTTTCCAGGAGTATCGACCTGCATACCTTATCGACCGCAAAAACCAAAGAGAAGGCTATTGCAGGCAGAACTAGTGGATTGATTGGCATGAACGAAACAGTAACCTGGCAGGCCACTCATTTTTTTGTGCGTCAAAAATTCACTTCTAAAATAATGGCCTATAATCGTCCTTTTCATTTCAGGGACGAGCAGCAAAAAGGCCCTTTCCGGTTATTTTCACATGACCATCTTTTTAGCGAAACTGATGACGGAACTTTAATGAAAGACAGATTGCACTTTCAATCGCCAGCCGGGTTATTGGGGAAGCTGGTGGACCAGCTGATACTTACCCGGTATCTCAAACGGTTTTTAACAGAGCGAAATGACATGATCCGTCATTTTGCCGAAACCGGCAAAGGGGTAGATTTACTGTAGGGGTAGCCCGTTCATTTACAGCAATTTTATAAACGCTGCAGCTCAACGCAGGCAGATGTTTTTCATTAGCAGGCAGCGTGCTGTATATTGCCCCGGGCGTTTACAATCATCGCCGCCAGGTGTAAAAGCTGCTTTATATGGTCGATAAATACATAAATATGAACGGCAGTTATTTCATCCGCCACGGGGCTATCAGCAATAGCGGCATGGGTAAAACACTGCAGCCATCTTTTCCATTTTTGCAGTGAAGCCTGTTTAAAGAAGCCGCTTAAAAAATCACCCTCATTAGCATATCCATTACTCGTTACCAACAATCCTGTTGTATATTTTTTGAAACAGCCGCGATACTTGAGCGGCTTTAAATACAGCAGGTAAGCTACTTCTAATAGTAGCTCAATTGTTGGGCATAATGCAGGGCATTAGCCGGGCTGCCCCGGCGCCAAATATTGTTCTTTCAGTGCTGCTCGGCAAAATTCATCAAAAGCTTTTACATGCTCGGCAGGTTTGGCATAGCTGAAAAACTCCTGTAATACCTGCAATGGCGATACTTTCAGCGGATTGCCTTTGCAGGTTGCCGCAATGCGGTTTAAGGTAACAAAGCGTTTTTTCATGGTGTTTTATTTTATTGCTTGATGCTTAATTGGTGCCGTCATCCTTGGGCTACTGCCCATCAATAATTGTAGATTTCTCCGCTTCGCTACACTCCGTTTCGCTTCGGTTGAAAAAACGATCTGAAATCGCCATCCCGATCGGACGTGGCGGAGCCCGTTCAGTCACGATCGTCATCCCGTCCGAAGGCCCCCTTTGGGGAGCGAAGCGCAGCGTAGCCGAGGATCCACCCTTGTTAGCGACGGCCTTCTTTCCTATTCTATCATTCTCCACCTTTTTCTTCCTGCCCGACTACAAACAGGCGGGAATAAAAGAATTTGTAAGTGGAATAAGGTGTTCTTGTTATTACCATACTGTTATATATGCGGTTTTTTGCCTCCACGCCCGGCGAGGCGAGTAACTGCACCGGCACTGATTTTTGTTCTTCCGCCTTACGGCGTCTGGTGCCTTCGCACCACCGAACAAAAATAGGTGCCTCATGCAGCTACTGATAGAAGAATATAGTTCAAGCTATGGCAGGATGCAGGACCGGCCTTGAAAAAATGGCGTTAAGAAAACAATTGCGTAAGCCGTTAAAAAGCCGTCCCGAATACTTTCGGGATGACGGGTTTAGACTTACCAAATTGTTTTTAGCCAATTTTTTCAATCCCTATAACTACAGGGATGATTTCAGGAGTTTTCTCCGCTACGCTTCACTTTGTTGCGCTTCGGTCAAAACGACGATCAGGATTCGTCATCCCGACCGAAACGTAGTGAAGCGGAGGGATCTCAATTACTCCCGGAAAAGCCGTGATAATCCTTCCTGCGGCGTCAGCGATCACCGTAACCACCTGCGTAGCACTCCCACAAACATCATAGCCCACAATGCTCCCCGCATCCCAAACCCTTTGGTAATAGCAGCTTTGCGGCACCGGCTGCGGGGTAGCTGCAAAAGCCGCTTTAATAATAGCCACAATACGCTCCACGCCAATGGTAAACTTACCGGCGCCGGGATGGCGGGCCATCGGCGCATAATGCCGCTCCAGTATATGCGCCAGTACCGATGCGCTTAAATACCAGTTATTACGCAACAGCTTTTTATGCTGCTTAAGCGGTAATTGGTAAAAAGTGTCTTTATGTAATTGCTGTAGCCATTGCTCGGTATCGGCAATGAGAAATAAAATACGCAGCCATTGGGCCTCGTTAAACGGGTGGTGTTGTGTTGTAGGTGTAGTAACGGCGTTCATAACAGGTGGTTTTAATAAGCACCCGCACCAAAAAGGCGTGGCGCTCAACTTACCGACTTGAGGTACTGGTATACCCTGCAACGGATAAGAGAGCTCACGCCTAGGTTCGTGAGCTATTCTACTTATCATCTCGTTGCGAAAGAAAATTACCAGTTTTCAAGTCGAGACTCAAAGCGAATGCTTCAAATTAGTTTATGAAGTGATCGCAAATATATTTTTATTCTTACCCCAAATATAAACAAATATTCTATTCACGTCAAATTTGACGTGATTTTTTTCCATTACGTTGCACCTTCATATAAGTGAGTATAAGAAACCCTAAATATGATCTTGCGCTAGGTGAAAACCTAAGAAAGGTTAGAACCGCAAAAAAGCTGTCAAGAGAAACTCTTGGGGCAATGGCTGGCGTTGAGCCCAAACAAATCTATTTAATCGAAGTAAAAGGACAAAGTCCCACTGTAGCAACGCTTGTTGCTTTAGCATTAGCAATGAAGCTACATCCTAAAAAACTGCTTGATTTTGAATTTGAGTTTGAAGAATGAAAATCGACTTTCCTTTTAAGTTGATCGAAGCTTTATCAGTTAATGCTTTATGATAATTTTTAATCTTTGGCCTTATTTTTCTTATTTCTAAGTAAATAGTGGTAAACGTTTTGATTGCTCACTGTGATCACGTAAGCATTAACAAATTCGTATCCGTTCTTAGACATAAAATTTAAAGCATCTATCATTGAGTTAAATTCTAAAGTTTTGCCATTTTCATCTTTTATTATAGTTTCTTTCCCTGATGAAAATAATTTTGTCCTTTGGCCAAAGTCAATTTGAATTGTCAGCTTAGTACTTAGCAGTTTAGAAGTGCCAACTATTTGAACATACTCAACATCGACGTCTTTTAATGGTATATCATTAACAGTTTGCGCTTTTATAGTAAAGCTGAAAATGATTATCCCTATCGAAAAAATTATCTTTTTCATCTATTATTTTTTATAATTATAAATTTATTTAGCCTCGATCTAACCTAATAGGATTTGGCCGGCTCTACCGTTGAGGTGTTGCGTCCGCCCGGCCGCTGCTGATTAAAGATACAAAAGCTAAATGTTTATTCTGTTGCTCGGGGTTATTCGTTTGCCGAAACCGAAGCTAAATAGTGAACAGAAACTGAGAATATATTCGTCACCCCGCCATATTGCCAATGCAATGTTAGCTGCTCGCCATTCGTCTTCAGAAATTTAGCCTCCAAAGAGCTTTCCTAAATACGTCCCCAAAACAGTAGCAACAATGAAAAGTATTAGACTGTATAACCAGTGGTCTTTTGCAAGCTCAAAAAATCCTTGCGGACTAAGTCCGTAAATGTCTCGCCACTTTGATTTGGTCTTGAAATTTTCTTCGGCTGTCAACTTGAGAATATTTTCAATAACGTCTACCTTGGCTAATGTTGATTGGTGTAAACGCACATACTCTTTATCTTCAAAAGCTTTAGCTTCTTCATCACCGTTCAGCCAATGCTTCGGTGAAATTTTGTTCATTTCTAAAATAGAAGGAAGTCGTGGATGACTGGAGTATCCTTTTCCATATTTGTCAATCAATAGGCGAGCAAGGTCAAATTTATTTTCATCTTTAATTTCAAAAGGTTTAGTTCCTAAAACTGTTGCTCTGTATTGTAGTGCTTCAAATCCGTAATTGATGTCCCGCATATTCCAGTGTATCCATTTATAGTCCTTGTGTTCTTTTACAAAATCAAAAAGTCTTTGAGCATTTCCTTTTCAAGTTGGTCGTAACTACCGCTTACCTCGTCAAGAGGTGTTTTTTTCAGTTCGGCAACCTTGTGAATGGAGAAAGATTTTGTCTGAGCTGTGTTTAGATACCTAACAGCAATTGAAGTAATTCTCGGCGTCTTGCCATCCTTTATGTCATAGAAACTTTCACAAGAATAATGTATGATTAAACAATGTGAATTGTTATCATAAAAACTGTTTATTGTTTCCTTCGCTTTCCTGTGTGTGCTTATTCTCCGTCTGGTTTGTCCCATTTTAAAGTATGATGTCAGTTTATGGTGGCAGCTAACGTTTTGCAGCTATGCGCAGGCAGGGATTTTCACCACTGAACGTCCTACGAAGAACTGAACTTTAATACTACATTCCTGTCCTAAGAAGCACGAAAACCCTGCTTGCGTATAGATGATGTTAGGGCATCGTGCTTTCTTCATAGTAAGCAAAAGATTGTGGCGGTACTTTTCCGAAAGATTCTTTAATACAAAGTTCTTTTTATATCTTTTAGCTCTTCTAACTTGAAGGGCAAACCCATTTTCTTTACCAACAAAATAGTCGTAAAAATAGTCTTCTGTAATTCCTGAATACTCTTGAGTTTCTTTCCAAAGGGTATTTAGGTCTTTGAAGAGAATTTCCTCAATTTCAAACTCCAATAACTTTACTTATTGGAGCTGATGCATAAACAATAACTTTCGAAACATTTTTATTTTTAAAGATGCTTCTCCTGAATTCGAATTTTTATCTCCCTCAAAAATCTTGTTTGCGAACTCTGGTTTAATCGACAATATAATTTTCATTTGCTCTAGCTTCTTTTAAAAATTCTTCAAATTTATCATTTCCAATTTGTACAAATCCACGTGGGGCGTCATTTATTGATTTTATTATCCCCATCTCTATGAGTCTTTTTAAATTGACCTTTGGCTTTGGGAAAGAATCTACATACAGAAAGTTTACAATGAAAGGTCGATTGTATTTACTATAATTCCACCAATGGCTTAACTCACCATCTTTAAATATGCTTCTTTTTCGGCATAGTCTTATGAATTCAGCTTCACTTTCAATATTCGTAATTACACTCTCCACAACACCAATGGTAGATATAACACTTTCATGATAGCCTCCTGTTCTGTAAAATAGTATAATATCCCCACGAACCAAATCTTTATGGAATGAACGAGAAATATAAACCTTCTTTAATGCATTTCTATGGGGTGCATTTTCGACATAATCCAAAGGAGATTCATTATTTAGATATGAGTCCGGAAACAGTTCCGTGTGATAATCAGGCCAAATCGGGTTTAAAAAAACTCGTGAACTTTTTTACAAAAGGAAAACACTCTCTTGGATTTTCGAGGACTTTCTTCGTAAAATCTCTCACAAAGACTCTTTCACTTCCATTCTTTGTTTCTTTCTCCCCCAATATTTGAATCCCCATTCTTCCAATAGGGCAATCAATCTTATTTGTTCATCTCTTTTATCGAAGATAGTGACATAGATTTCATCAACCATATTAGCTATCGCATTATCAAAGATGATTTTCAAAAATCGTTCACCTAACTTATATCCTGTTGAAGTCACTTTGAAAGTACCAATTTTTAATCTCTTTTTTGATTGAATGCAGGCTTAATGTCGGCATAACTCTCGCTTCCTGCATTTTCAATTTTCAAATACAAGAAAGCTTTTACATTACCATCAGTAATACACACATAAGAAATATTGTCGGCTTTCTTGTTGAACCAAGTCTCAAATTCTCCATAATCTTCCAAGAACGATTGAAAAAATTCATCTTTCAAATTGATGTTTCCAAAGTAATCTTTCTTAACAGAAAGTACTTTATAATCTTTTAATTCAGGATTTTCAGAGGTGCACTTATCAATGAAAGCGTCAATCTTATAAATTTTGTCGGCAATGCCTAGAAGTTTTGCTTTCCTATGAATACCCTTGTCCTCAGTAATTAAAAAGTCAACTCTATTATTTAAAACCTCTTTTAATAGGCTTGTGTCTATGAAGTCATTTCTAGTTTTATCAGCCTCTCTAAGAATTGATATCTTCCCTGTTTCAGGTGAGTCTGTCTTAAGTTGGTTATAATTGCCAATTTTAATCCGCATCGTATTAACCACTTCCTCATCCTGATACGACCCGATTTCTTCAATTGTTAATGGGTGTACACACTTTTCATAATGAAGTTTATCTATCCAATTGAAAAGCAAACCAATATCTTGATTGTAAATCTTACTGGCTTCACGGTGTATTACTATGTTTGTATCAAGTAAAATTCTCATTTTCTAAAAATTTTTTGAAGTTTTTGGTTTCGTCTGATTTAAGGGTTACATGAGGCTTATTAAGCTGTTCTGCCAACTCTTTTGAATATTGAATTTCGAGTTCTTGAAATTTAAACAGTAAAGCAAAATCATATTCTCTACTGTCACGGTTTTCTAGTCTTCTTTTAACTTCTTGAACGTCATCAACAACAATGATGAATGCAAAGGGGTCTAATGTTCTAAATGTGCCAAAGTCAATTTTTTCAGGAACATTGTTCTTATTCAATAAGCAATAATGACCATCAAGAACATATCTTTCATTTTCCTTCACAATCTGTTGAAGATTCGTGATTAATCTATCTTGAGTAAGAGTAAAATCTTTTACCAATTTATTTTCCTTCGCGCTAATTTCTTCCCATTTCAATACTTCACTAGCACTTAAATGCCTTAGATTAAGGTCATCGCAAACCCTTTTACAAAGTGTCCCTTTGCCAACTCCGTGAATACCTCCTATGAATATTATGTTCTTTCATTTTGAGTGTTGTATTTCTAGCATGTGCCCTAACGTTCCGGGTATTTCTGCAGCGACCGAAATCCGTGTTACTTCAGCTTAAATTTATTGATAAAGTTGAATAATGTTTATTTGTTCAGCACTTATTCTTAAGCCGTTAAAGCAGAAATACCATGTCAGTGGCAGTGCTGTCAATCAGTTGAATAATTATAAGTTTCGCTAAAAGTCCTTTTTTTGCTAATGCTAACCAGACCTCGATTGACAAGTTTTGCAATGATTGTGTCAGCTATTTTTTGAGCTAAATCAATATCGATTTCTCCAGGTCGTTTGAAGAAAATAAAAATTGGATGTGCTCTTCTTCTGTCATCTGGATGTTCTAGGACCTTCTTTTTGTCTTTGTCAAAATGATTATAAACGGTTTGATATAAATCAAACTGTGAACTTGTAAGTTCATGAGCAAACTCTTTATAGTAATTTTCAAAATAGTTCAAGATGAAGTTTACAATGTCATCCTTTGTGAATTTAAAAATGTGTTTGTTATTTTTGTGGTCATACTCTGTTGCATGTGAATAGCCACCTGAAGCCAAGCCAGAAAGAGCTTGAATATAGAATTCTGCGTTGAGTCGAGGTTGTACTTTTTCTTAATGACATCATCTTTTCTTTCAAGAACTTTCGAATAGATCCAAATTAGTGAAGTCAGTACTAAGCTGCAAATCAAAAGACAGTGAAACCAATAGTTTCAGGGTATATGAACTTACTTAATACTTTGTGCTTTTCAATAAGTGAGGGAAAGCCCCATAGTGTAGTTATAATTGTAGCAATGACTAACGATGAAATCTTATAGACATAGTGTCTTTTCTGAAATTTGATTACACTTGTATTTATACTTGTGTCTAACTGTTTCGTAAACTCTTCTTCAACTATAACGTCATTCTTGCTTTTGAATACAGCTAACTCTTCAATCTTTTGAAGCATGCTGGACCAGTCTTTACGGGTTACCGTTAGAGATGTATCCGTATTGTCTATAAACTCAATGGCTGCAGCCAGCTCTTCATAATCTCGCTGCTGTTTTCGACTTTGGTACTCACCTCCAGTCTTATCAGGATGAACTTCTGCGAACATTGCTTTAAGTTGCTTTCTCAACTCGTCAATGTCAGGAGTTTCTATTCCGAAATGAGCTTGTATTTCTTCCGTTGATGTAAATTCCATGAAGTTCTCTTTGCATTGCCACTAACTCGTGAGTATGCGCAATAGCACCACTAATTAGTCGTTTATAAACGATTATAAATACTTACAAGACCTAAACCAAATCTGCTTTAATTGTCAATAATATTTTTAATAGCTATCGGGCAATCTTTGGTGTTTCCATTGGCTTCCCGCAAGCAGTTTTGCTAATGTACTTATTTTTGGCAAAATGATATACGGCTTTCCGTATTGGGGCGGGGAGGATATTTCGTTTACTGTTGAAGAGATCCTCGGCTCCACGTTGTTACGCTCGGGATGACGGGAGGAACGGCTGCGTTCGGGGACAACGGGAAGGGGAGTGACTGCTGTTCGAAAGGGAATACCCGGGCGAATGGCTGCATCTGGCACGGGATGATAATCACTAATGATCGGTTGGGGTTCATTACCCTTTCGCACCTGTAACATATACCTCCGGAGCGGTTGTTTACTGGTTCGTTGCGGTTATACCACCGCATTTTTGCCGTTCCACACCCCAAATTTGAGGTTCCCTACCCGGAATTTGGGGTTGTATAACCTCAAATGACAGGTGCACCAACCCCAACGGAGGGGTTCCCCACCCCGTGCGAGGGGTTTACAACCACTCCGGACCAATAAAAAACCCCGCCGGATAGGTTCCCAACCTATACAACGGGGTTCAACCACCGCAAATAATGCAAAGGTCCATCTGCCAAAACCTTCCGGGAATTGGCGTTTACAACGGCCTGCTCACCTAAGTAGCCGGCGTTTCTGTGGCCGGCCTGGCCGCCTTGGCAAAAAATTGCTTTAGATCATTAAACTTAGCCTCGTAACCGGCCTCATTACTACCGGCTTTATAGGCAGTAAATGCATAGTCGGTAAGGGCTGACTGGTAATTGTCATAATCGTGCAGGGTTTTGGCATTGTTCAGCCTGTCTACCAGGTTCATGAGCCTCGAAATAAAGGCTTCGTAATAACTGCGGCTCTGGTAATCCGCGTTAAACTCCGTCCATTCTACTTCTGAGGCGCTTAAGGTGGGCTGGCTTACATGGTAATCATGCACTTTGTTAATGAACAATTTGTTTTGCTCGTTTACGCTGCCATACCTGCGCCGCTCATCGGGCGTGAGGTTGATGTTGATGGCAGATAAAACCTGCTCTAACTGGGTAAGCGCATTGTGCGCCTGTGTTAACTGCTCTGTGCTCAGGTGCACATTGTTAAGGTTGCTTATGGGCATACTTTTTCATTTGTGGCCTATGGGGTACAGGCCCGGTTACAAAAAATTGTTTTTAGGTTAACAGGTTGGCAATGTTAGCATTGTGTCTGTTAGCGGGTGTAATATACGCTGAATTGGTAATGGGTAAATTTTAAAGTTTTGTAAAAATGAATACACCGGCCTTATAGTAACTATGGTACAGGTTGGATGGCAATACCGGAATAGAAAGCCGGATCAATGCCTTTTTAGCGCACCCTGGTAAAACAGCTCATAGTATTCCAGCCCGAATTATGGGGTTTTAAACATTATAACGCCTTACGTATTTTTGGCCCAAAAATTTCATCCGGTTTTATAGAATGAAAGCAATAGTAATAGGCGCAACAGGCGCCACAGGCAAAGAGCTGCTGCAACTATTATTGCGGGATGAAAGCATTACCGGCGTAGTAGCTTTGGTAAGAAAGCCCTTATCCCTGCAACATGCAAAGTTACACGTGCATGTGATCAATTTTGACCGGCCTGAACAGTGGCAGGACTTTGTTAGAGGAGACATGGCAATCTCCTGCCTGGGTACCACTTTAAAAGCGGCAGGCAGCAAGGAGGCGCAGTACAAGGTAGACTACGAATACCAGCTGGCTTTTGCGCAGGCTGCAAGCCAAAAGCATTCCCGGTTTATACTAATATCGGCAGGTATGGCCAACCCCAAATCACTGGTATTTTATTCCCGTATGAAGGGGCAACTGGAACAAGCGATCAGGGTGTTAAACTTTGAAAGCTTAACGATATTCAGACCCGGCCTGCTATCAAGGCCAGGCACCGACAGGGCTGGCGAAAAGGTGAGTGAATCGGTATTACGATTCTTTAATAAGCTGGGCCTGCTTAAAAGCTGGCGCCACTGCCGGTACATCAACTGGCAAAATTGATGATACTTTATGCCAAGCAAAAAAGCAAAGGCATACAAATTATTGAGCCGGCAGCACTATTAAAGCAGCAAGCTCATTTACCCTAACTTTTATATAAATGATGAATCGATTTTTCGCACTGCTTTTTCTTTCGTTAATCACTCTTTATGTAAACGCGCAAACAACATTCCATTTTGCCGATAGCATCAGAATAAAATACCAGATTCCGGAAATTGCATTTGCAGTTGTTTCTGCCGACTCTGTTTTCGAATTGCAGGTTCTAGGTGTACAACGGGCAAATACAGATTACAAAGCAAAATATAACGACAGGTTTCATATTGGCTCCAACACAAAAGCAATTACCGCGTTTATAGCGGCATTACTTGTAGAGAACAAGCAAATAACATGGGATACCCGCTTTTTGATCTCTTCCCGAATTAAAGCGTAAGAGCAGGAAGGATTATTACAATATGACCTTAGAAAACCTGCTTACATTTAGAGCCAAATTGCCGGCTTATACTTACACGTTTGAACAACCCACCCGAAAGCAAATCACAGGTAATAATGCCAGTCAGCGCCTTCAGCTTGCCCGGTACTTTATTCTGCAAAAACCTATGAAAGAAAACCCCGACGGATTAACGCCGTCAAATGCAGATTATATTTTAGCAGGACTAATGCTTGAAAAAGCAAGTGGAAAATCTTACAAAGACCTTATTGTAGATTTTGGTAAAACACAGGAATCTATTTTGACTTTGATTATCCCAATTTATCAGACACACTGCAGCCCTGGGGCACGATATTCAGTCCAACCCATTACCACCATTTGATAATTATAAATTAAACTGGCTCTTATCAGCAGGAAATATTAATGTTAGCTTACCTGACTACATAAAGTTTATTCAGCTGCAGCTTAAAGGACTAAAAGGACAAACCCCGGTTCTCCCCGGAAACATTCGATAAACTATTGTATGGATTGCCTGTATTCTCGTTTGGGTGGTTTAACCAATTGGACAGATCAACCAACCGGGTTGTGGCTTATAATGAAGGAAATGCCGGTGCCTTCTTAACTCAGGTCGAAATTATCAAAGACGCCGGTAAAGGTTATATTCTATTTGCAAATTCTGTAACCAACACAACAAAAGAAGGACTTGGGGTTTTAATGGATGAGTTAAAAACGAAATACAGGTAACGATACCACAGCGCCCATTGCTATTATTTAAGTCATTAAGACTTTCTCAAACGCCTTCCTGGGTGCTCCCCATAAAATAACCTCACCACAATAAATATAGCCCAGCTTCTCCAATATCCTGAGCATGGCCGGGTTATCAAAATTGGTATCTACTTTAATGCTGGGAATCTGTTGCGTGATGGCATATTGCTCTATCTCCTTCAATAAACGGGTAGCTATACCTTTACCGGCTACTTTATCCGATACGGCAACGCGATGCACTACCAGGAAATCGCCATGGGTCAGCCAGGCGCCGTTTATATCGTTGTAAGCCGGTTCATCATTTAATATCAATGCACTATAGGCAATTACGCCTGTTTCGTTCGCAAGTACAAAACCCCAGCCGTTTTTAATATCCTCCTTTACCGTATCAGGATTGGGATAACCATCCTGCCATTGCCGGCTACCATCGAGCCTCCGGCGTTCAATGGCCTGCTGCAATATTTCCCAGATAGCATCAGCGTCGGCTACTTCGGCTTTCCTGAAAATAAATGGCGCTGCCTGTTCTTTATTCATCGCTTCCATACCTGCAAATTAAGTGCATCAGCCCCACAACTCCTTTGTTTCTTTTAAAGACTGCAGGATCATTTTTTCAAGCACTTCGAGGTTCAGGTCATCCAGTTTTTTAAAATAAATACAAGCCGCTGCCTTTTTTATTTTGCCCAGCTGATCGACCAGTTTACTTTGAACCGGGCTATCGCAGCTTAAAATATATAGTGAAAACTGCGCTTTTCGCGGCGAGAAGCCTATACGGCACATATCGCCCTCGTGCCCGCTGGCATACCTGTAATGGTACCTGCCAAAACCAATAATCGACGGCCCCCACATAGTAGCTTTTTCGCCTGACAAGCGTTCCATTATTTTGATCAGCTCAAAACTGTCGGTTACTTTTTTAGGGTCGCTTTTTTTCGATAAACGCGGCTACATCTTCTGCAGTAGCTTTCGTTTTATTCTCCGCCATAATACATACTTTTTGAGGGTTACTATCGCTTATTGAAGGTACATAAAACGAACTGTTTATAATAAGTTGTATTTTGGCGTATGGCAAAACGCATTCCCTCTATCGACATCGTAAGAGGCCTGGTAATGGTATTGATGGTGCTGGATCATACCCGCGACCTGTTTCATGAAACCTCCCTGACACAGCAGCCCACCGATCTGTCTACTACCAGCATCCCGTTATTCTTTACCCGGTGGATCACTCATCTCTGCGCGCCCACTTTTGTATTCCTGTCAGGTGTATCTGCCTGGTTATCTCTTCAAAACAAGAGCAGCGTAAAGGAACACCGGAGATTTCTCTTAAGCAGGGGCATATGGCTGATCATCCTGGAGCTAACCCTTGTTAACTTTGGGATATGGTTCGATATTCATTTCAGCGTTATACTAATACAGGTGATCTTTGCCATTGGTTTTGGCTTTGTCATCTTATCTCTTTTATTGAGCCTGCCCAGCAGAACTATATTGGTTGCAGGCATCGCCATCATGGTATTTTCAGGCTTGCTACCTCTGTTGCCCCTCCCACAGCAAAATCCGGGCACCACCATATTGAACACGCTTTTTCAGCCGGCATTCATACAGCTTAGTGAGCAACACAGTATTATTTATGGATACCCGCCGCTGCCCTGGCTCGCTATCATGCTGGCAGGGTTTGGTTCGGCCCGTATGTTTACAAAGGATGCCGCTACCGTGCGGAAGACCTGCATACAAACAGGTATTGCATTGATCGCCCTTTTTATCATACTCAGGGCCATTAATATTTATGGAGATGCCGCACCCTGGTCCTGGCAGAAAAACAGTACATTCTCATTCCTTTCGTTGCTGAATGTTACCAAGTATCCTCCTTCTGTACAGTACGCTTTACTCTTCTTAGGCTTTATGTTCCTGCTGCTGGCCGTGTTTACCAATAGCCGGAATCGCTTTTCAAAAATATTAGCGGTATATGGCAAAGTACCCTTATTCTTTTACCTGGTACATTGGTACCTGATACACACGGCCCTGATAGTAGCTATACTCGCAAGCGGCTTTACTGCCGGCGATCTTGTTTTTGGCTTCAACTTTGGCCGGCCGGAGGCATTTAAGGCTTTCTCCTGCCTGTTGTTTATGGAGTATGGCTGCTGGCGATACTTGTATTGTACCCGCTATGCAAGCGGTATGGCGCTTACAAAACTGCACACCGTACCAACAAATGGTTAAGTTATCTGTAAAAAAATAATCATGATTTCACCTGCTAAATCTTAATTTGGTATCCTAAAAAAATGGCTATGGGCTTATTCGACTTTATTAAGAACGAACTGATTGAGGTTATTGAATGGGTTGACACTTCTGATAACACCATTATCTGGAAATTCCAGGACAAAGGCAATAATATTAAGAGCGGCGCCAAGCTAACCGTGCGTGAAAGCCAGGTAGCGATACTAATGAACGAGGGCGAGTTTGGTGATATATATAACCCCGGATTACATACGCTTACTACCAGCAATATGCCGGTGATCACCACGTTGAAGTCGTGGAAATACGGTTTTAACAGCCCTTTTAAAGTAGACATCTATTTCATCAACACCCGCCAGTTTACCGATTTAAAATGGGGCACATCAGGCCCTGTGCTAATGCGCGATCCCGAATTCGGCCAGGTACGCATCCGGTCGTTCGGCAATTTTGCCATCAGCATTGTAGATGCTAAATTATTCATCACTGAATTTGCCGGCACCAATCCATTTGTTCGGGTAGACGCGGTAGAAGAAACGCTGCAGGGCATTGTATCAAGTAAATTTGCTGAAGCGCTGGCCCAGGCCAATGTAACGGCTTTAGATCTTGCCGCTAATTTTCACTCCATCGGTGAAAAAGTAAAACCAGCCTTTCAAAAAGAACTGGACAGCTATGGTATAGCACTGGAGAAATTCTTTATTGAAAACGTGTCGCTACCGGAAGAGGTAGAAAAAATGCTGGATAAAAAAACGCAGCTGAACATTTTAAAAGGCAGCCTGAACGATTTTAACCAGATGCAGGGCGGCATTGCGCTCGAAAAGCTGGCAGATAATGATGCAGCCGGCAATATGGGCGGACTGGGCGCCGGGGTGCTGCTAACCAACCTGATGGGGCAGGCCGGTCAACCGCAGCCAGCTCAACCCGCCGGTAAAGCTGAAGACAAAGCGGCCATACTGGAAACACTAAAGCAGCTGGGGAACTAAAAGCCCAGGGTATTCTTACCGAAGAAGAATTTAACGCAAAAAAACGGAGTTGCTGAGCAGGCTATAATATGCAGTTTTTAAAAGAACACCCTTGTCCTAATTGCAACTCGGAGCTCAATTATGATGCAGATAGAAATGCATTGAAGTGCCTGCATTGCGGCGCGCAATTTCCCATTGAAAAAAGCAGCCAGGTTGTAGAGGAAAACAATATCCAGTTATTTAAGGATGCGGCGGCCATTCCGCTGGAGCCGGTGGTTACCGTTACTTATAAATGCAGCAAGTGTGGCCAGGAAACACAGGCGGGAGCCGATATCGCTTTTTTGAATGCCGAAACTGTGGCAATAATGTTTTAAACCCCGAAGCTTACAAAACCCGAACCATTACGCCTACGGGTATATTGCCTTTCCAGCTATCCAAGCAGGAGGCGTTGGATATTTTCAAACAATGGATCGGTAAAGGCTTTTGGAATGACAGCAGCCTGAAAGAGCTTTCGCTGGCCGATAAACTGGAGGGGCATTATATTCCTTTCTTTACCTTCGATTGCCATACCTACAACCATTGGGAGGGATATGCAGGCACTTATTACTATGAAACCATCCGTACCAAAGATGCCAACGGCAAGGAAGTAACGCAAAACATACAGCGTACACGCTGGTATTGGCGCGAGGGTTCTTTTGAACGCTTTTTTGATGATATACTGGTTTGCGGCAATAAAAGAATTACGCAGGAGCAGATCAATACCATCTATCCTTTCAACCTGCAACAGGTAGAATTGTTTAACCCCGAATATTTGTTGGGATGGCATGCGCAGGCATTTGATAAAGCATTGTCTGACACATTTAATGCCGCCCGCGATGAGATTGATAACCGCGTACACCAGGAGGCAGCGCAGCGCCTGGCAGACGATACTTATAAAGACCTGAGTGTACAAACCCGTTATACCAGCGAAACCTTTAAGCAGGTGATCTTACCGGTTTGGCTGTGCCAATACCTTTTAAAGGGAAAACCTATCATTTTATCATTAATGGCCAAACCGGGGCCATTAGTGGCAAAAAGCCTCTGTCTGCCTCTAAAATTGTAATAGCCATAATCATAGCCATTATTATCATCGCAGTATTGTATGGCATGAGCCAATAAGCCACACCGGAGAGAACCGGAAGCTATAGTTCTCCGATCTGCTTTAAAATAAAATCGGCGCGGTTCTCCACGGTATCTTTGGGTACATCTGTTACTTCATACCCATAGCGGGCATAGGCTTCCTTCAAGGCTTCATAAGTTCTTACGGCTTCTGCCCAGGTTTGTTTACGTTCCCCGTCTGTTTTATAAATTTCTTTCCAGGGCGGTAGTATAAATACAGTGCGTGCATAAGTGCAGGCTGCCACCAGTTTATTAATTTCATTGGAAACAGGTATACCTTCCATCATCATATAACATACGGCATCGATCAATCCCCGATCAAAAAAACAGGTTTGGCAGCGGATTTGCCAGATGGTGCTTGCTGGTAAGCACGCTTACTCTCTTTTAACATCAGCTGTGCATATAACTCCCTGTTTAACCAGGGCACCCCCTCACCATTTGCGGCCACCTGTTCCCGTATAATACGCCTGGCGTCTTCCGGAACTAATGTAAATCCCCTTTGCCCCAACCGGGTTAATACAGTTGTTTTACCAACACCGGGACCTCCCGTTATTACATAATAATTACTTTGTTGCACACTTACCGGTTATTTAAAATGTTTCCTGATATACTGCCTGGCTTCCTCCTGTGTTAATACGGCAAAATCACGGTAGCGATGATGAACATCGATGATCTCTTCCAATGCATCTGTTACCAGTTGCCGGTTATCCCAGCTTTTAAGATGGGCTACTACCGTTGGCAGGCAGCCTTTTTATAGGCGATCTGGCCTATTACATGAACTAATGTATTTCTGACCCTGGCTGTTTCATCATGCTGCAGCTCCATTAATAAAGGCAAAATGTCTTCAGGGTGCTTCCTGCCTCTTAATTCAATACCGTGGCAGATTTCCCTTCTTATTTCCTTGTCATCATGGTGCAGATATTTGCGGACCCAGGCTAAAACCGGCAGGGGTTTACCTCTCCCATCTTTTTGATCGACCCTATAACAGCATTCCGGGGCGAATGATGTACATCCATTAAACCTTTATCAAAAAAGTGCTGTACCACACCAAAATCTTTCTTTCCTATTTCCCCGGCAGCATTGATTACAGTTTGCCGTATCTTAAAATCATCTTTTTGCAACAGGGTATTCAACAAAATAATAACGGCCGGTTGCAGCTCTTCCTGCTCAAAATAAATACGCCCGGTAGCCAGGTAACCGGCTTTCCGTATATAGGTATCTTCGTTTGAAAAGTACATAACCGGCTTTTCTGTAGCTGATGAGGCAAGCGCATCGGCTATATTCTTTTTATAGCAGCCGATAAGGCTGTTCTTTCATCTTTTGGCAGATCGTAAAATGCCATATACTCCTTTTATTACCTATCAAATAAAATATGCAATAGAATCTTATGGTCAGGGCGGTGCGGCAAAAAAATATAGAGGACAGGGTTATTTATTATTGGGAGAACTCCAACGCCTCATTGCTCACCTCGCTATCTTTTCTAAAAGAAGAAACAGGTGTTTGATCTGCGGGAAGCGTTAACGAAAAAGCCGTTCCTTTACCCGGGGTACTGGTAAAATGTAATTGTCCGCCCATTTTTTCAGCAAACTCTTTACAAAGCATCAGTCCCAGGCCGGTACCTTTTTCTGATTCTGTCCCCTTCTTGAACCCGACTCCATCCGGAACATTTTCGTTTGCATAGCGTCTGGGATACCAATACCATTATCCTTTACCACGATTATACACTTATCGGCTTCCGTTACAGCAGTGATCCATACATTACCGCCCTTATGTGTAAACTTTATCGCGTTCATTAAAAGATTACGGATAATTAATGCCAGCATCTGTGCATCAGCTTTTACGCGTATATGGCCCGGGAGATCGATACGAAAGGATATTTCTTTTTAAGGCTGATGCTTCCGGCCAGCTCTGCCACATGGGTAAGCGCTTCCTTAACATTTAGTATTTGCAGATCTGCATGGAGGCGGTGCTCCTGGGTACGTGTCCAGGCCAAAATGTTGGAGAGCATAAATGAAGTATTGCGTGTCATGCTTAGCAATTGTGCATTCATTTCTTTCTGCTCCTGCTCATCCAGGTCAAATTCGGCCAACAGCTCCAGGTATCCCTGGAGAGACGCAAGCGGCTCTTTCAGGTCGTGTCCGAGGATAGACAACAGTTTGTTCTTGGTTTGATTAGCTTCTTCTAAAGCAATGGATTGGGCAATAAGTTCCTCGCGCTGCCGATTGTACGATTTGCGGACGAACATGGTGACAATAAAAATAAATATGATAATACCTAAATAAGAAAAAAATACATCTATAAACCTGCTTGTTGTATCGCTATACGTTAGTGCAATAAAACCGGGATTTTGGTACTCCACCACCATTAAACCCGACATCAGCAATATGTTAAGCGGCAGCCATATATAATATTGCTTCATGGGGGCAGTTGCCGCCGAAAGAAAAAATGCTACCAGGAAAATAATATGGTTAGGACCGTTAATGCCCGAATTATAATAATAATTCACCACCAGTGCTATATTTAAAGCTACCTGGAAAAGTGTGGCACTCAACCCGTATAACTTTTTAAACCTGGACAGGTAATACAACACCCCTACCAGCAGCGCCACAACTACCAATATCAGGTAGAGCTCCATTGTAAGCAAAAAATAGGATATGGGTGAATATAGCAGTACGCATACAATAAGCGCAATACAGGTTGCATGAAAAAACCCTCGATTCTAAGGCAAACTGATCCTTATCACCTATTAACCATTTCCAATAACGAGCCATACCGAATTGTTTATGAGGGCTGAAGCAGTGTCAACTTTTAGTGGGCATTTGTACTCTAAATGCGACAATTTAAGAAGTAAAGATAACAGTTTTGATGCTGATTCCCTACTCACCCTGCAAAATACAAAACAAATTTTCGGCGCTTTGGAAAAAGATACTAACGCCGGTAAAAAACAGCGATTCTTAATCTACATTAATTGCCGGGATGGCAAAGCGCTTTAGTTTTGCATTTTATATCAAAATTAACAATACACATGAAACGCTACTTACTCATTGCAGCAGCATTTTTAAGCCTTTCGGCTTTTACATTTAATAATTTATGGAAGAATGACCCGGCCCATTCCCAGCTGGGCTTTACAGTAACCCACCTGGGCATTAATGATATTTCCGGTTTTTTAAAGATTTTACCGTGTCGGTTGAATCAGCTAAACCCGACCTGAGTGATGCGGTGGTTACCCTGTCTGCTAAAACAGCATCGGTTGATACGAGAATTGAGGCCAGGGACAACCACCTGAAAAGTGCAGATTTCTTCGATGCCGAAAAATTCCCTGAAATTTCCTTTAAAAGCACCGGCATTAAAAAGGCAGGAAAAGACGCGTATAAACTAAGCGGCGATTTAACGCTTCATGGCGTTACCAAACCAGTGGTAGTAGACCTGTTGTACAAAGGCAAAACACAGAATCCCATGAGTAAAAAAGAAACTATAGCCTTCCAGGTTACCGGCAGCATTAAACGTTCTGATTTTAAAGTAGGTGAAAAATTCCCTGACGGTATGGTGAGCGATGTAGTGCGTATTAAGGCGGATGGAGAATTTGCTCAATAATACAATATATTAAGATACATAAATGGAAATGGCAACTTCAGGGTTGTCATTTTTTTGCCTGCAACTGCCTTCGTTAATGAATTACGGTACCGGCGCGGTAAATCTATAAATTAAATGATAGACCGGGCTTTCGATTGTAAAAGCTCTTTGGTATAGGTATAGCAGTGATCAAATATGGCTTTGCCTTGCTTTTTATCAAACATACTAAACCGGGTCATCTCGGGCGGGTCTATAAATAAATCACAAAGATGTGCTTTATTATACACATTATTATTAATGCTCAGGTGCACAATACGGTCGAACAACTGCCGGCCTGCAGGAACCAGTTGCTTTCCCGGCGCAATTGCATTCACATGTACGCCAATCAATTTATCACATCGTCCCTGTAAAATTTCTAACGGCAGGTTGTTTATAATTCCTCCATCTAAAAAATGCTCCTCTTTTACCGTAGCCACCGGGAATATAAAAGGGATGCTTGCCGATGCGATCAATGGTTCAAACAGAGGCCCTTCAGAAAAAAACTGTGTCTTTCCCGTAACAATATTGGTTGCGGTAACGTATAACGGAATTTTAAGTGCGCTGAAATTATCTTCGGGCAAAAAGGTTTTAAACAATGGATAAAACATATGAGGAGTAAAAACAGCATATCTTCTTAACCTGAACGCCGAAAATCCAAAAACTGGAGAGCGGGCAATTTTTCCATGATTATATCCGGCCTGTTTCCCATAGCATAAAAGGCGCCTACGATGGCTCCTGCGCTGGTGCCGGCAATTATATCTGGTTTAATGCCATGCTCTTCCAATGCCTTTAATACGCCTAAATGGCCTATACCCTGAGGCCACCTCCCGATAATACCAGACCAATAGTCTTTTTCTGCGGAAAAACGACAGCACCTTTTTATTTATATAAAACAGAATAATACAATGATGTGGAAATAATTCTGTTAAAACCCTTTAAGATTAATTCACGAGCCGATCGCTTCCGGAGCTTCTGAAAGGTTCTTAACCTACATTATTTAAACCGCAAAAGGAAGGTAGTACATTCGTTTAATAAAAAGGAGGATAATATGAAGAATTTAAAAGCTTACGCTGTTGTAAATGCAACCACTAACCTGGATAGCTTTAAACAGGTAACCGGAAAATTCGATGGCCTTGAAGTGCAGTATGAAACAGATGTGGAGCAAGCCATCAATACGTTCAGCCGGCAAAGTTTTGATTTGCTGATCATTGATAAAGGCCTGTCTCACGAAGATTACAATAAGCTGCATAAAGTGGCCGAGGTATTACACCCCGATGCCGCATTGGTAGCATTTGTAATGACGGATGAAGAATTTATTCACTACAAGCTGGCAGGATTATTGGCTAAATGGGCTGACGCGCAATCTGAAAGCAAAACAAATTTTATAGATAACCCTAAATTGTAATAATTAATGAAACCTGAATTTGAAAATATACCCTGGTACAAAACGAAGATAAGTCACGCTTTGAAATAGTTATCGATGGCCTTTACGCCTATATTGAATATGAAGTAGACGAAGACGGGCTGATTGCATTGGTGCATACAGAAGCTGACCCGGGTTTATCTGGAAAGGAGCGGCCGCTGCATTGGTTGAAAAACATTGTTGCAGTTGGAGAAAGAAGGTAAGCAGATTTTACCCTATTGCCCCTACGTGTTTGCCTACATAAAAAGCACCCGGAGTGGAAACGCATTGTGCATCCAGGCTTTCCGGCTTATCATCAGCTTTAATTGATTATTTTTAGTACCGCTTAATTGTTGATACTATGTCAAATATTGGAATGATACATGAAGAGCAGGCGGCTAATATCGGGAACTTCCTGGTAGGCCGCCTGTTGCCGTTTCGTGAAAAAAGATCAGTAGGCCCCTTTGTATTTATTGATCATATGGGACCGGCCTATATGAAGGATTACCAGAACTTTGATGTAGCCGCACATCCCCATATCGGCCTTTCTACATTAACTTATCTTTTTGAGGGATCGATCTTTCATCGGGACAGTATAGGCAGCGCTGTTGAAATTAAACCCGGAGCAGTTAACTGGATGACCGCCGGCAAGGGTGTGGTTCATTCTGAAAGAACGCCCGAATACCTGCGTCATACCGATAAAAGCCTGCACGGGTTCCAGATATGGGTGGGGCTTCCCGCTGAGCTGGAAGATTGCGAGCCATCTTTTCATCATACAGAAGCAGCCGATATTCCTGCATGGCAGGAAGGAGACATTGCATATAAGCTGATTGCCGGTGAAGCCTTTGGAAGAAAATCGCCGGTACCGGTGCATAGCAAATTATTTTTCCTGGAAATTAAAAGCGCTGTTGAGCAAACCATTAGCATTGGTAAAGATCTTTTGGAGAAGCGGCAATGTATGTGCTGGAAGGCACTGTAAATATTGAAGGTAACGACTATGGCACCAAGCAATTGCTGATTGCTAAAAATGCCACGCTTTGTGAGTTTACACTTCGTGCCGATACCAGCGTATATATTTTTGGAGGCGAGCCCTTCGAAGAGCAGCGCTTTATTTACTGGAACTTTGTAAGCACCAGCCGGGAAAAAATAGAAACAGCAAAGCAAAACTGGCAGGCGCAAAACCTGGCTGCTTTTCCCAAAGTACCCGGCGACGACCAGGAATTTGTGCCATTACCACAACCTAAGCTGGGGTAATAGCCTCTTTATATTGCTGCATCATTTCAGCCACTGGTATAAAGAAAAATCTGCTGTCCCATCCTGCGTTGCATTGGTTATTTCAATTGCAATGCGGTTGTTCCATTGTTTCACCAGGTGCATAAAGGATGAAAGGTTTATATCGTCTGAATGCCGCTTGGTTCTTACATCTTTTTCCTGCCAAACCAGCTCCCCGTTAATGAATATTCTTACATCGCCGGAAGCATACAGCTTTAAACCCAATCCTTCGGGCACCTTACCAAAATCTACATCCTGGTACAAATAAACATTGCTTCCTTTCTTCATTTCAACAGGTTGTTTGCTTTTTTCAAATTTAACAGGCCCTGTAAGCCAATCTCCGGGCGGCGGCTGGTACGATGAAAAAATAAACGGGCGGTCCGTTTCCGTTCTTTGGTTTACAAAAAGAATACGCCCGTCTGCATCATTATAAACGGGTTGATGTAGTTTCTGCAGCAACGTTTCAGGCATTTTTACTACTTCCCGGTCGTAAGTAATCAAACCATTTACCTCACCCTCCACATCCGTTGTTTGCGTGTAAATAGCAGCAGAGAGCCCGCGCTTTACCATTAGCGCTACATTATGCATCAATTCGGTATACTCCTTAACCAGCGTATCTGTTTCGGTGTAAGTTCTATATCCCCAGTTCCTTTTATTGGCATCCCATATATGGTCTTTAACTACCAGCCCCAAACCACCAAATTCTCCCAGCACCATCGACCGCCACGGGTTTTGATCTACCACGCCCATTGCCGGCCCGGGGTATTGATGCACATCCAACACATCGCCCACACCCCGGTCCGTCCAGCCACTGGGCGCATCAACCAAACGGGTACGATCATATTGCTGTGTCCACCCCGCTATTCTTTTGGTATCGTACTGTCCCCACCCTTCATTAAAAGGCACCCACATAGCTATCGAAGGAAAAAACGTAAATGATCAATAATGGCCTTCCATTCTTTTTCAAATTGAACAGCAGACTCCTGTGGTCGCACCCAATCCTGCGCATCCTGGGGTTTTACATAAGATGCATGGCTGGTATTTAAAAATCCCGAAGGCATATCCTGCCAAACCAGCATGCCGATAGAATCGGTCATGTAATAATAGCGGGAAGGCTCTACCTTGATATGTTTACGAATAGTATTAAATCCCATCTCTTTCAGCTTCACAATATCGTACATCATGGCCGCTTCGGATGGAGGCGTCAGCAACCCGTCGGGCCACCAACCCTGGTCGAGCGTACCCAGGTGAAAAACCGGCTTATTATTCAGAGCAAGGCGCATGTAGCCGTTTTTATCTTTAATCATACTGATCTTGCGCAATGCAAAATAGGTATTGAACTGATCAACAATTTTTTTCCTTTTTCTTAATCGTAATAGTAGTGTAGTATAATTGAGGATCTGCTGGAGTCCATAGCTTTGCACCGGGTATGGGAAGAATCAAATTATTCTGAAAAAACAGCGTAGTGTCCTTTACAGTTGTATTCCCGTTTTTATGGAGATATTTAATTCGTGGGACCTTGTGAGATTCTCTGCCTGGAAATTAAAATATACCCTGCTGCGGTCTGCATCCGGCATAGGATATACATGAGAGATATGCTCTTGGCAACGGCTTCCAGCCACACGGTTTGCCATATCCCCGAAACTGCTTTATACCATATGCCCCTGGGGTCTAATACCTGCTTGCCGCGCGGTTGCAAGTCCGTATCCGTAGGATCCCAAACAGATACTATGAGCTCCTGCTCGCCCTTACTTTTTAAGTAAGGACTGATATCTACCTGGAAAGGATCCGAACCGCCCTTGTGTGTAACTGCCAGCTTCCCGTTTACCCAAACCTTCGTTTCCCAGTCCACGGCTTCAAAATGCAGGATAACGTTTTTCCCTTCCCAGTTGGCAGGAATAGTAAAGCTCCGGCTATACCAAAGCTCCTGGTCAGGCAACAGGGGCTTTCCTACACCCGATAAAGAAGATTCTATGCAAAACGGAACCAATATTAAACCCTCATATTGAGACGGCTTTCCTGCGCCTTTTTCTGTACACTATAATTCCATAGACCATTTAAATGCTGCCAATCGGCCCGCTGCATCTGTGGCCGGGGATGTTGTTGCCAAACGTTATCAGGACTTACCGCACGTCCCCATTTAGTTGAAAGCGATACCGGTGCCGGTTTATAATCCTGCGCCTGCGCAGCCAAGGCTGCCAGGGCGAGTATACTGGTTAAGAGTTTGTACATTAAAATGGTTTTAAGCAGGGCTTGTCAGAAGTACCGGTCATTGCTCACCTTGGTCACACACACATTTGCAGGCTAACAAAGTCCAACGCAAAAATACCGGCTATCATCTGAAATACTGATAACTATTTCCCTCAAAATGTGGGCCTGTTTTTGCCCAAAGGAAAAAAATTGGCAAAAAGAAGTAGGCAAAAAATGGCGAAAGAATGAGTGTAGTAGCTGCTTCCGGTAAGAAAAAAAGTAAATGCTATTTTCTGCTCCTGGCTTAATCAGCATATACCGCAGGGCCAATGGAAGCCTATAACCTTAGCGGGCGATAATTGTATGTATTTTTGCTTTTATCAAATTTAACCGGGTTAAAAATTGACACAGATGACAGATCATGTTGGGGAGCATACAGTAATAAACAAGAGTGGGCGGCACTTTATACGCAAACATGGCTTCCCCATACTAATGGGAGTGATCATCGTTATTCTTTTAATAAGTCCCGAAGCCAAATCCTGGGTGATACGGCAGGTAATGCATACGGGGTTCTATAATGCTAACATGGAGAAAAAGGCTACGCCCCTGCCACAGATGGAGACGGGATTTGATTTTGAGGATGAAAAGGGCAATATACAAAACACCTCTTCGTTACGGGGAAAGGTTGTATTCATTAATTTCTGGGCATCCTGGTGCCCTCCGTGCCGCGCAGAATTCCCCTCTATCGAAACGCTGTATTCAACTTTCAAAAACAACAGCAATATCTTTTTGTAATGATCAATGAAGACGACGATGGGGCGGCAGGCCGGAATTTCCTCGACAAGAAACACTATATCACCCCATTGTTCAAAATCAGATCCACAGTTCCACCCACTTTATATAATGGCACTTTACCTACTACGTTAGTTTTAGACAAAAGCGGGAAAGTGGTCTTCCGGCACGAAGGGTTTGCCAACTATGCATCAAAAGACTTCATCAGCCAGATCAATACACTTTAAAAGAGTAACCGGTGAAGATCCCCGGCAACGGTATGCTGCTAGGGCTTTACTATAGCCCAGCCTTCATAATGGCGTAAGATGATCTCGCCGTTGGCGCTGGGCACATAATGCACAAAAGGATAGAGTTCCTCCCGCGATATGCCCCGGCCAGTGAGCGTATTGATGCATTGCACCAATACTACACCCTTATCTATTAACGGCTTCAGCAGCTCCCGTAATTATTAGCTTTAAGCAACATTTCTATACCATCGCCAAAGGCCAGCAGCTCAATAAAAAGTTTACCCTCCAGGCGGGGATCCTTAAGCACATTGGTAATATTGCCAATAATGCTCTTTATTTTACTCCCCGATTCATTAATCACATACAGCGCATGGTACTGTTGCGAAGCAGCAGCAGCGGGCCTGAAATTACTGTTATTAAGCTCATTTGTATAATCCATCACCAGTTAAGATTTTAAATGAAGCACCATATCATGCCAGGTGGCGCCTCCATGGGTTGATTGAGATATACCCTTATCTGTAAAACCAAACTTTTCATAGTAGGCAACCAGGTGTTTTTTACAGGTAAGTGTAATACCTGCCCTGTTTTGTTCTTTTGCTTTTTCGATCACATGACTGATCAGCTTACCTGCATACCCGTTCTTGCGGAATTGGGGCAACACCGCCAGTCCAAAAACAGATTGCCAGGCCCCGTTTTCGTCATGAAGTTCGCGTGTTCAAACATGGCATCGTTAATGGTTGTATGATTAGTAGTCATGCCATTAATAAAACCCACTAATTGCCCCTTATCTTCAAGCAGCCAGAAATGCCGGGGAAATACCCGCAGCCTTTTTTCAAAAGCAGCTGCAGAAGCTGCTTCGGCAGCAGGAAAGCATATATTTTCAATAGCGTTTATCGCTTGTAAATCGCCTATTGTTGCGTTTCTTATATTCATACATTGATACAGTAAAGGTACTAAATGACAGGAAGGCTTACAAAGCCATGCCGGCGGGGAGTGCCTCATCCATAAGCAGGTAAGGTTGCAAGCCCTATTCGTATAATCCGTTTACATAGCGCCAGCTGTTTCCCAGGCTATCCGTTACTTTTACCGTAGGCCTGATAGCGTTTGGGCCTGTATACGTAATGGTTTTTGTGGTACCTAATGGCACATGCGTAAAGGCCCCGTTGTTAACCAGTTCATACCACTGGTATTGAACCGCCGAAGCATTTTCGGGTTTAAGCCCGTTGTAGGTATAGTGTGCCGTGTATTGGTTGCCGCTTTTCGACCGGGTAACATTTGATGCGTAGGGTTGATTGGCCGCAGGCCCTTCATTGGCATTAAAATAAATATTCAGCTGCTTCAGGTAATCGGCCCTGTCTGATATTGTTCCCGACTTATAAAATTTGGCAATCAGATCGTGATCGCTGGCGTTGGTATGTACACTGATGCTGCGGTTCCGGCTCCTGTACATTCCGGAAGGGTTGGTTACTGTTCCAAGACTGGTACCATTCAACCATACGTCGGCGGCATCCACCCCGTTGTTTCTATAGTACCGGACATGAAGGATGGCCACTTTAAAATAGATATCAGGCAATACACCCGGTAAAAAAACCGAGGGGCTCGTAACCCGTAATGCACCACCGCCAAATCCAACATAATAATCGTTAGTGGTAGCAATGGCCTCCCAATCGGTTCCGGGCATTTTCCTGAAAACCAGGGTAACCTCCTCCGAATATTGTATAACCCGCCTGTAGAAACAGCAGAGTTATAAGCTACTTCACCCGATAAATACACCGCATCTGATTGATTGGTTATAGCAATACTCCCGTTTAAATATTTAGGTATTCCAAGGGTTGGCGTACTGGTTCCGGCATATTTAATGTCCGCATTTCCTTTGCTGTCGGGAATAGTCATTACCGCATCTCCGTTCTGGCATAACTGGCCCCTGGCGTTTAAAGCTTTGGTAGCATAATAAGCATTATCTATATAGCTTTCAAAACTAAACCGCTGAGATAAAGGATAGCCCGCGTTATTAACAACTACAGTGTTTATCGATTGCAGGTATTTGAGCTTGGCGCCACCCTCTAAAAAAATTAAACCGGGGATACAGCGCCGCCGATGTATCGGCCATTACGCCCATATCCGATAGCACCGTTCTTACTCCATCGGTATACCTGGTATACAGGATATGATTAGCTGCAGTTCGCTCCAAAGCCAGCAACGATGTTCCAAAGGCCCGTGATAGGTATATATGCCATTTCCCTTACTGATAAAAATATTACCGGCATCAACACCTATTTCGTACAGCTGAGAGGGCAGGTTATTGTTGATGGTATAAAAGGAAGCAGTGGGACGTGAGGTTCCGCCCTCAAACGTAAAAGCCACCAGAGATGATACTCCCGGCGGCATCATTAAATTGGGAGCGTATGCAGAGCTTCCGTTGTAAACACGGCCTGTAAAATCGAACGAATTATTGGTGGCTACAAACGGTAATGCGCCTTCGCCCTGCGGTAACGAATCCCTGTATACAGCGTTAGGCAACAAGGTACGGTTTACCGGGTCGATATTATTGCCACCGGGTTTATTACCGCTGGAGTTTATTTGTGAAGGATCATCTTCTCTTTTACAGGCATGTGTCACTAATACCGCAAAAAAAAGTAAATATAAATAGACGATTGTTTTTATGCCTGTTCTCATACTGCAGTTACTGGGGTGATGATAACAGTGCAAAATTATATGAATATTATTGGGTATACAAAACAGCGCATGCCACGTACAGGAGGCTCCTGGCCCATCCGGCTTATTATACCGCGTACACGCCGGCTATCTGCTATCCGGGGAACAACTGCAGCCAACAGCACGGCTATTTTTTGTATATTCGACAGGCCAATTACCTCTAATAAACCTGATACAGTCATGCTTAACTCTCTCTGGTGGATGACGTTTTATGTACTGCTGCTGTTTGTTTCTTTACTGCTAGGTATCCGGTATGGAACGGCGTATAAGAAAAAACAGGCGTGGGAGAGCTCGGGCATCGAAAATGCTATTATCGGCATTTTTGGCTTGATCATTTCATTTACTTTTCTGCAGGCCGGTAATGCGCACAGGAGCGATCGGCCAACCTGCACCGCGAGGTGAATAATATTGATATGTTGTACCGCTACAGCCGGGAGCTGCCTGATTCTATGTACCAGTACACCCGCAATATGCTAAGTGTCTTTTTACAGAACCAGCTGGTATATGAAAAAACGGGCGATATAACCACTTTTAGCACTGCCCAAAAAATGAGTGATGCGTACTGGCAAAACCTGAGAAAGTTTAAAAAGCAGGCAACGCCGGAACAGGCTGAAACAGTAGATAAGATATCAGGGTATTTTGAGCAGATCATGGCTGCGGTCACCTTATATGCTTATGCCAATTATGAGCGCACGCCGCTGTTTATTATGTTTCTACTGATCACCGTATCGCTGCTCATTGGCTTCCTGGTAGGCTTTATGAACGGCATCAAAAGCCGTGTTCACTACCTGGTGCCGGTTATTTACTTTGTAACCATTTCGCTCACCATGCTGGTGATCAGCGACCTTAATAACCGAGGATCGGCCTCATCAGGCCCGGCTACCATCATATACAGGCGGCATATGATTTAATCAAACAGCGGTAATAGTGTTGAGGCGTGCTATCAACCATCTGTTGATACAGATAATACGCAATAACAAAAGAGGATCGTCACCCAAGCGGAGCGCAGCGGAGTCGAAAGGTCTCATGTTATTAATGCCACGAATAATGCGCCGCCGTTAATACAACAAATGTCAGCCCTTTAGTACCGTCATCCCGACCGCACGGAGTGGAGCGGAGGATCTCCTTCAGGAATACCTACCGCTCAATACATAAAACCGTATTTCATTTTACAAAAACAAGTACATTAGCAAAATTGATTGGGGCCCTATCGAACACTTATTTTGGAGTTAATTAAGATCGCTCATAACCAGAAATAACAGACTGATATGATTTTTCGAACCATTACTTTCCTATTGATTTTATTTGTTAGTTGCAAAACGGCATCGAAGACGGTTCAAAAAAAAATACTGGCTGACGACAATAAAGATGTTGTAGTGCTTTCTTATCTTATAAAAGACTATATGCGGAATACCCGCAACACCAATTTTACCCTCGAAGACATCATTAAAAAGGACACCTCAGGACGGATTACAAAAAACTTTTCAGGCCTAGAGGTTGGTAATTGGTCAGATCCGTGGAGAGGCGGCTATGCCGTATATTTTAAATTCGCAGACGGAAGAAACAACAACTCAGTTAAATTAACGCAGGATGAAAGGATGCCGTGGAAGGTAACCACTAAAACAAAAATTGGCAGGAATAAGACGCAACTCGCCCAAAAATTTGACGGGGAAATTCATTTTCATTTTCCTGAAAGAGGGTACCATATTAATGAAATCGTACTAAAAAAATCTCTGTAAGCAGTGACAGGCTTCATGTAGTAAGCAAATGAAAAACGAATATCAGCCACCCACTACCATCTTCGAATGTTCGAAGAACTCCTTAGAGAGTCCTTCGGACATGCCGAGCGAAACGGAGTGAAGTCGAGGATTCCCTTCGAAGGAATACTTAATGCCACAAATACACGAATGATGTATCACTGTAAACAGGAGATGTCAGTCTGTCCCGATAGCTATCGGGAGACGAAGCCTGCCCGACCGAACCTGGTTTGGGCACAAATGTCGGTCTGAGCTTGACGAAGACACAAAAATAAGTACATTAGCAGAACTGCTTTGGGAGCCAATGAAAGCACCAAAGATTGTCCTAGAGCTATTAACTATATTATTTACAAATAAAGGGGACTCTGCGTAGGCGTTATAAGTATTTATAAACGATTAATAGATATTTGTTTCGCATATTAACGAGTTGTACCCAATTTTCTGACACGTTTCAACTTTTGAAGATTGGCTGACTGACCTTTAAATAAAATTATATGACAGAAAAGCTTATTGGACAATATACTTATGGAGACTCTTACCCTGATAATTTAAAAGGGATTTCGATTCCATTTGAAATTGAGTGGATACTAATAGACGGAGTTATCAAAGGGACATGCGTAGACGATGAAGGAAAAAAATTTTTGACGAACCAGCAACTATAATTGGATTTATCGACAATGGTATTATTAGCTTTATAAAAGGTATCCAAAGTATTGGGACATTGATGAGAACAGAGTTACAAGAGTATTTGACGAAATACCACCATCTGAAATTCATTATTTAGGAGTAGTTGTTGACAATCATTTTGAAGGCGAATGGGAAATGACTGTTGCATATATTTTAGAAAATGGTGAAATTGACCAGTTTGACTATACAGGAACATGGACGTTGTACATACCAACTTAAAAAGCGTATAACATTAGGTTTTATGCAGGTTGGGCTTGACTTTGTAACATCAGCTAATTGCAGATTCCCGCTTCAGTTCCGCCGGACGAATAACTATTAGCGTTTGTACACAACTCATCAATATATTTCCAAGGTTGTGGTGGTTGTGAGCGGCTGAATGCTGACTCCCAATCTGCATAAAGCCCTGTTATTGTGTGCAAATACATCAAACTTTAAAATGCTAAAACATCCTGTAAATATTGCAGTGCTGATAAGTTCCTTTATTGTAATTGGCCTATTAACTGTGGTATTTTTTGGGCGCCTGGGCTTACGATGAAGGAGCTATGAGTAACTCTATCCTAGCATCTCTATTTAAGATATTTCGCTTTCCGACACATACATTTTTTGCAGAGTTCTTCAATCATTCAGCTGCAAATTTTTACTTAGGGCTGTTATTAAATACTGTCTTCTTCTCTTTTTTGACCGAACGGTTATTTTCATTAGTGAAAGACAAAAAATAAGTACATTAGCAAAACTGCTTTGGGAAACCAATGGAAACACCAAAGATTACCCGAAAGCCAATAAACAATACTATTGAACAATTAAAGCGGCCGCTTAGTAGAATTAACACAGACACTTATTTCGCATATCTCTAAGTTGTTGGCAATTTTATGACATCCTGAACAAGCTAAGAAACAATGGCATATATAATGGTTGACGTAGAAAGTGATGGACCTATTCCAGGCGACTTTTCTATGATATCTTTTGGAGCAGTTTTAGTAGATGAGGAACTTGACAAAACATTTTATGGAAAACTGAAACCAGTTTCAGACAAATTTATTCCGGAAGCCCTTGCTGTTTCTGGATATTCAAGAGAAGAAACTCTGGCATTTGGAGAGCCCAAAACTGTTATGACAAACTTTTCAGATTGGATTAAAATAAATTGCAAAGACAGACCCATTTTTATTAGCGATAATAACGGTTTTGATTGGATGTTCATTTGTTGGTATTTCCACCACTTTATAGGAGTAAATCCATTTGGCTTTAGTTCTCAAAATTTGGGCAGCTTATATAAAGGAATTGAAAAGGATACTTTCAAGACATTTAAACACTTACGGAAAACAAAACACACTCATAACCCGGTTGACGATGCGAAGGGGAACGCAGAAGCATTGTTGACAATGAAAAAAGAGTTTGGACTAAAAATAAAATTTTAATGGCATACTCAATTAAGAAAAATGAAATTATAGATTATCCCCAGAAAAATTGAAGGAGTTTGATATTATGGCTTATGAATGGATAGATAACTTGAACTTCACTCTAAATCCAAACGATTGCATTAATAATGCAGACGAATATATTTCAATCGTAAAACAAATATTTATAGAAGACGGCTGGGATGGAGACGGAGATATTCAACTCATGTGGGTTCCGCCCTTTATGCTGAAACAAGGAAAACAATGGGCATTTACAAAAGGAATTGCAGTTTGGCATGTCAAACAACTTGAAGATGGAACTTCCTGGATTTTATACCCAAAGGAACTATTTGAAAATGATGATAAAACGAATAAATAAAAGCTGCTATCAACATCGTATACCCGCTAGAATTGATGTTTTTTCACCAACTGATCAATTTACCAATTAATATCCCACGGGGATGTTTGCCGGTGAAAAACACCTGCAATGGCAAAATGGCAAAGCACGATTTAATGTCTAAAAGCATGTTCCGGCAACCAGGCACGAATAAGCTCGTTGTATAGGTCCCGTCAGGGACCATCCATTGGTAGAAAGCCGGAATAGATAGGTTACGCGTGCCGTAGGTACGCAACCCAATAAGCTTCTCGCCACAGTTAGTGTTTTTCACCAGCTGATCAATCGACGCCGTTTCCTCAAATTCCAACATCGTCAATTCTTAAGCCGCCCCGTTAATTATGGCAAGACGTAAATTTTTCTAAAAAAATAAGTACATTAGCCAAGCTGCTTTGGGAACCAATGGAAACACCAGGTCCGACAGCAACTAAAATTTTCACTGTCAATTAATAACTAGATATGTATATAGCTATTTGAATGCGTTTAAAAACTACTTTCGGATGGTAGCCCACATATCTGTACATTTCTAATAAGTTTTATGAATCGATATTTTATTTGGACAATATTATTTGTTTGCGTTTTTGGTTGCAAGACCCAGCCGCAGTTAAACAGGGATTTATTAGTTACCGAAATTTGCAACTCATTTAAAAGTGATACTACTGTAGCATCTGATTCGGCTAAAGCTTCCCGGATACTCAAAAGCCACCTGGAGCCTCTTGCCCAAAATATTCCCGTGATTCAGCTGAAGATCTCTATATGTTTGTTTATGCGCGTTTATATAAAGAATGCGATGAATTTGTAGCCTTATGCGATCGGCTATTAAGAACTCTAGATAGCAGTGACTGGAAATCTGTGGACATTGAGCCTGAAAGCCAGATTAGTGAGTCTGACGCTGATCAATTTTTCCAGATCGGAAACTTCAAATATATTGGTACTAACGGAGATTCCGTGAACCTCGACGTTACAGATTCAACCTGGCAGGATCGTTTTATTGACGGCACTTATTCAAATCTTTCATTAAAAAAATTAAGCAAAAGAGAATTTGTGATTGCCTTTATCGAAAGCAATAATCAACACAGGAAATACTACAATAAAGCTGGCGATCAGTATCGATACAGGATTCTCGAAAGAAGCGGAAACCGGTACTTAATGTTAACTCAGTCCTTTGGCTCGAAGTTTAAATACACATTTAACCTTTACTATTAAATTTGTCTGCAATATGCAATAGGCGCTATGAAAGGATGCGATGCAAAAAAGCCTGATCCTGACGAAAGTTAGGGAAAACCGTATCTCGTTTTACAAAAAATAAGTACATTAGCAAAACTGCTTTGGGAGGCCAATGGAAACACCAAAGATTGCCCGATAAGCTACTAACTCTATTATGGAAGGGGACTTTAAATATAATACGTGGGCAACATTTGCAAAGGAAGCTGCTCTTTTTCCAATTCCTTTCGGGAAGTAATGGCATCGGAGTTGCAAAGCAAGTTTTACTTAATGTTGGGCATCACGCATGACATTAAGCGAACTAAATTTCTCTTAACTGTAGGGCTGCTTCCGATGAAAACTATTTATGAAGATGGTTATGCATTTGCTCTTGTTTATATAACCAATCCTGTTGCGGTTGCAACGTCTTTGACGGCTTATTGGAAGCCATTAACGAATATAAATGCGGAAATTGCTCCGGAACTTGATATTTGGAATAATGAAAATATTGAGTTTGGATGGTGTACAGACTTTAATGCAGAAAACTATACACCTTATTTGAAGCCCAGAAATATTTACTCAAAACAGCAAAATAACACTAGCTTCCTAATCGAATATGATTATACAACTTATCCTGATTTAGCTTTTACTATATGCTGTAGCGAAAAAAATACTCAAAGACGAAATTGAAGAAATTGAAAAGATATTATCAGCTTCAATTAAAGACACTTACATTTCGGAATTGACTAATGATGAAGACAAAAAGGAATCAGACAGCAATAATGAAATAATAGCAATATTGGATTTTCAGGATAACGATTTTGAAGCAGCAAAGCAGCAAATCCTTGATGCTTTTCAAAAAATTGGGCAAAGCCGGGTTGGAAATAAAATTGAAAGGGTAATTATAGAATAAACAGTACATTAGCAATACTGCTTAGGGAAGCCAAAGGAAACACCAAAGATTGCCCAGGAGCTATTAACGAAAAAACCAAAGAAGATATGACCGAATTTGTAACAAAAAATGAACACGACGATCAAACTTCAATTTACTTTGACATCGAATCAGATAAAATAATGGCTATTGGTGAAAAGATGGAAGCCATAAACGAGCAGGCCTATATGAATGGCTACAACTGGGAAGCGTTTCTAAACCATTACTTGAAGAATAACCAGCCAAAGCTGTTGGAAGGACTTGACACAGATTCTGAGGCAGGCACTTATGTTGCGCTTTACGACAAATCGGAGTCTGACAAGGCAGAACAACTCATTGGTATTATAAATACGCTTGTCAATAATCCGGACAGTATTTACAATTTTCTTAGAGATCATGGAGACAACATTGAGTGGGACTAATGGCTCGTAGATTCCAATATGCTGTTTTACAAAATAAGTACATTAGCAAGACTGCTATGAAGCACCCAATCGCATGGAGCAAAAAATATTTTCAGAATACGCTTTTGATTTTTTAGCTAAGAACTTTCCCGAATTTTTACCGGCAGTAAAATATAATGGAGATGAGTCTTTCGAGTGTGATTTGAAAAACAACTCAGGTAAATTTTCAATGTGGATAGCCACCTATAACAGCGAAATAACATTCGGCCTTGAAACCCCGGATGGAAAGACGGATGTACACACGCATGTAAGCTGTTTGGAAATAGCGGAGCTCGAAGATTGTTTTGCTACATTAACTGGGTTAATCTATGAAATAACAAATCACAGGGTAATCCTTTATCAAACCGAGCAGGGGACTTATGACTGGACAGATTACGAGAAGCTGCTTAAGGAAGAAAATAAGAAGAAAAGGACATTTGAAAAGTTTTTCTGGTAGCAGTAGTTCGTGGCCCAATAAGGTTTCTTTAAAGTGTTAGATTAGGGAAAATCGTATCTCATCTTACAAAAAAATAAGTACATTAGCATAACTGCTTGGGGAGCCGATGGACACACCAAAGATTGCCCGATAGCTATTAACAATATTACTCATTTTAGGAAAATTTCACATAGACGATGTAATTATTAATAAATAATTAATGGATACTTTTTCGATTATTTTGAAGTTCGCGGCAATTAAACTGACACCTCTTTGAACAAAATGATACCAGCAGAAATTCAATACTTGCTAGATAACTATGATGCAGAAGATATCAACCTTTCAATCTTAATCGCAGACTTTTCCGGCGATAATCCTCTCATTGGATTAACTGCCCATGAATTAGGCACTCCTTCTCAAACTTGGACTCTCGAAATTGTTGGGCACAGAGCAAGCGAACTTTCGTTTACTAATTATATTACTGACACTACAATTCTTCTAACGGATGACCATCCATTGTTGTGGCAATATTCTGATTTTCAAAGTGAGTTGTATTTTAACGGTTTAAGTACTGATGTACATAAAGTAATCTCCGAGCTAAACCAAATAGACTTTGAATTATTTGGCAAATACCAAAATTCAAGTGAACAGCTCTACACGCTGTTACGAACATCAAATGGTTCGTTAGGAAAAGGTTCAAATAAGTTATTGACGAAGTATGCAGAATGCTTGAATAGAAATGGCATTAAGACTTAATTGTTGGTGGTTATGCGTCCACTTATTTTGATGGAAAAAATACAATGAAAGGTGAGACACTTAAGATATTTTTGTTTGGAGGTTCTTATATTGTTGCACAAGACTTCATCTTTAATAAAACTACTTAAGAAAGATGAAGCCAACATCGGTTTTTTGCCTTTTGGGCATGACCATGCATGGCCGCGGCTGACGGAATAACAATTTCTAATCTGTATAAACTTCTGCACGTTGAGTGTAATTTATAAACAATGAAAGATCTGCTAGAAAGAGCTGTCTACAGCGAAAACGAACAAGACTTGATAGAATATCTTGATTTTAACAATAGAAAGAAGATCAATCCCGATCAATATGATATGATTGAAAAGGCGCTTGCAGGCACCTGGCATAGTCAGCACGAAGACTTAGTCAACACCATTTATTTAGAAAATTTAAAAGATGATCGATTCGTAGAGCCTATTTTAAATATTGCGTCAAATAAAGAAATTTTTAGATGGTATGATGATGAGTTAGAGGTGACTTTAAGAAAATGTGTGCATGCTTTAAAGACAATTAATTCAGAGAAGTCCATTCAAGCGCTAAAGAAATTGGAAGATTTGAACAACGAAAATGTAATGATTACGTTGCAGATGTATAAATGAAAGAGAGTCTTGAGTCCGTAAACAATAAACAAATTATCGAAAACTAGCACTTCCTTCTACGGTAACTCACAATGAATAAACCTGACTGGCGAGAATACGAATCCATTACTAAATATATTTACGAAACTTTAGGCCATGAATTTGGCATTAAGATCGAGGGCTACGGCGATAGTTGTAAGTAATTGGGAAGCTAGGAATCAAACATCAAATAGATGTATTGACTTCAAGCAGTGATTGGAAAAAGAAATGCGATTATAATAGTCTTTGATCAATCCGATGAAAAATTAAATCCGTAAGTTCTTTCAGGTGATTATTGACATTTTTCAGTACTTGAGCGGCATCATCTAGGTCAATTTCTTCGCCAATGTAATCGCTCAATTGAAGACCGCTCGCGTGAGTGATATTGAAGTTGAGGTCAGGCATCAATCCTTTAATCTTAATGTTTTCGTGATGCTTAAGATTGTGTGACCATTGAATTAGTTTTTGAATGTCATCTCCGCTGTAAAGATCCTCAAGAAATTTTTTTAAAAAATCCTTTTCATTCACATCTGAGATTTTTTCTATTTCATTTAAGATAGTCTTTTTGGAACAACGTCTTAACTCGGCTAAATATTCTACTTTATTGGTAATTTTTTCTTCCTTACAAAAATTAAAACCAAACCAAATTGCCTGAAGCAGGTAGTCAATAACAATATTATATGAAAGAATTGCATGCTTAAGAAACTCAGACCTGTAATACATTTGCCCTACATATCCACCTCTCCACTCAATTGGACTTTTAAAAAGCTTTGTATACGATTGAATTAACGAAGCCCGAGCACTTGATCCTGCATGATATAATTGGTTGCATTTTGTTAGCGCTAGAAAGTGATAACTGATTGTCATCTTCCGCTACCATAACACTTACTTGTCCTTTTTGAAATAGGAAAGTGCAATATTGATTCTGAAAAACTGTTTTGATCTTCGATCAATTCTGAAAGTGTAAATCTTTTACCTCGATATTCAAGAATTAAATAGTCCATCATAGCGTTTCATTGTTTAGTTAGTATAATTGGCGTTTACATATCATTTGTTCTGAGCTAAATACTCCTTTTCTTATTTTTCTCTTTTTCAAAATAACTTTTTCCGGTAAAAAATCCCGAGGTGATAGGTTGAAGTAATCGGCTAGCAAATTGATATGAGATAGGTTGTACTTAGCCCTGTTGTTCATACTCTCGATATTGCCTATAAATGATTTTGTTTTCCCTATGATATTGCCAATATCATCCTGAGAGAGATTCTTACTTTTTCTTAAGTCTCTAACAAAATCAATTACATATTGCTCGATGGGGATATATGTTCCTGCTCATTCATTCGTCCGAAATAATGAAAGAATAAAAAAATATGCACATACATGTATGTGCGATTCGTTTTTTACTTAGATTTGTTGTAAAGATTATAATTAAAGCTTTTTGCTTTGAATCTCGCATTAGGAACCTCGGAAATTTCAATGTACACGAGATGATAGGTAAATTGCCCACGTTACGGCGTGGGCTCTTCCTAACGTGTACAGGTCTCCGAGGGCCTCTAATGCGGTAAGTTGAGCGCCACGCCTTTTTTGTGCGGGTGCTTTTAAAACCACCTGTTATGAACGCCGTTACTACACCTACATCACACCACCCGTTTAACGAAGCCCAATGGCTGCGTATTTTATTTTGATTGCCGATACCGAGCAATGGCTACAGCAATTGCATAAAGAGGTATTTTATCAGCTGCCCTTCAAGCAGCATAAAAAGCTGTTGCGTAATAACTGGTGGCTCAGCGCATCGGTATTGGCGCATATACTGGAGCGGCATTATGCACCTATGGCCCGCCACCCCGGCGCGGGTAGTTTACCATTGGCGTGGAGCGCATTGTTGCCATCATCAAAGAGGCTTTTGCGGCCGCACCCCAGCCGGTGCCGCAGAGCTGCTATTACCAAAGGGTTTGGGATGCGGGGAGCATCGTGGGCTATGATGTAGCGGGGAGTGCTACGCAGGTGGTTACGGTTATTGCGGATGCGGCGGGGAGGATTATTACCGCCTTCCCCGGCGTAATAGTTAACAACTCACCACCTTAGTTAATCAAATATTGCAAGAGTATTTAAACTTATTGAACATATAACATGTATATACCGAAATGTAAATTTGTTTTTCCACGTTTTTGCTTGCCCAAAAAAGTGGAGCAAAAAAGGCACCGCCAATCGGTTGCCAGGGCGATTGGCGGGGAATATCTATGAAACAGTCTGCTCGGCATATCATCTATAAATATTTGCTTACGCACGCAAGCTTCGACCTGTACTTGCAATTAAAACACGTTTAAGCCAAACGGATGCCAGGTGGCCTTGAAAAAATGGCGTTAAGAAAACAATGCGTAAGCCGTTAAAAAGCCGCCACTGTTCGAGCCCCGTGGAGACTAAGTAACTAATCGCAACTGCGGGGCGAGTTTGGCGGGTTTAGGCTTACAAAATTGTTTTCTTAACGCCATTTTTTCATAGCCTTGATTTTTGGCTCCACCTTTTTATCAAGAAAAAGGTGGAGAATGAAGAACAGTAATTAATTTACCTATGGCAACTCCGACCTTGACTATGGTTCGTCATGCTCACCATGACAGTGCAATGTAAAACGGCCTTACTTTCCTAATCTGCAAAACAAATCTTAAATAAACCATCATGAAAAAACACTTTACCAACTTAACCCGCAATGCGGCACCCCGCAAAAGCAATCCGCTAAAAGCCTCCCCGCTAGGGATATTGCAGGAGTTCTTTAACTATGCCAGCCCGGCCGAGCATGCCAAAGCTTTTGATGCATTCTGCCGGGCAGCATTAAAAGAAAAGTATTGCTGGCGAAGAGGCAGTCCGGGCAATGCCCTGCATTATGCCGGACAATTAGAGATGTTGATCAAAGCCGCTTACCTGCTGTATAAAGGCAGGCGCTCATACCACACAAAGCAGAAGCAGCATCACATGGCATTGTATGTTGATACCCTACCCTTTTTAAAAGCATTCTTCAGGAAGGCCTCACCTGCTAAGTGGAAAAAGGGACTGCATATTTTTACCAGGGCAGCCCTGTCTAACCAATCAGCGGCTGATTATATGAAGCCTGTAGCTGTATATGTGTTTACTACCCAACTACAGCAGTTGCTGGGCGTGGCTGCGGCTATTGTAAAAAATAATGAATAATAATGTGTTCCAGGTTCCTATCCTCGGTACAACCTTATTCTGAACTATTGGATGCTTAAAACTGCAATTCCGGCTTCCTCTGAAAATTCTTTTATAGCAACTTGTTTTTTTAAAAGATCTGTAGTTATCAAAGTGATTTTTTCTATTGTGTTTTGTAGAATACCGTTTTGTTTATAAAAATTGAGTTGAATTAGTTGTCCATTCTTAATATGGATGGAGTCTTTATATTTTTTCAGAAAATTGGTATAATAATTCAAATAGAGCGTATCGTTTAGTGTGGGACATTTTCCTGACAAAGCAAACCTAAATGCATAATCTCCCGCGTCATCAAAAACCATTGAATAAACACTGCAATCTTCAAGATTATCAGCATTTTCAACTATACGATATGCTTGCTCTTGCCCTCCATGATCATCTTCGGGTACGGTTTTGCAAAACATTAAAGTAAATGAAAGCAAACATCCTAAAGTAAAAAAGTAAAACCCTTTGATTTGTTATCTCGTAGATCACGATCCATTTTATTTAAATAATACGTTACGGAAAACTCTTCTAATCTCATCTTATAGTTAAAGTATAAAATTAAAACTCATGTTCTTAATAAGGTATTGATCTAAATCTAAGGAGTGCATATTGGTATGAAAATATGTTTCTTCACCCCACACATCAGTTGCTTTCGACCGCTACTTCCCGATACAAAACTTCCCAAAGATCGTCCCCAATATATCCCGGTCCACTTCCACCTGGCCGGTAATTTCACCCAGGTAATGGAGTGCCCGGCGAATGTCGATGGTAAGCAGATCGCCGCTGAGGTTATGTTGCATGCCTTCTTCAATAGCATCTATGCTTTCAATGATCTTTTGAAGCGCCTGGTGGTGGCGGGCATTGGTTACAATAGTGCTTTCAGTATTAATTTCTTCTCCAATAGCTTTTTCATACATGGCATTTTGCAAGGCTTCTATATTATTTTTTCTTTTTAGCAGATATGGCTATTTGATATTGGATGCTGGATACTGGCGCCACATCTGCCTTGTTCAACACAGTTATGGTTTTATCTTCAAACTGCTTTAGCCAGGCAAAATCGTTCTCCTCTTTATCGGTAGCATCTATCAGGTGAATAATGATATCGGCTTTCTCCGCATTCTGCTTGCTGCGTTCGATGCCCAGGTTCTCAATGGTATCGGTACTATGCTCCCTAATACCGGCGGTGTCTATCAGGCGGAATAATACGCCGCGGATGTTCAGGCTTTCTTCAATGGTATCCCGGGTGGTACCGGCAATATCGCTTACAATAGCCCGCTCTTCATTCAACAAAGCATTGAGCAAGGTGGACTTACCGGCATTGGGCTTCCTATAATAGCCACGCTGATACCGTTTTTAATGGCATTGCCGAGCTTAAAGGAGTTGAGCAGGTGGGTAACCCTGGCTCTGAGGTTATGGATCAGGGTTTTGAATTTTTCCCTGTCCGCAAACTCCACATCCTCATCACTAAAATCCAGCTCCAGCTCTATTAAAGCCGCAAAGTTGATAAGCTCATCCCTCAGTATTTTCAGATCGCCGGAAAAACCACCCTTAACTGGTTGAGGGCTGTTTGCTGCGCCGCTTTGCTATTGGCAGCGATGAGATCGGCAACCGCTTCTGCCTGCGCCAGGTCCAGCTTACCGTTTAAAAAAGCACGCTGGGTAAACTCACCCGGTCGCGCCAGTCTTGCACCGGCAGCTACTGCCGCTTCAATGATCTTGCCGAGTATATAAGGAGATCCGTGCCCGCTGATCTCTACCGTATTTTCGCCGGTATAGCTTTTTTGTCCAGGTATAAAGAAACTACCACCTCGTCAATCACCTCATCCCCGGAAATAATATGGCCGAAATGGATGGTATGAGAAGCCTGTTTTAGCAGGTTCTTCCCCCTAAATATTGTATCAGCCACATGAATGGCATCGGCGCCACTCAGCCTTATAACGCCTATTGCACTTACACCGGGAGCCGTTGCCAGCGCCACGATAGTATCATCCAAACCCGGAAGCATATTCATGGGGCAAAATTATGTATTCGCCGGCGAACCTGTACGTACCGGTATTATATACTGCCGATGGATTATATTTACAGCTGTTTTATAAAGCCCATTTAAAAATCAATTTTTGCCATGACCCGCTTACAACATAGTCTCTGCTTTGTCTTATTTTTCTCACTACAACAACCTATGCGCAGAAAAATCTTAGAGAATACTATCAGCTCACTATTTACAATTACAATTCGGCTACGCAGGAAGCTGCATTGAACGATTATCTTCAAAATGCCCTGTTGCCCACCCTGCACCGGCTGGGTATTACCCGGGTAGGCGCATTCAGCAACCTGGCTAACGATACGGCGAAGCAAAAGAAAATGTATGTATTGATCCCCTTTCGGGGCCGGAGCAATGGGTCAGCATTAATGACAAGCTAAGTACGGATGCTGCCTACCTGAAAGCGGCTGAGGCTTATATGAATGCGCCGAATAAAGCGGGTGTATACGACCGCATGGAAACCGTTTTAATGAAGGCTTTTGAAAATGCGCCGGTATTGCAAAAGCCGGGCCTTACCAATACAAAAACCGATAGGGTATACGAGCTTCGGAGCTATGAAAGTGGTACCGAAAAGCTGGCTCGCAATAAAGTGCAAATGTTCAATAAAGCGGTGAAGTGGATATTTTCAAAAACTGGGATTTAACGCGGTATTTTACGGGGAAGTGATAGCCGGGTCAAGAATGCCCAACCTGATGTATATGACCACCCACGCTAATATGGACACCCGGAATAGCAACTGGAAAAATTTTAGCAACGATGCCGCATGGAACCAGCTTAAAGTGGACCCCGTGTACCAGGATAATGTATCGAGGATCGAGATCAATTATCTGAAAGCGCAACCTTATTCTGACCTGTAAACAAAATGATGATCCGGCTGTTGATAATAGCACTAAAATGACAATATTTTTTCCCCGGTAAAATAATATACATGAAAAGATGGATCACTGTAGCGGCTATGATGTTATTGTGTGGCTTAGGCAGCTTTGCTCAGGCTGATGTAGACGGTTCTTTAATAAAAACCGGCGATAAGGTGCCAGCTTTTACTTTTGAAATAGAAAAGGGCAAGACTGTAAGCATTGCCGATTATAAAGGAAAACTGGTGCTGATTAATTTATTTGCAACCTGGTGCCCGCCCTGCCGCAAAGAGCTACCCGAAATGCAAAAGCAGGTATGGGAAAAGCATAGCAAAAACGACAAATTTGCGCTTTTTGTTTTTGGCCGTGAAGAAAACTGGGATGTATTGAATCCTTTTAAAGAAAAATTCAAATATACTTTTCCCATTTTACCCGATGTGGGCAGGGGTGTTTTCGGCAAGTTTGCTACCCAATCTATTCCGCGTAATATATTGATTGACGAAAACGGTACCATCATTTACCAGTCTATTGGTTATGAACCCGCCGAATTCAAAAAGCTGATAGAGCTGATTGATAAAAAACTAAAAAGTAATTTCCACCTATCTTTGAAGACACATTACTAAACAGCTGCTAAAAAAGATACTTATGAGAATCTTATACCTGATGCTTATTTTATTGGGTCCTTCTATTTTAAATGCTCAAAACGAGGCCCCGCTATTTTTCCTCAATCACAACCTGCAAACCACTTCAGCTGACTCCGCTGTTATTGTTGCACGCCGGGGCAATGCCGATAGCGCATTCAGGGTGAACTGCTTTTTGATTAAAACCGGTCAGCTCGTTTTATCTGTCGATTATGCCGACTCTACGCTTGTTCGAAAGAATGGAGTATTAACCGAATACCACGGCAATGGCCAACTGGCCAGATTAATTCATTACAGAAACGACGTACAGGAGGGTTCAGCCTTAAAGTGGAATGTGCAGGGACAAATGATCGATTCGGCTCATTTTGTTTCAGGCAGGCAGGTATCTATATGCCGATATAATTACGCGCAAAACACTTTGGTAAATACTGAGTTAGTAGATGAGAACCGGAGCCTGTTTCAGCAAGAATGGTATCACCCGGGAGGTCATATGTCGAAAAAGTGGTTTTTATCGCAAACCTGGGACAGGTGATCACCTACGATAAGAATGGTGTGCAGCTTTCTTCAGATAGTGTGTTTACCAGAAAGCGCACCAGTGCTGAGTTTAAGGGAGGGCCTTCTGCATGGAGAACTTACCTGGAAAGAACCCTAAATGCAAAGGTTCCTGTCTCCAAAGGCGCACCGCCCGGAGTTCACACGGTGAAGATTAGGTTCATCATTAATAAGGATGGTACCGTTAGCGATATTAAGCCTGATACCCAGGTAGGTTATGGCATGGAAGAAGAGGCCGTGAACGTCATCAGCTCCTCTTCGAAAAAATGGATTCCGGCGACCGAATATGGCTTACCCGTCAGGTCTTACAGAGTTCAGCCTATCAGCTTCAGTATCTTCATGTAGAGCAGCTTTTTTAATGATTAAATCGGCAATTCCTGTTTATTTTTGCAGGATGACTATTTATTATTGTTATGATGCGCACTGTGGCTGGTGTTATGGATTTAGTAAAGTGATCAGCCGGTTAGCCACTGAGTATCAAAATCATTTTCACTTCGAGGTGTTAAGCGGGGCATGATCCCCAAAGAATCTGCCAGGCCCATTAAAGCTATGGCTGGCTATATTGGCGAAGCATACCATAGAGTGGAGGAACTGGCAGGGGTGAAATTTGGCGCTGATTATCTCTGGCATATCCAAAACCCCGATGATAGCGACTGGTTTCCCGAATCGTTAACACCTGCAATAGCCCTTTGCATTTTTAAAGAGTACCAACCCGAACAGCAGGTAGCCATAGCAGCCGATTTTCAAAAAGCATTGTTTGAAGAAGGGCGCGACCTGAGCGATGGAGAAGCCTACCGCCATTTACTGGAAAAATATAACATACCTGTTGACGCTTTTTATGAAAAGCTGAAAGACCCTGCCTATGCCGAAAAAGCAAGGTATGAATTTGCCTTATGCGCACAGCTGCAGGTAACCGGTTTTCCCAAATTATTATTACAGGTAAACGACACTAAATTTTATTTGGTAGCTGAGGGTTATACGCCATACGACACACTCAATGCCAGGCTGGAAAAAATTTTGCAGGAACTATCTGCAACAAACCAGGGAACCACCAATTAATACCGCACAGCTATTACAAAAAGATGACTACTGAAGATTTACAAACTATTGATTTTGCAGAGGGCGCTGTGTTATTGATCGATAAGCCACTGGACTGGACCTCTTTCGACGCAGTAAGAAAAATACGTAACCTGGTCCGCATTAAGAAAGTGGGCCACGCCGGAACATTAGATCCGTTAGCCAGCGGGCTGCTGATTGTTTGTACCGGTAAGTTTACCAAAAAGATCAACGAGTATATGGCGCAGGAAAAAGAATACACCGGAACCTTTACCCTGGGCGCTACCACACCTACCTATGACCTGGAAAGTGAGCCTGTAAATAGGCAGCCTATCGATCATTTATCAGTAAATGATATAGAGAACGCCACTGCGGGTTTCCTGGGCGAAATTGACCAGGTACCACCTATTCATTCTGCCATAAAAATAGATGGTAAAAGAGTGTATGAGCTGGCACGAAAAGGAGTAGATGTAAAGCTGGAACCCCGTAAAATAACGATCAAAGAATTTGAAGATAGATGCATCTAACCTGCCGGTTGTATCATTTAGAGTGGTTTGTACAACGGGCACTTATATACGCAGCCTGGCCAATGATTTTGGTGCAGCCCTTGGCTGTGGCGCTTATTTAAGCAGCCTGCGCCGTACCCGCATAGGCGCTTTTACTACGGATGACGCTGTATCTATGGAAGACTTTGAAAAAGCCATGCGCGAAAGAAAAGCAAAAGCTGCTGCGGGTCAGCAATAAATATCATTGGGTATATTTCTTAAACCAGTTTAAGTTTAAAGGTTACAGGTGTTGCCATCTTTGTAGTGAACCAACAACATTTAAACAATAACAAATGGAAAAAAGAGTAAACATCTACGAAACAGAACCCGCCGGTTATAAAGCTATGCTGGGCCTGGAAGGATACCTGGCTGGTACCCAGTTAACAAAAACGCATAAGGAGCTGATCAAAATAAGGGCCTCTCAAATCAATGGCTGTGCCTTTTGTATTGATATGCACACCAAAGATGCCTTAAAGAATGGAGAAACCAACCAGCGCATCTTCCTGCTGAACGCATGGCGCGAAACAGATCTTTTTCTGCAGAAGAAAAAGCAATACTGGCAATCACCGAAGAAATGACGCTGATTCACCAGCATGGCTTGTCTGATGCCAGCTACCAGCAGGCTTTACAATTCTTTGATAAAAATTATGTGGCCCAGATCATATTGGCGGTGGTAACTATCAATGCCTGGAACCGCATTGCTATTAGCACCCAACTGGAAGTGCCGAGGTAATTATGCTATTAAAGGAAGCAGCAGGCTTTGTATGCTGCCTCCTTTATTTATCAGCCCTCAATTGCTCACTGCCCCAGCCTTTGTTCCGTCTATCGTTGCCTGCATAAAAGCCCGGTCGTTTTTATACTCCTCCCAATTGAATTGTAAAAGGAAATTCGTAGCAGCTTCTGCCCCTCTTTCAAACATGGCCAGCTTTTCGGTATCGGTAATAAAAAAATTCAGCCAGTTGTATTCTGCCAGAGGTATGGAGCCAATTCCTTTTGAATAAACCTTATTCTTCAACTGGAAGTCTTTGTCGTAATAATTCCGGATGGTATTAAAAATACGGCCGAAATAACCCATAATGGTCCAGCTGTCCGCATGTTTGGATTTATCTTCCGGGGCGGAGTCGTCCAGGTCGATACCAAAAGAAGGTAGCCGTGGAACCGTAACTTTCGGGTTATAAAAGATATTTATGGGGAAGTTAGAGAGGATGCCACCATCTACAAAACGGGCTACGGAGGGCGGATCATCTTCATCAAAAATCTCCTTCCATTGCGTCCTTATTTCGGGCAGATGGCAGGGAATATCTTTTATAAAATAAGATTCAAAAAACATAGGGATAGACATGGAGGCCCGCACAAAGCCGGCAGGATGCAGGTCGTCTTTTTCCCTGGTACGAAACAATCCCGCCATAGCCGGGAACTCAATTTTGTTCTGGGTAACCAGTTCGGAAGTGATCAATGTGATATCACCTTTTAAACCAGCCATGCCCTGCGGATGATCATGCCGTAAATGCAAACCAGGAATATCCTGTGCAGCCTTATTAACCAGGTCGGTAGTATTCAATACGCCATTATCGCGCATTTGCTTTTCAATCCAGTTATAAAAAAATGACCCGGGTTGATCCCATAGCCTGCTGTTTTAAATTTTCGGATCAGCTTTAAAATATAATGAACCAATTCTCCAATAATAATCATTACTACTACCAGGGCAAATAACAAAGAGCGGCTCAGGTTCAGCAGCCCTTCATTTTTCTGAACCAGGATCAACGAAACAATGCTGCCGGCAAGCAATAAAGTAAACAGGCCAATAATGCCAATAGCTACATTACGAACCCGTTGAAAATATTTTTATGAGTAATAAATCTTTTGATCATCCAGCGGGCGACAGGATGCCCGTCAACCAAATCAAAAAAATTAAGATTGGTAATGGCATCCAGCACACGGCCCGATTTTTCTTCCTGCTTTTTACCAATAACCGTCAACATTGCCGTGTTAATAGCCCCGCGCTGGTGCCGGCCATTCTCAGGAAACGAATGCCCATCTGCTCCAGAATATAAGTATACCCTACGAGGGCAACGCCTAAAACCCCTCCGCCCTTTTGCACCAGGTTTACATATTGATGGCCATCAGCGTCCAGCACATCAGATACCACAAAGGGCTTCCCGTTAGGGCTGAAAGCCTCCCGCAGCTTTTTTAAATGATTCTGCACTTTGGGGCTGTTCGTAAAGTCCTGAACGGTGATTTTGGGAGTAGACATTGTAGCGGCTTTATTGTATTTTCCGGGCGTTTTTATTCAATGTTTTGTAACCTTATTGGGTTATTGAAGGTAAAAAGATCTGGTTGAAATATGCTTTGCGTTACATCGCCAATTCGAGCTATCAATGTAAGCCGTCTTTAAAGTATATTTAGAGAGGCTAAATTATAATCTCTTCACATTAAACATCAATATATGAAGCCGGCTCATTGTATATTAGCTATTTTTACGATTTTATTTTACCTACAAAAATCAAGCGCACAAATGACCGCTGTAAAATGGCCTGATCAACCCTACCCGACGCCCGCTAAAAAAACGCATACCAGAGATATTCATGGCGACAAAGTGAACGATGATTATTACTGGATGATCGACTACTTTAAAAAAGGACCCGATAGCAACGAGGTAGTTCAATACCTGGAAGCAGAGAACCAATATTTGGATACTATGATGGCGGATACCAAAGCCCTGCAGGAAACGCTGTTTAAAGAAATGCGCGGACGCATCAAAGAGCAGGATCAAATGGTGCCCTATTTTAAGAATGGTTATTTTTATTATCGCCGTACAGAAACCGGCAAACAGTATTATAAGCTCTGCCGGAAAAAGGGTTCCCTGTCTGCCCCGGAAGAGATACTGCTGGATGTGGATGCGATGGCAGAAAAACATGCCTACTATTCAATAGCCGGCGCTGCCGTGAGCCCTGATAGCTGGCTGGTTTTTGGAGAAGACACCGTAAGCCGCAGGCAGTACTCGGTAATGGTTAAGAACCTTACTACCGGCGTTATCATTCCACAAGGTATTACAAATACCAGTGATGACTATGTTTGGGCTGCGGATAATAAAACCATATTCTATATCTCCAATAACCCGCTCACGCTGTTGTCTGAAAAAGTATGGCGCCATACCATTAACGAGCCTGCGACAGGCGATGTACTGGTATACGAGGAAAAAGCAATAATAACTATCTCGGACTTCATAAAACCAAAGCAGACAACTATATCCTGATCAGCTCGGGCAATTTTACCAACTCCGAAATACGTTACCTGGCGGCCAATCAGCCATCCAGCAACTTCAATGTTTTCCAGGAAAGAATGGATAGCGTATTGTATGAAGTAGATGCGGATACCGAACAGTTCTATATCGTTAATAATAACAAAGCATTGAACTTTAAAGTGTCTACTGCACCATTCAATGCAACCGATGTACGCATTGGAAGGATTACGTGCCGCATCGCTCCGATGTATTGGTGGAGGAAATAACCCTGACTAAAGGTTTTGTGATCGTAAAGTCCAAGAAAAATGGCCTGGACCAGTTTCAGGTATTATCTAAAGATGAGAAAGAAAACAAACTGATTCCTTTTGAAGATGCGGTTTACACCGCCTCCTTCTCTTCTAATGCAGACTACAATGCTACGCAACTCAGGTATAGCTATAGCTCGCCCGTAACGCCTAATAGTGTTTATGATTATAATTTGGCAACCGGGCAAAAACATTATTAAAGCAGCAGGAAATACCCAGCGGCTATAATAAAGACGAGTATACTACCGAAAGGGTTTATGTAACGGCTAAAGATGGCTCGAAGGTTCCCCTGTCCATTGCCTATAAAAAGGGATTTAAAAAAGATGGCACACAACCTTTTTTACTGATTGGCTACGGCAGCTATGGTTTTTCTTATCCCACTTACTTTAACGCCAACCTGGTAAGCCTGATGAACAGGGGCTTTGCTTACGGCATCGCGCATATAAGAGGCGGGCAGGAAATGGGCCGCCAATGGTATGAGGATGGCCGGTTGATGAAAAAGAAAACACGTTCACCGACTTTATCGATTGTGCCTCTTATCTCGTAAAAGAAAAATATACATCACCAGCGCATTTATACGCCAACGGAGGCAGCGCAGGCGGCCTGCTGATGGGCGCTGTAGCCAATATGGGCGGCGAACTTTTCAACGGTATTATAGCTGATGTACCTTTTGTGGATGTGGTGAACACGATGCTCGATCCTACCATTCCACTTACTACCAACGAATATGACCAGTGGGGTAACCCGGAAACCAGTAAAGAAGCTTATTTGTACATGAAGTCCTATTCTCCCTATGAGAATATTGAAAAGAAAGCCTACCCCAATATACTGGCAACAACGGGGCTGCATGATAGCCAGGTGCAATATTTTGAGCCGGCCAAATGGGTGCCCAAGCTGCGTGACCTGAAAACCAATAATAGTGTGATTTTTTTACGTACCAATATGGATTACGGTCATGGAGGTGCTTCCGGCCGGTTTGATTACTTAAAGGAAGATGCACTGCGTTATGCGTTTTTATTAAAGCTGGAGGGGATAACAAAATAAGCCACGCTAAAAACGTGGCTCATTATATTTGAAAGAAGCAATTTTATACAACCTGTTCCTGTATAAAGTATTTGTCCAGCTCTTCTACCAGCTCATGCTTAGTAATTGGTATACCCATGATCTTATGGTATCCTTTCGCATCTACCAAGTACTGGTCGCGGATAATTTTAATCAGCTGGCCGTTATTGATCTCTGGAATAACCACATGCTCAAAATTGCGGATAATTTCACCCAGGTTTTTGGGGAAGGGGCGTAAATGACGCAAATGCGCATGGCTTACACTTTTACCCTGCGCCTGTAATTCCGCTACCGCAGATTTAATGGCTCCATACGTAGAACCCCAGCCAATTACCAGTACTTTGCCTTTATCGGCTCCGCTGTCAATTTTCTGATCGGGTATATGATCGGCAATCTTATCTACTTTCTCCTGGCGGATCTTCACCATCGTCTGGTGATTCTCGGGGTCGTAGCTGATATTACCGGTTATATTTTGTTTTTCGATACCGCCAATCCGGTGTTCCAGTCCGGGTGTACCAGGCACTGCCCATGGACGCACCAGGTTTTCGTCCCTTAAATAAGGTTGAAATTTATCTTCGTGATCCCATAGCTCTGTTTTGAATTTTACGTGGATAGGCGCGAGCGTTTCCTCCGTTGGGAAACGCCAGGGCTCTGCACCATTGGCAATATATCCGTCGCTGAGGAAGATAACCGGCGTCATGTGTTGTACGCTTATTTTAACGGCTTCATAAACCGCATCGAAACAATCAGCAGGGCTGCTTGCGGCAATTACCGGCATAGGGCATTCCCCGTTTCGGCCGTAATAGGCCTGTAACAGATCCGACTGCTCGGTTTTGGTAGGCAATCCGGTTGAAGGTCCGCCACGTTGTACGTTGATAATCACCAAAGGAATTTCCAGCATCACTGCCAGTCCCATGGCTTCTGTCTTAAGCGCCATACCAGGCCCCGAAGTAGTAGTAACACCCAGGGCGCCGCCGTAAGAAGCGCCTATAGCTGCTGTAATAGCCGCAATTTCGTCTTCAGCCTGGAAAGTACGGATACCAAAATTCTTGTGGCGACTCAGCTCGTGCAGGATATCGCTGGCAGGTGTAATAGGGTATGTACCTAAGAACATAGGCAGGCCGCTCTTGGTAGAGGCTGCAATCAAACCCAGCGCCAGCGATTGATTACCCATAATAGAACGGTAGGTTCCGGGCTCTATCCTTGCTTTTTCAACTTTGTAAGTAGTGGTAAATGTTTCGGTAGTATCGCCGTAATTGTAACCGGCTTTTAAGGCTTTGATATTGCTGTCTAAAATATCTTGCTTTTTAGAAAACTTCTCCGTTAAAAAGCTGATCGTGTGTTTCCATATCCCGGTTGTACATCCAGTACAAAAAACCCAGGATGAACATATTTTTGCCCGGTCTTTTTCCTTGGTGCCTAAAGTGAACTCCTTCAGCGCCTCGCGGGTGAGCTTGGTTACATCTATTTTTATAAGTTCATAACCTTCCAGGCTGCCATTTTCAATAGGGTTTACACCGTCCGGGTAATTTGCCAGGCGCAGGTTTTTAGAGTCAAAGCCATCTGTGTTGGCAATGATCCGTCCGCCTTTTTAAGACTTTTAAGATTGGCTTTCAATGCAGCAGCATTCATCGCTACCAGCACATCACATTCATCTCCAGGTGTATATATATGATCTGACGAAAAACGTAGCTGGAAACCACTCACCCCGGGAATGGTACCCTGCGGGGCCTGATTTCCGCCGGGAAATCGGGAAAAGTGGATAAATCGGCGCCTAATAAAGCGGTATTGGTAGTAAACTGGGTGCCTGTAAGCTGCATTCCATCGCCACTGTCACCCGCAAATTTGATCACTACATCCTTTAAAACTTCCTGTGTTCTGTTCATGCCTCAAAAATTGGGGCACAAAGGTACGAAAGTTCAGAGGTTGGTCTCTTTTATTTTACGAAGCGCTGACAAAAAGGGAAGAGGGCAGTTTATAGCTGACAGCTGACGGGTACTCATAACTGGCAGCTGCCATCTGCCAACTTACAGCTACCGCACCGCTATCATGCTGATTTCTACATTCACAAACTTCGGCAAAGCCGACACCTGTACTGTTTCCCTGGCAGGGAAATCGGCCGTAAAGTATTGCCCGTAAACTTCATTAATTTCAGCAAATCGCTTCATATCTGTGATAAAGATGGTTGTTTTTACCACGTTGGAGAAATCAAGACCGGCTTCGGCTAAAATAGCGTGCAGGTTCTTCATACATTGATGGGTTTCATCCTGTAAGCTTGCATTGCTGAGCTCTCCTGTTTGAGGGTTTATTGCAATCTGCCCCGATATATATAGCGTATCGCCGGCAAAAACGGCCTGGTTGTAAGGCCCGATAGGAGCCGGAGCATTACCGGTTGTAATTATTTGTTTTTCCATGAAATCAATTGAAAGGTACCTGCAATTGTACAAAAGAACCATTGAAAAAACAATTTCTACGAAGTTTTACTTCTTTTTAAAACTTTAAATGTATTTCCGACATATTTTAAACAATATTCATTTTTTTTTGCAGGAATGCTTCTTTTAAATATAGATACAGCGATTGACAAAGGCTCTTTCTGCCTTAGCAGGAATGAGGAGGTAATTGCTTTTGATATAACCACGAGCAGGAACGACCAGGCCGGGTGGTTACACCAGGCCATTCAGTCGGCTTTTAAAAATAACAACATCAGTTTCAGTGAACTGAGCGCCGTGGCGGTAAGTAATGGCCCCGGGTCCTATACCGGTTTAAGAATAGGGCTTTCCACTGCAAAAGGTCTTTGTTATGCATTAAACAAGCCGTTAGTTTGCCTCAATACACTACAAATTATTGCGGCTGCAGCGGAGTTACAGGCCAAGCGCTATATTTGCCCAATGATTGATGCGCGCCGTATGGAAGTGTTCACAGCGCTGTTTGATAAAAATCTGGTTCCGGTAAAAGAGCCCTTTGCCACGATATTGAACGAGGAGAGTTTTTCAGACATCTTACAAAAAGACCATATACTGTTCACAGGCAATGGTAGTGAAAAATTCAGATCATTGATTAAAGACAATGTTAATGCTGAAATAGTGGAAATTGATATTGACGCACGGAACATGGTGGCCCTTTAAAAAAAAAAAAAAAAAATTATCAGGAAAAAAATTTTTCAGATGTTGCATATTGTGAACCATATTACGTTAAAGATGTATATATATCTAAAAAAGAAATATAAATAGCATAGCAATAAATCATTTTTAAGCTGGTATTTTTAAACCCTCTAAACACGATCATTTATAATGAGCAATTATCACATTTCCTTTGGAGTAAAAGAAAGCCCCGGAGAAGACCTAACGCTGGATACTCTGGCTATAAAAAAGCCGCACTGATTTTGCGCGCCTTTAATCATAAATTACGGCAACAGATACTTAAACTCATTGATAACCAAGAGAAAGTAACGGTAACTGAAATTTATGTAAAATTAAGAATTGAACAATCTGTTGCTTCTCAACACCTGGCAATTCTGAGGAAAGCAGATTTTGTAAAAACTGAGCGCGACGGAAAATTTATTTACTATACAGTAAATACCCAACGCATGAAAGATCTTAACAAATTTGTTGGAGAACTCCTATCGTAACTTTTTATAATATTTATCAGGCATGACAGCACTTAGCGTGGAGGCGTTTGGCCAATTGGCAGAACAGGGGCTTACGATCGTTGATATCCGGGACACCGCAATTCTGAAACAGGGCTTTGTAAAAGGCAGTATTTCCCTTTGTTCTCCATCGATATTTGGCGTCTATCTCGGTTTCTTTTCCGGGTTTTCACTCAGCTCGGGCCCTACACCACTGTTATTGGTGGGAGAGCCCTCTCAAAATTTGGAACCCTTTTTAAAGGCGCTGCCCGATGGCTCAGGTGATCGCATAAAGGGATACCTGCAGGGTGGCTTTGAAGCCTGGGAAAAAGCCGGGGAACCCGTAGATATGATTATTGATGTGGAGGCGGATGAGCTGATGATGGACATTCCATTTGACGATAACCTCGTGGTGATGGATATACGCCCCGCTATCAGCTTTGGAGATGGCCATTTGAAGGATGCCGTTAGTTTGCCGCTGGCTCAAATGCAGGACCCCTGAGAATTTCTGCAATTGAAGAAACTGATAACCTGTACCTGGTAGGAGAAAACAACGAGGAAACTTTTTTAGCTGCCACCCTCTTAAAAAAACAGGATATTCATAATCTGCGCGTAGTACTGGGAGGTTGGGAAGCGATACAATCGGAGAAAAAGCGGAAATTGTAAAGGAGCCCGATGTATTAAATTAGGTAACAGCAAACCGGAGGTTACAATAATTTTATCTCATACCCATTAATATTTTAAGTAATTTCGTTGCCCCGGCAGTGCCGGGGGCAATTTTTTTATTTTCAATTTACAGGAAAGAATGAATCTATTTGATGTTTATCCCTCAACAATGTAACTATCACCAAAGCTAAAGGATCTTATGTTTGGGATAGCGAAGGTAACCAGTATTTAGACCTCTATGGCGGGCACGCTGTGATCAGCATTGGCCATACACATCCCCACTGGGTGCGACGCATTGAAGAGCAGCTGGAGAAAATCGCATTCTATTCCAATTCTATTCAAAATCCCCTGCAAACAGACCTGGCTAAAAAGCTGGGCGAGGTATCGGGTAAAGAAGATTACAGCCTTTTCCTGTGCAACTCGGGCGCCGAAGCCAATGAAAATGCTTTGAAAATGGCCTCTTTTCATACCGGCAGGAAAAAATAGTGGCCTTCAGCAAATCTTTTCACGGGCGTACCTCGCTGGCGGTAGCTGCAACGGATAACAAAATTATGTAGCACCGGTAAATGAAACCGGCAACGTAGATTTTCTTCCGTTTAATGACGAAGAAGCATTGGCTGCACATTTTGCTAAACATGGCAAAGAAATAGCTGCTGTGATCATTGAAGGTATACAAGGTGTGGGCGGCATTAATGTAGCCAGTGAGTCGTTCCTGCAACTGATCAGGTCTTTATGCGATAAATACGGGGCAGTGTACATTGCCGATGCGGTGCAATGCGGTTATGGCCGTAGCGGTAAATTTTTCAGCCACGATTTCGCAGGTGTAAATGCTGATATCTATTCAATGGCTAAAGGTATGGGTAATGGCTTCCCTATTGGCGGTATTATCATTGCACCTCATATTAAACCTAAACATTTTCAGTTAGGAACAACCTTTGGCGGCAACCACCTCGCTTGCGCTGCAGCCCTGGCGGTGCTGGAAGTAATGAAGGAAGAAAAACTGATGGGTAATACGGTAATGACCGGTAAATACCTGCGCGATGAATTAAATGCCATCCCCGAAATACAGAATGTACGCGGACGTGGCTTAATGATAGGCTTTGATGTACCGGAGGAAATAGCCGCGCTGAAGAAAAACCTGTTAACGAATCAAAAGATTTTTACCGGTGAGGCTAAACCAAATGTAATCAGGTTACTACCTTCACTGGCACTGAAGAAGAAAGACGCTGAGCAGTTTATTGATGCAATAAAAGAAGAAATTGAAGCCTTTGCTGTAGCAGCAGAGTAACTTTTTGTATCGATCGCTGGCATAGCTGTCATCGGTCTTCGCATCGCCGGAGGTAGTGCATACATCAAACAGTATTGAAATGGTTCGTGCACACACACGAACCATTATTTTTTAGAATATTAAAACTTTATCCATACGACCATGTCACTTTTAAAAGGCAATACATTCATCAGTGCATTGGATGTTACCGACATCAACGCGCTAGCGGCCAAAGCGCTGGCTTATAAAGCTGCTCCTTTAACTGATAAAAAACTGGGAGAAGGTAAACGCATCGGGTGCCTGTTTCTTAACCCAAGCATGCGTACCCGCCTAAGCACGCAAATTGCAGCGCAGAACCTGGGGATGGAGGCCATTGTATTTAATGTGGGTAATGAAGGCTGGCAACTGGAGTTTGAGGAAGAAGCCATTATGAGTGGTAAAACAGTAGAGCACGTAAAAGACGCTGCACCCATTTTCGGGAAATATTTCGATATACTGGCCATCCGTACTTTTCCCTCGTTGGTAAACAAAGAAGATGATTACAGCGAGCTTTATATTAACCAGTTTATAAAATATGCGGGTTTGCCGGTAGTAAGCCTCGAAAGTGCTACCCTTCACCCTTTACAAAGCCTTACCGATGTAATTACTATAAAAGAAACATTTAAAGAACAGCGTAAACCCAAAGTAGTATTAACATGGGCCCCGCATGTAAAGCCTTTGCCACAGTGTGTGGCCAATAGCTTTGCACAATGGATGAATGAATGGGGAGAAGTAGATTTTGTGGTAACACACCCCGAAGACTATGAACTGGACACAAAGTTTACCGGCAATGCACCCATTATTTACAACCAGGATGAAGCATTGAAAGATGCCGATTACGTATACGTAAAAAACTGGAGCACCTATAATGATTACGGTAAAATTTATAGCAATGAACCCGAGTGGATGCTGACACAGGAAAAACTAAAGCTTACCAACCCCGCAAATGGCGGGGCTAAAATAATGCATTGCCTGCCCGTACGCAGAAACGTAGAGCTGAGCGATGAAATATTGGACAGCCCTAACAGCATCGTTACCCAGGAAGCCGGCAACAGGGTGTGGGCAGCACAAGCAGTATTGAGTGAGCTGTTGAAAAAGTAACCTTGGCCGATCGCCTTCAATTCTTGGGACAGTGTCCCAAGAATTCAAAACAGAAGTAATTTATATAAAAGAAAAATGTCAGAAACTCTCTTTGTAGTAAAAATAGGTGGTAACGTTATTGACAACCCTGATGCATTGCATGCCTTTCTAAAAGACTTTGCAATGGTAAAGGGCCATAAGATACTGATCCACGGAGGAGGTAAGATTGCTACCAAAATAGGCGACCAGCTGGGTATTACATCTAAATATATTAACGGGCGCCGTATTACAGATGACGACACCATTGATATTGTAACTATGGTGTATGGCGGGCTGGTTAATAAAAAAATAGTGGCCCGGCTACAAGCCCTGCAAACCAATGCTATTGGTTTAACCGGTGCCGATGCCAATATGATACCGGCCACAAAAAGGCCGCTGAAGGTGATTGACGGAGCAAGCGTTGATTTTGGCTGGGTGGGCGATGTAGATCATTCAAAATTTGAGGGCCGGAATTTAAGGCTGCTGATTGACAATGGCTTTACGCCTGTGTTTGCACCACTCACGCATGACGGGCAGGGCCATATTTTAAATACCAATGCCGACACCATTGCCTCTACCCTGGCAGTGGGTTTATCTTCATTGTATGATGTACGCTTGATTTATTGTTTCGAAAAAAAAAGGGGTATTGGAAAACGTGGATAACGATGACTCTGTAATAAGAAATATCAACAAGGAAAAGTACCGGCAACTACTGGCTGAGAACAAATTATTTGAAGGCATCCTTCCCAAAATAGATAACGCTTTTGACGCTATTAATGCCGGTGTAAAAGAAGTATTGATTGGCCACGCAGCTGATTTGGTTCAAAACACTACTGAAGCAACTGCAGGAACATTAATTACCCGCTAATGAGTGAGCAAGCATTATACAGCAGCGCTGTAGCGCTATTAAAGCAACTGATACGAACTTCCAGCTTCAGCAAAGAGGAAGATCAAACAGCGGCACATATTAAGAACCACTTAGCGCAATTTGGTATTATAGCTGAACAGCTGGGAAACAATATTATTGCTAAAAATAAATTTTTCGATCCTGCCAAGCCTACTGTACTGCTCAACTCGCATCATGATACGGTAAAACCTAATCCCAACTACACTTTAGATCCCTTCGATCCTATTGAGAAGGACGGAAAGCTGTTTGGACTGGGAAGCAATGATGCGGGGGTGCCTGGTGTCGTTGATAGCTACTTTTATCCATTTTTATGAAGCGCCCTCTTTACCATACAATGTAATGCTGGTGGCCAGTGCGGAAGAAGAGATATCGGGGTATAACGGAATTGAAGCAGTTAAAAGAACTACCGCCTGTTGATTTTGCTATCGTGGGTGAACCCACCTTAATGCAAATGGCTGTTGCCGAAAGAGGCCTGATGGTATTAGACGCTGTTGCCCGTGGCCAGGCCGGGCATGCTGCCCGTAACGAAGGCGATAATGCTATCAGCAAAGCCATTAAAGATATTCAATGGTTTCATACCTACCAGTTTGATAAAGTATCGCCTTTGCTGGGCCCTAACAAAATGTCGGTAACGGTAATTGAAACCGAAAATAAAGCACATAACGTAGTGCCTGCTATCTGTAAATATGTGGTTGATGTAAGAGTAAATGAACTGTACACTTTTGATGAAGTGATTGCAGCAATTGAACAGCATGTGCAAAGTGAGATCAGGCCCCGGTCTACGCGTTTAAAATCTACTTCCATTGCTACCGATCATCCCATCATTCAGGCGGGACTGGCAATGGGCAAAACTATGTACGGCTCTCCTACTACCTCCGACAAGGCCTTAATGCCCTTTCCCGCTTTAAAAATGGGCCCCGGTGATAGCGCCCGCAGCCATTCTGCCGACGAGTTTATTTACCTGGAAGAAATCGAAAAAGGGATAGCGGAGTATATCGAAATAGTAAGGAGGTTAATGCTTTAATTACAGGCCTTTCACCGACAAAAACGTTATGCTAAATTGAAAGAAAATATACTGGCTTAAACAAATAAATCAATAAGTTCATCGAATGAATAAAACCGGGTTAATTTTCCTTCCGATGACACAAACCAGTAACCAATAACCCTGAAACTTGTAATTCAAATGAAACTCTGGCAAAAAGATACAGCAGCGCTTAAAGAAGTAGAAACTTTTACAGTTGGTAAAGACAGGAAATGGACCTGTACCTGGCTCCGTTTGATGTGCTGGGCTCGCTGGCCCATACCCGCATGCTGGAATCGGTTGGCTTATTAGACAAAAAAGACCTGGGCGATCTTCAGGCGGCTTTAAAAGAAATCTACCGGCAAATCGAAAAAGGCGATTTTACGCTGCAGGACAATGTGGAGGACATTCATTCGCAGGTGGAATTGCTGCTTACCCAAAAACTGGGCGATGCGGGCAAAAAAATACATAGCGCCCGAAGCCGTAACGACCAGGTGCTGGTGGATATCAAGCTCTTTCTGCGTAGCGAAATTGAAAGCATCGTGAATGCCATTCTCCCGTTTTTGAACTGCTGCAAAACCAGAGCGAAAAATTTAAGGATCATTTATACCCTGGCTATACGCATTTACAACTAGCCATGCCGTCTTCTTTTGGCCTGTGGTTTGGCGCTTATGCCGAAAGCCTGGTAGATGATATGCAAACCCTCAAGGCAGCATTTGAAGTGGTGAATAAAAACCCGCTGGGTTCAGCTGCAGGCTACGGCTCTTCCTTCCCTATCAACCGGCAAATGACCACCGACCTGTTGGGCTTCTCCAGCCTTAATTATAATGTGGTGTATGCCCAGATGGGGCGGGGCAAAGCAGAGCGTATTGTAGCGCAGGCCCTGGCGAATATCGCCGATACATTATCGAGACTGAGCATGGACATGACCTTGTACCTGAACCAGAATTTCGCTTTTGTAAGCTTCCCTGCTGAATTAACCACCGGCAGCAGCATTATGCCTCATAAAAAGAACCCTGATGTATTTGAACTCATCCGCTCTCATTGCAACCGTATCAAAGCATTGCCTAATGAGATAACAATGATGACCACTAACCTGCCCTCGGGCTATCACCGGGATCTGCAGTTATTGAAAGAACATTTATTCCCGGCTTTTAAAGTATTAAAAGATTGCATTGAAATGGCAGGCCTGATGCTCTCCAATATCTATAAAAAAAAATATACTGGCAGATGAAAAGTATAAATACCTGTTTACAGTAGACCTGGTAAACCAATTGGTATTACAGGGTGTTACTTTCCGTGATGCCTATATACAGGTAGGCAGATCGGTAGAAGATGGCACTTATAAAGTACCCGAACAAACGCCCATCAGCAATCCGCATGAAGGGTCTGTTCAAAATCTCTGTACAAAAGAAATTAAGCTTTTAATGGATAAAGCCATAAGCGATTTCAATTTCGAAAAAGTACATTCTGCCATCCAAAGCCTGTTACAATAAATCATTTGCAAAAGAGCCGGGAAATATCAGCCCGGCTCTTTAAGTTATGTTCCCACTCATTTCAATCGCTCCAATACACCTTTTCTCTTCACCAGGTTTTTATAATCCCATTGAATGTCGCGGGCCTTTTTCAGCCAGCGTTTCAGATCCTTTATATTAATCTGCTCTTTAGATACATAAGTAACAGAAGCATCTTTAAACTTCCCGGTGCCGGGTATTAAAAGCGGCTCATCAAAATCTGCCCGCTCCAGAACATTAAACGAAGCCCTGCCTTCAGCTTGCTATAGCCCGCCACAGGATTTCCATCTAAAAACCAAACGGGGTGCGCATGCCAAATTTTGCTTTCCGCTTCCGGTAATGCTTTATCAATCTGTAGGGCCAGCTCGTTGCAGATGGCCGCATCACCGGCGGTTTGAGCCCTGTTATATAATTCAATTTCTTTATGCATGTTGCCTTTTGTATGGAAATTTACACCTTTTATAAAAAGTTGGCGCCATAACTGTAACATTCTGGGAATCTTTACGATTACTAATAATCATGTTTATCGTATCCAAACCACCAATGAGACATTTTTTGTATTTGCTAACTGTAGTTGCAGGCCTCTTAGTTTCGGCTTCATCATTTGCACAAGGTTCTGTAAAGGGCAAACTGGTGGACGCAACTACCCAAAAGCCTTTATATATGGCTACGGTGACCGTATTCCAGGCACAGGACACCTCTTTAGTTACGTACAGACTGAGCGCAGAAGATGGGAGCTTTAAACTGCCCGGACTTGCACCCAACAAGCCTTATCGTATCCTTGTTTCTTTTAGCGGCTATGCCGTTCATCGCCAGCCGTTTCAGTTGAAAACAGATTCGTTAGACATAGATCTCGGGGTCATTACCCTGCATCCGGCAGCCACCCAGCTGGACGAAGTATTGGTAATTGCTGAGAGGCCTCCCATGGTGATCAGGAGAGACACGGTAGAGTTCAACGCCAATGCCTTTAAAACCTTACCCAATGCAATGGTGGAAGACCTGCTAAAAAAATTGCCGGGTGTACAGGTAGATAAACAGGGCAATATTATGGTAAATGGCAAGCGCGTAAACCGGATATTGGTAGATGGCAAAAATTTCTTTGGCAGCGATCCTAAAATGGCTTCGCGCAACCTGCCCTCTAATGTTATCGATAAAATACAGGTAACCGATGATAAAGATGAGTTACTGGAGCGTGGCGATGACAACCTGAATAATGTAGGCAAGGTTATTAATCTTACCTTTAAAAAAGGCGTAAAGAAAGGGCTCTTTGGTAAGGCCTATGGCGGTGGCGGATCGGGTATTAACGGCGGACGTTATGAAGGAGGCGCCATTGCCAACATGTTCAGAGATACGCTGCAGGTAAGCCTTCTGGGATACACCAATAATTTAAACCGCCCTGGCTTTGGATGGTCAGACCTTATGCAAACCGGGGGCTTCAACGCAACCGCGATGTAAGCGGCAGCGGCAACAACAGCAGTAACAATTCCAATTTTGGATCTAATATCAGCATCAACGGTATTAACTTCGGAGGGATGTCCCGCCTGGGTGGGGTAACCACCAGTAACGGGCTGGGCTTTAACCTCAATCATTCTCCCAACAATAAAAAGCTTTTTTTGCGCAATATTACCTGGGGCGGTGAAAACAGACCTGGAAACCAACACCACAACAAAAATCACAAATGGAGATACGATTATCACTAACCGTTCTTTGTATGATGCCCAGGTAAAGGGACTCACCCACACCCTTGGTGCAGGCATTAACCTTAAGCCCGATACGGTAACCACTATCAACGCTACCGCCAATTATATACTGGCTACCGAAAGAACCAACAGTACCAATAATCAAAATGGCGAGAATAATTTTTGGGTATGCTGAACGAAGGTATGGTGGGTATCAATGGTAAAACAGGCAATAATATATTCAGGGAAAACTTTTCGATCACCCGTTTATCTAAAAAGAAAACAGGGCGGCGTGTGTCATTGGCACAGGGGCTCACCTGGAACAGCCGGTCGGTAGATAACTATACCGATGCCGAAATCAATTACCGCCAACCCAGGCAGTACGACAGCCTGATCAACCAGTTGAGGCAGGAACGTGTGCCCACCTGGTTTGCTTATGCAGGTATCAACTATAGGGAACCACTTGCTAAAAAGCTCTTCCTTCGTGCGGGAGCCCGTTACGAATATGAAAATTTAAAGAACGACATAACTACCCTGGATAAACAAGGCGCTGTTTACAATACAAGGAACAATGAGCTAAGCAGCGATTTCTCAAGGAATAGTAATCGCTATTACTTAAGCACCGGGCTGGAATTAAAATTAAAAGACCTGGCAATTACTCCTGGTGTGCGATACCAATACCAGCAGTTTGACAACAAGCTTTCTTTTTAACCAACCCCGTTGTACAAAGATTAAATAATGTGCTGCCACAATTAGAAATCACTTATCGTAAGCTTACGGTAAATTATAACAGGGATATCGTATTACCTGATTATACGTATATGATACCGGTGAGAAATAATACCAATCCATACCAGGTTAATTTAGGCAACACCGATCTGTTGCCTGCAATCATGGACAGGGTATATATGAATTTGAACACCTTCAATCCTAAAAACAATTTGAATGTGTGGAGCTGGGCTGAAGCCTGGGTTGCAAATAATGATGTAGTGCAAAGCATTACTATGGATCAAAGCGGCTTACAAACTATTAAACCTATTAATGCCGACGGCAGTAAGCGCATTGCCGCCAACTTTGGATTGAACCAGGACATCAAATACAAAAACAGCTTTATTTTCTCATGGAATGTAGGCACCTGGACAGAATACCGGGAAAATCCCTTTATCTATAATAACGAAGGGAGTAAACAAAGAAGGCTGATCAGCAATATATGGAGCAATATAGGATTTAACTGGGACGACAAGCTGGAGCTAAACCCCGCTTACTCCTTCTCCTATATGAATGTAACCAATACCAATAAACTGTTTAAAACACAAAGCAGCTTTGATCAAACTATAGGTATTGAGACCATCATGCGCTATATCAAGCACGTGATCTTCGATAGCGAGCTACGTTATCTTAATAACAATGCTTTTGCCAACCCGGAGTATCGCCGCATGTTTATGTGGAATGCCGGTGTTAATTTTACTTTCTTTAAAGACGAAAGAGCCGTGTTAAGGGTATTCGCTAACGATATCTTAAATCAAACCCGCAATACCGATATCATTCCCAATCAAAATACCGTACGAACCGTTTACAGCAATGTATTAGGGCAATACTTTATGGCCACTTTTACTTATAACCTGCGGCCATCGGGCGCTAAAGGAAAAGTAGGCGGTGGCTGGTCTTTATTTTAAAGCTTAAACAACAAGCGCCCCGCGGGTAGCAGGCTGTTCCCCTTTATTTAAAGTTGCTACGCTATCCAGCGTTACTGTAGCAATTTGCGCCAAAGCTTCTTTTGTAAAAAACGCCTGGTGGGCGGTAACCAATACATTGGGAAAACTCATCAGGCGTTGTATCATATCATCCTGTATAATATGGGTAGAAAGATCTTTAAAGAAGAGCTTTTCTTCCTGCTCATAAACATCTATACCCAGGTAGCCGATATGACCGGTTTTTAAGGCGTCTATCACATCTTTGGTATCTATTAGCTTCCCCCGACCCGTGTTGATGATCATCACGCCTTTCTTCATATAAGATATCGTGTTTTTATCGATCAAGTGGGTTGTCTGTTCGGTCAGCGGGCAGTGCAGGGAGATAATATCGCTTTGTTGCAGCAGCTCTATTAATGGCAAAATGCCACTCCCGCCGCTTCCAGGTCTTTGTCTGCAATCAGATCAAAGGCCAGTACCTTGCAGCCCATCCCCAGCATTATCCTGCAAAAAGCTTTTCCTATATTACCGGTGCCAATTACCCCTACCGTTTTCTGATACAGGTTAAAACCCAATAATCCCTGTAAGGAAAAGTTCTGCTCGCGTACCCGGTTATATGCTTTATGCGTTTTGCGGTTCAGCGTCATAACCATCGCCAGCGCGTGTTCTGCAACGGCCTCCGGCGAGTAGGCCGGTACACGGCACACCCTGATACCCAATTCGCGCGCAGCCTCTATATTCAGGTTATTAAAACCGGCACATCTCAGCGCTATCATTTTTACCCCTTTTGCAGCCAGGGCCTCCAACACCTGCCTGTTCAGCTTGTCGTTTACAAATGCACAGATCACCGTGCTGTTCTGCACCATTTCCACCGTAGGTGCACTTAACTCTGTATCAAAAATTCAAATTCGAACCCGTATGCTTCATTGGCATGCAGGAAGCTTTCTTTATCGTACGGCTTCGCAGAAAAGAATGTAATTTTCAATGTAGAAGGTTGTAAATTAAAAAAGCAAATTTAGTACTCTGCGCTATATGACCGTCTCCGGCACAGTTTTGTATTATTAAAGCGTATGAAACACTGGCCCTTTTATTTATTGCTGATCTTTTTCATACCTGCCTGCAAGCAAATACGCCCATTGCTGCAAAATACAGTCCGTGGTAAATATGAAAGCGGCTTTAGCAAAAAGGACAGCTTGTTTACGGTATGGAAAGCATCACACGAGCATGCCATGGCGGCTCCATTACAGGTGGCACTTCCTTACATGGCAAGCATACAAATAAAACATGCTGATGCATCAGCTCTGGTTTATACGGCATCTGTCAAAAAGAGGAGAACAGCTAATAGCTGAAATTAAAAAACCCACTGATAGCAGCCGTTTTATACTGGAATTTTTAATGGAGACCTGGCAGCTAACGCAATCCTGTTGGCCGAATTGCCTGAAAAAAAAGCAGCATTCATTGGATAGCCGGAGATGATGACAGTGTACGTATTAGCCTGCAGCCGCTATTAAATGATTCTGGCATCTTTCATGTTAAGATTTATAAACAACCCGCCTATCAATTCCCTGTAGCCGGCAAAAGCAATAATGCCATTCAAAGTTTCTGGGGCGCCAATCGGGATAGAGGATCCCGTTCACATGAGGGCATCGATATTTTTGCAGCAAGAGGCACACCGGTGGTAGCCGTAGCTGATGGACATATTGGCTTTTCAGGCGAAAGAGGCCTGGGGGTAAGCAGGTATGGCTGCGTGAAAACCTCGCCGGCTTTAATGTTTACTATGCCCATCTCGACAGCTTTATTGTAAACAGTGGTGATGCGGTGACCCGTGGGGATACGCTGGGCTTTGTGGGCAGTACCGGTAATGCCGCCGGAGGCGCACCACACCTGCATTTCGGCATATATGGCAATAATGGCGCAGTAGACCCGTTGACTTTTGTAAAGGAGTTACCTGTTCCTGCCTATCAGGTATTTACCATCGATCCCCAGGCTAAACTATCCCGCAGCGTACCACTTCGCAAAGGTCCCGGCACTAAATACCCTATACTCATAGAGGTCAACAAAAATGAGCCGGTGAAAATACAGGCCCGATCGGGCAACTGGCTGCACGTAACTGTAAGAGACAGTATTGCCGGGTTTGTGCCGAGGTAATATAAGGCCCTGTTTAAAAATTAGCCCGGGAATAACAGACGGCGAAAACGGTTTATGATCAGGGATGGGCCGGTAGAAGGCATTTGTAAAAACAGGGATAGTGTATTTACTTATTGGTATTACGAATACAACCAGGAAGCATTGCAGAGGAGATCACATCAAGCAGGATGCTGTATTTTTTGAAGCCGGTTAGCACCAAATAAATTCACTAATTTCGATACTAGTTATGCTAACAGCATCCCTATTAAAAAACAAGTATGAAATTCAACATCAAAACAATTAGCTTACTACTGCTTTTAACAACCAGCCAAATAACGCTCGCACAAACCAACAAAGAAAAAGCATTGGCCAAAGGAAAGGAGGCGATCAAATTGATGGATAACGGACAGCTGGATAAAAGTATTCAATTGCTTGAAGAAGCGCAAAAGATCGATCCTGAAGATGTCAATTATCCTTATGAGCTGGGCTATGCGTACTACATTAAAAAGGACTTCAGAAAAGCATCGCAAATACTGGAAGGGCTGCTCGTACATAAGGATGCCAACGACAGGGTGTATCAATTACTGGGCAACGCATACGACCATATGGGTAACAGCGATAAAGCAATAGCACAATACGAAGCAGGGCTCAAAAAATTTCCCAATTCCGGAAATCTCTATTTAGAAATGGGCGTCATGCAAATGGCAAAGCAAGATTATGCCAAGGCACTGGCCTATTATGAAAAAGGCATAGAAGTAGCGCCTGGATTTCCTTCCAACTATTATTGGGCGGCTAAATTTTATTTGTCTTCTGATGAAGAAGTATGGGGAATGATCTACGGAGAACTTTTTATGAATTTGGAACGCGGTAGCCAACGCACTTCAGAAATCAGCAAATTGCTTTACGACACTTATAAAAAGAAATTAAGTTTACGAGCGATACGTCGGCGTCGGTAAGCTTCAGCAAGAACGCAACTATTAATGTAGCCGATCTGGCGGATCCTAACAACGTAAAACTTCCTTTTGGCGTTGGAACATATGAGCCGGTTTTAATAATGTCGATATTGGATACGAAAGTGATCAACATTAGTTCCTTAGTACTATAAGAAGCAATTTTGTTGACATTTATTTTAAGAATGGCTACGACAAAAGTATCCCAACGCTTTGTTCAGCTTTCAAAAACAAATAAAAGATGCAGGGCATATGGAGTCCTATAACCATTGGATATTGATGAAAGGAGATGAAGCCGGTTTTACCCAATGGCAATCGGCCAATAAAGAAAAATGGGAAAATTTTATAAAGTGGTTTACCAACAACGGTATTAAAATAAGTGAAACCAATAAATTTTACCGCAGGCAATATTGAGAGAAAAATACAAGAGCACATGATCACAATTCGCAGAACCAACTCCGAAGACAATAATTTCCTGCACCTGGTTGTTGAGCTGGATAAGGACCTGGCCAAACGAAACGGGGACAGCAACGATTTCTTCGCACAGTTCAATAAAACAGACCTCATCAAAAACGTTGTTGTAGCTTTCAGCAACAATACACCAGCCGGTTGTGGCGCTATGAAACCCTATGATCAATCGGCTATGGAAATTAAGAGAATGTTTGTAAAGCCGCACATGCGTGGCAACGGCATTGCTGTAGCCGTGCTGCAGGAGCTGGAAACATGGGCCAAAGAATTGGGTTATATAAAAAGTGCATACTGGAAACCGGGGATCAAATGCGCGAAGCGATCAGGCTTTATCAGAAAACCGGTTATCAAATTATTCCCAATTATGGCCCGTACGAAAACGTAGCAAGCAGTATTTGCTTTGAAAAATTTTTATGATTACAAAAGTTCAGTACGGTATAAATGATACCAACCGTTGAAGTACTGCAACACCTGGCGCGAACCGCCCCATATTTGACGTAATCCTACTTATTTATTCCCTGCTTAAGCCGTAGGTTTGAGTATTAAAAAAATTAAATTATTATCTATGGCGCTCATTAATCCACACGTTAACTTCAACGGAAATGCAGAAGAAGCATTTACCTTTTACCAATCCGTATTTGGCGGCACTTTTACAAAAATTATTCGTTTTAAAGACCTCGAGAGCGAAGACTTCCCGGTAGCCGAAAACGAAAAAAATAAGATCATGCATATTGCATTACCCATTGGAAAAACGGGGATGCTGATGGGCAATGATGTGCCGGAAATGCTGGGCCCCACCAACGAAAATGAGAACCGGAGTAAAATTGTAATTACTGCTGAAACTAAAGAGGAGGCGGATCAGTTATTTAACGGGCTTTCAGTTGGTGGACAAGTGGAGTTCCCCATTGGCGATAGTCCCTGGGGTACCTATTTTGGTATGTTTAGAGATAAATATGGTATCGAATGGATGGTAGAATTTGACGCCAATTTTAGAAGGCAGATCTGAGCAGTACAACGCCCGCCTGGTACAGGCCAGCGCCAGGCGGGTACGAGTGCTATTGATGCCATTGATACACGGATAATGTATTTGCTGTAAATAAAAACAGGGCGGCTGTAAACACCGTCTCTCAAGGTTCGAGGAACTCCTTGGGAGAGCCCTTCGGGTATTCTGAGCGTAGCGAAGAGCTTGTCGGCGAATCCTATTAAGCTGGTATTTGATGCCACAATACACGAATGAGGCATTCAACCTAAAATAGGCAGATTACCATTGAACCTAAAACCTGTATCTTAGGTGTTAGAGAACAATCAGCACAACATGAACCAACATAACCCTGAGATTACCCTTAGACCGACAACCATAGCAGACCTGCACCATCTGTTTGTGTTTCAATTAGACCCCGAAGCCCAACACCTGGCTGCATTTACACCGAAAGACCCCGCCAATAAAATTGCGTACCTCGAAAAATACACGAACATATTGCTCGACCCTACTACCAACAATCAAACCATTTTGGTTAACAATACTATTGCAGGCAGCTTAGCCAAATTTATATTGGAAGGCCATGCAGAAATCACTTATTGGTTAGACAAACAATTTTGGGGGCAGGGCATTGCCTCCGAAGCGCTCAAAAAGTTTTTGGAAGAAGAGTTAACAAGACCGATTTATGGACGGGTAGCATTTGACAATTTTGGCTCCCAAAAAGTATTGGAAAAATGTGGCTTTACTAAGGTAGGCACTGACAGAGGTTTTGCCAATGCACGCCAAGCGGAAATAGAAGAGTTTATTTATAGGTTGGCCTGATTGTAACCGGCAGCCATATACGAATGCTATTCCAACGCTGGCGAAGCGTCGCTTTTCACTAGCTATAAATACTTAAATGATCGACAGCCCTGATTTACTTCTACTAAAATTTAGTATTTTAGAAAATGCCATTTCCATTAGACGTTAAATATATTGTTGAAGCAGAACAGGAGCTTGGAGTTATTTTCCCAGTACATTTTAAAGCAAAAATGATCCAAGAGAACGGCGGATCATTAGCCACCAAAGACGATTATTGGCACCTTTATCCATTCTTCGACAAATCAGATCATAAAAGGATCAGCAGAACCTGTAATCATATTGGGTTAGAAACCAGGCAGGCCAGAAACTGGCGTAATTTCCCCGCCGATGCAATAGCTATCGCCTCCAACGGCAGTGTGGAGACCATCTAGTGCTATTGCCAATGAAAGCGCATGACCAATATTTAGGGAGGCCATTTTTACCTGGTATCACGAAAACGGCGATACCGAGAAAGTGGCTGATCAAATTGATGATTTAATTGAACAGTAAAAGCAACAACTACTATCCTTAAGGCAGTTGAGCAAATCTTATAAAAGAAAAATTATGAAGAAGAGATTAATACATTCATGGGGATTGCCATAATTGTTTTTATTGTTACATCCTGTAGTAAAAAAGAAAAGCAGAACTACGACGATATGATCATCAGAATATCGGAAATACAGATAGACCCAAAGTATCTTAAAGAATATATTGCTATACTTAAAGAAGAGGCCGAAGCATCTGTAAGATTAGAAAATGGTGTTATTGCAATTTATCCTATGTTTCAAAAAAGGCAAGCCAACGAGATAAGAATTTTGGAGATCTATGCAAATAGAGACGCTTACGAAGCTCATTTGAAAACACCACATTTCCAGCATTACAAAACATCTACACTAAAAATGGTCAAATCATTAAACCTGATTGATATGCATGCCTTAGATGCTGAGACAATGCCGAGGATCTTCAAAAAAATGGGCTTATAAAAACTGCTCCCAACCTCAGCCAGCAAAATGCTTAGCTAAGTTAAATACCGGTATGCCCATAATAAATACTGGTAGTTTGAAATAACTGTTCGACAATGAAAATGCAGACCAACATTACTAAAAAGCCATGAATAATATCGACCTGTTTAGAAAAGATCTTTTAGGGGCCAATACCTGGGCGCAAAGAAAAGATGGTGTGCGGATTGACCTGCTGGACAACTTAACAAAGGAAGAACTGAAAATAGCCGAAACAGAATTGATACATGCACTAAGCCTTAGAGACGATTGGCCGGTCATCGGGGTGGGGCATATACAATCCAAAGCTGCATTGCCCAAATTATATGAGCTGCTCCACAAAAGCAGCGGCCCCATGAAGGTAACGATTGCCCATTCCATTTTTCAGATATGCCAGGATGCCCAAATGATCGATATTGTTTTGAACACAATGCCGGCCATCACCAACCCCTATGAGCTGATTGATATCTTGTATTATTTGCCTGACTTTAATCACAAAAGTATTACTGAGTTGCATCATAGCTACCGCAACCATACCGACTACCTGGTAGCGTATAATGCAACCCAGGCCCTTGGTTTACCCACCGGCGAAGTGGTTGAAAGGTTTCGTGATAAGTAAGAATAAAGAATCATCACTCCGCCCTAAAACGTAGCGAAGCAGGATTTTTTTACCTCTGCCGTCATTCCGGGCGTAACATAGTGGAGCCGAGGAATCTCTTTTAAAAGCCCTGATACGAACGATGTACGGTCTTAAATACAACGGATTAGCCTGCGCTTGACAAAGGCTACAGCCGTTTACGCATGCCACGTTTGATATCAGCTTGGTAGCAAATGAAATGGAGATGCCGGATATAGATGTGTTTGTGAGAGAGATAACCGGGTTGATGAGTTGGGAGAATGTAATTAGACAAAAGTAAAAGCCGTGTATACACCGGATATTATCCTTCGTAAACACGGCTATAAAAAAAAATTTAAATAGTTTGATTGGGACTTTTATCACGCATGCACCCCTCACTAATCTCCTCTACCATTTTACGATTGAAGGCGGGAAGATCCTCCGGCGTGCGGCTGGTAACCAGCCCTTCATCTACAATTACTTCTTCGTCTACCCAATCGGCGCCGGCATTTATCAGGTCAATACTGATAGCTTTTACGGAGGTCATGCGGCGGCCTTCCACCACACCGGCATTAATTAATAACTGCGGACCATGGCAAATGGCAGCTACAGGTTTGCCCTGCCCGAAAAAGGCCTGCACAAATGCAATAGCCTTATCATTCACCCTTAACTTATCGGGGTTTAAAACGCCACCGGGCAATACCAATGCGTCGTAATCATCGGCTGACGCCTGGTCTACGGTTACATCTACAGTATATTCCTGTCCCCAATCTTTATCGGCCCAGGCCTTAATGGTGCCCGGCTCGGGGCTTACAATATGCGTTTGCCAGCCCTGCTGCTCCAAATGTTCTTTGGGAGATTTTAATTCGCTTTCTTCAAATCCATGTGTGGCTAAAATGGCTATTTTCTTGCTCATGAGTAAAAGTTTAAAGGTTCACTATATCAGTTATCTTAGCAAATGACCCAAAAACCACACCTGAAAAGCAAATATCCCGGCTATTCTGTTAAATAAATTCAAAAGCGGGAATCCGTAATGGTTTTGCTGTGGCAATAATTATTTTCGCAGACAGCATATATTATTTAGAATGGAACTAATGATTTACACATCGATTGGCGTTATTGCAGGCTTACTGATTGGATGGCTTTTAGGTAAAAGCCGCGCTGCATCTGGCATTCAGGCCGTTAAAGATGAGGCACAAATAAAATATAACGAGCTGGACAGAGAGCTGGTATCTTTAAAAGCTACATCAGCTTCGGAGTTGGCAGCCGCACAGCAGCAAATGGCTGATCGCCAGCAGGAATATCATATCATCAAAGCAGATCTTTTGGCTTTGAGCACTGAGCTTGATAACAGTCGCCAGCAATATGCTTCGGTTAAAGCGGCTTATGATACAGCCAGGCAAACCTTAATTGAAAAGAACAATGAATACCTGAGAATCCGCTCTCTCAGCGAAAATTTACAGGCAGAGCAGGGCGCCCTGCATCAGCAGCTGGCTACCGCTTTGGCTACCAATAAGGCATTAACGGAAAAGCTGCAAACGCAGAAAGAAGAAATGGAGGCAATGAGCAAAAAATTCAATACCGAATTTGAGAACATTGCCAACCGGATATTGAAACCAAAACCAGCACTTTTACCGAGCTGAATAAAACCAATATGAAGAACCTGCTGGAACCGCTGGGGCAAAACATACGCGAGTTTAAGCAGCAGGTGCAGGATGCTTATGGCAAGGAAAGCAACGAACGTTTTCTTTACAAAACGAAGTAAAGAACCTGTTGCTGCTGAACCAGCAGTTAAGTAAAGAAGCGCAAAATTTAACCAGGGCTTTAAAAAGCGAATCGAAAACACAGGGCCGCTGGGGCGAGCTGATACTGGAAAAGATATTGGATAAATCGGGCCTTCGTAAGAACGAAGAGAGTTTTTATGGAGTACCAGCTATTTGGTCCGGATGGTAAAGCCTTGCTAAGCGCGGTTAGCGGTAAAAGATGCGCCCGGATGCCCTGATTGTTTATCCTGATAACCGGCATGTGATTGTAGATGCCAAGGTATCGCTGAATGCGTTTATAAGATATGCTGAAGCAGAAGATGAAGCTATACAGGAAGCAGAATTGTTGGCGCATGCCCGTGCCGTAAAGAATCATATCGATCAGCTGCACCTGAAAGCTTATGACGATTACGATAAGTCGATGGACTTTGTAATGATGTTTATCCCTAACGAGGCGGCTTACTTTGCGGCTTTGAAGGGTGATGCCAATCTTTGGGAATATGCCTACGACAGGCGCATTCTATTGATCAGTCCAACCAACCTGATTGCCGCCTTGAAGCTCCTGGCCGATTTATGGAAGCGCGAGCGCAACGACCGCAATAGCATGGAGATTGCCAATCGTGCCATAAAAATGTATGATAAACTGGTAAGCTTTGTGGAGAACCTGGATGCGGTAGGCAGGCACCTTGATAATGCACGGGGCAAATATGATGATGCCGTGAAGCAGCTGCATTCCGGCAAAGACAATTTCTTTTCGCAGGCAGGAAAAATGAAAGCGCTGCTAAATTATAATAAGCCGAAGGATTTTCAGCAGTCTAAGCTAGACCTGGGAGAGGATAATGATCTGGGAGAGGATTGATTGGTGATGAAAGCGCAATAGCAAAAGATCGTCATTCCCAGCGGAATCGCATGGGAATAAAGTAGAGGAATCTCGAACTACGGGAGGGAGTCAACTTATTGCAGAGATGCTCCACCCATTTTGTTCTCGCAACACTCAGCCGAAACGACTACATGCTAATTATTCACCCTGCTTCAATGCAATTCCTCCCAAAACCCTTTCCATCTCCAATTGGTACTCCTTAAAAGAAGCAAGGTCGTTATGCGCACCGCCAGGTATGGTGACCAATGTTTTATCGGTACAAGCAGCCTGCTCAAACAATTGCCGGCCTAATGCATAGGGCACAACCTTATCTGCCGTGCCATGAAAAACAGTTAAAGAACAACTAAGCTTTTGAATACAGACACTACTGTTAAAAGGGAATTTTAAGAAATACTTTACTGGGAGAATAGGGAAGCGGGCTTTGGCTACATCGGTCATGGTAGTAAACGGCGATTCCAGTATCAGGCGCCGGGGCTTGTTTTCGGATGCGACCAGTGCTGCAAAATGAGTTCCGAGCGACCTGCCATACACGATGATGCTATCTTCAGCAAACCTTTGCTGTGCCTGCTGATAAAAAACACGTGCATCATTTTGTAAATTTGTTTCAGTAACAGCCCCCTGCTTTTTCCATAGCCCCGGTAATCCATCACCAGTACATTATAACCATACTTTGTTAATGCCGACGCAATCACTCCCCATCTTTTTAAACTCCCTGGTTTCCATGAAAATAAAGAATCACTCCTTTGGGATCAGGAACGGTAAAATAAAGCGCATTCAACAGCGCGCCATCGTCCCTTTTAAAATTAAGCTCTTTAAAAGGTTGTTCAAAAGAGAAGCTATAAGCTGCATTCAGCTTCTCCGGCCTGAATATTAATTTTTGCTGCAACATTAACGTACCGGTGGTTAAAATGATATATACCAACAAAAGCCAGCCTGCTATTTTAAGTGCCTGTAACCTCATTTTCTATGATCTTTTTGATAGCTGCTGCCTTCGAGATTAATGGGCGCTTCTTTATAATGAATGATTTCTTCAAGCATTTTATGGTAAGGCGGAAAATTATTGAGGTTCTTATGCCCGCCCCGATCACCGTATACAAGCGTGTTCTGTCGGGGTTGATACGCGATAATTTAATCGATGACTCCAGAGGATCAGCTTATCGTTGGTGCCGTGAATGATAAAAATAGGGCACTTCACATATTTGATCCATTTATACGAAGGCAGTGGAAAACGCATGGCAAGTGACAAAGGCATAAAAGGCACAAACTGCGCTGCTACCTGTTTAAGGCTGTAATAAGGCGACTCCAGTATTAACATGCGCGGGTTATTGACAGAAGCTAACTTGGTAGCGAATCCTGAGCCTAACGATCTTCCGTATAAAATAATATATTTCTCTTCAACCTTTTTCTTTATCTCGTTATAGATCATTTGCAGGTCCTGCTGTATGGCTTTCTGAGAGCGCCTGCCGGTACTTTTTCCAAAACCCCGGTAGTCGAACATGATTACATCATACCCGTGCCGGGTAAAGTCAACCGCAAACTTGCCCCAACCCTTAATACTTTTGGAATTACCTTTTAGATACAGCACCACCCCTCTGGGCTGGGTAGTTTTAAAATGCAGGCCGTTCACCACGGCGCCATCATGGGTTTCTAAATTGTATTCATCTACCTGCTGGTTCTCATAAAAGAACTGAAAATCCCTGGGTAATTTTTCGGGCTTGAACAAAAAGTACTCCTGCAGGTAATAAATGGCTATACTGATGCCAACATAGACAGCCAATATAATTAATATGGTTATTCCCCAGGCAGGCATATTCAACTTTGCATTTACAAGATACTAATGTTTATGGTAAATAGGCCTCCTTGTAAAAAAGCATTAAGGGGTAAGCATATTAAAGTTCAATGTACCTGAATTTCTTTTTGGGTTAAAAATTATCAAAAACAATTTTCCTGATTGCTAAAAATTAATACCTTAACATAACTATAAAAACTATTGCGTTTTTTAAGCGTCAATCATTTATCATTAAATTTGACTTAAGAATAATCAATTTGCTATGTTAGAACATTTGATAGAAAAAGAGGAGATCAGCAGCTACACCATCCTTCCTGCGGAGGAGGACAAGTCTGCGTTCTGGAAAGAAAAATTAGAGTATGCCGTACGGCTGGGAAACGAGTTTAAAAGCAAAACAAGTATCACTTTTAATACCAGCGAAGGACCTCGCACGGTGCATACCACCGTTTGGTCGCTTACAGAAAATTATATTGCGTTAAAGGCAGGAACTTTAATTCCGCTGAAAAGCCTGATAGACGTACATTTCTAATGCATAAAAAAGCTGGTTAAAACCAGCTTTTTCTTTTCCTGCTTCCCCGCTAAGCCCGATGGCGCCGAGCAGGAGCGTACAATAGTGTTACCGGCCGTACGGGCCACACTTTTTACAATAGGATTATCGAAGAAACCTTTTTCGTCTTTTTGTGTCTTTGCTTCTTCCTTCTGCTGTGCTATTTTTCTTCTTTTTGATGGGCTGCTGCCTCCAGTTTTTGCGTTAATATCTCGTAGGCGCTATTGGTATCAATTACCTCGTTGTAAAACCTGGCTATTTTCGAATTGTCTGCAATAGCATTTAGTTCTGCATCCGTTAATACATCCATGCGGCTCTGCGGCGCCCTCAGCATACAATGCACCAAAGGCGTGGGTACTCCTTTTTCGTTGAGCATCGTAATTAAAGCCTCTCCAATACCCACCTGGGTGAGCAGCTCATCCGTTTTATAAAATTCGCTCTCAGGGTAGTTCTCTGCCGTTTGCTTGATCACTTTTCTGTCGGCTGCAGTAAACGCACGTAATGCATGCTGTACTTTCAACCCCAGTTGGGCTAAAACCGATGCAGGTACATCCATCGGATTCTGCGTACAGAAATAAATGCCTATGCCTTTGGACCGGATGAGCTTTACAATGGTTTCTATCTGTCTTAACAAAGCTTCGCTGGCTTCATTAAAAATCAAATGCGCTTCATCAATAAACAATACCAGCTTGGGTTTGTCTATGTCGCCTTCTTCAGGACTGGAAGCATAGAGTTCGGCCAGCAATTGCAGCATAAACGTAGAGAAAAGCTTAGGGCGATCCTGCAGGTCGGTAACCCGTACAATAGAGATCATACCACGGCCATCGCTGCTTACGCGCATCAGGTCCTCTACATCAAAGCTTCTTTCGCCAAAAAACAGGTCTGCTCCCTGTTGCTGCAGCTCTATTACTTTTCTTAAGATCGTTCCGGTTGAAGTAGTGGATACTTTACCGTAGTCTTTTTCCAGCTCAGCCTTCCCTTCATCGCTTACGTATTGCAGCACTTTAATAAAGTCTTTCAGATCGAGAAGCGGCAGTTTATTGTCGTCGCAATACTTAAATATCATGGCTACCAGGCCGCTCTGCGTATCGTTCAGCCCGAGTATTTTGGAAAGCAGCACCGGACCGAATTCACTTACCGTAGCTCTTAACCTGGTGCCTTTTTCATTGCTGAGGGTGAGGAATTCGACCGGGCAGGCCGCCGGCTTAAATTCAACACCCAGTTGCTGGCAACGGGAACTTATCTTTTCGTTTTCCGTTCCGGCCGCCCCGATACCACTCAGGTCGCCTTTAATGTCCATCAACACAACGGGTATGCTGGCATCGCTCAAACCCTCGGCCAGTACCTGCAGGGTTTTGGTTTTGCCGGTTCCTGTTGCTCCGGAATTAAACCATGCCGGTTCAGGGTTTTAAAAGGTATGAACACGTCTGCACCGTCTACTACCTGGCCATCCAGCATGGCACGGCCTATCTTAAACTTTTCTCCTTTGAAGGAATAGCCATTGTTTACTGCTTCGAGAAACGCGGATGTATTGGACATAGCTGTGTTTTTGAAAATTGTTTTGTTTTATCAAAAGTAAATATTCCACTCATATGATTGTGAGTGTTTTTAAATGGCATGATTTTTCCATCTTTAACAAAACATTCATGCCCGTATTGTTTATGTATTAAAACCATTAACTTTATTTGTTGTTAGAAAACATTAAAAACGAATACAATGGAAGCAAATAAACCACATATTTTATTATGCGAGGATGATCCTAATCTTGGGAACGTCTTAAAAAATTATTTAGAGTTGAACGATTATGATGTGACGCTTGAAAGAGACGGAAGGCTGGGTTTAGCTGCATTCCAGAGAGAGAAATTTGATCTTTGCCTGCTGGATGTGATGATGCCGCATATGGACGGGTTCACCCTGGCTGAAGAAATACGTGATATTGACGCGGATGTGCCCTTGTTCTTCCTGAGCGCAAAAACCATGAAGGAAGATATCATACAAGGGTATAAGCTGGGAGCGGATGATTATATTACCAAACCGTTTGACAGCGAAGTTTTATTGCTGAAAATAAAAGCTATTTTAAAACGCAACGAAGAGCTGAACAAGGAAAGCGAGAACAAAGAATATAATTTGGCCAGCTATCATTTTAACCCCAAGCTGCGCCAGTTGATTCATGGAGATAATACACAAACGCTTTCTCCTAAAGAAAATGAATTGCTGAAAATGCTGGCGGAGCATTTAAACGACCTGCTGCCACGCGAACAGGCATTGAAAAAAATATGGGGCAGCGATACTTATTTCAACGGTCGCAGTATGGATGTATATATCGCCAAGCTGCGTAAATACCTGAAAGAAGATGAGAAGATTGAGATCGTGAACATTCACGGTAACGGATTCAGGTTGGTAGTGCAGCCGTAAAATTCTACTAAAAAAGAAACCCGCTTTGAAGTATAAAAGCGGGTTTTTTTCTTTAGTAAGGTAAGTCATACATGTTAACTATAGATTTGAGTCTCCTCAGATAGTTAGCAAATAGGAATCGATAACTGGCTTTTTTGAGAACAGAAAACAGTGATAAACATACTATAACGGCTATTACAAAGAACAATGGCTGCCAGCTGAGCACAAGCAAATCACGTCCCAAAAAAATGTACTTATTATACCCCGGCCCAATAGGTTCGGTTAAAGTTCCTTTCTATAGATATAATTAACTTTTCAATTTCCAACCTTATATTTCCCGTACCTGCCAGCTCCTTTTCTAGTTTTACAATTGTACTATAGCTATACATAAAAAACAAAAGCTCTGACAGGTAAAGCACTACACCTAACCACAGCATCACTTTAACGTATAATCCCTGCGATACATTTGCAAGATCTAATAGTAAAAGGGGCAAAAGCAACACCCTGAAACTATAAATAATAGTAACTTTCTTTTAATAGCCTTTGCAGATCCGTATGCAGTTCCAGCTATTTTTCCAAAATATCTGATTTTCATATCTCCGACACCAAATGTTCCAATAGTCTGCTGACTCCATATTTCTTTCAATTCATCCTTTTCCATTTCACATGATTTTTTTAGTTTGTCTTTAATACGAGCTACCCGTACCCTTAATACATTTTCGCTAAGTCCCAAAATATTTTCCATTTCTTTATACGGCCGTTGCTCCAGATATAAAATGATGATCGCTTTCTCTACGTCTGTGAGAAAGCCTATTGCATGATATAATTGAGCAATTTTCTGATCAATGGTATGATCATATTCCTGAATTGCTTGTGCTTCGTTTTGAAGATTTAGTGCATGCTTAACAGCCAGATTTTTTTGTTTTGTATTATTGAGTGCGGTATAAAGGCATACCTTGTAAAGCCAAGTGCTCAATTTGGCTTCCCGGAAACGTCATACGACTTCCAAAGTTGATAAACGATATCCTGATAAAGATCCTGCAAGTCTTCCTGGTATTAACATAGGCTCTACATATTTTAAAGATCAACAAATCGTGATCTTTTATTAATGCCTCAAAAGCTGCTTGTTTTTCCTTATTGCTCAACCCTTTTTCTGTATTAGTATATGAAGGTTGAAAATATTACATTGTTTTAAAAGATATTTTACATGGAAACAAAATGCTCTTTGCACGCCTCGTATTCTAACTGTTTGAATAAAAACAATGAGTCGTTTCCGGATAATACCAGGCTTTCTTGATCCCTGAAAAAACTATTAAGGAACATTAAGTAAGTATCCGCAAGAAACTGATATTACATCTTCACTATAATTACCCCGATCTCCTAATTGTTTTTTTAAAAATTCAGTTCCAAGCTGCTTCCGCCTCTGTTAGGTTTCTTTCCTAAATGCTCATAAGCCTTATGGGTTGCCTCACGGCCGCGGGGCGTACGTTGCATAAAACCCTCCTGTATCAGGAAAGGTTCGTATACCTCTTCAAGTGTGCCCGCTTCTTCTCCTACTGCAGTAGCGATGGTGGTGATACCTACCGGGCCGCCCTTAAACTTATCAATAATGGCCAGCAATATGCGGTTGTCCATTTCATCCAACCCGTACTCATCTACATTCAATGCTTTTAGCGCATGCTGTGTTATACCAAGATCTATTTCGCCATCATTCAACACCTGTGCAAAATCACGCACCCGGCGTAACAAGCCATTGGCGATACGGGGTGTGGCGCGGCTACGTTTGGCTATTTCTTTAGCGGCATCGTCAGAGATGGTAGTACCTAAAATTTTTGCGGCGCGTAATACGATTTTGGTGAGCGTTTCGGCAGAATAGTACTCCAGTCTTGATTTGATGGCAAATCTTGAAAGCAGCGGCGCAGTAAGCAAACCACTGCGGGTAGTAGCGCCAATTAATGTAAAGGGGTTGAGCGACAGCTGTATGCTGCGGGCATTGGGACCACTATCAATTAATATATCCAGCCGGTAGTCTTCCATTGCAGCATACAGGTACTCTTCCACCACGGTACTCAGGCGATGTATCTCATCGATAAACAACACATCGTTAGGCTCGAGGGAGGTTAATAAACCCGCGAGATCGCCGGGCTTTTCAATTACAGGGCCGCTGGTTTCTTTGATATTCACTCCCAGCTCATTGGCCACAATGCGCGACAGGGTAGTTTTACCCAGGCCGGGAGGGCCATGAAACAACACATGATCCAGCGCTTCTCCCTGATCTTAGCTGCCCTTATAAATATGGTTAGGTTTTCAATAAGCTGTGGCTGCCCGGCAAATTCTTTTATTTGACCCGGACGGATAGTGTTCTCAAACTCACGCTCAGCAGCATTCAGCCCCTGCTTCTCTCTGTTTAAATTAGGATTGCTCATTTGTACATCAAAGATAATTATGTGTACCGTGATTTATAAGATTAAATGATAACAGAACCAGGCGGCAAAGCCTTAAGTTATTAGCAACCGGGAACGCCCTACCTGTAATAAAAAACCGCCTCTTTACAGAGACGGTTCTATTGATGGGTTAGTAATATAGCCTTCTTATTTCACAGCCACCTTCAAATCTACCCTCCTGTTTTGTGCTTTACACTCCGGTGTGTCGTTAGCTGCGCATACAGGAAATTCTGGCCCGTAGCCTTCAGCCTCCACTATTTGTTTTGCATCAGCGCCTGCTTTTATCATTTCCTGCGAAACGATTTTCGCGCGGTCTGCCGATACCTTTTTATTAATAGCAGCATCGCCGGTATTATCGGTGTAGCCGCCCAGCTTTATAGCAGCCTTGGGGAAGTTTTTAAGAATGGAAGCAATATTTAGTATTTGCGCTGCCGACTCGGCAGTTAAAACAGACTTCCCGGTTTCAAAATACACTCGGTCTAACACCACCCAGTTGGCAGATTTGTTTACGGTGTCAACTGTAAATGATGCATCGTTAAGCATATGATAAAGCTTAGCTTCCGTGCTGTTTTCACCAACTTTTAAAGTAGTACCGTCTGCGAGTTTTATTTCTGTATCAGCACCAACATTATAAATATAATTGCCTGTAGCAGTATCCAAAGTTCCGCCGGATGCTCCTGTTGAAGGGGGTAATGCTGCGGTAGTATCCGCAGGAGCTGTTGCCACCGTATCGGAGCCTGCAGTACCGTCGCCTTTGTTACAACCTTTACCCATTAACCACCATAGCAAAAATGCTAATGCCGCCAACAACAAAAGCGGGAGCAACCATTTCAGCCCGCCACCGGTTCTTTCTGCCTGCTGTTCGGCATAATTATAAGTAGCAGCAGATGTGGCCTGCACGTCGGCTACGGTTTCCCGTGCTGCAGTTCCCAAAGATCCTAATCCAAGCATAGAAGCCAGCGAGCCCAGGCCTGATGGCAGAGCATTTAAAACATTTGCTTTTTGTGTATTTAAAAACCTGAAAAGCCACTGGCATCTAAGTTATGCTCTGCTGCCTGTTTCCCCAGCAATCCCATGATCAAAGGGGTAACCATACTGATTAATGAGCTGGAAGAGGAAGATTTTACTCCTGCAAAATTGGATATTGTATCAATAACTATATTCGATTGCGATCCAAATATCCGGTTAAACCAACCCGTGCCCTGCGCCTGTAAATCGGCATTGCCGAAAAAAGAGCTAAGGTTACCCAATAAGCCTGAGTTATCAGCGTCTTTAGCCGCGTCCAGTAATTGCCCGGCTTCAGCTTCCGACTGCGTTCCTCTCGCCACTACACCGCCTAAAATTGAAGGTATCAAACCAGAAAGAGCTTTTGAAATGCCGCCATCACTTTCGCCAAGCAATGCGCTGGCCCTGGAGATCAGATCCGGAGAAACATAGTTCTTAACAAGATCTACGATGTTGATTGACATAATTGTGTTTTTAAATTTTGAATTTTGGTTTTATTTATTGTATGCGAAATTATACATCGGTTTTTTACAGAGCCTGAAATATAGCCGTAACAACCTCATTTCTCGCCAAAGGCAGCAATTACATCGTTCAATAACCAATAGATCCGTAAATAATGTTTCCATAAAAAACAATCTGTCATATGGCAGCCGGGGCCAGGGCTTTACCTGCAAATTGTTTAAACGCAAAAAGCATTCCTAAATTACGATAAAATATTCAGGTGAAACGATAATTAATATTCCTGACGGTTCCAGAATAAAATAGCTGTCCCACTGGAACGGCGATAAATATCGGTATATTGATGTCTGGTTAATTAAATTTTTATGAAAAAACCTTATTAAAATTACTAACAGGCGCCGCTTTTATCCTGATAACCGTTTTCTTTTCAGCCTTTTCCAAAGAAGATTCCCAACCTAATCCTAAAAGTTTGACCGGCATTTGGGAAATGCAGATCAACAACCGGCCCACGGGTTTCTTAAAGATACTCGGCACCGGCGGCGATTTAACCAATCTGAGGTTAACACCGAACGGATTTTTCAGAACCCTGGGCGGATCGTATGAAATACAATCAGACTCAACCTATATTGAAAGGATAGAAGAAAGTGAAAATCCTGCATTGAATAAAAAGACTCTCATTATCCGTTACAATATGGATAATGCTAATACACTGACTATTACCTACACTATCAATAATTACCAGGGCAAAGAAACCTACCGCCGAGTACCCTTTACTATTATAGTGAATTAAAAACCAGGCAATAAAAAACCTCCGTGGCTCACGGAGGTTTTTCAATACATATATAGTAACAGTACGCTTCTATATAACGATGTTAACCATTTTATTTTTGATGTAAATGATGATTTTTAGGTGTTTTACCTTCTACCCATTTTTGAACAACCTCGTTGCCCAATACCAATTGTTCTACTTCTGCCTGCTCTGCAGTTAAAGCAATGACCATTGTAGTGCGCATTTTGCCATTGATGGAAACAGGATATTCCTTGCTGGTTTCTACCAGGTATTTTTCTTCCAGTTTAGGGTAGGTTGCGTCGATCACCGATGTGGTATTGCCCAATGCATGCCAGAGTTCTTCCGCAATATGCGGAGCATAAGGCGCCAGCATGATCAGCATCGATTGCAATATCTCCTGCTTATGGCATTTAAGATCGGTTAACTCATTTACCAGTATCATAAAGCCGCTTACGCCTGTATTAAAGCTAAAGCGCTCTGTATCTTCTTCTATTTTCTTAATGGCGCGGTGCAGTACTTTTAATTCAGCATCGGTAGCCGCGTCATTGATTACCTGCCAGATCGATACGCCGGTATTGGTTTCTTTATAAAATAAACGCCATAATTTTTAAGGAAACGGTGCACCCCTTCAATACCCTTGGTATCCCAGGGTTTGCTCATTTCTACCGGGCCTAAAAACATTTCGTACATGCGGAACGTGTCGGCACCGTATTTTGCTACAAGGTCGTCAGGGTTAACCGTGTTGAACTTGGACTTGGACATTTTTTCTACCTCTGCCCCGCAAATATAGGCCGGCCTTGCCCCTTGCCCCTCACCTGCAGGCAGTGGCGTATATACGCTACCATCTTCCAGGATAAAAATGGCATTGGCATATTCGCCATTACGCCATTGCTTGAATTTTTCTATATCCAACTCAAAACCGTCAACGATGTTTACATCAACATGCAACTTCACAACCGGAGAGAAATTGATGATGTATTCTTTATCCTGTAGCTTTTCGTGGATTAATTTATTGATTGCTGCATGGTATTTATAATCGGATCCCACCACATTCAGCTCATCAGTAATTTTAGATGCATAATCGCTGCTTAAAATCAACTGAAACTCTACTTTGTCACCCGTATTTTCTTTGGTTGCAGTAGCCTGCATTCTGTATATAAACCGGCTGCTCCCCTGTATCATGCCCTGGTTCACCAGCCTTTTAAAAGGTTCATCAAAACCAATATGGCCCAGGTCGTACAACGCTTTTGTCCACAAACGGCTGTACAACAAATGCCCTACCGCATGCTCGGTGCCCCCAATATATAAATCCACCTGGTTCCAGTAATCGGTAGCTTTACGGCCGGCAAACTCCTGGTCGTTCTGCGGATCCATATAACGCAGGAAATACCAGGATGAGCCTGCATAGCCCGGCATGGTGTTCGTTTCAAGGTTTTGAGAGGTCCATTCGGGAATATTGGCCAAAGGACCTTCGCCTTCAGGGCCCGGGCTATAAGAATCTACTTCGGGCAGGGTTAAAGGCAGCTCGCTTTCGTCTAAAGCATAAGCCACCCCGTTGATCCATTTAACCGGGAAAGGTTCGCCCCAATAGCGCTGGCGGCTGAAGGCGGCGTCGCGCATCCTGTAATTTACTTTACGTTTACCTATGCCGCGTTTTTCAATTTCATTAATGACAATCTCCATAGCCTCCCGCATAGGAACGCCATCCAGGAAACCGGAATTGCTTAAAACCGCATCTTTTGTAGCATTCGCATCTTCGCCGTTAAAATGCTCACCAATAATATTGGTGATGGGTATATTGAACTGCTGCGCAAACCTGTAGTCGCGTTCGTCTCCGCATGGCACAGCCATTATAGCGCCGGTTCCATAACCCGCCAGCACATATTCGCTGATCCAGATGGGGATATGTTTGGTTTCGTCAAACGGGTTTACCGCATAAGCACCTGTAAAAGCACCCGTGATGCGTTTCTCCGCCATACGCTCGCGCTCGCTGCGGCTGTTTACATAATCGATATAATCATCCACCGCTTTCTGCTGCTCTTCGGTAGTGATTTGCCTTACCAGCTCATGCTCTGGGGCTATGACCATAAAGTCTACACCCATGATGGTATCAGGACGGGTAGTGTATACTACCACGTTCGCTTTATGATTAGCGATCTGGAACTCAATCTCAGCGCCCGAGCTCTTCCCGATCCAGTTGGTTTGCATTTCCTTCATGGCTTCGCTGAAATCTACTGTTTGCAATCCCTGCAATAAACGGTCGGCATACTCTGTAATGCGCAGGTACCATTGCCGCAGCTTCTTTTTCACCACCGGATGCCCGCCCCGCTCACTTACGCCGTTTATTACCTCATCATTTGCCAGAACGGTTCCTAAAGCTTCGCACCAGTTCACTTCACCATAGCCGCAATAAGCCAGGCGGTACTCCATTAAAATATGCTGGCGGGTCGTTTCGTCAAACGACTTCCAGTCTGCCGCATTAAACACGTGCAGTCCAAAATTAGCTACCTGGTATTTTTCGTTAGGAAAAGGGTGATTACGGTTCCCCTCCGTTTCAAATATTTTTACGAGCTCGTCAATGCTTTCCGCTTTTTGCGTTTTGCGGTTAAACCAGCTTTTAAATAACTGTAAAAAGATCCACTGTGTCCATTTATAATATGAGGCATCGCTGGTACGCACTTCGCGGCTCCAGTCGTAGCAAAAGCCAATATTATCCAGTTGCTTCCGGAAAGTATCAATATTCTTATCCGTTGACACCGCAGGGTGCACGCCATGCTCTATTGCGTATTGCTGGCAGGTAAGCCAAAAGCATCATAACCCATGGGATGCAACACATTAAATCCCTTCAGGCGCTTGTAACGTGCGTAAATATCGCTGGCAATATAGCCCGGGGATGCCCTACGTGCAGGCCGGCGCCACTCGGATAAGGAAACATATCCAGTACGTAATATTTAGGCTTTTCGCTGTCGTTACTTACTTTATAAGCCTCGCTGTCTTTCCAGCGCTGTTGCCACTTTTTCTCTATCGAGTTAAAATTATAGTCCATGTAGTACTACTGTTTTGATGATGCCGGATGCGCAGCGCCAATAAAATAGGGTTGCCTGGTGCGTATTTCCGGAAGCCCACGGCATCTGTGCATTAAAAGGCGCAAATTTAAGCATTGTAGCCCGGATACACTAAATTTGCGAGGCGGGAAAATATAAGATTAAAAGCCCGCCTGACCGGACGGGCAGGTTTGATGGTTAAAGGTTCGTTTCACAGACATTCAATTAATATTGAATCGTTGACCTTTAAACCTTACACATTCGAACATTGAACTTAAATAATTTATGGCGGAAAGAACGAAAACGGTAAAACGGGGGAAGGCTTCTTATTTTATGAGTATACTGGGGTTACCCTCGTGCTTTTTTACTCGGTGTCATTGGATGGTTGGTGATCAATACCCGCACTTTAGGGCAACACTTCAAAGAAGAGGTAGAAGTAAATGTTTACCTGCGGGATCCTTTGGCTACGGCAGACAGCGCTGCCCTGGTACAATATATAGCTGCCCAGCCTTATATTAAGGAATATGTATTTACTACCAAGGAGATGGCCAAGGCCAAATACCTGGCAGATGGTAACGAAAGCTGGGAAGGCATTTTAACCGAAAACCCCTTACCACAAAGCATTGACTTTAAGTTAAAATCGGAATATTTAAACGCAGATACCTTAAAAAATATCCGGCTGGACCTGGAGAAGCAAACCTATGTAACAGAGGTGAAGTACCCCGAACTACTGGTTGGAGGACTTGACAGCAAGATTAAGAGATAAACTGGGTGTTATTAGGCGTATCGCTATTGCTATTGCTGGCGGCCATTGTGCTGATCGATAATACCATCAGGCTGGCTATGTTCAGCAACCGGTTTACTATTAAAACAATGCAAATGGTAGGCGCTACGCGTTGGTTTATTGCCAAGCCCCTCGATCTGCGGGCCATTTTAAACGGGGCCATCAGTGGCGCGATAGCGATTATTGCAGTGCTGCTTATTATTCGCAGCGCCAAAGGATGTTGCCGGAGCTGGAAGCCATACAAGACAATACGCAATTAGGCCTGCTTTTCGCCAGCATGATGGTGCTGGGCATTTTAATTACGCTGATCAGCACACACACCAGTGTACTAAAATACCTGAAAAAAAGCTAGACGACCTTTATTAACGGTTATTTTAAAAAAACAATACTAATATTGCATTTCTAAATATTTTATATGTCTGAAAATACTGTTACTACCTCTGCAAGCGGCCCTGCTCTTTTTGGCAAAAGCAACTATATGTGGATGCTGCTGGGTGTAGTGGTTATTGCTTTAGGTATGTTCTTGATGGCTGGGGCAGAAGCGAAAATCCTGCTGAATTTAAACCCGAAGAAGTGTACAGCACTACCCGTATTACGGTAGCGCCTATATTGATTTTCATTGGCCTGGCCATTGAGTGTTATGCCATTTTAAAAAATCTAAATAGATCCTGATCTTTAAATATGTACAGGCGATGCAGCAGTATCGCCTTTTTTTTATATAGTACGAACTCCTGATTATGAACCTTATTGAAGCTATTATTATTGCCATTGTAGAAGGAATTACCGAATATCTGCCTGTTTCATCTACCGGCCACATGATCATTGCCAGCTCATTTATGGGCATCGAAAAAGAAGAATTTACTAAATTATTTGAGGTGGCTATTCAGCTGGGCGCCATCCTGGCGGTGGTAGTACTATACTGGAAAAAATTTGTTGATCCCCTTAAAACAGGTAAGCTAAAATTTTATTTCAAGCTTCTTGTTGGCGTTATACCTGCCCTGCTGCTGGGCTTTTTATTTTCTGACAAGATCGACGAGCTGTTGGAAAGTCCAACCACTGTAGCTATTTCGTTACTCGCGGGTGGCTTAATACTACTGTTTATTGATAAAGCGTTTAAAAACCCCAGGATCTACTCCGAGAAAGAAATTACCTATGGTAAATCTTTTCTTACAGGACTTTGGCAGTGTATTGCGATGATACCAGGCGTAAGCCGAAGCGCCGCCTCTATTATCGGGGTATGCAGCAGGGATTAAGCCGAAGCGCCGCCGCGGAGTTCTCTTTTTCCTGGCGGTACCTACCATGGCAGCAGCTACATTGTACCCTGTTTCTTAAAAAATGGGATATAGGAGGAGCTGAGCATAAAGGCTATGAGCTCATTACCCAATCGCCGGATAATATGATCGCTTTTGCGGTGGGCAATATTGTGGCTTTTGTTGTTGCGATCCTGGCCATTAAATTTTTTATCAATTACCTGAAAAAGTATGGCTTTAAGATTTTTGGCTGGTATCGCATCATTGTTGGCATTATATTATTGATCCTTTTATCCAAAGGAGTGATCGGGTAAACCGATCTCTTTGCACAGGCCCCTTACAGTTTTTTAAACCGCTGATAACCTTATTATATGAAAATACTTTGGGTTCCTGTTTTAATGGCAGCAGGCCTTGGCTGCACTTCTGCTCCCCAACCGCCTGCAACCGTTAAAGCAGAAACTTTAGCTGCTGATAACAGCGTTCCTGCATCAGATACTGCCCGGGCTATTCAGCATATTAAAGAAGTATACGCCACCATCAATAAAGAAAAGCTTACTCAAAAATCATTGAAATGGGAAACAGATACCACCTGTGAAGCGCCTCCCATGAGCGGCACCCTTACCTATTTTTACCGCGGCAATGAAATAGTGAAAATGCTGAATGCAGGAGGAGAGGACCATGGGTCGTGGAAAGAAGAATACTATTTTGATAACGGCCAGCTTGTTTTTGTGTATCAAAACAATACTTATGGCGGAGCCGCCAATCCCGACGAATTTAATTACCAAAGCCGCTACTATTTTGCCGGCGGCCAGCCTGTAAAAAACAGCGAGCGACAGTACCATGCAATTGAGCGATGAGGCCCTGCATGAGCTGGTTAAAACTATTACCCGGCTAAAGAAAGCAGATGGCAATGCGGCTATCGCCCGTATATTTTCCTGTGACCGGGCAGAATGATTCAACAAACGAAGCCCGAATTGTGATGCGCTTAATCTCTATCTTTGATATAACATCCTATTATGACGCAACAAACTGCTTCAAAAAAGTAATTAACGGCTGGGCCATGTACGACTGGGCCAACAGTGTATACAACCTGGTAATTACTACTACCTTCTTCCCCATCTACTTCCTGGCCGTAACCAGCAATCGGGCAGACCATAAAGTAAGCTTTCTGGGCCGGGAATTTGTGAACTCATCGCTATACGACTATGTGCTGGCTGCAGCCTACCTGCTTATAGCCTTGCTATACCCTATTCTCACCTCTATTGCAGATACAAGAGGCAACAAGAAAAACTTCATGCGCTTTTTTTTGCTATATGGGCGCACTGGGCTGTAGCGCCTTATTCTTTTTAAGGCCGATACCCTTGGGTTGGGCGTATTTGCTTTCATGCTGGCTGCCATGGGCTATGTAGGCAGCCTGGTATTTTATAACGCCTATTTACCGGAGATCGCCGCTCCTCACGATAGGGACCGGGTAAGCGCCAGAGGATATTCTTTCGGATACATTGGCAGCGTGATTATGCAAATAGTGGGTTTTGCACTGGTGCTTTTTATGACCGACCAGGGTTTAGCAACAAGACTAACATTTTTGCTGGTAGGCATCTGGTGGTTCTTGTTTGCACAGATCAGTTTTTCCCGCCTGCCCCAATCCGGCTCGAGGCCTGAGAAAAAGGCAATGTTATTAAAGAAGGCTTTGGCGAAATAAGCAAAGTATACGCTGAAATAAAAAAATGCCTGTATTGAAACGGTTTTTGCGCGGGTTCTTTTTTACAGCATGGGCGTGCAAACCGTTATGCTGGCAGCTACTATATTTGGTAGTAAGCTGCTGAAGCTGCCCGATACCAAATTAATAGTAACAGTGGTAATTATTCAGCTGGTTGCCATTTTAGGCGCCTGGGGAATGTCTAAATTATCATCGGCATTCGGTAACCTGAAAGTATTGCTGGGCGTAATCATTTTTGGATTGCCATATGTGTGTTGGCCTATTACACAGCGGTTTTAGCTGAAGGCGGTTTAAATGCCGAATACCTGTTTTACGGGCTGGCAGTATTAGTAGGACTGGTCATGGGCGGTATTCAGGCGCTTAGCCGGTCTACTTACGCGAAGCTCATGCCACCAACAAAAGATACCGCATCGTTTTTCAGTTATTATGATTTTACAGAAAAGCTGGCTATCGTAATCGGTATTTTCACGTTCGGGCGTATTGAAGAAGTTACGGGAAGCATGAAGAATTCAGTATTATCGCTGATCGTATTTTTTGCTATTGGCTTCTTTTGGTTATACTCCGCTTTATACAAAGAAAAACAAAACCGCTCATGAACCTTTATTCTGTTAACCACGGCTATTTTAAACTGGATGGCGGCGCTATGTTTGGCGTAGTTCTAAAAGCATCTGGAACGAGCTTAACCCGGCCGATGAAAACAATATGTGCAGCTGGGCTTTACGCTCTTTGCTGATTGAAGATGACAACCGGCTGATACTGGTAGATACGGGCATGGGGACAAACAAAGTGAAAAATTCTTCGGATATTATTACCTGCACGGAGATGACAACCTGGATAAAAACCTGGCTGCACTGGGTTTTCACCGGGATGATATTACAGACGTTTTTTAACGCATCTCCATTTTGATCACTGTGGCGGCGCTATCAAAAATCGGGCGAACTGTTAGTACCGGCCTTTAAAAATGCTGTTTACTGGAGCAATACCGATCACTGAAATGGGCTACGGAACCCAATCCCAGGAAAAAGCTTCTTTTTAAAAGAAAATATTTTACCGATACAACAAAGCGGCCAGTTGCAAATGGCAGGAGGTCGTACAGCTAACAGCAGCTCGCTGGATAGCGCCAATTTTTCTGCTTACATGCAACTGCGTTTTGCCGATGGGCATACTGACGCGATGATGCTGCCGCAGCTTCGTTATAAAAACAAAACCATCGTTTATATGGCCGACCTGCTGCCTTCGGCAGGCCACCTGCCGCTACCTTATGTAATGGCTTACGATACCCGGCCGCTGATCACTATGACGGAAAAAGAAAGCTTTTTAAAAGAGGCGCTTGACAATGACTATATCCTGTTTTTTGAGCATGATCCCGTAAATGAATGTTGTACTTTAAAGCAAACGGAAAGAGGAATACGAATCAATGAAACTTTTAAGTTATCAGACCTGTAAAAACAAAGGGCCCGCAGTTTAAACCGCGGGCCCTTTGTTTATTTTATATTGCGTTTCTTACTTAACAGTAAAGCTCACTTTATTGTCGCCCCATAAGAGGGTAACCACACCGTCTTTACCGGCTGTAATATTCAATTGCTCTGAAAAAGCAGGCGCTTTTTCTGCTTTAACAGTAACCCTTAGTATATCTTCAGCTTCCTTATACTTGAAAGCGCCAAACTGGTCCCATTTTTTATTGAAAATAACTGTCCAGTAATCGCCATCTACCAGGGTAAACAAAGCATATTTACCTGCGGCTAAGGGTTTTCCTTCTACCGTTACATCCTTACTTACTTCAAATACAGTAGCTTTATTAGCACCGGTACGCCAAACCTGCCCTGGTAACGGCTCCAGATCCTTTCAATAGTCCTGCCTTTTACCGAAGGCTGGCTATAATTGATGGTAACCACTGCACCATTGCTTAATTCGGCTTTGGTGGTTGCCGGCGGACTTTAGGCGCTGGCTTATCCTGCGCGTTCACCAGCACAACAGCTATCAAACCTAATGTTAACAGTAAAAACTTCTTCATTGTATAAATTTAATTAAATAACGCTTTACAATTTTACAAATAACCTGCCAATTAAAAACGCAAAAAATGGCAATTTAGTATAGTGCTGTAATGCAATTATTTAGTAGCTGTAATTGAAAAGCTGATGTTTACTTCGGGCCTGATGAACTTATCACCCAAAGACTGGTCGTTGCCATAAACCAGTCCCCAGTCGGTACGGTTCACATTAAAATTGGCTCGCGCAGTTAAAGTAGTAGGAGTTACTGTAATAGCGGCAGGGAAGGTTACATTTTTGGTAACACCTTTTAAAGTAAGGTTGCCTTTTACAGTGTTGGTAGCGCCGTCTAAAACAATTTTATTAGTGCTGTCGGGTTTATATTCTTCTATACTGGTAATTTCAAATGTTGCCGTGCCGTTAGTACCTGCATCAAAAAAGTCGGGAGATAATAAATGGCCTTTTAGCTTATAGGCACCTGTTGTATCCGGATCGGTAACTTTAAGGCTGTTAATATCAAAAACCAGTTTGCCCCGGTTACAATGGCGTCATTTTTTACAAAAAACTCACCTTCTTTGATATTAAAGGTTCCTGGTGCTGGCCAACAGGTTTCGTTCCGATAAATTGTATTGTTTGCGTAGTGTCTACTTTATAAGACGCTCCTTCGGCTGCAGCTACTTCCTGCTGATCTTCGGTTTTTGCTTCATCAGCTTTTGGTGCAGAATTGCAGGATACAAAGGCGATAGCTGCCACTACAAACGATAAGGATAGTATTCTCTTCATAATTTGATTTTAAGTAGTTTTAAGATTTAGTTTACAACAAAGCATTTCTGAAAAGGTTCAAAAAAAAACAGCAAATTTTGCGCCGGGAATCTCTCGTAATTAATGGCATAGTTATCAAAGTTCCCAGCCCGCTCCCCGGCAAATACAACCCGGCATGATGGCGGATCATCAATCGCCAGCTGAAAATTGACCTCGTCAAAAATCTTCTCCTGAAATACTTTCAGGGAAGTAGGTTAACTTTACAGCAATTCACGGAAACCTACCTCCCGTAGCATTGCCGGGGTTAAACTATAGCAAGGGCAATAAACGCAAAACTGTAACTCTGTATATTATGAAATGGATAACCCGAGAGCGGCCTAAAATTGACCGGTTGGCTTGTCCCTGGCTGATCAGGAAATTTGTGGATAGCAACGCAGAGTTTTTGTATGTTCCTTTTAATGAGGTACTGCACAAGGCAAAAGAGCTGAACGCCATTCCTTTGACATTCCCGACGTAGAATACACCCACTATGCGGACCAATGCACTTTTGACTACATCATTAAAAAGCACGCAATAAAAGATCCCGCCATTGCATTGCTGGCACCCATTGTTCGGGGCGCTGATACAGACAGGCACGATATTGCAGCGGAAGCAGCCGGGCTGCTGGCCATATCATCGGGCTTGGCCTATAATATAACCGACGACTATGAGCTGCTTGAAACAGGAATGAAGATTTACGATGCACTTTACAGCTGGGCCACGCATTTGTACCGGCAAAGACACTTACAAAACAGCCCGTTCGAAAACCTGCTTCATGAAGTATACCTCAAATTTCTTAAAACCAAAACCACCACGCGGCAACCCAAATGGGTAAAAGAGCTAAAAGAAATGATACAAGACCAGGTAGACGCCCAGCTAGCTGTTGACATCAGGCAGGTGTCATCGGAGCTGGAGCTCAACCCCTCCTACCTGTCGAGAGAATTCTCCAAATATTTCGACGACCTCAACTTTGGAGATTATGTAAGAAAAAGACGTATTGAAAAAGCTATAGAATTAATGAGCAAGCCCGAATATTCGCTTACTGCCATTGCCTACCTTACGGGGTTTTCCGACCAAAGCCATTTTACCCGCACATTTAAAAATATACCGGCGAAAGCCCTTCTCAATTCAAAAAAATCTGAAAAAAGTAAATCCTGTTCAAAAAGGTAAATAAGGTTCTATTTAGTAAAATGATGCCGTACTAGGTTTGCTGCATCATGCAAAAGCCTTATTTAATAATAGCTGTTCTGTGGTTATTTTTAACACAGCCTGTTTTTTCTCAGAATCCGCCGCAATATCCCAGGATTACCGGGTATGCCAGCGTTATGCACCCCTTGTTACCATTAATAAAGATCATACTACGGTCAATTTTGATGATTACTACCAGGTGCTCTTTCCATTTGGTATCAATATATGGAAATCTTCACGCATAGGCTTCTCTATTGAACTGGCACCCGGCATCAGGGTTGAAAACGGGAGCAGCAAAATGAATAACCTGCTCATTCATCCGGGGTACTGGTCAATTTAGGCAAAGGGTATGGGTTCGCCGGCCGGCTTGCCTTTGAAACCTCAGGCAGGTATGGCCTTACCCCATATTCAGCAAAGTAGTTAAGAAAAATAAAGGCTCGGCGTTTTATGTAGCTACCCCTTACCCGTGAGGTTTGGCAATAATTTACCCACATCCTTTTCAGCCGGCTTACTGCTGGGGTATCGTTCTGATTATTTTATGAAAACAACGCCAACATATACATTGAGCCAGCTCGGGCGCTACTTCTTAAAATTGGGAACCATTGGATTTGGAGGACCGGTTGCGCTGGTAGCAGCCATGCATAAAGACCTGGTTGAAACCCGCAAATGGATCTCAGAAGAAGAATATAAAGAAGGACTTGCCCTGGCACAATTAGCTCCTGGCCCCTGGCTGCACAGCTGGGTATTTACCTGGGCTTTGTACATTACGGTTTTTGGGGGCCACATTGGTGGGCATTGCATTTGTATTGCCTTCCTTTATCATGGTTGTATTACTGGGTATGGCATATCAGCTTTTTGGAGGCCTGAGCTGGATGCAGTCGGTATTTTATGGTGTGGGGGCTGCCGTGGTAGCCATTATACTCAAAAGCACTTATAAACTTACGGCAAAATCTGTAGGCGCCTTTACTATGGTGTCGCTCCGGCAAAACTGGTTATTATGGCTGCTTTATATAAGCGCGGCTATCACCACATTTATTACCCGTGAAGAAAATATGTTGCTTTTTATAGCAGCCGGGGCAGCCTATATGCTTGTAAAAGCCCCGCCTAAAACTTTATTGAAAAAGGCCGTGATGCCACTGACGTTGCTGCAGACAGGCTTTTTCCATTACGATAATCCTACGCTGGTTAAAATAGCGGTTTTCTTTTTGAAAGCGGGCGCATTTGTATTTGGCAGCGGGTTAGCAATTGTACCTTTTTACACGCAGGTGTGGTAACAGAGCACCAATGGCTTACCGAAAACCAGTTTGTAGATGCGGTGGCAGTAGCCATGATCACGCCAGGCCCGGTAGTAATAACCGTTGGTTTTATAGGATACCTGGTAGCCGGATTTCCCGGAGCATCGGTTGCAGCATTAGCAACGTTTTTACCCTGCTACCTGTTTACAGTGCTGCCGGCGCCCTATTTCAAAAAAATAAGCAAAAATCAATCAGTAAAAGCATTTGTAGACGGCATTACCGCCGCAGTTGTTGGTGCACTGGCAGGCGCCGTGGCCGTAATAGGTATACGCAGCATTTCCGATCTTACCTCGGCAATTATCGCTGCGTCTGCACTGCTGGCGCTGGGTTATATTAAAAACATAAAGGAGCCGGTAGTAATACTAGCTGCAGCACTGATTGGGCTATTACTCAAGCTTTGATTATACCGGCATCTATTACAGCCTGGAAACCTTACATCAACCCTGCGGTTCCTCAACAATTGCACCCCGGCGTAGCTGTCATCTGCAATAAAAATATTCGTTATTTTTAGCTCCGCAATTGTTAATCAATGAAAATTTTTTTGTCAAAACTACTTGCTTTAACCGTTTTGCTGATGTCTGGCAAGCTGGCTATTGCTCAAAACAGAGTTTATACCTACTACTTAAATGCTCAACTGGAAAGTGTTCCAAAAGAAAAAGCAGTGATAACAGGAAAGGGGCGGACGCTGGACTCGGTATACCTGGTACAATATTACAAAATGAGTGACAACCGGCTGCTGTGGTTCGAGCAATTTAAAGATTCTACACTGGCGGTTCTGCATGGCGATCGGGTGCTATATCATCCCAACAGGAAGGTGGAAAGAAAAGCCATTTTGAGAACAACAGGCTTAACGGCCTTATGATAAAATGGGATAGTACCGGCAATATTATCGATTCGGGCTATTATCAAAACGATCAGCTATTGTTTGGCCTGAAAAAACGATACATTAATCATAAATGGTTGTACAATAAACTGGAAACAGACAGCGCAAATAATACCATGAGAGATACGGATTATGATTCACTTGGCAATAAACTGAGGGAGATTGTTTTTGCGGGCAGTAACGGTATATGGACGGAATACAACAAAGACGGCACCGTAGAATCAGCAGATAGCGTATTCACAAGAGAAAACAGAGACGCAAAGTTCCCGCCCCAGAACGGAGGATGGCGTGCCTACCTTGAAAGAAACCTGGATGGTAGGGTTCTTGTTCGAAACGGAGCTACCGGAGGCCAGGGCACTGTAATTATTCAGTTTGTGGTTGAAAAGGATGGAACGCTTTCCAATATGAAAGCGCTAACCAGCATAGGTTACGGAGCAGAGGAGGAAGTGTTGCGTATTCTAAAAAAATCGCCTAAATGGATCCCGGCCAGCCGGTATGGAAAAATTGTAAAAGCATACCGCAAACAGCCCGTTACCTTTCAAATACGGGGATGACACGGGAATCACACAGCGTTACCGTTACACAGGCTGCATGTGTAGATCATATGCATCTCTGCTACATTGGGCACAGTAAAGCACTAAACATTGCGGAATAAAAAAACCTCCCGGTATATCCGTGAGGTTTTTAGTAATTTATATCAGGAAATTACACTTTTTCCATCTGTTCCTTTACAAATTCCATCAGGCCTTTGATATGTGCAGGCGACAAATCGAATTGTAAGCCTGCGGCCTCAAACAGCTGTGGTAATGTACGGGTGCCGCCCAGACTTAGTGCAGCAGTATAGTTCTGTAAAGCCTGGTCTTTGTCTTTTTGAAACTGTTGCCAGAGACCGATGGCGCCTAGCTGGGCAATACCATATTCGATATAATAAAATGGCACTTCAAATAAATGTAATTGCCGTTGCCAGCTGTAATTACGATAGGCTTCCAAACCGCTAACATCTAAAGAAGCCGGTGTAAACTCGGTAAGAATGCGCTGCCAGTTCTGCAAGCGTTCTTCATGCGTATGGTTGGGGTTTTCGTATACCCAGTGTTGAAATTTGTCGATAGTGGCTATCCAGGGGAAAATAGTTAGTACCCGTTCCAGCTGCAGCTCTTTGGCTCTTTTGAGCTCTTCATCATTATTAAAAAATACGCCCCATTCATTCATGCTGAACAATTCCATACTCATGCTGGCTACTTCAGCAAATTCGGTAGGATATTCTTTAAACCCTGTCAACTGCAGGGGGTGCGATAAAAAGGAATGAATAGCATGGCCGCCTTCGTGTACCATGGTAATTACATCGTTAAGGGTGCCGGCAGCATTCATAAAAATAAACGGAGCGCCGGTTTCGGCCAACGGGCAGTTGTAACCACCGGGGCTTTTCCTTTGCGGCTTTCGAGATCGAAGCGTTTTAGCTGGCTCATCTTCTCGAGGCAGGCTGCAAAAAATGGGTTCAGGGCTTCAAAACAGGCTACTGTTTTTGTAACAGTTCTCCTCCTGTTTTAAACGGCTTTAGCGGTTCCACGCCTGCAGGCTCCGCATCTACGTCCCAGGGCCGTAAGCTATCTAAGCCCAGCTTCGCCTGTTTCTTTTTATAGATCTCGTCAACGATCGGCAATACATATTGCTTTACCGCATCCTGGAACTGGAAGGAATCTTCTTTGGTGTAATCAAACCTGCCCAGCTCAGCAAACCGGTAATCGCGGTAATTTTCATAACCGGCGTTCAGCGCTACTTGGTTCCTCTTTTTTAAAAGCCCATCATACAACTCATTCAAGGCATCCTTATCCTGTAAGCGTCTTTCTGCAATTTTGCGGTACACTTCTTCCCTTACACTACGGTCCGGATCTTCCAAAAATTTGGCAGCCTGTTGTAAAGTGTACTCTTTTCCACCCACTTCAATAGCCATTTTGCCGCTGATCACACCAAACTGCTGCGCTTCTACTGCCAGCTCCGACTGCAGGGGAATGTTTTCTTCCCTGAAGAGATCTATGTTCTTCTTTACATTTCTTAAGTACGTAAAATATGCGGGCTCCTTTAATTCCTTTGTGAAAGGATTTTCCACCAACTTCCTGTTCAACAAATCGGAGTAAGGTTGAATCTTTGGCTGAATCTCCATCATAAAATAGTTGAAGGATTCTGCCAGTTGCGGGTTCTCGGTATCGCAGGTCATCTTTATCTGGCGCCAGCAGGCATCTTCACTGATGACAGCTTCCAGCTCGCTCAGGTCTTTAAGCCATTGTTCCAGCTCCTGCAACGAGCCGATATTACGTTCCAGCAACTCTTTAAAATAGGGTTCCAGCGCTGGCCAGTCCGTTACCTGGAAATCAGCAGGTAATAAATGCCTCGGGGTGGGTTGAATATCTGCGGTCATAAGTTCTCGATGGTTAAGTCTGTAAGTCGGAAAGTCCGCGAGACCGGAAGATCAATTGCGCAACGCATTAACCTGCCGACTTCCGGACTTCCTGAATTTGATTCTGTATTAAATATTATTCTTCTGCTTTCTTCTTAGCAGGCGCTTTCTTTTTGCTGCTGCTTTCTTAGGAGCCGCTTTTGGCGTTTCTCCGTCAGCACCCTCTTCAGCTGCTTTCTCTGAAGAAGTCGCTTTGGCTTTTTTGGCGGCTGCTTTCTTAGGCTTTTCTTCAGAAACTGCTTCCTCTTCTTCAGGTGCTGCTGCTACTTCTGCCTGCATTGCTTCTTCCGCACCTTCTTCAGGTTCTGCTTCTGACAATTTCAGCTCTACTTCGTTTTTCTTTAATATATCAAACCATTTTACAATCTTCTTCATATCGCTATTGTAAACACGGTCGAAATCCATAACAGGGAATACTTCCTGGAAATAAGCCTTTACTGCTTTGTCGTCTTTAGCATCCGGTAAAGCTGCAGTACCCTTTTCCATTGCCTGAAATACTTCTACAAGGTTTACATTTTCTCCGGTAGTGTAAATTTCAATACTTTCCAAATGCGAAAACTGGTGAATACGGGTAGACGCAAATTTGGTTGTTTTATCCTGTAAAGACCGCACGATCGCACCATCCTTTTTGCTGCTTACCAATTCATACAGGCCAGGTAATCCTGTAACCGCAACTAATTTATAATATTCCATAACAAAAATATTGAGTGGCGCAAGATAAATATTCTAAGCCATTTAATTGGCAATTTTGGTTTTTTATAATGGAGGGGGAATACCGGATACTGGATGCGGGATGATTGGTCTATCGTTTGTAATCTTCCATCTAAAGTCTAATTCTTACCGATAGCGAAGGATTACCCTGTTTTGAGCGTCAAACGGGCTAATAAAATTTTTATGAAGTTAGTTGGATTTTTGTCTGTTTTTTTAGCGTTAAGTATAGTGGGGCAGGCCCAAACCGTTAAAGGCACTTTGATGGACCCGGTAGAAGGTGTTGTGGTAAAAGGAGCTACAGTACAATTACTTAACCCTTCCGATAGCAGCAATGTTCGCTCTACTACTTCCGATTCGTCAGGAACCTTTCTTTTTACCAACCTTAACCGGGGCAGTTATGTATTAAAAGCCACCTCTATTGGTTTCGAAACTTTCCTGAGATCCATTGCCTTAAACGATTCTACCCCTCTCTCGACCTGGACGACGTATATCTTCCCAAAAAAACCACCACGCTGGAAGGAGTAGTAATTGTGGCCAGCGCGCCGGCGGTAAGCCAAAGGGCGATACCACGCAGTTTAGCGCGGGCCAATACAAAGTGAATCCCGATGCCACGGTGGAAGACCTGATTAAAAAATGCCGGGTATTACTGTAGACAGGAGCGGTAATGTTACCGCCCAGGGCGAGCAGGTAAGAAAAGTGACCGTTGACGGTAAAGATTTTTTTGGAGACGACGCCACGATGGCCTTGAAAACCTGCCTTCAGAAGTAGTTGACAAAATCCAGGTATTTGACCGCCTGAGCGACCAGGCCCAGCTAACGGGCTTTGACGACGGCAATGCGGTAAAAGCTATTAATATTGTTACCAAGAGCCAGGTTACCAATGGCCAGTTTGGACGTATTTACGCCGGCTATGGAACCGATAGCCGCTACCAGGCGGGCGGTAACGTAAGTTTTTTTAACGGGGACAGGCGACTTTCTTTTGTAGGCAATTTTAATAATGTTAACCAGCAAAATTTTGCATCGCAGGATCTTTTAGGTGTAACCAGCAGCGGTGGTGGCGGCCGTGGCGGCGGCGGTGGTGGTGGCTTCGGTGGCGGCGGCTTTGGCGGTGGCGGCAATAATTTTACCGTGGGTATGCAGCCGGGTATCAGCAAAACAAATGCTTTTGGTATCAACTTCAGCGATAAGTGGGGTAAAAAGAAAAATTTCGACCTGGCTGCCAGCTATTTCTTTAACAACTCTAACAATACCAACGAAACCAACCGACTTAGCCGTACCGAATTTACCGCCGACAGTATCCGGTTTACAGGAAGTAACGCGCTTTCCAACTCTAACAATAATAATCACCGCTTTAACTTAAGGGCAGAGTATAAGCTGGACTCCAATAATACTATTTATATCATCCCGTCTATTAACTTCCAGGACAATAACTCTTATTCATCCGGCTCTAACTATACCTACAACCAGATAAGAGGCGTTATCGATTCGGTTAACAGTTCCATGAGCCACTCTAATAACAACCGCAACGGGTATAATATCAACAACAATATTATGTATCGCCACTCCTTTGCAAAGAGGGGCCGTACATTGTCTTTAGGCATTGTAACAGCTTTTAATAAAAACCAGGGCGAATCTTTTAGCTACAACGCTTTGCGATATTACAATGATGGAGAGGTGGTTGATTCTTTACTGGACCAGCACCGGAATAGTAACACCAATGGTAGCCGTTATTCTGCCCGGGCCAATTATTCGGAACCCGTAGGCAAACAGGGACAGCTTGAATTTGAGTATGAATACGAGGTACAGCACAATAAAGCCAACCAGGAAACTTTTTCTAACGACGGGGAAGGGAACTACGATATTTTCCAGCCGCTGCAGTCGAATAAGTTCGATAATACCATTACCACCAACACCGCAGAGATAGATTACCGGTTGGGACGATCCAGAGATAACCAACTTTCTTTTGGGGTTGACTTTCAAAACTCAAAACTCGAAGGAAACCGTATTTACCCACCGGGAGCCACTCCCGTAAGGCAGCAGTTTAATACCCTGCTCCCTAATTTTCGCTGGTCGAAAAAAATCGGGGTAAACAGCAACTTCCGGTTGTTTTACCGGGCCCGTACCGATTTCCCTTCAATCGATCAGCTGCAGGACGTTCTCGACATCAGCAACCCGCTTAACGTAGTAGTAGCGGTAACCCTCTTTAAAACAGGCTTACACCAATTTTGGATCGGCCAGGTATTCCTATGTTAACCGCAAAACGGGGCATAGCTTTTTGTGAACTTTTTCGGGCAAATGACCAATGACTATATTACAAATGCAGTGTACTATTTAAATGCAGATTCGCTGATACAGAATGTGAGTGTAAAAAAGGGTTCCCAGTTTAGCAAACCTGTCAATCTTAACGGCTATAAACAGCTAAATGCTTTTGTTACTTATAGCTTTCCGTTTAAAGCGCTCAAATCCAATTTAAATATTAACGGAGGTTTTACCTATGTAGACAGGCCCGGGTCGATCAATAACCTGATCACAAAAACCACCAACAATACATTAAGCGGGGGCATTGTATGGGCCAGTAATATTAGTGAATACATCGATTTTAATGTGAACTACAGCGCTAATTTCAGCAATGCCAGGAGCGAGTACCCGGCAGAACTGGTGGCCCGGAACATCGTTCGTAACAGCAATAACCGGTTCATTAATCAATCTGGCGGAGCCTTTTTAAACCTCCTGTCAAAAAGCGGATGGTTTTACAAAACGATGTAAGCAATCAAACTTATAGCGGACTTTCAGAAGGTTTTAATACCTCCTATTGGCTGTGGAATGCTGCAGTAGGTAAAAAATTCCTGAAAAATAAAGCAGGGGAATTAAAGTTGTCGGTATTCGATCTTTTAAAACAAAACCAAAGTGTTAGCCGGACTATTGATGCCAACAATACCATTACCGACCAACAAAGCCGGGTGCTTCAACAATATTTCATGTTGACGTTCACTTATAGTTTAAGAAACTTTGGCAAGGGCAAAGCAGCTTCTCCGGCTACCAATGAAGAGCGCAGGGAATGGCGTGGAGGCGCTCCCGGGAGCGGAATGCCTGGCGGCGGTGGCCGACCTGGCGGAGGACCAATGTTTTAAATGCTTTCACAAATCGTATAGGAAAAATGTAGTAATATCGCTGCCAGAATTTTGTATCAAACTAAAACTTTTGGTTAGCGAGGAAATACTGGTAGAACAATTAAAGCGAGGAGAAGACGCCGCCTTTAAACAGGTTGTGGACAGTTATCAGAACATGGTCTACAACACCTGCCTTAGTATCGTGAAAAGTGAAGAAGATGCAGAAGACCTGGCCCAGGAGGTATTTGTGCAGGTATACCAGTCAATCGGCTCTTTTAAGGGAGAATCCAAACTTTCTACCTGGCTTTACCGCATAGCTACCACAAAATCGCTGGATCACGAGCGGAAAAAGAAAAGGAAAAAGCGTTTCGGTTTTGTGAAAAGTATATTCGGAGACGATGCCCAGGTTGAAGTAAACCCGCCCGATTTTAACCATCCCGGCGTAGTGCTCGACAAAAGGAAAGTGCTGCTATTTTATTAAAAGCAGTAGATAAGCTGCCTGAAAATCAAAAAATTGCATTTATTTTAAATAAAATGGAAGGCTTGAGCTACCAGGAAATAAGCGAAATAATGCAAACCACTGTATCAGCCATCGAATCGCTGTTACACCGGGCAAAAAATAATTTGAGAAAAATATTAGAGTCATAAAAAGCGTTATTTTACAAGGAAAATGAAAAAATAACGTCAAAAAGATATAATAAGACATGGGAAAGCCAACAGGCGTTGAATTTCCCGGCGAACTATAAAAAACCGGTTTGGGTAAAACAGACAAAAATATTACGGATGAAAAGATCCAACTCAGAAATCGATGAAATCTTAAACAGCCTGGATGGCGTAACCCGTGCTGAGGCCCGGCCTTATATGCATACCCGCATTATGGCAAGAATCCAGGAGGAAAACAATTTCTGGACAAAAACCGTTGGTTTTTAGCAAAACCTGCCGTTGCCATTGCCTGCATTGCGGCAGTTTTACTGGCAAACACCTATACCGTGATCAAGTCAGACTATACAGAACCGGAAGTTTCAACTATTACATCCAGCGTGGTATCGGATGGCTTACAAAATGAAAACTATATACTGGCAGTTAACGATGTTAATCCCTAATAAATGACGCAAAGCCGATCTAATAACAAAGTTCTCGTATTCATTATTTTTCTGCTGCTGGTAACCAATATCGCCGTACTGGCCTATTTCCTTTTTCAGGCAAAAAGCCTCCTAAAAAAATGGATAATAAAGACGGGTTTGCGGCTGTATTGAGAAAAGAAGTAGGTTTTAATGACGAACAGGTGGCTAAATTTAACGAACTTAAAAAAGTCACTGGACGGACGCCAAAGCCAAAATGGACCAGATTATCAGTATGAAAAACATTCTTTTGATCTGACCAAGACACAGGATACGGTAGACGCTGCGGTAATCAAATGGGCAGACTCTATTGCCGGTTTGCAAAAACAGGTGGAAATCAACTCATTCAGGCATGTGGTGCAAACCCGGAAAATTTGTACTCCCGATCAGCAGGCCGCCTACGACTCGCTGATGAAAAGAATCATTAACAAGGGCAGAAGCCGTAGGCCCGGCGACGGGCCGCCACCCCGGGAAGATAGGAAAACTCCCTTTGCAACTTTTGCGAGATTTTATCCTCTTATATATAGAATCTTTCAAATGAAACAGGCATGACCCATTTTAAGCACAATGCTGGTAACAGTTCAGCGCTCTATTCTGTCGGGCAAACCGATTTACGCCAACATCGGGAAGCGTTAAATCCTTTTAAACATTTACGGATGAAAACCAAAACAGCATTGATTATACTTCTGTCCGTTATATTGGGGTATACCCCTCTGGCGGCGCAAAATAATGCGTCAAATGAAGATATTAAGACAAAAGTCTCGCTTGCCGTAGATGCCCTGGATGAATCTTTTAAGCTGGAAAAAGCCAAAAAGAATGCTATAGAAGAAATATTCAGCGATTTTTATAACGACCAGCAAAAGCTGAAAAATAATATACAACGTCCGGCCTCAGGCCTCGCCCAGGCTTTCCAGCCAGGATTTTCAAAGTGTCAGAAAAAGAAATGAAGCCCTGATCGCTGAACGCGATAACCGGCTGAAAAAAGAATTAACAGAAGACCAGTATAAAAAATGGAAGGGAGATATTGAGCCCTCGCTTCATAAACGAAAAAAATAACGTCGCACCTGCTTTACCGAATTGTGTAAATAACCAGTTTATCCGTTCCTGCAAAGGACTCATGATCCTGTACCAAAGCCAGCCGCTCTCCTCCGGCGCTCCATACCACCGCATGCAGATCTTTATCGGTAATGGCCATTTTTACACGGCTCAGATCTTTTGTATTCATTAAATAAGCCTCCATATGCTGCGTTAGATAAAACAGGTACCTGCCATCAGGACTTAAATACCCCTGAAGTAATCATCGTTTAAGGGCCGTTTCTCCATAAGCCGGTCATTTTTATAGGTTACTATATAGTTGGTATCCTCTGCTAAAAAGTGCTCATCATCCAGGAAAAGCAATTCATGGCTGGCATTCACCGCAAACTTAAAATTCAGGTTGGTAAATTTTCGAACGCCAAAGTCATGCAATGTATCTTTTTCGGAGAGTAGCAGGTGCCTGTACTCACTGGCCATACCGCTACCCGAATCTGCAGGGCTGTAAACGGTATAAGCCAGCTTTTTTGAACAAGATAGGGCTCTCCTATTAACTCGTACAGGCGATACTTAATACCGGGCTGGCGTATCAATTTTTTTTTGCTGGATAAATCAACTTCGCTGAGCGATACAGCTGCACCATACGGACCGTTGACCTTATCTCCTGTTTTATAAACCAGCTTTAAAGAATCTACGAAAAACGGGTCGAGCAGGTAATTGTTCAATGGCTTTGCTACTTCTTCGATCTTCCGGGTAGACTTATTAAATATTTTTATGCTATTGCCTTTATAAGCCTCTGCGTATAATTTATCGGGCCTTTGCAGGGGTTTAAACTGAAATGCATAAGCCAAACGGTTGTCGTTTGTAGAAAATGCCGGCCCCAGCCATAATCGATCAGGGAGAATTGTTTTGTTTTGTAATCAGAAGAATGCTTACTACGGGATCAAACTGCCGCGAGCTGGTGCTATTGGGAGAAAGATAATTGACTGTAGCACCCCGGAAAAAGCTTTGTTGAGGACTTACACTGCTATCCCGGCCGCTGAACCGGCGCGCAAATGCTATTTCGCTGGTGGTTCGCCCAAAAACAGGGTTTAATATATAATAGCCCTGCTGAAACCATTCAGCTGTTTTTTCCACCCGGGGAGCCTGTCCATATAAAAAGTTTCCGGCAAACAGTAAAAAATAAAAAGTCAACGCACACACATGCTTAGTCATATTCTGATATCTGTCAATTTGTAAGTAAAACGAATTTTTAATTAATTTATTATACCCTTTATGACAGCCAAAAGCCGCTTCAGTTTTATACGCGTAATTAATTTAACAAATGCTTGATAGAAAAAATGAGCGCTTCGTTTGGCTGCCGCGTTACCTGTAAAACGCTTTAGCAGGGTCAACCCTGCTTATTCTTATGCTGCGATGTTTTGCTCTTCAGCAAGCATAGTAATTAAAGCTCCAGTTAATCTCAAACCAGCAAGGTTAGCGCCCAACTACTTTTACAGCACGAGCCTTCTTATGTTAAATTTCCGGAAGTATGAAAACTTAATATTAAATAATTGTTATGTTTTTGTAACTTTAAGTAAGGTGCTCATGAAACAGTTGCTGATTATATTATCGTTTGCTTTATTGCCTTTTTGCACATGGGCTAAGGACAGGAATATTTCTTTTAACTTTTACGGGGACAAGATCTCTTTCGCATTTAACGATCAGCAATTCGTGAATTTTGACGAAAAAAATCTTACGGATGCTTCTATACAGCAGTTTTATGATGCCGCAACAAAAGCCGGTTATAGCAGCATCTTCTCTATGTTGAATAGTTACCGGCAAACACAAAAGGCCGACGACTGGCTTTTTTATCAATTGGTGAGAAAAACCGCAGAGCAGATAAGTCCTAAAGCTGATAACTACCTTCGTTACACGTTATATAAATGGTACTTTATGGTACAGTCGGGGTATGGCACTATGTTAAGCCAGAATAATGGCCGGCTGTTATTTTATATTCAATGCGACGAAAATATTTACAATATCCCGTACCGCGTAAAAGATGGCAAGCAGTATGTATGCCTGAATTACCACGACTATGGCAGTAATATCAACTTCGACAAAGAGCCATTTAAACCGGTAGAAATTGCACTGCCCGCATTCAATAAAACATTCTCCTATAAAATAGACAAGCTGCCTGATTTTAATGATACTGACTATATAGACAAAGAACTTCAGTTTACCTACAATTCTTACGATTATAATTTCAAGATCAAGATCAACCCGCAGAAAAAATCTTTTTAATAACTACCCCGCGGTAGACTATAAGAACTTTATTAACATACCGCTCAGCAATGCCACTTACCAATCTTTGATCACCCTCCTGAAAAAGCAACTGAAGGGCCTGAATGTAAAAAGCGGTGTAGATTACCTGATGCATTTTACCCGCTATGCTTTTGCATTTGATGCGGACACCAAGGTTTATGGCGACGAGAAAAGACTATCGCCCGAGCAAACATTGTTATCTCCTTACAGCGATTGTGAAGACAGGGTAGGATTATTCTTTTTCCTGGTTAAGGAAATTTATAATCTGCCGATGATCGTGCTGGCCTACCCCAAACATGTTACCATTGCTGTAAAATTCGACAAACCGATAGGCAATACCATAGAATACAACGGTGCAAAATATTCTGTTTGCGAGCCTACACCGCAAAGAATGGAGCTGGGTATTGGCCAGCTGTTGCCAGAACTGAAAAAGAACACTTTGAAGTGGCATACGCTTATATGCCCGATAAATAATGTGCCATAGCTTCACAATCTTTCCTGTCTTTTTTGCAAGAAGCCCGGTACAGTTGCCTCGCCTGATAGCGGAATGCTATTTTGTATAATAGAAATATGCATATAAGTATGCAGGTTTTCGCCATTTACTCGAATTACGCCCTCATAAGCAGCCTGCTCTTTCTTTATCTTCTTTAGCCGTGCTACCGTTTATTGCTTCTCATACTTAAAATATGGTCCTCCGGCAACTGCCAGATTTATTGAAACCACCTGGGTGGCCGACAAGGGGAAAAGAACCTCGCTTTTATTCTGGATATTGTAATAAATATAGTTATCACCGGTACCGCCGGCCTCTGGGTTTGCATCGGTATATTTTAGCAACAGTGCGGTATACGCATTATAAACAGTGTCTCTGAATACACCTTTTAACTCCTGATGTGAATAGGCCGTGCTCCATCTCTTTTTAAAAGTGCTGTCTTTATAAAGATAAATATTCATGCTATAGCCGATATCGTTACCGGTTTGGGGCACCTGCCATCCCGAGCCAAATTCAACCATCTTATAGGTAGTGAGTATATCCTTTTCCTCCTTCTGGATATTTTCTTTATTTTTTGATGACGACCTGACGGGTTCGGCTTTTTTGCACGACAGGGCCATAAAAACAAACCCAAAAAACTATAAACCATGCTTTTCTCATACCTGCATTTTTCAATCAAAAAAACGGGGCAAAGTTACGGATGCAATGCCGTGTTTTGTTTTTATCGTCTTTTATTCTTTGGAAGATCTGATATGTTCTGTGTTCTTGCAAAACAGCCCGACAAAAACTAACGACGTAATTATACAGTGCTTTCCGCGCAACTCCTTTTTAAAAACGAGCGTGGCCAGATGAACGCAACAGGACTTATTATTAAATAGTTGTAAACAGATGAAAATTTACAGGGCTGTTATAAAACAAAAAAGCGCTTCTTACGAAGCGCTTTTATCTGGAGAAACCGAAACTATTAATAAGTTGTGTTTTCGGCATCCCAATTGGTCCAACCTGTAGTCCAATCGCCGGAGCCGTCAAAAGCACCTCTGTAAGCTACAGACTGGAAGCCTGTAACACCTGTAAAGTTGGCGCCTGTAAGGGCAGGGGAGCCTGCGCTTAACAAAAAGCTTGGTTTGGCATTAAACTTAAATGCATCGGCAATTTTTGCATCTGCTACCGTTGCTACCACGGTGTTGTCAGTTGTTAACTGCGCAATGATAGCGGCGTTAGTAGCTTTGAACGGGATCGGGCTGCCTGCGATAACATTGTTTTTGAATAATAGTTTACCCGAAGTATAATTACCTGAAGTTGGAGTTCCTTTAGTATCGTCGATATAAACCCCGATAGGATAACCAACAAAAACTGAATTGATAACAGACTGGGAAGAGTTACGGCGGATTTGAGCACCGTGCTGGAATAATGGATCTACGGTGTTTCCTGTACCGTTTAATGGCCCCACCACAGTAACATTTGAAAAGATGGCCCCGGTAAGAGGCGTTTTGGTAGAACCATCGCCATCGTTATCAGATTCAAAACCGTTTGAACCTGAAATATCGAAAGCAGAAGGATTTCTTTGAACCAGAGCAAACTGCACTTTGCCCGAAAAACCGAAATCTGTATCCAGGTCATCATCTAAAGTTTTTACAGATACCAGGTGATCAGCATTTACCGTACCGCCAAACCACTCATAAGCATCGTCGCCGGCAGCATATACTTGCACATAGCTCACACGTGTGCCAGACCCAACACCACCGAAAGTGAGGGAGTTAATTTCATTATTCAGGCTGAACGCAACGCCCGCAAACTCAACACGTACATAAGTTAATGTACCACTGTTGTCGGCCGCATCATTACCGCCATATACAACGTAAGAGTCTTTACCGGCAGGGAAAGTAAGACCACCTTCAATCTTAGCAGTACCCTGGTTTACCGGGGCATTACCCAGGATGATGATACCACCCCAGTCGCCGGCTTTTCTGTTACCCACCGCCATATTTGAAGTAAATACAATAGGTCTTTGTGCCGTACCCGCGGCGTTGATCTTAGCGCCTTTGGTAATGATCAAAGTACCCTGAGATTGTTTATCTCCATGAATAACGGTACCTGGCTCAATAGTTAATGTAACACCTGGCTCTACATAAACAAAACCTTTTATTAAGTATTTTTTATCTGCTGTCCAGGTAGTGTTTGCACTAATTACAGATGGGGTAGGAGAAGCAACATCGGCTCCCACTACTACAACTTCTGTAGGCTTAGGCGGCTCCACACTGTTGTCCTTGTCTCCGCAGGCTGCAAAAAAACCGCTCACAGCCAACAATAAAATTGCTACATTCTTTTTCATTTGTTTTGTTTTAGTAAATCCTTAGATTTTGAATTGCGAAAGTAGATAGCGGGTGTTACCAAAAAGTTATCTTAATGTTACCCGTTTATTATAATTACAGTTTATAGGTGTACGTAACAGATATATTGGTGCCGGGTCTGTACTCCTGCAGCAACCAGTCTTTATCCTGCCTGTTGATATTGCCTTCAAAAGATGATCCGTCGTACTTGCCGTTATTGTTCTGATCGAAATAGAACCTGAAAGGCGCGTTCAGGATATCTCTTGCATTCAGCCGCAGATCGCTGTGCTTGCTTATTGAGTAAGAAAGCTGCCCGTCAAGAATATTCCTGGGCTGCTCATATACCATACCATACTGGTTGCCGCCCACCATGTTGATACGCTGCCCAATGCGGTTGAACAACACTGTTGCGCTGAATTTACTGTCGTTTGTTTTGTAGCTGAGGCTACCATTGATCATGTACGGCGACTGGCCGGTAAGCTCACGTTCTGTTACACTGTTACCACGGGGTAGCTGAAGAGGCTGATCATACTTCACCTTTGATTCAATAATTGCAATATTGGTATAAAATTCAAGGTTCTTCAGGCTTTCGCTGATAAAGTTTAATCTCTTTCTCAGCTCTACTTCTACGCCCAGTATTTCGGCCGACGGGAAGTTAGCCGTTGTAACCTCAAGCGCGCTGTTTACTTTATATATAGAAGATTCAATAGTATTTTTGAACTTTTTGTAAAACAACGATGCTGAAACAATTTCTCCGCTTGCAGGGAACCATTCGTATTTTAAATCGAAGTTATTGATCTGCGAACGCTCCAGGTTGGGATTACCCAGGAGGTTGGCTCAATTTCAAAATCGTAATAATAAAACGGAGCTATTTCCCTGAACTCGGGGCGCGCCAAACTTCTGAAATAGGAAGCCCTGACATTGTTTTTGGGATTCAAAGCATAAGTAAGGTTTGCTGAAGGAAGGATGTCTGTCCAGGTTTTATCGAACTTCATAGCCGGAGATGTGACTTCAATGCGATAATACTCATACCGGGCACCCCACACTGCGCGTAACTTTTCGGTAAACTTATTATCAAACATCAGGTAACCTGCATAGTTATTGGCTTTACCTGTATAACTGTCATTTGCCTGGGTGAGGTCTTCCAGCGAATACGCGCTGTTGCTGAGCAATTCGGGAGCAAATAAAGTTTCAAGCGGGCGACGTAATATATTAGCATAATCGGAATTTCCCGCTACATTAACCCTGGGGCCGATTAACCTGTTTTCATCATCCCTGTTACGTATAGCGGCAAATCCACCCACTTTTATATTGGTTGCTTCAAACAGATCTATCTCCTTCTTCAGGTTAAAGCTTCCGTTATAAATTTTTTCGTTGAGATCTCCGAAAAGGCGATTGTTGGCACGGTTTAAAGTGATCAGGTCGGCACTGAAAGGCGTTTCACTTCCAAGGCTTTTAGAATAGCCTATTTTTCTTTGATCGGGCCTGTTATTGGTAATTAAGTTAAACGAAGCCAGGTAATCAAGGTCCAATCCTTCGGCTAACCTGTTTTCACCTTTAAAAGTAGACTTGAATAATGATTTTTGCACCAGGTCAAAAGCATTAAACTGAATATCGCTGGTACGGGCAATATCTATACCCTGGCGTTGAAGCAGGTTATCGTCAAAAATGCGGTTATAAATATTCTTTAAAGAATATTTGCCTCCCTTGTTTTGGTAAGCCAGGTTAACCAACGCTCCCAGATTAGTATTATAGTTATAGGTATTATCAACATAATTATAGTCATCATATTGCCTTAACTGGTTAGGCTTGATGTACTCTGAATGATTGTAAGTAATACCGGCAGTATAACCCAGTTTAGAGCCGTTTTCAAAAATTCTCAGGTCTCCGCCGTTAATGGAAAAGTTTACCAAAGGCAGGGCCTTCCTGTTGCGTATTTCAAAATCATTATTCAGCGATGCCAAAGCCGTGTTGGCCTGTGCCTGCGTCATATTGTTGATGATAAATCCTGTAGTAGGAAAATCGGAAGGCAGCTGACGCGCTCCATTGTCAAAACCGAGAAAATCGGTGGACGAACGGTAGCCCGATTTATAATCTTTAAAAGTAGAAACTGTATTGTAACCAGCTCCCAGCGAAACATCGAAGAATTTGCGTGGGAACTTCTTTGGTGGTGATATTGATAACGCCTCCGGCAAAGTCACCCGGCAGATCGGGCGTGCCGGATTTGGTAACTGTAATATTGTCGATCATCGAGGAAGGAATGATGTCGAAAGAAAATGCCTTCCTGTTAGGTTCGGTACTTGGCAACAACGAGCCATCAGATAAGCCGAGGTTATAGCGGTCGCTGAGCCCCTGATGATTACAAATTTATTATCCTGGATGGTTGTACCGCTTATTCTCTTCAGCACCTCTCCTGTATTGCGGTCAGGTGCTTTTCTGATAACTTCGGCTGAAATACCATCAGATATAGAAGCTGCGGTACGCTGTGCCTGATATAAAGAAGCAACACTTCCTACGGTTCTCGACCTGGCACTTACTGTTACAGACTCCATTTCAGTTGCTGAAGATTGCAGTACTATTGAAAGGCCTTGTTCGAAAGATTGTGTTTGGGGATTAACCGTAACATTTTGTTGTTTAAAACCCATTGCCGATACCTTGATTACAAAACTGGCCACTTTGGGATCGGTACTGATGCTGAAAGAGCCGTCGGCCTCAGAAATGGCCCCACGGTTGGTACCTTCTATTTGTAAGGTAGCCCCTACAACAGGCTCGCCCGAATTATTCAATACTTTTCCCGTAAGCCTGTTTTGCGCTATCAAACTATTTGTAAGAAGCGTTAATAAGATAATAAGCAGATACCTATATTGCATATATGAAATTTCCTGCAAAGGTGAATCCGCTATGTTACCGTATTATTACCGCCATGTTACGAAATTGTAATGCTAATGTTACGTCAATATTAATTATACCTATTTTTGCGCAGAACGCTATGTTTAGGGAGGATTTGAAACGTAAAGCCCTGAGAAATATTCAAATCAATATTAAGGAATTATTAAATCCTCTATTTTTAAGTAATAGAAACATCTAACAAGTACTTTTGCCATCATTTTAAAACAATTTGTTATGGGTCTTAACTCAATACTTAAAATTTTCACCCCTGCCAGCACCGTATTTTTGAGCTTTTTGAAAAAATTTCTGAAAATGTTGCCAAATCGGGCGCATTATTAAAGCAACTGGTTACAGAACCTGATTACGATAAACGCAATACCCTGGTGAAAGCGCTGGAAGACGTGGAACACGATAGTGATGAACTGACTCATAACGTATTTACCGAACTCAGCCGCAATTTTATTACCCCTTCGACCGGGAAGATATTCATGCGCTGGCTGCAGCCCTTGATGATATTGTTGATTTTACCTATTCTGCTGCCAAAAAAATCAACTTCTACCGGGTTAACCCCAACGATATGGGTATACAGAAAATGGCAGAACTGATTGAGCAAGGTTCGCAGCACGTTAAAACAACGGTAGGCGAACTGAGAGATATGAAGAAAATAAGGCTGATAACAGAAGCGCTTGTAAAAATAAACAGTATTGAAAACCAGGCGGATGATGTTTTTGACATGAGCATCGAAAACTGTTCGACAGCGATATTGATGCTAAGGAACTGATTAAGAGAAGAGATATTTACCAGGTAATGGAACTGGTTACAGATAAATGCGAAGATGCCGGTAATGTAATAGAATCTATTATTATTAAATACGCTTAGTTGGTTGATGGTTCATGGGGATAGTTCATAAAGCCCGCGCGCTTAGAACTCAATAGGATATTACCTTGCCATGAACCATGATCTATTAACCATGAACTAAAATCTATGTTTACTTATCTTGTTGTCATCATAGGACTGGCGCTTATTTTCGATTATATTAACGGGTTTCATGATGCTGCCAATTCTATTGCCACCATTGTATCTACCAAAGTACTTACCCCGCTACAGGCAGTTGTATGGGCTGCTTTTTTAACTTCCTGGCTTATTTTATTTTCGACCATGGAGTAGCCGAAACCGTTAGCCAGATTGTATATCCCGAATTTGTTACTCTGAATGTGTTGTTTGCAGGAATTCTGGCAGCTATTCTGTGGAACCTTTTAACCTGGTGGCTGGGTATTCCCTCCTCCTCTTCCCATACCCTTATTGGCGGTTTTGCAGGCGCCGCAATAGCACATGCCTATATCTCACATGTGGGCGATGGCCTGGGCATCTGGGAAATAGTGAACAAGAGCAAAATATTACCTACAGTTGCCTTTATCATACTGGCGCCTTTACTGGGCATGATCGTTGCCTTCTTTATTTCCATTTTCTTTTTGCATTCGTTTAAAAAAACCATTTTTATCCGGCTGCTGTCGGTAGGCATCATCATAGGATCTCTTTACCTGTTTGGAGCAGTTACCCATAGCCCTTCGTCCGAAATACCCCGGTTGCAAACCGAAGCGGCAAAAGCAGCAGCCAAATATGAAGAAACGGCGTTGGTAATCAGCCCGGCGGAAACGGATATTTTAAAGAAAAGGGAGCTGGATGCAGCAAAAGGCAAGATGATGAAAACCAAAAAAACGCTTGAAAATGCTGAGCGGCTGATAGCCAGCAAAAAGCCCTACTTTTTAAAATACGTTCTATTTGGCCACAATATGAAGTGGTTTTTACTTACGTTTATCCTGGTAAGTATAGCCACTTTCTCCCTGTTTTTAAACTCCCTGAACTTTTCCAAGGCCGAACGCTGGTTTAAAAGAATGCAGCTGGTTTCATCAGCGGCATTTAGCATAGGCCATGGCGGCAACGACAGCCAGAAGGTAATGGGTATTATTATGGCTGCTTTTGTTGCTTACGACTCTTCTACTTACAGCCTCGACGTAATGGTGTATTGGGTACCATTAGCCTGCTACACGATGATAGCCCTGGGTACTTTAAGCGGCGGCTGGAAGATCATTAAAACAATGGGTACCCGTATTACCAAAGTAACCCCTTTTGAAGGAGTTGCTGCCGAAACCGCCGGGGCGATCACCCTGTTTGCAACGGAAATGCTTAAAATCCCGGTAAGTACTACCCATACTATTACCGGTTCTATCATTGGAGTAGGTGCCACCAAGCGCCTATCAGCTGTAAGATGGGGGTGACCGTAAACCTTATCTGGGCATGGGTTTTAACTATTCCTATCAGCGCCCTGCTTGCCGGCCTGGTTTATGCCCTGGTAAGATTATTTTAACGGCTTAAACTTCTCATTGATAATTCAATAAAAAACGCTCACCTTTGCGCCGGCTCAAGCGCAAAGGTGTTTTTGTTTGCTGCCGGTTTTGCTTATCGCTGTATCTCAAGGTAAAGATTTGACTAAACCAATATAACAGACCCGGCCGCCTTACTGTTTCGCCTGTGCCAGCCACTTTATTATCTTTATAAAAACAGACCTATATGGCAAAAATCTTAGTGACCGGCGGTTGCGGTTATATTGGCTCTCACACAGTTGTAGACCTGATTCAAAACGGCTACGAAGTGATCTCTATCGACAATAATAGCCGCTCCAACCCTGAAGTTTTAAAAGGCATTGAAACCATTACCGGCAAAGCAGTCAAAAATTATAAAGTAGACCTTTGCAGCTATGATGATACCTATGCAGTTTTCAGGAGAATACCGATATAGCGGGAATCATTCATTTTGCCGCCTATAAAGCAGTAGGCGAATCGGTAGAGCAGCCTCTGATGTATTACGAAAACAATATCAATTCTCTTATCAATATCCTGAAATGTGTTAGGGAATTTAAGGTACCTTACTTTGTTTTTTCTTCTTCGTGCACTGTTTACGGCAACCCCGACACTATTCCTGTTACAGAAAAAACGCCGGGAAAACCCGCTGAAAGTCCATACGGGGCTACCAAACAAATGGGCGAGCAAATACTGGTAGACTTTGCAAAAGTAACTGCTGATACCAGCGTTATTTCGCTCAGATATTTTAACCCGGTTGGTGCGCACCCGTCTAACGAAATAGGCGAACTACCTATTGGCCGCCCGCAAAATCTGTTCCCGGCCATTACGCAAACCGCTATAGGCAAATTACCCAAAATGACGGTTCACGGAGCAGATTATGATACCCGCGACGGCAGCTGCCTGCGCGATTTCATTCATGTAAGCGATATTGCCCACGCTCATACCCTGGCTATTCAGTTTGCGGAAAACAAAAAAATACTTCCAATTATGAAATATTCAACCTCGGAACCGGGAACGGCGTTACCGTATTGGAAGCCATTCATGCTTTTGAACGTGTTAGCGGGGAAAACTGAACTATGAAATAGGCCCGCGCCGGCCAGGCGATGTGGTAGCTATTTATGCCAATAACGACTATGCCGTAAAAAGCCTGGGCTGGGATATACAATACGGAATAGACGAAATGATGTCAACAGCATGGGCCTGGGAGAAAAAGCTAAAAGCATTGTCGGCAGCTTCCAGCTAAATAAATAATAGTAACAATCTTAAGCCGTGCAATAAAGTTTTACTGCACGGCTTTTTATTTATACAAAGATCTATCTTTAATTTTCACAAAAGTTTCATTAAACTTAGTTTAGCTTTAACGATTTTGTGTCCTTCCTCATAGGAAAGAACAATAACATAAGGCAGCGATTCACTTCTCTGTCGCAAACAGAAACTGAATGAAGGTACTATTGATAGAAGACGAGCCGAGTGTGGCCAGCGTTATAAATAAAAGTCTAAGTGAAAGTGGCTATAGTATTTCGATAGCGCCCGACGGGAACACGGGCCTCGACTTTGCATTAACCAACGACTTTGACGTAATTGTGCTGGATATTATGCTGCCCGGTATTAATGGCATGCAGCTTTGCAAAACTATCAGAGACCATAAGATCGATACACCCATCCTGTTTCTTACAGCACTGGGCACTACGGAAAATATTGTAGCGGGACTGAACGCCGGTGCAGATGACTACCTGGTAAAGCCTTTCAAGTTTGTTGAACTGGAAGCCCGTATCAGAACCCTGGCGAGAAGAAGAGGCGCTCCTATTGAACAGGAAGAAACTTTCAGGGCGGGCGACCTTTATGTAAACCGCTCTTCTAAAATTGTAAAGCTTAAAGATGAACCGGTAAGCCTCACGGCCACCGAGTTCAGGCTGCTGGAGTTTTTGGTGAGGAACACCAACAAAGTTGTGTCGCGTATAGAAATCCTGGAACATGTATGGGGCATCAATTTCAATATGGGTACTAATGTGGTTGACGTTTATATTAATTACCTGCGTAAAAAAATTGATACCGATCCCAATAACAAACTTATTCAAACAGTAATTGGTATGGGCTATATGTTTAAAGTGTAGCATATGACAATACAGTCAAAAACCACCATATTATTCACCTTATTAACGGCAGCTGTTTTTACCATTTTGTCGGTTGTTGTATATTATTTCTCCAACAAGTTTGCCTATGCAGATTTTTATAAAAGGCTGGAATTAAGGGTACATATAGCTTCTAAATACCGGTTTGAAGAGGACCATAACACTACCGAATCGTTTAAAATCATCCAGCAGCAGTTTTTGGAACGTTTGCCCGACGAAAAATCTTATATAGTACCTTTATCACCGGCCGGAGTACCTCAACCACCTTTTCCTCCCGATGTTCCTGAATCTTATCTACACCGGATAAAAAATGCTGGCGGCGAAACCGTATTTTATCAGCACAGGCTGGATCATTACGCCGGTATTTTTATAAAGATGAGACCGGCAACTTCCTGGTAATTGAATCAGCGGCCAATATTTACGGCGGCGAGATCATCCGGCAACTGGGCTATATACTTTTAATTACCCTGATCGCCTCGGTTATTATTATTTACAGCGTAGGACTGTATTTCTCCAAGAGGGCTTTCCGGCCGTTCCGGTACATTACAGAGCGGGTCAAATCTATTAGTGAGGGAAACCTGCATCTTCGCCTGAAGCAGCAGCCTGGCAATGATGAAATTGCCGCGTTGGTAGATACCTTCAACAATATGCTTGATAAACTTTCTACCGCATTTGAAGCACAAAATAATTTTGTAAGCCACGCATCACACGAGTTCCGCACCCCTCTTACTACCATTATCGCTGAAGCGGATTATGCTCTTTCGCGGGAACGCAGCCCGGAAGATTATAAGCAAAGCCTTACCAATATCGTGCAACAGTCAGAAAAGCTGCAGCGGCTCACCAAAGGATTGCTGGCCCTGGCACAATCGGGATTCGACGGTAAAACCCAGCGGTGGGAAAAAATAAGGCTGGACGAGCTCCTCTTTCGAATCAAGGAAAATGTGACGGATGTGGAGCCGGAAAACCAGGTACGGATCAGGCTTCCTGATCTTCCCGAACATGAAGACGATATCAGCGTATATGGCAACGAGGAGCTGCTTAAAGTGGCTCTTGATAATATTGTTCTAAATGGTTGTAAATATTCGGGCAACGCACCGGTAACCATTGAGCTGCAACTGGAAAAAAACAGGCCATCATTATTGTTACCGACAAGGGCATTGGTATTCCAACCAACGAGGTTAAATACATTTATGACCCGTTTTTCAGAGCTTCCAACACATCGAGGTTTGAAGGCTATGGAATTGGTATGCCTTTAACCCGCAATATTATGCGCATGCACCGGGGAAGCATTGAGGTTATTTCGGCTGAAAATCAGGGAACTACTATTAAAGTTTCCCTCCCGCTTGCTTCGCGGTAGCCTGTTATATTAAAACGGGATTAGAATTAACGCCCGGTTTTAATCTTACTCTAATTTAATTCTAACTACAATCTAACTTCCGTCTTAAGACCTTCTAATACCAAAGCCACAGTTTTGCTATAACAAAAACAGCAAACTATGGTTAATATTTTAGTACCAACCGATTTTTCGCAGGCCTCCTTCCGCCTGGCAGAACAAGCCGTTAAGACATTAAACAAAGAAGTAAATATTATTCTGTTCCATATTTACGAAATGCCCTCAGGTATCAGCGATCTGATACGCCGTGAGCCACCTTACGCTCAAATGATTAATGACACATTCAGGCAAAACTGTAAATACCTGAAGTATAAATACCCGGAGCTGATCAATAAAATCTGTTTCAAATATCTTACAGGCAATACCCAGGCTGTTTTCAATCATTTTACTGATGCCAACGATATTGACATGATTGTATGCCCTGAAGATTATGTATTTGTAAAAACCAACAAAACCAGCATTGATCCGGTTCCCTTTTTTAAAAAGAGCAAAATAGCCCTGCTGAAAGATCTTTCCAAAAGTAAGGTGGCGGCGCCGGCTGATGTTGAGGAAATGAACCTGGGTGCGGCGCAGGTTGCCCTGGCAAGTGCATAAAAAGAGCAGCCGGTGTTAAGCCGGTGATTGGATCACAGGAATAAAAAATATCGCTATATGTTACTAAAGAAAAATATACCGTTTAAATACGTTTTCGGGAAGATAAAATATGAGATTATAGCGATAGCTGTGTATGCTACCATAATTGCCATACTTTATAATTACTCCCACATTACAAGAATTACCATTCCCCTTGCCATACCGGCCATACTGGGAACGGTGATTTCGCTCCTGCTGGGCTTTAGAAGTAACCAGGCCTATGACCGCTGGTGGGAGGCCCGGCATATATGGGGGCAATTGTTAACGATTCCCGTAACCTGTCGCGCCAGGTAATGAGTTTTACCTATAATAATTATCATAGCGAAGATGTGGAAATTTTCAGACAACGCGTTATTCGCCGGCAGATTGGCTGGTGTTATGCATTGGGCCTTCATTTAAGAAAACAAAATGCACTCAGAGGTCTTGAAAAGTATATTGATCGCGATGAGCTGGAAGCCCTTGCGGATATTGAAAACATTCCTGCCGCTTTATTGGATAACATGGGATCAGACCTGCATCTTGCCCTCGATAAAGGCTGGATCAACAGCTACCAGCAGGTAGAGCTGGACCGTACTTTATCGAAGCTTACAGACTCAATGGGCAAGTGCGAGCGGATTAAAAATACTGTTTTCCCCACACCTATAGCCTGTACATACATATATCGCTGATGCTTTTTATTGCATTATTACCATTTGGGGTAATAGAGTATTTTGGTTACGTGGAAGTGCCTTTGGTAGTAGCTATTGCAGGCAGCTTCCTCCTTATTGAAAAGATGGCGATTCACCTACAGGATCCGTTTGAGAACAAGCCTACGGATACCCCTATGACAACTATAGCAAGAAGCATTGAAAAGAACCTGGTGCAGCTATATACTAAAAGTGCCGCCGATAGTACACGCAAATATCAGCTGCCTTTTACAGAAGCCGTTGTTAGCCCTTTAATCCAAGGTAAATCTGCCAAAGGACAGGAGCATGCCGATACAGCCCCTGTCAATGCTTCCAATAAAGAGTATTATATATTGTAGCCGAAAACAGCGTTTTGTTAAAACGCAAAAGCGAGGCCAAGGCCTCGCTTTTTTTCAAAATATATTCCACCTCCCTGTACTATACAAAAAAGCATCGTGTTCGTAGCTTCAGAGTCAGTTGCCTAAGTCTTTCCGCCTAAAACCCGATGCCTTAAATAGCTTTAGCATTGTCTTGTAGAGTAGATATCAGCAATTTAAGTCTGCATATTTTATGCGAAGTTAAATACACTATCAACCTACAGAACAACTGGCAAGGCCGCCGCTAAATGTTTGCCTCGGCAGTTACTGAAAACAGGTACTCTTCCTGAAACACGCTCGATATCACTATCGTCCGTTATCTCAATGTTGATATACCATTTCTGCCAGCCTTAGCTTTCACAGCTTCATACATCCACTTTTGTATGCGCCGCTGCAACCGGACATAAACACAAATTGTATTGGTGCCCAAATTGAAGTTTTGCGATACATTTGTCAAAGAATCTGCTGCAATCACAGCTGTAACTTAATGCTTCGTTTTGAAATAGTAATTTATCAGCCGTGCATTATGAAGATACGAATCTGCAAACCCTGTTTCAAAATTTTTAAAGCATTATCTACGCACCTGTTATGAACAGACTTATGCACATATACCCAGCGTATAATGCACATAATTACGGGCTTTATAAAGATTTACAGGCGGCATGAATAGTTTTTAGCAAAACCGTCGTCTAAAAATTAAATTACTTCATAAAACATTTAATATGTATCCGTACCCTTTAAAAGGAATTCACTCCTGGCCATTTTTGTAGCAGGAGCACTGGCCACAAACGCACAGCAGGGACAAAAAGGTTTCATCGACAAAAGCAATATGGACTTTGCGGTTAACCCGGTGACGATTTTTATACCTATGCCAACGGAAACTGGCTAAAAAACAATCCGGTTCCACCCAAAGAAACCCGCTGGGGAAGCTTTAACCAGTTGCGTGATTTTAATATCAATGCTGTTAAAACTATCCTGGAAAAAGCTGCTGCTGATAAAGTGCACCGGCCGGATCAGTAACCCGCCGCGTTGGAGATTTTTATGCCGCCGGCATGGACAGCATGGCCATAGAAAAGCTGGGCTACACTCCTATAAAAAAGACCTGGCCCGTATTACCGCAATTAAAGACCTAAAGGGTGTACTCGATGAGATGAATTACCTCCGCTCTAATGGAGTGGCCTCCCCGTTATACGGTTTTTCAATTGGCCAGGACCGGAAGAATGTGGAAAATATGATACCCCAACTTTCTCAGGGAGGCATTGGATTGGCCGATAGGGATTACTACCTGAAGGACGATGCCCGCTCTCAAAATATAAGAGCCGCCTACTCAAACTATATTGTGCGGTTGTTTACATTAACCGGCAGCAATGAAGCAAGGGCCAGACAAAATGCTGAAGCGATCTTGAACATTGAAAAACAATTGGCCAATGCTCAACTGAGCCGTGTGGAGATGCGGGACGCCTATCGCACTTATAACAAATTCAGTGTTGCTGATTTCAGCCGCCAAACACCACATCTTAAGTGGAACCAGATATTAACCGCTTTAAAAGCTCCCGGCCAGGACACTATATTGGTGAACAATCCTGCATTTTTGTTACCGCCGATTCACTATTGCAGACAGTGCCTCTGGATGATTGGAAAGCCTACCTGCAATGGTATATTTTGCGTGGCGCGGCACCCTACCTCAGCAGCCGGTTTGTAGATGCCAGTTTTGATTTTAACCAGGTTATTACCGGCCAGAAAGTACCTACTCCCAGATGGCAGCGTATATCGTCGCTAACGGATGGCAATATTGAGAGCTACTGGGACAGTTGTATGTTAAGGAGTATTTTAAACCCGCTGCTAAATTAAGAATGGAAGAGCTGGTCAACAATCTGCGTAAGGCCTATGCCAACCGTATACAACAACTGGACTGGATGAGCGAGGCAACCAAGCAAAAAGCATTGGCTAAGCTGGCCGCGTTCAGGCCCAAAATTGCTTATCCTGATAAATGGCAGCCTTACGACGGTTTGCACATCAGCAGAACCGGTTTTTTCCAAAATATAAGAAATGCCGATGCCTGGAGCTATAATTATATGGTGAGCCGGTTGGGCAAACCTGTAGACAGGAGCGTTGGGGTATGACGCCTCCTACCGTAAATGCATATTATAATGCTACGTTGAACGAAATTGTATTTCCGGCAGGTATTTTACAATTTCCGTTCTTCGATGCCAATGCGGACGATGCTATAAACTATGGCGGTATTGAGCGGTGATCGGCCATGAAATGTCTCATGGATTTGATGACAATGGTAGTAAGTACGATGCCGACGGTACGCTTAGAAACTGGTGGACAGAAGAGGACCGGAAAAAATTTGATGCCAAAGCTGACGCCCTTGCCAGGCAGTTTGACGGGTACACGGTGCTGGACACTTTACATGTAAATGGTAAGCTGACGCTTGGAGAAAATATCGGGGACCTGGGTGGATTAAACGTGGCTTATGAGGCTTTTAAAATGACAAAGCAAGGCCAAAGCAACGAAAGATCGACGGGTTAACACCCGATCAACGGTTTTTCCTGGCGTGGGCACAGGTATGGCGTACCAACACGCTGCCGCAAACAGCGGCTCAGTTACTTAAAACAGACAACCACTCTCCGGGCGAATACAGAACTATCGGGCCACTGGTGAATATGGATGCCTGGTATAAAGCTTTCGACGTGAAAGAGAATAATAAACTATACAAAAAGCCGGAAGAGCGCATCCGGATCTGGTAGTTACAAAAACTATTATTGACTTAAAACTATAAAAGCCGCTTTCGCGGCTTTTATAGTTTCCATTCCTGAATGTATAAGCAATTAGTCGGCTTTATAAGCGGTTACAACACCAGAGGTTGATTTTTTCCCGTCTTTATCTACCTGCACAATTCTTACAAACAATTTGCTGTCTGCATGTACATCTACCTGATCGCTGCTTTTGCTACAAGAAGCAAAAGCCAGTCCCACACCCATTACCATCATTACTGAAAAGAGAAGCTTGTTCTTCCTGTTTACCAATAAAAGAATAACAGCCAAAGACAATAATGAAATGCCCATTACTGCTACCGGTATATCTACCGTTTTAGAAAAATTGTAATCGAGGGTTTTATCGGAATTACCATTAAGGGCTTTTGTATTAATTGTTCCTACTTTGGTAAAGCTCTTTCCGTCTTTCGACACTTCTATTTCAAAACGCTCGTTATTTGTTTCAGACAAAGTGCTCCAGTTAACGATTAAAGATTGGTCAACAATTTTTGCCGAAATTCCGCCGTAAACTACAGGCAATACAGTTGAAGCAGGAAAATAGGATGTTGCAAGATCTGCAATACCCTGGGCATTGGCGGTGCTGATGGGTGATGCCGACATGATGAAGTCGCCGTTTACATCGCGGGTTAACATATAGATGCCACCCTGGGTTCCTCCTGTATAGCCAGGTAAAAGTTGCCAGAGGAAGCTACAGCCAATCCAACCGCGTAGTCAGAAAAATTAGTACCGGAGCTGTTTTTAACATCATATCTTGCCTGAAGATTGGTAGTACCTGCGTTGCTTGTTGATATACCGCTGGCGGCTACAAAATAAATAGTAGCATTGCCCTGGGGTGCGTCTTCATTGATCAGTGCATAAAGGTTTCCGCTGCCATCAAAAGCGATATCGCCATTTCTAAGCGCCGCTGCAGGAGCCCCTCCGTTAATAGTAATGTTTCCCAGCATTTGAAAATTAGTTGCAGTTCCACCAGGACCTGGCTGAAACTTGGCCAGATATAAAACACTGCTTCCTTCATTGATGGTTACATAAATGCTGCCATCCGGCGCAGCTGCCATACTTCTGAACGTAGCATCAGCAGTTGAAGCACCATTCACATCATCAGTAAACGCTTCCTGCGACACAGGCTCGGTTGTTGTTGTTGGGGTGGGATAAGCAGCTATGGAACGTACTGTAAACGTACCCCGTTAGTTACATTTTGCGTAATATAATATAAGTACCCGTTGTTAGCCAAAGCAAGGGCCGCACTTACCATTGTTGCATCAGATGCAGCATAAGTAGCAGAAGCTGCTCCGGCGCCTGTAACAGGATTTACATTAGTAATCTGGTTTATACCCAGGCCCGCCAACGCATCATTGTTTATTGTATAAATGGTATCCGTCTGCGCCATAGCCGCAGAAAAAAAGAACATAAGGGCGCTTAAAAAAGCCGAACATTTTTTCATAAGATGAGATGTTTTAATAATTAGAATTGTTTAGAAGTATATACATTTTATTTAAGAGTATAAAAAGACATGCGGCGCCAATAAAACTCCAGCGGGCCGTAGCGATTTTGATTAAGCCAGTATTTTGAAAACAGGATCTGCGCAAAAGTAATTACTGCAAACAGGAGAACTATTGAACTACTTGATAGGTAAGCCACACCATTGAGCGCAAAAGGAGCGAATAAAATACCACCCAGTACAGACTGGGATACGTAGTTGGTAAGGCTCATTCTGCCATAAAGCTGCAAGGGAGCGAAATACCGTGCAGGAAATATATCGTAAATAAATATAATAATAATGATATAAATAAAAGCAAATGATAACCCCGACCAGTTGGCTAACATTAATGTAAGCTCATTTGATACGGGTAACCCTGCGTTAAGCTTTCCGAACAACCAACTTCCCAGAATAACCACCACCGGTATAACCAGGTAGCGGAGATTTCTCCTGCCATTTTCAATAAAGAACATAAAGCGGCCACTTTGTCCCAGGTAAAAGCCTAACAGCATCAATCCTATTGTCTGGCTGATACGCCCCATTTCCAGCGCCCATAAAAATTGCCGATCTGGCCTTTCGTCAGATTTGTCCATGCAATTTCAGGGATATTGCCGCTGAGAATGGTATTGTCTACCTCTTTAATAAAATCAGACGAATGATAATTAAGAACATTTACATTGCCTCCGGCCAGGTGAATGATGATCTGAATCCACACCAGCGGCTGGGATAGAAAAAACACCACGAGATAAGGAATCCATTTCAACGGAAGCTTTACCAGCAGCAAAACGAGCATGCCTACAATTACATATAATCCTAAAATGTCGCCGTCGGGGAAAAATACAGCGTTAAGGCAGGCAAAAGGTATAAGCCCTAATAACCGCCTGTAAGAGCGTAGCGACGACTTACCGTTGGAAGACTGCGCCACCAGGAACATAGAAAAGCCGAATAGCAGTGCAAATATGGGGTAGGTTTTATCAGTCAGGAAATGGTAATCGGCAGTTTCTATCAGTTTGTCGATCCTGAACAAAAAACCATTATGAGAATATTTATTGCCTCTGTAATCGAATCGCGCAATGAAATGCCTTAAGAAGATTCCAAGGAGCGCAAATCCGCGGAGTACATCTATGACATCAATCCTATTGGCTATATTTGTTTCAGAACGTCGCATTAGAAGTGTAAGGGCTTAATTCTAATCAGAATGCTAATGTAAGCCATTTAAAAAGACGGCATACCTGTTTTTAGATGAAACAGGCCATTTTATCGACGAGTAATGCCTTTTTTAGTTAAATCGTATTAAAAAATGATTAATATTATAGCTATCGACCTCGATGGGTCTTTATTAGATGACAACAAAAACCTGCCGGGCGATTTTTGGGAAGTAGCAGAACAGGTTTTTAAAACGGGAACCCATATGATAATTGCCAGCGGGCGTCCTTCCATAATATAGCTTCTGTTTTTGAACCAATAAAAGACAAACTATATTTTGCCTGTGATAATGGCGCTTATGTGGTACATGCCAGCGAAGAGCTGCTGGTAAATCAATTAAATGCAACTGCCATAAAAAGTTTTGTAGAAATATCAAGGCCTATTAAAGATGTGTACCCCGTTTTATGCGGGAAGCACTTAGCTTACATCGAAAACACGGATAAGGAGTTTACAGACCAGGCACTAAAATATTACCAGGAATACAAAATAGTGGACGACCTTACAAAAGTAGACGATGTTATACTCAAGATATCTCTTTGCGATCTTGCAGGATCCGAAGCGAACAGCTATCCTTTTTATAAACAGTTTGAAAACGAATTTAAAGTAGCCGTTGCAGGGCAAATATGGCTCGACATCACCAATATAGACGGCAGTAAGGGAACAGCGATAAAAAGATACAGGATAAGCTGGGCGTATCTCCGCAGGAGACGCTGGTTTTCGGAGATTACCTGAACGACCTGGATATGATACAAGAGGCGGGCTTCAGCTATGCAATGAAAAATGCCCATCCAAAAATCATCGAAGCTGCGAAATATGTTACTGAGCTGGATAACAACCATGGAGGCGTTACTCATACAATCAAAAAGTTGCTGAACCTTTAAGCAAACAACTTTTCCATACTTTGAGGTATACTTTTGCTATAATCTATTTGTAGCGGTTGATAATCGTTAACCCATGTTTCAAAGTCGTTGGCAAAATTCCCGTTGATCTTTTCTAATGTCATCACCCCCATATCCCGCAGGGCCGCAGCATTACAGCATTGCTCATACTGTCCCCTGATGGGGATGGCCATTATTTTTTTTCCCAAATGAATTGCTTCTGACGGTGTTTCAAAACCGCCACCGGTAATGATGGCGGAACAATGGATAAGGCTCTGGTTAAACTGGCTTTTGTCAACGGGTTTAAATGTTATATTGCCAACCGTACGGTCCTGCCGGCTCTGGCGGCTGAAAATCTGGAACTGATGCTCTTTAAAACCTGAGAAAATTTCTACTAACTGGGGCTCACAGTACGAGGGCAGGTAAACCGTGATATATCCTCCGTCTTTCGGTGTAGCTTCCAGTATTTCTTTTTTTATAATGGGGTAATAATAAAGTCGTCATAGTTTTTAAAGTGCAGGCCTATATACCGGTCGGCTCTGGCATAGTGTTTTAATAACCACTCTCCTGTTTTACTTTTTTGCAAAGGCCGGGGCACTTTCGTAGACTGGAAGCTTGCCTGGTGCCCGAAATTTACCGAAGGAACTTTTTTGCAGCACAGGCCGAAGCCGTAATATAGTCATAGTCGTTAATCACCAGGTCGTATTTCTCTACCGGCAACTCCTGATCTCTTTCCTGAGCGTAACCGGGTTGATTGCTTTGGCAATGCGCCAGTAATCCAGGGCGCCGTTACAAGTGTAATAAAGGCTTAAACCCTTACTCCTATACGCTATAGGAGCATCTAATTTCAGGTTGCTGTTATCGCCGCTTAAAAAGATATCTACCTGGCCATATTGCTGCAAATAGGGAAGCAACTCCATGCTACGGCTGATATGTCCATTACCTGTTGCCTGAACGGCGTAAAAGATCTTCATATTTATTTAGCTAAGGAATGTAAGTAAAAAGCTATTTCACTGGTGAGCACTTCTGTTTGCGGAACTTGCCTTACCGGCTTTTCTGCTACAATTTCTTTTTCGTTATAGGTATAAAGATTCCACTCCCCGTCGTAGTATTCTAAAGATGTCATATTCTCCACCCAATCTCCTGAATTGAGGTAGCAAACCGAACCCCTCTCATTGGTAATCGTTCTTTTTTAGGTTGATGGATATGGCCGCAAATAACATTGTCAAAACCTTTTTCGATAGCGATCTCGGCTATTTTTTGCTCGTACTCGTCTATTTTTATAAATCGCTTATTAAACTGCTGCATGATCGTTTTGGCAAGAGAAAGTTTTCTTTACCAAAAAGTTGCATAATGAAATTAGCTACCTTATTAAAGCCCAAAAGCACTGCATAGCCATTGCTTCCTAATTTACCCAGAAATTTGGCCTGCTTTGAAGTGGTATGATCGAATACATCGCCATGGAATATCCAGGTTTTTTTACCGTTTACTTCTATAGCAACCTTATCGGCCAGCAAAAAATTGCCCAGTTCCAGATCGGAATATTTACGGAAAGCATCATCGTGGTTGCCAGTGATATATACCACCCGTGTACCACTGGAAAGCTTGCTGAAAATTTCTTTTATTGCTACAATATGGGCGGGAGGAAAGTACCTTTTACTAAACTGCCAGCCATCAATAATATCGCCGTTTAGCACCAGCAAACGGGGCTCGATACTTCGCAAATAAGCTGCAAACTCATTTGCCCGGGATGCATAGGTTCCAAGGTGCAGGTCCGATATCACCGCTACTTCCACCGGTCTTTTATTCATAGCTCCTAGAGTTTACCAAAACTCCGCTATTGCTATAAATTAATTGTTACGGCAGCGTTACCTGATTGTTATCAATGCCGCCAGTACGGCGATGGTTATTACCGGAACAAGTCAACCCCGTCAGTCTCAGCGCTCAAGCACAGGAATGATAAACCGGCTTACCTGGGGTGTTTGATGTTCTTTTTCATAATGGCCTCCATTTTGCAACAATAGCCGGGTGCCGGGCTGCTACATTTTCCTGCTCCTTTATATCCACCGAAAGGTCGTATAGCTCGGTTACTATTCTTCCTTTCATCAGGTTCATACGTACTGCTTTCCAATTGCCCATTCTAACCGCCTGTTGCCCGCCATATTCAGGATATTCAAAATACAGGTAGTCGTGTTGTTTCTGCTGCTTTTCGTTGCCTACAATTTCCGGGAGTATAGACACACCGTGTACTCCGGCCGGTGTATTTACCTGCAGCAACTCACAAAAAGTGGGCATCATGTCGATAGTTGCCGAAACCAGGGTAGAAGAGGAACCTGCCTTTACTTTTCCAGGCCATTGCACAATAAACGGGGCCCTTATTCCTCCCTCGCGCAGGTAGCCTTTACCCCAGCCGCTACTGCCTTTAAATGGTCCTGCACTGTTAAAAACACGGGATCTACGCCGGCATTACTTGCAGGCCCGTTATCACTGCAAAACATGATCATGGTATTCTCATAAAGACCGTTCTTCTTTAATTGCGCCACAATCTGGCCTACCTGCTCATCTAACAAAGTGATCATCGCTGCATAGGTTGCCCTGGGATAGCGACATGGAAAATAAGACCCTCCCAGGAACGGCGTTTCATCTCCAAACTTTTGATGATAATAATTGACCAGCCTTTGGGGTGCCTGTAAAGACACATGAGGTAACGGGGTGGGGTAATATAAAAAGAAGGGCCTGCTTTTATTTTTGTCAATAAAGTTTAAAGCAGCTTTTACCAGGTAATCGGGAGCATAATATTTTTGCTGGTACACTTCATAATTGCGCGGGTCCAGTTTATCCAGGCTGTCGGGAAACCTGACATCAGGATCAACAATTTTATTATCTATAGCCACCCGGTCTTCGTTTTCCCATAAGTGCCCGTTATAGTAGGTATGATCCTGCCGCTGGCAGATGTAGCCATAAAAGTAATCAAACCCCTGCCGGTTGGGATGCCCGGTGCTGCTGAAAGGCGAGCCCAATCCCCATTTACCCACCATCCCGGTAGTATAGCCGGCACTTTTTAAAACTTCTGCAATAGTAAGAGTAGAATCCGGGATCGGGAATTGTCCTTCTAAAAAGGGTTTTCTTCCATTGCCTTAAAATCCCATACGGGCCCGCGTTCTCCCCATTCATGATTGCCGCGAATATAAGCGCTCCCCGAGTTAATGCCCGTCATTAACAGGTACCTGGAGGAGCACATACTGCGAATGCATAATGCTGGGTAAATTTCTTACCATTTTTTGCCAGTGCGTCGATATTAGGCGTTTCTATCTTATCCTGGCCATAGCAACCAATGTCTCCATAGCCCAGGTCATCGGCAAGGATATAAACGATATTAGGTTTACGCTGAACCTGCTTTTGCGCGATACCACTATTTATCATTAAAAACAGGCAAAGCAAAAAACAAAAAAATTATTGAGCATAACAAAACGTTGAGTACTCCTTAAAATTAAATCATTCGCTGCTATGCTTCCTGCGCAAACGTTTGAATTACTTCGTTATCCTGAACCAGTCTACATCCATGAAGCCGGCGTCGTTGGTCTTTACCTCGCTGGTGATGAAAAGGCCAACCTTTGATCCGATCCACTTGCCAGGGGTAGCTTTTACCGTTCCGGCCTCAACAAATTTCTGCCCATCCAGGCTGTAACTAAATACACAGGTAGTATCCCGCTTAAACTGCATGCGGAAATACACATCATTCTGAGATAGCTTCATTAATTCCTTTTCTGTTTCCTTCCCTCCGCGATCAGCTTTCTCGCAGGTAGTAAATACAATATAAACCCCATCCGTTTTACGTTTAACAGCAATATTACCATAGCTCATAGCCATAGTAGTAAGCCCGGCTTTTTCTCCCGTAAATTTTTCGCTGGCGCGGAAATTGATTTTGGTGGTAGCAGTAAATGTATCGTGCGGAAATTTTTGTAGTAACACATGGGGAGTATTCCATAAAGACTGATCTTTTTGTACAGGGTGGGCAAACATTCTCAAGCTTCCTTTTGCGTGTTCATAAAGCTCCAGGTAGCCTCCGGGTTGGCCTGCCATTGCCATTGCAAGCCTAACCTCAGATCATTAAATTCATCGGATTCTACAGGATTTTCTTTGGCATAGGTTTTCCCTACATTGGGTTTTTTATATCGCAGCACGGGGTTGCCGTTACCATCATTGTTTTTGTCTTCACCGATTACCGGCCAATTGTTCACCCATTTCATAGGCTGCAGGTGCACTACCCGTCCTATGGCCTCCTTATCCTGGAAATGCAGGAACCAGTTTTCCCCGTTTGCGTATTTATCCAGGCGCCCTGGTGCGGGCCGTTCACCGTGGTTTTTCCTGCTCCATTACCACTTTACGCTCGTAAGGACCATATATATTTTGCTGCGCAATACCAGCTGCCAGCCCGTAGCTACGCCACCTGCAGGTGCAAACAAATAATAATATCCATTTCGCTTGTAAACTTTGGGGCCCTCAATAGTAGGATCCAACTCATGACCATCGTAAACCATTACTCCATTTGTGGTGGTTTTAGTGCCTGCTGCATTCATTTCTTTAATTACCAAGATACTTTTGATTCCCGCGCGGCTTCCCGCGTAAGCGTGAGAAAGATATGCTTTGCCGTCTTCATCCCAGAAAGGGCATGGATCAATTAAACCCGCACCACCTTCTACCAAAACCGGATCACTCCAGGGCCCGGTTATTTTTTTGCTTTGGTAACATAAATTCCAAAATCAGGATCGGGATAGTAGATATAAAATTCGTTTTTATGATAACGGATTGCCGGAGCCCACACTCCATTTCCGTGCTGTACCTTATCAAATACTTCCAGAGGTACCTGGCGTTGCAATGCATGCCCGATCAGCTTCCAGTTAACCAGGTCTTTAGAATGCAAAATAGGCAAACCGGGCACCTGGTCAAAACTGGAGGCAATCATATAGAAGTCGTCCCCACCCGGATCGCATCCGGGTCAGAATATCTGCATTTACTACCGGGTTGCTATAAGTACCATCGCCATTATCAGGGCTCCAAACCTGCGATACATAAGGCTTTTGGGCTTGCAGGCTACAGCTCAGCATCACCAGTCCGGCTGCTAAAAGTTTTCTTTTCATTTTATATCAATTTGTTCAGATCAATGTCTTTTAAATAGTTATTTGTATAACCGGACGGATCTATTTGCCGATATTCCAGTCATTAAAAATATTCTTCATCGTATATTTCCCGGCTTCCTCTTTACTTAACTGCCTCGACCAACCAGCTCTTTTACCTGTTGCGGCTCCATTTCCTGTATTTTTATATTCGGCATACTGCACTGTTTGCTCTGCAGCAGGCCTGCCCCAGTTATGCCAGCCTTCGGGCTTAATGAAAGCAGGTAGCTTTGATTGTACAAAAACCGTCTTTGCAAAATCGCCCCAGGGGCGGCCTAAATAATAGCACACACCGTTTTCACCGGTTATAGTGCATTTGAAGAATACCATACCATAGGCTGCTTCTTTAGGCGTGTTGGCCGCAGTAATATAGCTGCCTCCTTTTTTGCAAAAGATGGTGCATTTTTCAAATAATACGGTTGCTGCGCCAAAAATAAAATCGGTAGTTCCTCTATATAACAATTTTGATAATACTGCCTGCTTTTAGCGCCGGCACCGTGTACATAAAGCGTATCCTGGAAACCCAGGAACCTGCAATTCTTAAACCGGATGCGATCGGCTGAAACCCGCACCGCTACCGCTTGTCCAACCGGACCCGCACTATTTTCAAAAGTGATGTTCTCTGCCGTAAAGCCATCTCCGTAAATAAAAAAGGAAGAACTTCCCGTAGTACCAATCTCTCTTCCCTGGTTATTTTTTTGCTGGCATAATCATCGTACGTTAGTATTACCTTGTTAACGTCTTCTCCCACAAAGCTCACGTTGGTCTTGGTTGCAGGCAGGGTCAGCTTCTCTTTATATATCCGTTCTTTATAAAGATGACAGTTCGCCTGTTATTGGTATCGGAAACCGCGTTAATGGCCTCCTGCACCGTTGTAAAGTCCCCGGTTCCGTCTTTGGCAACCGTAAGATCCGGCTTAGCGGCAAAAGCATTCTGACATAAGCATATTATCACTAACTGCAATAAAAATATTCTCATGGCATTTCTTATTTAAAAGGACAGGGCTTTAAAAATTCATCTTTTTTAACTGCAGCCATAGCTCAGCAGATGCCGGCTCTTTGGTAAGCGGTATGCCGTGCCCACCCCGGGAAGGGGTATGCGAACTGGTATTAATATTATGATTCATAAGCGCCTGGTGATATAGGAACTCTTGTGCAGTAGCCTTAACAGACACTGCCAGTAATAAAGAAAGCAATATTATGACGCCTCCTACAATACCTGCTGAATTAGGCACTGAAGATATTTCCCCGTTCCGTTTTGCTTCAGCCGGGATGACGAAGCCGTATGCTATTGTTTTTTACCGGCCATTCAAAAGGCTTTAAAGAGGTTTGTTTGAACCAGTCCTTTTCGCCCGGCAGATCCGGATTACTACCGGAAGCAAAAATATTTTCAAGTGTGTAAGCCGCAGCCTCTTTGTCTGTAAGCTGTTTCGACCATCTTACTCTTCCGGCAGGACCGGCGCCGGCACCTTTGCTTTTGTACTCTGCATATAAAACGGTATTTTCATTTTCGGAATTCCCCAGTTATTCCAACCTTCTGCCGCTATTTGTTGAGGCATTTCGCAACGAATAAAAACAGTTTTGGCATGAGCGCGCCAGGGCCTTCCCAAAAGATTTTAGCAGCTTCATCAGCTGCAATTATTTTACAATCTAAAAAAACATAGCCAAACTTTTAAGGGGGTAAAATGAATCGTAACAATCAAAGAATATAAAAAAGTGCGAAAAATGCACAGGAAATGCACTACTGGCGCGGCTTTCGCGCTTTTTTTGTGCTTTTTAACCGCTGAGCCGAAAAAAAAATGAATCGTTGGATTAGGTTGTATTTTACTGCGATTTTTGGGCTAAAAGCTGTTTGTTTTGCTCATTAAGCAGTGTTACCATTGCTTCCAGCTCAGAAAGCCGGTTATATATACTCCCTGGTGCCCGGAACTGCCTGCTAAAATACAATTTTGCCTCCCAAATTTCCGCCACCTGCTCCACATCTAACACAATATTGGGATAAGTATTCTTTTCCTCTATGTTATCTGACTTTAAAATGAACTTACCATGATTGGCCGACCGGTTTAAGGCCCTTTTTATTAAAATACCATCCTCTTTTGTGACAAAAATATATACCCGCTCATCCTTTACATCCCGCATCTGCTCTACGTATTCGCCAATTACCCAGTCTGAACTACTTAGGGTTTGGTACATACTTTGGCCCGCTACCTCAAACCCCTAAAAACGCCGTTATTGAGCCCTGGGAAGCGATAAGCGGGCAGTGAGCTGATATACTCAGGGTCCGAATAGCCCATTAAATAACCGGCCCGCGCCTTTACATGGACCATTGTAACGGTTCCCTGCCTACATGATCGACCGTGACCATTACCGGCCTTATTACCTCCTTTACCTGGTACTGAACCGGGCTGGTTTGAGCCGTATTATAGGGCGCCTCCGGCTCCTCCATAATGGGTAAACTACCCTGTTTTTCTTGGTTTGGGTGTGCAGAACGGTGTGCATTTAGGTGTGCATTAGCCTGTAAATTTTCGCCTCCTGTTTTTTTGTTTAGGTGTGCATCCTGTAAGTTTTCGGACATGATATTTTCAAAAGAAACTCCAAAATGTCCGAGAATTTTCATTAATACGTCTGCCTTTGGCAAATTGTCTCCTGCCTCGTAATTGGCGTATGTGGAACGGCTCAAACCCAGTGCTGTAGCGGTTTCTGCCTGTTTTTCGTTTCTGCTTTCGCGCAGGTAAATGAGGTTGGTACTAAAATTATTTTCCATGTTTTAAAAAAATCGGACAAATTATTTGGTAATGTCCGAAATACGGACTTATCTTTGTGTACGCTTATAAAGGACAATAAAGATATGACTAAAATAACAGACAATATCAAAAGAAGGGATGCAAAAATGCAGTTTTTACCCGTGAGGCCGCAGAATTGGCCGGGGTATCTGTGAACTATGCAGAAAAGGTGCTTAGAATGGACCGACACAATGAGCAGGTTGTTACCGCTTACATGCTTTTGAAGGACGGATTTAACAAAGTAGTGCGGGAAGTGAGCAGGATACTGCCTGAAATAGACCCTGCACCGGCACCTAACAACATGATTTCGCCCCGAAATGAGCAGTAAAAAGGGCGTTTTTAGCCCAAAAACAATAGGAAAAACTGACCTAAACCGCTGATATAGAAATTGATAAAAGAAAATGCAGGACTATTTTTTTCAACATAAAGAGCTGGGGATTTGCCTTACTTACAAAGGGCTGGTTTGGCTGGGGTATAGCGAAAATACTCTGAAAAGTGCCATGCAGCGCGAAAGCAATAGCTGGCCTTTTATTGTACACCCGGAAGATAAACGCGCCCGCCTTCTTCCGTACGAAGAATGCAACGCCAGCCGGAAGGCAGATATTACCGGCAGGCTGGCAAAGCGGATGAACTGCCAACATACAGACGAAGCTTGTGAATGTGGTAATATATATAACCATACCAGCATTGCACCTATTAAGGAGCAAATAGTAAAAGACCTGGCGGCGCATGATTTTTATTTAGGTTACCAGTTTATTGGCAAAAATGGGCACCCTGATACTTTGCCTACCGAAAAGGTAAAGCACTATACTAATGAAGCCAGCCTACTTAATTTTTTTGGTAAAAGCTGATGCAAATACAAAGGAAGTAGTAAAAGAGCAGCTACACTTTAGAAACGTTGCGGACTTTTGGGAGAAGGTTTTAGAATTGGTGAAAGCTGAAAAGGCAGCGGGTAACATTAGCGGCAAGTTTGCAAGCAGTTATGTGCGCCTGGTGAGCCATAAAGAAAGCACCTTGAAAGCTTATAAAGCCCACGGTTATGCCAGCCTAATAAGTAAACAGTTTGGTAAGAAAAATGCCGCTAAAATAACTGATGAGATTGCAGAAGCTCACCTGCTGGAGTTAATTGCACACCCTAACCAGTTAGATGATGTGCTGATTTGCGTAATGTACAACCAATGGGCAAAGAAAACGGCTACAAAGATATTGTACCGGAAAGCGTGGGCGTATGGAGAAGGAAAAGAAGCTTTGAAGTGACAGCAAGCCGTGAAGGTGGCAGCGCCTTTAATGAAAAACACATACGTCAAGTTAAAGGGATTAGAACTACAGCCCCACTTAAGATGGTGGAACATGATGATAATAACCTGGATTTCTTTTTCAACATGACAAGGACCTGTTTAGCAAATATGTAGCTATTGTGGTGATGGATAGCTGTACGGAGTTGGTATTAGGCAAAAGTTACATTCCTGCCCGCAACCCGCAGCAGTGGCAAGTACAGCACGCCTACCTTGATGCCATGTATTATATAAAATACCTTACTGGCAGCTGGCACTACCATTTGAGATTAAGGCTGACCGATGGGCGCACGCCTCTCTTACACCTTTTACAGCAGCATTGCTAAATGGATACCGCCAGCGCATGGAAACAAGCACCGCGCCTACATAGAGCCGATGTTTGGGCGCCCAACCTGGAAGCGTGCCCAACAACTTATAAGCTTGGAGACTGCGAACTGGACAGGGAACAATATTAGCTCTAAGTACCGTGGGGTGAATATAGAAAATGTAAGCGCACACGCTAGGGTAAGGCCTTTACTGGGTGATGAAAGCGAATTGCAAATAGAAAATATGTTTCACCTAATGCGAAACATGCGCAATGTGACTAAAAAGAATTTCGACAATGCTATTACTAAAGAGCAGGAGTTTTTACAGAAATGGGCTAATATGAGTGATGATGAAAAGCGCCCCATTACTGACTTGCAAATGCTCTCTTTGTTTGGTGTAAAGCATGAGCCTGACGGGAGAACCATACGCATAACTAACCGAGGTATTGAACCACAGATTATGGGCCAGAAATTTAGCTATGACTTGCCAGAAGCTTGGATGTATAACAAATTAATAGGCGCTCAGGTAAACGTTGTTTTTGACCCATTTGATATGAGCCGGGTACTTATTACCAATGATGATGATATACGTTTTGTAGCGCAAACCGCACAGCTTAGCGCCCGATCAATACAAGATTATACAACAGGTAGCCGCACGTTCTTAAATGCCTTGCTTGCTGAGAAGAAAGAACAAGTTAGAACTGTTGCCGAAATGGCCGAACGCCGCAAAGAATTGGTAGATAAGAAAATATTTAACCCAGCTGCTGTATTGGCCGGAGGTAGCCTTAGAAAAGAACTTAAGAATGACGTTGAACACATTGCAGAAATAGAGCAATACATGCGTACGGATGATGAAGACGCAGACGATCTGTTTATGTCAATGATTGATAAAATGTAAACCCCATAAAATATAAATATATGTACACAGATGATAAACTGAAAATACAAAGCCTTGCGAAAACCTATATACAGGAGCATGTTAACGGAGGCCAAAGCCAAAAACAGGCTATTGCAAAATTGCGCGATGTGAGCGAAGCCAGTTTTATAAAAATATTGCAATACAAGCCTACCAACGAAGGCACTGAAATAAGTAATGAAATGTGGCGTACAGTAGGTTACCAGGTAGGATGGCGCAAAAAGAATACTGTATTTGTTGAAACCATGAACGCTCAAACCCTGATACTTTATTACGAGCTGGCTAAAGAGTATGGAGAAATGTTTTGTGTGTTGGGATTAGAGGGCCGTGGCAAAACCTGTACGGCAGAATGGTACACCCGTAACATGCGCGGTAAGGGCGTTTTTTACTTGCGCTGTAAACGTACCCTTAATAAAAAATACTTTCTCATAGATATGCTGCGAAGCATGGGTAAGGCATATGAGGGTATGAATATGTACGAATTGATGGCCGCAGTGGTATATGAGTTAGGCCGAATGGATAGCCCGGTTTTCATTTTTGATGAAATAGACAAACTGCCCGATGATATACTAATGTTTTTTATAGAACTGTACAACGACCTGCGCTATATATGTGGCTTTGTATTGCAAGGGCAGATACGATTTGAACAGGTGGTAAAAAAGGTATGGAACGCGGAAAGCCAGGATACAGGGAACTGTTTAGCAGGTTTGGGCGCAGCTATATAAAACTGATTGATTTAAGCAAAGATGAGATTGAAGAAATAGCACGGGAAAACGGTATTAGCGGTGATGATGTAATGGAGGCGGTAAATAGCAGCGCCGGTGATTTACGCCGTATTGACCGGATGTATATAAAGAAAGAAACGAAGAAAAACAGAGAGCGTGTAAACGCTAAGATTAAAAAGATGAAGGGATAACGCCCTGGCAACCAGGTGGCTGATTGATAGGCGTTCCTATACCGGTTAAGGAATTATGCGGGTTCGATTCCCGCCCTGGTTACGAACCATTAAAACGGCAAAGCTGCCAATGCCGCAGCCACTGACTTATAGCGGTGATGAATGACAGAAAAATATAAGCTCTTTTCTGTCTCCTTTACTCCCAACAGGTAGGGCCAGATGTTGAGGTAGATAATGCCAGAGGGTATTTACATAGCCCCGTAAGCCTCCCGCGTAAGTGGGGGCACTTTAAAAACACAATAATGAAAATAGATATAGCTAAACTTATTGCCTACCTGGTATTGCTGTTTGCACTTGCTGCATTTTGGGTGGGCTGCTTTAAAGCACTTTAAAAACTACTACAATGAAACAAGCTATTGCACCACCCGCACCCCGGCTACACCCCTGCCCATAAAGGGGAGACCACACAGGAGCTAATATGTGAGCTATTGAGCTGGAGCGCTGACGAATACAGCGAGTATATGTATAACGCTGGCCTTGCTTACTTAAAAACCTATATGCCTGCCTATAGTGACGGCATAGCCGAAAAGTTTGAGAAAAGCCGGGTGTATTGGAACTGGTACAAAGCGCTGCATACTCGTATTGATGCCACCATAATTGATGATGAGGGAACCAACCATTTTGCCAAATTGAATTTGGCTACTAAACGGGCCTTGTACAATGATCTGCATGATGCGCAAAAGAAAGTACAGGAGTGGAAGCCCAACAAAATAGTTTGGCAGGAGGCTACAAAGTAATATGTGGGCTGTGCTTACCATATACATTGATGGGCATGAGGCGTACACCCGAAGCGTATGGCTTACGGCTGGTAAAGGCAGCAGCGCCAGGGATAAGCGGATAAAGACTGTAGAGGAGCATACCGGATTAATAAAAGCAAGATGCCGGGCTTTGCTGGAAACCTGCGACAGCTACGAGATTATTTTAACAATAACAAGCAAATTGAATGAAAAAGAATTTCAAGATAAAGAACATAAAAGCAGACGTGTTGGAAGGTCTTTACAAGCTAATTAACGATACGCTGGGAGATGTAACCCCAATGGATGATTACGAGGCTTTGTTGATTGCTAACCTGCGCAATATGCAGGAAAAAATATCTGTAAAGCTATTGCCTCATAAATGGCAGGTGAAATACACATTTGATTTGCCAGCGGAACAGGCATTGGCACTGCGCATATTTTATACACGCTATATAGATGACCATAGCACCGCGCTAAACGTGAATATTATGCGCATAGCACACCAAATACATCAATACTATCAATAATGGAACGAAAAAATTTTACTTACCAGGACCTGAAGCGCGTACAGGAAGCATTTGAAAAAGGTGCTGTTACACTTAGACAGATGCGAATTTTATTAATGCCCTGCGAAAGCTACCCCGAATAATAAAAAACAGAAAAAATTTTAACCCCTTAAATCACATACAATGAAACTATACACTGTAGTACTACTACCAAAAGAAAGCGAAGGTATACAAGGCTTGCCGGAAAAGAATTTTGTTACCAAAGAATACAGCAAAGCTATTGCAATGTTAAACGCATTTCTAAGACAAGAAAGCCGCCACCAGTTACCACCAGTACGGGGAGAGCAGGCGTTACGTATTGAGTTGGATAACGAATTTGTAGAACTGTGGATACTTAACACCCCTGATGCCGACACCCTCAATGTTGTGAACCGCAGCGCCCCAGCGGTGACGATGTGAGAGGTAAGGCAATGCCACCACGTGGTACATTAGGCATGTTGCTGTTAGCATTTATATTGGTGTTTGCCAGCTGCACCAAAGTAATAATAAATTGCCCTGCACCCTTAAACGATACTACCGAAAAAAACGACCGGATTACCCTGGCCCTATAAAGCCGGTGCCGCCAGTGGAGTACTGCGAAACTTGTAAATAATTTTTAAACACACTATAAAGCGAATAAAATGAACGTAACCATTCAAACACAAAAACAATCTACCTGGCTTGATGCCGACGGTAATGAAGTGCCTTTTAAGTTTGTACCCAAAAGCGACCGGGTAAAAGAAAAACTGGCTGGCTCCTTGTTAAAAAGGCGCTTGCCTTAGAAAAGGACCTATTAGATTTTTTTACTGAGCTGAAAGCGGGCTGTGACGCTGTGTATAACCAAATGCTGGAAGATTACAAAATAGCTAATAACAAGGAACGTAAAATAAAAGGCTCCTACACCTGGTTTAATTTTGATAGAAGCATTAAGATAGAAGGCGATGTAAAAGACCTGGTAAAATGGGATGAGGCAAAAATGGCTTTGGCCCGCGAGCATTTTGATGAATACATGGCAAAGAACTTAACCACAACCAACGAGCTGGTACGCGGCCTTATTCAAAAAGCATTTAGCAATAATAAGGGCATGATTGATACTGCGCAGGTTTTCCTTATCCTAAAATACCAGAGTTCGGAAAAAGATGCAAGCTTTCAAACTGCCTGTAACCTTATGCGTAATGCTCATAGTGTAGCCAACTCAAAAAGTACTACCGTATATGGGTGCGCCAGGAAGATGGGCAATACCGTAATGTGAATTTGAATTTCTCCAGTCTATAAAACGCCCCGCTGATCTGCGGGGATTAAAACCCCTTATTATGTATTTACTACTACCACTGGTGCCAGTGCTGGCACTTGCAGGCTATGCTATGCTTGAAAAAAGGCGGTATGAGCGTAGAAAACGCCGATTTCCGACCGCAATAAGGCGCAAATAAGGCATTTTTTACCATAAAATATTAGTAAAAAACTTGTAAACAATTGATTAACAAATGAGTGTATCAAAAATAGTGCGTGAGATTTGGGAGCAACCGGATAATGCACGAACGGACAAACTAAAGCCAGTTAAAAAATTGGAAAGTGCGCATAAGAAAAAGAAAATCAGGGTATTAAAGCCTTCTGATATCATCAATAAACAACGTAGTATTTATGAGTTTACCGGCGCTTTTTTTGAAAGTTTTGGCAATCCGGAACGCCATGCAAGATGGTTTATTACCGGCCCCTCTTTTAGCGGCAAAAGCAGTTTTGTATTTACCCTGTGTGATTACCTGACACAGCACGGCATTGTTGACTATAACAACCATGAGGAGGCAGGCGGGGACGCTCAAACCGTTGCCGACAAGCTGCAAAAACATGTGGCGGAAGAAAACCGATCTAAAATAAGGCTATACAAAGCGCCCATTGAAAGCGATACACACGAAACGTTTTTAGAACGATTAATGAAGAAAGGCAGTGCGGACTTTGCCGTACTTGATAGCGTGCAACATGCTGAAATGAATAGAAGCCAATACCTGCACATTACCGGCAAATTGAGCAACCCCGCAAAGGCAAAAGCCTGATTTTTATTAACCACTGGGTAAAGAATGACTATACCAAATTTTTAAAACATGATGCGGATATAAAGCTTGAAATAATAGGCTTTGTAGTGCGTGCTGAAAGCCGGTACGGCGGCGGCAAACCTTATGTAATATGGGAGGAAGGCGCAAAGCGGTACTGGAAAAAACAATACAATAAAGTTATTAAGGGCCAGTACTGGCCTGGCATGAAAAAAATAACAGTATGCGATGCAATAAAAAAGCTACGAAAGCCGCCGATATGCTTTGACCATTTTGCGGATAATACGCCTAAGCAAAAAACGTGTATCGAGAGATAAGCGACCTAACCGGGTGTATTACTGCAAAGAATGTGAAGCCTGGCACCTTACCAGCATGCGGGCTAAACAATTTTATAAACGAAAAAAAAAAAAGTAAGCAATGGAAAAATTACAAATTGAAAAAAGCAAACTAGTAGATGCTTATAATAACACCGCAACCCACCGCACAAGGTATGTGCTTGAAACATTATTTGGTAAGGAAATTTTTATACAACCTGGTAGCGACATTATTAGCCGTATAAAAACGTTAGAAGATGCCTGTAATGAGTTAGGCATTGGTATGGATACCAGACACAGCAATTGCCCCACTGCATACAAAAAAGCCGAAAGGGATATTGAAATATTTGCTGAAGCCTTACGGGAGGGTAAACCCGCTGGAGAATGTTATTACTACCCATACTTTAATTGTGAGGATGGTGGTTTTGAGTATGAAGACTCCTCCTTGCGATGATGAGTATAAGACAGTTGGCGCAGCTCTTAGAGTAGATACTGAAGAAAAATGCGAACACCTTGTAAAGTGTATGCTTGAATGTTTTAAGATTTATCTAAATCCGTCTCCTTCCGATCTAATTTAAACACCGCCAAAACTGATAAAAAGTATGGTTTTGGCTGATTATAATTTAAACATCAATAATGAAACACAAACACAAACAACACAAACAATGCAAACAACAGGTTCGGTAAAAAGCCATGCCAGCCAATATTATAAAGGCTATTGTATAGTATTAGTAAAAGGTATGTGGAAGATAGACGGCGGGCCGGTATTGCCCTTTGTAAGCCTTGAATCTGCTAAAAAGTACATTGATGGACAGGAACGGTTTATTAACCTTTTTAAACGATAATTATGATACTACCATTTAGCCGCCGCTGGCCCAAACACATGGGAGAGCTGGCCGGAGAGCCAACAATGTTTGTTAGCTTGATTAGTAAGGGTCTTTTGGAAAATAAATTGACCACACAAAAGAGATGTTTAAGGTAAGACTGGAATACTTAAATCGTTTTGGAATTGTGCTTTCAAATTTCACCTACCGTATACCCAAAATACACACACTACGAGAAGATAAAAACGACCGTTGGACTAAAGGCATTATGATCGATTTCTTTATTAATAGCCGTACGAAAGATATGTTTCGGTTTGCGCCACGGTTACCGGTTGTTTCCACCCAGGACGTGTTTATGACAATGATACATGGCCGGTTTGAAGTAACGATAGATGACACCTATTTATACTATCCTGAAAAATTGAAACTCGCACAAAATGACGGCTTTGAAACTGTAGAAGAGTTTGAGCGCTTCTTTTTCCCAGATGGAGGTAAAACCAAATATGAGGCATCGTTAAAATTAATTCACTGGACAGATTTTAGATATGGGGAATGAAAAACCATATATAACGGGTTATTACGGCTGTACTTGCCACCCTTTTAAATCCTGGACTGAGCTTGATAAAGCATTTAGGAAGAAATTTAGAATAGGCGATAAAGTAAGAAATAGGTGCAGCGGATTGGAAGGTGAAGTATATAAGATATTACCCGATCGAGGTTTTTATGTTGTTAAATATGGGCCTCTTCCTCGCGATCAACATTTAGAGCATGCGCAGGAACTGGAATTAATTGGCGGGCAAATGCGGTTGTTTAATCCTGAAATTTTTAAGATGTTAAATAATGAAATATGCACCGGTGAGTGCGGTATATGTGATGGGAGTTGTGAAATGGATTTGCCAGTAAAAACCATGCAAAAAAAAAACAAATTATTGAGTACGCCAATAATAATTGGTTAGGTCGTGGCAGTGTAGGTATAAGCAATAATTGCGAGGATGGCGTTTTAATTATTACCCTGCATTGGCGCCCCAATGATGACAGTGGCCGTGTTTTTACGGAAAGTGATTTTGAGGATATGGCTAAATATATAAGAGAGAAATCTACAACCACTCAATTGACAATATTTTAATCTTTTGCTAATGGAAACAAATTTTAACGAACTCGCAAATGATGTTTTTAAGAAGATGCAAACAGGTGCCTCTATTGAGGAGCGGCCCATACAAGACGAACAGCCAATTAACGAGCCAAAGCCTGCACCGATAATGAAGCGCTTTTTGCTTAGTTCTCCTAAACTCAATGTGAGCGCTGAAGTGTGGTTTAATGAAAAGGGGCTGCTTTGCAGAGTAGATTTAGTTAACAGTATTATCGATAAAAAGCAGCTTACCTATTTGTTAAGTAACCTTACGCAGGATGAGCATGTTTTTAGACGTTCGATAAAAGCCTCTCTATTTAAAGTGCGCGAAAAACAGGTAACGGTAGATGTTGAGGAATTCTTGCACATATACCCTTACGCCCGTAACAGCCACCTTGTAAGAGATTGGTGGCCCAAACAGGTTACAGGGCTTCATATACGAGTGTACTTTGCCGGGATTGATTACCGGGAGTACTGCCAAAGAAACCCGCGCTATAAGCCTAAAATAGCTATGCAGTGGATAAAAGATAAGGAATACCTGAACGACTGGAAAGTTTTATAAATGGTTGCCTGGTTGATCGTGGACAGCGCAAGGCTGCATTGGTAAGATCTCGCTTTCGGAGCGTGTACGCGGGTTCGATTCCCGCACCAGGTGCAAAAAAATAGTGAAATGATTCCCCGTTAGAAAATAAGAGGTTTTTTATTAAAATAAAGGCTGGACCTGGCGCTGGTGGTAATCCATGTATATATTTTAATAGTGGGTTTACTTTCAAAGCATTTTTAAAATGGAGATGGTTTTTTGATTACAGAGCAGCGTTACATAAAGTAAAACACCCTCGACATAATGTTGATATCTGTACCGGATTTTTTATGTACGAGCCCCAAAGGATGAAAAAATTAGAACCTTAAAAAATGCTATTAGCGGGAAGAAAAGAAGCATTTGCAATTTGCAAAATAAGATAAACGGAGCAAGGTTAAGTTTTTGCGATTTGTTTATGACCATAGAAGAAACAGCTGGATATAAAAAGGCAATCATCACTTTAGATGCGTATCAAAAAGATTTGAAAGAAATGGAAGAGCAATTAAAACAATTATTGACTTAATAAAATACAATGAGCAACGAAGCAACAACACCCACACCGCCCCCAGCTCCCAAAGGGGAAGACACCCGCCCTTTTAATGAAAGGGAGGTGCAGAAATGGTACTTAGATATGCTTACAGGCCAAACTACTTTTAGCGCCTTTGTTGAGCAACTGAATGTAAAAGCCTTTCAATATCTATCCCAAAGCCGATAATTGGCATTATCGGTTATAGAGACAATAAAAGTATTTATTCACTTTAAAACATAAACAATGGTTACCGTAGAACAAGTACACGCGGATTTTGACACCGCAACCGACCGGATTTTGGCAGCAGCTAATGCCATTATTACCCAGGCAAACCCGGACGAACTAAGACGAAAGGCCTTACGGTTTGAGGCTTTGGGTTTAAAAGCGCTAAGTGCGTACAATTAGCTGAAAGCCAGGAACAGAACCGAACAGAAAGCTTAAAGCTTAAAAGGCTTATTGAGCATTACCAGGTGCGCTACCCGAACTATAAGTTTATTACCCGCGAGGAAGTAAACCGCCTTTGCGAAAAGTACGGATTGATTTTTGGCCGCGCTGATAAATACACTGGAGATATACCGGAAAAAAACCTGCTAGAAATAGAAGCATTTTATGTTAACAATGAGGATGTAGCAAAACCCAACGACATAGAAAATATGATAGAAGCTATTGGAAGAGCGTCGACCTTATTCCGCAATGGAGGCATTACCCTTTCTAGTGATTCGGCGGGGTTTGGAATATTAGATGATGTGGATGAGCCTATAAATTGAGTAGACTAGTACGCAGAAGCGATGAGAAAAAAAGCAACAGGAATTTTATGATTGTGGCCCCGCAAACGGACTTTGATATGATGAATATGAAAGTTGTAGATAATCAGTTAATGCCAGAAGACCCAATTGTAATGCAACCGGTAAAAGGTGGTTACCTTATTGTTACCAAATGGGGACCTGAAGCTAATGACCCGGCACTGGTGAACGAGCAATTAAATTAATAACCCTAACACCCCGGCACTACAACCGGGGTGTTGTTAACAACATAGTATGAAAAAGATAATTGATAAGATAATGTACCGGCTGGGATACGTGGATAAGAAAACAGCCGCATGTATGCCCCCGATTGTACTTGACAGAGATACACCAGCTGTTGCAGTATTTAATGAAAAGATAGTTGTACCGGATGCTATTAGCGCCCTGTATATTTTTCCCGGGCACTATAATTATAACGAGATGCCCCGGAAGAATGGAGCTGCTGCGACCAGCATGCGAAAAAAAAGCTGATAGATAGCATTGCCAACCATTTGGGCGATTATCTTAAGTTTGAATTTGAAGACCGCCCCGATGGCATAAAAGTGATGCACGCTGAATTAAAAATTATAAAAATGTAGCTGTATGGAATTCGCCACCACCGAACAAAAAAGGCTATAGGCGCTATATGCAGCCGCCTGGGGATAGATAAAGAAGCAAAGGCCGACCTGGTAAAGCAGTTTAGCTATGATAGATGCGAAAGCAGCAGCGATTTGTTTATAAATGAAGCCGGGGCAATGATTGACCACCTGAGCAGGCGAATAAAGCCGGATGAGCGGCGTAATAAAATGGTGGGTAAAATATATTACTACGCCCATGAAATGGGCTGGAGGACCTTCGGCAAGCTCAGGGGACAAGCCCGCCCGCTACGTTGCAGATGGTAAACGGGTAGACGAATGGATGATTAAATTTAGCTACCTGCATAAAAAGCTAAATAAGTATACCTTTGAGGAACTGCCAAAGCTGGTAAGCCAGTTTGAGGCGTTTTATAAATCAACCTTAAAAAAATAATTAGGTAATGAAAAGAATTACATTATTACTACTTATTTGCTGCTCATTGGGTGCTGCTGCACAAAAAGATATGCCAAAAGATTTTGTAAACGGTAATTTTAAAGTAACCGACAGGACTGTAATATGGGAAAAAATATATATATCGGATGCTACATTTAAAGATGTGGTTGTTAATTTGAAAATGACAGGCCTGCTTGATAAACCTGAAGCGGAAGAACCTGCGGTATATGGCCAGTTGATACCGTTTCATGTGGACTATAAGGCTGCTGGAGCTACAGCAATGGGAACTAAACCTTATATCACCAGCTTTACATATAAAGGTTTTGCCTCAATAAAAAAATTAAATGGAGGCTATGTGGTAACGATAAAAAAATTGGTACGGAAAGCGATGTTGATATAGGGATGGGAGTTGTAAAAGGTACGCCGTTTCCGTTTGAGGATTGGGCTATTAATAAAAAAGGGGAATGGCTGAATAGCTTTAAAGGTAAACCCGCGTATACTTTAGATTTTGCATTTAATAAAATGTTTGAGCCTATATTTAAGTAAAAAAATGAATCTTGCATTTTTGCGTGACGCCAGGTTGAAAAGCCTGGCTTTTTTATTTGTGTAATTTGGCAGGTTGGTGTATGACAAATGTGCATTATCTTTGTAAAGCATGCGCGGTTCCCAAACTTTTGCCACACTATTTGCTGAAGCTCCAGCCCCGGAGCTTAAACCCCTGCCACGTAATGGCCGTGACGCTGAACTGGTGGAAAGCAGAAACATACTATTACTGCACCGGTATTACTGGCACAGTACCAGGGAGATAGAGCAAGGAGCCGTACGCATGAGCTTTGATAGTGTAGTTACCTCTCTTTCAGCAGAATTTTTTATAAGTAAACGCCGGATTACCGACATTATAGAAGCTAACACACATATTGTTATGCAAATTAGAAAAGAGCATAGCACAATGCGCCCGACTGAAATAGCCCGCAAATTTTCCCGTACCTGGCACTGGTTGAACTGGTAACCTTTAGGGCTGTTGCGCCAGGCTATCATCTGCATACGTACCGCTAAAAGTTAATAAGCCGCTTTCTTAACCCATCCTCACTATACATATCGCTATCGCCTACCCGATTGAAAGGAATATTTAAAAGCCCGTTAGCATCCCACCCTGCAATAACAAATACACTTGCTGCTCAACCTCTAAATACTGCAAAGCTTTTTCCCTTGATACCTGAGGCACCAGGCTGCTGGTATTGCCAAATGTATCGAAGCCCAGTTTTATGGAAAGTGTAAAATTGTTCCATTGCATTTTTAGCTGCATAGGCCTGTACTGGCCGGTAAAGCGGATAAGCCCGCAAGGAAAAGCCACAGCTGGCCGGGTTTCGTATATCTCCAGCTGGTTGAGGTCTAACTCAATATATTTTAAAACCGGCGCTAAACGAGCCTGTAGCGCCAACAGGATAAGGCTGTATTTTGATTTCATAATAAAAAGATTTTTGTTTATTTAATACGTGCCCTGATATACTCCTGCGCCTGCCATATTAACTCGCGCCTGAGCGCTGGCGAAGCGCCAATAAATTGCCTTTTGGGCATATTGATTACACGGGCTTTGTAGGATTGACCCCGCCCCTGGTAGTACCTTTTTTAAATGCCCCATGCCGCCAAACATTTTGCCTTTTGCGCCGCGCTTATAACGGTTGCGAACAAAAGTTTCGCTACGGGCGGCCTGGCTTATTTGCCCGCCCTGGTTGTGAATGCTGGCATAAGGAACGCCTAAAGAGCCGAACCCGTAACCATTGCCTATGGGTACAACCTGAATACTGCGCCGCAACCTGCCGGATTTAATCAGGATAGCCCGGCCAGCATCTTTTTATTGCGCTTGCGCTTTGCCCAGGCCTGCAACCCACTGCCACCCTGAAAACCTTGCTTGCGAAAATTTTCGAGCGTAAAATTTACAGCCTCGTTTGCCAGCACCAGCGGCAGACCCTTTATAGCGGCTCTTAATTTGCTTTCGTAGCTCATTGTAGAGTATTATAATAAGGATGACCGGATGGGTATATAAGCCCTGATTTAGCCAAATTGGTTTGAAACATTTTAGGGATTTCTGGCAGGTGAACGGTTTTTAAATCTGTTGACGTACCTGTGGCTTTTTGCCGCGCTGTAGAGCGGCAGCCAAAATGATTGGGCGGGTAGTAAATGGCCCAAAACCAATGATCGAAAGGCTCAATAATACCATCTAGCCCGCGGCAGGTTTGTGTAGTATTTTTATCCAGGATTGCATCAAACTCCAGCAAATCCATTACCTCCTTTGAACTTTCAAACTGAAGCCATTTAGATGCCATTTGCGCTGAGGCAATTGAAAAATCCCTTTCTGTATTTAGCCATGCCTCATTATGTACTTTGCCGATGCTGTACGCTATGGTTCTATAATCTCCTTTGCTGCGTACATTACCGTTGGCATCCTGCAACGCCTCGACCATTGCCCGCTGCATTGCATAATCTTTTGCGTTGCTAAACTTTACAACATCCCGCTGCAATTGCTTTAACATTGCATAGTCCGGCGAATCCAGGTAAATATCATCCAGCATTTGCCCATAGCCTTGCTGCACATTTGCCCATAGATCGTTATACCAGCTGCGGGCTGCATCGGTATTGCCCTTTACGCCTTTTTCCTTCCATATTTCCTCAATAATGGCGCTTAGCCAAACGGGCAGATCATCTGCCGCCGCAACCGGATGCAATTGGCTTACAGGAAGGCCATAGAGTGCCTGTACCTGGGTTTCGGTTTGCCCCCAACTATATGCTAATGGTTGGGGGCCTGGAGAAAACCGCTTTTGCGGCGCTCCATAAAGCCCGGAGCTTTTCGCGCCTGTTTTTATCTGACTTTGCCGGTTTATTATCCGGCTTTTGCTCCTGAGGCGGTGGCGGCTCATCTTCAGGATCTGGATTAATGCGCGCCTGCCTTTCTTCCTCCCTTTGCTGCACCATCTGGTTATAATTGGCGGGTTTGGGCCGGTTATATTTTTATAAAAATAATCGTGATCTAGCGGCAGGCCTACTGTTTCTACCAGGAAATGATCTATTTCTTTTTCGGCCTTTAAGGCTTCAGCTTTTACAGGTGTATCAAACTCAAAGGCTCCACCATCGACCGGGTAGCCATACGATTTTACAATTTGAAGGAATTGCGCACTATTGAGCACCTCCAGCACATCGCGCAGATCGTTATCAATAATATCATCCTGATCGGCGCTCTGTACCTCACCTAAACTATAGGAGCCGCCGCCCTGGTTAGTACTGGTAAGATTATTGCCTACAACTGTAAAACGGATTTCCTCATTAATAGCGAGCCTGAAAGAATCCTGTAATTTACCGTCTGCATTAGTTTGCTTACCGTCTTTAACGTCAAACTCTATTTGCTTAGGAATTACTATTGCTAAACTGCTGCCTGCATTTTGCGCCAGGTTAAAAGCCTCCTGGCGGCTGGCCTCATCATAAATATCATAAGTGAACTGCTGGAAGGGATGGCCGTATTTTTCAATAAAATCTGCCCAATCGCCCCAATTACCCTGTTTATATAAGATGAGCAGGGCAAGCTTGTAAAGAAAACCCAAATCTTTATTGCTGCCTAACGTTATAACATTACTTAGACCCTCATAGGATATACCAGTTTGATCATACTGGTGTTTGGTGATGATTTTGCGGAAAGCATTGATGTGCTTATTTGGTATTTCATCCCAATTGAAAACCGGACCGGTAATGAACTCAGCCCCTTTGATACCCCAGGCTTTTTGCTGCATTATAAGCTCAACAAAATCGCGAAACTTTTTAGACTTTATGAGGCTGTTAAACTCCTCTTTTTCCTTACCGTTGGCTTTAAACTTTATAGGTTTGTTGCACACCTTTGCCACGCGCTTATTATCCCAAACGCCGGTAAAAGCGCTGTCCATAATAATGCGAGCATAAATGTCATACAACGCTACGCGCATTGGATTGTACACACTTTCAGCAGCTTGCAACGATGTAGTAAAATTACTTATATCCTTAGGGGTACGGTCTACACTGCTTTGTACAATGTTGGATATAATTACGGGCTTTTGCTCAGCCCTTTGGATGGTAGCGCCGCCCTGCTTTTGTATGGTTTTTTTTTGCCATTGCCTTTATATGGGGTTAGAAATAGTTATTGCGTTTTGGGTTTGAGTGCCATTGAATAGGGCCGCCTTCTATATAGGGCGTGCCGGGATCATCTACCCGAGGCGGCCAGCCGTAAGGACTTGCCTGCCCTTTTTGCACCTGCTTAAACCAGTCTATAGCATCTTCGTAAGACTGCCGGAACAGATCAATATGAATGTTAGGATTGCTTAACCGGATAAGGTGCCAGGCTGCGAGGTCTTTAACCTTGTTGAGCAAATTAAGATCGCTTACAAAGCCCTCAGGAGCCGCCCAGCTGGCCCATTGTGCAGGTGCTACAGTTGGCAACAACAAAGAAATATTGAAACGGGCTAAGTATGCCTGTGCCTCAGCTACACCGGCCTGTATTGCTTTTTCTACAATACTATCCTGATCGCGGGTAATATATCAATATTCTCCTGGTATATATGAGTATACAACTCAGATTTAGTAAGGATGTAAGCCATTAGAAACGTTTTTTGTTTACGGGTCTTGAAAATTGTTTAATCATTGCCTTTACCCCGGCTATAGCAATAGAAAGTTTATTCTTAATGAACCATACACCGCCCTCTACAAAGTCTGGCCCGTCCATAGTTTTGCTATTTGGCGAAGCGGATAAAAATTGCCCCTCTAAGCGCTGCATGTGCGGGTTAGCCCTCTCAGCCTCGTTAAGTATTAGCTCACCGTTTTTCATTAGGGGTTGCAGCTCAGCTTCTATCCTAAAAAACTTTTGGGGCTTTTTGCGATCATCGCCTATGATACTAATGATAGCCCTCATTAGTTGTTTTGCTACTCTTATAATGGAAGGCTTTAGTACCTGTTGGTAAAGGGGTCTTGCAGGGTATTGTTTTCTATAACATTGTAAATAGTTGTTTTGCCCCCGACATAATCGTTTAGCTCATAAATACCTGTAACGAAATCGTTGTTATTCATATGATCTAACCGGCAATTGTATATGTAAAATTTACCCTCAAAGTATCCTAACAGTACACCACCTTTGCAACTGTTTGCCGCTTTACTTTTACCTGTTGGCTTATCCTTATCTGATGTAGCAGGATCAGCATATATTACGACAAATGGAAGCCTTGACAGGGGCGGACATTTACCCCAGTTTACTTTTTCAAAGGTTTTGCCCAGCCGAATAGGGTTACATAAGTACTCCCCTGGAAAGCGTAATCGCTCATACTGGCCCTAATGGCTGCAATATCATCAAGGCTATTTTTTTCAGGCCATGTGCTTTCACCATCATCGGTGATAATGGGTACTATTTCCGCATCGTCAGTGAGTGCAGCAAAACGATTTACCAGGCAATCTTCTGCAATGGGGTTATTGTCGAAGAAAATAAGATAATCCCCGGCAATATCCACAGTAGGTAATACGGCCTTTTGCATCCAATCCCAGGCTTTTATCCAGTCTGTCCGTATTCAGTACCATTTCATCATCATCGGCATCATCAAACAGAATAATTGTTACGCGCAGCTCCTCCAGCCTGGCACCGCGGGGTTTTGGCCTAAGCCAACTGCACGAAAAGAAGCGCCTTTCTTTGTTACAAATTCGGTTGACGTCCATTTACCGGGCCGCTCCTGAATACCGTATATATCGATCAACCGCGCATTAGCCTCCAGCTGTGCACGGTATGGCTCTAAGAGCCTTTCGGCATTACCTTCGTTTTTGCTAATGAGCAGCATGTTTACCCGGAAGCCCTCTACAAAATGTTTGTAAAGGATTTCCATCATACGGCGGGTAGACTTGCTTAAACCACGCGCCCAGCGCCGGGCCTGCCGATACCGCTTTTTACCCACTAAACGCCGGGTACTCCTAATTTGAAATTTTGCCGGTTTGCTAGTGCAGTACTGAGGAAACATTTCCTGCATCCATAACTCTTGATTACCCGTCTTATGGATAAGATTTATATAGTCTGCACGATCTTTGGCCGATGTGAACTTTTTAGCGGGGTTCTTTTTACGCACCCCTTCTAACACCTCCTCCCACTCCAGCAGTGCTTCTTTAGTACTTTTAGTACCGGTATAAAGTTTTACTACTGACATTAGCCGTTAGATTTTCTTATTTCCTCATGTAAAAAGTCGTTCCACAGATCGGCGATTTCAATTAGCTTATCCTGCGGTATTTTATCCTGAATACACCTTATGAACTTGATGCCTGATTGAGAAATATCAGCGATAGCTAAATCAGTTTCAGGTTGCGTATTGATGCCGTAAGCTTTATTTGTATATCAGCCTGCTTAGTGTCGGGATATCTTTGGCCCTCCGGTTTCGATTTAATTACTCTATTAAGTTCTTCTGCCTGCTCATAATAATTGTTTAATGTTTCATCCTTACCAATAAGAAGGCGATTGCGCAGGCTTTTCCAATTGAATTTATTAACCCAATTGCTTATTGTGTTCTCTGATACATGAACACGCTTAGCAATGATTTTGCCGTCTAACTTCTCTTTTGTAAAAAGGATTTTTGCTAAATACTGCTTTTCTGCTATAGTCATTTCTGCCATGCTAAATAGTTGTGTTTACAACACAAAGCAACACTTATATACAGCCTTTTTCAAGTGCAAAAACCATGATGCGGGAGCTGTGTATTTACGATGCGGGATTATGAGCGGTGCGCTGAAATGCTGATTTGGCGCGGGTTTCATAGGATTGCATTTTTACACTCACAATGCAATCACAGAGCAACATACTAATCATTAACAAAGCCAACAGCGATGTAGCAGAGATACTTCTTTACGGCTATATAGGTGAATTTGATTTGAGCGCAAACGCTTTTGTAAGAGAGCTGCGGGCACTTGAAAAAGACTATAGTAAAATAAACATTCGCATTAATAGTGCGGGCGGTAGTGTATTTGAAGGCATTGCCATTTATAATGCTATACTATCGTCAACCGCCGAAATAAATACATATATAGACGGATTAGCAGCCAGCATGGCAAGTATTATAGCACTAGCCGGTAAGCGTGTATACATTAGCAATAACGCTACTTATATGACGCATTTGCCCAGCACCTACACCAGCGGCAACAGTGATAATATTAAAGAAGCGCCAGCCTTTTGGAAAGCCTGGAAAAAACAATGCTATCCATATACGCTGCACGTACCGGTAAAACAGAAGATGAATGCAAGACGCTTTTCATGAACGGAAAGGATAACTGGTTTACGGCCGCCCAGGCAATTGCTGAAGGCTTAGTAGATGAGGTATTTGATATGGCACCTGTGAAAGCCCCGTTAAAGCACAAAATGAGCGTAGCGCTTACATGGAGTATGCCGCGATGCTTTCAAATACAAACAACAAACTTGAAAAAATGGAGCAATTATTTTTAAGCGCTGCCCAACTGGCCCAACTGCCAGGCATGAAAGCAGGTACTACACCCAGCCAACAAGAAGTAAACGCAGCCTTCACCACATTGGTGGCTAAAGCAAAAGGCTGATCAGCTAGAAGCAAGTCTAACCCAGGCCAATGCAGACCTGAAAAGGAGCAAGACGAATTTAAAGCATACAAGGAAGCTGCGGAAGAAACCGCTGTTACCAATATGCTTACACAAGCTAACAAAGATGGCAGAACCACCGTTGAGCAAAACAAACTTTTAGCTGTGACTTATAAAGGCAACCCTGAAGGATTGCAGGCATGGCTGGAAACCCTGAAGCCACAACAACGCATTGTTAATTCTTTGGACGATGCCCCTAATGCTGAACGTGTTGCAGTTCTTATGGCTAAAAGTGGGGATGAGCTTTTTAAAGGCGGCGGCTTTAATGAATTAAAAGCCTTGTCAATAGAGCATTTCAAAGCTAAATACAAGGAGTGGACTGGTAAAGATTACCAGGGATAGTATAAAAAAACAATCGATCAGAAAAAATACACAACAGAAACCATTAACCATTTAAAAAAATAAAGTGAAAAGACTTATTAAAATTTTATTCGTTAGCTCCATTTTGCTATTTAATGCACAATTATGGGCTAGCCCAATATTTGACCCTGTAGCGGTTACATTATGCGGCATTGGCTCGCTGGCTTTAGTTGGCGGCCTGGCAATATCTCACCAATACCATGACTTTAGTTTGTTGAATGACATTACGCAGGTATCTGTATTTAGAAATTACATTGTTGAGAAAATATTGCGTAATACGCATTTTTTAACGTTTAGCCGTGATGCCAGTGATAAAGTACTAGCTGGCTCTATTGTTTACATAAGACAGGCTGGAGCATCCCCACAGATTATTAAAAATAACGGTGTTTGGCCGATGACCGTAAGCCGCCGTGAGGACTTTGATGTTAATTACCTGTTAGATGTATATAGCTCAGCACCTACGCATGTGCCCTGGCAAGAATTGCAGGCAATTGAATACGATAAAATTGATAGCGTAATAGGAGGGCACATGAACGAGGTTGTACAAGCCTATGCAGAGGATATGCTTATTAAATGGGCGCCCACTACTGCAAATAAGCAAGTATTAACCTCAGGCGCTGCCGTTGGCCCTGTTGATGCGCAGGCAGGCAACCGTAAAGGTTTTTCTCCTAAGGATTTGGCAAAGGCAATGACCATCTGTAATAAAGACAGAGTGCCTAATGATGGCCGCAGGGTATGTATTATAGATGATAATATGTACGAATATTTTTATGACCAGCTGAGTGATACACAAGCCAACGCCTACAACCAGTTTGCAAACAACCAAACCGGCCAGGTGGGCAAACTTCATTCCTTTAACATTTATACTAACAGCAGCATTGCTTATGCAGCTGGCAGCGACACGCCAAAACCGTTTGGCAGCAACCTTGCTGGAACGGATAACCTGGCAAGCCTTTGCTGGCACCCTGACTTTGTAGAGCGTGCAATTGGAGATACCATTTTGTTTGATGACAAGGGTAACCCAATTTACCAGGGTGATATTTACAGCGCCGCTGTAAGAGCTGGAGGCCGTAAAATACGCATGGACAATAAAGGCGTTGTAGCTATTAAGCAAGACGCAGCGGCATAGGCCAATTTTAGCTACTGGTGCAGGACACCAGTAGCCTTTTACCCCGATACTTTTTTATAAATACAAACCCAAATTAGCCCGCTACCACATGGCGCGGGCACTGGGTTTAAAAATTTGAACAATGAGCACTAAAAATAAAGCGATAGCTAAAAAGCTTTTTGAAACCTACCCGGAAGAAACTGCCGCATTTTTTACTAGTGATGGAACCAGTTTCTTTAATGAAAATAACGCCTTACTACATGGTAAGACACTTGCAGACAAAAGCGTTACTGAAATTAAAAAGGCTGACCTGAGCGAAGAAAAAGAGGTAAAGCTTGTAAAGCTGAAATTAACCAAAGCCATGATAGCAGCATTGCCGCAAATTGGAGAGGCAGCAAAAGAAGGCGACACCATAGAGGTAACCGCTGAGAAAGCTGAAGAATATAAAGCCTGCTGCTGCTATAAAATAAGCGGTTGAGTTAAGAAAATTGGTTTACGCATTATTCAAATAAGTAAAATGGTACAAGCAGCTATTAATTTTTTTAAACGCAACCCAAAGGGTGTAGCCTGCCATGTAGTGCTTGACCAGACTTTTAGCTCGGCCAGCGCTGCCAGCGTGTATAAAAAAGCGGTAAGGGCGCACAAGGTGAGCGTATTTACCAGAAAAGAATATGACGCTTTTGTGAAAGCACAGGAGCTTAAAGACAAGATAGCAGAGCCACCCCAAAACGTAAAAGAGGCGTGACTTTACAAACGCACCGGTTGCATAACAGTGTAAGCGTCCGGATGGCTAAAAGCTAATTAAAAATTAACAACAAACTTAAAAAGCAAGCAATGGCTGAAATTGATATACCCAAAGCACCCACGCAGGGCATAGATGTTCTTTTTGAAATTTCTGTAGACAACGGCACTACCTGGAAAACCCTGGTATGTGTTAGTAAGCAAGGTTGAAAAAACAGCGGGCCAGCAATGATGTGGAAACGCAGTGCGGCCCTTTTGTTGGCATTGGCTCTAAAAAGCAAACAGCACCAGTAGAAGGCGTGGTAAACGAAGTGCCCGCAGCTGGCTATGTAAGTTATGCTGAATTGAACGATTATATAGACAACGGATCGGCCATAATGGTACGACAAAAGGCCCTGGCGCTACGCCTGCCATTAACAATGAAGGCAAGGCATACCTGACAGATTTAAACCTGGATTTGCCGGTTGATAATGTGGCTACGTTTACCGGCACCTTTAAAGTGTTTTAGTGCCTTAATACACATTTATTCACCACCTACATACTACAATGAAAAAAATAGAATTAAAACCAGCGGGCGCATTTATTATATATACAAACGATCAGGAAAAAATACCTGGTCGTTTTTCCATGTACGTTTGGGATTGCTTTTTAGAAATAAGCGGTATTGAGAACTACATGGATATGATTGAAAGCCTGGAAAAAGGCATGAGCTTAAAACAGTATGCTGATTTATTAGCGCTTGCTTTAAATGACTATGACCGGGATAACCCTAAATATACCAGGGCAAGTGCGATGGACTTTATAGATGAAAATTTTGCAAACGGGTTTAATGATAAAGATTTTGCCAATTTGCTTATACATGCTGTGGGCCGCGTAGCTATTGTAGACGTGCCACCAGCCCTGCCTGATACGCTGTTGAATGCCAGCAATGAGCCTGAAAAAAAAAAGAGAGAAAAGAAAAATTTGACCGCTACAAAATAAGGCAGCTGGCCTTTACTGCCGGGCTTAAACCAAATGAGTACTGGGAGGTTGCGCTTTGTGACGTGGTGGAGATGATACAGGCTAATGAAAACAGGGAGACAGCGGAATGGAAGCGCACCAGGGAACTACTTTATACCATATACCAGGTGTTTACCAAAGAAGAGGATAGAGTAGATATTGTAGAATACATGCCGCTGCCTGGTGATGTGTACGACCCACAAAAGAAACGGAAGGCAATGCTTGCGCGGCTGGCTAAAGGGGAATTGTAATTGAAAACGGGATTATAAAAATAACCTCCAAGCAGGAGTAAAGAGAAAAGTGGACGAATCAATAATAATACCGATAAAAGTACTGGAAGGGGATGCGCTGCAAAAGTTGAAAGACTTTGGCAATAAGGCCCGTAATAGTATCGGTAGCATTGGCCCTGGTAGACCCGGTGAAATTACTATAGACGTGCGTGTACGCACGAATAATGCCCCCATGAATTAAAAGATGTAGGTAGCAGCGCCGGTACCGCTGGTAACGCTTTGAAGAATTTAAAGCCGGGCGCTAACCAGGCAGAAATTGCGATGCTTGACCTTAACCGTGTTGTACAAGATGCGCCATACGGTTTTATTGGTATAGCGAATAATATTAGCCCTTTATTTGAAAGCTTTAGGCGGCTTAAAGCTGAAACCGGGAGCACGAAGGCTGCTTTTGGTGCTTTGGGTAATAGCCTGGTAGGACCAGGAGGGTTAGGCCTGGCATTGGCTGCCGTTACAACCGCTATTACCTTTTACCAGATAGGCCTACAAATGTGGACGCGCCGAAAGGGGACGCAAAAAGCGCCACTGATGCACTTAAAAAAGCTGAGGAAGAACTAAGAGGCATAATTGATAGCAGTAACCAGACAACTGCCCAACAGGTTGGTAACTTAAAACGCCTTGCTGACAACGCGGCTAATACCGCACTAAGTACTAACCAACGAAAAGCGGCCATAAAGCAATTACAGGATTTATACCCCAGCTACTTTAAAAACCTTACGTTAGAGACGGCACAGACCGCCATGCTATCGCAGCAAGTATCATTGCTTACAGCCAACTTAATGGCCGCTGGAAGGGCGCGTATTTTGAGCGGACAGGCGGATAAACACATACAACGTGCTTTTGAGTTTGAACAAAAAAGAGTACCTGTAGCCCAACAACTTGTAAAAGCCAATAAGGAATTGGCGGCATTAGAGCAACGATTTAGCAAAGACGGTACGTTTGATGTAACTAAGTTGAGCGAGGTTGATTACTATGTATATGCCACCCAATTGGGGAAGGTGAAAGAATTGCGTAAATCATTTGCATCTTTTAGCCTGCAAATGGATGATGCCAATAATAAAGCCGAAAAACTTAATTACAGTGTGGGCTTGTTGCAACCATCTATGGGCAACATTGGTTTAGATGGCAGTGACATAACCAAACAGTTTGATAAGCTTAAAAAGGGAACAGACGATGCCAAAGCCTTTAAGGAAGCGCAAAAGATTTAGCAGCACAAAGCAGCTACCTGCTGAATATGTATGAAAGCGGAAGATTGTCAAACCTTGATTATGCAAAACAAAAATTTGATCTACTTCAGAAATCTGCCGAAGAGTTTATTACCCGATTTGGACAAAAGCCGGATAGTGACCTGGTAACGGGCATATTAGCACAAATGGATGCGCTGAAAGTAAGTATTGATTCAGAAAAAATAAGCTTTAGCACGGGTCAAGAGCAGATACGAGAAGGAGCACAAAAAGCCTTTAAGGAAAGCAGCAATGTTGAAATACCTATACAGGCAAACATAAAAGTGCTTACAAATGACCAAAAACAAATTAATGATAATCTTGCTTTGATACAAGCAGCCACTGAGTTTGGTATAACAAAATTTAGATGGAAAAAACATCTTATACCCTTTGATGCATCCCTTGATCCCGAGCAAATGAAAATTGCCATTAAACAGGCTACCATATTGCAAGCGGAGTTTAATCAAATATTAGAAAGCAGTATTCAAAACGGTGTAAGTACCCTGGCTGAAGGTATTGGGGATGCTTTGGCTACTGGTGATTGGGGAAGCATGTTTCAGGGAATGAAGGTTGCTATAGGCGGGGCCATGCAGGATTTTGGTAAGTTTTTAATCAAAAGCGCTATAACTATTGAGGTTGCTAAAAAGGCAGCTGCATGGGCTGTTGCTCATCCTGCGGCAGCTGTTGCTGCTGGAGCAGCATTAGTAGCGTTAGGGGCAGTACTTAAAGCTAATGTGAATAAACGGAGCCAGCAGCCAATTACTGGTTTTGCTCATGGTGGCGGTGTAAGCGGCCCTGGAATGGCAATTGTGGGAGAACATAGCAGTACCAGCAAAAACAACCCCGAACTATGGGGCCGCTTTGACCAGTTTAAAGGCTTGTTTGGCAGCCTTATTAACGATTATGCAAAGCGCACTCAAAACATGATGCCGATAACAGATTATATGGGTGGAGGCGGCTACCCCAGTGAAATACGACTGGTGGCAGAAGGCGACCACCTTGTAGGATTAATAACGAGAATACAGAACAGACAGCGAAGAAATTATTAAATGGGTTACCAGATTACATATACCGATGTAAACGGCCTTAACTGGCTGGTACTGATTACTGACACCCTAGCAGGTAGTGGCCAGGTATATAGCCCTTTAATAGCCGCTACCAACAGCCCAGTTGTTTTGAAGGCTATTAATAATAGCGCCGACAAGCTTAGCGCCATACGAGCCAAAGAGGTAGTTATACAATTTGTAAATGATGGCACCGTAACCCTGGAACACTTTGCGGGTACGGATAGCCCGGATGATCGCTGGCGTGTTGACGTATTAAGAAATACCGAACTGCTTTTTATTGGCACCCTTGCAATGGATGACCTTACAGAGCCTTTGCAGGACCCTATAAACGTAGTAACCCTTACCGCTACCGATGGACTGGGAAAATTAAAAGATATTCCGCTGGTTGATACTACCGGAGCAAAACCGGTTGGAGTAAAGACGTTGATAGGTTGGCTGGCCTGCGCGCTTTATAGTACCGGGTTGAAATTGCCTATTATAGTAATAGACCGCACGCAGGTGGGCGGTGCTAATGCTTTTGATATTGGCAGCTTGGATGCCCGGACTTTTGGCACTACTGAAATGCAAAATAGCTACTCAGCTATTGAAAAAAATATTACAAGGCCGCTATTACCTTACCCAAAAAAACGGACAGTGGTTTGTTATTAATATTAATGAGCAGCACCTTGTAACTGTTTTACAACGTGCGTATAACTGGGATGGAATTTTTACAGGTGAACAAGCCGTGAGTAATATAAAGGAAGTTAGCCGCAATGGGGTGGCACAATTTACTGACCGTAGCGGCGTGGTACAGCTGGTACGCCCGGTAAAATACAGCAGAACATCATTTAAATTTGAAGGCCCAGAAAACAGCCTGGCCAATCAAGATTATACAGATGGGGTATACATTGCAAATGAGACCTGGAGAATGCCGGGATATCATATATTAAGTAATGATTTTCCATCTAACATACCTATTACATCTTACCTAATATCAAAATACAACCTTGACGGATGGACGCTGAAACGTGTTAATACAGCTGACGGCTCGACAAGCCCGGCAAACATATCAGCATTTATTAGAAGGTATAGATATGAAGGCGTAGAAAAGTTTAGAGAAATTGCTTTTAGTGCAGCCCCGCCAGCTGACAAGGGCCGGTATTATATTGAAAACAATAGCCCGGTACCAGTTGAGAAGGGAGACAGGGTTAGAATGAGCTTTGAATGGAGAATTACCAATAATGCTACACCACCTAACAATTTTGGACTTGCCTTTTTATTATTAGTGGGTGATAGCGGCAAAGTGTATAGTTTACGAGGCGGTGCCAGCCACCTTACGGGTAGCAACAAAAATAAATGGTATGATAACCCTAACCGGAACAATCCGCAATACCCGTGGCTAACAGACTTGTACCAAACAGATCGTTTTTTGACGGTAAAGAATGACTGGGTAGCGGTAAATGATGGCGGCGGTGAATACAGCGACCCCGTACCTGAAGACGGAACTATTATTGTACGCCTGCTGCATTACCCGCAGGACCAACCTTTGGGAAATGCCGGTGAAAGCTTTCAGAGCATTTTTAGAAATATACAATTTGATGTAAAAAAGATACTTAGGGGCGAATGTATTGCAAGCTACCGGCCAATACAATAAAGTTAGGCCAGGCTGGCAATTATGCTGCTAATAAGCCGTTGGAACTGGGTATTGATAACAGCCCCAAACGAACCTATAAAGGCACATTACTGGTGCCTGACAGCAGCGCGCAAAACGGATATGCCTACAACCTTGCCGGTGACTTTAGCAACCCAGACGGGTTGCCAGGGATAACCGGCACCTGGGGCAAATTGGCTGCTTATAGCTTATGGAAACAACTTAACAGCGTGCAACGTGAAGTGCGTGGCAACCTGGTTATAAGAGAAGATAACGCGCCTGATATGGTTGCCTGCTACCTTATAGAGCCTGCGAGCGCTAATGCCCATGTGGCCGGTAGAAAGTTTGTACTGCTTAGCTATGACTGGGACAGTGCCAATGCCAAAGTAAATAATGCTGTTTTTGCTGAGCTATTACAATTATTACCGGAAGGTGAACAATTTGAAAGCGGTTATACAAATGACTAATAAAAAGCACATATATGCAAAGGACGTGATAATGGAAGCACGTAAAGCGAATGGCAACTACTATGTTTTTGCCTGCGTAAATGAGCTGGCTATACAACGAAGCTTTGGCATAATAGAGATTACAAGCCTGGGCAGCGGCAACGATGCCGAATATATGTATGACCGTAAGCGCAACTGGAGCGCGACATTAGGCGGCATTTGCGTGCTTACGGACCTGGTGGCAAACTCCTGGACATTGGACGAAATAGCAGCTATACCGGACACTTTTACTGCACTGGATGTACGATTTACTTTAACAGATACAGCAGCTGCGGCTATGGTGTGGAGCGGCAGGGTTCTATTTCCTGACTTTGGAATAACGGCAAATATGCAGGACGGCGGCGAGCCTGCCATGTGGAATTGCAAGCTACAAGGGACTGGCGGCCTGCTTATGAATGGTATAGCACCGATGGGTAATTATATGCTGTACGAGGATGAAGGAAAAATAATACTGGAGTAATGGACAAAAAGATTAGTGAACTTATTGAAATTGGCGGACTGGCTGCGGCAAATGATTACTTGCCGCTGGTGCGTGGCAGCCAAAACCTAAAAGCTCCTTTATCAAAATTAAAGGTGCCTGCTGCTTATTTTGCCGATAACGCCAGTACGGCAAACAACGCCCTTAATGCGGCTAATGCTGCGCTTGCCAATGTTGCCCGCACCCTGCAAAGTACCAACTATACCACCAGTGATTTTTTTGGCACTGGATTAAAGTTTGGCGTAGATGATGACGGCAAAGCATTTGGTGTACTGGATAGGCTTACCGTGCGTGAAAGGATGACTGTAAACGAACTTGCTATTTTGAAAATGCAGGCGCTGGGCGGCACTTTTGTAGTAACCAATGCAGCAAAAATTAAGGATGTAGTAGGCCTACACCCCAATTACACGATCAGTATTGAAGATGACAGCGGTACGGTATTCGTACCCTTTGAGGAAGATGATATAGTAGCCTGCAAAACCGATAACACCACCCAGGCAAAGGATTATACTGCGCGCATTACCGGGAGCTTCCACTTCTTTTGCCTTTACTATAATTGATGGCGCTGGCGTGCCAGCGGTTGGGGACGAAGTGCTACAGCTGGATAACTATACCAACCCGGACAGGCGCGGCATTATATACATGACCAATACAGATGCGGACGGACCTTTTTGGATGTGCGCACAGGTATGCTTACTACCCCTGCCAATGCGCTAAAAGTGAGGCTGGGTAATCTTGCCGGTATTACGGACCCTGATATGGGTACACTAATGGGGTATGGCGCCTACCTTAATAACCTGTACGCCCGTGGGTGCTTATTGCGTTACCTGGCAGTAACGTGGCCTTAAAAACGGAGTTGGATGTACTGGCTGCCCAATTAAATGAGGTTGGCAGTGATGGCATTGCCAGCCCGCGTGAAAAGAAAATAGTTATTAAACCTAATTATGAAATACTAAAAAAGATGTTGAGGAGAAAATAGCGGAAGCTACTGCGCTGGGCGTTGACAGTACTGAATTGTATATAGCCTTTTATACCTACCTGGAACCTTATGTATTGCCAATAATTGCCAACACGAGTACCAGCAGCCCGGCAGATGGTGCGCCCTATGACGGTGTAGTACTGAGCGACAAATTTGTAGCTGCAAAGCGCGAGCTGGCGGAGCTGGGGAAAGCTATACAGCTAAAGCAAAAGCAGATAGCTGATACAGCAAACAGTAAGATTGATAACCTGCAAATAGGGGCAACAACCTGGTTACGGATGCTTCTTTTGAAAATGGCCGGTTTATTGTGCCTTATATGGGGGCGGCAACCCGTCGGGCACCATATCAGAAGATACCACCATTTTTTTCATGGTAATAAATCGCAAAAGATTGTCTTTTTAAGAAATAGCAGTTCTGACTTGTGCGGCTTTTATACCATTTTGAACGATGCCTACATAAGCGCAAGGGTGAGGGGGCAGTACTGCACTTATACACTTTGGGTAAAAGCATCTGGCACAGCAATAGGTAGAGCAGCAAGATTGCATATATACGTAGAGCAGGGTGACTTTGTAGGGGATGCCGTTGTATTAACCGGCAACTGGCAGCGCCTAAAGATGACCGCATTAATGCCCGTAAATGCTTCCGGTTTTCATGCATACTTGTTTGGAGGCTTTGAGGCTGGTGACGTGCTTAATGTGGACGCCATACAAGTAGAAACAGCCAATAAAGAAAGCGCCTTTAATATCTCTTTACGGGATTTGCAAAATGCAGTAGGCACAGCTGAGCAGCATATACAGGAGGCGGTAGCAGATTACACCGCAAAATTTGCTAACATACAAGAGCAAATAGATGGGCAAGTAGCCAATTGGTTTAAAAACTATTCGCCTACCCTTGCCAATATTCCTGCATCTGACTGGACTACCAACGAGTTAAAGGATGCCCATATAGGCGATACATTTACCAATGTACAGCCTTATGTAGATGATACTACAACGCCCGACAGTGGAAAGTCCTGGAGATTTGCCAAAGATGGCAGTACCTATGCCTGGGTATTAATACCTGACACAGCAGCTACCCAGGCGTTGTTATTAGCATCGCAAGCGCAAGCGGCAGCCGATGGCAAAAGCACCACCTTTTAGCAAAGCCGATTAGCAAGCCTTACGAAGCCGGTGACACCTGGATACTGGAAAGCAACCAGACTGTTAACGGTGTAGCCTATAAAAAAGGGGAAATACTTACCGCATCTACCGACAGTAACACTTTTGTAGATGCCCATTGAGTAAACTGGTGCCTTACATTGATGATTCAGTAGCGCAGGCCCGTGCTGATCTTGCAGAGACTACCGCAAAGGCTTATGCTGACGGAAAAGTGAGTGCGGAGGAAACCAGGGCTATTGCTGATGCAGCATCTAAGTTGCAACAGGCCAAAGATTATGCGGCTTTACTGGATTCTAAATTGAAAATTGCCGGTACAAACCTGGTAAGTGATTCCAGCTACGAAAACGGACGAGTTATTGTGCCCTACGGTACGCCCCCATCCGGCACGGTAACGAGACACAATCGAATACTACCACGGCGGTAAATCGCAGAAAATTACATTTACCCGTAATAACAGCGTTGATAGTTGCGGATTTTTTACTGTTGTAAATGATACGTCTTTTTAAGCATCATAAGAGGCAAAGAAATAACCTACGCAGTATGGGTGAAAGCTACCGGTGCGGCCATTGGCAGAAATGTGTATCTTAATATATATACCGGTTATGGCCCCGATTTAATGGGCTCATTTAAAGTGTTGGCAGCAGGATGGCAGCGCTTAGTTTTGCATACAACATTCCCGGTACAAGGAACCACTTTTTATGGATATGTATTTGGAGATTTTGAGGCGGGCGATATAGTATACTGTGATGCTGTATATGTAGGTGAAGGCAACAAAGAAATACCTTACGATATTTCGCCCAAAGATATTGTAGCGGCTATAGCAACCGCAAAACAAGAAAGCATTAATGCTGCTAATGCCTATGCCAGTGCTCAAGCCCAGGCCGCCGAAACTACAGCAAAAGCTTATGCGGATGGTAAGGTAACCGAAGCTGAACAAAGAAGCGTTATTGATGCCACAAATAAAGCTAATGCAGCAAAAGCATACGCTGACGCCCAGGACTTAAATTATAAGGCGCTGCTAGAAGCATATACGGACGGAAAAATTGATGATGTAGAGCAACAAATAATAAATGCATCTGCTGGCAATATACAAGCTGCAAAAACTTATACTGATGCCCAGGCTGCGGCCGCGCAAACGGCAGCCATTGCCTATGCTGATGGCATTGTAGATGCTGAGGAAACCGCAAGAATTCAGCAAGCTGATGACTATTTAGCCGCCTCAAAAGCTTATGCTGAGGCGAAAGACGCAGCTCTTAAAGTGCTAACTGAAGCTTACACAGATGGAAAAATAACGGCTAGCGAGCAAGCTATGATAGCGGTGGCAGAAGCCAAAGCAAACCTGGCAGAAGCTACAGCAAAGGCATACGCAGACGGTATTGTAGATGCAGAGGAAGCGGCCCGTATAGCTGATGCTACGGCCAAATTGAATGCTGCAAAATTGTATGCTGAGCAGCAAGACGCTATAATAAAAAGCCAGGCAGCATTACAATCCGTTGTGCCAACTATTAGTAACTGGGTGATACCTGCGCCACAAACCATTGAAACTATTACCGATGGTAAAAAGGAGATAAAGCCATACGCCTGGTTAATGCTGATGGCTCATATTGCTATGCCAATATTTTTATACCGTATGATGCAGCCAAAAATACAAAGCCCAATACTATCTAAAACGTGTGGCTGCTGCAACCGGAACTTTTTACTTAGGATTAAGGCAATTTGATGCCAATAAAAACCCGGTAGCCAACGGTAACGGTGGGTTTGGATGGTACGCAACTCCCATAAATGTTGCTAGCATACCTAACAGCAACTACCAATTGTACGAATATGTATTTGACCCTGTAACCTACGGTGGTATTCACGCAAATACACGTTTTTGGTGCTTACCCTTTTGGACCTTTACCTGGGGGCAGGCAGCATGCTTATAAACGAAATAGCGCTGCAAGATGCTACGGATGTAATTGCGGCGCAAAATGCGATAAACAGTAAAGCAGGGCGGTATACTTCAATATTGCTCGTTCCTGATGGGTACAAAAAGGAGATTTGCTATTTCAAACGAGTACCACCACACTTAACGGTAAGACCTTTACCGATGGACTTGTATATGTAGCTAAAAGAGATTGGGCGTCTGGCAATTTTGTATCCGACGACTTCATACTTCTATCTACAAAGGAAGGCGCAGATGCATTGGCCGCTGTAAATAATAAAGCTGGTGTATACACTACAATAAGCCTAATGCCTGACGGCTATAAAAAGGGTGAAATATTGTTTCAAAGCGGTACCGTAACTGTTAATGGTACCACTTTTACAGACGGACTTATTTATGTAGCTATTAGAAATTGGGTACCCGGTGCTACAAAGTCGAACGACTTTGCATTATTTACAACAAAAGACGCGCAAGACGCGCTAATTGCAGCCAACAGAAATACAAAAACTTCTTAGCAGTACCATCCAATTACAAGGATGGCGATACATGGACGCCTGCCGTAACTGTAAATATTGGCGGAACGGTTTATGAGGCTGGTGATACTTACGAAGCAACTACAGCTTACGCTGGCTCGCTAGTTCCCAGTCATTGGAGATTATCTAATAAAACCAGCTACTTAAAGAAAGTTTTTGGCGAAACTACTTTAGTAGGTAATGGTGTTCTTATGGCTGGTATTGTTGGGGCTATGAATGGCGGCGTAGTAAAGTCATACATGAAAGCGATTGATGGCGACCCTGTAAATATAGCTGGAGGCGTAGAAAACTTTGGGATGACTGGAATAGAAACACAAAGTTATGCGCTGAACCATGATGGTAGCGCCAAATTCGCAAAGGGTAATTTATTTCTCAATGCAGATGGGAGCATATCAATTGCCGGAGGGAAGTTTGCCGTACTTGTAGATGGTACGACAAGAGTAGGTGGCTTTACTATCACTGCTGATGATATACGCAATAATTGGACGCTGATGGACCCGTACGGGGTTATAATCAGCAGGCCTAATAATTCGATAAAAACGTTTGCCTACCCGGTGGAACATTACGAGGCCCCCAATTCCGTAATAGAGCCTTATGAAACATCTGGCGAAGTAGAAATTAAAGGGAGTTCTGTTAGTATTAAATCAGATTCGTTTTTCGGTCGCACGCTGTTAACCCTTGATGCCCAGGGGCCAATTTCAAACGCAAATTTGAATAAATCAAAAACAAGATCGGAAGATAAAGCTTTAAGGGTGCAAGGTGGAGTAGTGTATTTTGATCGTATGAAAAGTGTGGACGGCTCACAAACCGCATCGGGAGAGTTGAGATACTATGTAGATGGCAACGGAAGAAAAGTTGTAATACTCGTTTAAAATTAATATTCTATTATATAAAATCTATAACAATGAAATTTTACATCGGACAGAACTCAGGGAAAAGATATGAGGCATACCAAAGGGCGCTTAGCGTGGATGAGGAAATGAAGCGCGTAGTTATTGCGCTAAGGTGCTATGAAATTGACTACGAGGGCAACCGCATACAAGGCGAAGTAAACAAAGAATACCAGCGTATGTTGGTAGCAGACAACCAAACAGGTGTAGACCCGGCCACCGGCGATTATGTGCAGCCACTGCCTGCCTTAGTAGATGGTAGTAGCTACCCAACAGATATAGTACTGCTAGGTGGAAAGATGTATCCGGCTGGAACTATTGGTGAGTTTGACTATTTCAATAATATACAGCAGCATGTACCTGTTATTATTGAGCAGTTGAAAATAGCGGTGCTGACAAAGAACAGAAATCGCCTAATGCCTGATGGCTTGCTGGCTGAGCCTGAACCCGAAACAGAGGAATAATGCTGACAGTTGAAAACATACTTGAACGGGCGAAGGCTAACGCACTATACGTAGATACGCCTTGTTTTTCGCGAAATGGCAAGTACCGTATGCTTAAAAGTAATGTTTGCTTTTTGCTTACCAATGGCGCACGGTTAGAGGTTGCGGCTGGCATGTATTGGGATGAAAACAGCATACCTTATATATTTCAGTGGGCCTTTTCCAAAAGCGGCATGTACGCAGCAGCTGCGTTGGTGCATGATGCGCTTTACTTTGATACCAGTACCACCCAGCGTTTTGCGGATGATGAATTTAAAAGTGGATGCAGGCGCTGGGTGTGAGTACCTGGCAGGTATGGTTTAGGTATTGGGCTGTAAGGCTGTTTGGTGGCCTGTATTGGAAAAAGAATATAAATCGACCAGGTGCGCGGTGTTTACACAATAGAAAACTGATTAAACTAATTTAAATGCCAGAAGATATAAAAAACATATTGCCTGTTGAGAACATCAACCCACAGGAGGCGGTAACAACACTTAGCAAAGACAAAACCGGCGCTTATAGCGTGGTTTTCATTGTTGTGGTGCTGGTGTTGATTGCCTTTATTGTGTACCTGGCATTAAACAGTAACCCTCAATGCGGAGAAGAAAAGGCCGCGTTGAGAGCTGATAACGCCGTTTTGCAAAAACGTATTATGTACCTGGAGCAAAACAGGGACCATGAGCGCCAGCAAAAGGAACTGTTGCAAGACAGCGTAAGGAAGTACCAACTGATAGAGCAGTTTAATGCTACCATTGGAGAGAAACAAATCATTTTAGAAACTAAAAACCCACACAAATGAAAAAGCTAATTGTATTATCAATACTGGTGGCTTTGGCCGCTTTGAATAGCTGCCATATCAAACGTAAAGTGCAAAAAAGCACTATGGTTGTGGATAGCGTGCGAGTGATCGCCAACACCAACATTGCTAAGCAGGAAAGCAGGGATAGCTTTACTAACAATGCCACAGCTAATATATACAAGTATTTTAACGAGCTGGAGTTTACCGCTGATAAGATTATAAAGCGAGAGGAAAGCCCGGAAGATTTAAGGTTTGTATTGAATGTTGACGGCCTAAAGGTAACCGGCGATAGCGCTAAAGCAGTAGATATTAATACTGGTACTGAAGCTACGTTTTACCGCACCAATAGCGGTGAAATGGCCGTGAATATAAAGCCGAAAAAGGGCACCAGTAAAACGTATGAGTTGACCAATGTGCGACTTAAAACAAAGCAGGGATTAGATACCAGCAAAACAGAGCAAGCCACTACCGGGGTTAGCGCCAATAAAGCCGAACATTCCATTTCCACAAAGGATAGTACAATAAAGAAGGCCAGCACCACCACGCGCCAGGTTGATGTACAAAAGGATTTTGGGTTGCTTAAAACTATAGGCCTGCTGGTTGTGGGTGTTTTGCTGTTGCGCCTGCTGGTGTATGTTTTTAGAAATGCCTATCCCTGGGTGGGGGCAGTAAACAAATTTTTATCATTTAAAAAGTAAGCCGTGAGACAAATTAAATACATAGTAATACACTGCACTGCTACGCCGCAGACCACAACTGTAAAGAGCATACAGAACTATTGGCGTAATAATTTGGGTTGGAAAATGCCGGGATATCATTACATCGTGAACCCGAACGGAACCGTTATAAGCCTTTTGCCTATCGACCAGGTAAGCAACGGGGTTGCCGGGTATAACAGCAACTCCATACATATATCCTACATTGGCGGGGTTGGCGCTGGTGGCGTGCCGGTAGACAATAGGACTGACTGGCAAAAACGGCTATTCTGCAACTACTACGGGAGTTGCGTAAAAAGTTCCCTAACGCCGTTATTCAGGGGCACAGGGATTTCCCAAACGTTCATAAGGCGTGCCCCAGCTTTGACGCTAAGGCGGAATATAAGGGCATATAAATAGTTTCATTAGTAGTAAGTAGCCGGGTGTGTTTACACCTGGCTTTTTTTTTTGAGAATACGGGAAACCGTAAAACTGATATTTTTAAGTGTGTTTATTGCGCAAAAATTATTTAATGACACTAAACACTTGTTTTATGCAAAACCTTTCTTTTTTGCGTGAACGTAAAAGCGAAAAGCAGGCAGATACCGCTACGGCTTTGGGGCTGAGCCGCTCCACCTATGCCAATTATGAGGCTGGGCACAACCTGCCTAAAGCGGATGTACTGCTAAAAATTATTTCGCATTTTGGTGTGCCCTTTGAAATAATAATGACTGAGGACCTACGAAAAAAATGTAAAAAATATTTTGATAAAAGTATTACCTAAATCAAAACATTCCTTATCTTTGATGTATTAAATAACCCGGAGGCTAGTCACCTCCACAAAACAAAAACAAATGGAAGATGTAAAAGGAAAAATTGCAATCGTTTATCTGCCCAACGGCACACAACGAATGTTTACAACCTCTAAAAATGTATCCGATTCTGATTCAAATTACTTTCTTGTTGATAAAATAGTAAGCGAGCCAGAAATGATAAGCATCGGTTACAGGGATGGGAAAACGATAGAAGGCGAATCATTTGTAAGGATGCCTTATATCCTTCAGATGTGGAAGTAAATTAAAACCAAAGGCCCCGGCGAATGCCGGGGTTATTAAAAACTACTACAATGAACACAGATAATAGAGCCTTTAAAGCCATTAGTAACAACATACCACAAACAGTTAGGACAATTAAGAGAATGAAAAGGGATAGATATATTAAAAGGGCCTTGTTGTTAATCTTATTGGCTGGTGCTGTTGTATCGATCATCTTTGTTATAAAATAAAAACGGCCCGGTAGTCTGCCGGGCCTTATTAAATAACCGGTCAAAAACAATTGGCCGATAATGCAAAAATAAACTTTATGGATTTAAAAAAGGAGAACAGAGGCGGTGCCAGGCAAGGAGCTGGCCGTAAAAGCCGGGAGGATTTAGGGTTGGAACCCTGGTAACAACCTCCGTAAAGGTGGAACAGACGGTAATAGATGCCTGCATATCGACACACGGCAGCTTAGCAAATGCGCTCAGGTATGCCGCAAAAAGCAAGAAGAAGCCGCTTAAATAGCGGCTTTTGTTTACCTTGAAAATTGCAACGATTCATTTTTTTTTGTGCAACGATTGAATTTTGCGCTTTTACTTTTGCCGGGTGTTGTACTGGCTGCAGTAATATAAGAGTTGGTCTTTTCTTTGATGGTACAATTCTGGAAAACTGCGGTAGAAGGGCCGAAAATAAAGTCGGTAGTGCCTTCTATATAACAATCTGCAAACAGCTGTCTCGATGTTTCCCCGCACTGAATATCGTATCCTGGTCGCCAATAAATTTGCAGTTCTTAAAAACCGCTTTATCAGCATCCACATATAAAGCCACAGCCTGCCCCACGCGGCCTGCATTATTGGCGAAAGTGATATTTTGCGCCATAAACCGGTTGCCCGATATTTTCGCAGTAAAGGAAGTAAAAGTGGTCAGTTTTCCCCTGCCTGAATAATCGTTAAAAGTGATGATTGTTTTATCAACATCTTCGCCGATAAAAGTTACATCGGTATTGTTGGCGGGTAGCTCTATCTTTTCATTATATACCCCGTTTTTGATGTACAGCGTAATGGGAGCCAGCGGATATACCCGCATGGCGTCAATAGCCTCCTGTATATATTTATAGTCGCCACTTCCATCTTTGGCAACGGTAAAAATGTATTTATACTTATCCGCATTACCGGTTTGCGCTTGAATGGTTATTACCGATGCCAATATTACAACCCATAGTAAAAGTATCCTAATTGGTGCCGTGTATATTATAGTCCATTCAGACCTAACCGGCATACTAAGCGCAGGGGAGGCATGGAGCCTTTAGTCTTAAACACTATCATAATTAAAATTTCTTTTTAAAGAGGACATCGATATAATTTGAGGTGGGTCCAAACCATGGATCAAACACGCATTGCTAATTAGCTACAGGGTTCTTAATCCTGGCCGCCAGTTCCGGCACGAGCGTACGAATATCTTTTAAAACGATCTGGGCGATCTTCCTGGCCCCCAATTCGCTGAAGTGCGTATCGTCTGCCTTACCTGTTGGATAGTTAGGGTGCTCGCCTGGCTGCAGGTGCACGAATAAAAGTTTAGATGCTTCTACACCCAATTGCTGATACAGGCGCTGAGCCTGAACATCTAAATCTATCAAGGGCGTTTTCTCCAGCGATGCCACGTCTCTTACAATTTGGGCATATACATCATGGGTGCCTACGATCTTGCCGGTACTATCAAATTTTCTACGTGCAACCGGAGTGAGCAAAACCGGCGTACCGCCTTTTAATCTTGTTTCTTTTACATACTGTACCAGGTTATTTTTAAACTCGGTTTCGGTTGTGGCCGACTTTTTCGTGGGTACTTCATCGTTATGCCCGAACTGAATAAATACATAATCTCCTTTTTGGCATTCCTGCATGATCTTGCCCCACAGGCCTTCCCTTTTGAACGAAGAGGTACTACGCCCGTTTCTTGCCAGGTTGATCACCTGTACCGTAGTATCCCAGAAATATACAAAAGGCATGCCCCAGCCATTTTCAGGATAGGCCTTTACATCTTTTATCGACATGGTGGAATCGCCTGCGAGAAAAATCTTTACTTTTTAGAGGGCAGCATAAATGCTGCAGTCAATACCAGGAGTAAAGGAAGGGTTATTTTTAGTTTCATTGCTATTTAATTGCTGTACTGTGCTGGTTTATTTTTTTCACCCATTTTACATAGGCATCTAATGCCTTTTGGGGTGCGTAGGTATACCAGGCATACCCATCGCGACGCTCCTGTCTACCTCTGCCAGCGAGTACACTACTTTGCTGTCACGATTACAAAACAGGGGGCGATGGGTTTTAATTCGTAAAAGCGCGTCCAGATAGGTGGCGCCGTACTGTCTGTTTCAACCACCCGGTCGCTCTTAGAAACGCGAAAAGGCGTATCCATGGTTTCTGCTTTCACTGTTTTCACTACAGTATTATAAATTCTGGAAGTTTCAAACCAGCGTATTGCCGCGTTAACGGCTTTGATCACCCGTTCATCGGGATGCTCGATACTCATGAGGAAAAATACAATTCCTACACTTTCGCCGTTGCAAATACTGGGCGGTTCAAATTTCCGGGCCCATACCGGTTGCAGGGTCATTTCATCGTATTGCTGGCACCAGGCGGTTAATAGGCCATTATCAATTATCTGTGTATTCAAAATACAATCAATTCCTCTTTTATACGCTGTTTGTAGTTTGCTTCTAAGACCAATGTCGATAAAATCATACAAGGGATCTTTTTCAGAAATGCTTTTCAGCAGGTCAACGATACCCGTCATGCCACCGTCATTAAAGGTAATATAGCGACTGTAGTTGTTTTCCAGGGGATAATATTGCGGCCAGCCGCCATTAGCATATTGCGCTTCCAGGATGTAGTTTAATCCTCTTAAAGCAGCCGCTTTGTACTGCTCATCTTTTACCAATGCATAGGCTATTGCCAATGCACGTATATGTGTATAGCAGGTTCCATTATCAAAAGTGGTATTCAATACATTTTTTTGTGCTGCTACAGCGCTCTTCTGCTCAGGAGTAAGTATTGCAAACACGTCATAATTCTTAGGCCAGCCTCCGTTAGCTTTTTGAAAAAGAAGAATATTATCCGCCACCTGCCTGATGTCGGCAGGCTGGTACCTGGGCCTGGCGGGGCTGGCATTGATCATATTTTTCTCATTAAATATACTGTACCAATGCCCTGCATTATCGGCAAAAGGCCTGGGATCAATTTCTTGGGGTATCGACTGCTGGGCTTTTGCTATTAGGAATAGCGCAAGAACAACAGGCAAACAAACTATACGTTTTATCATCAGATCAATATTTAGCCTGAACAGGTGGTCACAACGGCCTTTGCTTTACCAGACCATTGATGTACACTTCTATGTTTGTAAAATCTTTATCCAGTTTATATTCACTATTATCCGAAGCCTGCTTAGGGTTCAGGCCGTTTTTATTTCCCACTCATCGGGCATACCATCTTTATCTGTATCAACAGCAGCTTTTGTATATTGATACACCGGCCAGCCACCGGCTTCAGACGCATCGTTAATAATGCCTTTTTCACCACGAACAGCCTTGTGCAATTTTGCCTCTGCTATTAACCTCTGATCCACTGCATCATACTTAGGTAAAGAAGCTCCTACGTTTTTAAGCACCAGCTGATACGCTTCAGGAGCCGGCTGTGTCAGCACCGGTTCACTAATAATAAAAGGTTTGGCTACAACAGCCTGCTTTTTATACTCCCCTGGAAGCTCAGTCAAATCTATACCCAGTTCATTGTTGGCTGTAATCTTTTTATTGCCTTCCATTACATTACCATTTAGGTACCACTGTCCAAAACCTTTGGCTTTTGCCTGGTTATAATTAGCTTTTACAAATTTCAACTCCTTTGATGTGGCCGGACCGGGAATATAATAGTTATTGATCATGTTAATAGCAGACCTTCCGCCCGGGATATCCACTTCTCCGCCATAACAGGCATTAGCGCTTTTCCAGTTAAAAATCACATTATTCCTGTAATCTATCACAGCCAGCGTATCATGGGCCCGGGCCCCGTTAAATCTTACAGTACGGCTATTTTGATTAGAGATAAGATTATGATGATAAGAAGCATATTGGCCACCCCATACACCGCCATATGCTCTTAGTCCTTTATGGTGATTGGCGTTGTACAAACCTTCACTGATAATGCTCCATTGAACTGTAACATTCCGGGTGTCGTACATAGCAGCGCATTCTTCGTTGGCCCAGGTAAATGAACAGTGATCGACGATGATGTTCTGGCTGTTCTCCATATTAAATCCGTATACGCCATTGGCAATTTTTTTGCTCCCGGCCGGGAGCGGAGGTGTCTTATGATAATATTCCCCTTACGCCGGTTTTATCGCCTGCACAATTAATAATAAATGAATTTCCTTTTAAGCAAATACCATCACCCGGCGCCGTTTGGCCTGCAATAGTAATATTGGAGCGACTGATCTTTAAAGGAGACTTTAATTCAATGATCCCTGCCACCGAAAAGACAATCGTCAGCGGCTCCCCAGGTACTCCTTAAAAGCCTGGCGAAAACTACCGGGTCCGTCATCGTTCAAATTAGATACGATCGCCACTTTGCCCCCGCGACCGCCGGTTGCATACCTTCCAAAACCTTCAGCTCCCGGGAAGGCCGGAACCTGAGCTTTAACAGCTGCAGCTATAAATACACTAATTACGATATAAAAAAATCTCTTCATTTTACAAGGCTGTTAATGTACATTTCAATATTCGTATAAGATTGATGAATGCTGTAAAGGGATGCATCGGCAGTATCCTTTGTATTAAGCTTGTTCTTCAGCTCCCATTCATCCGGCATGCCATCTTTATCAGTATCCGATAGTGCCGGCATCTGTTTCAGAAACGGCCAGGCTCCTATCGTTTTTCCGTATGCTGTACCATGCGAATATCCGCCCTGTATATCAATAAACCGTCCTGTTCTGTTGGCAACCTCGCCCATCACCCGCTGGTCCAGTGTATCCCGTTGTAAAAATATAGCCCCTGCATATTTCAATACATCTTTGTAAGCATCCTGTGCCTACTGCCCTTTAATTGCAACAACCGAAAAAGCAACGGCTGCAACCGCTAATTGCTTATCGCTTTCCGTTGCCGCTTTATCCGCATATATCTCCAGCAATTATTTTGAGTTGCCTCTTTATCCCCGTCGATATAATTTCCGGTTAATATGCACAACAACCTCAAGCCCATATCTTTTATTTTATCAGATCGGTAAAAGGGCGCCATTTCAAACATTATAGTTTTTGTTTGTCAACAATCACTTTTACCAGGCTATTGATATATACTTCTATGTTATCGTAACCGGTACTCAGATCTCTTCCATTCGCATCGGGCTTATCCGGGTCAAGTTTATTGGCAACTTCCCATGCATCAGGAATGCCATCTCCATCACTGTCTTTTAGGGCATTTGTACTTTTAAGTTCGGGCCAGCCACCCACATCCGACTGCGTATCAATAATACCATTTGTGCTTCCATTGGAGCCGTTTGCTGTAAACGTCTTGTTTTTGACGTTGTCTATAATTCTTGTATCTACGGCATCTCTTACCAGGGAAGCGCCTGCATAGCCTACTACCTGTTCATAAGCCGTGGTTGCATCGTAGGTAGTGACATTGTCGTTTACAGGATGCGGCTGACTTATCCGCATTGCTGCTTTTTCAGCCTCCGAAACTGTTCCATAACTGCTATGAAATTGATTGTATACGCCGTAAGCCCAGTTATCATTGGTAGCATTAGTGTTAGTTTCTACTACATTGCCATTAATATAAAACTTTCCCCAAATGTTATACACTTCTGTACCTTCCACCTTATTCTTATCAATAGATATAATACGCCCCTGCTTGGATGCCCCGTTATTGGCGATAGTTGCAGGACCTGGCTTAAAGTAATTATTGATCATATTGACATTCATAGCCTCTCCGCCATAAAAACTATTGCTACCCCAATTATAAATTACATTGTTACGAATATCAGTGAGATCGGTAAGCGCAAATGCCTTACCCGCTTCTTCTCCCAAACGTGCGTTACGACTGTCGTGATGCGCCAGCAGGTTATGATGAAACGAAGCTTTCCGGCCACCCCAGATACCTCCATAGCCATGGGCTCCTTTTCCGTGTACAGAATTGCGTAAGCTTTCAGCAATAATGCACCATTGAACGGTGGTATTTTCGTTAGCGTAAAAGATACGCATTCGTCTGTGCTCCAGCTCATAGAACAGTGATCGATAGCGATATCTTTCCTGAATCTTGCGCCGAGTGCATCACCCTCCTGCTTTGCAGCATCGCCCATGCGAAACCGCAGAAAGCGAACCACAACATTATCTGCGTCAACATATACCGGGTAATCCCGAATAGTAATGCCATCCCCGGCGCGGTTTGCCCGGCAATAGTTACATCATTGTTCCTGATATTCAGATTGGACTTCAGGGTAATAGTACCGGATACATCAAACACAATTATTCGTTTACCGGTCTCATTAAGAGCGGCCCGCAAACTACCCGCTCCGGCGTCGTTTAAGTTAGTAACTTTTATTACACGTCCTCCCCGGCCACCTGTAATATCCCGGGCAAATCCCTCCGCTCCCGGAAATGCTATGGCCGTTTCGTTTACAGGCATGGGCTTGCCCGGCGGCGGATCAGGATCGGGCTTGCTATCTCCCGGCGGGTTGCTTCCCTTTGAGCAGGCCGCTGTTATTAGTATCAGCGGCAGTAATAACAACGATAATTTCATACCAAATGCATTTACAATACAATTAAAGCTCTCTTAGTTATTAAAATCAGGTACATTTTAAAAAAGGCCGGATCGGCTAAAAATATCCGGCTTCCGGTTACTTTTCTCAAATGATGCGCAGGCCTTTGCCTTTACAGCCGCGCGTAAACTGTGTTCCTTGATCAATAATATTAAATTACCACCGGTCTTCGCTGTTAGAGAAAAACAACCCAAAGCCATACCTGAAGCGATTGCCTTCAGGTTGAATTTCATCAGGAGATTAAGTGCCGGCTCGTCTATTATTTAATTATCTCCAGCGGGGATCCCCGATTCCCTTGGTATAAATCGGGTGATTTAATACCTCGGGCGTATTCTTAAATTTCAGGCCTTCTACATTGTAAATATGTGCATTGACATCCCATGCTGCGCCTATCTTCTTCCCTTTAGGATATGGATCTACCATCAGGTTCTCCGGAGCAATTGGCGTGGGGCCGGTTATTACTTTGGTTGCTTCCAGGCCACCAACGTTAAGTGCTCCGCCATTAAAGCCTGCTCCCCTGCTGGCATGACTGAACGGCTGATTATTAAATATCTCGGCGGAGGAGAAGTAAGTAATAGCGCCATTGGCAGATTTTGCTGCTGTTGAGTAGTTATCGGCAATATCAAAACTAAGACCCGGGCGATAGGTTCTGAAATCCATACCGCTCTGGAAGAAATCCCTGCTGTCTCCGGCAGCTTTTACAGAAATAAATAAGTTTTTCTTAATGGTATATTTGCTGTTGGCCGGAGGGTTTTGATGCTGGATCAGGAAACGGCCGTTGGAAACGGAAAAGGCATTTAAGAATGTATTATTCTCAATAGTTACATTCCAAACCACACTCGACGCCCAGGCTAAATTAGCATTTTCGCGTACCAGTTGATCCCAGCTAATGCCGATAAAGGAGTTGTTTTTAATTACAACATTATTAAAAATATTGGTTCTTTCCGACTTGGCTTCTCCTGTAATAAACGGGTACCCGCGCCCGTTCACGTCATACATGCCTGCATCGTGGAATAAACAATTGTCAACGATGATATTTTCTATTACCTGGCGGTTTGATCCCTGTGTTCTGAACCAGCATCTTACCATGCCCTGGAAGTTACAGTTACGTGCCTCTAATTTAGAGCAGGTAAACGGCATGGAAGCAGAATGCTGGTTGATGAAATAGTTGCCGTTAATAGACTTACCGGGGAATAGGGATTGATTGAAAAAGTTAACGGCCAGCGGCAATTCAAAACTGATATTATCAAAGATGACATCACCCATTGTAATACTACCAATTTCACCCGCCTGTGCAGGGCGGCCGAGTTGGAAATTATTGGCATTGGATCCGTTATTGGCAGCGTTATAACCCAGGCCCATATATACAATTGCTTTTGTATTAGGCGAGTTCGATTTTAAGGTTAAGCCCTTAGCTAATACTACACCGCTATTTATATAATATTTCTTGCCTGCTTCCAGCATAAATATGGTTCCTTCGGCCAAAGTATTATCAAACAGGAAGTTGTTTAGTATAGTATCTATACGGCATGCATTATTTTGCTGTGCCCAGGTGTTGGTATTATCCACCACATGCGGAATCAGAATAGGCTCGCCAACCTTTCCTCTCATGCGTACCATGCTGGTGTTGTATAACCTATCCCAGTAGCGGGCTACCTTGCTATTCAAACCGTTTACAACATAAAGAGAATTAGCAGTTAAACCTGTTACATCTACAAAGCCATTGGCCAGATCTGTTGCTGTTAGCTTAATAGATTGCGAAGGCAGATCCCTGTTCACCGAAGCCGGCTGAACCAATATTTCATCTATTAAAAATTTGCCATTCTCGTATTGAAAGCTGGGGTTTAAAACAGCCGGGTCTGTACTACCTACTGTTAAGTCGAAAAACACACGCATACTATTTTCAGTAACGCTTCCAACAGACACAACATCGGGAATACCCTTGCGTTCTCCTGTTTCCCATTCTGCCCGGTCATCATTGTGGGAGCCATCGCCGTAGCCATACCATTTCGAATGATACGCTTCTCCCAGCGGAGAGAGCGTTTGTATTGCAAAATTATGTTTGGTAGAATACTGCAGATCCTGCTTGGTTATCTTCAGCACATCGGGCCCCACAATAGTATCCCATAAAATATCGGCCGGGTTATCCCAGGACCCCGATTGTACTTTCATTTTAAGACGGTAGCCCGCAGCGCCATGAATACCATTCCATGTAAGGTACATGTCGTTGGTGTTTATAACCGGCTGGCCAGCGGGTCACCAGCTTTCCCGGTGTTTCCCTGGTGGCGAAACACTGCCATGAAAGACCTGTTTTCTTCTTCATCCGTAAGTTCAGTCTTGTTTTTTTTGCAGGCATTGAAGAGCATGGTCAGCAAGCCGGCCAAAACAATATTCAGTATTAAAATCTTAATTTTCATATGACCTATTTTTAATACGGCAATTAATATCCGTAATTATTTTTATAAGCACCGTTGCTCATGATAATAGCCTGGTTGGGAAAAGGCAATATATAACGTACCGGCGGCAGGTTATTACGATTTAAAGATTCCCAGTTGCGATTGGCGCCGCCCTGATAAAGCCCCGGAAAGAATAAAAGATCTGGGCCCTGGGCATAGATGTATTCTCATCGTACCAGTTATAAAACGTAGCCATCTCCCAGCCGGCCCCGGGGTGCAGTACGCCTTCCCATGGATTATAAAACTCAATAACAGGCAAAGTGGTATTGGGGTAAATATCTCTATTACCCGGATTAGGCACACGTTTATAAAACTTATTAAAAGGAAGCGTTTGATATTTTTCTGAGCCCTCCATAAAGTCGCCGCCAACCATTGAGGCTACAATATAATATTCCATAAAGCTGTCGTACACTACCTGTGCGTACAGGTTCCAGCGAACCAGGTCCTTCCATCGTATGTTCTCACCACCAAACTCCCATTTACGTTCCTGTACAATAGCGTTAAAGAATGATTCCTTAGAGGCCGCTACCGTGCTCGTATAAGCTTCCACTTTTTGCGATTGATCTGCGGGCAGAAATGCACGCCTGCGTACCTGTTTGAAAGCATTTAACGCTTTTGCACCATGCGCTCCGTTTACACCGCCCTCCACTTCATTCACCGCCTCTGCGTACATCAGCAATACGTCGGCATAACGCATATAAGGAAAATTGATCCCCGTGTTGTCGGAGCTTTGATTGCCTAAAGCTTTTGAAGGATCGGCCCATAGTTTAGACCATTTGTTATTGTACATGCTATAATCGGTGAGTACCTGGGGGTTCCGTGGCATCATAGCTCCAATGCCCTACTGTATAATCTTTCCTGATATCAGCACGATCGAATGAATAATGATAAAAAGCGTTTAGCCTCATACCACCGCCCGAAGAGCCCCAGACATGCGTAGTTACCCCTTCGGTAGAACCCACATTAGGGCCTGTGGCATTGCCCACATTGCCACTTCCTTTTCTTAAAAATGGGATCTCAAAAATAGGATCATCGTTGTTGGTTACCACATTATTCGTTTCATCTATAAATACATTCCTGTACGATTTAACGAGGTTATGTTTTCCGGATGAAATAACCGAATCAGCATACTGCATGGCAATTGCATAATAGTCTTTGTAATCGGGCATTCTTTTCATAGTCCCTTTGGTTCCTTCAGGATACAATGCATAGCCGCCCCTTGTTAAAGCGATACGCGCTATCATACCCTGGCAAAATTCTTAGAAGCCCGTTCAATGCCCTGCGCTATTTCGTCAGCGCTTTTCATTCCCGGTGCAGCCTCTTTCAAGTCATCGATCAGGAAGCTGAGTATTGTGTTACGGTCGGTAACAGGAATTACGAAATTAGTTCCCAGCTGCATGGATGGCTTTGTATTAAAAGGCACATCACCAAACATCACTACAAGGTCGTGGTAAAACATAGCCCTCAGCACTTTGGCTTCACCCAACTGCTGGGTAAGATCTTTATCGCTGTTACTGAATACAGGGCTTTTCTGAATTCCGTCGATAAAAATATTGGCACGCTCTATTCCTTCGTATAATTTATCCCAAAGCCGTTGAACGGACGGAGCATGCCTTGCTCCATCAAATGCCCTGAAATCTTCCCCGTTTATATTTTGCAGCTCACCCGCAAAGGCGGTAAATTCTACATCGCTGTTTAAAGCAAACGTGCTAAAGAAGGCATTGCCATACGCATCGTTGCTCATTAATGAGGCATATACTGCCGTTAATACCCTATTAATTTCATCCTTGTTCCCAAAAACATAATCTCCTTCATACTTTGAATCGGAACTTACATCCAGGAAGCCCTTTTTACAGGAAGCCAAGGCCATTAAAAGGTACAGAGTATGATTATATATTTTCTCATCTTATATAAATTTTATACTGTAATAGATGAACAGTTCAATTATAAAGTAATGTTTATGCCTGCTACGAAATTCCGGCTTCGTGGATAGCGGTTATAGTCTACACCCGGTGTAAGCCCGGTTTGTACATCCACCTCCGGGTCATAGCCCCTGTACTTAGTTAGCAAGAATAAATTGTAACCGCTAAAAAACACCCTCAGGTTTTTAACCTTAAACCGGTTCAAGGTAGTTTGTGGTAATGAATATCCTATAGTAACATCCTGTAAACGGAGAAAAGAGCCGTCTTCTATAAAATAGGAATGTGTTACTTTTTTACCGATATCTACCGGGTTGAAGATCGTAGCATTCGCATTTACTTCCTGGTACTGGGCCACGTAGTTCGCATTACTCACCATCCTGTCCCCGTACACATCATCTGCATATCTCCAACGCTTGTTTGAATTAAACTCCGGAAGAATATTGAAATAGTTATTGTTGTTATTTTCGAATGAAGACAAAGTATAGCGTGTGGCATTGTTCACATCAAACCCATACATGAAAAAGAAGTTAGCCGACATATCAAAACTGCCCAGGCCGCCAGCCAGGTTTAAGCCCCGCTGAATTTAGGATTGGTATTACCGATCACCACCTTGTCCCTTTCGTTTACTATGTTATTTTCACCTTCTGCATCCACAAAATTTTTAAATTTAGGCCTGCCGGGTTGTGTTCCAAAAAGTGCATCATTATTAACCGTTCCGGGTTTGGCTACGTAGTTAAGACCCTGCAGATCGAACTCATCAAAACGGTAAATACCATCATATACATAGCCATAAATAAGCCCCAGCTGATCGCCCACTTTTAGCATATAGTCACTTTCAGATGATTTCCAAATATTGGAAGTCATCCAAAGCACATCTTCCTGCCATTGAGTTTATCGATGCGTGTTTTATTAGCGCCAAAAGTAAAAGTTGCATTAAAGTATGCTTTCGGGCGCTGGATGATCTGTGCGTTAATAGTAAGATCAAACCCGCGGTTGGTTACCTGGCCTATGTTTTGCATCTGCTGTGTGTACCCGGTAGTAGTAGGTATATTACTGAGGTAAAGCAGGTCAGTTGTTGTATTCCAATAAACTTCGGGCGTAATGGTAATGCGGTCTTTAAGCATACCTATATCAAGGGCGAGGTTGCGTGTGAGCGTGGTTTCCCATTTAATATTGGGATTAGGAAAGGTTTTCCTCCTGTATTGATATAATATTCATACCCGGTTTCATTGGTTTCTCCCCAGCCCGGTCCGCCGCTTGAACTAATTTCATACTGGTATCTCCACATATCATCTGTAATCCGGTTGTTACCCGATTTGCCCACCGCTGCCCTTACTTTAAGTTGTGAGAATATATCCTGGTTTCCAGGAACCGCTCGTTGGTAGCCACCCAGGCGCCCGAGATAGCCGGAAAATATCCCCATTGCTTACCAGGAGCGAACTTGGTTGAACCATCTGCACGGTAGGTTAATGAGAGCAGGTATTTGCGTTCGAAATTATAAGTGGCTTGCGCAAAATAGGATGACAGCCTTTCGGGGATGAAATAAAGGATGTAGATTTCAGGAGTTCCCAGCCCCATATTACGGATGGCTCTTTCCGGCGCTACCGCTTTTGGAAAATAACGCGATGTATTGGAGCTGGTATAAAGTGTTGTGCTCCGCATCTCCTGCCCAACCAGGAGCTTGTAATTGTGCTCCTTTTTTGATCCGCCATATTCTAAAGTATTCGTCCATTGGTATCCATTTCTTTTTTTGGGTGGTAAGCTCCGTAACAGGCAGCCCGTTATTGCTTCTTGCAGTTCCGGTCAGATCTCCCCAAAAGCGATCAGTGAAGCTGAACCCCATGTTTTGCGAACCCAGGGTACGGAAGGTCAGCCCCTTCAATATGTTCCAGTCGATAGAAGCCTGGTTGGTAAACTCATAAGTATTTCTTCTCAGGTAGTTTTGGTCAATATCGCCTCTGGGATTGGTATATTGAAAGAAGCGCTCATCTTCCGGATCGATATCTTCCGGAGGCAGGTACGAAAACTCGCGAAGTCCATTGGTTGGGCGATAACGCAGCACATCAATAATACCGCCGCTACCTACATTACCCGCTCCTGCACCTCTATCCTGGCGGTAAGTAAAACGCGGGATAATCTGCACTTTCACTTTTTGGAGAGGTCGGCATTAAACTTTGTCAACACATTGGTTCGTGAAACGCCCGATCCCACCAACACACCATTTTCCTGGTTGTGCGTAATGCTGGTATTGAATTTCAATGTTTGGGTACCACCGTTCAGGGTAAGGTTATACATATGACTTAAAGGGTTTCCGCCCAAAATTTCATCCTGCCAGTCGTTCCCCTCAAATCGTTTGTATAAACAAAATCCATAGGGTTACCAAAATTTCCACGGAATTTTTGACGGTTGGTGTTATTACCTACTACAGATTCATATTGAATTTTTACAAACTCATACGGATCCATCAACGCTATTTTACGGGCCAGGGTTCTTACCTGGGTATTATGATTGAAATTAACCGTTAATTTACCCGCCTGAACACGCTTGGTGGTTACCACTACCACCCCGTTACCACCGCGGGCGCCATAAATAGCTGTCAGAGAAGCATCTTTAAGGATATCAATACTTTGAATATCCGTTGGCGGAATATCGTTGATATTATCCACCTGAAATCCATCTACGATAAAAAGAGGCGCGTTACTCTGGGTAACAGATGTACCTCCCCGGATACGAATATTGATCTCTGCACCAGGTGCCCCATCTACCATTGTAACTTGAACACCGGCTGCCTTACCTTGCAATGCTTCCGCCACAGAAGATACGGGAACACGGGCCAGCGTCTTTCCCGATACGGAGGAAACAGAACCTGTAAGGTCTTTAATATTAGTAGCAGACCCATATCCGATAATCACCACATCATCGCCTGCAACAATGTTCTTTACAAGAGAAACATACATACCGTCAGTTGCAACAATTGTCTGACCCATATAACCGGTAAAAGTAAAAACCAGGCTGGCTGTATCTGCCGTTGGCACATTAATGGAGAACTTACCAGCGGCATCAGTTTGAGTAATTGCAACTCCATCTTTTACCGCAACAGTTACACCGTGTAAAGGCGCCTTATCATCATCTACCACGGTACCTGAGATCTTTTGGTTTGCGCGCCTGCCACAACGCAAAAAAGACCGGCAATAACATAAGCAATAACCTGTTCATATGGCTTCTAATTTTAGTTTTTAAACCTCCGGATTCGCAGTAAATGCGCAATCGGTTTCATTTTTTATGCCGGAGATTATCCAATCGTTGGGCAATTCTACCTCTTTTTTGCTCAGGAAAGTTGGGAGAGGCCAGATTTATTTACGCAAACGTTTCCGTTAGCCTTTATCGGTGATCTTTTGTTGAAAATAGGGTGATACCGGTTTAAAATAGTTATCACAAAAGCCAATAATATATATAAATAACTGATCAACAGAATTTTAATTAGTATGCAGCAATACATAATAAACATAAAACTTTCAACCCCAACCGGCAATGTTTAATCGGCTAAAAGAAAGCGCCCTGCTTAAAACCAGGAATTCGGAGAGCTCCTGTATTATTCCAGCATAAATGCGCATCGTGCAGCACTAAACATGTGGTCAATCGCAATCGTAAAAAAATGCATAATTTATAAAAACGGTTACACCTTTCTTTTTTTTAATTCAGCTTTCCAATTCTTAGTTAGTAAGAGCAATCGCTTCGCCTCATTCACTGTTCAAGCTTATTATAGATGGTTTGTTCAAAACCCATTGTACTTCTTTTGCCGCCCGACACTTCGCTGGTTTAAATATTTGCTGAAACGTCTCCGGAGAAAATGGTCGCCTTTTTTTTTTCTAGCTGATCAAATCATCCCTGTCATCAGTATCATTAAAAACGATGCCCGGAAAACACAAGAATTTATAAGCAGCAGCTCAGTAAGAACCATGATAAGCCGGGTCTTATAAACACAGGGCTTATTTGTTAAAACCGGCTGGCGCTATAGCAAGGATCCTGTTATCCTGTGCTAATTCTATATCTTCGCAACAAAGGTGTGATGCCTGTATGAAGTTTGAAGCTGCTACCATAAAGGATATTGCCAAAGCGCTGGGACTGTCTACTTCGACAGTCTCGCGTGCATTGCGGGACAGCCACGAAATTAGTGAAGCAACCAAGAAGAAGATAAGGGACTATGCTGCCGAGATCAACTACAGGCCTAATCCTGTTGCTTTAAGTTTAAAAGAAAAGAGAACTTTATCCATCGGTGTAGTAGTATCCGAAATTGCCAATACTTTTTTAGCCAGGTAATTAATGGCATTGAATCCATCGCCTATAAAAATGGCTACAATGTAATTATTACCCAAAGCAGGGAATCATTAGAACGGGAGCAAATGATCCTGGACTACCTTGCATCCAGGTCGATTGATGGTTTAATCATTTCCATCTCTTCTGAAACCAACGACTTTACCAGCTTAAAGCAGTTGCATGGAAAAGGGCTGCCCATTGTGTTTTTTGACCGGGTAGTGGAGGAAATCAACACCCACAAGGTAATTACAGATAATTTGCAAGGAGTATATCAGGCTACACAGCATCTTATTAACAACAGGTTCAAACGTATTGGTATTATTGCCAGTAATGCCAACCTGGCCATTACGAGGAGCGCCTTGCAGGCTATTTGCAGGCTTTGGAACATAACAACATACCGGTAGATAAATCGCTGATCCGTTATTGCTCACACGGCGGCTCCAACGTGGAAGAAGTAGAAAATGCAGTAAGAGAATTGCTCAGGCTGAAAAAAAAGCCGGATGCCCTGGTATTGCTGGCCGATAAGATCACCACCGAAACATTCAGTATCCTGAAAAGAGACAATATCAGGATCCCGAAAGATATGGGCGTGATTGGTTTCAATAATTCGAAATACACATCGCTTTTTGCCCCTGCGCTTTCAGTAATCCGCCAGCCGGCTTTTGAAATGGGCGAAAAGGCGGCGACACTATTGCTCAATCTTATTGAAAGCAAGCGGGCTGTGACCGATTTTAAGCTGGAAAGCCTGGCACCGGAAATCATCATCAGGGAGAGCAGCCAAAATAACCGTTAGATACCCGAATCTTTATTATATTTGCAGCCCTTTCTGCGCAAAAGCAGGAAACGGCCCGGTAGTTCAATGGATAGAATAGGAGTTTCCTAAACTCTAGATACAAGTTCGATTCTTGTCCGGGCTACACAGTTTATTAACAATCAATTCGTTACAAATTTTGTTGTCGTTTTGGTTGTTTTTTTTTGATCCAGTGGTTGTCGCACATAGTTGACTACTTAAAATTTACAAACACCATAATGAGTAAGACTTATAACTTTTATTGCGACGAAAGCTGTCATTTGGAAAAAGACAAGAACCCATTTATGCTGATAGGATACATAAGTTCAGCATACAATCAGGTCAGCCTTCATCATGATAATATACGACAAATTAAAAAGAGGTTTAATCTCCATACGGAAGTAAAATGGAATTCATTGTCAAAATCAAGTTACCCTTTCTACAGTGAGTTAATTGATTATTTTTTTGCAACAGATCTACAATATCGGGCTATTGTAATAGATAAGGGTCAATTGAAGCATGAAGAATTTAACCAGAGCCACGATGATTTTTATTACAAAATGTATTTTCAACTTTTAAGTAAAAAGCTTTTACACGATTGCAATTACAACATCTACTTAGATGTTAAGGATTCTAGAAGTGCGAAAAAGGTAAATGGGCTTAGAGCGTTTTTAAATAAAAACTATGTGACTGTTAGAACCTTGCAAAATATAAGATCCCATGAAAGCGAATTAATGCAGCTTACAGATATAATCACCGGAGCTATTGGTTATAGGTTAAGAGGGCTTAATAAAGTAATCGCTAAGAATAAAATAATTGAAAAATTCAATTCCACAGTAAACTCCCGTTAAATTCCTCAACCTCTAAAGACAGCCAAAAGTTCAATTTGTTTTTTATTGATCTTAAATAACACCTATGCCGTTCAATTTACTTAAAGCTTATTCTGCGCTACTAGAAATCGCTCACATGGACGAAGGTCAACGTACCAGGTCTCTTAGAGGTGTATTCAATCGAGACATAGAAGATAACCCTACTTTAAACTTTCGCGGCAAGGCCATTAGACCGATTAAAGGTGAGGAGCCCAATATGCAGCTTTTGTTCACTCATTTAACTTGCCATGAAACTATTGAAACAGATGAGACTGACGGTTCTTCTCGTCCTAAAAGAACATTTGAGATTGACCGCTCATGTAGATTACATTGGATTCGGCATCACATTGAAGAGAGATCGCCTGGCAACTTGAGGGTTTTTAGTGTAGAGGAAAGAGATTTAAAAAGCGCAAAGATATAATACGAACTTACATTTATGACACTGAACAGGAGTACGTTATTGTATTAGAACCCCAAAAAAGTCTTCGTGATTATTACCTTCTAACTGCTTATCATTTAAATAAACCAGAAGGAAAGAAAAGTATTCTAAAGAAATTAAAGAAGCAACTACCCGACATTCATTAAAACCGCAAGGCTCGGTGTACATCCTGGTACATCGAGCCTCGAAACTCCTTCTTCCTATAATTGGTAAGATGAGCAGTGCAAAGGTAGCTCAATTTGAGACAAATTTCATGTTTATTTAAAAATAATTTTAAAATAAAAGTGAAATAAATTTCATTTTAAAGTGTAAACGAATAATAATAGATAGGCGCAGCATTTTTATAAATTATTACTAAGCAAGACATTGTATTAGGAAATTTAGGCTTTAATCGTACTGTAAATTCTTCATTTCCTTCGCGCGCGTACATCTCCGAAAACTCCTTTTGATTCAAAATTAACATCACCCCTGACGAGGTATAATAACGACCCTGCCTTGGACCGGGGAATTCCAGTGCATTTTATAGCTACTCTCCGGATTTTTATTAATTATCTCCAGTGCATCCTCCATGTCAATAAATATCGCCTTTCGATCAGCGAGCATTTCTAATGCTTCGGATATCGATTGTGGTGTTTCGTAGTGTATTTCCATATTTCCAGCTAGACAAACCGTATACCAATTAAAAGTTTAAGACCTAGAGAGATGTTAAGACTTTTGAAAACATTAGGATTGACGCTATTACGAACTAATGACAAAATTAGGCAAGATATAACCTTAATCGAACTATTTATAGTGAAAAGACTGATATCGGTATTATCTACATCAGGTATACACTCCAAATCATTATCGTTATAAATCTTTCGGGGTATTTCGTGGTGCGCGTAATGATTATAGAAAAATCTTTTAAATGTGAGGTTCTATGAGGCTTTAGCATTCTTGGATGTCAAGTTTTGTCAAGTCCCAGCCCTTTTTGATGTTAGGTTTTGTTAGGTTCTCCTGGCTAGAAAGCAATTTAAATATTCGAACCTGCACATGCGTGCGCGTAGTGATGTAGGAAAAATCTTTTGCTGAATCTGAAACTTCCACAATTTTCATCATTCTTCCACAATTGATGGTTCCCTATATTCAGCGTTTTTCAGCAATCTTTGGCAAAGCAACTAAAAGGGCTAACACTTACTAACATGTTGAAATATGGCAAAACTCTTTTCTTAATTAGGCTAATCTAATACCCTATTTTATTAGACTTTTTGATATTGCATCCCTTACAAAGCAGTTGTAAGTTTCTATAGGTATTTGCACCACCTTTTGAAAATGGTATAATATGATCAAACTCCAGCTGCTCATTTCCACCGCATTCTACACATCTTCCTCCGTCTCTGTTCCAAACCTGGTCCATAACGTCCTGGGGTATTCTCTCTCTAACCTGCTCCTGAATATCCTGCGCGATAATGCCCTAGCTTTTAAATCTTCATACACCTCCCTTTCCAACTGCTTTCTGCGTTCTTGTTCTTGCTGCTTCTCATGCTTCGCTATAATATCCCGGCGAATAGCTTCCTTTTCTTCTTCGATCTGCTGCTGCTGTTTTTTGTATTCTATACCTTGCCGCCTAGCTTCTAATGCAGTCAAATTATCTTGATAAAAGTTTGCTACTTGTATTCTAAAATTATCTATCAGTATTTTTACCCCTTCAATGTCATGCGCCTGTAAATTAACACTTCGAGCTTTGCTCCCAGCATAAGGACCAACTATACCTAGTATTTCTAAATCATTCATGATGCGTCCAGCCCTATTGTAACCCAACTTCATCCTGCGCTGAAGTAGCGAAGTACTTGCTATTTGATTCTGAATAATAAGAATAGCTGCTTCTTCAACTAAGGAATCAAATTCTTCACGGACATAATCCTGGACAGGAGACCCCTCCAAATAACGATCTACTAATTTTGCCTTAATCTCATCAGTAAGGACAACTGTAACAGGTGTTTGAGAAATTAACGGCTGTCCACTATCTGTCGCGGTTTGTTTTTTAAAGATGTTCCACATAAGCCAAATTTATTATCAAATATAATATAACGCTCTGCCGGAAAATGAAAATTTTGTACATTTAAGTTAGTTTTCATCCTTATGATGAATACAGGCGCATGAAGCTAACCAACGACAGCCACCAGTGGATTGCGCCTATTTTTAAGACTTCACCATTTGCTTATGCCTAACCAATACCTAGACACCACATTACTAAAAAAGGGTTTTGATAGATTACTAAAGCAGCGGTTTACCGACAATGAAAAGGAGAATGTGCTTTTTGATTATCCTATCGACGTTTTAGAGGATCTTTTAACGCTATACCAGAGTGACGAGCAGTATGAGACCTGCCAGTTAATAAAGAACGTGCTGTCTATTAAAAATGATCCTCCTGTGGGCACCATACTAAACTACGACCAAGTACAGGCTATTTATGACAACGCAGTGCATCCGGAATTCAAAAACCAATTAAAAGCGGTTTTGGTGTCAGTTAAGATCACCAGCGATCAATACAACATGCCACTTGAAAACTTTTCTTTTGTTAGGGATGATAACGGTTATATCCGGGTTAAAGATATTAGGGAGTAGCTAATAGCGACACCTATACACGGACAACAAGTATACTTCCTAAACAAACGCAGCGAAGAGAAATTATCGGTTCGGGATTGATTCAGTAAATCAAATATTTTTTTGTAATTTGAATAAAGTCGTAAATTACTTCTAAATCTACGTTTATGAAAACACCGAAATCACTAGCACTTTTATTACTTACACATACTTTGCTCTCTACAATATCTTATTCGCAATCTGCTGAAAAGAAACAGGAATTAATTGCCAATATTAACTGGCTGGCCGGTAAAGAGGATGCGCCCGCTAAATTATCTGTTTGGGCATACCAAGTCCCAGTCGGAAATGGCAAAAGTACAATGAGAGGCCCATTGAGCGCGAACTCCTGCCTAATGTACGCAACAGGATTTGCACTCGCAGGAAGAATAACGAATCTATAAAATGGCTCCAGGCAGGACAGGCTCATAATACTCCCGTAGCTAACTCATTTGCAGATTATACAGATTTTTGTGTTGACTACATAAAGAGCCAATATGCTGAGGCAGCTGGTAAGTTCTTAGCCTTAGAATTAGGATCAAACCGGTTCTATGGATGGGGAAGAGTTTGACAACTTTATTATCGAAACATAATCCAGACAAGGATCCAGAACAGTTTAAACCTAAGCCAATTAAAGACGTGTCAGAGGGAGTTCACGACAGAGCAGGTAGAGGAAGATGATTGCATTTAATACAAAAAGTCCTACGACTATCCTGGCAGGTGTTTACTATAATGCTTTACTACGGATGCCTTAAAAATCAATGTTAAATATATTTATACTATTCCAACATAAAATCGAAAATTCTACCTTTTTTTCTTTTATCCCGGTACTTTTCGCTTCTACATAATGAACAGCTACAAGGCTTTCCATGAGAACGAAATGCGTATAAATTATGATTAGGCGATTCCTTGAAACCATATTTTTTAAACGCTTCCTGTAATGAAGTATTTTAAGCTCATGTCTCCTTGCTTTGTTGTTTTCCATCTTACAAAGTTATAAGCAAACCAAATAATTTTAAGTAACTACGAATCTAAATTGAATAAACTTATATTTGCTAAATATTTTAGCAATTTGAACTCTGTTTTAAATAAATATGACGGCAGTCAGATAACTTGCCTTACTACTTTCTTCATGTGGAATGGGATGAAGTTAGAATGTAGGCTTTCTGGTGTAAAAGGCCGAGCTTCAGCACATAGCTACGATGTGGAGATCATTAATATTGCCCGTGGCGAACTACACTTGAATAAAGATGGATGGGTTTTCAGTACCAGAAAGGGATACTTTGACCGCGTAGCGGATCAATTAGGAAGGAAGGTTGAGGAATATTGGGAGAAAGTGGATGAATTAAATAACCCATTTTCCAGGGCATAACGAATATTGCTATTTATCATTTTTAGTGATAGTTGAATTACTGCTTAGGTAGGCCTCAACATCGCGACGTAGGTATTTGATTTTGCGGCCATTGTCGTGTCTCCAATTAAATACACCTTCCTTCCTTCTTTCGTACAGGGCGGTTCTTTTGAGACCTGTAACCATCATAACATCTTCTTCACTCATCCATCGACTATGACCATTATTCGCACTCATAGCTTTGATGGTTGTCTCGATCAAGTCTAATCGATCCATAATTATTTTAAATGCCTTGCTGTCTATGGTTATGTTCATTATCGATTTATGTTTAATAAGCGCAGGTTATTGTATGGCTCAAATATGGCTCGAATCTGCGCTAGGTTAAAATACGTGCAGTTAATCGTTTTATTACCAAGAGCATTAACAAAGACTTCAAGGTCAAAGGTTCGGACCTATCGATTGTTAAGGACACGAAAGTTTCTCTAAGATCCGAAGATTCTGTTTTTATCCCCTAAATAGGCTCGCCAAAGTCGACAGGCTCATTTGAGGTTGGATTTTCGTTAGGCAAAATTTTAATTGATAATGCTAACGACAAATCCCACATTTCCCCGCCAACAGTGTTTACGCGTGCTTTCTTGAGTTCTGGAAAAAGTCTTGCCTTGTTGGATAGCGTACTGCTTTTAATACCGAGTACTCGACAAAGCTCTTGCCTATTAACAAGGATTCTTCCTTTCACCTTAACACCAATGATGTGTACTACTGATGTGATCATAAAAACATTTTATGCAGTACGCTTATTATGGTCATTTTATTGTGACCAAACAAAAAAGCCAGGCTATAAGCCTAGCTGCAATAATGTTAATATAACGTCAGCTTAATCTAATTCCGTAGAGTTATAATTTATACCAGATATAGAAATACCCGGTCTATATGTGTTATACTTGCCTATTTTTAAAGTACAGCTTAGATAGCAGCTGATCATACGTCAACTTCTGCTTTTTAGTTTTTGGTATCTGAGGATACGAATCTTCACTCAATTTACTTCCCACCTGATCAAGTATCTTATTATACTTTGCACTTAAAAAGGGCTTTAATGCCTGTCTCATTTTTGCTAACTCTTTGACTAGTTCAGCGTCCGATATTTTATCCATAGCCTAAGTTAACGAAAGCCGTCTATAATGATGCAGGGTCAGGAATTTTGTTCAGCAAGACAGTTACTATCAGCTCAGTCTGAAAGCTGATACCCTGGGCATCTTTATCCTGGCAATAGCTGAGTATATTCATCTGATTTATTATTACACCTAGTAATGCCCTGATCTCGTAAATTTCACATTCTGTATAACTCTTTGCCATAATTGATGTTTTAAATAAAGCCAGGTATAGACATACCCGGCACCCATTATCAAATAAAAAAGAAATCACTTATTCAGGTATTGCGCAGGCAATAAAGTTGCTGATCTGGGTTAGAGCCCAAATTTGATTTTTGATATAATCCGTCCCGTACTCAAATTTATCTTTATCGTCATCGAAATCCCTGAGCGTATCCATTATTGAATTATTGATAGCCTCTAATATTTTTCTACATGCCACAGATTCAAACATCGTAACAGCGCTATCCTGCAATCTAATGGCTTTTTGAAGGTTAATTTTTTATTAGCCGGCAGCGACTCCATAATATAATCCGGCAAATTTTCAGCCTGCTGCTGGATATCGTATTTCAGTTCATCTATGCTTGTGTATGGTTTCATCGTAATTAAGTTTAATAATTATAAATTAAGCTGTGTAACCGGCCTTGATGTTATCATAAACACTCTGCGGAACACTGGCGCAATAGCTTTCCAAGGCTCCATAATTCAGATAGTCCTCACACTCGCTTTCGAGATAGCGGAAGAAATACAGCAGCAGGGAAAATACTTTTGCGGCATTCTCCTGGGAGTACTTGGAGAGTTTTGCGGAAAAATCGGGGTTTATTAAATTTAGTGCCACATCCTGTAGTATTGACTCAAAGTCGTATGCTTCTAAATCATCAAACCTAACCAATCCTGCCGTCAATTGCAATAATTGCTCCTTGCCTCTAATAACGCTTTTGCCATCCTTTGAAAATATGATAGCAGCAACCTGCTTGCGTTCTTGTATTTGTTCATTTGTAAGATTCATTGTAGTAGTTTTTAGTTTCTTCTAATTCTGGATAATTTCAAAGTTCTCTTATCATTCAGGTATAAATATTGACTCCCACTCTCTAAGCCCGGGTGTTGACCTCGGACAGAAGTTTTTAAATCCAATAGAAAATTTGTCTATCAACGAAGATGGGCACCGTTTACGGAACTTGCATCTTAAGCAGCTACTCATAACTACCTCCTTCTTTTAAAATGAACATTAAGGAGCCGTCAATAAAAGATATTCGCGGCCTTGCTGGTGGGGTTGATCCTGGGACTGTCGCAGTCCTGGGCAGTAGTGCTTTCTTACTGGTTGCTGATCGTTGCGGAGTTGTGGGGTTGAGAAGCCCACGGGAATAAATGTATTCATAACATAAAATAAAAGGCGCACTCGTCTCAACGTCCACTAAGTTATAGTGAAGGCATCGGGCTTTCACCGACAGCGTGCGCTTATTGTTAATATTTATGTTTTAAGTATTGCTACTTAATGGAACGTTGAGGATTTAAAAATACAACAGAGATTGAATAATGCAAAATTTATTTTTATGGAAAGCCGTATTGCCATATTGTAGAGCATCTTATTTTTGCAAAAACTACATTATGAGAAGCCAAATAATAGCTATCGCTGTAAGCTTGGTGATTTTTAGCTGTAAAAACAATTACAAGTATGTCGATAGTAAAGGGAAAACGGAAACTATAGTTGCGGATAATGACAAGGACGCATACTCTAAAGCCTTCGAGAAATTCCAAATTAGCAAGAAGATAAGCGAAAAGACTTCTAAGGCTCTAGGTATGTCATCAGACGCTCCTATTTACTTCGATCTCTACGATTCGAAAGGAAGCAAGGTAATAGCCAGCATCAATGAAGACAGCGTAGAAAGTATAATAGAAAAACAAACAGAAGGTGTAACTAAATCTATTAAAGAAGCGAGGGTTAAATCAGTCTACTCGGATACTAGTAAACTTCATGATTGCCCAATTAAAGTTATAAAGGCCCGTTTTTATCAGGAAGAATACTCTAGCTTTAAAGACGTTTCACTTACTTTTAAAAACATATCGAAGAAAAAAAAGTAACAGCAATACGATTTAGGTGGTATGGAGAAAATGCTTTCGCTGAGCCTGCGGATATGTCTGGATTTGTCGATGGTTGGGGCGGCGGCTTTACAGACAAAACGATAAGCCCGGGGCGATCTATGACGCTTCAGTGGAGTGTGCTGAGTAGGGATGGTAAAAAATCTTAGTCGCATATCCAACCGAGGTAATGTACTCTGACGGAACAAAGTGGAAACTAGATTAATCTAAGGCGAGAATTAAAGTTATTTATCTAGCTCATATTCCAATAATCCTAACGTCTTTAAGGTTGAACTTTTAGTGTAATCTTCGGCAAATGATACGCCAATAACTCGATCGTTCCACATTCCATTGACTAGCGTTAGTAGAATAAACCCCATTTTTTTCCCATCAATATAGCCAAGCAGCAAAGAAGTTTCGCCGCCTGCTTCTTTCTTGTAAGTAACATTACTAATAATGCCCTCCTTCATGTAAAAATAATTAGGAATATCAATCTTAATAGCTTTAGGGTTCCATCACTGTAATTATAAAGCTCAATGACAGATTGATGGTATTTTTCTCCAGGTATTTATTGTTTACGAAAGGTTTTAGAGATTTGGATGTAATTTTAATATACTCCTTATCCAGTGTCGGTGCGTATATCTTTTGACTACTCCCCACGGTGGGAAAAAAAAGAGGGCAAATGCTATAAGCAGTTTAGGTAAATTCATAAACCAGTTGATCTTTATTTTGATAAAGTTTATTAAAATTATTGAAAACGCTGTAACAGTAACCGTAAAAATTAGATTTTAGATATAATCAGTTGTTCTAGGTTTCCTTTTGCCCTCTGAAACGCTGGATATAAATAAGGATGGGCGGGTAGCCGGCCTTTCCCATTTACAAAATACGTTTTAGCCATCCTTTGCCAATCCTCTGGCAACCCCGGAACCAAAGCTGCAGCCGCATTACCGGTTCGAACTCAAAAATGCGGTAATTTCGGTATTATCCATACCATTGCCTGCCGAAACTTCTATTCCGTTTTCTTTTTGATTCATTTGAATTGAATTTGCTATCACAGGCATATCACTGCTTAAGATTTTTGCATCCCTCGTTATCTGCTCTCCAGCTTCCTCTACACCCTTATTCATCGCCTGTTCGACATCGGATTGAAACTTGGTTAGCCTCCTATTTAAATCTAATTTGTCTATTCTGATTCTTACTGCCATAAATATGTTTTAAAAATGAAGGTGTAGAAAAAACTACACCCTGATTATTCTATTCACATACGATATGTTAGAGACATATCGCTATACCCTTTGATAGTTGCTATCTATTTCGGTATTTAGTTTCGCGTTCTAATACTACGGCCATATCCCTGCCTCTCATAACGAACTCGCCGGTTATATTTACATTATTTCCACCTCCTATGATATCTTTTAAGCGATCCAAAGGGGCCACAACTTCCGGGTTTGAACTTGCTCCCGCGTATTCACCTATCAATGCATTTGTAGGGCCGTAGACTACACCACCGTCAGCAAAGGCGCGGAATGATTTGTTTTTGGATTTGATTAAATCTCCTTGTAATACTTCTCCTAATGCAACAGACGCTATACCGGCTGCTACAGTTAATGCAGGATGGATCTTTAGAGCCTTTAACCCAGTGTCCACTAGCAGCATTGTAGTTCCTATCGCTATCATTTCTTTACCAAACGCCTTAAAGGCATCTCCTATTACGTTAAGAAGTCCATTAAGCAATTCAGCTACCCCGCCATCACCTGTTATCATATTACCAATAGACTCTCCAAGAGAAAAGGCCGCGTTCTGGGCCATGCTTTTAACAGCTGAATTAACAGCGTTGGCGGTGGCAATTGCAGCCGCTTCGGTTCGCTTTAGAGCTTCCGGATCTACGGATACCGACAAAGGAACCATGATGCCATTTTGAAAAACTTGCGTTATACCTTTGGCGGCCGCCGCTTTTACTTGCTGCGCCCAGGATAAAGCCTTTTCAGCTACATCGCTACCTATCTTCGGATTAATAGACGGCATATCCAGCCCGCGGGGACTAAATGCCACTTCACCAATGTTCCGCTTTGTTATCTCGATTGCATCGGCGAGTTGAGCAGCATCAGATATAAGACCACGCAGATAACTATTTTCTCCAGGCGTTTGCTTAAAATCAACCAGCAGTTTTCCTATGATTGACTGCAATTGACTCAGACGTTCGCTTGCAGCGTCTGACGGTTTTATTATGTTGTTAGATAATTTAATTCCGATGGCATCAAGCTGCCTTCAAACTCGGTGATAGCGTCTGCCATTTTCTTAGCCTGAGACTCTCCATCCTTCAATCCCTTACCAAGGAATTTCGCGGAGTCAGTGCCATCTACAGATAACTTCCCCAGCTTCTTTGAAGTCTTGTCTAGTTGATCGGTAAATATTTTATTGTCAGCAGCTAACTCTTTTTGCTCAGTCCTTATTGCATCAAAAGCATCAGCAGTTTTGAGTAGATTCTTTTGCGCCTCAATAACTTTAACATTATCCTTTACTGGCGCTGCTGCTGCAAAGTCTGTTCCTACAACGTCTTTATTCATAGCTGCTTCCTGCTTTGCTTTATTAAGCGCCTTTTCTGCTGCCAAAACTTCATTGGCGGCCTTAGCTCTGTCTCTTTGTAGCTTTAAGTCTTTAAGTGTATTCTGTGCGATAGTATCACTCAACGCCCTTGCTTCTGCTGCTGCCAATAAGGCGGGGATAAGCTCGTTTTTATCGTGTTGGCTATTTTGCCGTTTTTAACATCGTCCAGATCCAAGTTCTTAAAATAAGAAGGGTAGATGTCCTGAAGCTTCTTCAACGCCCCCTGCTGTTGCTCTCTTGTGGAAGTTTCTTTCTGTAATGTGTACAGTAGAGAATTTACTGTAGTGATTTGCTTTGCCGCAGAACTATTCGCGCTATCCTGAATTTGGTCGTATTCTTTTTGGCGCTCTGTGGCTCTTTTTTTCGCTTCCGCCAGCGTGTCCGTCCCTCTAATCATCTCGATGATTTTAGGACCATAAGCCGTCATTGCAGTTACGCCAACTAGCAAAGCTGTATTCCAGGAAAACAAAGCAGATCCAACAGCTTTCAATGCGCTTTCAGTTGGTTTCCCTGAGCCGCCAGATCTTTGTTCTTTCTAATGAAATCATCTATGGATTCCTTTAGTGGTTGTATGTTATTTGTAATAGATTGGAATCCAATTTTAACAGACTGCGCAAAGTTGGGCATCTCTCCAATGATCCGAGACATATTTACAGATATTGCGTTGTAGCCGGACGCGTAGTTACCGACATTTCTACCGTATCTACCGGAGTTGGCATCAATCTTAGCTAACTCCTCATTAACCCTTTTGGCTCTAGTAGCTGCGTTTTGTGCCTGGTCTGAAAAGGCTCCATACTTTGCTGCCATGTTTTGTGCGTGCCGGGTTAGTCTAGCTCCCAGATCCGATAACCTGCCGTAAGCGTCTATCTGCTTCTTTGATGACGAAATAACGGAATCAAATTTGTCCTTAAGCGATGCGTAGACTGCTTGTTCTCTCAAAACCGCTTGTGAGTTTGCGCCATGTGCTAAGGTTAAATTTTGTACAGCTCTTAACGAATCATTCATTTGCTTCGTTAGCTGTCCCATTAAATCCAACTCCTGTTTACTCCCCCTTTAGGATTGGTAGCGCGCTGTTCAGATTGCCCGGAGTTAGATAACCCCTTGTTTATAGCATTCTGCATTGTCTTTGCACCTTTCTCTAAGTTAGCTGCCATCTTCGGGCCTAGATTTGCTCCGTTAGCAACTATATCGTTAAGTAATTTATTAATGTCACTTAAACTTTTTAGTGCGCCCTTGTTATCAATGACCAGGCTCCCAAACTTAGGACCTAGTATATTCTTTAGTTCAGCTACTCCTTGCTTAACTTGCGTTGCATCCCATTCCGCTACTACTTTTATTCCTGCTGTTTGCATCTTATTTTGTTTTTATTGTCAGTTTTATCAGATTATCTTTTAGTGAAGTCCAGGCGCGCAAATCTTTCAAAGACCGGCACTGCCTTACTCTCGTATTTATCAACAAAAGCCTGTGTTGCGCCCGTTGCCTTTACAGAATCTCCGATCCTATTCATTTCTCTAATGGTTTTTTCTATGTTCATTACCTGAGAGTCTAAATACTGGTATAGGTGCAATAAGTATCTCTCTTGATCGGTCATTCCGTCGTATCCAGGTTCTATAGTTCCTATCATTTTATTATCTTTTGGGTTTTATTAATTTGTTTGGTAGTCGGCGCTTTCTTTTTGTTATTTTACTATTAGTTGATGATTTAATTTTGACTGGTGTTAAGAAGACTACAACACTAGCAATAAAATCTTTGATCATTCCGGCCCAAGCGGGCACCTGCTCTGATGGTGAATCGCCTAAGCTGTTTAATATATTCTCTGCATCAACTTCTGAAACTGGTGTTTCATCTCGCTGGGATCTTCTCCAGGATTCATGCCCACATCTTACCATTTGTACCATGAGGTCCGATAGTTTCGTAAAAGCGAAGCCTGCGTGTGTGGTTTCAAAGCCATTAGTGAGAGTATTTATGTGTTCAACTATGCTTGCGACACTATCATGTTTATAGTATCGGTGCATAAGTCGTAAAAAGGTGAGGCCAAAAAAATAATTTGTACTCTCCGGTGTGTGTGTTTAAAGTGTGCGTCATTTTTATTCTGTTTTAAAAGTTTACTGTTTAATCTATTAGTGTTCACCGTATTTCGCCGTATTTTACGGTAACCTGGTGCTATAACCCTAGCATCATCAGCTCTATATCTCGCGCTGTAACTTTGCTAGCCTGCTGCTGCCGAACCATTAGCTTTTTAAACCGCTTAGTGGGCTTACCGGCGTAAAAGTTTTTGAAGTACTTTTTATTTAGATCCTCATTCACTTTATCTGAGGCGTAGAAAAACCGCCACTTCTTATCATATCGCCTTTGCCTTTTGCTGTAGGTCTGGCATTCATACATGGAATCCTTTGCCTGTGATCTATGGCAGAACATCCCATTAATCAGATACAGCTTGCTGCACAGGCTACCGGTTTGTGGGCATACGAAATAAAACAGGTGCCCTTTTCCTAAATTAGATGGGATCCGGGCTAATCGAATCACATAATTCTTGCTTTCCTCCCCATACTTGTAGGAAACCTCAGTGTATGGTGTTGATCCATTGTATACACAAAGGAGATTGAGGCCATTACCCGGCTTTCACGGGTCCACCTGATAACACCCGAAACCTGCATACCTGGTTTGAAATATCCCCACTTCTTAAGAAATGAAATCTCAATAGTTTTCAAATGGTCTATTATTGTTGGATATGTTGGATTCTTTGGCATGTATTTAAACTTTGATCAGAAAATGAAACCTAAATAGTTAGGGAATACCGGGTTTTAATCATCCGCTTTCCTGGCTTTCTGATATTTCGCTATCTGTTTAATGCGTTTTAAATAAGAGGTCCTGTTTCCTGCAAAGGACAGGATTATACCAGCCGCTTTTGTTCTACGTTCCGGCTCTGAATGCATTATGTTATAGATCCGGGCCATAACAAAAAGCCTGTATTGTGATGGCTTTAATTTCATATTCTCACTTTTTCGGGCATCGGAGATGATTTGCCGGCAGCAAAACAATCCTTTGCACATTTGATATACTTTTCTGTCTCACCTGTGAATGCGGTATTGAATTCTATAGCGTCCGTTATCGCCTTCAAACCGGAATATTCATCCAAACCCTTCCAAACGCATCCACCGAGGGTATAGGCTGCAGATTGGACCGTGTGCCATCTTTGCCCGACTTGGGCGGATAGAATATTATTGACCTGAGATTGAATTAAAGCGGCATGTGTGGTATTTTGACTTATGGCATGAGTGTTTGTCCTTCTTGTTCGCTTAGGGGCTGGAATAGCCTTAAAATGCTTTACACGGAGTGGTTCGACGTTTTCCCGATAAAGGGCGTTAGCGTCATAGGAAACATATCGAAGGTCATTGTACTTGTCGCCTTTGCTTCTGTCGCATTTAATCCCATAAGTCTCCAGCACATCGAATACATGTAAGGCGTATTCTTTCTGCCTTTCCGGTTCAGAAATGAGAGCCAGGGCAAAGAATCCTGACCCGGTGCAAGAAAGGGAAACATAAAAAACGAATGGAAGAGAGAATACAGCCTCCTTCAGTTCGTCAATATCGTATTGTTCAATATCAGACTTATCCAGGTCAATTTGCATTATACCGGTTTTGCTAACTACCTCTGTACGGTTGCTTAATGTTGCTGACGGGGAAAAGCAAGCTAACGAGCTTTTAATACGACGTTTCTCTGCATTGTAATCCGTTCTGCTGTCATCTAAAGAGCGTAACGCCACAATATCAGCCATATTATCACCAAATCGGCTAAATAGTACGTCACCTAAAGAAAGTATCTGGCCGGTTCGATCTTGATGAGTCGAGTAAAAAGATACTTGTGTGTCTCTCCAGTTCATTTCTACTTGTGTTGTGAGTAGTGACGAACGTGATGGAAATGACAGTATCTCTATAATACTACTATTTTCTGAAAAATATAATAAATATAATAGAACCATCATTTTCGTCATAGCGTCACAAATTCAGGTTATCAATAGGGGAATGGGGCGGTGTTTTTAGTGAAAACCACTTTTCCGATAGACCTCTTTTCGCTTTCGAAGCCTGCCTTTCCCATTCTGTTTAATAAATTCTTATTTGATAAGGGTCTATAACCGTTATCGTGGCAATAGTCCTTGTAAATTTTATACAACTCGGCAAGGGGACGGGGATCTGTACCTGGTTTTATATCCTGGTCGTCTAACCAGCAAGCCACATTATCAGATTCCTTTTTATATTTTTCATTGGCGCTTGTAACTGCTGCGCTGATAGTCATTTTTCCGGTAGTTAGTAACCGGTTTAAGCCTTCCAGTAGCCAGTTAAAAATCCCTGCCAGTTCTGAGTTTATAATCTTATCAGCCAGGCTTAAATCTCTTTCAGCTTCGGGAATGGTTTCATCAAACTCAACTATTAGAAAACGCCTAAAAAAACCTTCTGTCTGCTCAACTTCTTTGGGTAGCACATTGCAGTTAAACGCTAACCTGGCGTAGTCCTCCATCATGTACGGCTCTTTGTATATCGGGCGTACACCTACAGCCTCACCGCTACCTATGGTTTTTAAGCGCTCTGCATTCAGGCTGCCTGAAAACTCGGAGGCATAGTTTAATAGTTTATCCTGTAACATGTGTAGGGAATAGCTTTTAGGGTCACACAGCTCACCGGTAGAAAATCCGGAAACATTTTCCTTTCCTAGTAAAGCCCTGATCAAGTCGGAAAAAACAGATTTACCGTTTGCGCCTTCACCAATCAGTACCAATATCTTTTCCAGCTTCATTTTAGCTTTAGGAATAAAAAGACTAGCCACAAATTCCTGTAAAACATGTTGTTTGCTTATATCAGGTAAGCAACGGTACATGTAGGTAGTGAATAACGGGCGCTTTGCAGCAGGATCATAATTAAAGGGTAATTGATAGGTTAGAAAGTCTTCAGGTCTAAACTCTCTCAAATACCCTCCACTGTGATTAAACACGTATGTACCGTTCAGTAGGTTAATGCGTGTTTCATTTTTATCTGTCTCCGATGGCGGCATAAAACCGGATGCATAAAACTGCATTAGTAGCTCATCCTGGAATTTGTGGTATAGCGCTCTGTTCGGATCTACACCCATCTTGACAGCTACACGGGAAAGGAAATGTTTTAATATGGAGTCCTCCAACGGTTTCCAATATTCGCCATTATACAGGTAAACTGTCTTTTGCTTATACCTTATCTGCCATCCCTTTTCATCTGCCAGATCAAGTAGCGTGTTAATGGTGATAACTACGTAGTCGCTTTTGCTTACCGGCTTAAAGCCGTTCAACTCAAAATAATTCAGGTTGATGACATCTTCTAGTAGAGCTTCTAAAACCTCGCTATGTGGCTTCACCAGGTCCGTGCCCTCCATTTTACGCATGACGTCCATTATGGGGAGTATCTGCGCCTTTCTCTGTTGTATAGCCTCTATCATGAGCTAGCCCCCTCCATTTCGGCAAATAGTTTACCCTGAGGGTCTACTGGCTTAAGTTCCGGATTGGTTGATAGATATTTTGCAGGGAACCCGGTAACAGCACAAATACCTTTACGTACCTCCCACAACTTCCCGCTTCTTGTAACCAGCGTTTATAACGGCAGGAATTTGGCCTGTAAATGTTTAGTGCTACAGATACCATTGTAGAAGTGGCAGTATTATTTCTGAGATAGTCTTCGAACAGTTTGTATTCGGCTTGCCAATTATCGTATCTTTGCGGCTGTACGCTTCCAACGTCATTACCGCTTTTCGTGTTTGTCTGCATGTGAAGCGGTTTTTTAATTTGTGTCAGATACGGGTTTTACCGCTTTCATTACTTCACTTTGCTTATAATAGGTCCTAGTACCTATTTTTAGTCTCCTGAGAATACCGGCATTACTCCATGCGTGAATAGTAGGCAGCGATACATCAAACATCTCTGCAACTTCTATAGGGCTAAGGAATTTGTCTAATTCTTTAGGTGTTGATCTTGTTTCGAGAGCTTTGTTTATCAGATCTGCCATATCTATTAGCATCTGATCATAGCTAACATTTTGAACTTGTGTTGTAACCATAGTGTTTTAATTAATTTGAGTTAATCAATTACAACCCAAAACTATTTACACCATGCCCGTATGCTTATTTCGGGAATACACAGAAAAAACCCGCAAACCAATACTGGAGCGGGTTTCAAACAATTAAATTATTAATAAACGGAAAAAAAGCGGGAAAGGATTTGTTAATAACGGGAACAACTAATCAGGAGATTTGCTAAGATTGCTTCTATTATTTTATTTGCTCTTTTTAATTTAGATGGTTTGAATTGTTCAGCAATGTTTATACCATAGCGATCCTCAAACCAGCTACGGACTCGCGACCGTCTTGCCTGTGCTGTACTTCCTGTCATTTTTCTAATCCAGGGGTTAAGCGTAGGCGCAGATAGCAGCATATCAATCAATGTAGCCAAATCTTCCTTTGATCCTTGCCATTTTCTATTACTGCTAAGCCATTTCCGACTAAACAAAGCATCCTCCAGCAGCTTAAACTTTTCTATTCTGATTAAGGGGAACACCTCTTTCAAACTATCATCTTTCAAAATCGTCAATCTCACCTCTTCGGCTGGCTTTCCTATTCCTAAATGTTCTCTTAAACTAGATAGCTGCAAGTCTACATTATGTTGTGATATACCGCCGTAAATCAATGTGCTCACTTTTATATCATCAGGTTTGAAAAATATGTGTCCCGACTCTATTTGGATCTCAATAAAATCATATCCATATCTAAATAAAAGAATGTGAATTTCATGAATGAGATAAGAGTAATCCTCGAAAATGAAATGAACGAAAAGATTATAATCGTTTGTTATTAGTTGATTGTCTTTAAAATCTATGCTTATCTCTTCGCTTACTTCGTCAATTCTGGAATGGTTAATAGATAAATGTGATATATCGAAATAGGGGAATGCTTGGTGGTGGATACGGGCTATGACATCCATAATAAAAGGCAATCTATTGTATGGCTTTAGCAGCATTAAATCATACTCCAGGTCATTTACGACTTGCTCAACAGATGGAACATCCTCTATAGATCCTATATCTGAATCCATAATACGCTTGTATCTTGCTACTTTTTCTTCGTATAGAGGTAAGTCTTCCTCTATTGCAGATAATGGGAGCTTCTTGAGTTCCTCAAGCTGAATAACTGGATTCACCTTAAGCAGGTCAAAGTTTTTAGAAACATCAATAATTTGCTATCTGCTCTTATCATTTCGCCGTGTATTTATTTAAATGCTGCTCAATTATTCTTGCATGTTCGTCTTTGCTAAGTTTCAGGTATTTTAAAAACGCGCTTTCTGTTCTATGCCCAGTTATTGCCATTATTGAAATAGCGGGAACTCCATCAATATAGCTATTTGTAGCGAAGCTCCGCCTACCGGTATGACTTGAGACCAGATCGTACTTTGGTTGTTGAATTACTACCCTTTTCCCAGCCCGTACTTCGTTATACTGTACCACCTCTGTTATACCGGCCTCTTTACAAACATCCTTCACGTACTGATTAAATTTCTGATTAGATAGAACAGGGGAAACTTGCCGCCGTTTCTCTGCAAAATGCTTTTAATTCCGTTATTCATTGGTATAACAACCCGGCCACCCGTTTTTTCCTGGAAAAGCTCTATTCCTCTTTCTGTGAACAAAGCACTGTTTAACTGTTTCCAATCTGAGAACCTTAAACCTGTATAACAACCCGTAAGTAAGTTGTCTTTTACGCGCTGCATGGTCCCTGATGCTTCCAGTTCTTCCAGCTTAGCTATATCCTTCTTATTCAAATAAATAGCAAACGCCTCCTGAGGTTTTGCGCTAGCAGAGCGTCCAGTATACGCTTTATTGACTCTAACCCCTTTTTCGTCAGCCTCCCTTAGAATTGTCCTGAGAACGGTAAAGTGCTTGCTGATTGTATTTTGATTGTACTTTTTAATGTTGGTCATAAACGAACGGAGGCTATTATAAAAGCCATCGTCCATAGAATCAAACGAAAACTGCACACCAGGTGTACTTTCTGAAAACTGCTTTAATAACGCACGGGTGCCGCTGTATTTCGCTATTGTTCTGGGAGACAATTTTAGACCTGTGTCTGGGTCTATACGTTTCGGAGCATCGCTAATGAAATAATCTACGAAAGACCAAAAGTCTGAAAATGGCCGCTTTCTTCTTCCCGTTTCGAAGTCAAGCACTTCCCTATATTCATCAAGGGTAATCGCATTATTTGAATGATCCATTTCCGCAAATACCCTTTTGGCGTTTTGTTCTAGCTTATCCAAGCTATCATTTATCTGCGCATAGTTTTTTTCAGCTAATACCCTGCGCACCCGTTGAGACTTGTTGTCCCAGTTTTTAGGGCTAACAGCCTGTTTGGTTGCATAGACAAGCCTGTTTCCATCCCATCTCAACACCATGTAGACCGGGACAGCCTTAGTGCCTTCAGTAGTTCGAATATTAAAGTTTACTCTAACCATTACATAAAGATAGTTCGTTGTCGGTTTCGTTGTCGTTTTTTCTTAATTTATTTTTATTCACTTTAACATGCAAGGGGAGTAGAAATATAACTAAAGTCAATACCGGCCTACATTTCGTAATTATGACGGTTAAAGTCAATAAGAGTAAATAAAAGGTGATTAGTTTTGTCCGGGCTACCAAACAGGAGTTTTCGGGAAAATCTTGAAAATTCCTGTTTTCTTTTTCGGCCCAGGCCCTTGCCTGGAGACGAGTTATAAATAACCTGTTTTTGCGGTTTACCAATGGTGTAGCAGGGTTGAACGATACGGTTAACAGGGATTAATAATTGCTTTCCGTAACAGAATAGTTCAATTACGGCAGAGATAATAAAACAATATTTACCGAACAACTTCAGATAGCATGCGTATCCTCCTATTGATTAAAGGAAGGGTTTTATTTCAATAGCCCGGAGCAATTTTTTTCCGTCAGCATCTTAAACAAGCAAAGTGATGAGAAGATATATCGCAATCATTTTAATGCAAATAATCATAACCAGCATCAATGCCCAGACTGACACAGTATTTAAGGCCTTGCCTCTTGGTCTTACTACACAACTTTATTCTGAATCGTTAAAGGAAGCACGGCGGATCAATATTTATCTGCCCAACGATTATCATGCAGAGGATACTGTGCATTATCCGGTAATTTATATTCTGGATGGCGGTGTGCAGGAAGATTTTTTGCACCTTACAGGCATTGTCCAATATTATACCCAACCCTGGGTACAGCTATTTCCCAAATCGATAGTGGTAGGCATTGAAAACGTAAACCGTAAGCGTGATTTTACATTCAACGTTTCTAATCTCGACTTTCTTAAAAAAACAGGGTATAAAAAGCCGATATCCCACAATACGGCGGTTCCTCGGCTTATATTTCATTTTTGCAACACGAGCTGCAGCCTTTTATCAACCTTCATTTCAGAACGGCTAACACAAGTACCGTAATTGGCGAATCGCTGGCCGGCCTGTTGGTAACAGAGCTGTATGCAAAGCACCGACACCTGTTCAGCAATTACATTATTATCAGCCCAAGTCTTTGGTGGGGCAATGAAAAATTACTGAAAGAAATAAAGGCCGATGAAGATAAGAGCACCGTTAATGTATATGTTGGCGCCCCTGATAAAACTGAGGATACAATGATGTACAACGACGCATTGCAATTGTACCGCAGGTTACAGCAAACTGCCGGTAGCCGTACAAAAGTATATTACGATTACCTGCCGGCTGAAACACATGCCACCGTTATACACCAGGCAGTGTATCATGCGTTCCGGATGTTTTATAAAAATAAGTAAATGGCCTGTTAAACATAAAAGAGCTGGCGCATGAAGATTGTTCTTTATTCGGCCGGGCACTTGTCGGGAATCTGTAAATTTTCTATTCTTTCAATTTTTTTTTTTTTTTTTTTTGCAGGTGGCATGCTTATGCCTCCCGCAAGCCATTCATCATTGCTCGCAGGAAAAAGCTAAACAAAAGCATTTAAATTTCGTAACGGCATCAGTCTTTTTCCATTTTTTTTTGTTTAAAGCTGCAATCTGCCTTTTGTAAAAGCAATAACCGCCTCCAGGTACTTCTGAACTATATCAAGCTCTCCCGAAGTAAATCCCCGGTACAATTTTTCGGCATCGGCCTGCAGATCCTTAAATGCCGGACCCATCCGTTCAAAAGCAGCTTCGCGGTTTAATACCACAATGACCTTCCTTCTGTCTACCGCATCCCGTTCGCGCTTTACCAGGTTTTCCAGTTCCAGGCGGTCAATCATTCCCGTAACCGCCCCTGTTGACAAACCGCTTAACGCTGCAATCTGCCCCGGGGTTATCGCCCCGTGCTTCAACAGCAGGTCGATATACTTATGATCGGTTCCCGCCAACCCGGCCGCATAAGCGATGGATTGGTGCATGACCACCGTCAACGTTGAAAACTCCCGGGTCAGTTGCTGGATTTGATCGATTTTGGCATTTTGCCCACTATTTTTTTGCTCATGAGTTCAGATAAATTTATCTTTGTCGCTAAGATACTTTTTAAGCTAAATAAATAACTTTATAACAAAGATACCAACTGTCGTCTTATGAACCATAACCAAAATGATAGGGATCTATACCAGGCCAGCCGGGCCACCAGGTGGCTGTTTTACGCCGTTGCACTTTATTTCGTAATGAACGGGGCTCAACTCTGGGAAACAGCCATTATGGTGCCGGCATGGACCGCTGCACCGCCGGAATCACTTTTCTTTTTTAAGGGACCCCACGGGCTCGACTTCAAATATTTCTGGATTGTTGTGCATTCGGTTCACGAAGTAGTGTTACTGATTGCCATTGCATTTAACTGGCACCTGCGCAACAGAAGAAATATCATGCTCCTGCTCTTTGCTGTTCATGCAGGTGTACGTATATGGACAGTAACTTATTTTGCGCCTACGCTTATGGAGTTTATGGCTGTAGAAGTACGGCCCGGAACTGATACCATTTTGCTTGAAAAAGCAAAAACATGGAAAATGCTGAATTATGCACGCGTAGCCATTTATATATTGGTCAATATCGGTTATACCCTGCTGTTACGATTACCCGCTGATACTAAAAACCGATAGCAGCAGTAACCGCATTATTATTTTAAAAACCATCTATCATGAAAGGTAAGAAAATATTAATTGCCGGTGCAGGTATTGCCGGACCTGCATTTGCGATCCAACTCATCGGGCAGGGGGCGGAGGTAAGTATAATCGAAAGCCGCAAAGAAAATCAGATGCAGGAAGGCTTATTTATCGGCCTCTCACCTAATGGGTTAAATATTCTGAAAGAACTTGTCGATATTACCCCGCTCTATAACGATTCCTGCCCGGGTACCTTGCATTTTCTCAACTCGGGCGGAAAGTGCATCGCCAGCCTTAGGACCACCTACCAGCTCTCGCTATACGGGATAGAAAGCATACAGGTCAAAAGATCGGCCATAACCCGCCTTTTGCATGATAAACTGGCGTCACTCGGCTGTACTATTGTGTATGATTGCCGGCTGGAGGCCGTCGATGAAGTAGAAGAGAAAATTAGGATACACACTACAAAAGGCGTATTAGGCGATTTTGACCTGCTGATCGGCGCAGATGGCATTCACTCAAGATGCCGGGAAATTGCCTTTCCGAAGGGTCAAAAGCCGGCTTATACAGGGCTGCTATCAACAGGCGCCACTGTAGCGATCCCCGGTTGGAAGGATAGCACCAAAGCCATCAACATGACATTTGGAAAGCGGGCATTCTTTGCCTTTGCTACATCCGGTAAGGGCGAAGTATGGTGGTTTAATAATTTCTATCAAAAAAAAGAACCGGATCGCACAAAGATCGCACCCTCCCTGCAGCATACCATTAAAACAGAATTACTGAAACTCCATAGAGAAGATCATAGCATTGTCACGCAAATTATTGCAGCCACGTCCCAATTATTTGCTTATCCCATCTACGATATGCCTCCGTTGACAAAATGGTACACCCCAAACATATGCCTGATCGGCGATGCGGCTCATGCTGTTTCGCCTCACCGGTCAAGGAGCATCGCTTGCGCTGGAAGATAGCGCCGTTTTAGCCAAATGCCTGGCCAGATACGCCGATGCACAGCTGGCATTTTCTGTTTTCCAGGGGCTGCGGCAGAAACGTGTTGCGAAGGTTATAGCGCAGGCAAAAAATTGGAAACTCCAAATCAAAGGCCCATCCGCTGGCAACCTTCTTCAGGGACATCTTCCTTAAATACTTTATAAACCTGGAAAAGAAAAAAATGGATTGGGTATATGCCTACTCGATTGACAAAGTGGAAAAAGATATCTGAGGAAAACAGTGGGTACATTGATCGCCCCAGGCTCCAGCTAATATTACCTTAACCCGTTTTTAAAAGGAATGATCCTGTCACAGATCGTTCCTTTTTACATGAACCATGTTGATTCGGTAACCGCCCGCCCGTCTCTGTAATTTAAGATATCATTTGCCGGGATTTTGATACATTCACATTATAAACAATCAACACAGGCAGGCTCATATGAAAACAATGATTCAACAATCAGTGCTTGGGCTATTGATTCTTACCTTATGCGCATGCAGGGTTACGATGGGTAAGAAACAAATGTTGTTCTTACCCAAAAGCAGCAAACCACAGCAGCTAAAACCGAACAGGTTGGGCCAGAGCAGGCAAACCCACCTGGTAAGGAAGCAACCACCAGGTATTCTAGCCATCCCCGTTTAAAACTAATTACCCCAACATCGATGCATCCAAACTGATCTACAGGTCGCCCGAATATTTTCTTTACAAAGCCGATAGCCTGCAAAGTAACTACGCCAGGCAAGCCTATTTTAAAAACCTCGACACGATCATTGCACAACTTTCGGCTACCCCCGACGATAAGCGCAACCCGGCTGTTAATACCGATCAATGGTATGCAGCTATTGACTTTAATATACGCAAACCCAATTTTGTGATCCTGCATCATACGGCACAGGATAATGTAGCGCAAACACTTTTCACGTTTTCCCTTCCCAGGCCGGGGCGGGAATCGAGCGCTCATTATGTTATTGCAAAAGACGGAAAACATACCAGATGTTAAACGACTATGTCAGATCCTGGCATGCCGGCGCCAGCAAATGGGGCAACATTACTGACATGAATTCGTGCAGCCTGGGTATTGAAATAGATAATAATGGCAAAGATGACGCCTTTACCGATGCGCAGATCAATGCGCTAATACTATTACTGCGTTACCTAAAAGATCAATACAAGATCCCCAATCTAATTTTATAGCACACTCTGATATTGCCCGCCAGGAAAGAAGATCCCGGCATACTATTTCCCTGGAAGAAGCTGGCGGATGCAGGTTTTGGTTATTGGTATGATGTTAATAACTTAAAAGAGCCGCCGCCGGATTTTAATACAATATGGGCTTTACGTTTGATTGGCTACGATATCAGCGATCCTTCAAAAGCCATACAGGCTTTCAAGCTCCACTACCTTTTAGTGGCCAATGCCAATACTTTAACGGATTATGATAAAAGGTTCTTTATACCGTGGCGCTGAAGTATATGTAAATATGCTTTATACATCGTTCATGCCAGGCTAGCGAACAATATGCAGGTAATTATATTGACATCGGAGCCCCGCTTTTCTATTTTTTAACAATCCTGCGTCTCATTGCTCCTGTTTTTTATCTATACTTGCTTTGAAAGCCTATTATTTAAGTTTTAATATATCAGCCGTGACCGTTAAAAATCTCTTTTGTTTATGGATATGGATTATTATATCGGTAAATAGTTTTTCCCAATCGCCTGCTGGTACCTGGAAAACCATAGATGATAATACAGGAAAAGAGCAGTCATATGTACGGATATATGAAACAAAAAGCGGCAACCTGCAGGAGAAGTAGTAAAAATACTGGATCCCGCGCGAGAAAATGCTACCTGCACTGCCTGCACCGGAACCAGGAAAGATAAACCTGTGAAAGGCATGATCATTTTATGGGGATTGAAGAAAAACGGTGATGAGTGGTCGGGCGGGCAAATACTCGATCCCGAAAAAGGCAAGCAATACAAATGCTATATAAAACCCAAAGGGAAGAATGAATTAGAAGTTCGGGGCTACGTAGGCTTCTCTTTGATAGGAAGAACACAGGTTTGGCAGCGGGTTCAATAATTACTGCCCTGGTATTGAGGAGAACATATGGACATTCATAAGGATTGGCCCCGTTTATGCTATATGACTTTATATTATTCAGATAAATTTTTAACCGTATGATTATTCAGATTAACGCAGACAACAACCTTACCGTAAGCACCGATTACAGGAAAAAATAGAAGGTATAGTAATGGCTGAAGTAGATCGCTTTATTGAACACCTGACCCGTATTGAAGTATATCTTTCCGATCAGAATTCACATAAGGACACAGGCGCCGACAAACGCTGTAATATCGAAGCCAGATTAAAAGGTAAACCGCCTATCGCCGTTTCAGATGACGGCGAGACTTACGATATAGCCATCAATGGCGCCGCAGGAAAGCTGTCTACCTCTTTGGAAACGATTGTGGGAAAGATGAAAAGTCATTAATACAGACAAACTATTTCTTACGCGAAATAAAAAATCAGGTTATCTCAAACATAGTAAGTTATGCTATTAAGTCTGGTAAAGCATACCTGCTTTTGCCAGGCTCCGGCACATTTCTATGCGTGATGAGACAACCTGATTTCGCTTTAATATTTATCTCCAACCGCCTCCTAAATCCTTATACATATTAACCACAGCACCCAACTGGTTCTTTTTGTTTCAGCCAGTTCGAGCCGGGCTTCCAGCACATCGCGCTGCGTGGTGAGCACTTCTAAATAATCAGCTCTTGCTGCTTTATACAATGCATTAGACACCTCAACCGATTTATTCAACACCTCTACCTGCTTTTGCTTTTGCTCAAATGTTTGCCGCAGGTTGCTGATATTAGACAATTCATTTGCTACTTCAATATAACCGCTTAGTATAGAACGCTCGTAATTATATACGGCCTGCAGTTGCTTTGCATTAGCGGTAAGATACTGGGCTTTAATTGCATTCTTATTAATTAGCGGGCCTGCCAGGTCGCCCACCAGGGAGGTGATCAGGGATTCGGGAAATTTAACCAGGTAGCTCGGGTTAAAAGCATTAAATCCTATAACCGCCGATATATCGAACGAAGGATAAAACTGCGCCCTCGCCACTTTTACATCCAGCTTCGAGGCAGCCAGTTCCAGCTCCGCCTGCCTGATATCGGGCCGGTTAGCCAGTAGCTGTGAAGGTACGCCGGTGCTAACAGCGGCGAGGGGTAAATTCAAAAAGCCGGCGTCTGTTCTTGCTATAGGTTGCGGGTATCTTGCCAGCAAAAAATTGATCCGGTTCTCGGTTTCTTTAATGCCCTGCTGTATTGCAAAGGCCCTGCTTTCCGTGCTTTTTACCTCTGCTTCAAATTTCTGTACCGCCAGCTCCGTGGCCCGCGCAGCCTGCTTTTGCACTTTTACAACCTCCAGTGCATTTTTTTGCAAGGCGATATTCTGATTGATAATATCTAACTGGTAATCGAGCGACAATAGTTCATAATAAGAGTTCGCTACTTCGGCTATCAGGTTAGACAATACAAAATTCTTACCTTCTATCGTAGCCAGATACCGGTTTACTTCGGCATCTTTTGCATTACGCAGCTTGTGCCAGATATCTACCTCCCAATTGGCATTGAGGCCCACTATAAAATCGCCCAGATAATCGGGTACCTTTTTTTCCGGGAGTGATTTCTGTAGACGCATCGCCTGCGCCCTGACTGGTATATCGCCCGGCCTTGTCGATGCCGGCGCCTGCACGATATCCCACAGCAGGCAATAACTCGCCCTTTCTTGCTCTAACCTCGTTGCGGGCTATCTCTATTTCCTGTAAAGTAATGTTAAGCTCCTGGTTATTTTTTAAAGCAGTATCTATTAATACCGCCAGGTTTGGATCGGTAAAAAAATCACGCCATTTAACCAGCCCTGTATTCGATGTGTCCTGTACAACCGCATAGGTTTCAGGCACTTCCTTGTTTTCCTGTTTCTGGGCCACCTGGGGAACATGGCAGCCTGCATAGGTAATGCAGGCACCCGTAATTCCCAACGTAGCAAATATGTTACGAATCTTCATCTTCATGTATTTTACTAATGAGTCAGATCTTCCGATAATGGATTTTCATCTTCTATTTTGATCAGTTTCCTTTTCGCAGCAATAGACCCGAAAATATAATACAGCCCGGGTATCACGATCACGCCGAATATAGTTCCGAAGAGCATGCCTCCGGCTGCTGCCGACCCGATAGTACGGTTTCCGATCTTACCCGGGCCACTGGCAAATACCAGTGGAATCAAGCCTGCTATAAAAGCAAAAGAAGTCATTAAAATAGGCCGGAACCTTACTTTAGCTCCCTGCATGGCCGCCTTTAATACAGGCAAACCTGTACTGTGCTGCTGGGCTGCAAACTCAACAATCAGTACCGCATTTTTACCCAGTAGCCCGATCAGCATTACCATGGCTATTTGCGCATAAATATTATTTTCGAGCCCTAATAGTTTCAGAAAAAGAAAAGCGCCGAAAATACCCGCCGGCAAAGAAAGGATCACCGATAATGGCAGGATAAAACTTTCGTATTGCGCAGAAAGTATTAAATACACGAAACCTAAACATATCAGGAAGATGTAAATAGCCTCATTACCTCTCGACACTTCATCCTTTGAAATACCTGCCCAATCTATGCCAAAGCCCCTGGGCAACGACTTTTCGCCACTTCATTAATGGCGTTGATGGCTTCCCCGCTGCTGTAGCCGGGCGCCGCAGCACCACTTATTTCTGACGCGTTATACATATTATGACGTGTAATCTCCGATAAGCCATATACCTTCTCCATTTTCATGAAAGCAGAAAAAGGAACCATTTCGTCATGATCATTTTTTACGTAAAGCTTCAGTATATCATCGGGTAAGGCACGGTATTGTGGCAATGCCTGTACAATAACCTTATACTGCCTGTCGAACTTGATAAAGCTGGTTTCATAGTTACTGCCAATAAGTGTAGACAGGGTATTCATCGCATTATCGATAGTCACCCCTTTTTGCTGGGCCAGGTCGTTATCTACCCTCAACATATACTGAGGAAAGCTGGCACTGTAAAAAGTAAATACTGATGAAAGTTCTTTACGCTTGTTGAGCTCCTTTACAAAATCGCGGCTTACCGTTTCCATCTTTTTATAGTCGCCGCTTCCTGCCTTATCGAGCAAACGCAGCTCAAAACCACCGGCAGCGCCATACCCCGGAACAGCGGGAGGCTGAAAAAACTCAATAACAGCGCCGGGGATGTTCTTTGCCTTTTCTTCTAATTGCTCAATGATTTCCTGCGCCGACTCTTTCCGGTCTGCCCAATCTTTCAGGTTAATTAAACAGGTTCCGGAGTTCGCGCCTGTACCTTCTGTTAATATCTCGTACCCCGCCAGTGCGGAAACAGATTTTACGCCATCCACTTCTTCTGCTATACGCTCCAGCCTTTCGGATATTTCATTGGTACGTTCGAGTGAAGAGCCGGGTGGCGTTTGAATAATTGCATAAATCATTCCCTGGTCTTCATTAGGAATAAAGCCCGAAGGAACACTACCGCTCAACAACCAGGTGCCGGCACAAAAACGATCAGCAAACCAAAAGTGATCAGGCGGCGACTCACCACGCGGTTAAGCAGCCGCATATACCGGTTCGATAAAAGATCGAAACGCTTATTAAAAGCATCGATAAACCGGTCAACCAGCGATTTCCTTTTTGGTTTACCATGATGATTTTTCAGCATGATGGCACAAAGTGCCGGCGTTAAAGTAAGAGCTACAATACCAGAAAGGATAATACCGGTAGCCATTGTAATAGAAAACTGCCGGTAGAAAATGCCTACAGGGCCAGACATAAATGCCACCGGTATAAATACAGAGGCCATCAAAAGGTGATTGCCACAATGGCGCCGCTGATTTCCTTCATGGCCTGCTGCGTGGCTTTCAAAGGAGAAATATTGCTTTTCTCCATTTTTGCGTGAACCGCTTCAATCACTACTATCGCATCATCTACCACCACCCCGATCGCCAGCACCAATGCAAACAGCGTGATAAGGTTTAAGGTAATGCCAAAAAACTGCATGAACACAAAAGTTCCTACCAGTGATACGGGAACTGCAATGATGGGAATTAACGTAGACCGCCAGTCGCCGAGGAAAATAAACACCACGATACCTACCAGGATAAAAGCTTCCACCAGTGTATGGATCACTTTTTCGATAGAGGCATCCAGGAATTTAGACACATCGTAGCTGATCTCATAATCCATCCCCTTAGGAAAATTTTCTTTTAACTCCTTCATCTTAGCTTTTACATCGGCTATTACCTGGCTTGCATTACTGCCATAAGACTGCTTTAATACAATGGCTGCCGAGGGCTTCCCATTCAGATACGAATACAGGTCATACATAGAGCTGCCGAATTCTATATCAGCCACATCCTTCAACCTTAGTAATTCCCCGTCGGGGCTCGACCTCACTACTATATTCTCATACCCCTCTTTTGTGCTATAACGACCCGGATATTTTAAAACATACTCAAAAGACTGGGATCTTTTACCAGAGCTCTCACCTGTTTTACCGGGCGAGGCTTCCAGGCTTTGTTCATTTAACGATTTCATTACCTCTTCTGCAGATATCTTATACGCGAGCATCCGGTCGGGCTTCAGCCAAATACGCATGGCATATTCCCTGTTTCCCAGAATATCGGCATACCCTACGCCATCTACACGTTTTAATTCCGACAGCACATTGATATCAGAATAGTTATACAGGAAGTTTTCTCCCATTGATGTATCCTTGGTATACAGGTTGATATACATCAGCATATTCGATTCCTCGCGGCTGATCTTTACACCTTCACGTATTACAAGCGGCGGTAGCTTATTGGTTACAGCGGCTACACGATTCTGCACATTTAAGGAAGCCTGGTTAGGGTCGGTACCCAGGTTAAATATTACCTGTATCACCGCTTCTCCATCATTACCGGCATCAGATGCTATATATTTCATTCCCGGAACACCGTTAAGCGCCCGTTCGAGCGGAATCACTACTGATTTAATTAAAAGCTCGTTGTTTGCCCCGGGGTATTCTGCCGTAATATTTACCTTGGGAGGAGATACAGAAGGAAATTGCGTTACCGGCAGGTGGGTTAAAGCGAGTATGCCCAGGAAAACGATAATGAGCGAAATAACGATCGATAAAACCGGTCGTTTTATAAATTTACCAAACATAAAATTCTCTTTAAATGATTACTCTGCTTTAAGGTGAAGATTGCTCATTACCTGGCGCGGCTGCTCATAGCGGTACTGTATTTTCTGGTCTTCTTTTACGGTTTGCACACCTTCCAGCAGTATTTTATCATCAGCAGTAAGACCGCTGCTTACTATATACAAATCGGGCAGCTCGGCGCCTACATTGATCATGCGGGCTCTTACCACGTGATTATTATCTATCACAAAAACATACTTACGATCTTGCAACTCATAAGTAGCTTTTTGCGGGATCACTACTGCATTCTTCAGCGGAACCGTCATCCTCACCTTACCGGTTTCACCATTTCTAAGCAGGCCGTCAGGATTGGCAAACCTGGCTCTGAAAGCTATGTTGCCTGTTTCGCTGTCGAACTCACTTTCGATAGTTTCTATTTTTCCCGAAACGCCTAAATCGTCACCATTCGCCAGTATCAGGTCTACGTTCTGCTGCACGTTTTTCTTTAAATTTTTCTGGTAATTAAGATACTCCGGCTCACCTACATTAAAATAGGCAAAGACCTGGCTGTTATCGGACAAGCTGGTAAGCAAGGCGCCTTCGTCTATAAGGCTACCCTGCTTTAAAGGAATACGGTCGATAATGCCGCTAAAGGGTGCGCGTATTTCTGTAAACGACAAATGAGCCTGCGCCAGCTTGGTTTCGGCCCTGGCTTGCTCTAACTTTGCCTGGGCCAGTGCCTGCTCGCTTTTGGAAACAATATTCTGATCTGCCAGCGTTTTGGCATTCTGCAGCTCAATAGCTGCGGCACTGGCTTCTGCTTTGGCTTTCATCAGTTCTGCCTCGTAAACCTGCGGCATTATTTTAAATAACAATTGCCCGGCTTTCACATACTGCCCTTCATCTACATATATTTTTTGCAGGAAGCCCCTGCTTTGCGCTCTTACTTCTATGTTACGTACCGAGCGTATTTGTGAAACATAATCTTTATTAAGAGATGTATCTATTTGTAAAGGGTTGGTAACTATATAGTGAACTTCTTCCGCCTTTTCTTCGGCGTGCGACTTACAGCTTGTTTGGTATATCAATGCGCATAACGCATAAATGATGACTATCCGTTTCATTATTTAGTAATTAGATATAAAGCAGTTTTCCGGGACGTTTGCCCGCTGCCTTACTTCAAAAAAAAGAAATTAATCGAACTTGGGTATAAGGTTTAATGCAGCAGTTGCATATGGTGATGCATACAGGATGAGCCCGAATATGCGGGTGTGTAAAAAATTAGCTGCAGTAAGCGGTTAAGTATCAGATGCGGAAAACGCAGAGTTGGGCGTGATTAAAAGCTGCCACAGGATTTTCCGGGGTTAAATACCATCCGGCGGAAAGTGGGTCAGCGCTGAGCGATAAATAGGCAGAAAGAAAATAAGCAAGAATACTTTGCAACTGCTTTCTTGCCGGTGCAGATACGGGGAGATCATCCTCCTCGTCGTTGGTACAAATCAATCGCTCGCCCAATTGCTGGTCAACGGCATTGCCAACCACGCTGATTTGTTTATGAACCTGTTGCGCTAAAAGATAGGTTTTGGAGTGGTCGTTTCTGGTGTTATCGCTAACATTGCGGCTTTTTGCAAAAGCAGGCACTCCTGTGTTCAACAGAAGTATATATAAATAAACACAAAAGATACCCCACCGCATTATTCAAAAAATTGCCATTCAAAATTAGCTAAAGATGCCATGGCATCCCGTAACCATACAGCAAAAAAGGTTAAATTTTAAATATTACAAAACCCATCCTGATATTTCAGGATTTATTAATAGTTTGCAGTAACAAGGAAAAGCGGTGCAGTTAAACGCTTTTAGCAAGATAATCATAGCCCGATCCGTAAAAACATCACTCCATAATCTAGGCAAACGGAACAATTACCTCACCTTAAAAATATTGATCTCATGTACCCTAACACCCCGAAACCTACAGAAAACCAGCTACGTAAAATTGATGCATACTGGCGTGCTGCCAATTACTTATCTGTGGGACAGATTTACCTGAGAGATAACCCGCTGCTTCGCGAACCGTTGCGCCTGGAACATGTAAAGCAGGTTTTGCTGGGGCACTGGGGCACTACTCCCGGACAGAATTTTATTTATGCCCATTTAAACCGGATCATTAATGACTATGATCTGGATATGATCTATATTTCGGGGCCAGGGCATGGCGGGCCGGCCCTGGTAGGTAATACCTGGAAGGCACTTACAGTGAAATCTATCCTGAAATTACGCAGAACGGGGAAGGCCTTAAAAAGCTCTTCAAACAATTTTCCTTCCCCGGCGGTATACCCAGCCATGTATCTCCTGAATGCCCCGGATCGATGCACGAGGGAGGAGAACTGGGTTATTCTTTAAGCCATGCATTTGGTGCTGTGTTTGACAACCCCGATTTAATAGCAGCCTGCGTAATTGGAGACGGAGAGGCGGAAACGGGCCCCTGGCTACAGCATGGCATTCTAATAAATTCCTTCATCCAACCAGGGACGGTGCGGTTTTACCGATCCTGCATTTAAACGGGTATAAAATTGCCAATCCAACCATTTTTGCCAGAATCGAAAAAGAAGAAATGGATAACCTGATGAAAGGATACGGCTGGAAGCCTTTTTGGGTGGATGGCGAAGACCCGGCTTACATGCACCGACGCATGTTCGAAGTGTTGGATGAAGTGACTGCTGAAATAAAAAACATCAAAGCAGTAGCCGCCCATAACGAACAGTTTGAACGTCCAATCTGGCCCATGGTTATCCTTAAATCTCCGAAAGGCTGGACGGGTCCCAAAGAAGTAGACGGGCAAAAGTGGAAGGCAGTTTCAGGGCACACCAGGTGCCGCTTTCAGACCCGGCACAACCCGGAACACCTGGCCCAACTGGAAGAATGGTTAAAAAGCTACCGGCCGGAAGAACTTTTTGATGAAAACGGAAAACTGCTCGAAGATCTACAATCGCTGGCACCTAAAGGGAATAGGCGAATGGGAGCTAACCCGCATACCAACGGAGGTGCATTAATGCGTGATCTGCATATGCCGGATTTCAAAAACTATGCCCTCGATACAACTGCACGTAGCATGCCGGGACCGGGTGATACTAAAGTGCTGGGTGCTTTTTAAGAGATGTTATCAAGCTAAACCAGCATAACTTCAGGGTATTCGGCCCCGATGAAACACTGTCCAACCGGCTGAATAAAGTATTTGAAGTAACCGAACGGCAATGGATAGCTGATACTTTCGATGACGACGAGTTTCTTAAAAGAGAAGGCCGGGGTATTGGAAGTATTGAGCGAGCACCAATGTGAGGGCTGGCTGGAGGGCTATGTACTTACCGGCCGGCATGGATTGTTTAATTGTTATGAAGCATTCATACATATTATCGACAGTATGTTTAACCAGCACGCCAAATGGTTAAAAATGACAGCTGAAATAAGCTGGAGAAAGAAACTGCCTTCGCTTAATATTCTTTTGGCATCGCATGTCTGGCGGCAGGACCACAACGGATTTACCCACCAGGATCCGGGATTTATTGATCATGTGGTTAATAAAAAAGCTGCTGTAGTAAGAGTATACCTGCCCCGGATGCCAACTGCCTGTTGTCAACAATGGACCACTGCCTGAAAAGCCGCCATTATGTTAATGTGGTCATTGCGGGGAAACATCCGTCGCCCCAATGGTTAAATATGGAAGAAGCAATAACACACTGCACCAAGGGCATTGGCATCTGGCAGTGGGCCAGTAACGATGAGGGTATGGAACCCGATGTAGTGATGGCCTGCGCAGGCGATGTACCCACATTGGAGACCCTGGCGGCAGTTTCTATTTTACGGGGCCGGTTGCCGGAGCTTAAGATCCGTGTGGTAAATGTGGTAGATTTAATGCGCCTCCAGCCCGCATCAGAGCACCCCCACGGGCTTAGCGATATCGACTTTGACGTGCTCTTCACGAAAAGCAAACCGGTGATCTTTGCCTTCCACGGATATCCCTGGTTAATACACCGCCTCACGTACCGCCGTACCAACCATCATGATATCCATGTAAGAGGATATAAAGAAGAAGGTACTATAACAACGCCGTTTGATATGACTGTATTAAACCAAATGGACCGTTTCAGCCTCGTTCAGGATGTGTTGAATCGGCTGCCGCAGCTGGGAGAAAAAGCCGCTTATACTAAAGAGGCTATGAAAAACAAACATATCGAGCATAAGAATTACATAAGAAAACATGGTATAGATATGGACGAAATACGTAACTGGAAATGGGAGCTGTAGCAGCTACCATGGTTTCTTGTAAAATCAAAAAGACGCTGAAGAGATCAGCGGCTTTTTTTAACCCTTTGACCAGAGCCCTTACCTGGCCGGTATTTCAGATAAAGGTATAGCGCTGCCTTTTTTAAAAGCTAACCGTTATCAGCTATTGTAGTGACATAAATCAATCAGAATCAGCACTAAGGTCATGTTGCAAGTTTTTCATTTGTTACAGCTTTGTTAACATAAATCAGAAAAATAACAACAAATGAAAAAGATACAATTAATGACCCTCTTTATACTTGGTTTAGGCATGAACCTCTTTGCCCAGGATAATTACAAACTGGTAGAAAGCAAAACCAGGAACATGGTAACCGGCACGTCTACATTACACGACTGGAGATGTATTGCCGAAAAGCAATCGGGTTCTGCCATAATAAAAACCGGTGATGTGCTGGAGGTTAAATCACTAACTGCCCGCATAGCAGCCAGGTCTTTAAAGAGCATAAAAGAGAACGGCAAATATTATGATGACGCAATGGATAAGAACGCTTATAAAGCGTTAAACGCCGATAAGTATCCTGAGATCACATACAATTTAACCGGAGTGTCCAATATGAAAACTGCCGGCACTACTTCAACTTTCTCGGCTACAGGAAATTTAACTATAGCAGGTAAAACAAATAAGATAACCTTCCCCGTGAAAGCAGTATCAAATGGCAATGCCGTAACCTTTACCGCAACTGTTAAATTTAAATTAACCGCCTTTGACATTACACCGCCCAAAGCTCTAATGGGTACTATAAAAACAGGCGATGATGTAGTTGTCATATTGAATTCAACCTTCGCCAAATAACCTCAACCCAATTTATCATTATTAAAAAAATGTTTATGAAACGCTTATCACTAGCGATAGTCCTCATGGGGAGTGTTACCCTTGTACACGCACAAGACGACAAATCTATCATATCCAAACTGCAGCCCGACGTGCAATTTACCAGGCCCGGAGATAAAACAGGTTTAAATGTATTTGAAACAACCAAAGAAGACACCATTCCATACAGCGGCCTGAAAGTAAGATTGGGCGCTGGTTTCTCTCAACAATTTCAAAGCCTGAAGCACAGCAACTCCGGTGCCGTTCCCCTTTATCCCAGGCTGGCGCCCGGCTTTGGTATAGCACAAGCCAACCTGGTAATGGATATACAGCTATACGATGGCATTAAGTTAAACCTTACTACTTATCTGGCATCCCGGCACCACAATGAAGCATGGGTGAAAGGAGGTTACATACAGTTCGACAAACTGCCCTTTAAAGGAAAAGCATGGGATGAGTTAATGAAATATGCTACCGTTAAAATGGGGCATATGGAGATTAACTATGGCGACCAGCATTTCCGCCGTTCTGATGGAGGTAATACCATTCACAATCCCTTTATAGAAAACTATATAATGGATGCCTTTGCTACAGAAATCGGGGAGAGATCTACCTTCAAAATAACGGCATTATGGGAATGATTGGCATCTCTAACGGCCTGATCAACGGTACGCACCAACAGCCTGTACTGGCTGTAGGAGCCGACACTACCCTATACAAAAGAAGCCCCTCGGTTTATTTGAAAGGTGTTGTAGATAAAACCCTGGGAGAAATAAGAGTAAGAGGTGCCGCTTCTCTTTATTATAACAACAGCTCCGGGCGCAGTACACTTTATGCAGGCGATCGTACAGGCAGCAATTACTTCTTCGTAATGGAAGGTGTATCTGCCACCTCTAAAGACAACGCCACTTCCGGCCGCTTTAGTCCCAACTTTACCAACCAGATCATGGCAATTCAATTAAACGGTTTTGTAAAAGCTAAAGGCCTGGAACTGTTTGGAACTTTTGAAAACGCAAAAGGCCGAACCATTAATGAGAAAGTAGCCAACAGCCCGAAACGCAATGTGAACCAGATTGCTGTAGATGCGCTTTACAGGTTGGGAGCAAAAGAAAAAGTGTATATAGGAGGCCGTTACAATACGGTACGCGGGGAGCTGCTGGCCGGCAATGCTGACAAGCAAAGCATTAACAGGATTGCTGTGGGCGGCGGCTGGTTCCTTACCAGCAACATACTCCTGAAAGGCGAATATGTAGACCAGAAATATAAAGACTTCCCTGCAGCTAACATACTGGCGAACGGAGCATTCAAAGGCGTTGTAATGCAGGCAGTGGTTGGTTTTTAACAAGCAGGAGGGTGGGGTGTTCGTTGATATGCCCCGCTCTCTTCACAAAACACTTACTTATGTTACTGGCGAAATTTATATGCTGGGGATGCCTTTACTGGTTAATTCCGTATTTGCCCGCACAAACTTACCAAACCACAATAATGGATGGCAGCTCCTTTACTTTAAAAGGCTCTTCCAATATCAATAAGTTTGAGCTGGTTTATACCGGAACGCTCGGGAAAACCAATAACGTACAGGTAGAAAAAGAAGAAACCAGGATAACGATGAAATCCGGATCCGGAGTGAATCTGAAGGTTGATGACTTTAAAGCGCTAACGCTTATATTACGAAAGACTTTAGAAAAATGCTGCGGGCGGATACATATCCTAACCTGGTTATTGAACCGCTAAGCATATGGAAATTTAAAAGCAATACAGACAACGTGTGTGTATTGATCAATTTAACAATAGCAGGCTGCACCCGCCAGGAAACGATCAGTTTCAACATTACACAGCAGGGCGCCACAGTACTGCAATGCAAAGGCGTTCACAAAATATCTCTTAAAAGATATGCGCTTGCCGCACCGAAAAAGCCCTTGGAGCCGTACAGGTAAGCGATGAAGTAGCTATCGATATGTTGCTTAAACTGCAATTCAAAAAAGCAAAATAGAAAAGGCCGATATATTATAATCTAACGACAAAAAGAACTATTATGATCATTCAATTACATGCAGACAAAAACCTGAGTATACATGAAGAATATGCACTCAAGTTAAACAATATCATTGCAAAAGAACTGAATCGTTTCGCCGAACTATTGACAAGAGTGGAACTGCACCTTTCAGACGAGAATGCGCAACGGAAAACAAAAGAAGATAAAAAGTGCATTATAGAAGCCAAGCTTAAAGGCACGCCTCCGGTTGCTGTTTCCAACCATGGAGATACTTACGATCGTGCAGTAACAGGCGCCATTCTCAAACTTAAAGCGGGTTTAAATACAGTAGTAGGCAAAATGCAACATCACTGATTGTCTGTTCTTCCGTAAAAAGCGGCTCGCCTGAGCCGTTTTTTTGTTGAAATACCTGTTATTTTTAGGGATCCGGGGTTTAACGCCCATCGCATATTGTATACCGCCCAGTATATGTTGCAAAAATAGCGGCTCGCTGTATGATTCATCAGTATGTCCTAATCCGGTATAAAAAATACGTCCGCCTTCAAAATCATGATACCAGGCCATCGGATGGAAATCCCCGTTTTACCTCCTTCATAACTTTTCTCGTCGATAACTATCAGGGTTTTTACATCCGGGTTTATATTTTTAAAATTATACATTCGTCTTTACGCTCCCATACCTGCGGCAGGTGCTTGGTAGAAGGATGAGTTTTATCCTTCACCTCCAGTTTGGCAACCTGTTGTTTTGGATGACTGGCAAACCAGGCGCCTACCATCTTATTATACCAGGGCCAGCCATATTCCGTATCAGTAGCTGCGTGAATGCCTACAAAGCCGCCTCCAGACCTTATATATTTTTGTACAGCGGCTTTTTGATCTTCGTTAAATAAGGTGCCGGTGGTATTTAGAAAAATGATAGCCGCAAATTTTTTGAGATTTTTGTCGGTAAAGAGGGTTGAGTCTTTAGTTACCTCTACATCAAATCCATTTTCTGCACCCAGCTTTTGAATGGCCTCAATACCTTTTGGAATGGACGCATGGTAAAAACCGGCTGTTTTGGTCATTACCAGTACTCTTGGTTTGGCAGATCTGACGAAAGAAACCGCGATAAGTGCACCGGCTAAAAGCGCGAAAAAGGCAAGTTTATTAGACATAATACATATTGTTTAAATAGCTATATATATCAACTAAAGTAATGTAAATTATTATTACTATCCACATTTTTTAAACCATAAATCCCGTGAAACCGAATACTAGCAAGACTTTAGCTATATTTGCAGCGCAAAACGCACCTATTTTGTTAATATAAAGATGAAACGCCCAACCAAAATATTTGGCACATGAGAGCTCGAAAAAACGCGTTACATCGCTTAAAAATGTAAAAATTAAAAACATACGGATGAAAAAGATCACTTTTACACTTCCCGCAGAGGCACTGGGTAATGCAACCGGAGCCGTTTTACTTGGAGATTTTAATGACTGGAATTTTGATAAAGGCATCAGCCTTAGTGTACAACCCGACGGAACTTTAGCTGCTTCTGTGGAACTGGAAGCAGGTAAAAGCTACCAATATCGTTTTTTACTGAGCGACGGTACATGGATAAATGACTGGGCTGCTCAACAATATGTACATGACGCAGCTTTTGGGGTGGAAAACTCACTGATTATTGTTCCTTCTGAAACAATAGTTGAAAAAGTGGCCACTATTGCTAAAAAAGTAAAGGCAGCAGTAGCTCCTAAAGAAGAGACAACCCAACCCAAAAAAGCAACCAAAACCACTAAAGCCAAAAAGAAAAGGCCGAAGCCGCAGTAAAGGACGACCTTACAAAAATTGAAGGTATCGGAAGCAAAATTGCCCAACTTTTAGAAGCCGAGGGTATTGTAACCTTTGCCGCGTTAGGAAAAGCAACGGGTAAAAAGCTGAAAGCCATTCTGGAAGCTGCCGGTCCGAAGTTCCAGTTACACGACCCTGCTTCATGGCCTAAACAAGCCAAACTGGCCGCAGCTGCAAAATGGGACGAGCTGGCTGCACTGCAGGAAAAAACTGATCAGAGGAAAATAAGGATATTATTAAAGTAAGAAGTAAATCGATTTCCTTATCGTTTTACTTCTTACTTAGTTGTTTCTATTGCTTTTTAGCGCTATAAAAGTAAATTATCTGGAAGCTGATCAATAACAGAATGCCTACCAGTTGGTGAGAAATAGCTAGTATTAATTTATCCGGGGTCAGGTAATTGACCAATGTCAGTATACCCAACAATACCTGAATCAACGTAACAATCAGGGGCATATTACGCAGTTTATATACTGTAGCGCTTTTAGATTGCTTATAAAGTATTACGGTATACGCCAGTACCAGCAACGTGATAATATAAGCTAAACCACGATGTACGAACTGTATGGCTAACAGGTTGTGCAACAGGCCTCCGTCGCTCATATCCGGGATCAACTGTCCATTTATACTGGGCCAGGTAATAGAAGACTTTGCCGCGTGCGTGCCAGCCATAAAAGCGCCATAAATTAACTGCAGTGTTAACAGTGCAAAAAGAAGCCAGGTAAAATTCCTGACGGTGGGGAGGTGCGCTTTTTTAAAGTCGGGTACAGATAGTTTCATCGCAAACCAAATTACATATACCAGCAACACCAAAGCAGCTATAAAATGAGCAGCCAGCCTGATGTGGCTTACATAAACCAGGTCTGTTCCTACCCCGCTGGCTACCATTATCCAGCCGATGGCTCCCTGTAGTGCGCCTAGCACAAATAAAATAACCATAGGCCACAGCATGCTGCGGTCTATTTTCCTTTATATATAAAATAAACAAAAGGAACAATAAACACAACTCCCATAAAGCGGGCCCAGTTACGGTGCAGCCATTCCCAGAAATAGATGAACTTAAAATCGTGTAAAGAAAAGTAGTTATGAATGTATTTGTATTGGGCAATCTGTTTATACTTCTCAAAAGCAACATTCCAGTCATGCTCATTCATCGGTGGCAAAGCGCCTAATATAGGTTTCCATTCGGTTATCGACAATCCACTACCCGTAAGCCTGGTTATTCCGCCCAGCAGTACCTGTATAATGATCATACCCGCTCCTATAAAAAGCCATATAGCCACGGGTCTGTGCTTTTTCAAATCCATAATTGGGCGCAAAATTATAAAACAACAGGCTATTTACAGTAATTATAAACTGAACAGGCTAATTAGTTCCTGTAAGTGAAATTAAAGAGTTAAAAGCCCTTTTGCCCGGGTTTGACTTTTTACCCGTAATTCGAAATACGCCTTTAGGCATAACCCTTTATCTTTGCGCCCTGAATTTGGAAGCCGACAATAAAGCGGTATTGAAAACACAAATCTAAAAATAAATGAAAGCATATACTTTTTTAATCAGATACAGGCTGCCGATTGCCATCATCGTATTACTGGCGGGTATTTTCACCAATTATGCAGCAGGTTTCTGGCCCGCATTCCCCCTGTACCTGATTGCGGCAATCCTGATTTTCAGCCATTTCTTTTTGGCCCTTTAAGGTTAATACAGGAATACATGGAAAACGGCGATATGGATGGCGCTGAAAAAGTATTGAACTCTATAAAGTTCCCTAATCTTTTGTACAAGCCCATCCGCTCGGTTTACTATACCCTGAAAGGCAATATCGCCATGAGCAAACAGGATTTTGACAGCGCCGAAACAATGATGAAAAAGGGTTTAGACCTGGGGATGCCTATGAAAGAAGCCGAAGGCGCAAGTATGCTGCAAATGGGCATGCTGGCCATGCAAAAGGCAATATTAAACAAGGCGAAAGCTATATTCGCCAGGCCATAAGAAAAGGATTACCTGATAAAGAAAATGAAGCCGCCGCTTACCTGCAGATGTGCAGCATTATGATGAACAAGCGCGAGTTCCGTGCAGCGAAAGACTTTTACAGAAAAGCAAAGGCCTGTAACCCCACCACTCCCCAGATAGTAGACCAGTTGAAGGAAATTGGCAAGTATATCACCAGGATGCCGGGATAATTACCTTACAATCAAACTCATAAAAAAAGAGATGGTCCTGACTGGCCATCTCTTTTTATCCGGCATATTACAATCAGGAGTTATCGTCCCATTTTAATCTCAAAGTCTGTTTCCCACTGGTTGGGTTTACGTTCAGCTTCCGGTCGATATCTACAATTAATTCCGGTTGCCGTCGTTCTCCAAAAAACTGGCCGGCATCCCATTTGAGGTTTTTATTGGTATCGTACAATATCTTCATATCATAATCCCCGGGGTTATATAACTTCAATTCTATGGTCCGGTTTGCCGGTATTGCAAAAGCGTTCAGGGTAGTTTCGCCCTGGTTAATTAATAAAACCGGGTTCCGGCTTAAATCAATATCAACAAAGTTGATCTTTACCTGTCCATAATCATTCAATGATTTGGTTCTGAACTTCAGGGTGTCTTTTCGTACGATCTGCCGGTCAATACTGTCTGATGCAAAATCTTTCTCCAAAACCAGGTAGTAAGTGGTATCAGGCGTCCAGGCCATGTTCATGGTAACCATACGGGCAGTGCTGTCCAGCGTCAGTTTGTATCCTTTTGCCGGGGTTAGCAAGCTGTCCATGCTTAACCTCATCTTAGAAGTATCAAAGGTTTTCAACGGATTTTCAAAGGTCATGGTAAAGGCAGAGAGCAGATCCTGCCTGCCGGCCTCCAGCGTTGTTTTATATTTTAACCGTCTTTCCTTCCTGTCAATTTCATTTTCCCCGGGCTCTGCTTCTTCTTTAGGCTTCTCGGCCTGGTAAGCCCATAACATAACAGGGGCAGGAGGCTCCGGAGCTATTGTAACAACCGAATCGGCAAAAGCAAAGATTTGTTCCCCATTATACAAATAGGAGCCGCCTTCATCCTTCATGGCAAATAACCGGTATTTTCCGGGAGCCAGGTACCGGAAGAAGAAAATCCCGCTGCTGTCAACCGTTGTTACATATCTGGGCCGTTCTTTCATCACTGCACTATCGTCTAAATTACTGTACAGCATTACTGATAATGTAGAATCGGCCTTTCCTGTTCTGGCCATTTTTACCCGGCCACTTAGTTCCATCGAATCTATATAATTACCGGTTGAAACTACGTATAACAGGTCTTTGCCCTTATTCCCTTCGTTTAAATCCTTGATAGCGTTGGCAAAATTGTACACATAGGTTGTGTTGGGTTGCAGGGTATCTTTTATCTTAACGGTTACGGTTCTCAGTTTGCGGCTTACATCCGGCATTATTTTAGGTAACGGAGAAACGATCAGGTTTTTGTAAATGTCATTCAATTCCACATACTCATCAAACTCTATTTTAATTTCCTTTTGCTTAAAATTGAGTGTTTTATTTTCAGGATTCACAGACACAATTACAGGTGGAAGGGAGTCCTGGGCCCCGAAGGGGGCACCACACTGGCACAACCTGTTTCGGATAACAAAAAAGCAAGGGCTGAAGCCAATACTAAAATAACAGCCAGTAAATTCTTAGCGCGCATATAAAAGCAAACATAAAACGTTTTTAGACAAACTAATTCCCAATTTTTAATTTTTAATTTTCCATTAGCAAGCTCATTTTATCTTTGCAGGATGCAATTTTCGTCCGCGCTGTTAGAATCCGCTGTTAATGAATTTTCACGCCTTCCGGGTATTGGTAAAAAAACGGCTTTGCGCCTGGTGCTGCATTTATTAAAGCAGGATGCCAGCCAGGTTACACAGTTTAGCGAAACTATTGCCCGTATGCGCAACGAAATTCGCTTTTGTAAAAGATGCTGTAATGTGGCTGACGCAGATTTATGCACCATTTGCAGCAATACTTACCGCCAGCAGCAAACGATTTGCGTAGTGGAAACCATCCGTGACGTTATTGCTATTGAAAGCACCCAGCAATTTAATGGCACTTACCATGTTTTGGGAGGTATTATCTCACCTTTGGACGGCGTTGGACCAGACCAGTTAAATATTGACTCCTGGTAGCGCGTATCGATAAAGAGCACACAGAAGAATTGATTTTTGCACTGAGCCCTAATATACAGGGTGACACTACTATTTATTACGTGCAGAAAAAGCTGAGCGGTAAAAATGTGCGCATTACCACTATTGCAAGAGGCATCGCTTTTGGAGGAGAGCTGGAATATGCCGATGAACTGACCCTGGGACGTAGCCTGCAAAACAGGCTGCCTGTGGAAAAGTATATGAACCGTTAATATTTTATTGCTTAGTGTTCTAATTGAAAACATCTTATAGAAAATAAGACCCTATTTTTGCCAAACCCATTTTTAACAATAATGGTTATTTAAGCATGCGGCATCAGCTTTCAACCTTTCTTCCTGCTTTTTTATTTTTGTTATCCATTACCGCATCTGCTCAAACCAAGCATCAGTTTACCATTCTTTCAGAAAACGACAGCTACCTGTCGGTAAATAACGACGGGTATTATACCAATGGTATCAGTATGGCTTATCAATGGCGTTCAACAATCACCGGTAAAAGAAACCCCGAACGGGTTAACAGCATATCAGCCGGCCAGAATATTTATACTTCCAGATTCTCTGGTGAACTAAAAGCAGAAAGGCTGGACCGGCCCATCGCGGGGTACCTATATGGCAGCTATCATCAATCCCTCTTCAACCCAAAAGAAAGATTGATAAAATGGGGAGTAACAGCGGGTGTTATTGGCCCTTCTTCATTAGGAGAAGATATGCAGAAACTGGCGCACCGGGTGATGCAAATATATAAGCCTACTTATTGGGAACGGCAGTTGCCCAACTCTTTCGGCGTAAACGTGGATTTTACGTGGTCGCCCCGGTTAGGCCAACCGGAAAAATCATCCAAATGGGATTTTAAGCCCCTGCTTTCGGCTACAGCGGGCAGTATTTTTACCAATGCGGGAGTAGGAGGCGCGCTGGTATTCGGAAAATTTAATAAAAACAGCGCCTCCGCTTTTTGGAACAACCACCAGGGCCAAACCAAATCAGAAAGGGAGTTTTTTGCTTATTTGTTCCCGGTAGTGTATTTAAAGGCATATGATGCCACTGTACAGGGTAGTATGTTTAATAATGAACCCAGCCGGATACCCGGAAAGCTTAATCCGGTTTTTCTTCAGTCAAAGCTGGGCATTACCTATGCAACCAATAAATTGTCTTTCGGCGCTGCTGCTGTTTATGAAAATAAGCAGTCCCTTACCCAACGATCACCACAGCTGTATGGCAGTTTACAGGTAAGCCTTATGTGGTAACACCTGCTTATTGCTGGTTCTTTTCCAAAGAAAAATTTGGAGAATAAAAAACATGCTTTATTTTTATAGTGTACTAGACGATTAGTACACCAACCAAAGAATATCTTTATATTAAAACTATTCATGTTGCGCCTATACCAATTCAAAACAAAACAGACCGCTTACAAGTTGAATTTAATGTATCACAAACCTTTAGAATTAGTTAACAATTAGACTGCTTATCTTCAAACTCCAAAAACTAAAATATTTTGAACAAAAAAATATTGCTGCTTACCTTTCTGCTAGCCAATGTAGTAGCTTACAGCCAACCTGCAAAGATTTATCTGAGCCCTAAAGCTGCCGGGGAGGCAATCAGTCATTATTTATAGACTCCTGAAATTTTATCCTCTTGAACAAAATAACGATGTTGAAATTGGAAGATACAACGGCCTTTTCAACACAGACAAATACTTTATTATAACCCGGTATACCGATGCCATTCTGTTTCTGTTTAATAAACAGGGTAAGTTTCTGAAAAAAGTATCGTACAAAAAACTGGGAGAGGGTGCCTACCCAAGGTATGATAAAGCCAAACAACAGTTGAATTTTATCTTCATTAATAAGAACTATCAACTTACAGAGAGAGACCATGTAAAAATAAGGGCTGATTTTGCCAACAAAAAAATAGAAAGTATTACAAGAAATTTACGCTCGATTTAAACGACAGCAGCTTTACATTAAAGAAAGCCGAGGTTACCGCTTTCGACATACTGGATGCTTACAACTTAAAGGACGACTACTACTTTACCTATCGTATACACGTAAGCGAAGATTATAAAGATTCGATCGATTATGAAGTAAAAATTTATAAAGACGACAAGTTTGTAAAAGGTTACTTCCCTATAACAAAAGAAATGATCCGCGATACCTTTACTCCCGCTCGCTGAGTGCAATAACCCTTGAGAGCGGCAAACCAGATACTTTTTATATAACCAGGCCCTTTACCGATACGGTATATTCCTTAGCCAACGATGCGATAGCACCCATGTACCAGATGGTACTACCTATGGAAAACGGCTTACCCAAATCTTTTTTTTAATACAGGTTTTAAAAATAAAACGGAGCGCGACAATTTTGAACGTAACAACGGTTGGCTGCTAAGGCAGATATACACAGTATATGAATCTAAAAAATACATGATGGTAACCATTGGCTTTTTAAGTAACTATGGGCGCTATATCTATGATAAAAAAACCACCCGCTCCTATAACCTTGAGAAAATTAAACCTGATAGCCTTACCTACAACCTGCCCGTACTTACAGACGACAGTGGCAACCGCCAGGGTAATAAATTCTACACTATCATCAGCCCCGAACAGCTTAAAAAAGCCTACGAGCTTAAAGCCAAGTCGGCCCCCTTTCCTAAAGAACTGGAAGACTGCTTTAAGGACCCTAAAAAACCCAGTCCGCTAATTGTTGAATATACTTTCAAAACAAACTAATGAGAAAAATTGCTTTACTAACCCTAACCTTTTTCCTTTTTAACCTGGTGGCACGCACACAAAACGGTACTATCAAAGGTATTGTTAAAGACTCTTTAACCGGTGTTGTGCTGGAGTCGGCTACCGTTAGCATTTTTAAAAAAGATTCGTCGTTGGTGAATTACCAGCTTACCGATGGCTATGGCGCATTTGACCTGAATAAGCTGCCGGTAAATTCAGACCTGCTATTACAGGTAACTTATGTGGGGTTCAAAAGCTTTTCAAAAATGCTGAAGCTCGATTCGGCCAGCTATAATACTACTGTTTTACTTACTCCTTCTTTCGACGATTCGTCGAATGTAACGGTAACCGCACATATCCCCATCCGCATGAACGGAGATACCCTCGAGATCAACCCGGCGGCATTTAAAATGGATCCTAACGCCGTGGTGGAGGACCTGCTCACTATGGTACCGGGCGTAACTGTCTGGTCTGACGGAACAATCACAATGAACGGAAGAAAAATACCCAGCGTTCTGGTAGATGGAAAACCTTTTATGGGATCAGACGATGCCCGGCTGGCTACGCAAAATCTTCCCAAAGACGCCATAGATAAAATACAGGTGTACCAGGAAGTGGACAGAACATTGAGACCGGAAGAACGACGTCAAAAAGACTCCCTGCTCACCATGAATATCAAACTAAAGGAAAATAAACAAACCGGCTATTTTGGAAAAGCCGGGATTGGATACGGTACCACCAAACGGTTTGAGAGCGATTTATCCTTTCAGATGTATAACAAGAAAACCTCTTTTGGCATTGGCGGAGGCTACAACAATATCAACAAGAATATTGAAAACCTGAAAGAGATGTTTCAGAACAATACCTATAGAAACTATAATCCCAATTTAAGAAATGTAGGTAATTTTAATACCGAAGGCATCAACCGCTATCATTCCATTGGAGGCGTATTTACCCATAACTTTATTGGAACTACCAACAGCCGGCAAAACGACCGCATCACGGTGAACTATACCAAATCAGGTAACAACAGGTTTCAAACCAATCAAACTTTACAAAACAGAACGGCGCTCGACAATCCACAGTTTATAGAGGATAATGCAATTACAAACGGCGTTAATCATAATCATAACCTGGGCATTAATTATATTAAAACCAATAGCTACAACGACAATTTTACCATAAATGCATCTGCGGGCACATCGGACAATACTAATAATACAACCAGAACAACGGATATAAGGGACACTACATCGAATCTGGTAAGTACCAATAATGTGCAAAGTAACGAGGTTAGAAAGTCTAACAACCAATCTATGTCGCTCAACTACTCCAAGTACAATTACGACAATCCTTTGGCTCAGTTTAATGTAAATCTTAATGTAAGCAATAATAACAATGAATCGGAGCGATACACAAAAAATGATTTCATATCATTTCAAAACAGCGCTAACGATACTTCAACCAACAGGCAGTACCTTAATAATTCGTCTACTCTAAACCTGGGAGCAACCCTGGGATACAATGGGTTAAGAAGGTTATTATTCGGAAGGTTTAATTTTTGGGTATAGACCTGTCGCTTAACCAGCGAATCAACTATATGAAAAACCAAAGGGATGACAAGGTTTCTGACTTCGATAGCATTGCGGGTAATTATAAGATCAACAATAGGCTTACCAATAATAATCTTAATGAAAAAATAGAATACACACCCTCACTGCGGTTGGGTAAATCCATTTATAAATGGTCGGATATCTATTCGCGCAGCTTTTATGCGAATGTAAGCCTGAACCAGGATTTTAAGCAAGACAACAATACCTCTTCGTTGGCGGTACGCAACCTGTCAAGATCTTTTTCGTTTTTCCGGTACGATGTGAACCTGTCACATAACTATAACAGGCGGGACAATTTTTCTTATAACGTAAGTGTGGGTTATAACAAGAACTTCGAATATGCGCAGATAGACCAATTGCGTACTATTACAGACAGTGCAGAGGTGTTTAATGTTCGGATAGGAAATCCTTTTCTGAAAAACAGGGTCAACCACAGCTATAACTTTTACGGCAACTTCAATAGTCAGCAACCTAAGTCCCCTATGCTTTTAACGGAGGCGTAAATGGTAATTATGTAAAGTCGCTAAATCCGGTAGCGGACAGTTTGATCAACGATCCTTCAGGTAAAAGAACCTACTATTACATTAATGCATCGCAGAGCGAATCATATTATTTGGGATATAATCTCAATATATCCAGGAGGATTAAAAAAGCAGCATCCAGCTAATGTACAGCGGATCTTATAATAATAACCGGAATCCGAATTACATCGATAATGTTTTCTCAATGTCCAATAGCTCGGGGCTCACTAATAATATCAACCTGATGCTGTCGCTGAAAAATAATATGGTGATTGTAAATCTTGGTAAAATGCTCAATAATTACCAGTCAACGCAGTCTGGCGCCGGGCTTTCGTCCTCCAAAAACCGCTCAGATATTTCCCGCTTGGGTCTTACTTTAAACCTACCCAAAGGGTATGCGGTCAGCTCTACGCTGGATCACACCAAAAATACGGGATTGAAAGACCCCATCGTTCTATGGAACGCTTTTGCAACCTGCCGGATCTTAAAAAACCAGCAGGGAGAATTAAAATTCTCGGCGATGGATATTTTGAAACAGTTCCAGAACATCAGCAACACTTCCGATTCGTTTGGTACTACAACCCGCATCAGTAATGGGTTGCAACAATATTTTATGCTCACGTTCTCCTATTATCCAAGAAAGTTTGGTAAGGCAGAAATTAAAAAGAAGGAAGTGCAGGAAATATGGTAGTTATTCCTGCTTAGCCAGCTTTTCGGAGTTTTCGGCAAATTGCAGGTTGTCTATAAACTCTTGTATTTCCCCGTTCATCACCGCATCCAGGTTGTAGGAAGTGAAGTTATACGATGGTCTGTTACACGGCCCTGCGGATAATTATAGGTCCTGATCTTGGCGCTTCTGTCTCCCGAGCTCACCAGGCTCTTTCTGTGCCGGGAAATTTCTTCCTCCTGTTTCCGTACTTCCTCTTCATATAATTTGGTACGGAGCATTTGCATGGCTTTTTCCCGGTTGCCCAACTGGGTACGTTCTGTCTGGCAAATCACCACTGTTCCTGTTGGAATATGCGTCAGCATTACCTTGGTTTCCACTTTGTTTACGTTCTGTCCACCTGCGCCCCCGCTTCGTGCGGTTTCCATCTTCACGTCGCTTTCGCGTAGCTCAAAATCAATTTCTTCTGCTTCAGGCATAACCGCAACTGTTGCGGCAGAAGTGTGCACACGACCCTGCGTTTCTGTATCGGGTACACGTTGCACCCGGTGTACGCCACTTTCAAACTTTAAAGTTCCGTATACATCATCTCCTCTCACTTCAAGTTGTACCTCTTTGTATCCTCCCACAGTACCTTCACTTTCACTGAGCACCGCCGTTTTAAAGCCTCTTCGCTCACAATACTTTACATACATTCTTAAAAGATCCCCGCAAAAATGCTGGCCTCATCTCCACCGGTTCCCGCCCGTATTTCCATAATCACATCCTTGCCATCCTGCGGATCTTTAGGAATCAGCAGCTGGCGGATCTTCGCTTCCATAGCCTCTTTACGTTCCTGCAAATCAGCCGTTTCCAGCTTGGCTAACTCGCGCAATTCCTCATCATCGCCATTTAACGCTTCCTTATTAAAGTCAATATCATCCAGCAGTGTTGTATACTCCTTATACGCGTGTACAATCTTTTCCAGTCCGCGGTATTCCTTACTTGTAGCGGCAAATTTTTTATTATCGCTTACAATTTCAGGGTTAGTTAAGGCCACGCCCAGTTGATCGTATTTAGCCTTTATAGCTTCCAGTTTATCTAACATATAATAATTCCCTGCATTTTTTTATTTAATATTTAGCCGTAAGAACTCCCGTAACATTTTCCATTATACATCGGGAAATTAAGAATGAAAAATTTTACTACCCGTTTCTCTTACTTTTACAAGGCGCTAGCGCCCCTACCGCACAAATCTGTTCGGGCCGGCAAAGTTAAATCATTTTACAAGATGCATTTTAAGAAGTTACAGGCTGATTTATTATTCGATGGTTACCATTTTTTGGAAAATAAAGTTTTAGTGCTGACGGAAAATGGGGTAGTGGAGGATATTATCGAACCGGATCAGGCAGGAACTGATGTTGAAACCGTAGGAGGTATGTTGTTGCCGGGATTTATTAATTGCCACTGCCACATGGAACTAAGCCATTTACAAGGTCATATTGAAGAAAATACCGGCCTGCCTGATTTCGTAAGACAGGTTGTGCAAAAAGAAATTTTTCTGAAGCAGACATTCTTGCGGCTATTGAAACAGCCGAGGCGTCCATGCTCCGGAACGGGATAGTAGCTGTTGGCGATATCAGCAATACGCTGCATAGCCTTGCGCAAAAGCAAAAAAAAATATCTACTACCATAATTTTATTGAGGCCATGGGTTTTAACCCGCAACTAGCCGACCCCAGCTTTACTTCGTATCAGCTTATTTACAACCAGTTTGCAGCACAGTTTGGACCCCGCCAAGTATCTATTACACCTCATGCCCCATATTCAGTGTCGCAACCTTTGTGGCAGAAAATAATCGCCCATGATGCCAATGGCTTATTATCTATACACAACCAGGAAACCCTGGAAGAAACTTTATGGTTTCAGCAAAAAACGGGAGGCTTCACCCATATGTTTAAGGCGATGGGTTTGAATACAGACAGCTTTATCCCGTCGGGCAAAACCAGCCTGCAAACATATTTTCACCATTTTTGCCACAGCAACAGGTTTTACTGGTACATAATGTATATACTACAGAAGAAGATATTGCCTTTATACACGAAACCGGCAACAAGGTGTTCTGGTGCTTATGTCCTAACGCCAATCATTATATCAACCGCACGCTGCCCAACCTGGCTATGTTTATTAAAAATAACGCCTCTCTAGTGCTGGGAACCGATAGCCTGGCCTCCAATCACCAGCTAAGTATTTGGGAAGAAATACAAACGTTGCGGAAAGCATATGAGGATGTACCGCTGGCATCGATGCTTCAATGGGCTACCAGCAACGGGGCAAAAGCTTTAAAAATAGATGCACAATATGGGAGTTTTGAAAAGGCAAACAACCGGGAGTTGTGCAGGTGCTGGATAATACGGTACGCAGCATTTATTAATTATGCCCCTCATGGTGAGATTTGGTTAAAATGTTTTGAAACAGGAACTTTGCCATCCCTGAAAAGGAGTAATTAAACATACAGCCGGCGCTGCACAGAGTTGCCTGCTATAAGAGATAGCGCGCCGGCTACACAAAGTATTGAAGAGCGTACATGGTAAAAGCAAAAATTAAAAGAGGATACAGGATAGCCCGTTATGTGGCTTATAAAGAAACGCTGATCGACCGGAGAGAACATTTCTGGTCTTTTTAGGTGCTTTTTTCGGAATAGGCATTATTGCGCTTTTACAGACAAAGCTTTCAGAAAGCGACAATTTATTCCTGATCGGCTCTTTTGGAGCATCTTCCGTTTTAATTTACGGGAGCATTCAAAGTCCCCTGGCCCAACCCCGGAATCTGATCGGGGCCATGTGATATCTGCTTTATTAGGAGTAACCATTGCCAAAATATGCCCGCCTGTTATATGGCTGACTGCCCCCTGGCGGTAGCCTTTTCCATTATAGCAATGCAGATCTCCAAAACCTTGCATCCACCCGGCGGGGCAACGGCATTGATTGCAGTAATCGGATCTGAAAAAGTAAAAGCTTTAGGTTACTGGTATGTACTGTCGCCCGTTTTAACCGGCGGGCTCCTATTGCTGTTGGTAGCGCTTATATTTAATAACCTCACCCCTAACAGGAAATATCCGACGGATGGCCGGTTTTCGCGCACATTTAAATGGGTAACAGCCCCAACAAGAAACGCAATCAATCAAATAGGCAAAAAGCGCAGGAATAGAAAAGGCAATATTATCTCATAATTTCTTTTAGTATGGGCAGCGTTCTCAGGTTACCAAAGCCCTGTACATGCAAGCTATAATAAACTTCCATCATATCCAGTATGCTACGCCTGGCTTCTGCATTGGCATCAATTTCGCGCAGTTCCGAAGGTTGCCTTACCTGCAAAAGCTCTGCTAATATTGATGCATATTTTTTTCCAGGCTTAAATGGTGAAAAAAAGATCCATTGATAAAAACGCCTTCCTTAACATCAAATACAAAGTCATCAGACAAGTCAAGATCGGGACCGATGCCCTGCGGCAAAAAACCTAAAAAATGGGTAAGCTGAACGGCAAAAAAACCGGGAAATTAGCCATCGTCTTGTCGTCGCAGCCATCCAGCGCCAGAAAGCAATCTTCTGCAAATGCAAACAGACCGTAATTATCTTCAGGCTGCTTCAGGCATTTACTCAACAGCTCTACCATATAAGAGGCCACTCCGTTTTTAATTACATCCGTAAAAATCTGCTGGTATACCGTTGCAAACCTGTACTCCCTGATGCGATTGAGCTGCTTAAATTCATTATGGTATACTTCCATATCCAATATAGCCGCCGGCTGAAAAAAGCCTGTACGGGAACCACCCTTTTAGAAGAGCTGCGGATACCGTTTAGCAAATAAGATTGTAAACCAAACAACTCCGTATATATTGATGCCACAATACTGGTTTCCCCGTACTTAATATTACGAAGTACAATACCTTTTGTTTTATGTATTTTGTCGGTCAATTACCAATAATAAAACTGCAAGGTAAATTTTAATAGCTATGCTGGCAAAGAATTGCCCGGCCGCTATCTTTTATATCTTCTAAAAAAACTATGCGTTGGCATTGTTTTTTCTTTTTTTGCCGATATCGCAACAAAAATTGTAGGCTACAAACAGTTTGGGAATTAAACATCGTCTAAAAAAAAGAATAAATAAAGTTATATGTGGGAAAAGCTGGGTAAGGCAATTATTAAATACAGGTTCGTTCTTTTAATACTTTTAACGGCAGTTACCGCACTTTTTGCCTATTGGGGCAGTAAAGCAGAACTAGGATATGAGTTCACCCGTGCTATTCCTACAGATCACCCCGTTAATATTGCTTATCAGGAATTTAAAAAGAAATACGGGCAGGACGGTAATCTTATGGTTGTTGGAGTGCAAACCGACCAATTTTTTACTGAAAAAGTTTTCAATCCCTATATTTCTCTTCAAAACAACCTTAAAAAAATACCAGGGGTTATTGATATTATCGCCATCCCTGGCGCTGTAAACCTTGTAAAAGATTCAGCATCTGAAAAATTGCAGGCAAAAAAATATTTGCCCCTGCACCACTGAGCCAGGTGCAAATTGATGAGGGCGCCGCCAGTTTCTTAAACCTGCCTTTTTATAACGGGTTACTATATAATGCCGAAACCAGGGCTTACCTGATGGGCTTAAGCATGGATCCCGAAATTATTAATTCTAAAAAGCGGGATGCCACTATCAACGAGGTGACCGCGCAAATTGCGAATTTTGAAAAAGCCGCTAATGTGGAAGTAAAATTAAGCGGGCTTCCTATATACGCACCGTACTGGCCACACGCATTGCTAACGAAATGCGTTATTTCCTAACGGCGTCTATCCTTCTTTCAGCTATTATATTATTGCTCTTCTTCAGGTCAGTAAGCTCCATGTTGTTGTCTTTGGGTGTGGTGATCATTGGCGTTCTTTTCTGCTTGGGTACCATACATATAATGGGTTATAAAATAACCCTGTTAACCGCTTTAATACCACCATTAATTGTGGTGATTGGTATTCCTAACTGTATTTACTTTTTGAATAAATACCATACCAGCTGGAAAAAGCAAGCGAAAGCAGGAGAGGCTATACCCGTTCAGCAAAAGAAAAGAAACGCTATTATAGATATGGTGAGCCGCATGGGCATTGTGACCTTGTTTTGCAACCTGGCAGCTGCCATTGGGTTTGCTGTTTTTGCATTAACGAAGAGCGCTATCTTAAAGGAGTTTGGAGCGGTGGCTGGTATTAATATCATGCTGTTGTTCTTCATATCCCTGATACTGATCCCCATTGTACTGTACTTTTGCCTGCTCCAAAGGAAAAGCATACCAAATACCTGAATAATGCAAGGCTGAACCGTTGGCTGGACCGTTTGGAAAAATGGTCGTTAGCGCATAGAAAATTGATATACATAGTTACGGCTATCCTGGTGATCATAGCTACAGCGGGCACTTTCAGGTTGCAAAGCAATGCTTATATGGTAGACGATGTGCCTAAAACAGATAAAATTTATACCGACCTCAAGTTTTTCGAAAAGAATTTTAAAGGTGTAATGCCTTTGGAGATTGTGATAGATACGAAAAAGAAATTCGGGGTTACCCGCAACTTTAAGAATCTTGTAAAGATCGATTCCTTCACACAATATCTGGCCTCCAGACCGGAAATTGCACGCCCCTTAAGCCTTGTAGAAGGTTTAAAGTTTGCCAAACAGGCATTTTATGACGGCGATAGCAGCAATTATTCTATGCCATCCGAGTTTGATTTACCCGGACTGGCTCAGTACCTGAACATGAAAACCGGCAGCCCGGGCAACAGCAATGTCGGTGACGACTCCTTTACCAAACTGGTTTCCCGCTTTATGGACAGTACCAAACAAGAAGCCAGGTTAAGTGTAAATATGGCCGATGTGGGCACCCATGCATTACCCGGCCTTTTATCGGGCATTGAAAAAAAAGCCAATGAGCTCTTCCCGAAAGATCTATACAATGTATCCCTCACTGGCAGCAGCATTGCTTTTCTTGAAGGAGGACGTTTTATCATTAATGGCTTGAAGGAGAGCATTTTTGGGCATTTCTTTTAATAGCACTTTGTATGCTGTACCTGTTTAAGTCTTTTCGCATCCTGCTTTGTTCATTAATTCTAATATTATTCCGCTGGTTATTACAGCGGGCATTATGGGTTGGGCAGGAGTGCCGCTTAAGCCCAGCACCGTACTTATTTTTAGTGTAGCCCTGGGTATAGCCATTGACATTACCATCCGGTTTCTGGTTAATTACAAGCAGGAACTGACCTATCATGATAATGACGTAAAAAGCACCGTGATACAAACAATACATAGTACGGGCATCAGTATTATTTATACTTCGATGGTGTTAATTGCGGGCTTCGTGATTTTTTGCTTCAGCGGATTTGGAGGTACGGAAGCATTAGGCTGGTTGACATCTATAACATTGGTAACCGCTACTGTTACCAATCTTATTCTACTCCCTGCCTTACTCATTAGCTTTTCTGGGAAAAAGAATAAAAAGTAATCTGCTTTTCCAGTAAACCATTTTGGGTGCATCCGCGTAAAAAATGGCGTAAAGGACGCATGCAATTTAAAGATGCTGAATTAATACAACCCGGATGGCTAGCCGGGTTGTGATTATTAATCTTATGCGAGCTTGACTTCATAATCTCTCATAGAAGACATAAAGCCACGATATCGGAGCTTATCTTGTTCAATCAGTTTTTTAAACGCCAGTTAAGAAACGAATCACAAATTCCTTCCCTGATATTTTTTTCATTCATATGGCCTAGTGCTTTTCCAACAATTCTGACTGCAGCCTGATATCGTTTCGTACAATGAACCAGTATATTCGCATCATAAAAATCAATTTCGCTTCCTGAAACAGGAGCTTCCTCCTTCGCTATTCTCAAACAGGAGTGGTCTTTACTTAACTTTTCCCAAAGCATTTGCAGTTTGGAAAATTCCTGCGGCTTCATTAAGCTAAAGTTCGTATATAGTTCTGCAACCTGGTCTATGGAAGTTTCATTCAAAGACTTGGGATAAACAAACGATCCGATGCGGCGGGTAACCGAAGCGTTTAAAAAATCGATGGTTAGAAACCGGGAATAATCGGGTATCTGCAGAAAATACAGCAGTCTTGATACGGAAAGAATTTCGTTCACATCTGATCCGGCCCACAAATAAATTTGGTCATAATGATTAATATTATCTTTCAATCTATCCAATAATTCACTATCTGAAGCGGCAATATTGGCTATTTCATTCGCCGGAAATGGCTGATAAACCCTGGCCAGCCAGCTTACCCTGTTTTCCTTTCCGCTTTGTGTGTCCAGATCTGAAATCGGTCCGATTGCCAGGTTGTCCTGCAAGCAAGCCAATTCACTTTTGTTCGCATCGTACACTTTGCTGTATTGAATGGCTGCCCTGGCCTGCACGCCAAATACAATATGAAGATTGGTGGAAGACATGTGCTGACGTTTGTTTGGACTAAAAAAACAGGTTGATGAGAATTCTCACCAACCTGCACTTATTCATCTGATTTTTTTAAAAACCTCTGCTGCCGGTTGCCTGGTATTTCTGCAGGTTAGAGCACTGGGCGGCCGCTTCCTGGTCTACCAAAACATAGAAAGTAGGCACCTTCTTGGTCAACCAATCGTCTAGCGCCCTTTGCTTTTTCGTTTCAAGTGCCATGCTGGCGATTTTGTTATAATCGTCATTCAGGTTCATTTTATGCGGCTCTGTTTTTGACTTCAGGTATAAAATTCTCACCCCTGTTTGCCCTGCTCGTTGGTGAAGGTTAAAGGTTGAGAGTATTCGCCCGGCTTTAAAGTTGCCAAAGCCTGCACCATATCTTTATCAGGCAACTGATCGATATGCACATAAGTAGATCCATCCTGGCCTAAAACAAAAGGTCCGTAACTTTTAACAGCCTCATCTTCGCTATACTTATAGGCCGCATCTTTAAAGCTTATTTTTCCCGAAACAATTTCGTTCCTTACCGAATCCAGCTTAACCTTGGCGGCATCTAATTCTGTTTTTGTTACCGGGGTATCCTTAATATCATCCGTACTTTGGCGTTATCCCCGCGCCGGCTTTCCGACTGTATTAAAAAGTAGCCGAACTTATTGGACTTTACCGGCATTGATAACTCTCCTGCTTTCAGCCTGAATGCCGTAGATAAGAATACAGGATCTAACTGATCTTTATCATTCCTGTTCACCTCGTACGCGCCACCTCTTTCCCGGCTACCCGGATCTTCCGAATATTTTTGGCAGCTGCCTCGAAGCTCAAAGCGCCCGATTCTATCTGCTTACGATAGTTCATCATCTCATTGTAAATATACTCTTCCACTTCTTTAGCAGCTTTGGGATATACATTGATCTGGCCGATCTCTAATTCTGACTCTAAAAAGGAACGCTATCTGAAGGTACTCTTTCAAAAAAGCTTTTACTTCTGTGGGTGTAATGTGTACGTTCTCCACTATTTTCTGTCTCATTCGCTGGGCCAGCATTTGCTCTTTGATCATATGCCTGGAGTCGTCTTTCAGCTGGAAAATAGTTTTGCCGGCAACATCCTCTACTGCCTGCTCACTACCAAACTGCATCACCCAGCCACGTACCCTCATATCCAGGTTCGCTTCCACTTCATCATCACTTACCGGCAATGAGTCGCGCTCCGCCTGTAATGCCAGGATTTTTGATATTAAAGATTGCTCAAGTATGGAGCAGGCGGCTCCTTCGGGCAGCTGATCGCCGTTACGGGCAGCATCTGATATAGCGTTCTGTATATCTGATTGTAAAATAATCCTGTCCCCGACAGCTCCCAAAATTTTATCAACCACTACCTTTTGTGACTGGCCCTGCGCAAAAGCAGTTACGCCAACGGCCACAGAAAATAAACCAGCTAGAAAATATTTGATCATAACTCAAAATTAGTCAGCATCCATGCATAGACGAAGCCGATTCGCGCATTTAACAAAAGTTTGTTTAAGAAAATGTAAATGGGGAATAGCTAGTAGCCGGTAGGTGAAGCTATATTCTATTTCCCTACCTACTACTCACCACTCCCCATTTGTTATTACAATGTTCTCTTTATTTCTTCCAGTTCGTAAGACTCTACGATATCTCCTACCTTAATATCCGTGTAATTTTTGATAGTAAGACCACACTCCATACCTGTCAGCACTTCTTTCGCGTCATCTTTAAAGCGTTTTAAAGAGCCCAGTTCTGCTACAGCATTTTCACCAATCGGATAAATCACAATACCGTCGCGTATCAATCTTACCTTGTTATCACGCTTGATCTTTCCATCTAACACCACACAACCGGCTACGGTAGCTTTATCAAATTTAAATACCTCTCTTACTTCCACATTAGCGGTAATCTTCTCTTTCACCGTTGGCTCCATCATACCCTCCATCGCGCTCTTCACCTCATCAATAGCCTGGTAAATTACCGAGTACATCTTAATTTCAATACCCGCGTTATCCGCCAGTCTGGAAGCCTGGGAAGAAGGCCGCACGTTAAATGCAATTACAATTGCATCAGAAGCTTCTGCCAGTACAATGTCACTTTCGTTGATCTGGCCTACACCTTTGTGTATTACATTCACCAGTATCTCTTCTGTAGAAAGTTTCTGTGATGAATCGCTCAGGGCTTCTACCGAACCGTCCACATCACCTTTAATGATAATGTTCAATTCTTTAAAGTTACCCAATGCCAAACGACGTCCGATCTCGTCGAGTGTAATATGCTTTTTGGTACGCATTCCCTGCTCGCGCAGTATCTGTGCCCTGCGATTGGCAATGTCTTTAGCTTCCGACTCATCCTCATACACTTTAAACTTCTCACCCGCCTGCGGCGCACCATTTAAACCTAATATCACTGCTGGAGCAGAGGGTCCGGCTGCATCCTGCCTTTTATTACGCTCATTGAACATGGCTTTTACACGGCCAAAATACTGACCGCTCACTACCAGGTCGCCTTGTTTCAAGGTACCATTCTCTACCAGCAGCGTGGCCACAAATCCTCTTCCTTTATCAAGCGAAGCTTCGATAATGGTACCGGTTGCTTCTCTTTCAGGGTTTGCTTTCAATTCCAGCAACTCTGCTTCGAGCAATATTTTTTCCAGTAATTTATCGATGTTCAATCCCTGTTTGGCAGAAAGTTCCTGGCTTTGGAATTTACCACCCCATTCTTCCACAAGAATATTCATTTGAGACAGCTGTTCGTATATCCTTGTTGGATTAGCGCCGTCTTTATCGATTTTGTTAATCGCAAATATCATAGGTACACCTGCTGCCTGGGCGTGGCTGATGGCCTCCTTGGTTTGAGGCATCACCGCATCATCGGCGGCAACCACTATTACTGCAATATCGGTAACCTTGGCACCACGCGCACGCATAGCGGTAAAGGCCTCGTGACCCGGTGTATCCAGGAAGGTAATTTCCCGGCCTTCGCCTACCTGCACCCTGTAAGCCCCTATGTGCTGTGTAATACCGCCGGCCTCGCCGGCTACTACATTGGCATTACGGATGTAGTCAAGTAAGGATGTTTTACCATGGTCTACGTGCCCCATGATGGTTACAATAGGACTACGTGGTTTCAGGCTTTCTGCATCATCTTCATCTTCCTCATCATCCTCCATCTCCATTTGCTTTTCCATGTCGATGAACTCTACATCATATCCAAATTCACTTGCCACCAGCTCAATTACTTCCGCATCCAATCGCTGGTTAATAGACACCATGATGCCTAATCCCATACACTTGCTGATCACATCAGCAAAGCTTACATCCATCAGGCTGGCCAATTCGCTTACACTAATAAATTCAGTTACCTGTAATTTATTGTCGCCGGCTTCCACATTCATTGCATCTTCAGCCTCGTTCCTCTTATCCCTGCGCGCTTTGGCTCTCATGGCTTTCTGCTTATTACCGCCGCCGCTGAGTTTAGCCTGTGTTTCGCGTATTTTGTCCTGGATGGCCTTTTCGTCAATTTGTTTTTCCTCTCTCGGGTGCTGATGATGCCTTCTGTCTCCGCCCCTGAAACCGCCGCCACCGGCATTATTATTATTGTTACGCTGATCTCTGTTGCCACCACCTTGCTGGAACGGTTTTTTTGCTGCCGGATCGGGCTTTACTTCCTTCTTCTCGATAGGAATGCGCTTGCGTTTTCTTTTCTCATCACGCTTCGGCCTTGTATCACTGTCTACCGGCAATTCAATTTTGCCCAAAATTTTGGGACCTTCAATTCTTTCGGCCTTTATTTTAGTGATTTCGGGCTCTGGCTCTGCTACAGGCGTTGGCGTAGGAGTTGGCTCTGGCTTAACAGGCGCCGGCTCCTCCTGCTTTTTCTCCTGAACAGGCTCCTGCACGGGTACTTCTTTTTCAGCAACAGGTTTTTGCTCAGCCACAACAGGTGCCGGCGGAGTAGTTGTTGCCTTTTTAGGTCTTGTTGACTTTTCAAGAGCGGAAAGATCGATCTTATCTAAAATTTTCGGCCCCTCAATTTCAGGCGCTCCGATCTTAATCACATTGCTTTCTTTTTCCTGCTCTTTAACGGCTTCTGGTTTGGGCTCTGTAACCGGTGGTTGTGCCACTGGCTCTTTTGCGGCTCAGGCTGAGGTTCCGGCTCAGGCTGAGGCTGAGGTTCGGGCTCCTGCCGTACTTCAACTTCGGGCGCAGCGTCTGCAACAGGCGGCGTTTCAATAACAGGCTCTGCTTTAGCCGGCTCTTTCTTTTGTACCAGTTCTTCTTCTTCCTTGCGTTTTTTAGCCTCGTTGCCAACCCCTTTGGGAAGATCAACCTGGCTGCTTTTTAACTTGGCAGCTTTATCGCTCTGAAATCCTTGTTGCAGCGCCGCGTACATGGCTTCGCTTAGCTTTGAAGACGGCTTCAGGTCGTCTTTAGCAAAGCCTTTGCCAACAAGAAAGTCAACGAGCGTATCCTGCCCAATGTTAAATTCTTTTGCTGCTTGTAATAATCTTGGAAGTTTGATTTCTGACATATAAAATTTTCTCTCCAATTGCCCTCCCAGGCAATTTTTAATTTACCATTCTCACAAATATTGTTTCCCTTCCGGGCTATTCTCTTTCTAGTTCCTCCTGCAATATTCTCCTTATATCTTCTACAGTTTCTTTTTCCAAATCGGCTCTTTTTCCAGCTCAAACGGCGACATTCTCATTACGCTACGGGCTGTGTCACAACCAATTTTTTTCAACGCATCAATTACCCATCCGTCAATCTCATCGCTAAACTCTTCCAGGTCCACATCAAATTCTTCCTCCTCGTCTTCACTGTCTCTGTACACATCCAGTTCATATCCGGTAAGTTCAGAAGCCAGCTTAATGTTAGCGCCGCGCTTACCTATAGCCAATGATACCTGGTCTGGTTTTAAATAAATGCTGGCGTGCTTACCTTCCGAGTCTACACTCATACTGGTTATTTTTGCCGGGGTAAGCGATCTTTGAATTAAGAGCTGGATATTGCTGGTCCAGTTAATAACATCAATATTTTCGTTTTTCAATTCTCTTACAATACCATGTATCCGGCTACCTTTCATACCTACGCAGGCACCTACCGGATCAATCCTGTCATCGTAAGATTCAACTGCTACTTTGGCTCTTTCTCCCGGCTCGCGAACAATTTTCTTAATCGTGATTAAACCGTCGAATATTTCCGGCACCTCAATTTCCAACAATTTGGCCAGAAAATCAGGGAAGTTCTTGATAAAATAATTACAGGGTTATTATTTTTAAGATCTACACGGGTTACTACTGCCCTAATGTTTTCACCTTTTTAAAATAATCCTGTGGTATTTGCTCGCTTTTAGGAAGAATTAATTCATTTCCTTCTTCATCTAATAACAGAATTTCTTTTTCCATACCTGGTACACCTCGGCACTGATGATCTCACCAATTCTATCCTCATATTTTTTTGGCCAGCACATTCTTTTTCAGATCGCTGATACGGCCTGCCAAAGTTTGCTTGGCGGCCAGAATAGCGCGGCGGCCAAAGTCGATCAAATCAATTTCTTCGTACAAATCTTCCCCTACCTCATAATCCGGTTCCAGTTTTATAGCCTCAGAATAAGCAACCTGCGTCAATGGATCTTCTACTTCTCCATCTTCCACAATAGTGTGCGGTGGCGTACAATTTCAAGGTCACCCTTCTCTGCATTTACGATTACATCAAAATTGTCATCGCTGCCATACTTTTTACGAAGCAGTGTTTTAAAAACATCTTCCACTACTTTCATCATCGTAGGCCTGTCGATATTTTCCGCGTCTTTAAAATCCTGAAACGCCTCTATAAGATTAATACTTGCCATAGCAATTCATAATTTAAGTATTGCGTTTTACCGGTTCGGGTAAAACATATTTAAAATTTAATTTGAATTTGAGTTGATTTTATATCGCTGAAAGCAATAGTGTGTTGCACTATTTCTGCCTTTTGCCCCGCCCCGCTGATCCATTCGGACGTATTTTTCCAACCGTTTCCTCTACCACAATACCAGCTTCATCTACCGCAGTAAGCTGGCCTTCTACTTTTTGTCCTTCCAACAGTGTTACTTCTACAAACCGGTTCAGGTTTTTATATATTGGCGATGCATTTTTAAAGGCTCACCCAATCCTGCAGAAGACACTTCAAGAGAAAAATCACCTTCGGGGAAAATGGCTGCTTCTTCGAGTTCTTTATAAAGCGCACGGTTATATTTAACCAGATCATCAATACCCACCCCATGGTCACCATCAATAAATACTTTGATATTGTTGGTGGGTTTTATCTTTACCTCTACCAAAAAATGCTCAGGATTTGCGGCCAATATATCCTGAATTTCGTTTTCAACTCTTTGAATTACAGCTTCCATGTTGTGTATGCCGGTAAAATAAATAAGGGAACGCCACCGTTCCCTTTTCTCAAAATCTTGCGCAAAGTTAAGATTTTTTTATTAAAAATGTTACGTTAACTTTAAATTAATTATTGGCGGGCAACGGTTAAAACATTTTGCCTGAATGACCGTTTACCTAAGTAAACAAAGTTTTTATAATGAGCGCAATTGGTTTTATTCTTTTGGTTATTTTTTTATGGATCTTTTACAACCTGTTTGTAAAAGTGATCTGGCCCGTTTATAAAACCACCAGCCACTTAAAAAAACAATTTAAGAGTATGGCCGAGCAGCGCGAGGCTCAAAACCCTGCTGCAGCTCCTGAAAAGAAGCCGCCCCAAAGAAAAAGTAGGCGAGTATATCGAATTTGAAGAGGTAAAATAAGAGGGCTTTAGCTGGAATGATCCTGTACGATAAGCCATTTCCCGTTTATCCTTTTAATGATCAGGGTATAATGCCCTTGTAAATTGCCGATTGTACGCGTAAGATGCCATTTTCCAATTACGTTATAGACCTGGTCTGATAAAAACTCGATCCTGATGATCGTAAACTGCAGCCGGCCCATAGCTGTCTTGTCGGGATAGCCTTTCCTGTAATTGTCGAGTGTATGCTGCCAACCGTAGGTAACGCCGTTCTTCCCAACAAAAACCAGGAGTCGCTTTTCCAGTACGTTTGCATAAAAGCATTAAGATCTCCCTTGTTCCAGGCTTCTGTTTGTTTTTCAAGTATCTGCCTTATTGCTGCTTCCTGATTCGATTGTGCAAACCCGGTAATACTAAAAAAGCCCAACAGGATAGCCGGAAGAAGGCGTTTCATAAACTGTATTTTTATTGAAAGATACACTGTTTGGATCAATAATGATCATGGTTACAATCTGTGTCATGCGCATGATTGTGTACCCGGCAGAACCTGTAATTAATAATATGGGCCGATACAATAAAAATAACAGCCGGAATTAACAGAACGGTATGATAGTTCAGGAATATCTGCTTCAGCACCAGAAATGCGATGCCGATTGAAAAAAGTACCAGGGGCGACTTATTATGGTGATGCCACCTGTAACCATGCCATAATGCATAGCATCCAATTACAAATGCCAGTACGATCATGCCTATTTCAAAAGCCAGGTTCTCAATAATATTAACCCCAAACATAGGCAGCGCTGCCAGAAATAGCGGAAGAACTGCACAATGAATAGCGCATAATATAGAGGTGGTAATACCCAGCGCGTCCCAATTAATTCTGTTTCTCATTCAGTGCAAAGGTAAAAAAAAGCAACAATGTTGCAAATATTTATTTGAAGTAAATTTTCAGCCTGGCTGAATACCTTACTTTACAGCCTGTAGATTTTTGTTACCAGTTTTTTTAATTCCTCTATCTGAAGCGGTTTTTTCAGCAGCCTTACCACATTCCGGTCAGATTCAGCCCTGACAATATCTCTCAGATCGTCGGTTGAAGACAGCATAATGATGTGGCTTTTTTGTTTGAACTCCTGGGGAAATGTATTGTACCGCTCTAAAAATTCAAACCCATCCATTTCCGGCATTTGAATATCAAGAAATATAAGATGGGGAAGATCTCGGGATTATTCAGGTTTTCGGCTAAAAAATCCAGCGCGGTTTCGGCGGAAGAAAAACAGAGAATTTGTTTAAAAAGCTTGGTATGGCTGGCTATACCCGAATTGATACGCAAATCGAATGAGCTGTCGTCAACGATAATGAGTAAGTTGGGTGTTTGTAGTTCTGCCGCCATTATAAGATTTCGCGTTATTATAAGTTGAACCTATAATTCGTTGGGAATACGTAATGTAAATTTGGTTCCGGAGTTCACCACAGATTCCACGGAGATCTTTCCGTCTAGCTTGGCCAAAGCTTCTCTGACAATAAAAAGTCCGAGCCCGGTTCCTTTTGATTATGAATTCTAAAGAATTGGTTGAATATTTTATTCAGGTGGTCGTTTAGTATACCCAGGCCGTTATCAGTAATAGTGATGATGGCATCTAAACGATTCACCTTTACATCTATCCGAATAAGTTTATTTTCCTCATCGGGGTTTTGATACTTTATTGCGTTGGAGATAAGATTTCCAATGATAATCTCAATACGGAAAACATCCCCTACGAATTTCTCTGCCTGGTCGATATTAACCTCGAACTTTATCTTGTCTTCTACATTATTGGCCAGCTTATGCACAACAATCAGTTCACTAACCAGTTTTTGAAAGTCTACTTCCTCCTTTATCGTACTATACCGGCTGTTCTTATAATATTGTAATGTGCTGGTAATGTTATAATCCAGCCGGGCACAGCAATCTTCTATCAGCCCCAGTATTCATGTCCTTTTTCTGATTCGTGATAAACATTGTCGAGCTTTGCCAGGTTAATCACACCCAATGCCGAGGCCAGCGGAGCTCTCAGTTCATGCGAAATGCTATAAATAAACCGGTTGAGCTCATCATTTGTTTTTTCCAGTTCTTCTACTTTGTCTTTTAATTCGCGCCTGGTTTTAAAAACATCGTAGGCGTTCTGAATACCATTGTTGAGCTCAATTTCGTTCCATGGCTTTGTAATGTAACGGTAGATATCTCCTTCGTTTATGGCATCGGCCAGCGCTCCGATGTCTGTGTAGCCGGTAAGCAATATCCTGATAGGTTCGGGATATAGTTTTTAATCCTCTTAAACAATTCCACCCCGTCATCTCCGGCATACGCTGATCAGATATCACAACGTGAACTTCCGTCTGCGACAAGATATCAGAGCCCCGGCCCCGGAGTTGGCGGTATATATCTCATACAATCGTCTAAAATTTGCCTTAAAAGAGCTCAGGTTATTCTCTTCGTCGTCAACATATAAAACTTTAATAACGGTCATAAAAAGACATTGAAAGCTCTCAAGCTAAATATTTTATGGGTAAAGTTATGATAAATTCTGCACCATCGCCAAAATTTGATACCACTTCTATGGTACCATTATGGCTGTCGATAATACCTTTTACAATGGACATTCCGAGCCCCGTACCCTGCCCTACGGGCTTGGTAGTATAGAAGGGTTCGAAAATCTTTTCGCGCACACTATCCTTGATTCCGGTACCATTATCCTTGATAGAAACCTTTACATGGCCATCTTCGGAAGTGGTTTGAATTGTAAGAATACCGGTACCGGGGCTGTAAGACTGACGTTCGACTATAGATTGCAGTCCGTTAGTAATAATATTCATAAATACCTGGTTGATTTTTCCCGGGGTACATTCTATTTCCGGGATGTTACCAAACTCTTTATTCAAAATAAAATCGGTAGGAAAAGAATTTTTAACCAGCATCAATGTTGACTGCAAGCCATCATTCAGGTTAGCATATTTTATATTGGCTTCATCGATCCTCGCAAAATTTTTAAGATTGCTTACAATTTCGGCAGTTCGGTGGGCGCCATCTTTTATTCCCGTTAACAGAGTTTTGATTTCTTCATTGATATAATCAAGATCAATTTGCCTCTTGTACGCCTCAATGCTTTTAAATTGCTCCTCTACATCTTTAGACGTATCTATTTCTTCATACTTTTTAATTACGCTCAACAGGTCAGATACATCTAATTCCAGCGGTTTAATATTGGATGTAACGAAATTAATCGGGTTGTTGATCTCATGAGCGATGCCTGCAGTTAACTGGCCCAGCGACACCATTTTTTCTGATTCAACCAGTTGACTTTGTGCGCTTTTCAGCTGAGACAGGGTGTTATTAAGATTCTCGTTTGCATCTTCCAGCTCCTGTGTACGTTCATGAACCTGCCGCTCCAAAATAATATTCTGGTCTTTTACCAGCCGCTCATTTTCAAGGGAAACCCTCAACGCTTCTTTCCTTGCAAGCTCCTGGTTGCGGCGGTAAGTATTGATCCTGTCTGCCAGCGCCAGCGACAGCAGCACCGCTTCTGCTGCAGATCCTATTTGGAGCGCATAAAAAGTGAGATAATTGTAGGGCAGTATGCCCACATTTCTTAAAACAAACACAATTACGCTGCACAAAAAGATAGACCAGGCGATCAACAAGGTTTTTGCGCCGTGGATTTTCTTGATTGCCAGGAAAGAACAGATACCCAATACATAGAATGCAGTACAGAACGCTGTTAGCTGAACAGCAATCTGGGCGCCTCTGAACATTCCCATCAACCCCAGGATCAATGAAATAACATAGAGCCCTTCAAACAGGAAAATACCCTGTTAAACCGCCTCGATACGCTTTTCAAATTCAAAAATTCCGTATAAATTCTAAAGCGGCGATCCCGTTAAAAAACGGTATCAGGAAGGCTGCATAATTATTTAACGTGGGTGTATTAGGCCAAAGGAACCGGAAAGTATAACCCTGCAGCTGGGCTTGCTGAACGCCTACAATAACCATGTACAGCACATAATAAAAATAACTGATTTCCTTGGTGGAGAAGTACAGGAATAAGTTGTACAGCACCATTACCAGTATCAGCCCAATGTATAGCCCGAATATCAGGTCGTTCGTTGCAATTTTTTCGAAGGTTTTTTCCACATGCCCTACCGTAACCGGTACCAGCAATTGTTCGGCTGCTCTTACCCTTAAAAAAGACTTTTTGTTCGCCCTTACTTACCTGCGCATCAAACATATATGTTTGATAATTATATTTACGACTGGCAAATGGCTGTGTCTCCGTCAGCTTTATTGAATCAAAGCTGCCAGATGTTGCGGATTGGGAATACAGAACGGCGTCGTCGATGGTTGCGTGTTCCAGGTTAATAACTAAGTTCGGATCGTCGGTTTCGTTCTGAATAATAAATTTCACCCAGAAAGAAGACGATGAAATAAAAAAGCCCGGTACTTCTGACGGACTTTTTAAAAATGAGGCAACTGCCACTTCGTTAACAGATAACGTGCTTTTTTATCTTCCAGGTATTGTATATGATCTTGAGTAATACTGTACAGGGCTTTATCGCTGGTAATGCGCACCGGTACCTGCCCATACAAGCCCAGGCCCGCCGATAAAATACAAATAAGAAAAAAATAAATACGCATCAGGGTGCTTATACTTTTAATAAATAGTCCACCAGAAGTTCTCCTTTAGGTCCGGTTTCTGTTATGCGATGCTGTACCGGATGCTCGTATAGCTCGAAAATCTTTTTCCGTTCCTTTTCATCTGCATTAATAAGTGTTTTACTATCATTAATCACCATGGCTGTTGCAACAAAATCGTCTTTAGGGTAAAAAAAGTTGCCCTTATCACCCAGCGAGGTTTCAATAAGGCCGCCAATTCTCTTCCCGATCCTCACGGTAACCGGAGCACAAAGGAAAAATATTTTTCTACATTTAGCTGCATAGCCACTACCACTCCCACACGTGCCATGAAAATGCTGCCGATGCCCAGGCCGGCTACCTCCATAGAGTTCCAAAGACCACATATTTCGGAAGTTCCGGGCGAGGCCTGCTGATGAATGGTGGGGTCGTATTGGCCGATAGCGGATTCGATGGGAAGGGGAAACTGCCCGTCAGCTACCTGAACGCGGGCGCCCCCATAAATTTTTTCGCGGTCAAGGCTTTCTGCTACCACCACATAAGTATTTTCATGATGCATCCAGCTCGTATTGCTCGAGGTAACTTTGGCAACCCCGAAATGGGCTTCCAGAAGACGCCTGTGTCCTTCAATAAACTTGAGGCAGGTTTCGGGGTCTGTTGTGGCTTTAAAGGCCCTGATAGCTACTTCCACTAAGCGCGTTATTTAATTAATTCCTTAAAATCGACATAATATCTTCCGGAACTATTAGTTTCTGACAGCAAGATCCTTCTGCAGGTGTCAGTAACCATTGCACCTCCCAGCACCACTGAAGAAGCCAGCTGCGGCCAGGTGTTGATACTTTTCCCCATTTCACTTAGCGAGTATTTCATTCTGTCAGAAAGAGCTGACAGGTTTACCATTGCATCCAGCATCGGTAATTTTTCCTGGCTTGTAAGGTTTTTCAATTTTGTAAAATCGATGCCTTCTTCATTCAGATTGCCATGAAAAAGAGGGCGTTCGGGCTCCAGATCGAAACGTTCAACATCTAGCATCCCCTGTCATTGGTATCCATAACTACGGGAATGCCTTTTTCCCGGGCTTTAATTCTGCTTATTATTTTTACATCAATGCTATCGCATTCTTCTATAAGGATATCTATCCTGCCAGGGCCTTCGCCTAAAAAGGCATCTATATTATCTTCGGTGATACCATCGGTAAAGCAGGTCACCTTCAGATAGGGATCCAGCTCGGCTATTTTCTGGGCAGTAATAACCGCTTTTGAAGCGCCCAGGTTGTACACGTTGCAGTTGCTTAACCGGTTCATATTGCATAGCTCAACAGTATCAAAATCAGCCAGCACCAGCTCCCCGCAGATACGTTCTGTGGCTATTGTCATGGCAATAGATTGACCTACAGACAAGCCAATAATACCCAGCTTTTTCCGTCTTAAAACCTCTAGCTCTTCCGGCTTAATTTTATAGAGATTCCGGCTGGTTCTTACTTTTATAAACTCTTCCTCGTCAAGCAAATGCACCAGCTTTTGCGACCACGGGTAGTATACCCAAACACCGTATTCGTCAGGGTCTTTACCAGCCAGGTGCGCTTCAATCTGCACCTTATATTCTTCGGCGCTCAGCTGTTTTTGAGGATTATTTATTTTTACTAATTCTGATAATTGACTTTCAATAGTATCGTATATTTGTATAGAGGGTGTTTGAGACAAAAGCTCCCTTAGTTTCTCTTGTCTGCCGCTCTCTGCCAATCTGTAATATACTGGTTTGTAATGGCTGTTGTATTGTTCAGAAGCGTGATAGCCTAAAAGCATGGTTTTGTTTTGATGATTTAGCAGGATATAAATATAGAACAGAATTTTAACAATATATAGTTTTTATATGACCGAAGACAATATTTATAAGAATATCTTGTATGTCGATGATGAAATACATAACCTGAACTCTTTTCGTGCAGTATTCAGAAGATCTTACAATGTCTTTACGGCTTCTTCCGCCAAAGAGGGTAAAACAATATTGGATGAAAACACGATACACCTGATTATAACAGATCAAAGAATGCCGGAAACAACCGGGATTGAATTCCTGGAATCTATTATTAAAGATCATCCGGCAATACCAAGAATTTTGTTAACGGGCTATACAGATATTAATGCGGTTATCGACGCGATCAATAAGGGTCTGTTTATAAATATGTTCAAAAACCCTGGTCGGAGGATGAGCTTCGCGAAACTATAGAAAATGCTTTAAAAATCTATACTAATAGCAAGAATAAAGAGCAACTCACAGAAAAATTGATTACAACTAACGAACAGCTGGAGTTTTTATTACGCCAGAATTTGCTTTCCTGAGTTTATTTTCCGGGCATCTTCTCTTTTTTAAGATTTTTAAAAGCGCTGCTTCGAGCGCGGGGAATGATTGTTATCTTTTTGTAAGGTGTCGGGCCCGATGTATTTCATAAGCCGCCTGTCTTCATACATATTTAAAACAAGCGGGTGTATATAATGGCTTTTGCAAACAGTTCTTGTATTACCTAAATTTTTAGCTACGCAATCGATAGCGGCAATCGTATTCCGCTTCATTTCCGCCTGGGTTTCAAACCCGCCTATTTTAGCCAGCTGCCCTATGCAGTCAACCGTACCGGTCCAGGTTCTGAAATCCTTACTGGTAAACTCTCCGCCTGATATCTCTTTTATATAGTCGTTAACATCGCCGCTGTTAATACTATGCCTGTTGCCGGATTCGTCTATATATTGAAATAATTCCTTACCCGGAATTTCCTTACATTGTTTTATAATTTTCGCCAGGCGCGTGCTTTTCAGCGAAATATTCTGATACACACCTTTTTGCCCCTGAAACTAAACTGAACTTTGTTACCGTTTATTTTAATATGCTGGTCTTTTAGAGTGGAGAGGCCAAACGATCCATACAGCTTTTCATATATATTATTACCTACACGAATGCCTGTTTTATCCATCACGCTTACAACGGCAGCCAGCACCTTTTGCCGGGAAAGCTCGCGGCCGGATAAATGAAGCGAAAGCTTTTACGGATACCTTTTAAAGCCTGACCAAACTGAAGCAACCGGTAAAATTTTGTTTCCTTGCGCAGTGCGTTCCAGAGAGGATGGTAACGGTACTGCTTCCTGCCCCTCGCATCTACTCCTGTACATTGCAGGTGCCCGTTTTCCTGGCTGCAAATCCATACATTTTGCCAGGCTGGCGGTATCACCAGGCTGCGGATACGGGAAAGTGTTTCACTATCGGTAACCTTTTTACCCCTCTTTTATAGATAAAAGACCGCCCGTACTTAACCCGTACTATACCATCGCAGCTATCGCTTACATAGGTAAGGCGCACTATTTTAGCACTTTTCCTGGCATCGTTTAAGGCATCCACCAGCTTTTGTGGAGATATATTTACTACTGTATCAGCCGCTTCTATCTGCATTGAATTAGCTATAGAAAAAAAGATGCCAATTCAATGCACCCGCCGTCAGGCTACGGCCAGCTTGTTGTACTTGTTTTTGTATTCGATAGGCGTAAGACCGGTTATTTTTTTAAAGGTCGTTCTGAAAGCTTTAGTATCGGTATAGCCTACATCATACATTACTTCGTTGATATTTTTGCGACTGCTTTCGAAGCTTTTTTTTGCTGCTTCTATTTTCACCCGTTGTATATATTCTAATACCGAATTATTAGTGGCCTGCTTGAAGCGGCGTTCCAGGCTCCCGCGGCCCAGGGCCACAAATGCAGCAATATCATCTATCGTCAGGCGCTCTTCAATGTTCTTTTCAATATAATCCTGCGCCTTTTTCACTTCTTCGTCGTTATGATTTTTCTGGGCAGTAAACATCGCAAATGCCGACTGGCTGCTGCGGTCGATATCAATGGCAAAATATTTGGAAACCAGGATGGCTGTTTGCCGGTCGGTATATTTTTCTACCAGGTGCAACAATAGATTCCAATAGGAGGTAGCCCCGCCACTGGTATAAATGCGGTTCTGCTCTGTAACAATAGAACCGTCCTGCAGTATTACTTCCGGAAACATTTCCCTGAACGCGTTCGTATATCCCCAGTGAGTGCTGCATTTTTTGCCATTCAGCAGCCCGGTAGAGGCGAGCAAAAAAGCGCCAACACATAAAGAAGCAATTTCAGCACCCTCCTTATACTGCCAGTTGAGCCATTCTATCATTTTAGTATTTGCGTTTACCGCTTTTTCCATATCGCCGAAAAGTGCAGGTGCAATAACGAGATCGGCCACACCGGTTTCTTCCAGTAGCAGATCGGGTGTTGCAGAAAACTGGTTACCGCTAAATGGCACCTGCCTCCTGGCGCCTACCAGTTTTATATTAAAAACCGGCTCTTTGCCGCTTACCTGCAAAAATTCGTTTACGGTATTGAAGCAGTATTGCGGGTCAGCCACAGCCTGCAAAACTGCATGTTCGGGCACTAAAATATAGATCGTTTTCATGCTAAAAATTTAGTCCATCGCTTACTTCCGGTCAACCTGCCGGGAATAGGATATGGAAAATTAGCATTATTTGAGCGATTCCCGAAAGGGCTACTTTAAAAACTTTCCTATGACAGGTAATTGGGCAAATTCACGTTTTTCAACACGCAGAATAAATAAAAAGTATAGCAGGAAAAGTAGGGTTGCAGCCGCATAGTTTACCCATGATATAGGGAACTGCGCTTTCACATAATAATGAATTACATAACAAAACACAGCTATAATTATATAAGCAATCAGTTTATTTTTAGCATACGGTATGCGGTAGTTCTTTTGCCCCATATATAAGAAACGATCATCATAATGCCATAACAGGCAAAAGTGGCCCATGCACAGGCAATATAGCTGTATGTGGGTATAAAAAGATAATTGATCAGCAAGGTAACCGCAGCTCCTATAAGTGTAATATAGGCCCCGGCAATTGTTTTATTGCCCAGCTTATACCAGATGCTTAGGTTATAATAAATACCCAGGAACATGTTGGCCAGCAATAATACAGGTACCACTTTAAGGCCTACCCACATAGAATGATCAGTGATAAAATATTTCCACAGGTCAACATAAAGCATCACAAACAGAAACATCAGGCAAAGCGTGATCACAAAAACTTCATTACTCGTGCATAAGTGCGCGGTGCATTTTCGCTGGTAGACTGCTTGAAGAAGAAAGGCTCGGCGCCCATGCGGAAAGCCTGAACCGATAAACTTATTAACAAAGAAAGCTTGTAGCAGGCTGAATAAATGCCCACCTCGGCTTTTGCAGCATTTTCGGAGGAAACGGGAGCCCACCAACCCAACATAATCCGGTCAAACGTTTCGTTGATCATACCGGCAAAGCCTGCAACCATAATAGGAAGCCCATATAGCACCATTTGACGCCATACCAGTTTATCAAACTTAAAGCTAAACCCAAAGAATTCTTTTGATAACAGCAGTAGCGTTAAAATGCTTTGAATAAGGTTTGCCACAAAAACATAACCTACCAGCCAATCCTTATCGAACAGAAATGCGATGAGGCTGTCGGGCTTTTCTTTAGCTATCTGGGGCAGATACTTAAAAAAAAAGTAAAGGACGCCCATATTGATGAGGATGCCGGATATTTTGATAAAGGCAAATTTCCGGGGCTTTCCATCCAGCCGGAGTTTAGCAAAAGGAATGGTGCTCAAGGCATCAAAAATATAATTCCTGACGCAAGCAATACATATTCTGGATGGGCCTCTACCATTAAAATCCGGGCAAGCGGTACATGAAACCCTATCAGCAGCATACATAGCAACAGCGATGAAGACAGAAGAGATATACTGGATGTATTGAAAACCGTCTTTTTATCCTGCACCTGCGTAAATCTGAAGAAAGCGGTTTCCATTCCATAAGTGAATATTACATTCATGAATGGAATATAGGAGTAGATCAGAGACTGTTCTCCATACCACACCTTGCCCAACATCAGAATAAGATAGGGTGTCAGCAGGTAATTAATAAACCTTGCTGCTATAGAACTTGCTCCATACCAAATAGTTTGTCCTGCCAGTTTCTTAATGCCGCTCAACGATAAAAAATTATTCGTGCAAATTTAAAGTACTTAAAATAAAACGGCGAGTTAATATACCTTTGCCGCAGATCATTCATCTAACTCAAATACATTTTATGTTTAAGCAACTGGCAATAATAGCAGGATTGGGGCTGTTGGCAACGGAAATTTCGGCGCAGGCATTCGAAGGAAAGGTAAAAAACGGGAAAGCTGAAGAACCCGCCCTGGTAATGGTGTACAATTACCCTGAAACGATCGTGGAAAATGCGCTTATTGCCAAATTTGCTGATAAGCAACTAACCGGCACGCTCACCAAAGAGTCGTTCAGGCTATACCCCGATGTTGTGGTGGATGAGATCAGTAAAAGTAAACTGGATTATTATTTCAAACTGGAGGGGAATGGTAAAAAACGGATCCCAAAACAACGGTTTATTTGATAATGCACGGGTCAGGAGATATAGAAGGCGCATCGGAACTTTCGAACCGCGGCAAATCTTTCCTGGAAAAAATGGCCGACAACGTGAAACGTAGCAGCGATATAATGGAAATAAGAAAACAGGAAGCTATATTGGTAGATGAAGAAAACGCGCTTTCTGACCTGCAGAAAGTTCAAAAAGACCTGGAGGAGCAACTACAGGCAAACAAAGCAAAGCAGGAAGCCCAGCAAAAAATAATATCATCCCAAAAAATGCTGCTGAAGATCTTAAAGCAAAGGTAAATTAGTTTACGGCTTTTAACGTACCATTCAGATACTTCAGATAGTACAGTTTTTTATTTTCGTAGTGGCTTATTTTCCCATTCAGGTAATCGGGCTGTATGTCCATATCAAAGAAGGTGCGGTACTCTGATCCGGCCAGCTTTTTATTAATATCCTTACCATAACGATTCAATAAGTGACCGAACCGGTAGGTGAGCCCGTACCCCTGAAAACCAGGTCGCTGGGAGATGCATACATTTTCTTGCTGTAGTAAGTGGTAATAGACCGGCTGGCAGCGTCTGTTTTAGGGTTAAAAAAGGCGTGCTATAAATAATTTCCACTCCTTTATACTCACTCTTTCCAAGACCGATATTTTCCCAGGTAGGCATTCCTATCACGGTTAGCGATGCAAAATTTTTGATGTTGGCAGCCAGTTGCTTCAACACTTTACTTCCAAACTCGGTATCCAATGAACCTACCACGTATAAACCCGCCTGGGGGGCTGCGTAGTTGTACCCAGGGCTTTTAGCGCTACCTCATCGTTCACCTCCTGAAAACGGAGCTTTACAGAATCCTTGTAGTATTTGTTTAATGTTTCCAATACAGAACGGATATAGGGGTCGGAACTGGTTTTGCGGGTAATTACCGTTACCTGGCGGCCTGCGTAATTCTTTTTCATGTAGTTGTACAAACCTTCCAGCTGCGTTTGTATAGTGGGGTTCAGCACAACAAAGTACGGATTGTCGGTAGCATTGGCATCGTTTGGTACGGTTGCGTTCAATACTGTTATTTTCTTATCTGCCCCCAGCCTTGCCAGAGTGGTAAGATCGGCCAGGCTGCAGTTGGCGATAATCAGCTCTACACCGTCGGCAGCGCATTTACTAAACTGCTGCTCAAGCGTTTCCCGCGTTGACTTTGAATCATATACATACACATCCAGCGGTATATTTAAAGCGTTGAGCGAGTCGATAGCCAACGCCGCCCCATGGTAAAATTCAGCCCGTTTATGGAAGATTTGGGAAAGCTTTTACCAGAGTACCTGTAGCTGCCTACATTATCGAAAGCCTCGTCGATGTAAAGCGGTGTAAAAATCGCCAGCTTATGCCTTGAACCGTTGGTAACAACAGGCTGCGCGAAAACTGAAAAAACTACAACAAGAGTTAATAGACTTAGAAGCGTTTTCTTCATGGTAAGGTTTATTTATTTACCGGCCTCAAACACCATCTTATGCACCTGGCTTACAGGATATAAGACAGTGAAGCCGCTTTTACCGGCCCGGCCCATGTACAGGTATCACACTGGGAACCGAAAAAACTGCAATCCCGCAATACCAACAAGCACATTCATTTGTTACTCCCACTCTATAGTTGCGGGAGGCTTACTGCTTATATCATACACTACGCGATTGATACCACGTACATTATTAATGATTTCGTTACTCACATCTGCCAGGAAATCGTAGGGTAAATGTGCCCAATCGGCGGTCATTCCATCCACGCTTGTCACGGCGCGCAAAGCTACCGTAAACTCATAAGTACGCTCATCGCCCATTACGCCCACGCTTTTTACCGGTAACAAGATCGTTCCAGCCTGCCAAACCGTTGCATAAAGCCCCGTTTCTTTTAAAGCATTGGTGTAAATATGATCTGCTTCCTGCAATAATCGCACCTTTTCTTCGGTTACTTCTCCCAATATCCGAATAGCAAGGCCGGGACCAGGAAAGGATGGCGATCGATAAGATTTGCCGGGATGCCCAGCTCACGCCCTACTTTTCTAACTTCATCTTTAAATAGGTAGCGTAGTGGCTCTACCAGCTCCATTTTCATAGTAGCCGGCAACCCACCAACATTATGGTGCGATTTAATGGTTACAGAAGGCCCATGCACCGACACACTTTCAATCACATCTGGATAAATGGTGCCCTGCCCTAATAATTCTATATCTTCCAGCTTGGCAGCTTCCTGCTGAAACACCTCAATAAATAAGCGGCCAATAATTTTTTCTTTTTGCTTCAGGATCAGGATTATCTTTCAGTTCGTCGTAAAACATCTTGCTGGCATTAACCCTGTAACATTCAGGCCCAGCTGTTTATACGTTTCCAGCACATCTTCAAACTCATTCTTGCGCAATACCCCGTTATCCACAAATATGCCATGCAATTTGTCGCCGATAGCCTTATGAATTAAAGTGGCAGCCACGGTACTGTCTACGCCCCCGCTTAAAGCCATGATAACCTGGCGATCGCCAATTTGTTGTTTAAGTGCTGCTACAGTATCGGTAATAAAGTGGGCTGGCGTCCAATCCTGGGCACAGCCGCAGATGTTTACCAGGAAGTTCTTTAAGATCTGCTTTCCTTCGGTGCTGTGGTATACTTCCGGGTGAAACTGCAGCCCATATAAAGGGTTATTTCCTGCTTATGGCTGAAAGCTGCCACAGGGATGCTGTCGGTAGTAGCCAGAACTTCGAACCCTTCGGGAAGCTCCAGAATACTGTCGCCGTGGCTCATCCACACCTGGCTTTTTACACTCACCCCATGCATCAGCACATCCGTTTCGTCGCTCACCGACATAGACGCACGGCCATATTCACGCTTGCTGCTTTTTTTCAACCCGGCCACCATAGGTTTTGGCCGTAAGTTGCGCCCCATAGCAAATACCCAGTACCGGCAGCTCTTTTACTATATCTTTTACGCCAATAACGGGTGCATTTGGGTCGTTTACCGAAAACGGAGAGCCTGAAAGAATAATTCCTTTTAAATTGCTATCGATTTCGAATGGTTTTGAGTAGGGTATGATTTCGCAGTAAACATTGGCTTCACGTACTGCCCTTGCGATAAGCTGGGTATATTGAGAGCCAAAATCGAGAATAAGTATCCTTTCCGTCATAGTGCGGCGAAGGTAATATTAATTTGAGATTCCAACCCGATCAACCGAGGCAAGTTTTCAATTTAGATTTGATTTTAATAAATAATAAATATCTTAACACCTATTCGATAACTAATTAAACAGAAGATATGAAATACTTAGGCTTAATATTACTAACAGCTTTTGCAATAGGTTCCTGCAATATTATCGACAGTGAACGTATTAAAGGCAATGGCAATATCATTTCAAAAACTTATAATCTTAAAGATTTTTCAAATCTCGACCTTGGATCGAGCATGGACGTTTATATTACACAATCTGCCGATTACAGTGTAAAAATAGAAACCGATGAAAATCTTTTTGCGCATCTTGACGTGCGGGTGCATGATGGCAATACACTGGAAGTTGATGTAAAAGATAATTTTAATTTAGACGCCAGCGGCGATGTGAAAGTTTATATATCGGCGCCCTCTCTGGATAAAGTAGATCTTTCAGGTGCTGCACAATTACATACGGAGGGTAAGTTTGCGCAGGATAAAAAGATAGTATTCGACTTATCCGGTGCATCCAGCGGAAATATTTCGGTAAGGGCTCCGCTGGTTGAGCTGGAAGCTTCCGGCGCCAGCACTTTAACGGTAGATGGCGAGTGCAAAGATGTAAAGCCGGCGCTTCCGGCGCTTCTACCATTAACGCTTTTGATCTGAAATCCGAAAATGCAGATGTGGAGGCTTCCGGGGCAAGTACCGTACGTGTTTTTAGCAGCCTGAAACTGAATGCCAGGTCGCATGGCGCCAGCTCTGTTAAATACAAGGGCAATCCGCAGGTTACACAGGATGTGAGTGGGGCGAGCAGTGTAGGAAAGGAGTAAGACGACAACAGCGAATAGATACTGCTAAGCGCAGTAGGAATGCAATATTATTTTTTATCAGAATGGCCCAGGCTCATGCCTGGGTTTATTTTATCCCGCAGGAGTTGTTTTAGTTCTTTAACCTCTATAAAACCTCCGTTAGTTTTCCGATCAAAAACCAATTGCCTGTCTACATAAATGGTAAATACCCCGCTGATATTGCCGGGCTTCAGGGTAACGGCTTCTACAAAATCAGTAAAAGTAGTTAAAAACTCCTGTGCCATATAGGCAGCCCGCAGCATCCAGCCACATTTGGGGCAGTACTCTATAGTAATAGTTGGTTTCATGATGTAAGTATCGAAAGCAAAAAAAGAAATGGTAAAGCTGGCGCTTTTAAAAAGCTCTTAACCACGCTTCCGTTTGTTATACGCACCCCTGCTATATAAATAAAAGGCTGATATGTTGACGAGAATTCTGATCAACATATCAACCAGTGAACTAACAAATTACTTCCTGCTATAATTCGGCGCTTCTCTTGTTACAATTACATCATGCGGATGACTCTCGTTCATTCCGGCATTTGTAATACGAACGAACTGCGCTTTCTTCAGGTCGGCAATGCTTTTAGCCCCGCAATATCCCATACCGGCACGTAAACCGCCTACATATTGATAAATCACTTCTTTTAAAGAACCTTTATATGCCACGCGGCCTTCAATACCTTCCGGTACAAATTTCTTTACATCATCTTCCGGGTCCTGGAAATAACGATCGCTGCTACCGGTAGCCATCGCACCTAAAGATCCCATACCACGGTAAGCCTTAAATTTACGGCCTTCAAAAATAATAGTTTCACCAGGGCTTTCTTCGGTACCGGCAAATACACTTCCCATCATTACACAGTCTGCTCCTGCAGCCAGGGCTTTAACCATATCACCTGTATAACGGATACCCCATCAGCGATCAACGGAATTCCTTTTTTAGAAAGACTTTTGGCGGTTTCCATAATGGCGCTTAACTGAGGCATCCCTGCACCGGCTACAATACGCGTGGTGCAAATAGAACCCGGGCCAATCCCTACTTTTACTGCATCTGCGCCTGCTTCAGCTAAAGCAAGCGCTCCGGCTGCCGTACCTACATTACCTGCAATTACATTTAATTTTTTGAAGTTCTTTTCACTTTTTTTCAGGGCGTCGATAACGCCCTTTGTATGCCCATGTGCGCTATCCAATACCACCAGGTCAACTCCTACTGCGGTTAATGCACTGATACGATCCAACACATCGGCTGTAATGCCAATACCCGCGCCCACTAATAATCTTCCAAAAGAGTCTTTAATAGCGTTAGGAAAGCTGGTTACCTGTAAAATATCCCGGTAAGTGATTAATCCCACCAATTTACCCTGCTTGTCTACTACAGGTAGTTTTTCAATTTTGTGCCGGCGTAAAATGGTTTCGGCTTTTTCAAATCTGTACCCGCAGGCGCTGTAACCAGGTTTTCGCTGGTCATCACTTCTTTTACCTTCCTGGCCGGATCCTGTTCAAAGCGCAGATCACGATTGGTAAGAATTCCTTTTAGTTTATGATTACCATCAATAATAGGTATACCCCTATCTTATTTTCTTTCATCAGCCTTAAAGCATCGCCAATAGTTTCGTCTTCCAAAAGCGTAAGCGGGTCTAAAATCAAACCGCTTTCACTTCTTTTTACTTTACGCACATGAGCGGCCTGCTGCTCAATACTCATATTCTTATGCAATATGCCTAACCCGCCTTCGCGCGCCATAGCTATTGCCAGGGCCGCTTCGGTAACTGTATCCATAGCTGCCGATAAAACGGGGTATTTAATGTAATATCTTTGGTAAGCCGGGTACGTATGTCAACATCTCTTGGTAATACTTCGCTGTAAGCCGGTACCAATAGTACATCGTCAAACGTTAAACCTTCTAATGCTATTTTGGGGAATTTGCAGTTGCTGCAGAATTATTTCTTGTTGCCATGTGCAAAATTAAGGGAATGACAATGAACTGTAAAATCGAAAATAAAGAATGCCTGTTATTCAACCGGCACACAACCTTATATCCCCTAATTTTGTTTGTTTGTCAGTCGCTTGTACGCGACGGGCATTTGTCAAGCGTTTGTCCATCTTTTATATAGGCTTTATATTCTCGAACATCTAACCTACATTTGCCGGATAACAACGTGTTGATCCACTCTTTTAAGAGTAAAACCTTTAGCATGCAAAGAGATTTAGAAAACAGAAAGCCCAAAGCTACCATCCTTTTTATTTTTTGTGGTAGTGGCGACCTTAACCAACGCAAACTAACTCCTGCCCTCTTCAATTTATGTATAGATGGGCTGATGCCGGAAAAATTTGCCATTATTGGCACTGGCAGAACGGATTATAGTAACGAGAAGTTCAGAGATCATTTACTGGGAGGTATTAAAGAATTTTCGCGTCGTAAAGAAAATCCACCCGGCAGCTGGGAAGCTTTTTCTGAGCATATTTCTTATTTACGAATGGATGTGGACCAACCGGCGTCGTATGAGCCAATTAAAGAAATGATTGCCCAATACGAAGCGGAGTGGGGCAATGCGGCGGAGGTCATCTTTTACCTGGCCGTAGCGCCACAACTGGTTCCGGAAATTACCACCAACCTGCATGGCTTGCAGTTAGAAAAATCGAAAGACTGCATGCGTATTGTAGTAGAAAACCTTTTGGGCACGACCTCAAGAGCTCCAGGGAGCTGAATAAACTGCTCACTGATATGTTTGACGAAAGCCAGATATATCGTATCGACCATTACTTAGGAAAAGATACGGTGCAGAATATCCTGGCACTTCGTTTTGCCAACGCCCTGTTTGAGCCTTTATGGAATAGTAATTATATTGACCATGTACAGATTACGGCCTCCGAAACTGTAGGCGTAGAAGATCGTGGGGGCTACTATGAGCGCTCAGGAGCATTGCGCGATATGGTACAGAACCATATTTTACAATTACTATGCATGGTGGCCATGGAAGCACCGGTATCTTTTAATGCCGATGAGATCCGCAACAAAAAATCGGATGTATTGAACGCGATTCGTAAGATCAAAAAGAAGATGTGCAGAAATACGCCGTTCGTGGACAGTACTCCCAGGGATGGATGCAGGGCAAAGAAGAAAAAGCTTATCGTGACGAAAAGGAGTCAATCCCAATTCAGGTGTAGAAACATTTGCTGCAGTAAAGTTTTATGTAGACAACTGGCGTTGGCAGGGAGTACCTTTTACGTTCGTACCGGTAAATTCCTGAAAGAAAAAACCACGCTGATCACGATACAGTTTAAAGAAGGACCCAAATACGCTTTCCCGGCAGAAGCATCTGAAACCTGGCGTTCCAACAGGCTCACTATTAGTATTCAACCTGAAATGGATATCCGCCTGAGATTCCAGGCAAAGCGCCCCGGACAAACCATGTCATTGAATCCAGTAAACATGGTATTCAGCTACAATGAAACTTTCCAGGAACCTCAACCCGAAGCATATGAAACCCTGCTGCTGGACGCAATGATGGGTAACCCCACCCAGTTTATGCGTGGCGACCAGGTAGAAATTGCATGGGAAGTAATAGAACCGATTCTGGAAGCCTGGGAAAAGCGACCACCGGTAGATTTTCCCAACTATGCGCCCGGAAGCTGGGGACCTGAAGACGCAGAAGCTCTGATTGCCAAAGACGGCAGAAACTGGATCACCTTACCTCCGGGAAAGAAAGAACACTAATATTTTACTTTCCAGCATATATAAAATGGCAGCAACTTATCAATATTGCTGCCATTTTTATTTATCTCAGCGTGCCATATATCAATACTTTATAAAACGCCATCACCCAATATTTTAACAAAATAGCTTTGCGGTTCATCTGTAACTTAGTCGTCTAAACTACTACCGATGAGACATTTTGCTTTCCTTTTTGTATTGATATCCGTATCGCTAGGCCTTAATGCACAAACCAGCCAGCAACAAAAAAATATGATCGCTTTCGCAAAGCTGTATGGCTATGTGAAATATTTTCATCCTTCAGACGAAGCAGCAGCTTTAGATTGGGACCGGTTTGCTATTTATGGAGCGGGTAAAGTTCTTCAGGCACCTTCTGATGCCGAACTTACCTCCACTTTACAAAAGCTCTTTCATCCATTTGCACCCTCCATTCAAATCGGCAAAAATCCCGTTTTCAAAAAAAAGCCTGATTACCCCTGCTGATAAAAACTACTACAAACCAACATTCTGGTTTCACACCGGAGTTGGATTATCAGACAACCCTATATATTCCAGTGTTAGGTTAAACCGGCCGCAGATGGCTAAAAAGGCCGGCCATCAGGCTTCGCGCCTTTTACCCAGGCAATAGATGCATTAGCCCTGCGGGGAAAGGAAATAAAAATGACAGGCCGCATGAAAGCAGATGTTGCAGAAAACGGCAGCGGGCATTTCTGGCTCAGAGTAGACAGAGAGGATAAAAAAATGGGATTCTTCTACAATATGGACGATAAGCCTGTTATTAAAAGTGAATGGCAATCTTACGAGTTTACGGGCAAGGTAGATGCCGATGCCCAACAAATATACTTTGGTGGATTTTTGAAAGGAGAAGGCGCTGTATGGGCAGATGATATCAAACTTTTTGAAAGAGATAACGAAGGGGATAACTGGCGCCCGGTGACCATAAAAAATGGCGGGTTTGAAACGGCCGGCCAGAACAGCAATGCCGAAGGATGGTTTACCGGGCCGGTAGAAGGTTATAAATACGCTGTTAATCTTTCCGGCAATAATAAAATACTTGAAATTACTAACAACAATTCAGCAGCTCAACCAGACCCTTCTTCTATAACAATAACAACTTCTGTAAATTATAAAGCTTCTCCTGAACCCGGCAAAGTAGCAAATGCGCAACTTGGCGCAAACATTGAAGCTATTATCCCCATCGTTCTGTACTGTACCACAGAGCATACCTATCCGGCCGGTAGTACTGAAAACTTAGCAATCTTAAGGAAAGAAATAAATGCTTTTTTAACGAACACAGAACTGCCAATAGCCTGGCGCTCAGGTTGGGCGATGTGGTAATTGCCTGGAACATCTTCAGACATTTTTTTCCTTATTGGAGCGACGCCTCGCAAAATGCAGATGCAATATTAGATAAAGCCATCGCCAAATCCTTCACCGATCAAACGCCTCTTGAATTTAAAGAAACACTGCTTCAAATGACCGAACCGTTGAACGATGGTCATATCTGGGTAAACTTAAATAACGACGCATCAAACGCTTACACCCTCCCTGTTCAATTTGATTGGGTAGAAGGGAAAGTGGTTGTAGACAAGGTTCTTGATAAAACTGTGGGAGACGTTCAGCCCGGCGATATAGTAGATAAAATAAATGGCAAAAGCGCTGCAACCGTTTACCGAGAAAAAATGAGCTTAATTTCGGGGTCTCCCCAATGGAAATCACATCGTGCTATAAATGACTTAGCAACAGGTGTACAAAACAGTGCCATTAACCTTACCCTGCTGCGTAATAATAAAATTATCGATCAACAATTACATAGAAGCGATAATCTGGGGAAGTATTACGGGGCAATAAATAATCTCAGAAGAAAGAGCGGAAAAATTACCAATGATGTTTATTACCTCGACCTGAATACAATTTCTAAAGACACTATTGATAGCTGGGCTCATGACCTGGCCAGGGCAAAAGGAATTATTTGCGACCTCCGCGGTTATCCCAACGGCAACCACAATCTTATCAATTATCTGATGAAAACAGGTGAAGACACCAAATGGATGTTTATCCCTAAAACAGCTTATCCCGATCAGCAAAAAATTGAATTCAGAGCATCCGGATGGAATATGCAACCTCAGCAACCTGCTCTTACAGGCAAAGTAGTCTTCATAACCGACGGCAGGGCTATCAGTTATGCCGAAAGCTATATGGGTTTTATCAAAGACTTCAAGCTGGCTACCATAATAGGTCAACCTACAGCAGGTACCAATGGTAATGTCAATCCCTTTACGTTACCAGGTGGGTATAGTATCTCCTGGACCGGCATGCTGGTTAAAAACCACGATGGTAGCACGCATCACATTAAAGGTATTGTACCCGACGTTCCTCTTGAACGAACATTGAAAGGTGTTGCTGAAGGACGAGATGAGTTTTATGAAAAAGCAGTTCAGATCATACAGCAATAGCTTAGTTATGGCTTTATAGCAAGCTTTTCAAAGTTTATTCTTTGAAAAGAGTAACCTTTGACATGCTTATACGAAATAGCTTTAATGAGAAAATTTACCTTAGCCTTCCTGTTGGCCGCTTTAGCTTTCACCAAAACGCATGCAGCTAAAATACAGGGATTTATTAAAGAGGAGCATGGAAGCCCTTTGGCCTATGCCACTGTAACGGTAAAGGGAACACCATCGGGCACCACCGCCAACAGCAAGGGCTTTTATGCTTTAGATTTAAAGCCCGGCAACTATACATTGCAGTTCGAATACATAGGGTTTGTTACTGTTGAAAAAATAATTGAAGTAGCGGATAAAGACCGGGAGCTCAACGTAATATTAGTCACCAACCAAAACCTGATGGGAGAAGTAACCGTAAAAGCCAAAGGAGAAGACCCGGCCTACCGTATCATCCGGCAGGCAATCAAAAACGAACTTACTATCAGCGTCAAACCGACTCGCTTTCTGTAGACATTTATTTGAAAGGCATTATTAGAACCCTCTCGATTCCGGGCAAATTCTTTGGTCAGAAAATTGAACGCGATGGTTCAGATGGCTCGACTCTGCCGGCAAGGGCGTATTAATGCTGTCAGAGTCTAATCTTTTGTTAGATGAGGTACAGCCCAATCAATCGAAGATAACCGTGCGATCCAGTTTCAGCCGGGGCGATAATATGGGATTAAATTTTTCAAAAGTCACTTCCTTCTACACCAATAACGTAAATATATTTGATGTTAATAGCTCATCGCGCGGCTTTATATCACCTATTGCCGATGGAGCGTTGAACTTCTATAAGTACAAACTCCTGAATACTTATACAAGAGAGGGTGTTACTATTAAAACCATTAAGGTTATTCCTAAAAGAAAGCACGAACCTTTGTTCTCCGGAAATATAGAAATAGCCGAGGGCAGCTGGCGCATTTACAGCTTAGACCTCCTGCTGACAAAGGACTACCAGCTGGAGCTGATAGACAGTTTAAAGATCAAACAACTGCATGGTCCTGTTACTCCCGGTATCTGGAAAACCAAAAACCAGATCATTTCTATTGGCTTCAATATGTTCAATTTTAAAGGGGTGGGCAGTTTCGTAAATGTTTACAGCAATTACAACCTCCATCCTCATTTTTCTCCCGGGTACTTTGATAATATTGTTATGAAATACGACACCGGTTATTATAAAAAGACAGCAGCTTCTGGACACAAAGCCGGCCCGTTACCCTGGAAGATGATGAAAAGCGATATTATACTTTCAGAGACAGTATGAATACCGTGCGCGGTAACCGGCCCCAATCATACTATGATTCATTGAGACGCCATCAAAAAATTACGTTAACCCGAATATTATGGAGTAACCAGCCCTACAGGTGGTACTCTAACAGATCAACCGCTACCTATCAGTTGAAAGGCTTGATTAAAGGAGTAGAATATAATTCCGTTGAAGGAGTGGCATTAAAAGTAAACCAGCATTTTAACTATATGCCCAATAAAGGAAATTATAATTACCACGTATTCTGGAACATGCGGTATGGTTTTGAAAACCGGCACTTTAATAGTTTTGGCACTTTCATAATTATGGCAAAAGAATACGCTTATCGAAACCGGTACCTGAGCCTTTCAGGTGGTAAGAGAGTAAGTCAACTCAACAACGACAACCCTATTGACCCTCTCACCAATTCTCTTTATACACTGTTTGCCCGAAGGAATTATATAAAGCTATACGAGAACTGGTTTGGAAATATACTGTATCATAACAGGTTTGAAAATGGTTTCAAATTAAATGTGGGCATGAGTTTCGAAGACAGGATTCCTCTTAATAACACTTACTCTTTTGGCAAGAGCAAACGCCCTTTCACCCCTAACCATCCCGAAGAACTGGCTGCTGTGTCCTTCAATCGCCACCAGGCATTATTAGCCGATATTACGGTAAGCTATCAGCCGGGTCAGAAATATATTCAATATCCTGGCCGGAAAGTATCTGTTGGGTCTGATAAGCCGGTATTTACGCTTAACTATACAGCGGGCATACCCGATCTTTTAGGCAGTGATGTAAACTATAATAAATGGAAAGCCTCTGTTACTGACAATGTTAACCTCAAATTAGCAGGGCTTTTCAAATATAATATGGGTGTAGGCGGGTTCCTGAATGCTGATAGCTATTCTATCCCGGATATGAAGCATTTCAACGGCAATCGCACTTTTTATAATATAAAATACCTGAATAGCTTTCAATTAGCGCCTTATTATGCCTATAGTAATGTTGCCAAGTTATATGGTGAGGCTAATATAGAACATCACTTTAACGGCCTTTTGACCAATAAAGTACCGTTATTCAATAAGCTGAAATGGAATCTGGTAGCCGGAGGAAATGCCTTTTATGTAACGCAGGATCAATACTATACAGAAGGTTTTGTGGGCCTGGAAAACATCTTAAAGATGTTTCGTGTCGATTTTATTGCAGGCTACCAGCCCTTGCTCAAAACTCAACTGGGTGTTCGTATAGGGTTTGGAGGATTTTTAGGTAGCGCTTTCAAAATCGATTAATAAAAAAGCGGGACTGGAACACCAACCCCGCTTTAATACTTCCAGGAATCTTTCTGTTAATCTCTTCTTCCCCTAAATAGATCATAATATATTGAACTAAAGTAACCACTGCAGCTAGTGCAGCTACCACATAGGTTGTGGCTGCCCATTTCAAGGCATCTTTAGCCTGGGGATACTCGTTATTGTTCGTTACATTAGTATGCTGCAACCAGGCTAATGCCCTTTTGCTTGCATCAAATTCTACCGGCAAGGTAATTAAACTAAATACCACAGTTACGGCCATTAATATAATGCCTATCAACAATAAAGTAGCATTACCCGAAGCCGCCATCACTACTCCTATAAGTAGCACCCAGTTTACAATCATTGAACTAAACTGAACTGCGGGTACCAATTTACTACGCATTTCCAATGGCCCGTACGCTGTAGCATGTTGTACCGCATGACCGCACTCATGCGCTGCTACTGCAGCAGCCGAAATACTTCTGCCCTCGTAAACATCAGGGCTCAAATTCACTGTTTTTTTGTTGGATCATAGTGATCGGATAAAAAACCGGGGTAGATATTACCTGTACATCATAAATACCGTTTTCCCTCAGCATTTTTTCAGCCACCTCCTTACCACTCATTCCATTAGCCAAAGGCACCTGGGCATATTTCTTAAACTTACTTTTCAGCACCATCGACACCAGCATACTGATGCCTACAAAAATCATTGAAACTAAAAAAATGGATGAAGTCATCTATAAAATATAATTTGTTTATGAGGATCAATCAAATCCGAAACCAAAGGCAAATTACTTCAAAAAAGCGACTTTTTGTCATGTAGAAAAATATTTGGGGTTTTTTAACCATTGCCTGTTTTTTGTTATTTATTAATTATCAGGTTTTTATAAAAAAATGTACAATCTGCCAGGCAGGTTTTATAATTTGTTAACCTGCCTGGTCGATAATTTCATTTTTTAATGTTAATCTCAATTTGTACCTTAGTAGCAGAATTTAATGGGTTAGTAAGTAAAAGGGCCAAGCGTAAGCGAGGCCTTTTTGCTTTATTGATACCTTTATCTTCCCCGGTAAAACATATCGTTTATTGCTCCGGTATAGGCAAGGCATTCTTCAACCCTTTCATTTTTATTGAACAATACAGATCTGGACCAATGCGTGCTTTATAATTTTCGGGGTGTTTATTTCCCCGTTAGCCGCCTCATTACCTCTTAACGTTTCAGGCTGTTGATTCATTACCTACCTTTACGCAATGAGTAAAGTGAAGAAGTCTTTTTTGCCAGAACTGTGGTTATGAAAGTGTAAAATGGGTAGGTCAATGCCCCTCATGCGGCCAATGGAATAGCTTTGTGGAGGAAGTAATTGAAAAAGCCAACGGCAAACAAAACTGGGACGATTACACTGCCAACGAAAAGCGGCCATCGAAGGCTGTTGCTTTATCGCAGGTAAAAAGCGGGGAAGAAAAAGAATAACAACCACCGATGCCGAACTTAACAGGGTTTTAGGCGGGGGTATTGTTAGCGGGAGCATTATATTAGTAGCCGGCGAACCGGGTATTGGTAAAAGCACTCTATTTCTTCAGAGCGGTTTACAATTGCAGGGCCATCGGGTTTTATATATAAGCGGGGAGGAGAGCGAGCAACAAATTAAAATGCGAGCCGACAGACTATACAATAACGGGGCCGCCATTAATAATGATAATTTCTTCCTGCTAACCGAAACATCAACCCAAACTATTTTCCAGGAAATAAAGAAATTAAAACCCGATGTAGTTATTGTGGATTCGGTTCAAACCCTGCAATCGAATATAATAGATGCCTCCCAAGGCAGCATTTCGCAGATCAAAGAATGTGCAGGAGAATTTCAACGGTATGCCAAGGAAACCAATACTCCGGTGTTCCTGATCGGGCATATCACCAAAGAAGGAGGCATTGCGGGTCCTAAGATACTGGAACATATGGTAGATGTGGTATTACAATTTGAGGGAGACCGGCATTATGCGTATCGTATACTTCGCACACTAAAGAATCGCTTTGGCAGCACCAGCGAGCTGGGTATTTATGAAATGACGGATAAAGGCATGCGTGGCGTAGCCAATCCCAGCGAAATACTCATCACTCAAAAAGAAGAACAGCTTAGCGGTATTGCCATTGCTGCTACCCTCGAAGGCGTAAGGCCTTTATTAATAGAAGTACAGTCTTTGGTAACACAATCGGTTTACGGTACTCCCCAAAGAACGGTGAGTGGATTCGACCTGAGACGCTTACAACTATTGCTGGCCGTTTTAGAAAAAGAGGAGGCTTTCACTTTGGCGTAAAAGATGTGTTTTTAAATATTGCAGGGGGCATTAAAGTAGAAGACCCGTCTATTGATCTGGCGGTTCTTTGTGCCTTACTCTCATCGTATGAAGATGTGCCCCTGCCCCAAAGCATTTGCTTTGCAGGAGAAATAGGCTTAAGTGGTGAAATACGCGCCGTTAATAAAATTGACCAACGTATAGCCGAAGCAGAGAAACTGGGCTTTGAAAAAATAATCGTATCTAAATATAACCAATCAGTACGGCAGACCCGGCAAAAGTTTAATATAGAAGTAGTTACTATGGCCAGGGTGGAAGAAGTGTACCAGTATTTATTTTAACTTTATATCCCTGGCGGTAGCACCTGTCTGTTGATCAGATAACTACAACTCTTGCAATAGCCGGGGTTATTTGCCGGTTGTAACCTATTACTCAACGTAAAACGTCTAACCATGAGCGCCCTTACATTAATAAAAGAGTCTCTTCTGCAGCTCTTTTACCCCCATTTGTGTGCAGGTTGTGGCTCAGATGCCCTGCCTGTCAGCAGCCACCTTTGTGTAAAATGTATGCACGCTTTACCCCTGAGCAGTTTTGAAAAGCAGGCTGACAACCCGGTAGAGAAAATACTAACAGGCAGAATTGAATTTGAGAAGGCAACAGCGCAATTTTATTTTACAAAACACTCTGTTTTTTACAACACATCATGCATGCTTTTAAATATAAAGGCCACAAAGACCTGGGGCATCAGCTAGGCCTTATAATGGGTAATCAGCTCTGGCAAAGTGGTAGATTTAATGATATAGAAGCTTTAATACCCGTGCCGCTGCATGAAAGTAAAAAAAAAAGAAAAAGGGGCTATAACCAGGCAGAGATCTTATGCAGGGGTATAGCCGAAATATTGAAGATCCCCGTTATAACGGATGTTGTAACAAAACCCGATGCTACCGAAACCCAGACAAAGAAAAACCGCACCGACCGATGGAAAAACATGGAGGGTAAGTTTGCCCTGGTTAATGAAAACCTAATTGAAAACAAACACGTACTTTTAGTAGACGATGTAATTACTACGGGGCGACACTGGAAGCCTGCGCTCTGGAACTTTTACGGGCTTCGGGTGTTACCTTAAGTATTGCAACGTTATGTTATGCATCTAAAATTTAATTCATTAAACAGTTAATCATTCTGCAATGAAAACTCTATTTCTTACGTTATTATTATCATCGGCATTATTCTTCGCCGGTAACATTTACCAGTTTAAAGTAAACGGGTTAAGTGGTGGCACCATTAACTTTAACGACTTTAAAGGCAAAAAAATACTGGTAGTTAATACAGCCAGCAAATGCGGACTAACACCCCAATACGAAGGCCTCGAAGCGCTGTACAAAAAGTATAAAGGAAAACTGGTGATTGTAGGGTTTCCGCTAACAATTTTAAAGGCCAGGAACCCGGAAGTAATGAAGAAATATCGGAGTTCTGCCAAAAGAACTATGGCGTAACCTTTCCTATGGCATCTAAAGTATCGGTTTTAGGCGATGATATAGCTCCTATTTACAAATATCTTTCGGAAGAAGCCAAAAAGAAAGGATTGGAAAACCCGGTTACCTGGAATTTTGGCAAATACCTGATCAACGAGAAAGGGGAACTGATTGCTACCTTTTCTCCGAAAACACAACCCATGAGTGATGATATTCTGAAGTATTTGAATTAGCGTCTAAAGCATACCGAACGTTATAGCCAAGGGTGTAATTCTTAGTCCATGAAATGATACTATTTACAGGATGAAATAAGTTATCATGGCCGGCACATTTTCACAGGTTTATATTCAGGTAGTTTTTGCTGTTAGAGGCAGGCAAAGCCTTATTGATAAAACATGGAGAGCAGAGCTATTTAAATATATGTCCGGCATCATAACAGCTAAAGGTCAAAAATCAATTATTGTAAATGGTGTAGCAGATCACGTGCATTGCTTTATTGGGTTAAGGCCCGTGATGCCTATCTCCGATCTGGTAAGGGACATTAAGAACAACTCGTCAAAATTCATAAATGAAAAGGGCCTTGCTAAAGGCAGATTTGAATGGCAGGAGGGCTATGGGGTTTTCTCCTATAGTCATTCCCAGGTAAAAACGGTGTACGAGTATATTCTCAGGCAGGAGGAGCATCATCGGAAGCAAACCTTTCAGGAGGAATATGTTGAATTTTTAGAGAAGTTTGAAATTGAATACCAACCGAAATATATTTTTGACTGGATTGAATAATATCATCCAATTATACATGGAGCTTGTGTAGAAATAGCTTACTACTCAAGCTGTCAGCTTCCTTTTAGGTGGCGGCAGGAATGTACTGAGTTTATATTTCATTAACCAGAAGCAGAATAATGTCACCCCTTCGGGGTTGTATATTATTTCTTCTATTTTTATCTATCGGAATGCCATTCCTTCGGAATTAGCTTATTCTAACAGAAAGATGCAAAATGGCAATTAACCCTAAAAGGGTGAAATAAAGAAACGGTTAGTGCCGTGCATTTCAAAATTATTAAATGATGTCACCCCTTTCGGGGTTAATGCGTCGCTCTTTCAACACTCTTATAGAAATACCATTCCTTCGAAATTAGCCGTGCTGTGGCAGGTAACAAGCTTCGGTTTATGACAACGCTTGTAATAATCAGGCAACGGGCTTAGCTTCTACCGCAATACATTTAATAGGATAAATATCAATTTTTAAAAACAATTTCTCATAAACCCGAAGGGTTGCCATTACTATAACCGAAGGCATACGAGCTGCAACAAACCCCGAAGGGGTGAAATAAAGAAAGCCGTAGTGCCATATATTTTAAGATGAATTGAATGCTATCATCTCTTCGGGGATAATACGTCGCCCTTTCAACGCTCTTTATAGAAATATCATTTCTTCGGAATTAGCCGTGCTGTGGCAGGTAACAAGCTCCGGTTCGTGACAACGCTTGTGGTATAATGGTGTTTGCTTTGCAAGAAACATTTCTCATAAACCCGAAGGGTTGCCAGTACCATAGCAGAAGCCATATGAGTTGCATAAATCCTGGAAGGGTACGTTTAACGCTTTTTATAGAAATACCGTTCCTTCGGAATTAGTCGTGCTGTGGCAGGCAACAAGCTCCGGTTCATGACAACGCTTGTGATATAATGGTGTTTGCTTTGCAAGAAATGTTTCTCATAAACCCGAAGGTTGCGATTACTATAGCAGAAGACATACAAGTTGCAGTAAACCCTGAAAGGGTGACATAAAAAAGCTACAGTGCCATAATGATTTGAATGATATCGGCCCTTTGGCTTTATGTGTCATCCATTCAATTCTCATTCAATGTAAAGGCCATCCTTCCGAATCAACACAGAATACATTTCCCAACCCGAAGGGTTATCGGTATTGTAAGAAACACCGGAAGAATATTTTTATAGGCCGCATCCCATAACAAAAGAGCCAGCTCCAAAAAAGCCGGCTCCTTTCTTTATGCTGAATGCCACTATCTACACATCGTAAGTCGTGGATGCTGTTTCACCTCCCCGGCCGGTCCAGTTAGTATGGAAGAATTTGCCTCTTGGCTCATCTATTCTTTCATAAGTATGGGCGCCGAAGTAATCGCGTTGTGCCTGAAGTAAGTTGGCTGGTAACCTTTCGGTGCGATAACCATCATAGTAATTAATAGCGGCGCTTAAACATGGCTCCGGTATGCCGTTTAAGATAGCTGTGGCCGTTACTTTTCTTAAACCTTCCTGGCAAGCCTGTATTTTTCAGCGAAATAAGGATCCAGCAACAGGTTTACCAATTCAGGGTTGGTATCAAACGCCTCTTTAATATTACCCAGGAAGCGCGAACGGATGATACAACCACCTCTCCACATCAACGCAATATTACCATAGTTCAGCTCCCAACCATATTCTTTAGCTGCAGCACGCATCATCTGGTAGCCCTGCGCATAAGAAATCACCTTGGCTGCATATAATGCATCTCTCAGCTGATCAATAAACTGCTTTTTATCTCCGTTAAAAGCAGCTACCGGGCCTGCCGTCAATACTTTAGATGCTGCTACACGCTCATCTTTTACGGCAGACAAGCACCTGGAGAATACCGACTCAGTAATCAAAGTAAGCGGAATGCCCAACTCCAGCGCAACAGTGCCTGTCCACTTGCCTGTACCTTTTTGACCGGCAGTGTCTAAGATTTTATCAATGGTAGGCTCTCCTTTTCTTTATGTGCCAGTATATCCCTGGTAATCTCAATCAGGTAGCTATCCAGCTCTCCTTCATTCCATTCTTTAAATACCTCATGCATCTCGTCGGCCGACATACCTAAAACATCCTTCATGATCTGGTATACCTCGCAGATCAGCTGCATATCGCCATACTCAATGCCATTGTGTACCATTTTTACGAAATGGCCGGCGCCACCATCTCCTACCCAGTCGCAACAGGGAGACCCATCAGCAACTTTTGCTGCAATACCCTGGAAAATAGGCTTTACTTCAGGCCATGCAGACTTAGACCCGCCCGGCATAATAGAGGGACCCAGTAATGCACCTTCTTCACCACCCGACACACCGGTACCGATATAACGGAGACCTTTACTTTCCACATATTTTACCCTTCTCTCTGTATCCGGGAAATGAGAGTTGCCTCCATCAATAATAATATCTCCTTCCTGCAAATGAGGCAGCAATGTTTCAATAAAATCATCAACCGGCTTTCCCGCCTTCACCATCAGCATTATCTTACGCGGCGATTTAAGTGAACCCACCAACTCTTCAATAGAATGTGCTCCCGCAATATTTTTTCCTTTCGCCCGTCCATTGATAAAGTTGTCCACCTTATCTACTGTTCGGTTATAAGCCGTTACACGAAAGCCCTTGCTTTCCATATTTAAAATAAGATTTTCGCCCATTACGGCCAGGCCTATAACACCTATATCTGATAATTCTGCCATTTTATTTGTTGGTTTAATCGTTAGAAAAATTTTGATTTTAAAAACAGAGTGCCAAATTTAAACTGCTTCTGCTTTACAACCAATTAAATCTGTAGACTAGAGCAAAGCGGGTCAAACCGTGGCTATTTTTATATTCGTTTTAAAACCACTGTTATGCGCATGCACCTGCTGTCCTTACTGTCAGTCGTTCTTATTGCCGGTTGTCAATCGAAAAAACGGCAGACCTGCTTATTTACAACGCCACGATTTATACCGTGGATGCTCAATTCAGCCAAGCTGAAGCAATGGCCATTCAAAACGGAAAGATCCTTGCTACCGGCACACGGGCGCAACTTGCAAAAGATTACAGCTTTAAAGCCAGTGTAGACGCTGAAGGCAAATTTATTTACCCCGGGTTTATTGATGCGCATGCTCATTTTGCGGGATATGCCCAGTCGCTTACCGAGATCAACCTTTTGGGCACCACCAGCTGGGATAGCATTATCGCCCGTGTAGCCGGCTACCAGTCGCCAGTCGGTGATACCAGCAGCTGGATTGTGGGCCGGGGCTGGGATCAGAATGATTGGCCTGTAAAGGCTTTTCCCACCAACGAAATGCTCAATACTCTTTTTCCCAACAGGCCGGTTTACCTGGTTCGTATAGACGGGCATGCTGCTATTGCCAATAAAAAAGCGCTTGAACTGGCGGGCTTAAAAGAGGGTGATATTGTAAACGGAGGTGAACTGGTAATGCGTAACGGCCGGTTAACGGGCGTCTTAATCGACAATGCGATGGATAAAGTTGCAGCTAACATTCCTTCCCCAAAGGATGAAGCCTTTGAGAGGTCGCTTCAATTAGCACAACAAAACTGCTTTGCAGTAGGCCTTACCACTATACACGATTGCGGGTTGAATTATGATGTGGTTGACAAAATAAAAACCAGCCAGGATAAAGGAGCTTTGAAAATGCGACTATTTATTTTGCTGAGCGACGCTAAGAAGAATTATAGCTACCTGGCTTCCAAAGGGTCTGTCAAAACAGACCGGCTGAAAGTTAGCGGCTTTAAATTATATGCAGACGGTGCCCTCGGATCAAGAGGCGCCTGCCTGTTAAAAAACTATGCTGATCAGCCGGGGTGGAAGGGTTTCTTATTAAGCGATCCGGCGCATTTTGATTCTATGGCGGTGCTCATTATTAAAAATAAATGGCAGATGTGTACACATGCTATAGGCGACAGCGGTAATCGCATTATGTTAAATATTTATGCTAAATACCTGAAAGGAAAGAATGACCTGAGATGGCGGATAGAACATGCCCAGGTAGTAAATGAAAATGATTTCCATTATTTCGGAGATTACAATATTATTCCATCCGCACAGCCCACCCATGCTACATCCGATATGTATTGGGCCCGAGACCGGCTGGGAAAAGACCGGATAAAAGGAGCTTACGCCTACCAGCAACTATTAAAGCAAAACGGCTGGATAGCATTGGGTACCGATTTCCCGGTTGAAGATATATCTCCCTTTAAAACTTTTTATGCCGCAGTGGTTCGCAAGGACGAAAAAGGGTTTCCTGCCGGTGGCTTTCAAATGGAAAATGCTTTGACCCGCGAACAGGCGTTGCGCGGAATGACAATATGGGCAGCACGTTCAGCTTTTGAGGAAAAAGAAAAAGGAAGCCTGGAACCCGGGAAATTAGCCGACTTTGTTATTCTTGACCAGGATATTATGACTGCGCCCGAACAAAGCATACTGCATACGCAGGTTCTAAAAACTTTTCTAAACGGCGAAATAGTGTATAAAAATTAATACCCCGGGCTATTGCGCTAACTCCTTTAATAAGGTTGTGGCTCGTACCGGTTTAAAAGGAGCATACTTCTTTGCTTTTTGCTCTTCGATCCTGTCGGTAAATAAAGTGCCGAACAAATGATCGGTTTCGTGCTGGAAGATGATGGCAGAAAATCTTCCAACACCTCTATATGCTGCGTTCCCTGGATGTCGGTGTACGATACCATAATAGAGAAATTACGTACCACATCTCCCCGGCCTTCAAAAGAAAGATCCCTTCAGGCCCCTGGCAAAGAATGGACGAACGCCATACTATTTTAGGGTTAATGTAAAATTCAAACGGTTGACCAGGTTTATCGAATCGTTGCACCCAAATAAGATTGCGGTTGATACCCACCTGTGGAGCGGCTATACCTACGCCTCTGCGGCTGCTATCCTGTACCGACTTCAGCATCCTGTTTTTTAACAAGGGTAATAACGGATCGTTATAGGCAATGTCTTTCGACACTGCTTTTAATGCTTTGGCTCCGGCGGGTTCGGTAAGAGGCGTTACCCTTAGCATAGAGCTGGTATCCCCAGCGAGGATAATTTTTCTTTCACCTTCGGAGAAGTTTTGAGCGTTGCTGTTTATTGTGCAGCATAACAATAATAAAAAGTACCAATACCGGCTCATATCAACGATTTTTCTTTGAGATCTAAGGCGCTGATTATTAAAAACCATACTATGATGGCGGCGACAAAAGTTCCCGCAAACCAATATAATGTATTTCCATTTTTTTTTCGAATGGATCTGTCTTAAATAAAAAAGAACAGGACGATAAGGAACTTCCGTTAAAGACGAATAAACAGCACGTTCATAGGTATCCTGTAAATCTGCGTTTTTAATATGCTGCAGGTAAGTGATGTTCTTTAAATTTAGAGTATCAAAGTTTGCAAGACTTTCCGCCTTAAAACGCTCATATTCATTTCTTTTTCTATATCATTTTTTCTGTTGCTAATTGTTTTACTGTACTTCTGTATGAGCCAGTACTCACTTTTACGCACACCAACCGTGTCGCTCGCTTTTTCAAATATGGGAATCGCCACTGCTGCATGCATATTATAGTTCTTGTTATACTTGCCAGACAGATCAGTACTATAAGATACACCCATTAAATCTTTACCTAGGAACTGTGTCCGGATTGAATAATACCTCGTAGCCGGTTTTGTTGCATATTCATAAATACTATTAAGCGATGTTAACGCTCCCGTTGCGGTCTCCAGGTAATGCTGAGCAATGATAGCAGGTATTGCTATAAGAAAAGATGCCAGCGCAGAAAGTTTAAATTCCGGATCGCCCTTTCTCCTGAAATTAAAGTTGCGTAAAGCTGGCTTCACCCATATCCAAACCGGTAACCATGCGAAAAGAAAGGGCAGCCAAAAAGAAAAACCATTTCTTTTACCGGAATCAAATAATATTTGAGATAAAAAATCCAGTGTAATAAACTGTAGCCAATTATATAAGTAACAGCCGCTATGATAAATGGCTTTCCTCCTAATTGGAATTTTTTATTAAAGTCACTCATCAGTAAAAATTCTTGATCTCTAATGCGCTTCCAGCCAGTTCTCTCCTGGCCACACTCTGCAATAACCGGCACGCCAAAAGGCAGTGGTAATGCGGCTTCCATATTTTCGAGGATCAGCGGCTTTAGTTCATTTACTTCATCACGTAATGCATCAAAGATCAACTCATCATGCACCTGTAAGATCATCTTGCTCTTCATACCTGCTTTCTTCATAGCGGCATGCACTTTTTGCATAGCCAGTTTGATCATGTCGGCAGCGGTTCCTTGTATCGGAGAGTTAATAGCATTTCGTTCAGCAAATCCCCTTACGGTAAAGTTGCCTGAATTGATATCTTTTAACCAACGCTTACGGCCCATCAATGTTTGCACATAGCCATGTTCCCGCGCAAAATTGATAGTGTCATCCATATATCGTTGTATACCTGAAAATTCTTTCTTATAGCTGTCGATAATAGCTTTAGCTTCTGTACGCGAGATGCCCAGGTTATCCGCCAGCCCAAATGCACCCTGGCCATAAATAATACCGAAGTTGACGCTCTTGGCCTTGTAGCGCATTTCCTTGGTTACATCTTCTACGGCTACGTTAAATACCTGTGCTGCCGTTGCGGTGTGAATATCTACGCCACTTTTAAAAGCTTTTACCATATTTTCATCACCACTGATGCCCGCCACAATTCTTAATTCGATTTGCGAATAATCGGCCGACAATAACACATGGCTGGCATCACGCGGTATAAAGGCCTTTCTTATTTCTTTACCGCGATCAGTTCGTACCGGAATATTTTGCAGGTTGGGATTATTACTGGCTAACCTTCCGGTTACAGCTACCGCCTGCCCGTAAGTAGTATGCACCCGCCGGGTTTTGGGATTAATCAACTGGGGCAGCGCGTCTACATACGTGGATTTCAATTTAGTTAATTCGCGAAAAGTTATGATCTCATCAGCAATGGCATGCCCTTTGGCCGCCAGCTTCAGCAGCACATCTTCCCCGTTTGATACTGACCGGTTTTTGTTTTCCGTGCCGATGGATCGAGCTTTAACCTATCAAACAAAACTTCGCCCAGTTGCTTCGGAGAAGCCAGGTTAAAACGCACCCCTGCAATCTCAAATACTTTCTTCTCAGCCTCTATTGCGTCTTTCTCCAACTCCTGCGAATATGCTTTTAAAAAACCTTCGTCTATCCGTACCCCTTCAAACTCCATATCTGTAAGTACCCTCAATAACGGGTTCTCCACTTCGCCAAAAACCCGTTTTCTTCTTTTTCGCCAGAAGTGGCGTAAATACCTCTTTTAACTGCAGGGTAATATCCGCATCTTCTGCAGCATAATCGGTGATCTTCTCCAGTTCTACATCGCGCATAGTTCCCTGCGTTTTCCCTTTCTTACCAATCAGTTCGTCGATAGGAATAGGCTCATAGCCGAGGTATTTAGCGCTTAGTTGATCCATACTACGTTTGCCATCCGGCTCAATCACATAATGCGCCAGCATGGTATCGAATAATTTTCCTTTAAACTCCACGCCGTACCACTTCATCACCAGCAGGTCGTACTTCAGGTTCTGGCCGATCCAGGTTTTGGATTCGTCTTCAAACAAAGGTTGAAAAGCCGCCAGAATGCTATCTGTTTCAATACGATCGGCAGGACAGGGCACCCAATAAGCCTCTCCCGGCTTTACCGAAAAGCTCATACCCACCAGCTCTGCCAGGTTAGCATCGATATTGGTTGTTTCTGTATCGAAACAAATTTCGTCAAATGAAGAGAGCTGCTGTACCAGGTTGTTAATAGCATCCATGCCTGTTATTGCAGCATACTCATGAGGCACATCCGCCAGTTTTTTCAATGTTGAGAAAGAAGGAGCATCGTCTCCTGCCTCGGTAGCCGGAGCCGGCTGAACTTCTTCTTCACCTCCTATTACATTACCAAAAAGGTCTATTTGGAGGCTTTTACCAGCAGGCTTTTTATCACCTGAAGGCGCAGCACTTCCGGCAGCTTCAACTTCCTCGCCCAGCAGCCTTTTGGCAAGCGTTCTGAATTCCAGTTCTCCGAATATCTCTTTTAATGCTTCTTTATTCCAGTCTTTTACCTTAAACTCTTCTTCATGAAATTCCACCGGTACATCGGTGATGATTGTAGCAAGTTTCTTGGAAAGGATAGCAAGATCCCTGCCTTCCACTACCTTTTTCCCAATGCACCTTTAATATTTTCTGCATTAGCTACCACGTTTTCCAGGGTGCCATACTCTGCCAATAATTTGGCTGCTGTTTTTCACCTACTCCTGCAATACCGGGGATGTTGTCTACGGCATCACCCATCAGCCCCAATACATCAATTACCTGCGACACATCCTTGATATTCCATTTGGCACAGACCTCTTCAGGGCCCATAATTTCCACATCGCCTCCCTGGTAACCAGGCTTGTAAATCTTTATTTTTCGGATACCAACTGGCCATAGTCCTTATCCGGCGTTACCATGTATACCTCATATCCTTCAGCCGATGCCTTTTTCGCCAATGTACCAATTACATCATCGGCTTCATAACCATCTGTTTCAATGCAAGGAATATTAAACCCTTTAATGATGCGTTTGATATCCGGCACAGCAATCAATATATCTTCAGGCGTTTCCTGCCGGTTGGCCTTATACTCGGCGTAATCTGTATGGCGTTCAGTAGGCTCGTGTGTATCAAAGCAAACGGCCATATGCGTAGGTTTTTGCTTGTTCAACAGTTCTACCAGCGTATTGGTAAATCCAAACTGGGCGTTGGTGTTTTTATTTTTACTGGTAATACGCGGACTGCGTATTAAAGCATAGTACGCACGAAAAACCAGGGCATAAGCATCTAACAGAAACAACTTCTTTTCCATAAATGCTAAGGTAGGAGATTTAGGAGTTATGATTTCGGATTTGTGATTTAAGATTTATATGTGAAGACAGAGCACCGTGTTTGATTATAAATAAGCGCCGGTAAATCCATAAAAATTATTCCGTACCAGCCCGAGTGTTTATTTTTGCGCAAAACTGATTCATAATGTTACAAGTAAATGTGATTAGGCAAAATGTGCAGGAGGTTAAAGAACGCCTGGCTGTAAAAAACTTTAAAAATCCGGAGTTGGTGGATTCGGTGATCGCATTGGACGATCAGCGTAAAAAGCTGCAACTGGAATTTGATACCACCCAGGCTTCGGTAAACAGTGCGTCGAAAGAAATTGGCGGCCTGATGGCTAAAGGAGAGAAGGAAGCAGCAGAAGCAAAGAAGAAAGAAGTAACAGAGCTGAAAAACAAATTACAACCCATACAGGAACAGCTGGCGGTAACTGAAAACGAGCTGCAGCATGCCTTGGTACAATTGCCGAATCTTCCTTCTACGCTGGTACCCAAAGGCACCAGCCCGGAAGACAATGAAGTGGTACGTGAAGGCGGTGTAAAACCAACCCTGTATGCCGGTGCCAAACCCCATTGGGATTTGATTAAAGAATACGATATTGTTGACTTTGAAACCGGGGCAAAATTAACCGGTAGCGGTTTCCCTTTATACAAAGGATCGGGAGCCAGGCTGCAGCGAGCACTGGTACAGTATTTTTGGACTACAATATTGAAGCAGGATATACCGAATACTTACCGCCATTTATGGTAAACGAAGCATCTGCTTACGGAACCGGGCAATTGCCCGATAAAGAGGGCCAGATGTACCACATGCAAGCCGACAATTTTTACATGATCCCCACCTCTGAAGTGCCGGTTACTAACATCTACCGCGATGAAATTGTGAAGGCGGAACAATTGCCTATTAAAATGACGGCTTATTCTCCTGTTTCAGACGAGAAGCCGGCAGCTTTGGTAAAGATGTGCGTGGTTTGAACCGGGTACATCAATTTGAAAAAGTAGAAATTGTTCAATTGGTACATCCTGCTAAAAGCTACGATGCCTTGGAAGAAATGGTGACCCATGTAGAAAAATTATTAGTGTCTCTCGAACTTCCTTATCGTATTTTAAGACTTTGTGGAGGAGACATGAGCTTTACTTCGGCTTTAACCTACGACTTTGAGGTATACAGCGCCGCCCAGGAGCGTTGGTTAGAAGTTAGTTCTACTTCCAACTTCGAAGGGTATCAAACCAACCGTATGAAAATCCGCTTTAAGGATGAAAACGGGAAAACACAGCTCGTTCACTCGCTGAACGGCAGTTCACTGGCCTTACCCCGGATCGTAGCCTGCCTTTTAGAAAATAATCAAACCGAAACAGGTATTCGATTGCCAAAAGTGCTACATTCATATTTCGGAAAGGAAACTATTAATAAATAAGTAATTAAATATGAAGAAAACTATTCTGGCAATAGCCATACTGGGCTCTGTGGTGGTAGCCTGCACCCCTAAAGCATCTAAAACTCAAGCACCACCGCCTGTACCCGAAACGCCTGCGGTTGTTACCGGTTCTGTTGAAGCCGGCGGCATTATTATTGCCTCGGCAAAATGTACAAAATGCCATGGTAATAAAACCGAGCATGTGCCCAAACATACATTTGCAGAGCAGGAAAAATTAATGCAGGGTATGGCTAAAAAAGCAAAGCTGTCAGAACAGGAAACAGCTGACCTGATGGCTTATGTAAAGGCAAAAGCCAAACAATAGTTTGCAACACAACTGTATTGTATATAGGGGCCGCGGGATGCAGGCCCTTTTTAATACCCGCTCGCTCATATAAACCTCTGTTAATAAACAGGTCCTGAACGTTTTTGTACGGTTATTGTTTAGGTGTTTAAACCTTTTGCATCAACCATCGTCCAACAAAAAACTGTTCGCATGGAAATATCTAACCAGCTAAAAAATCAGCACCTGTTATGGCGGGCCGGCTTCGGACCTGCGGTTGAACAGTTGAATGATCTGTCGAAATACTCCCCGAAAAATATTACAAAGCTTTAGTAAAAGCTTCAGCTAAAGAACCGCAATATATTAATGTAGCGAACGCACAGTTGATTGACCTGTACGAGCAACAGCAGGATGCGGAAAAGCGTAAGAACATGGACGAAATGCAGCGCCGGGAGATCAACCGTATGCAGCAGGCCGCAGTACGTGACCTCAGCCTGTATTGGTTAAAAGAAATGGTGACTACTTCGGCGCAACTGCGCGAAAAAATGGCCTTTTTCTGGCATGGTCATTTTGCCAGCCGCAATGGCAATGTGTTTTATAACCAGCTTTTATTACATGTATTCAGAAAACATGGACTGAGCGATTTTGGCACTTTACTAAAAGAGGTATCGCGCTCGGCCTCTATGCTTTATTTTTTGAATAACCAGCAGAACCGCAAAGGCCGCCCTAACGAAAATTTTGCCAGGGAAGTAATGGAACTGTTTACGCTGGGACGCGGTAATTATACCGAAAAAGATATTAAAGAAGCTGCCCGCGCTTTTACGGGCTGGACAGCCACCGGCAAGGGGAATTTGTATTTCGTGAGAACAACCATGACACGGGAGAGAAAACAGTGCTGGGTAAAACGGGTAATTTTAATGGAGATGATGTGCTGAACATTATTTTAGAGAACAGGCAAACCGCACAATTCATCACGCAAAAAATATATGCCTTTTTGTAAACGAAAAAATTGATAAAGCAATTGTTGCTAAACTTGCCGACCAGTTTTATAACAGCAAGTATGACATTGCTGCTTTGATGGAAACTATATTTACCAGCGACTGGTTTTATCAACCACAGAACATTGGCGTACGCATTAAATCGCCCATTGAGCTGCTGGCAGGTATACAGCGCATGCTACCCATGAAACTGGATAACGATTATGCCCTGTTCAATATGCAAAAATATTGGGACAGCAACTTCTTTATCCCCTAATGTGGCGGGCTGGGCAGGAGGCCGTGCCTGGATCGATAGCAGCACATTAATGATGCGGTTGCGTATTCCACAAATGTTTTATGACAGGGACGAGCTCAATATAACTCCTAAACAAGATGATGACGTGATGATGGGGCGCAAAACAGATGGCACTGCAGCGGTGCCCGTCAAATCTACCCAACAGAAAAAACCCTACGGTGCTGTTGACGCAAAGATTGACTGGCCGCTGTATATAAACAAATATGAAAAAACAAAGCGGGAACAACTTTTAGCTGCTATAAAAAGTAACCTGCTACAAATAAACTCACCTACAGTTCAGGAAGTGATCAGCAAAAATATCGACGACTCATCGCGTGAAGCATTTATAAGATCGGCTACCGTGCAGTTAATGAGCACACCGGAATATCAGATGTGTTAAAGAACTTATTGTTACCCTGAGCCTGACGAAGGGTGATATTATTTAATAAATAATCATGGTTCGTCAAGCTCACCATGAAAACAGAAACCTTTCGTTATGTTAATCAAGCGTAAAGAATTTTTACAGATAGGATCATTAGCCACCGCATCGATGATGATGCCCAAATTTTTAAAGGCTTTTGAATCGCAGGCTATGGTGCCGCCAGGTAATAAGGTGGTGGTGGTTTTACAACTGAGTGGCGGCAACGACGGACTGAATACAGTAATCCCGGTGCGTAATGATATTTATTATAAGCTAAGGCCCGGACTTGGAATAAAAATGGATAAAGCAGCAACGCTTACCGATGAAGTGAGTTTGCATCCCGCTCTTACCGCTTTTAAAGGTTTGTATGACGAAGGGAATATGGCTATACTCAATAATGTAGGCTATCCCAATCCTGACCGTTCCCATTTCAGAAGTATGGATATATGGCATTCGGCCAGTAAAAGCAACGAATACTGGAATACCGGCTGGATTGGCCGCTACCTGGATGCACAATGCAATGCAGCGGCTGCGACAAGCCCACCCAGGCTCTTGAGGTAGACGATGTATTAAGCCTGGCGCTGAAAGGAGAGCAAGCCAATGCCATTGCCGTAAAAGACCCCAAGCGCCTGTTCGGTACTTCTAATGAGAAATTCTTTAAAGATGTGATGAAGAACCATGCCAGCGACCACCATGATGAAGAACCTGTAGAATATCTATACAAAACGATGGCGCAAACCCTTTCCTCTGCCGATTATATTTTTAAGCAAAGCCGTTTACATCCAACAGGGGCTACCTATCCGAACACAGACCTGGGAAATGGATTTAAAACTATTGCCTCGCTGATTTACTCAGAGATCAATACTAAGGTATATTATATCTCCTGGGCAGTTTCGATACCCATGTGGGACAGGATGCGCAGCAAACGCGTTTATTTACACAAATGAACGACGCCGTAAAAGCGTTTACAGATGACCTGAAAAAGAACGGGCGTATGAATGATGTGCTGCTTTTCACTTTCTCTGAATTCGGGCGCCGGGTAGCGCAAAATGCCAGCAATGGCACTGATCATGGAACCGCTAATAATATGTTTTTGATCAGCGGAGGATTAAAGCAAAAAGGCATACTTAACGCGATGCCTGATTTGGCCAACCTGAACGAGGGGATCTAAAATATAATGTAGATTTTAAGGATGTGTATGCTACTATTTTAAAAAACTGGTTAAGTGCCGATGCCGGCAAGATTTTGGGAGGTCAATACAATACTTTAGGGTTTGTGTAGATCCTTGATAAATATCAACTACCTTTTGCAAATAACAAACCCACTGCTTAATAAACAGTGGGTTTTAGGTTTAAAGGATCAATGGTTGGCTTTAGGATTTTACTCCTTTGACACGAACAACTTTTGAATAAGTTTTAGTACCGTCTTTATCTATCTGTGCAATACGGATATAATAATTCTCAGTATCTGTAATGCTATCCTTATCTTTTTACAGCTTATTTGTGTAAACGCAATAAAGCTTACCGCAACGGTGGCCATTAGCATTGCTTTTTTACGGCGTACAAAAAGGAGCAAGATTAAAACAAAAGCAAGATAGGGTAATACTGCCAGGTTCAGGCTGGCGTTACCGGCCCACTCATAATTTAACGTAATATCACTGTTCCCGTTTTCTGCTTTTGATTTTAGATTACCTATAGTAATAAATTGTTCGCCATCTGCAGATGCTTCAATTTCAAAATGGTCATTGTTAACTTCTTTTTCGGTTGTCCAGTTTACATGCAAGTTGTTCCTTTTACATAAGCATCGATGCTGCCGAAGGTTACCCAAAGGGCTACATTGCCCGTAACGCTTAAGGGGCCGGGGATGCGCAGGGGCGGGGTCAGCTGTCTGCCAGGAAAATACAGTGCTGGCGGTGCCGGGAGGTCTGCTTGTATTGGCGGTACTTGTAAAGTAAACGCCTCCGCCATCAAAGGTGAACAACCAGAGATTATCGCGATTACTCCATTGAATGGCTATTTGGATATTCGGCACTCCGGCTACTGTTCCCGATCCTATATAATAGGGTTTCCCGTCAATTAGTGCGGGGCCCTGTGTAAGTGTTACAGGTCCGGCAATACAGCCACCGTTAACTGTAATTGTTTGGGCAGTAATAGTACCGTAAATAAGAACGGCAAGAAAGAGGGCGTATATCTTTTTCATTTTATTGGTATTTTATAAGGGTTTAAATCTTGTATCAAATGCCTCTGCATTTAATGCCCAATTGGTTCTCAGCATATATAATTTCTTTTTGTTTCAACCCGTCATTAGGTTTACAAAAAAGACTTCCAGTTTCTCAGAATGCTCTTCTGTCAAGCCCTCTAAAGAAGTGATCAAATTGTTGTTTATATATACTTCTTTTAAACAGGTGAGCTTTTTAAGTGGTTTCAAAGAATTAATTTTATTGAATTGAACATATAATTGCTGTAGCTCTGTAAGGTCTTCAATTCCTTCCAGGCTTTCAATTTTGTTGTTAAATAAGAAAAGCGATTTTAATTTTCGAAGAGATTGTAACTCTTTTATACTGGTAAGCTGGTGGTGTGTTACCACAAGTATTTCCAGGTTTTTAAAATCTTTTATACCGGAAAGATTGGTAAGCTCGAAGGGCATATTCGGATAAGGTGCTTTGGGCCCTGCAAATCTTAACACTTTTGATGTATAAAGCTTTTCGATCTCTGGAGTAGCTGGTGGGTTTATATGCCCCAGCATTGTAATACCAAAAGCTTCTTTCCATTGTTGCTCTAATCGGTTCCAGCCAGTTGTATCCGACATATCTTAATCGCTCTTTATTTAATTTTGTGACGGAAAAATTCCAAACAATGAAATACAAAAATTTATGGTTAAGGTAGGCTGAACAATTGAAAAGGGGAGGTTACTACCCAAATTACTTACTGATGCGGCACCCATTTGAACGGTTGTAGGTGCCGTTAATGCCGACTTATATTCCTTATCAAGTTCGCCAGCATTAGCAAGATAGGCTCCTGCAGGAGCATTAATATCTCCCTCGTCAGATACTGCCATTATGGTATGGTTGTGCGCTGGCAATTGAGCTGTTGTCAAAGTAACATTTTCAACACCAGCCTGGGTTCCGATAACACGATTAGTAAGCCCGAGACCTGCGCCTTGATGTATGGGTAATTTTCCCCGCAGATCCGGCACACCAAAAGTTGTTTGTCCATCACCACCATATGTTGTGCCAATTAGTACAAAAAGTACTTCGTATTCGGCAATTGACAGGAGCTGTCCGTTGCAAAGCGCCCAGCCATTGGGTATCCTGTTAAAGCCGAACATTGCAATCATTCCTACAAAAGGGTTCATTTACAGTATTTTAAATTTGTACAGTATATTTATTTAACCAATCTCATTCTCGCTCTCTTATTCAAAAGAGGGTAAATCCTCCAGCGCAATGCTGTAATTAACTGCCAAAGAAGGTTGCATAATAGAAAAAGCCGTGCTGGAACCCGTATTGCCTACCATAGAAGAGTTCATTTGCACAGTTGTAGGGCCTGTTACTGTTGTTTTATATTCTTTATCGAAAGCACCTGTATATGCCGGGTAAGCTGCCACAGGGGCTGACACATCACCAGGTTCAGAAGAAGCATTGATTAAATGGTTATGTGACGGCAGGTTAGAAACTGTTAATGCCATGGTCGGCATACCTCTTTGTATACCCATGGCACTGGAAGCTGTTGCCTGGTTAACAGGAGCTCTGCTCCTGAGGTCTGGGAGCGCAAAGGTGTTTTGTCCGTTTCCGCCAAATTGTACTCCCAATAAAGCAAATAAAGGAGTATTTGATGCTATGCTTAATATCTGCCCCTGGCAAAGAGCCCAACCGCGGGGAGGAAAATTAAAGCCAAATATGCAAATCATTCCAACAAAGGGCTCAAACATGGTATATTATTTTAATATTGATTGAATCATTTTACCTTTCAATATAGTTATTCAGCCAACTAATTAGTTACGAGAAGGGAAGACGCCTTGTAAAGCAATGCAGTAATTAATTACCAAATACGGTTGCATTAGGGAAACCGGGCTTCCGTTGCCTGTATTTGCCATCATTGTGTTATTCATTGCCACCGGGGTGCCGGAGAGTTTATATTCATAATCCCTAGCGCCATTATTAGCAAAATAGGCATTGGCAGGGCTGGCAGCATCGCCTGTTTCGGAAGATGCATTGATGGTATGTTTATGCTGAGGCATATTGGCAATGGTTAGAGTGGCGGTTTCTCCACCTACCGGCTGGCCGATAAAATAATCGGGAAGCCCGGGTCCCTGACCCTGACCTATAGGTACCCGGCCTCTGAGATCGGGAAGCGCAAAATTAGTCGTTCCATTTCCTCCGTAAGTGGTTCCTAACAATGAAAATAGCGCCTGGTTTTGTGCAATAGACAGAAGTTGGCCATTACATTGGGCCCAGCCTTTTGGAGCAAAGCCAAACGCAAACTGCATGATGGCGGCGAGATAGGTTTCCATGAATTGTGTACTGGTTATTAATAATTAATGGTTGAATTATGCAAGAACGTCCTGCGGTTCTACAATTGTAAGCCGGGTGGAAGTATGGTTATTGACACCGATTCTTGTTTGAGTAACATATAGTCGTTCCCCGTTATTAGCCTTTAAAAATGCAGTTAAGGGACCGGCCTTGTATCTCGTTTCATACAAAGCCATTAACTCAAACTGGTTCAGACTAACTATAGCTACATCGTCGTTATAAAAATTAACAATAACGTCGGAAGGCTTATTTTTATTAGCAGCCCAATAGATCCATACCGGCTGCGCAACTACTCCTTCTTCAGGGAAATACACGGCTTTTCCCTCGCGGTGCTCATGTCCTTTACAGGCTTCAATCTCCCTGCGGTTTTCAATCGGTAGCAGATAGGGACTTGACAACCTGCTTTTGCAAAAGGATTCCCACACTGTTTCCAGGTTGTCTGGTTTTGCATTCTGTTCAGTGATAAATAAACCGGAAGTATTGCCGCCCATGGCAACTCCTGCAGTTAAAATAGCCAGGTTACTTAAAAAACCTCTTCTACTTGCTTGTAGTGCGTTCACTTTGTGTATTGGTTTAAATGTTAGGGCATCAATAGAGCGCAGGAAGTAGTAGGGCACCTCATCGCTCAAGAGTACATTTCAAGAGTGAAGGTAGAACTATTTTAACAAAAAAATTAAGTCCTGCCTAAACTTTTTCGAGCGATGCGTGTTTTGCTTGTAACCATTTATAAATTATGAGCCCATCATTAAAAGATCTTAAAATTTTCATGAAAATTGCTTTCCTTGAAGGCATCTCTTATTTGTTATTACTTCTCGTAGCAATGCCTTTAAAATACCTGGCAGATATTCCTGAAGGCGTAAAATATATAGGATGGGCACATGGTGTACTGTTTGTTCTTTTTGTATTTACCTGCTGAAGGTTTGGATAGGTCTTAAATGGAATTTCGGTAAAGCTTTTTAGCTTTTGTGGCCTCCCTGCTGCCCTTCGGAACATTTGTGTTAGATACCCGGTTAAAGAAAGAGTATCCGGGAGTAAGTGCTTAATAATTAGCGGGTTTATACTTGACGAAGTAAATGCCCAGCTTTATTCAATAAGCCTTGCCGGTCTGTATCCGTTCCGCCTCCGCTGTAAATATTCATATCAATGGTGGCCAGTAATTGCAACAGCTCTGTTTGAAAAGCAGCAGGTGTATTTCTGCTGATCATTTCCTGCCGCAAAAACTCCTGGTTGTAAGACTGCGCCGGTAAATTCCAGCGGGCTTGCAGGTATTGAACCATTCCCTGCTTCAACAGCGTGCCGAATGTGCTACCGGCTTCATATATCTTTTCGATGGCAGGCTGTAGTGCTTCGTCCAGAGAAACCCTCTCCTCACGGATTCCAGCAGTTTTGCCAGCTGGCGCAGGCTCAAGCGAAACGGGCTGCAGCCTCTTTTTCTCTTCTTTACGCTCATACCCCAAGCTACTGCAATAGCAACCAGCGCCAGCACGCCAATGCCAACCAAGAAGTAGAACCGGCTATTGTCTTCACCGGCAGCAGTCACAACGTTGCTCACGGCATCTCCTTCATTCACTACACTCAACTCCAGCGGAATATTGGTAATGGTTTTATAGCGACTACTGTGCGCGTCAAAAAAAAGAAAACCGTATAGATGGGATGGTATATTTACCCGGTGCATTTATTGAAAAAGGTATGACAAACGACTTATAGCCGCTTCCATCTTCTTTCTGTATTTTATCTTCATCCACCTTTGCCGCCAATACATCGGCAGCATCGGGCCACATGATCTCAGGTTGTTCTATTTTACTGAAATCACCCCTGCCTGTCAGCATGATGGTCAGTTGAGCCTGCTCGCCGGGAGCCAGTACTTTTTAGAGAGCTGCACATCCATTTTAAAGTCGCCCACCAGCCCGGCTGATTGCGATGCAGCCGGCAGCGAACTGCCAGGCAAAGCCGTTACAAGAATCGTGATAGGCACAGAGGACACCGGCAGGGTAAAATAACCGTTATTTAAAGTATACCCTTCCTTCACTCCTTCGAGTATAGGATCTTCATTACCGCGGGCATCAAGCAGTTTTACCCGGTTTCTTACAGTAAGCGTACCCAGGGTTAATTTACCTGCTCTTCTTGGCGTTAATTGAAGTTTCAATAACGTGTGTACATCAAACTTCACACCATCCACGGTTTCCCGCGATGCGATATCATCAGCACTTCCCTTCAGATCCCGTACATCAAACCCTTCAAAATAAGGATTACGTGCAATACTTGATTCAGTAGCCAGTGCGCTGTAAAGCTTATAAGTAACCACAATAGGTTCTCCTACAAAGCAATCTGTATTACTGGCTTCTACTTTTAAAAATATATTACTTTTCAAGCGATCTTGCAACGACACATATTCCTCTTCCTGTGCATTTGCTATGGAAAAGAACAAAACCCATACAACAGTAATAAGATATTTCATTAAAAGCGTTATTTAATTGTTGAACCCTTTTTACAAGTCTCCCAGCTGAGGCCTCAGTATAATATCCTCCACACAGGCCGCAAAAGAAAGACGTGAAGCAGCATATACCATTTCGGCAACGTCGCTAACCTCCATAATACGTTTAGCGCTATTATCAAACCCTTCCCAGGAATCAGTTAATACGGCGCCCGGAAATACCGAGGTTACTTTAACACCATATGTTTTTAGCTCTTCGCGCAAATTCGTACTAAATCCATGCAATGCATATTTGCTTATACTGTATGCCCCGCCGTTTGGATAGGCTTTTAAAGACGCAATAGAACACATATTGAATATATGGCCGCTCCTCTGCTGTTTCATTGCAGGCAATAATGCCCTGGTTACATGATAGGCGCTGTACAGGTTGGTAGCTATCTGGTTTTCTAACACACCGTCAGCTTCATCACCGATATTGCCGGGGTCAAAGCTGCCGGTGTTGTTTACGAGTACCTGCGGTGTACCATATTGCAGGCACCAGGCTCCGAAAGCGGAGGCTTCCTCTTTGACGGATAGGTCGAATGCCTTAGCCCTGATCTCAATGGCATTATATTTCGTTTGCAATGTTTCCATTGCCTTGTATAAATTAATATCGCTGCGCGATGTAAGCAGGAGATTATAGCCGTTTTGTGCAAATATCTCAGCAATCCCCAAGCCTATACCCCTTGATGCACCGGTAATTATTACAGTATTCATAATATTATCTTTTCTTTATTTGCAATAAACATACCGCATAAAGTTCTGTATTTAAGTTTTAGTATTTTATTTTTACAGCATATCGGCCAAATAGTACAACACGCATGAAGTATAAGCATTTATTTTTCGATCTGGATCACACGCTCTGGGATTTTGACGCTAACGCTAAACTTACCTTGCTGGATCTTTACGAAACCCTTGAACTGGAGCGCCGAGGCGTGGATGACTTTGAATTGTTTTACCGCAATTATCTTGCGCATAACTTAAAGCTTTGGGCCAGGTATAGGAGTGGGTTCATCAAACAGGCAGAACTACGCGTAAAAAGAATGCGTTTGGCATTGCTTGATTTTAAAATTGCGGATGATGTGCTGGCCGAAACCATGAGTGTGCGTTTCCTCGAAATGCTACCTACCCGCAATGTTTTATTTCCCCATGCTATAGAAGTACTGGAGTACCTGCATAATAAAAATTACAAGCTGCACCTGATTACTAATGGTTTTGAAGAAGTGCAACATCACAAGATCAAAAACTCAAAGATCAACCATTACTTTGACAAAGTGATCACTTCTGAAGGAAGCAATAGCCTAAAACCTAACAAAGAGATCTTCGATTATGCATTAAATGCTACCAAAGCCAAACTCGAGGAAAGCATTATGCTGGGCGATGATCTGGAGGCTGATATTCTGGGCGCTCACAAAGCGGGCATGGACCAGGTATTTATCAATCACATCGACGCTGTACACGAATTTAAGCCTACTTATATGGTGAGGTCTCTGAAGGAGCTGGAGGCAATATTTTAGAAAAGCCTGCCCTGTCCCTTATCCTTATTGCTATCCGGCATTTGAGGTATATGCAGATCCAGGTCTAACGCCTTATTCAGCTTTTCAATAAAATAGGCAGATAGCAGGGGAGACGACAACTCCACATTCTGATGCACAAAAAATATAGCTTTTTCAGGCCTTCTTCCTGCCATTTTTGATACGCTTCAACCAGTCGTCTAAACGTTTTTTATCTATAGCATCATCATTACAACCTACAAAACGAATAAAGGCTTCAGGCGTGGTAAGCCTCATGTGCACCATATCCCTTCTGCCTGCTGTATCTACAATAATATTCGCCATTTTCTTTTTCTGCAACAGGTCGCAGAAAGCCGACCAATGCAAAGGATCGGCAAACCAGTTCTCATTCCTGACCTCAACTGCAAGGGGAATACCCTGGGGAAATGCTCTATAAAATGAGCCAGCTTTTCAAATTCTTTAGGTGAAAATTTATCATGCAATTGCAGGAAGGCCATACCCAATTTCTCTTCAAAATTGGCGACAGCATTACAAAAGGTTTCAGCAACAGGCAGGCTGTCTGGTGTTAGCCGTTTAAAATGGCTGATTGAATTTGTTAACTTAGGGAAGAATTTAAATCCTTTAGGAGTTTTTTCTTTCCATTTAGTAACCTGGTCGGCTGTAGGCATATTATAAAAAGTGGCATTCAACTCAATAGAATTAAACTGCCCCGCATAGTACTCCAGCTCATCCTTTATTCCTTTAGGATAGAACCCCTTCAGGTCTGTCTTGTTCCATTTGGCGCACCCTACCGAAACCTCAAATCCCTTACCTTTTGCTTTAGATAATAATTCTGTAGTAGCTGCCGGGTCTTTCGGCAACTTAAAATTGATACCGCCGGGATCGGCCACCTGTCCGAATTTCATACAATCGCTTTATTTAATGTTTTTTACTTTCTCCCAAATCTCGGGAATGCGTTTGATCCAGGCAACCTCTTTCAATTTTTCCTGGCCTCACCCACAGGGTACCCAAAATAAACTTTACCTCCGGGTAAGGAAGACGGCACACCGCTCTGCGCATTAATGACAGCGCCGCGCCCTATCGTTAATGTTTTACTGATACCTACCTGTCCCCAAAGAATTACTTCATCTTCTATTACAGCAGCGCCCGCAATGCCCACCTGTGCGGCAAAAGGCAATTTTTGCCTACTACCGTATCATGGCCTATATGCACCTGGTTATCCATTTTAGTGCCTTCACCAATAATAGTATCTCCTGTTACCCCCGGTCTATCGTACAGCCGGCGCCTATTTCAACTGCATCTTTAATCACCACACGCCCGCAACTGGCCATTCTTTTGTATTGCACATCCCGGTTCGCTTTCTTATTGTAATAAAATGCATCACTACCAATAACAGTGCCGCTTTGTATTACTACATTGTCTCCGATAATGCAGTGATCTAAAATGGTTACATTCGGAAAAATGGTGCAATTTTTACCAATCACTACGTGGTTACCCAAATAGGCGTTAGGCATCACTACAGTGCCTTCACCCACAACTGCCGATGCGGCCACTATCTCCATAGACGGTTGAAAAGGGCGATACTGAGCTACTATTTTAAGATAGGCTTCAAAGGGCTCTTCAACTACCAGCAAGGCCTTACCTTCAGGGAAATCGGTTTCTTTATTAATAATGATAAAACTGGCGGCGGAGTTAATGCATTTATCATAATATTTGGGATGATCTACAAATGCGAGGTCGCCTTCTTCTACTACATGAATTTCATTAATACCTGTAGCACTGGCGCCCTCATTGCCCAAAAGCTTCGCATTGATGAGTGATGCGATTTGCGTGAGAGGAACGGGGTTATCGAACTTCATAAAAACATTTTATCAAACGTACATGAAATTATTCATCTGTAAACACTGTATGAACGATATTGAATGAAGTTATTGGTTGTTGCATAACAACAGCAGTGCGCTTTTTATCCCATGAAGGCATCAACGCCAATAAAATTTTTAAGTATCGGAAACGTAAACGCAGCCCGAGCATATTGTAAAAGAACAATGCTTCTTAAATGTAACAGTAAAGTACATCTTATATAACCAACAGGCTGAAATTCTTTGTTCATCAGCGTTTCAACGGATCGCCTCTACTCATTTATTGTTCGCATCAGGTATATTATCGCTGATAAAATAACCCCGAAGTTTGTAATCACGCAGCGATATCCACAAGTATAAATTTCTTTTGTTAATAAAATTTTTTGTAAATAATTTTTGTATCGTTGAAATAATAATTAATATTGTGTCAGGAAATTTATTTCCTGTACTTACTAACCCATCTATATAAAATATCCCTTCTTCATTTGAAGGGATTTTTTGTTTTAAGAACTCCTTCATTTCTCACTTCCATACCTGGCAGCTACGCCGTTTTTCTGACAGAGATACATGCCCCTGTAGCAGAATCAGCAACCTGCAGTAACGTTGTTATCCTGCCTGTTACCCACTCCACGAAACCAGGCAGCTATAAAAATATACCTGACAGCAGTTTGCAAATATTATCTTTACAATAAAACAGGTATATGCTCAAATCAATGACAGGCTTTGGCAGGGCAGAGAAAATCATCGGCCGCAAAACATTTTTGATTGATATAAAATCATTGAATGGAAAGCAATTTGATTTATCGCTAAGGCTACCTGCTATAGTGAAGCCCTTTGAGTTTGACATACGTAAAGTATTGGCCGAAGGACTTAACAGAGGTAGTGTAGATTGCACCATCAGTCTTAAAGATACCGGAGATGCGAAACCGGTTGTTATCAATACTGATCTCGCCAAGGCTTATTATCATTCGCTGGTAAACCTTTCCAACGAATTGGGGATAGATACATCGAATATTTTAAATGCCTTAATCAAGCTACCCGAGGTTATCACGCCAAGCAGCGAATCACTGTCTGACGAAGATTGGGTTCAACTTAAATTGTTAATTGGCGAAGCTGTGCACGATTTAAATAAGCACCGCGCCAATGAGGGCAATATTTTAAAAGAAGAGCTGGAAAAACGCATAGATAACATAGCCGTTCTCCAAACCGAAATCAAACCGTTCGATACACTGAGGCAGGAAACCATGCGCGAAGGACTGGTTAAATTGCTGGAAGAGAAGGTGGGCAAGGATAACTATGATATTAACCGGCTCGAGCAGGAGCTTATCTATTATATTGAAAAGATCGATATCACCGAAGAAATGGTGAGATTGAATAATCATTGCAACTACTTCAAAGAGATATTGAACGAGGAAGGGGACAGCAAAGGCAAAAAACTTTCCTTTATTTTACAGGAGGTAGGACGCGAAATCAACACCACGGGATCAAAGGCTTATGACTCTGCTATACAAAAAATTGTGGTAATGATGAAGGACGAACTGGAAAAAGCAAAAGAACAGGTGCTGAACGTATTGTAACATCACTTGCCAACTTCACTTACTTTTGCAGCAAAGATGTAAGTGTGCGCTATTCTTTATTTTTTGTTGTAATTATTGTTATTGCCAGCTCCTGCAGGCAGGTAAACGTATACGAGAAGCAGGTAGCGCTTCCCAACCATGAGTGGAAAAGGAGCCAGAATGCCGTAATACATTTTGATGTTCCCGATAGCTCCAATCACCAGTTGTACCTGGTAGTAAGGCATACCCAGCAATTCCCTTTCAACAAACTATTAGTAAGGCTGCTCATACAGGACACGGCAAAACGCACGATCAGCTCTATGCGAATTAATGCACCCTGACCAACAGTGCCGGCAACTGGACCGGGATGCCTATGGACGATATATATTATAGCAGGATAAAGATCAATCCGCCGGTTTTCCTCCGCCCGGGGCCTTACCGTTTTGTGCTACAGCATGCCATGAAAGAAGAAAAGCTACCTTATATATTGAATGTAGGCATTGCATTGAACCAATAATGCCCGGTATAATATATGGTTATGGAAGAAAGATTAAAGGCCCGCTTAAAAAGAACTACGGTAAAGTTCTGGATATTGCTGTTCTACATTATAGCGGCATTGGTGTGGTGGTTCATTTCGCTCGAACGGCAGAGCAGGGAAATGTACAATTACCAGCTTAACCACCTGAATACGACCATCGACAAGGAAAAAGACCCTGTACAATACCAGGCAGAGCTGAAGAAAACCAAAGAAGACTACCATAGCAATACGATAAAATACGGGGAGAAGGTATTGTATTTTTGGGCCTTATTATATTGGGTGCCACTTTTGTTTACAGGTCTATGCGACAGCAAAAGCAAATACAGGAGCAGCAGCAAAACTTCATGATGGCTGTTACCCATGAACTTAAAACGCCTATCGCTATTGCCAAGCTAAACCTGGAAACATTGCTGAAACACCAAAAACTGGATGAACAAAAGCAAAAAAACTAATTCATGCTTCGTTGGAAGAAACTAAACGACTCGATTTTTTAACAAATAATATATTGGTATCTTCCCAATTGGAAGGAAAGTGGTATAAAATAAATAAAGAAGAACTCGATTTCTCCCATCTGCTGGAAGCCAGGGTAGCAGAATTTACCCAACGCTTCCCCGAAAGAACGATAGCAAGCGATATTGAAAATGGTATTGACCTAGAAGGAGATCCGCTTTTATTGGAGATACTGGTTAATAACCTGTTGGAAAACGCGTTGAAATATTCAGAAAAAGATGAAGCTGTAAAAGTAACGCTTCATAAAAACGAGCAGGACATTACCCTGCAGGTAATAGATGAAGGCCCCGGTATTGCAATAGAAGAGCGGAAGAAGATCTTCTCAAAATTCTACCGGATAGGAAATGAAGCCACCCGCAAAAAGAAAGGCACAGGTTTAGGCCTCTACCTCTGCCGTAAGATTGCAAAAGATCATAATGCAGACATTTTAATGACAAATAACAATGTAAAGGGGAGTATTTTTGCCGTTAGATTTTTTCTTTGATACGTTATAACTTGATGAACCTGTATTAGAATGGAAGAAAGAGCCGTAAACATATTATTGGTTGAAGATGAAGAAAACCTCCACGAGGCATTAAAGTTAAACCTTGAATTAGAAGACTACCAGGTCACTTCCGCCTATGATGGCAATGAAGCAATAAAAGCCGTTAAAAACGAATATTTCGACCTGATTATATTAGATGTGATGCTGCCCGAGGTAGATGGCATTGCGGTTGCAGAAACCATTCGCATCAGCAATAATGAAGTACCCATTTTAATGCTCAGCGCTAAAAATACAAGTGCAGATAAAGTATTAGGATTAAAAAAGGCGCTGACGATTACCTCACCAAACCCTTTAATCTTGAAGAACTTTTAATACGGGTTCAGAAGCTCATTCAAAAAAATTTAAAGCTGCAGGATAAAAGTACGCTTGGCAACTCTTATTCTTTTGGCGGAAATGTAATTGATTTTAAAGCCCAGGAGGCCAGCACCAAATATGCCGGCAAAGTGCAGCTGAGTAAGAAAGAGGCAATGCTTTTAAAACTCCTGATCGAAAATAAAAACGAAGTGGTTACCCGCGAAAAGATACTTCAATATGTATGGGGTTATAACGTATACCCCACTACCCGAACCATCGACAATTTTATCCTGAATTTCCGGAAGTATTTTGAAAAAGACAGTCGTAATCCCAAATTCTTCCATTCAGTAAGAGGTGTCGGCTATAAATATTCGGAATAATTATTCATATTGCCGGCATTTTTTAAACAACGCTATATTTTTGGGAAAACTCCGAAAAATGTTTCCTGCTTCTGGGTTGAGTTTCACTTTGTTTGTTCTTTTCGTCTAATATTTCAGGGTCACCCAGGTATCCCCAGGCGATCATGCAAACGGGCTTCTCATCCTCCGGCAACATCAATGCTGTTTTAACTTTATCGGGAAAGAACCCGCCCATCGGGTGCGGATAGATACCCATGGACACCCCTGCAAAAACATGCTGGCATTGCTCATACCCAGGTCATGCTCTGCATGAACATTGTCCCTGCCATTTCTTGCAAATTTTTTACGCGCAATGGCTACCATTAAAACTGCCGCATGCCTGTTCCACCCCTGGTTGCCTTCCATCAGGCAATCCCACAAGGTGTTAAAGCCCGGGGTACCCTTCATGGCATATACGTATTTCCAGGGCTGCTCATTGCCTGAACTGGCAGCCCAGGACCCTGCTTCGAGTATAGTATGCATATCTGTTTCGCTTACGGCCTGATCGGCAAAAGCACGGGGACTCCAACGTTTTTTTATAAGATCGATCACTGGGTACTCAGTACGGGCTTGTTTAATATGAGACATACTATTTGTTTTTACATTTTTCAATTCGGTGTACAATATGATCCTTTTCAGCTACTGTAGCAATTTCCATGCTCAACGCCTTCCGGTAATAAGGCAGCGCTTTTTCATATGCTTTCTTTTTGAAATAGTAGTCGCCCGCTGCTACATAACTATTATAATAATTGGGATTATCAGCAACCAGGCTGTCTGGTATCACCGTTCCCCGTCTATTACTTGCTGCCTGTTGAACCTGAACTGCTCAAATCGCTTAAAAGCAGGTGTATAAATAAAACTATCCGCTTTAATATTCAGCCCGGCTTCATATATCTCGCGATTAGTCGTCATGCCTTTTAAGGCGAATACTTTATTCAGATCGTAACATACAAACTGGCCCATTTGCCAGGGAGCAGTGGAAACCCATACCCGTAATTTCTGCGGCTCAAATACGATAGCATGGTGAGCGATAAACTGGTTTACCGCTTTTTCATTACCCAGCCCGATGTCAGCATTGTTAATGCCCCTATAATCGCGCAAAATGTTTATGGTTTTTTGAACCGTGTTGGGGCCATTTTGCTGAAGCAGCTGTGTAAGCCGCTGGTACCGGTATACAGAAGCACTGTTCTGCCTTTGCTCTACATTGGGCTCACTGTTCCAAAATTGATTGCTTTGAAAATGATTGGTGCACAATATTTCATTTTTATTGGGATCGTATATAGACAAAGAGTCCGGCGTTTTTTCAATAACCACAGCTTTGTTATCTGTTGCCGAGCCCACTAAAAAAGATTCGCTGACAAACATCTTTCGCTTTTGTGCAATAGCAATAGCTTCTTTAATATTCTTTGCATATTGAACGATCTCTCTTGCTACCAGACTTACAGGCGTTGCAGATCCGCTGGGAATGCTGCTCTTGGCCGCGTTAATGGTAACCGTAAGCCCTTTTTCATTCATGCCCGATACCACGCCAATAAAGCCGCCCCAGGTTACACTCATAAATTTATACCCCAACGACGGGTTAACAAACTCCACTATTTTATTCTTAGCAAAATTATCTCCCACCCAAAAATCGAAATTGCGCCCGATAATCATGGTGCTGTCCTGCGAGGCGCTGCCCCAGGTGCCAAAGGAGGTACATCCCACCAGCATCATATTCTGCAAAGCATGGCCTATGTCGTGCGCTGAGTGGTAATTTAAAATCCGGGAATATTTTGTGCCTATATACTTGTAGCCTTCGGAGGCGGATTGTGATATACCATAAATCTCCTGCTTATACTCGTTTGTTACATTTTTAGGCAAATCGCGATTAAACCAGCCGATAAAGTACTTTAAAAAATGCAGGTAAGATTTCGAAGGGATCATTTTATTGATTTGCTCACTGAAGTAATCCTCCTGCTTCTTAACCAGCTCTTCGCTTAACTTACCATTAACGGTTCCCAGCTCATACGGCGTTCCTTCTACATACATTTCATAAAGACCGGAATTACTTTTCCGGAACCAGCTGTTTTTAATAGCATACAAACCCGTATCCGGCTCTTTCCGTTGTAATTGCAAAGCAGATAAATCGCTAACCTTTGGCGGATTGATCTTTGAAACCCAGGCCAGGTAGGCAAACAATAACCCAAAGAGCAATACGATCACTCCTGTCACCCGTAAAAACCTTCTCCAGAATCTTTTGCTCATTTGCTTCTAATAACTGTCTTTAAAAATAGCTCTTACCTCTTTAATAATTATACCGTACATATTATCACACTTCTCTTATCCTGTCCAACAGGCTCTCGTCCCCTGTTAATGTAATGCAGGTTAGTACAGCGCTTAACGAGGTTCCCAAAATGCCATGCAAATTTAAATTCTGTCCCGTTAAAAACAGGTTAGGAATTTTTGTTCTCGGGCTGATCATTGTTTGCAGCGGATCACGGTAGTCTTTTTGTATCCCGTACATACTGCCTTCTGCGTCGCCGATATAATCCCTGTTCGTAAGGGGTGTAGAAGTATAGTAGCGCTTTACATTTGCCGGTATCAAAGGGAAGCGGTCTCCTATCAACCGTAATAAAACCTGCGCCTTTTCCTCCTTAAACCGTTCATAAGCAACGCCCCTGTGATGCTCTTTGCCCACCCTGTTATAAGTATGCGCCCAGTCGCTCACTTCTTCATAACGCATGGGGTCAACACCGAAATGGTAGCCGCAAAGCCCGGGTGTTGCCTGTCTTCTGCAAAATATAATCCATATCCCAGCGGCCAGTTTTCTTTGGTGTAGTGGTTCAAATGCCATAGCTGTCCCTCTTTGTGAAAATAGTAATTACAATTTTCATAGGGCACCTGGCCTTTTTCAAGAACTATGTGAAGCGAAAAAGAAGACACGCTTTGCCGAAGGCCGCCGATTCTCTTTTTGTAAAGGCTTTTTATCAGGGCAGATTGCGTGATCGCCAATGTAGCCGCAGGATGTATATTCGAAATGAAATAGTTCCCTTCAATCTGCCGGCCATCTTCAGTAAGTACATGAGTTATTTTACCCTGCTGCTCCTGAATGGAAGTTACGGTTATGTTCCGGATAATCTCACCTCCGTTTTTACGTATGCCGGCTACGAGTATTTTCGCAATCTGCGATCCGCCGCCAACACACTTCCAGCTGCTTTCGATATAGCTGTTTGCAATTAATGCATGAACATGGAAAGGTGTGGTATGGCCATCTCCGCATATAACAGGTTATTGCCTGCCAGTACGGCCTGCAATTTTTTATTGGGTGTAAAAGAAGCAATCACCGATGCGGCATTTTCATTATTACCTTTGTATATCTCCTTTGTTTGAGATTGTAACCTGAGACTATATAAAGGGAAAGAACGACAAACTTCCCGGATCTTTTGGCAGTAGGCAATGATCCCATGCTTTTCTTCAGGAAAATCCTGTATCAGGTTCTGCTGAAAAGCCGTATATCCCTGCGCATGACTATATACATTATCGTCTCCTTCAAGCAGGATCCGATCGAAGCGCTCATCCATTCTTTCCAGCTTTAGTTGTTCCATCAATCCTGCATACCGGAATATCTGGTAAAGCGTTTGCCCTTTTTCCAGGCCTCCGATATAATGCACTCCGGTATCAAATAGCCGCTTATCACGGGAAAAAGTTTGCAGGTTGCCGCCAAATTGCTTATTCTTTTCCAGCAAACACACGCTCATGCCACGCATAGCCAGGAAGTTGGCACAAAGCAATCCTCCCAGGCCACTCCCTATTATAATTACATCATATTTTTTGCCGGTAGCCATTAAATGAGCAAAATTCGTAGAAAACAAATTGTTTTTTAACAAAAACGCAAAAGGAATCTTATTAACTTTGCCGTGCAGATGAAAAAAATAATGCTGTTCATATTAATATCCTGCTATATGCTGATGACCACTGGTGTGGTGGCAGTGTCGCATTATTGTATGGACAGGTTAGCATCTGTTAGTCTGTTTGCCTCAGAAAAAAAAAAAAAAATGCGGCAAATGCGGAATGGAAAAACAGCAGCACAGCTGCTGCAACGACCAGGAAACACTGTTGAAGGGAGATGCAGGCCATAATAAAACTCCTTTTTACGCATATAACCTCCCGGCAATAGATGAAATGCCGGTAATTGTTACCGATTTTTTGCTGACAACTCTTTTTAATGGTAATAACCACTTAGACAATCAAAGTCATTCTCCGCCCTTGCCGGACAATAATTTGTACCTGGCTAATAATGTTTTCAGAATATAGAATAGTTGCATCCCATGCGTACTATCGGGTATGCCTGGGATTATTGTGCTTCCGCGTTGCTATATATCAATAGCGGCCATTACTATTATTCTATTTATATTTTTAAAACAAATACAATGAAAACATTACAATTATTTCTTTTAGCCTGTTTATTTACCTTGGTTTCAAATAATGATGCCGTGGCACAATCTAAAAAACGGAAACATTTGACGTTTCTGGTAACTGCGGCATGTGCAAATCGAACATTGAAAAAGCCGCAAAATCTGCAGGCGCTTCTTATGCCGCATGGGATGTAGATTCAAAAAAGCTGACCGTTAAGTTTGCCAACAATACGAATACCGCAAAAATTCAGCAAAAAATTGCCGAAGCCGGTTATGATAACGCAGGCGTTAAAGCTTCTGATGCGTCTTACAATAAGCTGCACGGATGTTGCCAGTATGAAAGGAAGGCCATAAGCGCCAAAGAAAAAGCAGACTGCTGCAGCAACCCGGCAGAACAGGCTTGTTGTAAAGAGTCTCCGGCTAAAGACTGCTGTAAAAAGTCATAGGTTATCATAGTGTCATTAATTTAAGAACGTATCGTATTGCATACCCCGGGCTTAAGAACGCCGGATGCAACCACAATAAGGCTTCTTAAGTTAATGACATTAACCCTATTCTATTCATTATCGTTGTTGGGTAAACAGGCGAATATTTTCGGGGCAGAGACAGCTGTTCCACTCCGGAATTATTTCTGCTTTCCATACCCTGCAATGTTTACAAAATATTGAACAATGAAAAAAATCATCTTTTTCCTGATCATCTCCATGGGTGTTATGCAGGCAAATGCACAATTTTCAAAAGCCACCTTACAGGCAAACGGGCTCACCTGTGCTTTATGCAGCAATGCCATCAATAAAGCAGTTCAAAAGATCAGCTTTGTAGAATCTGTAAAATCGGATATTAAGAATACAGCTTTTAATATACAGTTCAAAAAAGGCAGCGAAGTTAATGCAGACCAGATCCGTAAAGCAGTGGAGGAGGCAGGCTTTTCTGTAGGCAGCTTAAAATTAACCGGGGACTTCAACAACCTGAAGGTGGAGAACGACAAACACATTAAAATAGGCAATGCCAATTTCCATTTTGTGAATATTAAAGACCAGGTGCTGAACGGAGAACAAACCCTACCATACCATTGTTGATAAAAATTTTGTAAGCGAAAAAACTTTTAAAGCTATAAAAGCCACTACAAAAAGAGACTGTATTAACACCGGTAAAGCTGCTCATTGCTGCACAGATGTGGCACAGGGTTCGCGAATGTATCATACAACTATTTAGCATGAACTACAACTGCTATTGGTGATTATCACCTTAAATATCGGATAAAAGCTCAGTACAGGAGCCGCATTTCGGATTGGTTGAAATACCAACCAGGATTACAGGTGCGCGTTTATTACCGTGTACCGCGCTATTCTTCATTTTAATTTAAACAAGTGAGATATATTTTCTTAGGCATGCTACTGTTATTTACAATGTGGACCAGGGCACAGGAGTTATACATATATACGGAGCCTGCATCTAATGTACCTGCAAAATCTATAAGCGCGAAGTTGAGTGCAAATTATGCAAAAGGCATGCGCCAGGGTAGCGAGGCTGTAGTGCAACGTTACAGGCCCGAAATGTATATGGGACTCTCGAAAAATTTTATGCTAAGAGCATCAGGAACATTTGCCAATATGCATACCGATGCCTTTAAATTTGAGTCAGCGTCTCTATACGGCAAATACAGGTTCTTATCGAAAGATGAAGCACATCGTCATTTCAGGATGGCAGCTTTTGCCGATGCGTCTATCAGCAAAGCTCCCTTCAGGTATGATGAAATTGCTTTAATGGGAGATAAAACAGGCGCAGAAGCAGGAGTAATAGCTACGCAGCTGATCAATAAATTAGCCATAAGTGGCACCGTGAGTCATGTACAGGTTTTAGACAAATCAAGATTTGACGATGCCCCTTAAAGCTGCCTTATCAGGCAATGAACTACTCTTTATCCGCGGGCTATTTGCTATTCCCCGGAAATATGAAGATTACCAGCAAACCAATTTCAATATTTACACCGAGATACTGGCACAACAAACGTTGGATAAAAAAGATATTATATTGATATGGCGCCGGGCGTTCAGTTTATTTTCAACAGCAACTCCAAACTTAACCTGGGGTACCGTTTTCAGCTAGGCAGTGATATGAACCGGATGGCACGCAGCAGCATACAGCTTAGCTTTGAACGAACATTTTTGGGGTGCTGTAATTATTTTCTAAATACCCACATAACATTAGAAGTGAACTTTGTATGATCTATTCTCTGCAAAGCCACTTTTTTTTTATAGCAAGCGCTTCAATCATTTTGCCCGAAAGAAAATGAAGCTGATTCGTGGTTTTATTGAATGAAAATATTTTTGTAGACAACAGCTCAGTGAATTTCGTCCCCTTATGTTTTTCTTTCAGATCCGCATCTCCATCACGGATAATAAGCACGCCTCCTGGTAGTAAGCTATCGATTGCCTGCTCTATTACCTGCTGCTGAGCTACCGGTTGCAAATAATGCAACACATCGCTGATGATAATGCCATTGTACTGTTTGAATGGATAAGCTGAAATATCTCCCTGCACAAACTGTAGTGCTGCGGTCCGGCTAAAGCAATGCTGCGCTGTGGCTATTTTTTCTTCATCATAGTCCACACCGGTAAAGAATCGCTTTCCTGGCTGGCCCAATGCAGGGTATAAGCCATAAAGCCGTAACCGCAACCAAGGTCTAAAAAACGGCCTTCGCAGGGTAGCAACTCATGAAAGGGCTGGTAATAATTTTCCAGCTTCAGTTTTATTTTCAGGTACCATTCCAGTACGGGCCCTTTATAGATATAATTAAAAACAAATGCTCTTTAAAGTACGCCGGTTGCTCCAGCTCCTTTGTTAACACCTCATGCTGTTCTTTAAAATACCTGGAAATATTCTTTGTTCTTTCCTGGTAAGTGGTGCCCCAACTTTCATCATCTGCTTTGATCCTGGGTAAGTATTTTGCGGTAATAGGCCCGTTCTTCAGCAAAAAGTCTCCCTTGGTCATCGTGTATCCTAAACCATGAAATAATACAGGTACTATATCCAGCTTCAGTTGTTCTGCCAAATAAAATGCTCCTTTATGAAAACGCTTCATGGGTGGTTGCGAGGTTCGCGTACCTTCCGGAAATACAGATATGGAATACCCCTGCTGTACCTGGGTGTTCAACAACTCTACACTATTTTCCACACCGTTAGCAACAGGGTAAAAGTCGGCCATCTTAATCGCCCAGCCAAAAACCGGGGAGTTCCAAACCCAGCGGTTGGTTAATAAAATAAGCCGGGGATTCAACATCGCCATTTGCAGTATATCCAGGAAAGATTGATGGTTCGCGATCACTACAGCAGGCTGGTCGAAGTTCTCCCGCTGCGGGTTAATCTGTCTTTTTTGAAATTTCCCATTATATACAACACAGACATGCAAAATTTCGACAACAGGTAATGATAAACATATTTTCCTTTCTTCCTCCCTAAAATGCGCAGCTTAATTAAGAACAACCCTAAAATGGTAAGCAACACACTTACAAATCCAAAATAAAAAAGGAGAACACCGACCGGCTCCAACTCCAAAGGGTCCAGGGATGAAAACCTTTATCAATGCGGTTTTTAATAACCAGCGAAAAGAAAAAGGAATCAGTATTTGCGACATCAATACCACGCAAAGTATACCGGTAACCGATATAAAGGCAATGGACCGTAAGGCCGGGTGCTGGGCAAAAATCAACACGCCTAACCCTGCAACTGTGGTGATGGCAGATAGCAGTATTGAAGATTTATAGGAGGCCAGGTTCTTTTTACCGGTTTTATACTCATTCAAAAGTCCATCCATCACAAACAAGCTGTAATCATCTCCCAAGCCAAAGATCAGGGCGGAAATGATGATATTAACAATGTTAAACTGGATATTAAATACCGACATAATGCCCAGTATCCAAATCCAGCTGATGGCCATCGGAATAAACGACATCAGCATCAACTCAACGCGGCCGTAGGTCAGCAGCAACATTACGGCTACTATAAGAGATATCATCCAGGCAATACGGTTGAAATCGTCGTTAACCATCTGTGTCAGGCGCGATGTAAGGTATTGCCGGTCGAGCACTGTTGCATTCGGTTGTTTTTCCAGGGCCTCCAGCACTTTGGTCTTATGCTGCTCGGGCACTTTAATCAAAGTAACTATGGAAGCCCTGCCCTTTTGTTCGGTTATATAATCGTCAAGGAAACTATTGCGAAGCGGTTGTAATTGCTGCACAGTAATAGGAACATAAGAGCGGGTTAATAATTGCCTGAAATTATCCAGGCCGTCGGTTGTAAATCCCGAAGCAGGAGCCAGGGTATACAACCGGGAAAGCACTCTTGTTTTTTTCCAGGTGTCCAATAGGCATTCCATCGGTCAATTCTTAAAAGCTGAAGACTATCTGATATAAAAAGATCCGTTACACCCGAACTTGTGTTGATCAGGCCTTTTTCCTTTAATTCAGTTACCCGGTTTTGAAGCGCCTCGCTTTTTTCCAAAGCCTGGTTAAGATCGTTTCCTTCACTTACAATATATACCGACTTTAATGCTGCTCCGCTGATGCTGTTCAATTTGGCTTCTGCCTCCTTCAATTTCGGCGACATATAATTCAGCCGCATCATATCAGGCTCAAATCCTACTTTTTTGGCAAACGGATAAAGTACGATGGTGATAATTAAAATGCCTGCTACCAGCCATTTGTTAGACTCTAGCCTTACGGAAGAGACGCGGTCCAACCAGGATTGTTTCACCAAAACATTTTTATCAGGATTGATAAAATGAGGTAAAAAACCAGCGAACATATGGCCGCACCAATAAGGCTAAAACCTGCAAATAATCCCAGATCTTTAAGCATGTCCGATGCGGCATACTGCAAGCTCAAAAAGCCCAGAATAGTGGTAATGCTGCCAATAGTCAGCGGAAAAAGAGATCCCTGATCACCTCCTTGATATCCGGATGGTGCCGGCTGTGATTAAATACATGCAGCGAGTAATTAACTGCAATACCTAATACTATTGAGCCCGTGCCAAGGGCTATTACTGATATGCTTCCTTTTAAAAAATAGATCGCAGCCAACGAAAAAGCCGCTCCATAAATTACGGGCACAAGTATTAATAATGGAGCCCGCTTCTTTCTGAAATATATACCCAGGAATAATATCAGGAAAAGTATAGTAATGCCCTGCGTTAACAATGTATCTTTCCTTAATTGAGCAGCATTATTTTGAGATACAACCGCCCCTCCAAAATAGTGTGTATTTATATCAGAAAAGCCTGCTTTACCCAGACTGTCTACGGCCTGATCAATCAACCGGAAAAACTGCCCGTTTTTGCCGGTATTACCGGCAGCATAGGAAGGCGTCAGGAAAATAAGAAGTGTCTTTTTATCTTTTGTTACAAAATGATTATTGTGTAATGTAAAATTATCTTCATATTGTAATTGCTGCAATTTCTTTAACGCCAGAAATGAAATACCCGACGGATCGTTTAACACTACGTTTTTGATAGGGTTGGCAGCCGGAATACTTAAAATAGAGCTGCTGCGGCTTAAAGATTTAGACAGTTCGGCAGGCAATAAAAGCGTGTCTATTTTTTTGTAATCTGCCTCCGTTAAAAAAACCGGTAAATGTTGCTGAATGCTTTCAAAGAGGGAATAAGTAAATGTTTCATCAATTTTGTAGCGTATATTTTTTATGAAGGGGCCGGCCTTTTTGTTAACGCTCCTGCAAATACATCTGCATACTTTACCAATTGATCGGGTTGAGCCAGGGCACTATCCTTTAACGATATCATCACCACCAGCTTATCGGCAAACTTTGAGTTGCCAAATATCTCGGTAAGCTTTTCGGTTTTTTCATCTTTAGGTATAATGGCATACACGTCTTCTTCGAACTTTACGCGTAAAGCAAAAAAGTAAAAAGCGCCAGTGTGCCGGTAAATACGAGGTATAGTGCGGTTTTGTTCCGGTGAAAGAAGTTAAATATGGATATAAATACTTTTTGCATTTAAAACAGCGGCAAAAATATCGAATGTTACCCGTTTCGCACAGAAAGAGAATTAAAAACCCGAATACACATCTCTCGTGTTATTGCTTAAGAACCAAAAGCCTTGGAGAAAGGAGACCTGATGCAAATTAACGTTTGCTTAGAGACACCGATAGGGCTTCAGACATTTTGATAATGATCGCTAAGCACGCAATATGGGATATCAGCGGCGCTTCGCTCTTCTGTAACCTTTTAATAATATAAATGTGAAAAGCCAGAAAACAATGGCTACAAGTACCGCGAGCAGCAGGCTGCCATAGATATATTGTTCCAGATTTTGACCGATCTTAGACAGGGTAAGTTGTTTATTCAATGAAATATCTACAGCCCGGGCTCCCATGAAAGGTTTGCCCATTTTATAGCTGAAAAAACAATAACCGGGATCATAGGCGCTACGCTGACATGAGCGGCAAGCACAAATAATCCTTTATTAAGCCTGAGCAGGTGCGCCAGAAAAACGCCTACCAACAACTGAAAACCCCAGATGGGAATAATACCCATGAAGCCTCCGAAAGCAATAGCGTTTGCCTTTTGAAAATCACTTTCGCCCGGCTTCAGCAACATCTGCCTTAGCTCCTGCTTCCAGTTCTTGTTTTTATAAAACTTCCGGAAAAAAATTTCGCGGCCATATATAAAAAAGCAAATCGTAACCAATACCGTATTTACAACACTGATCCGGGTAAAATCTTTAAACGGCCTGAAATGACTGATTCTTTCTTCTTTGGGCGGGTAATACACCGTGATGGGAACTGAGCTTACTTTTACCCCCGCCCATGCCAGTCTTACAATTACTTCTATTTCAAACTCATACTTGCGGGTGAAAAATCTCATTTTACTGATTGGCTCTAAAGGATAAAGCCGGTAGCCGGTTTGTGTATCGGGCAATTCGATACCTGTTTCTACTTTATACCAGAAATTACTGAACTTATTACCAAAGCTGCTTTTCCCCGGAACATTATCGGCCGTATCCATATTACGGGCGCCCATGATCAATGCAGGCCCTTCATTTCGTAGCTTTTCAATAAAACAGGCAGATCTTTGGCAAAGTGTTGCCCGTCTGAGTCGATAGTTACGGCATAATCATAGCCCATTTCTATCGCCTTTTTAAATCCTCTCCGGAGCGCCATTCCTTTACCCCGGTTGGGCTGATAGGATTCTATCGCAACACCCTCAAAAGCGCTGATAATATTTGCTGTATCGTCTGTAGAACCGTCGTTTACAACAATAATGTTGCTGGTGTACTTTAATATATCTGTTATAACTGTGGCAATAGTTGCCACATTATTGTACGTTGGGATAATTACACATACCCGCAGGTCCGTAAAAGACGGGGATATTTCTTCTGATACTATAGTACACTCGTTGTCCACAAAGTATCAAAAATAAAGTATGTGGGGAAATAAACTAAAAAGTATATCTGACTGCGAGGCCTAATGTACCGATCTGGATCGGCAAAAAAGCCGATGGCGTTGAAAGATAAATGGTGGGTCTCCAGTCTGCGGTAACATTAACAGGAGATGTTTTAAACTTATAATCAATACCGGCAGTACCGAAAATTCCTGTTCCGAAACCATTATACCCCTTATTTTTTGAAGAAATATTAAAGAAATTCAGGCCACCGCCTGCAAACCAATGCAGGTTTTCGTTTGAGGGGGTTTCAATAAGTTCGTGATATTGGTAAGATCCCGATACACTGTAACCCGGGGAATAACTGGTGGTTCCCCGTATTGGGCACTATATAATTCTTCCCTCCATAGCCCAGGTTGAATTCTAAGGCACTATGATCAGAAACAAAACTTTTGTAGGAAACAGATATCAGATCGAAAGTGGTATGAGACGTAAGCCTTAATCCAATTGCCTGTTTATAACCGCTTTGCGCATTAACGAAAAATTGGCAGCATAGCAACGCAACCACCCCAACAAGTTTTTTCATCTTGATTATCATAAAGTCTTTTAAAAATTAGAAAATTATCTAAAGACTTCATTTTGAATGAAAGTATTTAGAGAGCATTATGTTAGTAATGTTCCGACAAAAATAGTACCTAAGTATATATAAACGTATTGTTCTACTTTATTCATAATAAAAAGGGTAGATTCTATAAATTTGCAGACTTCTATATGAGGATAGGAATAAAATTAATAATCGGTTGTCTTATTGCTTTTGCAATAACGCATTTTGAAGCGCATGCTCAAACCGGAACAGGTAAGCAGGCCTTCTACAGCGCCATAGCTTCGGGCAGTACCACGGCCTGGAACAAGCAGCTGGAGGCAGTAAATACAATGTCCGGAAATGATAAAAAAGCATTTCAGGGCGCGCTGCTTATGCGCAAGTCCGGCGTGCAAAAAACGCCTGGACAAAAGCTGTCTATGTTTAAACAGGGCCACAAATTGCTGGAGGCAGCTATCAGCCAGGAAGCCCAAAACCCCGAATACAGATTTTTACGGCTGATGATCCAGGAAAATGCGCCTAAGATTGTTGGCTATAACAACAATATTGCTGACGATGCGAGGCTGGTAAAAGCTTCTTCCTTTAAATCATTACCAGAAACAGTACAAAAAGCTGTATTATCATATAGCCAAACATCCAAAGCACTTAACGGGCTGCAATAGCATCATTATGGGAAAGAAAATTTTAGCTGTATACTTTTCACAATCAGGGCAAACAAGAGCCATTGTAGAGAGTTTTCTACGGCCGGTGGTTGCAGATGGCAACGAGGTGGAGTACCTGGAGATAAAAACGGTACACCAGTTTCCCTTTCCCTGGTCTGTACCTGTTTTTTTGATACAGTTCCTGAGTCGGTCAATATTATCCCCACAGCCCTGCAACCCTGGCAAACCAGGCTTGAAAAATATGACCTGGTAGTATTGGGGTGGCAGCCCTGGAATCTTTCACCCAGTATACCTTTCAACTCTATACTGCAGGATGAAAAATTCAAAAACTTAATTAAGGGAACACCGGTAATTACCATCAGCGGATGCAGGAATATGTGGATCAACGCACAGGAAAAAAAAAAAAACTGCTGGTGAACGCCGGAGCAAAGCTGGTAGGGAATATAGCCCTGGTAGACCGCCATTTGAACCATTTAAGCTATTTTACCATTTTTCACTGGCTCGGAACGGGTAGAAAGGATAGAAAATGGGGCATATTTCCCAAGCCCGGTGTATCTGAAAAAGATATTTCTGGAGCTTCCAAATTTGGGAATATTGTAAGAGAATACCTGCGCACCGGCAACTGGAATCATCTCCAGCAAGACCTTGCCCGGGCAGGGGCTGCACCGGTAAAGTACTCGCTGATGTTTATTGAAAGAAAAGCAGGAAAATATTTCAGAAATGGGTAGACCTGATTAATAAGTTCCCTCAAAAAGGAAAAATATACTTATTGTATATAAATATTATCTTGCCGTTGCGCTGCTGGTTGCATCTCCTATTATATTAGCGGTAGATTTAGTACTTTTCCGGCCCTTTTCGCAGAAGAAGATAAAGAGGATAATGCAATATTACAGGGTGTTGATTATAAGGAACGAGTGTAAAAAGTGAGGTTGTAGTGTACTATTCTTTTAAATAATAAGGCTCTATAACCAGAACGATAAACGAGCCGGACCAAACGGAACAGGCGGCGCTGCAATATCGATTATTGATATTAACGGGCCAGGCTCATAAAAAAAAGGATCAAACAATATTATGTCATTGAACGAAGTTTATATTAACCGTACCTCACATTATTTTCCCAATAATCCGGTGAGCAACGATGAGATGGAAGAATATTTGGGCTATATTAATGGCAAGCCATCTAAGTCGCGCAGAATTGTGTTAAGAAACAATGGTATTACCAACCGTTACTATGCGCTGGAAAAAGGTGGAAAAACCACCCATACCAATGCACAATTAACTGCAGAAGCGATAAAAGAGCTGTTTAAAAACGACCCCGAGGGTATTAAAAACGTAGATGTACTTTCCTGCGGTACTTCTTCGCCCGACCAGATCATGCCATCGCATGCTGTAATGACCCATGGCTGGTTACCCGCACTGGGCAAACTGGAAGTAGTATCGCCCAGCGGTGTTTGCTGCGCCGGTATGCATGCATTTAAATATGCCTACATGGCTGTTAAAACAGGCGATGCTGATATAGCCGTAGCGACCGGGTCAGAAAGATTCTCGGCATCGTTGGTAGCCAATCAGTTTGAAGATGAAGTGCATAAACTGGAGGAGCTGGAGCAGAACCCTTATATAAGTTTTGATAAAGAGTTCCTGCGTTGGATGCTGTCAGATGGCGCTTCTGCTTTTTATTGAGCAACAAACCTAATACAGAGGGCCTTAGCCTGAAAGTGGAGTGGGTAGAAGGCATATCCTATGCCGACGACATGGAAAGCTGTATGTATTGCGGTGCTGAAAAGCTGGAAGACGGAACACTAAAAAGCTACCTGGAGTTTAGTCATGAAGAACTAAACGAAAAATCCATCATGAGCATCAAACAGGATGTTAAGCTGCTAAGCCCTAATATTGTTCCGTTAGGAGGCAAACCCTTGCCCGAGCTTTTTGAAAGAAGAGGTTTAAACCCCGATGATATTACCTGGTATTGCCCGCACATGAGCAGCAACTTCTTTAAAGATAAAATCTACGAAGAGCATATTAAGTTGGGACACACCATTCCTTATGAAAAATGGTTTGTAAACCTGAGTTATGTGGGTAATGTAGGTGCCGCTTCAGTATATTTTATGGTAGATGAGCTGCTGAACAGCGGTAAGCTGAAAAAAAGGCGACAAGGTATTTTTACTGGTGCCGGAGAGCTCCCGGTTTAGCTATATGTACGCGTTGTTAACAGCCGTATAAATTTCAAAAACGAAATATTGAAAAGGTGAAAGAAGCGCTTCTTTCACCTTTTTTGTAATAAACCGGTATCAGTTTTACTGAAGTACCCTAATGGGTTAGTAGATATAAACTACGGGTATAGCCAGGGTCTGTCTCCACTGATAGGAGGTGGGTTGGAAACCGTAATAAAGGCACTTAAAGGCCCCTCTTTACCATCGCAAAGAGGGGCCTTATCTCATTAAGTAAATGACACTAATATCCAAACAGCTCTTCCAGCTTCAGTACCTTTAAAGTACCGTATTTGGAAAGATCCTCCTCTTTGACATTTTTTTCATTACCAATAATAGTGTAACTGTATTTTTTACCGGAAAGTTCCTGGTTGTGCAAAGCCTGGATATCTTTAAAAGTCATTGCTTTTACCTGTTCATATTTTGCTTTGCGCGGATCACCGGTTAAACCTTTTTTCTGCGTGGCGATATAGCTGTAAATGATACCCATTTTTTCAATACGGTCCGTTTCCAGGTCTTTCAGCAAGCTACCTTTGGCCTGTTCAAATGCGTTTGTACGATCGGGTAACACGTTGATCAGCTCATTCATAGCCGACACCGCCTCGGGCAATTTATCTGCCTGGCTACCTACATATCCAATAAATGAGAACGGATCTGTTTTCTTGGCAGGTGTACCTACAAACGCGTAGGTTGAGTAAGCCAATGCTTTTGATTCCTGATAGTTTGAAAAACCAGGAGCCCATACCGCCTCCAAAATAGTTATTGAATACATCTACCACCGCCTCCTTTTTAAAGTCGTAAGGAGCCAGGTTCCTGGCCCAGCTCATTTCCGCCTGCACCATATCATAATGGCTGAAAAATACTTTGTTTTCGTCCTGAACGGCTCTTGTAAACTTCTCTGCCGCAGGTATGGCTGTCCAGCTGGCCGGTGTTTTATGTACTTTTTCACTGCAGCGCTTAAAGCAACCGAACTTAGTGGACCATAATAAAGGATCTGGTGCTTAAAGGATGGCATACTATGAATAATGGCCACCAACTCGTCTGCAGTAATCGCATTCAGCTCTGCATCGCTTAAATTATAGTTAAATGGATTTTTAGCCCCGTAAGTAGCATGACTAACTAATCCCTGCATAATAGCGCCTTTATTAGCCTTTGCATTGGCACGCGCTTTTTGCATGCGGTTCTTCAGCCCTTCCAGCGCGGCAGCATCTGCCTTACAATTGCGAAGCAGGTGTTCCAGCAGCTCCAGCGCCTGCGCAAAGTTTTCATTCAGGCCATTCAGTGTTATGCTGCTTTCCTCGTTACCTGCACTCGCCGAAAAACTGGCTGCCAGCTGGTAGAATGCCTTACTGATTTCTTCAGAAGAATATTTATCGGTTCCCAGATATTGTAAGTAATCCAGGGCAAAAGGCAGTTTTTTATTATTCCATTTTCCCATTTCGTAACGGAAACTCAGGTTAAACAAGCCATTTTGCTTATTGGCTACCTGCATTACTTCAACATTATCTATCTTACTTTTTTGAATAGCAGTATTATAATCCAGCCAAACAGGCTTAATAGCCGCCAGTGGCATGGCATTGATGCTTTTTACAAAAGGAGACTCTTTGCCTGCGTTGGTTTCAACGGGGGTAATAGCGGGTTTTTCTACTTTTGCAATGCTTTTATCTTCTCCCTTTCTTTTATAAACAACTGTGTAATTATTGTCTTTAAAAACTGGTTTGCAAACGCCAGTACTTCTGCTTTGGTCACATTACCCATCGCATCTAAAAAAGCTACGTCATCCTGCCAAGTGGCCGCTTTGGTTTTAATAAAGTTGTCTACCATGCTATTTACGCGTACCGTATTATTATCCTGCGAGCTAAGTTTCGACAACTTATAATTGGCCGCTATAGCACCTATCAGCTTATCATCAAAATTGCCTTTTTCAATTCCTCTATCTGGCCCAGCAAAAGCGCTTTTACATCATCAAGACTTTGCCCCTGCTTGGGTGAAGCTTTCAATTCAAAAATGCCGTAGTCTTTATACTGGCTGAGCGAAGATCCGGCAGAAAGTACTTTTGCTGCTTATTCAGGTTCAGGTCTAATAATCCTGCTTTGCCATTGGCGAAAATGCCATCTACCACATTCAACAGGAGCTTGTCTTTAGATGTTTCGCCACCGCTTCTGAAGGCTATGGTTATATTTTCTGCACTGGGCCCGTACACTTCGGATATAACGGGACTGGTAATGGGCTGCTCAGGAGCAGGGTTATATTCGGTTACTGGTTTAGGTTTCATATAGCCGAATGCCGCGTCGATCTTCTTAACCATTATATCCGGGTCAAAATCACCCGCCATAATTACAGCCATGTTATTAGGCACGTAGTATTTGTGATAGTAATCCCTGATTGCTGTTAACGAAGGATTTTTCAGATGCTCAATAGTGCCTATAGTGGTTTGCTGCCCGTAGTTATGAGTAGGAAACAGGTTCCGGTAGGTGGTTTCCAGCACTTTCCAGCCATCATTGTCCATAGAGCGGTTTTTTCTTCATATACCGCTTCGAGCTCTGTATGAAAAATACGGAGTATAGGGTTACGGAATCTTTCGGCCTGCACTGCCAGAAACTTATCTACTGCATTAGACGGAATATCTTCCTCGTATACGGTTTCTTCTACCCATGTGTGGGCATTGGTGGCCTGCGCTCCCATGGCCGTCATCATTTTATCATACTCGTTAGCAATAGCGTATTGCGATGCCCGGCCCGAAACAGCATCAATTTGCTTGTAAATTTCTTTTCTTTTTCGGGATCGGTGGTGCTGCCATATACCTCGTACAGCGCATCAATGGAGTCTAGCTTGGGTTTTTCTTTTGCCCAATCAAGGCTGCCATATTTATCAGTACCCTTAAAAAGCAGGTGCTCCAGGTAGTGGGCCAACCCTGTATGATCTTTGGGATCGGTATTGCTGCCGGCCCTTACCGCCAGCCGATAGGCGATGCGCGGTTCTTTTTATTAGGACTTAACATAACAGTAAGCCCGTTAGAAAGCGTATAAATACGAACGGCCATGGGGTCGTTGGAAACATATTTATAAGTATAGCCGTTGGCTGATTTGGTCTCCTTCCATTGGTAGTTGTTTTGGAGCTTTGCTGTTTGGCATAAAATACCTCCCAGTAAAAGCGTTAGAAAAACCCTTTTCATAAATGAGTATTGATTGTAATTTAAATGAGTGTTAAATTTAATAATAATGCCCCACTCTCTGGCATTATTTGGATGAAGTAGTAATAACAATAGATGGATGGCGTTTAAACAGGTTTTTTTACTTTCGTTGTAATAATGGATGCAGTACAAATAGAAAATCTTTCGTTTAAGTATAAAGATCAATCTTCTTTAATAGAAGCACTCAGTCTTCAGATAGGTAAGGGAGAGCGGTTTGGCATATTCGGACCCAACGGCGCCGGAAAAACCACCCTTATGAGCCTGATTACAGGCCTGCTTCCCTACCAGCAGGGCAGCATTAAAATATCAGGGAAAGAATTGACTGGCCACAAAGACGATGTAAAAAAATAATAGGGCTGGTGCCGCAAGATTTTTCTTTCTATGACGATCTGAGCCCTGAAGAAAATATGGAGTTCTTTGGAGCCTGGTATGGTTTAGACAAGGAAACAATAAGAGTAAAAAGCCGGGATTTATTGCGGGTGATGGGATTGAAGCAGTAGCCCGCAAACCGGTAAAAACCTTTTCGGGAGGCATGAAAAGAAGAGTCAATCTTGCGATAGGAGTGATGCATACTCCCCAAATATTGTTTCTGGACGAACCAACGGTAGGAGTTGACGTACAGTCGAGAAATGCCATTATCGGTTTTTTAAAAGAAATTAATAACCAGGGTACCACATTGGTATATACCTCCCACCAGCTCAACGAAGCAGAAGACCTCTGCAATACCATCGCACTTTTCGACCAGGGTTCCGTTATTGTGAAAGATACTTTGGCAAACCTCTTACAACAACATCAGCAAGACGGGCTTGAAGGGCTGTTTCTGGAGTTAACCGGCCGGTCGTACCGCGATTAATTTTTAAATAAATTTTAATAAAAGTGCTTTTGGCAAAAAAATTTGTTGTAATTATATTTGAATTTTAATCACTGAAAAATAACAATTTATGAATAAACTACTTACAGGTTTCGCTTTAGGGCTGATAGTGGGTGTTTTATATGCTCCGGATAAAGGAACTTATACACGCAGAAGAAGATTAGTGATAAAGGTAACGACCTGAAAAATCAGTTTGCAGACTTTATTGATAGTGTTGCCGGAAAGTTTGAGCACACTGCAGACGAAATTGAAGATTACGCCAATATCAAAACAGAGAATATCAGATCAGAAGCTATTTAGCAAGAACTTAACTATTAAACCTTATAAAGTTATAGTAGCCGTTCCAATGTGAACGGCTATTATTTTTAATACAGCTTATATATTTTGCCGGGCAAACCCTGTATTACATTTTTCATTTCCAGGTTTAAAATACTTACGGCAACAGTACTGCTGCTGAGGTTACTTTGCAGGTTAATTTCGTCGATACTGGCCGTTCCTTTTCACTTAACAAACCAACAATTACTTTTTCTTCAGGAGTAAGAGAAATAAATAACTCTTTTAATGGAGATGCCGGTGATTTGCCGCTACCCCATCCCATTGTTTCCAATAACTGAGCTGCATCAGTTAATAAGATAGCCTTATTGGTTTTGATGAGATGATTAGCGCCGCTACTTTTTTTATCAGTTATTTTTCCGGGAATAGCAAACACGTCTTTATTATAGCTGTTAGCCAGTTCTGCTGTTATCATGCTTCCGCCTTTGATATCTGTTTCTACCACGATGGTAGCGTCGGCCATGCCTGCCACAATGCGATTACGGCTGGGGAAATTATGGCGGTCAGGCATAGCAGTATGCCTGAATTCGGTAAGCAAACCTCCTTGCTGCATCATCTCCTTTGCAAGTTCTTTATGGTTGTTGGGATACATTTTATTTAAGCCGTGTGCCAGAACTCCTACTGTCGACACTTTATTTTTCAGGCAGGCTTTGTGCGCAATGGAGTCTATTCCATAAGCTAACCCGCTTACAATAAGGATATTTTCTCCTGAAAGAGCTTCTATCAATGTTTCCGTACTGGCTTTTCCATAGTCGGTATGTGTACGGCTGCCTACTATAGAAATAATTTTAGGTTGGTTAAGATCGGCGTTGCCCCGGTAATATAATAATACAGGCGCATCGTAACAATGCAACAGTCTTTGGGGTAATTTGTATCTTTTATGAAAAGAGGCTGTATTTTATATTTTTCGATAAAAGCCAGTTCTTTTTCGGCTTCGTTAAAGGCGTTAAATTTCTTTATACTATTGATTCTCACTTCCCCGAGACCATCAATTTTTTGGAGTAACCTCTTAGGCGCTTTAAAAATCTCTTCCGGCTCAAAATGTTCAAGTAGCAACCGGCTTTGCACGCAACCGATATTAGGAATAAGAGTAAGCGCTATCTGGTATAATAGTGCGGTATTCATAGTTTTTAGCATATTAAACTTACGTAAAATATCTTATATACCAACACTCCAGCCCGTCTTATTTTCCTGATTTTTTAGGCGTACAGCATTTTAATATATAACCAAACAGCAGGGGCCGCAAATAATACCGAGTCAAACCTGTCCAGGAACCCCCATGCCCGGGCATAATACGGCCACTGTCCTTCACACCTGCCATACGTTTTAGCTTCGACTCAAAGAGATCTCCAAATGTGCCTGAAAGAGCAGTGAGGAAGCTGATGATGGCTCAATAATTGCCAAAGGCCATTCTATTTTGTGAAAAAGATGAGTGAAAATAGCAACCATGTTAAAGCGGCGCTTAGAATAATACCACTAATGGTGCCTTCCCAGGTTTTTTCGGCGATATTTTGCTAAGCGGTGTTTTACCTATCGCAGATCCCGCCAGGTAAGCCATTGTATCGTTAATCCATACACTACCAATAATAAACAGCACCAGGTGCTTTGCACTGACGACATATATGGTATCATACGAATGAACATCGTAAGTAGTGGCAGATGAAAGACTTTGCAGCATACCCAATGGCACGGCAGTATATATAAGTCCGCCTAACAACCACAAAAGCATTTTTTTTTCAAGCACTTTTGTTTTAAAAATGCCCCAACCAGTAAAATAAAGCCGGCAATTAAAAAGGGAGACTAAAGTTTTCCCTGATACCATAATTACCCAACTGCAGCCCGCCCGCTCCCAACAAGAGGATGATATGATATCCCACCAGGGCAATACCCAGTTTCAGGTAGGAGTGGATGTACCTGCCGGTTATTTTTTCAACCAGGCGGCTATATTCCCAGGAGCAGCCAAAATAAATCAAAGAAATTAACAGGAAAAGGCTCCATTGATTATACAGCAGCCCAAACATCATTACCGCTACAAATATCAATGCAGTAAAGGCGCGCGTCCAAAAGGTTGACCAGTTAAATGCCATCTGCTGCAATTAAAGAGTTTCTGGTGTTTTTCCTGTACTGTATAAAAAGAAAAATAATAACCGGTATAGCCAGGAAGCCCAGGTAGCTACCTTCTTTATCGTTTAATACGGCCTGCATTGATTTCCCGTTACTTTTTGCCACATACATTACCAATACGGCCGTTGCGTTATTAATAAAATGGGCTAAAATGCTGAGCCACAGCCTTCCGCTGTATTGGTATATTAGTCCTAAAACGATGCCAAGTGCGGCCCTTGACAAAAAGCCATATACCGAAAAATGTACCGCGCTGAAAATAACGCTTACCACAATTACACTTACCCATAGCCTTCCCGTATTACGGTATAAATAATTCTGCAACCCTCCCTGAAAAACGCTTCCTCGCAAATGGCAGGTACCAGCGCCAGCACTATAATAGAAATGAACAGCTCGGGTACAGAGTCCAGGCTGATGATCCCCGCTGCTGTTTCGGCGTAATTTCGCTCCATTCGGTCAAATGCAATACGCCAGTCAACAGGAAAAGGCAGCTTATAAGTAAAATATCCTAAAGCACCGCTTAGCGCAAGTCCCGCGGCGATAATGAAAATGGTTAAAATCAGGTCTTTACCGGCAATCGCTCCTTTAAACCCGGTTAATTTTATCGGGCTCCAGCTTAAACGCGAGGCGGTAAACAGTGTAGGTATCAGGAAACCAAAAATGGCAGAAATCGTTTGAATTACCTGCATTTCTCTCAAATAGGCTATCTCCTGTCAAATTGGACAGGTTTTCGGTAATAAACAGCACGCTTTTTCCACTCATAGCCGCGGCCACCGGAATCCCCAGTAACCCGCCTAAAAGCATACCACCAACCCCAAAGGCGATCAGCATAAAAAAACCGGCCAGATAAGAAACGCCTTTTTCTCCCCTGCCTCTTGGTGCATCATTGAGCAAGATACTCTTGTTTTCGTCTATCATTCTTTTAAAATAAGTGTGTATTTTTGCCCGTCCGAAAGTTTCCGCCCGGGTGCGGGCAGGCAGGCGCAAAAATAAGATTAAAGTTTTCACCAGTTTTGATTAATTATTGTTGTGCAGGCTGTAATACTACTATCATCGGTATTGCGTCGCACACTTCAGGGTTCCGTTTATAGATCATCAAATACATTATTCAGTTAGCAATGGTACATATAGGCAATAAAATAGCATTACCCGATTTCCCTTTACTTCTGGCGCCCATGGAGGACGTTAGTGATCCTCCTTTTCGTGCTGTGTGTAAAGACAATGGTGCAGACCTGATGTATACCGAATTTATCAGCAGCGAAGGGCTAATCAGGGATGCTATAAAAAGCCGCCGGAAACTGGATATTTTTGACTACGAACGCCCCATTGGCATCCAGATTTTTGGAGGAGATGAGGAAAGCCTGGCTCTCGCCGCGAAAATTGTGGATGTTACCCAACCCGATCTCCTGGATATTAATTTTGGCTGCCCCGTAAAAAAGTTGCTTTGAAAGGGCGGGCGCCGGCGTATTGAAAGATGTTGACCTGATGGTAAAGCTTACCGAAGCAGTTGTAAAAAGCACGTCTTTACCGGTTACTGTAAAAACCCGGCTGGGGTGGGACGATAGTATGCTGAATATTGAAGAAGTGGCCGAGCGCCTGCAGGATGTGGGTATAAAAGCACTGGCCATACATGGGCGTACGCGCTGCCAGATGTATAAAGGCGAGGCGGATTGGACATTGATCGGCAAAGTGAAGAACAACCCCGTATTCATATTCCTATCTTCGGCAATGGTGATATCGACAGCCCGCAAAAAGCAGTGGAGTATAAAAACCGCTATGGTGTGGACGGCGTTATGATTGGCCGTGCAGCTATCGGTTACCCGTGGATTTTCAGAGAGATAAAACATTTCGTTCAAACCGGCGAACTGCTGGCGCCGCCAACCGTAGCAGAGAGGGTGAACGTGGTGCGTAAGCATCTTCGTAAAAGCCTGGAGTGGAAAGGTCCCGTTGTAGGTATTAATGAAATGCGCCGTCATTATGCCAACTACCTCAAAGGTTTGCCTAATATTAAAGAATATCGCAGCAAACTGGTTACCTTAAATAATGGCGAGGAAATAGAAGCGATACTGGATGAGATCATTGTACGTTACGCTACTTACGAAATAGAAGCCACTCCTATTGAGCTAATTAACTACCATGAAAAGTGCCCGGTGAACTAAGGAAAACTCCTTTATAAGGCCGCATTTCATACACGCCATTATCTGTTTCACAGTCATATTGCCGGTACATTGCACAGCGCAACTCTTTTTGTATAATAAAAGCGCATTGGTATACGATAGATTCAGGGCTATCGTAGCTGCATAAGAATGCGCTTACAACTGCTATGTTTTATTCTTCATTGATTCTTATTTTTACCTTTATATGAACCCTACCATTTACCAGGAAAAAGCTACCCTGTTTCACAAAAAGTTTAATGAGCTGAAACAAAAGCTGGGCTGGCTAAGCTTTATACGGCTGTTGTGTTTCCTGCTGTTTGTATACCTTATTTACTTGTATTCTCAAACCGGTTCTGGTTTTACCTTATTAACCGCAGTATTATTATTTGCTGCCTTTTTATTGCTGGTAAGATGGTACGGGCGTGTGCAGCAGGAAAAGCAATTTTACCTGGCATTGGCGCAATGGAACGAGCGCGAAGATGTTTTTTACAAACTAATAGCTCGGGGTATGATACCGGCAAAGAATACGAAGACCCGCATCATCCTTACTCGTACGACCTGGATCTTTTTAGTGAAGGAGGTTTATTTTCTTACCTGAATCGTTGCAGTACCTCTTTTGGTAAAGAAGCGCTGGCCGGTGATTTGCTGAATCCTGATACTGCAGCTATCCCCAAAAACAGGAAGCTATTAAGGAGCTATCGGCAAAAATAGATTTCAGGCAACAGCTATATGCACACGGAAGTTTGCATGATACTAAAAAGAAAGAACTGGAACGGCTAATACAGTGGATTGATGCCGACACACAGCTGATCAGTGCTCCCTGGTATTACGCATTAATGATATTCCCACTGGCAACTATGGGCAGCCTGGTTTATTATATAGTAAGTGAGAATGAATCAGCCTTTTCACTGTTTTCTAAACTATTCGTTGTAAACCTGATCATTGCGTTTTCTTTCTCCAGGAAAATAACTGCTCAATTATCCGTTTCCACTTCGGTAACCAAAATTCTCCAGAATTATAGCAACCAGCTAAAGCTTATTGAAAAAGAAAACTTCCAATCGGGCTTACTTCAACAGTATCAGCAACAATTAGGTAAAAACGGGCTAACCGCATCCAGGCTTATCGGCCAGCTCGCCTCATTATTCAATTACCTGGAAACAGTAGTGAACCTGGTGGTAAGCTTATTGCTGAATGGCCTGTTTTTTTTCATGTACATATTTTGTACCGCCTGGGTATCTGGAAAAAACAGCATGCACACCATATAAACGGCTGGCTGCAGCTGATAGGGAAATTTGAAGCTCTGGGAAGCTTTGCGAATCTTTCGTACAACAACCCCGCGTTTTGTACCCCCAATTAAGTAAAGCAACTGCTTTCCGGGCGGCGGCATTAGGTCACATTCTGGTAAAGCCTCATAAAAGAGTATGCAATGATGTATCCTTTAACGATCAGAAATTTGTAATACTTACGGGATCCAACATGAGTGGTAAAAGTACTTTTTAAGAACACTGGGCACTAACCTGGTTCTGGCCAAAGCGGGGTCGGTGGTTTGTGCTGCTGAATTTGAATTCTACCCCTTTGATGTTTTTGTAAGTATGCGCATCACCGACTCATTGCAGGATAGTGAATCCTTGTTTTATGCAGAGCTGAAAAGATTACAGTCCATCATAAAAAGCCTGGAAAGTGGCCGCCAGCACTTCGTAATACTCGATGAAATTTTAAGGGGCACTAATAGTAATGATAAACGCAACGGAACTATCGGTCTTATCCGTAAAATGGCCGGCTTCAATACTTTTGGTATTATTGCTACACATGACATTGTGGTAGCAGACCTTATTAAAGAATATCCCGGTTTTATTGCCAATAAAGCTTTTGAATCTGCTATTATTAACGATGAATTACTATTTGATTACCAATTAAAAGATGGTGTTTGCAATACGTTAAGTGCCAGCTACCTGATGAAGAAAATGGAGATAATTTAACGGGGTCCCTAATTTGGTTAACTTTTTGCTTGTTGGTTGACCATGAAACCTTTAGCACTAATAATACTATGTCTGTGCTTTTCAGCCGTAACGCAGGCACAAACAGCTATATCCGGCTCCGATCAACCAGGTAAGAGCAATTTAGTTAAGTTAAACATTACTGCCCCCATTCTAAAAAATTATGCACTGCAATATGAAAGGATTATTAATAAACGTTTTTCAGTAGCTCTTTCAGGAAGAATAATGCCGGCATCAACCATCCCTCTGAAACGATTTATCAGGGACGAAGTCATCAGGGATGATAATGAACTGGTAACAGATATTCTAAACCAGGTGCAGTTCAGCAATTTTGCCATTACTCCCGAACTGCGCATTTATTTAGGCCCCAAGGGGTATGGGCGAGGGTTTTATGTGGCCCCTTATTACCGGTTCGCAAAATATAAAATGCACGAGGCTACATTATCTTATGAAGCCGACCAGACATATGAGGTTCGGGTATCGGGAGACCTGACAGGCCACACCGGCGGGATATTATTAGGCTCACAATGGCATCTCAGTAAAAATATCAGTCTCGACCTTTGGATCGCGGGTCCGGGCATTGGGGCGCCCAGGGGCAGATCGTAGGTACTGCTAATCAAACATTGCCTGCAGAAGCACAGGATGAACTAAGGAGCTACCTGGAAGATATTAATGTACCTTTTGCAAAAAAAAGTTTCTGTAAACGCCAACGGCGCCCGCATGGATCTCTCCGGTTCCTGGGCCGGCCTGCGTACAGGGGTTTTACTGGCTTTCAGGTTTTAAATTGTACCATTAAAAACATCTGCCATTATATAATTTCACCCTGCACTAGCAAAGAGCTCTTTATAATTCCCCGTATATCATCATTCACCACCCTCTTTAGCACCGGGCATCCTGCTTTTTAACCAGGCAATCTGCCCGCGGTGATTAGATTCGTGTTCACATACATGAAACCATTTCCAGTAGGTGTTGATCGATCTTTTTCATTTGACCACTTCTTATCTATTTCCATCAGCCATTTGTCGTCTTTGCTCTTTAACTCACGCAAGGTTTTCTCCCGTACTTCAGTTATCCGGTCGATATAATATTTCAGCTCTTGTCCTTTAATATTTTTACGACCCGCGTCGCCCAGGCTCATGGCATCATTCCATAACTTCTTTTCAGTTTCGTTAAAGTCATCCCTGCCCTCAAAGGTATTAGCCTGGTAAAATGCCTCGGTGGCGCCCAGGTGCATGATCAAAGCGCCGATGGTATTGGCTTTGGGATCGTGCAGGTAATCGAGTTGTTCAATAGTAAGCCCTTTTGTAATGCCTATAATGGTACTACGATTATAATTCAGCATAGAAACCAAAGTGCCCACCTGTGGAGAGTACCCATCTTTGGGACCTATCAGCATTAGTTCATCGGGTGGTGTAGAGAATGTATTACTGCGCGCCAGCAAGGGTAAAGCGCTGAAACTACCGGCTGCAAAAGCGGTCTTCATCAAAAAATTTCTGCGATGCATAAAAGGTGTTTTAGTTATACTAATATAACAATATTACCCGATTAGTTTTTAACAATCCCAGCCGCCCTTTAAAAGACGGGTAAGCCATCGGCAGATCGGGCCAGGTTGCAGCCTTTAATACTGCTTTGGCATGGCTGAAAGTTTCTATTGAAAATTTGCCATGATAACGACCTATACCGCTGCTTCCGCGGCCGCCAAAAGGCAGGTTTTTATTTAAGTAATGCATGGCTACCGCATTGATACAGGCGCCGCCGCTGGGTACTTTTTGCAGCCAGGCATCAGCTTCTTTACTATCGCCTGTAAAAACATAAAATGCCAGCGGGTTAGGATTATGATGGATCACCTCGAGCGCAAAAGCATCGTCTGTATAAGTAAGAACAGGCAGTAAAGGACCAAAAATCTCCTCCTGCATAATGGGATCATCCATTTGCGGCGAGTCGATCAATGTAGGGGCAATATACAGAATGTCTTCGTTATGGGTACCACCTGCCAATATGGTATGATGCTGCAGGTAACCCATCAGGCGGTCAAACTGCTTCTTATTGATGATGCGCCCGTAATCGTAGCTTTCTACCGGGTGAGCGCCATAAAATTGGGTAATAGTTTGCTTTAATATGTCAACGAATTCTTCTTTAACCGATTGGTGCACTAATAGATAATCGGGTGTAATACACATCTGGCCGGCATTGGAGAACTTAGCCAGCGCAATCCGTTTAGCCGCCAGTTTGAGGTTGGCTTTTGCCGAAACAATGCAGGGACTTTTGCCCCGAGCTCCAGTGTTGCCGGCACCAGCTGTTCCGCCGCCAATTGGTAAACGGCCTTGCCCACTGCAGTACTCCTGTATAAAAAATATGATCGAAACGGAAAGATTTTATCATACCCGGTACTACGTCCGCTCCGTTGCCGGATGCGAAACTTACATATTGTGGTGCAAATGTTTCGGCCACGATCTTTTGTATAACAGCCTCTGTAGCCATTGCCACCTCGCTTGGTTTGAGCACTGCGCAGTTACCTGCGGCAAGAGCGCCGATAAGCGGGATGAGCGATAACTGAAAGGGATAATTCCATGGAGCAATGATCAATACCACGCCCAATGGCTCGTACATGATATAGCTTTTCCCCGGCAGGTTTAATAAATTAGTTCCCGTTCTTTTGGGTTCGGCAAGCTCATCAAGGTTTTTCAAAAAATAACTGATCTCTGAAAGCACCAACCCTGTTTCCGTAATCCATACTTCTTCCTTACTTTTTTTCAGGTCCTTATATAGCGCTTCATTCAACTCTTCCTCATACCTGATGATCGTGTCTTTTAACTTCTTTAGCTGCTCTTTTCTAAAATCCAGGCGCCGGGTAGCTCCGCTGTTAAAAAAAAAAAGAACGCAGGGATTCCAGATTAGGTATATAGCTCATGGTAATGAATTAAGACGATAAAAACCACACCGAAATGGGAGCGCTTTAATCTATTTTTGTTTGAAGATAAAAAACAAGTGGTAAATGACGGATGAAACGCGGGTATTAGATTTTTACATTTAAAAATTTATTGCGCGTTCCGGCCGGCCAAATAAATAATACAAATGTACACGGACGAATACTTTATGCAACTGGCGTTGAAAGAGGCTATGCTGGCTTTTGAGGAAGACGAGATTCCTATTGGTGCGGTGGTGGTACAAAATAATACGGTTTTGGCAAGAGGCCGTAATATGACGGAAAAGCTGACAGATACCACGGCACATGCCGAGATCATCGCTTTAACTTCTGCATTTAATAATATCGGCGCCAAATACTTACCGGATGCTACCTTGTATGTAACAGTCGAGCCCTGCGTTATGTGCTCTGGCGCTTTATACTGGAGCAAAATAAAAAGGGTGGTATGGGGTGCACCCGATCCTAAAAACGGGTTCAGCCGTATTCAGCCGGCAGTATCACCCTTTCATCCTAAAACCGAAATCACTACAGGTATTATGGCGGATGAGTGCGCTGCTTTGATGAAGGAGTTCTTTAAGGGGAAAAGATAAAGGCAGCCACTACGACTGCCTTTGAGTATTAGTAACGGGTTTTGCTGCTCCCCAATACCAGGATTAGCATTTATTTCTCCTATGGGTATGGGCAGTATAGCTTTTTCAAAACTCCGTTCAATTGTTTTAGGACGCGTTGGAATAGTAAGGCCCAGGATTTCATCGTTAAAGGTGATTGGCCTGTTTAAACGGATCATATCAAAGTAGCGCTGCCCTTCGGCAAACAGCTCCTTACTTTTTTTCTCATCAATATCATATCAAGGGTAACAGTAGCTGATGTGGCGGGGATAAGTGCTGCAGCCCGGCTACGGATAGCATTTAAATAAGTAGCTGCTTTTGTTTTATCTGTCGGTAAAGCCGCTTCGGCCGCAATCAGGTACATCTCCGATAGCCTGATTACCTTAATATTTACGGCTGTTACGGTGGCCTTTCCGTCCCCTGTTAATGTAGTACTGCCGCTATATTTGTAGCAGGAGCCCAACCTTGGGTTAGCAGCAGTAGATATTTCATCAGCCAGCATCACCCCCAGCGAACATCATTGGGATCCTGCTTCAGCCTGTTTAAAAAATAGTCGCTTGCACCAAACCAGCCCAACACATTCGAGTTGCCATGCGCGCCTTCTTAAATAAAATCCGGGCGATGCTGTACCCAGATCTGATTCATTGGGAAATACACCCAGCTCGAAAATGGATTCTGTGCCAAATTGCGATCGCCAGGACGCCACCCAGTTGGCAGGGGTATATAACGTATATCCTCCATTGGTAATCACATCTTCTGCAGCCTGAAGAGCGGCTGTGTAGTCGCCCATAGTCAGGTATACCCTTGCCTGTATCGATCTGTTGCCATAATAATTGAGATAGCCATTTGATTTTGCTTTGGCCAGTAAAGGAGCCGCGTCGGTTAAGTCTTTCACGATTTGGGCATATACTTCTTCTACTGTGGCTCGTAAGGGTTGTGCAGTAGCGCTAACAGGCTCTGTAACCAGGGGCACTCCATAAGAGCTTTTATTATCGGTATACGATTTACCATAAATGCGAACCAGGTCGAAATACATCAATGCCCGGGCTGTTAACGCCTGCCCCAGGAAACTATCAAAATTTTCTGTGGACCCCTCCGCCTTTAGTTTCCGGATATTTACGATAAGGCTATTAGCCTGTAGAATATTGTTGTAGAGAACAGACCAGAAACCGCTAAAGCTGTTAGAATTGGCGGTATGGTTAAAGGTGTACAATGCATCTGATCCCCTGCCCTGGGAATATAGAATAAGATCTCCTCCCTTGGCATCGCCATACATCAAAAAAATTTCTTCCGTAGTAATTGGCGTCGGTCATATTACGCATAATGCCATTGACAATGATTCTGGCATCCGCTGCTGTTTTTATTGCGTCCGGGGCATTGATGGAATTGGTAGGTGGTACATCCAGGAAGCCCTTACCGCAGGATGATATAACCGTGATACCACCCACCAGCACTAATAAATATATAATAGAATATTTCATTGTTAACCTGTTTTAAAATTAGAAACTAACTTCAATTCAAATGTGTATGTTTTGGCAAATGGGGTTTCCCAGCCTCTTGTGGCATACTGGTTCACCTCCGGGTCTGCAATTTTATACTTTGCAGCGGTTAAAAGATTAGTACCATTAAAAATACCCTTGCATTGCTTACTCCAATTCCATCTAAAAGCGTGCGGGAAGCCGGTAAGCCAGTGTTGCGTTCTTAAGCCTCAGGAAAGAGGCATTATGTAGCTGGCGGGTGCTGTACTGCATCGGATCGGTGAGGTCGTTACCGCTAAGCTGGGGTTGTGTTCCGTTCTTATTATTGTCAGTCCACATATTCCCGTAATAAATTTCAGATCGTATCCGTTCCCAGTAATAGCCATCATCCGCCACATCTTTGTATGCCCCATCATAGAGTTGCCCTCCTATTTTATAAATAAAATTCAGGTTTAATGAAATCCCATTCCATTCCAGGTCTGTATTAACGCCACCATATAATTTAGGAATGCCGTTACCGATTATGATCCTATTGGCTTTGCTGTACGAATAAGTAGCTCCCCGCCCGTTAAAGTTAAAGTCTCCTGCATTGGGATCGTTAGCATCATTTACATACCATACGTTTTTTCCATTTTCAGGATTTACCCCGGCCCATTCATATCCATAAAAAGCCAAGGTAGATTCGCCCTCACGGTAAATAAACTGGGCCCTTGCGTCTCCGCCGGTAGGGTCATTCCAGATGATATCCTGTCCTGCAGCAGCGCCAGCTTGTTTATACAATTTAGTAACCACCGATTTTAAAATGGTCCCGTTTAAACTAAGGTTCCAGCGCCAATCTTTTGTTCGCACAATGTCGGCGCCAATATTCATCTCCAGTCCCCGGTTATTGATCTCGCCCACATTTCGTAAAGTATTCAGAAAGCCGGTAACCATTGAAACAGGCACATTTTGCAGGAGACTCCTGGAGTTCCGGTTAAAAAATTCTGCAGAACCTGTTACCCGCTGTTGCAACAATCCAAACTCTAAGGCAATATTGGTATTATAATTACTCTCCCACTGTAAATTGGGATCTGCAATGGTAATGATACTACCGCCAGGCTGCTCCATATACTTGTTGGTAAAACCGGTCAGGGTTCTCCACCCGAAATTGTCGGTGGGAAGTGTGCCATTGGTGCCATAAGAACCCCTCAATCTTAATTCGCTCAGCACCTCATTGTTTTCCAGGAACGTTTCTTTATGGATACTCCAGGCGCCCCAAGCGACCAAAAATTCGCCCACCTTTCCCCGGGCCCGATACGCGAGCTCCCATCACGACGAAATGATGCGGATAGAAAATATTTCTCTTCAAAATTGTATTCTGCTTTTGATAATACCGACTGCATATTATTACCCCAACTAAAGGCGTTTGCATTGGTTTGCCCGGCAGTATTAACCGTAGGTAAAGAGCTGGAGGAAGATTGGTTCCCGATGAACGCATAAAATCTGTAACATTCTTTTCTGCCTCATAACCGGCAAGCACACCAATATTGTGCATACCGAAGCTTTTATTATAGTTCAGGGTAGTGGATGAAACCATTTTATTATAGTTGGTGGTAATTTCATGCACTGCGCCATTGGTGTTTTGCCCGTTAAAATGAAGCGCGCTGAAATAAAGGTGTTCTTTTACCTGTGAGTTATTATAAGAAAAAATGGTTTTAGCAGTAAGACCCCGGGCCAGGTTAAGTGTTAGCGCTTCTACAGCAGATACATTCAGCGTTCCGGCCGTATTATCCCATTCGTTATCGTAAAATTGGTTATTGTAGGCCAGGCTTCCAAACCTGGTGGTAAACGGCAAACCGGTTTTGTAATCGGTGGGCCAATATAGAGGCCAGAGCAGGTTTCTCGACTGATATAAATAGTTGGTACCGGTATTACGGGTATCGTTAAAGCCAGACTTGTCATCTTTAGCTATACCTATATTGCTGGAAAACTCCAACAGCTTTCCTATTTTCTGGCTGAAGTTCAGGCGGCCGGCAATGCGCTGAAATTCATTTACCGCAATACGGCTTTTATCTTTTGTATAAGAGAGAGAAGAGTAATACCTGGTTTTATCCGTTCCACCGCTTACCGACAGATCATTGGTGTTAAAGAAGCCTGTTCTGAATAATACATCATTCCAGTCGAAATATTGTCCCTCGCGGTTTACTATTCCGTCGGTCATTCCTTTAATGGCTACATTCTGATATCGGTCGGTGCCGCTGGTTTCAAATTTATAGCCATGCCTGTTAAAACGGGTATTCAACCGGGCCAGTGCATCAGTATTAGCGGCCTCTGGTGTTTTCCCTCCGGTAATATTCAGATCGTAAAAAACCTGGTATAACATATTCACCTGTTCCTGGATCCCCGCCGCCTCGTAGTTATCGGTAGCCCAAGTGGGTGTTACGCCCAACGAACTTTTAAAGCTGATAACCGGCGCACCAATTTTACCTCTTTTGGTAGTAATAATCACTACTCCGTTGGCAGCCCTCGAACCGTATAAGGATGCGGCGGCCGCATCTTTCAGCACTGTTATCGACTCTATATCATCAGGGTTGATGTTGGCCATTATATTATTACTGGTAAGCAGGTAATCGCCCATTTGCCCGCCCGAGCCTGAAGTTACCGGTACGCCATCAACAACGTATAATGGATCGTTCGACGCATTCATAGAACCAATGCCGCGAATACGAAGCGAAGGTGTAGAGCCGGTCTGGCCGGAAGACTGGGTAACCTGCAACCCGGCTACCCTTCCGTTAAGCGCTGCCTCAAAAGATATATTGGGTGGATCTTTTATCTGATTAGCATTCACCACAGTGGCGGCTCCTGTGTACGTACTCTTTTTGGCTACACCGTAGGCCACCACAAAAACCTCGTCCATTTTAGTACTGCCGCCCTCCGGCAGTATGATATCAACAACCGTTTGAGCGCCTGCGTTCACTTCAACATCCTGGTAGTTAACCGCCGATACAGAAAGAACAATATTGGCGCCGGCAGCTGTAAGCGAGAAGCGGCCGTCTTCCCCTGCAACTGTGGCATTCGTGGTTCCTTTTTGACTTACCGTTGCATTGGGAACCGGCTCTCCCCTGGTATTTTTACAGTACCCGTTACCTGGCGTGTTTGTGCCAACAAAACAAGGGGGTAATAAAAAGTAATGCGAAAAAAATGGTCAGGATTTTTCCTTCATAGACGCAGATTTTTTAGGTTTAAGGATATGTTAAATATAACTTATTAAAATGATAAAACCTGTTGCCCCGTTTTGGAATAGTATTTGCGCCTTTTTCACGCAATAAATTCAACTATCTCGTTTTAAATTTGTTATATTGCCAGGCAAACCATTATTTTTTTAATCATAATATAAAACTGTACAATCATGGCTTTTACCTTACCAGCCCTTCCTTATGCTAAAGAAGCATTGGAACCTTATATCGACGCACAAACAATGGAAATACATCACGATAAGCACCACCAGGCTTATGTAGATAATTTAAATAAGGCAATTGACGGAACAGAGCATGCAGAGAAGTCTTTAGAAGATCTTGTAAAAAGCGCAGGCAGCATTTCGCCAGCTGTAAGAAATAACGGCGGCGGGCATTGGAACCATACTTTTTCTGGGAAATATTAACGCCGGGCGGCGCTACTGAACCAACCGGTGCGTTGGCAGATGCTATCAGTGAAGCCTTTGGCTCTTTAGACGCTTTAAAAGAAAAAGTAAGCACTGCGGGTGCCACACGTTTCGGTAGCGGCTGGGCATGGGTGATTGTAAAGACGGAAAACTGGAGGTGACTTCTACACCCAACCAGGATAACCCATTGATGGACGTTGCCGAAGTAAAAGGAACGCCTATTCTGGGTATTGACGTATGGGAACATGCCTATTACCTGAAATATCAAAACAAAAGACCTGATTACCTGAAAGCTATCTGGAGCGTGATCAACTGGGATAAGGTAGCCGAAAAATTTGAAGCGGCTAAATAAGGAACGTCTGCACTGAATAGCAGAAACATACCTTTCGGGAACTATGCAAAATAAATATGTCCCAAATAAATACCTATAAAAGAGGCTGTTGCAATTAATCAACAGCCTCTTTTTATGCTAACACTCCACGGCATCCTGTAAAGCTAATAACAGCTAAATACACCCGCATGCGCAATAATCCAGATACCATCCAAATTGGTATCAGTTACCATATAGGTTCCGGAATATGAAGTAGCTGGTGGATCAAATGACATAGTATTACCATATTGCCCCGGCGCAATAGTGGTAGGTTTATTGTCTCCCGCAAAAACATGGGTTTCTACCAGGCTAAAACCACTGGCCAGTTGGTAAGTTATGATAGCAGTAGCGCCATCCCAATTCACTGTAAGCTGCCCTGCCAGCCTGCCTTTCGAAGTATTATTTAAACCGGCCCCTGCCCAGATATTATAAACCGTTGTTCCAGGCATTTTTATATTGATAGCCCATCCCCAACGATTTTTTGTTAAACCCAGGCTGGGGAGATTTTCAGGATTTGACTTTTTATCAGTCGTAAATACCCATCCCCTTTAGCAAAAGCAGTTTGAGAATAGCAATCAACCGGTGGCGGCGTAGTGCAACATGCGGTACTGTAACTGGCATAAAAATACCACCGGTTGGTATTAGTGCCCGGTATACAGCCGCCCCAGGCAGTTTCTGCACCGCCGGCAGCAATAGCATCAACATGTACAAACACATACAGCATCGCTTTGTCGCAGGTAATGGGCGCCCCGTCTACGGTTATCTGGTTAAAAGGAATAGTAACGGTGAAACTGGTTCCATTGGCTGTGTACTTGTACGGAAATTGTCCCGGGATGGGTACGTTTTGCGTGTTGGCAGGCAAATTGGCAAGGTCGTTTCCCACCCAAATCTTAATATTGTCATTAACTGCCTGGAAACCCTCCTTCGAGTTAACAGTTATATAAAGATTGGAGGCATCATTTGAAATCACTACTGAGCCTGCATTAATATTCTGGCCGGCCCATAAACAGGTAGTGTCTGATTTGCAATAATTTTGCAGTATGCTGGTAATTAGAGGGGTGTTGGTTGTTTCTTCTGATAATGCCTGAAGTTCGGGCGAATCAGTATTCGATTTACTACAGGAAATAAAGAAAAGGAGAATAAGTAGTAGATCTGCGAGGCCTTTGTTTATAAAATGTGTTTTCATTTTACTTTTTTAGATGAATAATTTTGGTTTGCTCTGTGTAGATGCCTTCTGCAGTGTTTTAAGCACCTAAAAGGTAGCACAATTTTTAATATATAATAAAAATATATTTATAATATCCTGATTATTTTATGCAAAATGAGTTGAAACGCTTGTACCTACTCATTTTCTACTATTTTTTGAGAAAAAACATCAGTAATTGAATATTAGGGCCGAAAAAAATTAGAATCTGTGTAATTTCCAGATTTAAAATTGCAGATATATGCGCTGCCGGATGATTTGCGGAGACTTATACCCCTAATCGACCAGCCGTTTTTAGAAAATCTTTAAAAAAACAAAAACCCGCCCTCAAACGAGAGGCGGGCTCTTTATGTAAAACAACGGATTTACAAAATTTCAAAGCGGCACATTACGGTGGCTTCTACTTTCAGGTTTTCGAAATTCAGATCAGCTGCACCACCTGCTGCATCTGCCTGCTTCATCATAACGTTTGCCATAGCATAAGGGCGTTCGAAAATCTGCTGCTCCTGAATATATAAGGCTTTGCCCGCTTTCTGGCCAATGCTTTCGCAAAGCAGGGCCGCCTTGTCTTTCGCTGCCTTAATAGCCTTTATTTTTACCTGCTGGCGGTACTCTTCTATCTTGCTGCTTTCCAGCTTTTCAATACTGGCATTAGAAATGCCTATTTCTTCCAGCGCCAGGAATACCAGGCCGGCGGTTTTGCCATCATGTACAATAACCTGGTATTGCTTACTTAATAATACGTCTTTCGACAGGAAACCGGTTTTCAAATTGCTGGTCAAATCCTTAATCATCACGTCTTTTTTGTATCTATACCTAATGATTGCAGTTTTTGCAGCATCTGCCTTTCCTGTTCCGGAATCGCGTTCTTGTTTTTACTATCCTTCTCTGTAAGCAATACCTGAATGAATATTTTATCAGGCGTAAATTCCATTTCAGCCTTCCCGGTTACTTCAATATAATTTTTGTCGATAAAATTTTTTTCACCCATTTGTGCAAAGGCAGTTATTGATAAAAAAATGCGACTGCCGTTAAAATTTGTTTCATGTGATAAGTTTTAAAATGATCAATAATTTGGTAATAAGATGAGAAAGAAGCTGCTGTTACATAGCCCTTTGCAAAACTTTAGGTTTTAAGGCCTTAATTCATAATTATTTATAAAATCAAAAATGGCATGCAACCTTTTTAGGCGGGGTGCACAGGCCGGTTGTAGCGCATATTCAGCTTCCTGCATCTACTTCTTATAATCCCTACATCGGAAATCGTACATCATACATTACTTTTGTATTTATGAACAGAGTGGTAATCACTGGTATGGGCATTTATTCCTGCATTGGCAAAAACCTTGAGGAAGTAACAGCGTCTTTAAAAGCCGGCAGGTCGGGTATTATTTTCGACCCCGTGCGAAAGGATTTTGGTTACCGTTCGGCATTAACCGGTTGGGTAGACCGGCCTTCGCTGAAAGGCCTGCTCGACCGGCGCTCGCGTATTATGCTGCCTGAAGAAGGAGAATATGCTTACATGGCTACCATTGAGGCGCTTAAAAATGCCGGCATCGACGAGTCTTATATAGCTGAAGTACAACCTGGTATATTATATGGTAACGATAGCTCCGCGAAGGCGGTAATAGAATCTACCGATCTCATCCGGGAGAAAAAAGACACCATGCTGGTAGGATCTGCGGCGGTATTTCAAACCCTGAACTCCACCGTAACTATGAACCTTTCCACCATTTTTAAACTGAAAGGGATCAATTTAACAGTGAGCGCTGCCTGTGCCAGCGGTTCGCACGCCATAGGGCTGGCATATGTGTTAATAAAAATGGGCCTTCAAAATTGCATTATCGCCGGTGGTGCGCAAGAAATCAACCACCTTTCCATGGGTACCTTTGACGCGTTAGGTGCTTTTTCTATAAAAGAAGCAGATCCTGAACGCGCCAGCCGCCCGTTCGATAAAAATCGCGATGGATTGATTCCCAGTGGCGGCGCTGCCACGGTAGTGATAGAAAGCCTGGAGAGTGCGCAAAAGCGTGGAGCTTCTATTATCGGCGAGATAATCGGCTATGGCTTTTCGTCTAACGGAGAGCATATCAGCAATCCAACCGTGGCCGGACCGGCCAAATCATTGAAAATGGCACTTAACGACGCAGGGCTGGAACCGGAAGCAATAGATTATATCAACGCCCACGCTACCAGCACACCCGCAGGCGACGCCAGCGAGGCCCAGGCTATACACGAAGTATTTGGAACGGCATACACGCCTGTAAGCTCTACTAAATCAATGACCGGCCACGAATGCTGGATGGCAGGAGCGAGCGAAATCATTTACTCTTCCCTGATGATGCAAAATAACTTTATAGCTCCCAATATTAATTTTGAAAGCCCTGACGAGGACACACAACACCTCAATATCATAAAAAATACCACAGACAAAAATATAAATGTATTTTTGTCCAATTCTTTGATTTGGAGGCACCAACTCTACCCTAATAGTGAAACGTTGGCAGTAAAATTTTCGTCTTAATTTTATTGTAACGAAAATTTTAGTGACAAAAGATCCGCCCCGGTTAAATTTTATATAAAGGGCAAAAAAGTGGTAAATATGGAAATGCAGGAAATTATCGAGAAAACTAACGCGTTTTTGGTTGAAGAATTTGAGGCAGATGCTTCATTAATAACCCCGGAGCCAGCCTGAAAGAGGTGTTGGACCTGGACAGCCTGGATTATATTGACCTGGTTGTAGCTCTTGAAAGCAATTTTCATTTTAAAGTACAACCCGGCGACTTTTTGCCCCTGGTTACCTTCCAGGATTTTTATAATTATATACAAGCCCAGATTGAAAAGAAAGAGGCGGTGTCTTAGCTGCTGCGTTTCATTTTCACCGAAAGGAATTGCTTAAACCAAGCTGAAGCCTGTTTTATAAGGCTGTAACTACTTGTATTTTCCCCATTTTTTGGAATTGCATTGGTATTCATAATAGGTTAAAACTATAGAAATATAGAATTAATCGATTTTGATTATACTTGTGTTGTCATATGTTTGTTATGCTGTACAAATCAGTGTTCTGCTTACCAAATTATTCAATGCGAAAACTCATAAAATGGAAAATTCTAACGACATCAGCAAATGCCCGTTTCATAACGGCACTTTAAAACAAAATACCGGTGGCGGTGGTACCAAAAACCGGGACTGGTGGCCGAACCAGTTAAAACTGAATATCCTCAGGCAGCACTCATCATTATCGAACCCGATGGACAAGGAGTTTGATTATGCCGAAGCGTTTAAAAGCCTGGACCTGGAAGCCGTAAAAAAGATTTACATGCTTTAATGACCGACTCGCAGGATTGGTGGCCGGCCGATTTCGGGCATTATGGTCCGTTATTTATACGAATGGCCTGGCATAGTGCCGGAACCTACCGGGTTTTTGATGGCCGGGGCGGAGCCGGCTCTGGTCAGCAGCGGTTTGCCCCTTTAAATAGCTGGCCTGATAATGTGAGCCTGGATAAGGCACGTCGCCTGCTTTGGCCCATTAAACAGAAATACGGCAATAAAATATCATGGGCCGACCTGTTGATTCTTACCGGTAATGTAGCGTTAGAATCAATGGGCTTTAAAACCTTTGGATTTGCAGGCGGGCGGGCTGACGTTTGGGAACCGGATGAAGATGTGTATTGGGGCGCTGAAACCACCTGGCTGGGTAACGACGAACGTTACGCGGCAGGAGTGGAAGGGCCGGATAAAGATCATGGAGTTGTATCTTCTGACGAAAATCCGAACGGAGCCATCCACTCCCGTCACCTGGAAGAGCCTTTGGCAGCAGCTCATATGGGCCTCATTTATGTAAATCCCGAAGGACCTGATGGCAACCCTGATCCCATTGCAGCTGCAAAAGACATACGCGACACTTTTGGCCGTATGGCAATGAATGATGAAGAAACCGTGGCCCTGATTGCCGGTGGCCACAGCTTTGGTAAAACGCATGGAGCTGCCCCGTCTTCGCATGTGGGTAAAGAACCTGAAGCGGCAGGACTGGAACAACAGGGCCTGGGCTGGAGCAACAGCTTCGGCAGTGGTAAAGGTGCTGATACTATTACCAGCGGACTGGAAGTTACCTGGACCACCACGCCTACACAATGGAGTAATAACTTTTTGAGAACCTTTTCGGCTTTGAATGGGAGTTGACAAAAAGTCCGGGCGGCGCCCACCAATGGGTGGCAAAAGATGCGGACGACATTATACCGCATGCTTTTGATGCGGGTAAAAAGCAAAAGCCGACTATGTTAACCACTGATCTTTCTTTAAGATTTGACCCGGTTTACGAAAAAATATCCAGGAAATTTTTAGCCGACCCTGATGCTTTTGCGGATGCTTTTGCCAGGGCCTGGTTTAAGCTCACTCATCGCGATATGGGGCCTCGTGCCCGTTACCTGGGCCCCGAGGTTCCGGAGGAAGTATTGCTTTGGCAGGATCCACTACCGGAAATCGATCATGCCTTGGTTGATGACAATGACATCGCATCGTTGAAAACTAAGATACTCAACTCCGGATTAACTGTGTCTGAGCTTGTCACTACTGCATGGGCATCAGCCTCTACTTTCCGTGGATCTGATAAAAGAGGCGGTGCCAATGGAGCGCGTATTCGCCTGGCGCCCCAGCGGTACTGGCAGGTTAACAACCCAGCACAGCTACAAAAGGTTTTAGGTGTATTGGAAGGCATACAAAAGGAATTTAACAGCGCCGAAACAGGTGGTAAAAAGTATCTGTTGCCGACCTTATTGTATTGGCAGGCGTGGCCGCAATAGAAAAAGCAGCTAAAGATGCAGGGCATGATATACAGGTGCCTTTTTCACCCGGTCGTGCAGACGCTGCACAGGAACAAACCGATGTTGAATCAGTAGCTTACCTGGAGCCTTTGGCTGATGGATTCCGCAATTACCGCAAATACAAATCAGGCGCAACAACAGAATCTTTACTGATAGACAAAGCGCAGCTCTTAACATTAACCGCTCCGGAGCTTACTGTATTAATAGGAGGCCTGCGGGTATTAAATACCAATTTCGACGGTTCGGCGCATGGCGTATTTACCGACAGACCCGGCCAGTTAACCAATGACTTTTTATAAACCTGCTGGATATGAATACCGCCTGGAAAGCGGCTTCGCAGGACCGCGAGCTGTACGAGGGCACCGATCGCGCTACCGGTACCGCAAAGTGGACCGCCACGCGTGCTGACCTGGTATTTGGCTCTAATGCTGAACTTAGGGCTATTGCCGAAGTGTACGGAAGCTCAGACGGGAAGGATAAATTTGTAAAAGACTTCGTAGCAGCCTGGAGCAAAGTGATGAACCTGGATAGGTTCGATCTGAAATAAGGATCTCGATATTTATAACAGGCCGTAGCAGGTTACTGCTGCGGCCTGTTTCTTTACGAAATTGTCATTTAACAGCTAATGCATACACTGCAAAAGAAGCCAGCCAATGTTCTCCGCCATAGCCACCACTGAATATTTTAGGTAGCGATTCGTTGAGGAATTGTTGTGCTGTATTTTTAAACAGGTTCTTATAGCGGTGAGCGGCAGGCAACTTTTGAGCGATGCCCTTCATACACCAGGCCCGGCTAAAACTGAGCCCATCCAGGTGCACGATCTGGTAATCATTGCGGTCGCTGATCGTTGGCGCTTTACAAATGCGTTGTATGCCTGCTTCATTATAATAAGCATCAAACCATTTTACAAATGCGGGCTGCGATAAAATACGTTGCATTAAATCAGCAGCCATCAGGCTGGGAGAGAAAAAATCAGCCCCGTCGGGCTCCAGTTGCGCCGGTATATTTTTATTATTCAGATAAAAATCTTTTGAACGTTGAATGATCAGCCGCTCAAAAGCGGTGTCTTTTTAGCACGGGCCCAATCCAGCGCAAAACAAAGTCCGAATGCCGTATTCCCATGTACACCTGTTCGGTTGGGATAAGTTTGCTTAGGCAGAAACTCCTTCCATAAAAACTCGATTTTTTGGGTTAATGGCTGCATGGCCTGGTGCCATTTTTGCCCAGCGGGTCGTTCCAGGTCAGCAATTCTTCATCAAGCTTTAACAGCCAGGCCCATCCATAAGTTCTTTCATAACCTTTAGAGGCGGTGTATTTACCAAAATAGGCCGCTTCCTGCTCCATTTTATCCTTTTGAAACGACTGTTCCAATACCTGTATCATACTGTCCCTGCCTGGCAGCTGAGGAAACTGCTTAAGCAGCCTGATCAGCATCCAATGCCCATGTACGCTGCTATGCCAGTCGAGACACCCGTAAAACACGGGGTGCAGCTCGTGAGGCAGTAAGCGCGCATCATCCGGACCATCGCTTAAATGGGAGGTTTTATTAGGAAACTCTGCAGGAATACAATGTAAAGGTAACTGGCTTAACCTTGCTGCCACTTCTTGGCTAAGCTTGTTTTGAGAAAACTATTTACAGCGCTTAGAATGAAGAATAGTATAAAAAATCTTTTCATTATCAATAATTCAGTGTTTATTATTGCCTGTACGGATTGAGGCCTGTTCAATTTGCTAAAAATAATAAATTGTGTTCTCTTTGAGCCGAGCAAAACCATTATGATTCAACATAAGCTTCTCGCCATCTTTTGCCTGTTCATCACCATCGGCAGCTGGGGCCAATATACTATTGAAACGATTCCTGATCCCAAAAAGCAGGGACAGCACTCATTTGTAAGCGACCCCAATAGCATCCTCGGACTAACAACGGTAGACGCTCTTAACCAGATTTGCGCCGATATTGAGCAGCAAAGCTCGGCAGAAGTGGCTATTGTTGCCATTGATGATTTTGAAGGAAGCAGCGATTTTGATTTTGCTTATAACCTTTTTAACCACTGGGGTATTGGTAAAGCGGGTAATAACAATGGATTGCTGGTATTTATAGCCCGGGACAGGCGCAGCTACCAGTTTATTACAGGCTACGGTATGGAAGGATCTCTTCCTGATGTAACGCTCAGTACCATTGGCGAACAGTACATGGTACCAAAATTTAAGCAGGAGACTATGGCGGCGGGGTTATTGATGCTATGAACGCTATTAAAAACGTTTTAGAAAACCCTGAAGTAATAAAAGAGCTGAAGGTAGAAGCTAAAAAAATTTCTTTCTTGTATAAAAACGGCGATCGCTTCACCTACTCCGGCTTAATTATCCTTGTTTTTGTTGGGGTATTTTACTGGCTCTCTTCTTTTAAAAACATATACCTTCTTCGCCGGCAAAAAGCGATTACAGGGCTATAGCGGGCGGTTGTGCCATTGTATTTATAATGGTGTTCTTCGGTATTTTCATAGTAGCTTTTTAGACATTAACGTGGAGCGGCTGCTTACCCTACAAACATTGCCCTGGATTGCCTTTGTATTGGGCTCCGTCTTTCTGCTGTCTAAATATACCAGCCAGCGAAGCAAAATTGTTGGAGCGTATAAAGACGAAGAGAATATTGTACAGGCGTTGGGGCGTTACGAAAAAAAAAAGTACTGGCTGCTGGTATTGATTTGCCCGGTATTGGTTTTTTTATCATTGGTTATTTCAGAAGAAAAAGCCGTTTAAAGCTCCGGCTGCAGCCTCCCGATGATTCAGGCCAATGGGTAAGGCTTAACCGGGACGAAATAGAGGGTATAACGGCCTATCTCAGTGAGGGGCAAATACAGGAAGAAAAAATAAGATCAGTCAGCTATGAAATATGGCAACACCTGGGCGATGCATCGATACAGCTGATAAAATGGAATGGCCGGAAATACAAAAGGTATGAAGACTGCCCCGGGTGTAAAAACCGTACGCTCAATAAGGTTCATACCAAAACGATACGAGCCGCAACCTATAGCTCAACAGGACTGGGAGAAAAAATACAGGATTGTACATTTTGTAAATATAAAAAGTCATTCGGCACAGTGATACTTCCTAAACTGCAAAAAAGTTCGTCGTCAGGGTCGGGTTCCCGAAGCAGTTCATCAGGTAGCAGTGGTAGCTGGGGTGGCGGTCGCAGCGGCGGAGGCGGGGCTGGCGGGAGCTGGTAAAGTTTAAGCTTATGAATGGAATAAAGATCCGGAATTGATCTTATGTGTAATATGTTACCAACCATATGTCAGACCCCTGTTGTATCTTTATTTCCAATATAAAAGAGTAACTACCTATGAAAAAATCAGTTGGGCTGATTCAAATATTTTTAATCGTATTGATAGTAGGCTGCGGTGATAAAAATAAGGATGTAGACGCGCGCGAAACTTATCTTGATGTAAAGATCAACGGGAATTGGGTTGATTTTTCTAAAGATATGGGGGCCGGATTTGGACAAAGGGCCTATCCCTTTTCGGGTTATGAGGGTGCGTTTAGCGGAAGCGATGGAACCAATGAAATTCATTTTCAGTTTGATATCACTAACATAAGATACGCTGTATCTGGTAGTGATACAACTACCATTACTCCGTATAACAAATATCGTTTACACGGTTTTTACTTCAAAGAAAACGGCCAACAAACAATAGCCTGTGGTACGGTTAGCCTCAATCCTGTAGGCAGTTGCAGTTTCGGCGAACTGAGTATTACGAATGATAACAATAATATTTTTGAAGGCCGTGTTGTTGTATCCTCGTCTGCCAACCAATTAAATATTACTGACTGCCGCTTCCGAATTAAACCGAATACGCCAATCCCATTCAAAAAATAATCACTTGGCCAGATGCCCCGTTTTTAAATAAATAAATGGAGATATTGTTAAGTGCGAAGGTCTGTTAATCATTATACCCTTTTAATTACCTGCCTCAGCTCTTTAAAGGCTTTTTCTCCAGCTCAGAAATCTCTATCAACCGGTCGCCCATATTATCATAATCAGCCTGTGTACCCAGCCTGCCTTTGTATATACCGGAGGCCTGGATCGCGGCATCGCGCCACTTGTCTCCGGTAGCAGTAATTTGCTGGGATATTTGCAGCAGTTCATCAATAGGCAAATAAGCATGCGCCTGTTGCAGAAAAGCGCCGTAAATAAAACGGAAGCCGCCGCCTCCGGTCCCAATCTCTTCCTGCATGCGTACCAGTTGAGCCAGGTAGCCGCGGGCTTTTTCATCACCCAGCTTGTTCTTCCAGGTTTTAATTTGCCTTCCTGTATAAGCAATACCCTTGGCCCCGCCAAAAGAGCCGGGAATCATCAGCATATCACGACAATTACGTTTGATACCGGAAATGATACCGTTCCGGATTTGTTCATCAGTTGCTTCTTTAAGATTATCGCCGGGATAATACATTTGACCACGTGGTGCAAATGCCCCCTTTGCAAAACGTACTCTTTGCAATTCATAGCTGTTCATAGAAACCAGGGTTTCCATAATGGGGTCGCTGATGATATAATCATCACCTTGTTTGTCTACTACAATTAAATTATGGGCATTAAAATGAAAGCGGTACTCCTTCGGAAAGTAAGTCAGGTAAAAAACGCCCACCTGGCAGGCTGTTGGTTTGCCTGCAATAAGGCGCTCATCCAGTTCCTGCATCGCTTTTTGAGGAGATGCATATTTTTACGCGTTACCGGTATGCCCAATGCCTTACAGGTACGTTTAAAAATAAGGCCCGGCATGGTTCTGAATGAAATAGCAGGTCCGCCGTTCACCTTCATAAAAGGTAACTGAATATAAAAAAGCCCGGAGCCGATGCCAAAGGCCATCGGCTCGGTTAGTTTATGCACGCCGTAATGTTTTAATAAAGCAGTAGTTACCCCATTTTCGCAGTGGGCTGCCTGCAAATGATGAAAACCATTTGCTACAGTTGATTGATTAATTGAATCCAAAATTATATTGATTTCTTGTTGTTAATTAAAAGCTCCGATTCATGAAATGATTAGTGATTAACCAAATGGCTTTTTCAACTCTTCTACGCTTACCTCAAAAAGGTCTGCGTATTTCTTTAGCTTTTCTTCCGGCAGTTTATTGAATACGGAGGGCTTCATATGTTTTTGATCGTCCATTTCCAAAAACCGGTATATGCAGATAATATGGAAAGGTCCATGATCTTTTTTCCATAAAATACAACACAGGGCTAGCTTCCCCGCTCAGTACTTTCTGCCGTGCAGCTTCTATTTTACTGTTTACTTCTCCCCAGGCTACATTCAGCGCATCTGTCTTTACATCCCAGCCTGTGCTCCGGGCGGTTTCATACTTGCCATCTGCGCCTACCACATAAGTCACTTCTTTTGCAATGCGGCCCAGGACTCCATCATCCTGTGGAATTTCTTCTTTTTCATTCGTATAATTTTTCGTTTACCCGCCGCGGCGGGCGATTCTTTGGCCGAATGGAACCTAGCTTATAGCTGTATCAGAAAAACTATTGTGCTCGGCTTCATAAAGAAAAATGTTTACCGGGGCAAGCTAATAAAATTTGGTGAAACGAAGATAGCTGAAATAAGCGATCTGCCGGAGGCACACGGTATGAAACAGCTTCTCCTGGAAGTAGGGGAGGCCCACCACCTCCCTCCTCCAAATCTTGGGAAATAATTAAAATAGCCAGCGCAACCGCTTGAAATTCTACTGCGTATTTCTTACTTCTCCCGTTTCTTTCAGAACTTAAAGCGCAACGGCTTGTTTAAAAAACCCGGTATATTTAAGATTTGTTTTAATAGTTTTTATGCGGTCAATGATCAAAAAAGCCGGTTATATTTTATTAGGACTAATAGCTTTATTAGTCGTAGCTTTTTTCTGCAGCCACTAAAAAAGGACAGGGATCGGATAAAAAAACAAAGTATCTGTTAAGTAAGGGCTGGCCGGCGCTGCCACTATCTGTAAAATTAGGTAATCCTGCGGGTATAGCTCTCGACACCAATCAGCATGTAGTAGTACTACACAGGGCCGATCGCAATTGGCCGCTATCAGGTTCTATGCCGCAGGAGCCCATTATGCAAAAAACCGTACTTTTTATTGACAAGGATGATGGCCGGCTTCTTAATAGCTGGGGTAGCGGCCTTTTATAATGCCCCACGGGCTTACGGTGGATCGTGAAAACAATATCTGGATAACAGATGTAGGTTTGCACCAGGTATTTAAGTTTAGCCATAAAGGACAGCTTTTATTACGCCTGGGTGAGGCAGGTGTTGCAGGCAACGATAGCAATCATTTTAACAAGCCTACCGGCGTTGCGGTAGCCCCAAACGGATCGTTTTATGTGAGTGATGGCTATGGGAACAGCAGGATATTGAGATTTTCGGCCGACGGCAAATGCTTATCAGAATGGGGTAAAAAAGGAGATAAAGCCGGTGAGTTTAATACACCTCATGGTATTGCTGTAGATCATAACGGGCTTGTTTACGTAGCAGACAGAGAAAACAGCCGGATACAGGTTTTTACTGCAACAGGACATTTTATAAAACAACTATCCGGGAATTGGGGAGCCATTAATTCGGTTGAGCTGACACCTTCGGGATTATATCTGTTGGCATCTGATGATGTTTCCTTCTTAAAAATATGGCACCGCGGATCAGACATTTTAGTTTTTGATACCGCAGGTAATGTGCAAGCGAGGATAGGCCGGAGTGGCTTTTATAAAGGCCCCGCCACCTGGTATCATGACCTGGCGGCAGACCAGGGGGAACATTTATGTAGGCTACCTATTAGGAAACGCCATTCAAAAATTCAAAAAATCAGAATAAGAATACCGATAAATTTTTAAACACTATGAAGAAAGTAATATTAGACCTGGCAGTAAGTCTGGATGGATTTATTGAAGGCCCCAATGGGGAAATTGATTGGTGCATTATGGACGATGATATGAATTTCAACAGATTTCTGGAAAGCGTTGACACTATCTTTTACGGTAGAGCTAGCTACGATGCCTGGGAAATTATCAGCCAGATGCCCTGGCTTCGGAGGCGGAGCAAAGCCTTTGGAAGGCGGTACATGAAAAGAAAAAATATGTCTTCTCCACTCAAAACAGGGAAGATGTTAAAGCAACCTTTATTCAGTCAGATATAGCAGCTGCGGTATCATCCATTAAAAATGGAGAAGGACAAGACATCTGGTTATACGGGGCGCCGGCCTTATAAAAACTTTTATCCGGGAAGGCCTGATCGACAGGTACCGTATATCTGTTCACCCCATCGTACTGGGAGCAGGCAAACCTTTGTTTGAAGATTTGAAAAACAGGATCACCTTAAAGCTGACTCAGACCCATGTGTTTAGATCAGGGGTGGTGCAATTGATATATGAACCACAATAATTGCGTACTAGAGCGGCCGGAAACATTTCCTGGTTCGTTCTCTCATTACCTGGATGGCCTGCTCCTGGTATCAAACATACCGTTTATGTTTACGAGGTTGTCGGCGTTTTGTGGTATTGCTTGGTCATCAGGTAAATAAACACGTGCAGGTAATGAATGCCATCAAAAACAATCGCTTTCCGCTGGGCAAATTCATCTTTACGTTTCCAGAACTCACCCGGCATTTCGGTATAATGCATACCCGGGCGTAAATGGTGGATGATATGATACCCATCGTTCCAACACACATGATTGTATTTTGTGTTGATGCAATTGATTGAATTGGTATAAATATTATCGGGGTTAGACCGGTCGATAAACGAATGTTGTGTCCAGTTACCCAGCATCATCACAAAGCGGGCAAATACCAAAGGAACTACAAATACCACAAGGGTAGCTTTGAGGTTTACAAAGCACATTGCTATACAGAAAAGAATATATAACCATTCACCCAGGGTAAAATTGGTGTACAGCTTCTTTCTTTTTCTTTGATACAGATATTCAAAAGTTTCTTTGAAGCCCAGGAAAATAAAGTTAAAAAAATAGGCCAGGAAGCTCCTGAAGCTATCCCTCTGGTAATACATAGTACTACTGGAGTCCTCTTCCGTATTATTTTCCACGTGGTGCATACCCAGGTGGTGACTAAAATATCCTTCGGGAGCATGACCGAACAACGGGCAGATAAGCCAGGTAATATAAGAATGGAATTTACTTTGATAGGCCGATTTAAAAGTTTTTCTGTGACAAAGGCAATGGAACATGAGCCCAAAGCGTCCTTTAAAATAAAACTGCGCAATATAGAAATACACAATTGCCACTAACCACCAGACCCAGCCGGTAAAAACATTAGTGAAGAGTAAAATAGCCAGCGGAACAACAGTTAAATGAATAAGACTCAGTAAATGGATAAAAGGAAGGTCCGTTTATCGTTCATGAATCTTAACCAGAGCCGATCGTAAGCATTGGGTTGATAACTGGTATTATACACCGGATCCGTAAGATTTTCTAAAGACTTCATTATAATAATTTAACGAGGAAAATGCAATGCCGAAAGTTGTTGGCTACAGTGTAATGTACAGCTAAATATCGGTACTTAAAAAGTATATATGTTAAAAAAACTTTTATTAATTTTCATCAATAAAATAAACAACGCTATCTGGTTTTATATGCGTACCTTTGTAGGGTTAATTTGAGTTACTGCTCGTTGTAAACACCTAGTGTTCCTACCTTCTGTTTTACAAGTTTGCCATTTCCTCGAATCTTTTTTACATTAATTAAAATTTTACAAATGAACATTTACGTGTCCAATCTTGGGTACAGCTTTAGCACCGAAGACCTTACCGAATTATTTTCATCTTATGGCGCAGTTGATTCAGCAAGAATTATTACTGATAAATTTACCAGGCAAAGCCGTGGCTTTGGTTTTGTTGAAATTGCCGACGAAGATGCTGCTTTAAAGGCAATTAAAGACCTGAATGGTACCATGCAGGACGGCCGTTCTATTAAGGTAACAGAAGCACGCCCGAAAGAAGAAAAAACAGGTTATTCAAACAACCGCTGGTAAAAATTGCCGGTTATGGCAAAACTAAAATAAATTACATATGGATAATATTTCTATAGAGAAGTTCCTGGAAACAAAAACCAACTCCAGGGTTGCCAACGTACATTTTAAGGACAGGTCTACCGTAACCGGCCTTTTGTTAATCTTCGTGATTATGATGAACTAAAAGCCAAAAACTTTTGGCGGGTTGTAAATGTTAAACATATAAAGCAGTGGGAACAAACAGGGGATGTAGAGTTATCCCGCCTGTTTAACGGAGCTTCTTTTACAAAGCTCACCCCATCGGGCAAATATTAAGTAACTATATTTTTAATCATTTTTTATTTAAACAATCTAAAACATTTTAATGGGAGAAACCTGGAATAAAAGGGAAAGAGAACAAAAAGAAAAATGCTAAAAAGCAGAAAGACGAAAGGAAGCAGGAACGAAAAGAGAATGCTTCAAAGGGAAAAAGCCTTGATGAAATGATGGCTTATGTAGATGAATTCGGGAATTTATCGGACCGCCTCCACCAAAAGATAAACGCCCATCGTCACAACCTATACCGCCTACAGTTGCCAACAGCAGGGAGCTGAACGAAGAGGTTAGCGCACAGCGAAATGGTATCGTTACATTTTTTGATAGCAGTAAAGGGTATGGTTTTATAAAAGACAACCGTACACAGGAAAGCATCTTTGTGCATATTAACGCTTCACTTGTAGAATTACAGCAAAACCTGAAAGTAGTTTTTGAAGTACAACAAGGCCCTAAAGGTTTGGTGGCTGTTAATGTAGCGGCTGCCTAGCAATATTGCATTATAAAAGGCTTATAAATAAAAAGGCTGCAACTCTACCGTTGCAACCTTTGCTTTGTTATGGAATAACTCAAATTATTCCATAGCATCCATATTAATTCCACCCTTAGCTAACTCTGTCAATAAAGTATCGCAATTCTTCTCCTGCTCCAATATAGTGAGTAAATGATCCAAAGCTGTGTTTTCACCTAATGCCTTGGCATAAGTAGCTAATGTGCCATAAGTTGCAATTTCATAATGCTCTACCTTTTGAGCAGCTCAATAATACCCGCATCACGTACGGGCCCGGGCGAGGTTTCTTTTATGATACTGTCTGCCTCTTCTACCAATCCCTGCATGGCATCACATTTTTCAGTCTGCGGCCGTTTTCCAATTGATTCAAAAACCGCTTCCACCATGGTTACATGGCCGCGCGTTTCTTCCAGGTGAGTAGCAATAGCATTTTGTAAATCCGGAGATGTTGCATTTTTTTGCATTTTCGGAAGCGCCTTTGTCAACGCTTTTTCGGCCCAGTATATATCTTTCAGGCCATGCTCAAACAACTCTTTTAATTCCGTAGCTGCATCTTTTTTAGGTGCCGTTTTTTTGCCGGTGCCCCGCCTGCCGGACGGGCGGGTTTCTTAGCTGCCGTTTTTTTGCGGGAGATTTTTTGGCAGCTGCTTTTTTAGGTGCTGCCTGTTTTGCTTTTGCCATAATAATAATATTTAAAGATTAATGGGTTAGAAAATTTTTAGTAGTTATGAAGTGTATCATTGGTATGGAAAACATTTTTACTGAATTGCCTTTTTAAAAAGCACCTACGGGATATACTTCCAGCTCATCGTGTAATTTGTCTGTAACAATACGCGTACGTCTTCCATCAATAACTTCTTCATGCCACTGCCATTCGGCAAGATTAATAGATGTATTGATATTGGTAAGATAAGCTATGGAACTTCCTGTAAATAAAACCGGGATAATGGGACCGTTATCCTGGTCGCTATTAGTATTATTATGAAAAATGCGCATGGTAAAAGGTTGAGTTGTTAAAGGGGTGAGAGAAAAGGCGACAGATTTTCTTTCCGCCGCCCTTATTTATATGGAGTTTGCCTAATGTACGACTGCATCGCGCAGGCTCCTGATTTGGTCATGAGACGCCTTAAGCGCTGATTTTTGGCGGCGGATCAACTCTTTGGTACGCGGCATTACCTCTTCATCATCTAAAGCCATCTGATATGCCTTTTGTGCAGCATCTTCACCTGCTTCGCAGTTATTTAAAACTGTTTCCCTGTCGCCACCCGTAAATACCGCTTTCACATCCATCCATGCACGGTACAACTTTCCCATATTGGTAGTACCATCTGCGGGCGATCCCCATACTCAATTACCAGGTCCTCGAGTTCTTTTTTATAGGCAGTACTTTCGCTGATCATATTATTAAACAATGACTTCAGATCTGCATCCTGCCCATCCTTCAATTCATCAATTCCTTTTTGATACCCAACGATGCGATCATTATTAATTTGAATAAGATCATTTAACGCATCAATGCAAGCTTTGTGTTCCATTTTTATTCGCTTTAGAGGTTAATTAATTTTAATAGGTTACTACACAGTCGATAATTCAATTAGTGTACCAAAATATCAGGGAACCGAAAAGCTGTAATACAGTACAGGCAAGCGTTTTAACAAAAAAGATGTAGAATAATTTCTACGTTTTAAGAAAGGCAAATAGGCTTGTTAGTTATATTTACTAATAATGCTGCATTTCAACCATTTTATAAAAATTGTTGTCTTTTAAAACCGTGTAAATAATACCACACCCATATTTCATAAAAAAGAAATCTGGTATAAATTTTTCTTAACATTTTTTTAATCTGCAACGCCGCGCATTCTTTTTACTAACAATTAGCAGTGGAGGACTTATTAAACGATATTATTGCTTTTACAGATAAAGCTCATGGTAAACAAACCAGAAAATATACACCTGAGCGGTATATTGTACATCCTGTAAGAGTATTGAACCTATGCCGTGATTATAGTAGTGACCTGCCTGTTTTGGCTGCAGCCATACTACACGATGTACTGGAAGATACTACTACAACAGAGGCAGACATTCATAATTTCCTGCTAACACTAATGCCATTGCACGCTGTAAACAAAACCCTGCAACTGGTAGAAGAACTTACAGATATATACACCCGCGAACATTACCCGCAATGGAACCGTAGTAAGCGTAGAAGTATGGAAGCTGAACGGCTGGCCAGGATTAGCGGTGAGGCGCAAACTATTAAGTATGCCGATATACTGGATAATAGCCGGGAAATTATTCCACATGATCCTGATTTTGCCTTCCGCTTTTTGAAAGAATGCAGGAATATATTATTACTAATGCAGAAGGGAGATCCGACGCTAAGAAAAAAAGCATTTGAGGTAGTGAACAACGGACTGCAGGAGCTCGATACACGAAAGAGGAAATGACAATATTATTAAAGGCCGTTTAGTTTATATATTTCCAGCCCCTCTTTTCCCAATGCGTATAGTTTGCCCTCTTTAAATAAAACCTGGCGATACTCGCCCAAATTTTCAGGCAACGCCCATTCATCGTACTTAAACGTAGCTGTATGGTACCGGTAAAACTTCCCGTTAGCTACCCCGGTAATATATTGATCGGCGATACGCAGGTTACTCCAGCGGGTAATATCTATCCTGTTTTTATAGGCACCATAATAATCAAACACAAAAATGCCCTGTAGTGAATCGTAGAGATAAACCAACCGGTTTTGGTCAAAAACCTTTACCGGTGCGAGAGCCTTATCAAATACCTGCCTGAAATCAGCCGTTTTGAAGATTACTTTCCCCTCATCGTCGAGTTTCTTCAACACATTGTCCATATCATCGTACATCCAGATCTTTCCATCGTAAGAAAGTCCGACTGCAGTGGCATTAAAAATATTCTGCCGGCGCAGGTCAATGGTATTTTTAAGGTTCAACATGCCGTCTAGTATGGCTATGGTTGAAAAGCCTTTATAATACAACAAAATCTTAACCGGGTTGGAAACATCAACCAGGCTGGCTTCTCCGAATTTTTTTATATCGTTAAATACAGAAACCGAATCTCCGTTGGAATTAAGTTTCTTGAGCTGGTTGGTGGTGCTGAGCAGGTATATATTATCTAAATTGTCTACAGAAAATGAAACATAGCTGCCTGGTATCGCTCTCAGTTTTTGCCCCGGCAATGCGGGCTGGCCCGTAGCCGACAGGCTAACCGCCCAAAAAAAAATTATGGTTATTAAACGCTTCAATAATTGCGAACGATTTTATGATCATTATGCTGATAAGATAATAGCTGTATATCATTCCCGTCGAATACTGCATAGGTATAAAAGCTGATCCAATCGCCCAGGTTGATATAACGGCTGTTTGAAGTAAGACGAAAATCAATCGGTAAATGTCTATGCCCGAAAACAAAAAAATCGAAATGCTTTTCGCGCAATTTTTCTTTGCAGTACTGTACGAGCCACTCTTTGTCTTCTCCCAAAAATATTTCTTCAGAACTACCGGTTTTAGCCCGGCTTCTACGGCTCATATAGTTTGCCACGCCCATGCCCAGCTGCGGCGGTAAAATACCAAAAGCCCATTGGCAAACGGGATTCCTGAATACTTTTTTAATCTTTTGTATCCTTTGTCGCCAGGTCCCAGCCCGTCGCCATGACCAACCAGAAACTGTCTGCCATCCCGGTTAAATTCTTTAGGCTCAAAATATACGGGCATGTTCAGCTCCTGCTGCAGGTAGCTGGTCATCCACATATCATGATTTCCTACAAAAAAATGCAGTTGTATGCCTTTGTCTGAAAGTTGCGCCAGCTTGCCCAGCAGTCTTACATAACCCTTGGGCACTACGTATTTATATTCGTACCAAAAGTCGAACATATCGCCTACAATAAAGATCTCTGCCGCCTTATCTTCAATTTCATTTAAAAACTGAACAATCAATTTTTCGCGTACCAGGCTCTCTGCATGCGACGGGGTTCCTAAATGAAAATCCGACAAAAAGTATATATTTTTCTTCTGTTCCAATGTAGCCGATATAGTTGGTAAAATTAGGGAGATGTTTTCATTTAAGCCGAACCCGCTATTCCATTGGTGTGCCCAGCTTTTTTATCATAGTGGCTGATACCCAGCCCGGCCAGCACCATGGCTAAACCACCTATAGTAAACAAACTGATCTTATCGCCCATTAAAACCGCAGCGATAATGATACCGAATATGGGGCATAAGAATAGCCAGAGCCCCGCTTTTACGGCATCCTGCTTAATTAGTTTTAGCCATAACAGAACAGCAACTATAGAAACCGGTAGTGCCAGCCAAAGGGTGCCGGCCCAAAAACCCCGGAAAAGTAGTTGGCGTTTGACTTATAGGTAAACAGCATAAAAGGAAGCAGGAAAATGCCCCTAAAAGCGTTTGCCAGCCATTAATGGTAAGCAGGTGTAACCCCTCCCACCTGCGGGACGTAAAATAGATGGTACCCAACGCGTAAGAAAACATACTTGCCATTAATAGCACCAGGCCCCTTGCGGTAACAGATGCATCGGCAAACAAAGGCCATGCTACCACAACAAACCCGCTTATGCAAACGAATAAGGCCAGCAAAATGCGCGGGCTGATCGGCTTCTTTAAAACAATCAGCGATAAAAACTGATAAATACAGGGCTGGCCGCTACAGTAAGTGCACCCACACTGGCGGTAACCTCCTTCATGGCTACCACATACATGCCCAGGTATACAGATATATTAAGTAAACCATAAATGGCCAGTTGCCGCCACTCCCTGCGTTGTGGTAACTTTTTTTAAAACCGCATGGGAAACAAACAGCATGACGGCTGCTGCAATACCAAACCTGAATACGGCTACTACCAGCGGCTGTGCTTCTTTCAAAGCCACTTTAGTAGCTGTTGCTGCCGAAGGCCAGAGAATGGCGAAAATAAACCCGGTGATCAGCCATGACTGCCGGCTCTGTATGTTTTGATTAGTCATACCTATTTGCACATTGCCCCGTTGCTTTTTTACCCGGCGGGCTGGTTGCATCTTTACAGGCTGCCGGTAAAACAGCGTTTATTAAAGGAAAAGTGAGCCCCGGGCAATTAAACAACCTTATTATAAAATTGGCGCAAAGGTACTGTTTATGCCAGCAAGTTGGGAGGCACTTATTGATCCGCCATGCTTGCATCTCTGACTACTCCCTCAATCTTGAGGTTATCTATACTAAAAGTACCGCCGGTACTCTCTGCATTAAACCCGTAAAACCTGATGGTAAGCGCCGCAGCAATGTTTGCAAAACCGGCTCCGGGTTTTACTATACACCCTCCTGCGCGGTAGTGGCGGCATCTGCTATCTGGAAGACATTGGTAGCCGTAACCAACAAATTACTGTTAGCCGGTTCAATAACCACAGGCAGGTTAGTAGCATATGCATTCAAACCCGAGCGCACCGCTACCTGCCTTATACCGGTTCCCGAACGTTGCAGGGTAAAGGAAATTCTGGTAAGATCAAACTGTTTACTTCCATCGGGGTAATTGTAAGCTCATAATACTTATTTAAATTTATTACTCCTGTAAAAACATCAGAACCATCTGTGGCGCCGATGGGCCAGTTATTAAATGAAAACCTGCCGCCAGCAGAAGAATTAGCCCCTACTCCTACCGCAGAAAATGGACTAAAGCTCAAGCCCTCAACAGTTGGGGGCTGCCAGGGTCTGTTGTACCAGAAGAATTGGTCACACCGTCAAAGTTGTATACCGCGGCAAAATAGCCACCCTTTCCGCCGGTTATATCACTTTGAGCGCGAAGGGTAATTTGTGTTTCGGGCGAAGCCCCGTTTGCAGGCTGGAATACCGAGACGTAGCCTGTAATGCTGGTTGCGAATGCAGGCATGGTTATAGCCGAAGTATTGCGAATAAAGGTATTGATCTGCCCTGTGGCGTCAGCCAAAACATAATTGGTACCAATATTACTGGAAGCACCGATCGTAATGGTAACATTGCTGATGGTTACAAGCATAGATTCCCAGGCTCTGTTGTTAGCTATCATCTCTGCAATGGTTGCAGGCTGGGGGTAATAATACCGGTCCCTGATTTGGTAACAGCCGTTATATTGCTTACCTGCAGCCCACCATTAAATATGCTTAATGCAAGTCCTCCTACAGTAACGGTCAATGAATCACCTGTAGCCGCATCCGGGTTGGCCGTTGTAGTAAAACGTAACTGTATGCCACCTGTAGCATCCTGTAAGCGATAGTTCCCAGCAGCTTCATTCTTCGTATTGGATACAACAACGCCTTTTACAAAAACGCCTGCAGGAATAGATGAGTCGCCGGTGGCGTAGGCTTTCAATTCTGCAATCGTTTTTGAACAGGTACAGCTGTTTGACCGTTGCAACGCGTGCCGGTAAACTGTACATCGGCAGTATCACGTACAAATAGCTGCATCGTGCCATTAAAAATGCTGGGTATACCCGTTAATACCCCGTTACCGTCTGGTACGTTCAATCCTGCAAAACGGGCATAACTACTGTTTCGCAGTACGATACTTTGCTTGTCGCAGGTGTTGACCGTAAAGTTTACTGCACTAACATTGGTGGAAGGATCGGCATAGGTTTTATTGATGTCCGCGTCTCTGAATTCTGCATTATTAATCTTTACCAATGTGCTTAGTAACGGATCATTTATTGTTTTAGTGAAATCTGCCGGCTTCACCATTTTGGGTGCGACCACGTTATTAAATGATCCCTTAACAATATACTGGTCGAATAATGCCTGAGGTATTCCCTCAAGATTCAGAAAACGGCCATCATTCGATCGGGAGGAATCTATTCCAATTTGAATGGTTCCTCCATAATCGCCCAGCATCATTCCTTTAAGTAAAATAAATACCCGGCGTCCAACAGGAAATTGCGTATAGACATTATTAGCATCCAGCAAAACCGGTATTCCCCGTCTCGTCCTGAATGATAATTTGCTTGTAAAAGTTGCCCGACCGGTCATCAGCGATCACTACTCCCGAAATGATCTGTTGATCTTCAATGCGCTGGAAATCGCCAATAGCGGAGTATCGGGCTTTTAGCTGCATAATAGACAATGTTGCATCAATCTCCGGATCGGCGTTGGCAGGCGGCACATCAAACTTTCTGTTACAGGCGTTTATTAAAACTATAACCATCAGCGCGATGACCCATTTGTTCTAAATTTTTTTCATAGCAAAGCTTTTATATTAAAATCTCAGGCCCACACTGGCAAAAAGTTCAGACCTATTGCATAATAGTATTTGGGAGGAAACTTACCTGCGTTTTTCCTTCAAAATCAAATCGTAACTGTTCAAAACCTCCCGAACGTATATTTTTATTATTAAGCAGGTTGTTAACTCCGAGATTAAATAACAGATAAGTTCGCCTGTTATGGATATAGTAATTCCGGGGCAGCAGCTTACTCCATCCGCCAAAAAAGTCGAGCGTAAACCGGCCGTCGAATTTTTCTTGCTGAAGAATTGCCTGTTTAACCCCATCTGCCGAAGGAAGCTCGGGATCAGCATCTGCAATAGCATCCACAGTTCTCCTAAGGGGATTGGGACTCAGCCACATATTGCTGAAATAATTCCCGGTAAAGCTTGCATACCAGAATTTAGGTGAACGATAGAAAAACCCGGCACTGTACGCATTTTGCGGAGTAGAAGGGATCCTGTAATTTTTCAGATATATGGTTTGCTTTGCCAGCGTTTTGGCGCTGTTATCCACCGTAACGATCGCATGTTGACGGCTATCGAAATAATATCGCCCGACAGAAGCGGCCCCGTTGAAACTCAAAGCTGGGTCGAGCTTCACTTTAACCCCTATTTCTCCACCCATAAAAACTTTGTCGATGCCGCTTAATGCATAGTTAACAAAATTCTGGTACTGGTCGTGGTAAAAGGTTAACACATCAACTCCGTTCCTAAACTTTGTGTAATAGCCGGTGATACCCAGCCTTAATGCTGGCGCATTCAATTTATAGCCCAATTCACCCGAAATAATGGTTTCATTTTTTAGATGGTCTTGTACGGTATTGCGTGTACGTTGAGAGATATAAGCGTTTTCAAAGAAGGGAGAGATCGTTCGATAGGTTGCGTTCAGAAAAAGTAGTTTCTTCCATTCATTTTATAAGTAATACCCGTCTTAACAGCCGGATTCGTAAAGCGCTGCCCGGGAGACTTACCGTAAGAAAGATCTGAAAATAATCCGTTACGGTTTAGGCCTGTGCGATAAAAAGAAGTGGCCGACATTTCAGCGGCAGCAAAAGATCAAAAAACCGGAGCTTCAATACCAGTTGTCCCCATGCGGCCAGTTGCAACATGGTTATTTTATAGTTATACCCGTATTGTTCTCCTGCCGTAATGATCCGGTTGGGCTGGTTTAAGTCGTGTTGCACTGCATTGGGATCGTCCGGAAAATCCCGCTCTGCAAACTGGTTGATATTAACCCAAAAGTCGCCGCCTAAAAGGTCGGCTACTTCCTGGTAATAATGATTTACCTGTCGCTGGTAATTCGCTCCTGCGGTTATATTAAGCGCGTTGGTGAGCTTACCACTGTAAGTAATATTACCCATTAGTCTGTTTACATCATTTACACGGTTAGACAAAATATACACAGATCGCTTGCCGGTGATCTGATTTCAATTGTTCCATCGGCGTCGTTTATTGTTCGTATGTTGGCGCTATTAGCCTCATACAGTTTTTCCCATTGTATCTGCAAATCTTCAGGGTGCTGGCGGTAGTGTGTTAGTAAAGACTCGTATATAGCAGGATTTGTGGTTTCATAATAGCCGGGTAAATACCGGTAATAGTCGGGTCGCGGATCAGGAGCATTATACCAGTCAAGCCCCGAGTTTTTTCTTTTTCCCGAGGTATAGGCTATAGTAGTAGCGAGGCGATTTCTTTCACCAGCCCTGTAATCATGAGTCACCATAAATACGGGCTGAAAAGTTTGCAGTACGTTGGCATTACGTTTCATACCATTCTGATATCCCCAGGATGGATTATAATAGTGGGTGCCCGCCAGGTTCATCGCCTCCTGCACTGACGGTCCCTGCCTTCCACTTTCGGTAGGTGCGCCAAAAGTGATGAAAGAAAAGTATTGCGGTCACCCGTTTTTTTATCAATAGCCGCATAGTAACTGGCCCCTTCATAATAAGTACCCGGTATATAGCCTCGCTGGCATACCGTCCGGTAAGGGCAATGCTGTAGGCCCATCCTTTTTATTAAAACCTGAACTGTGCTGAAGGGTTAGGCGGTGGTTATAATTCCTGTTAGAGAAAGCATACCCCATTTGCGTTTGGGCTCTTTGCGCTCCGGCCCGCATATCTACATAAGTGTTTAAAGCAATGGTTCCGATGGAAAAGTCGTTCGCCTGCAGACCATAAATATTTTGTTGCGCCCGCATGGTATTATTTAAACCGCTCCAAAGCCCGAAGGGCGTAAACCCATTGTCTAACCCATTAAAGTTAATTCCATTAATGTAAACAGCGCTGCCGTAGGTTTCGTATCCTCTCAAACGGAAACGTACCGGGCTAAAATTAAATTCGGCAGCAGATAGAAAGGGGTCGCGACCGGCAGTTAAGATAGATGACACTACATTTCCTCCCCGTCATCGACATCTTCCTCGTTAACGGTAATGGTAGGAAGGTTGTCGCGGGTATCATTTCTTATATCCACAACGGCAGAATCGCTTCCAGGTAAAGTGTTGTTTGCAGGCAATGCTTGTGCATAGGTATCACAGGCTGCCAGCAAAGCAGATGCGGTGATAATGTGCTTTATCATATGGTTGTTATGCGTTATAAAATTAAGTAATTTATTTGATTAAAAGCGCGGCGATGCCCATTAAATACTAATTTTATTTACAGTTTTTTATCTAACCTACAACCATATGAAACGCATTTATTTACTATTGCTCCTGTTGATTGTAACAATACTCACGAATGGCCAGGCTGCTACCTACCGTTCAGCTATTATTGGTTTCTATAACCTTGAAAATTTATATGATACTATCTTTCATGGGAGTAACGATGATGTGTCTTTTACACCCCATGGAACTAAAGCTTATACCAGCAAAGTTTTTAATGATAAGCTGGCGAAGCTTGCCAGGGTAATAGCGGAGATAGGCACGGATATTAATCCTGATGGAGCTGCTCTTTTAGGAGTTGCTGAAATTAAAATAAATTTGTGCTGGATACTTTATTACGACATCCGCTTATTGCCGCCCGCGGCTATCAATATGTACATTACGATTCGAGAGATTACCGGGGTGTAGATGTGGCATTGATCTACAATCCCAAATATTTTAAAATGGAGCGTAGCCGGCCTGTTTTTGTAAAGATACCTGCCGGAACGAAAGATGCTGTTTACTCGAGAGATATACTATGGGTAAAAGGGTGGTTAGATGGAGAACGGGTACAGCTGTTCGTGAATCACTGGCCCAGCCGCTCTGGCGGGCAAAAACGCTCAGAGCCTGCAAGGATGGCTGCCGCCTTAACCGTAAGACACTGTATCGACTCTTTAGATATCATTACTCCCGGTGTAAAGACCATCGTTATGGGCGACCTGAATGATGAGCCTGTCAACAACAGTGTTACCAGGGGTTTGAAAGCGTTGGGCGATGTAAAAAACCTGAAACCGGATGAGCTTTATAATCCCTGGGTAAGCATGTAAAAAACGGCACGGGCACCCTGGCCTACCAGGACGCCTGGAGCCTATTCGACCAGATACTTTTATCGGCCGCTTTTCTGGATAAAAAACAAGCCGGCTTTTTTTATTACAGGCACCATATTTTTAAAGCTGATTATATGGTAGAACATACTGGCCGATATAAAGGATACCCCATGCGCAGCTATAACGGCGATGTGTACCGCGGAGGCTACAGCGATCATTTCCCGGTTTATGTGGTATTGCTGAAGCCATGAGCCTATTGGTATACCCTTACATAATCCACCTCCATCTTTAACGGGAATATGGCATCATCAACACCTTTTTGTCCGCCCCAGTTCCCGCCCACCGCAATGTTCAGTATCAGCGACATTTTATTATCGAAGGGCCAGTATTCATATCCTTTTTGCTCATTGGTACAACTAAAAAACGGCTTACCATCAATCGATACTGTTAATAGTTTGGGATCCCATTCTACTGCATATATGTGAAATGCTTTTGAAAAATCGGGCACGAAGGTTTTGGCGGTTTTTTGTGTGCCTATAACGTGGTTGTATTTTTTACTGTGTATAGAGCCATGCACCCATCCAGGGTCATAACCCACGTGCTCCATAATATCTATTTCGCCATCATCGGGCCATTGCTTCATATTTTCTGCAAGCATCCATATAGCAGGCCAGGAGCCGCGACCGGCGGGCAGTTTGGCCCTTACTTCTATTTTACCATATTGCCAGGAAGCTTTTCCTTTGGTGACCAGCCGCGCTGAAGTATAATTAAATTTATCGAGCTTTTCTTTACGGGCCTCAATAATTAAACGCCCGTTTTCAACGCGTGCATTCTTTTTATCCTTTGTATAGTATTGCAGCTCATTATTACCCCAACCATTTTTACTGCCCAGGTCATAATCCCATTTGGTGCTGTCGGGCAAGCCTTTATAGTTGAACTCATCGCTCCAGATAAGTTTTCGCTGGTGTTGTTGGGCGACCAAGATAGTAGTGTATAATAGAATAATACTTAGTAGGAACAATCGTTTCATAATAGCTAATTTACTAAATGGGGAGGAGATGTAAATAGTATGCTTCTATAACGGGGGCATCGGCGTATCGCTTTGACAAGCATTACCCAAAAAAGAGACTGCCTAAAAAAGCAGTCTCCTATTTATTTACTAAAGATTTACCGAAATGTTTACGATTTTCTCACCACTCCATAAACAAATGCAGTAGGCTGGTCTACCCTGTATAAGCCGCCCAGATTTAAGCCAGGCACGCTGCTCGATACCCAGTCCGGTTTAAAAGATTTACCCTGGAAAAAAGTTCCAAAATCACCTATCTGTGTGGCCCTGGTGTTCCAGTTGCCATTAATAGATAAGCTACCCGAAAGCCGGATGATACCATCCTGAATGGTATAAGCACTCAAGGCTTCTGCCAGGAAAACACTTGCTGGTGCACTGGTAGCATAATAATTCATTCTTATTGCCAAGGTATTGCTGTTATTTAGTTTTACCTCAAAGTCTCTTATAACTCTCCCGGAAGCATTAAACCTCGCCACCAGAGCGCTATAAACAGCATTGAAATCGGATACAACCCCGGGTGGTAAAGAACCCGTTGAGGCGAAGATGGAATTATAAAATAGATTATAAGCAAATACATCGGAAAAATTAATAAACGGCTGGGCACTTTGCTGCACCACATATTCGGCACCAGCGGCGTCATATACCGCTAACGTGTTAGCATTTTTCCATCCGGTGTGTGTAAAGCGTTTGTTTAAAAAGCCGGTATCGTTGTCTGCAAAAATGAAGTTATCGATTGCAAAGCCCAACTTTCTGGTTGAAGTCTTTGTTGAGTTGCCACTTACGCCTATAAAAGTCAGCCTTTTACCGGTAGCCAGGGTACTATCAAATGCAGGAAGTACAGCAACCTTAATATCTCCAACATTAATATAATTATTAAAGTTAGTTATAAAATAGTTTTTAAATCCTTCTATAGCAGGTCGAAAAGCACCCGATCCATACCTGGCTTTCTGATCAGCGGTAGCTTTACGAGCTTAAATAGCTGCCTGTAGCGCTTTCCGACAAAAATGATGCTATCTGCTGTAGCATGATCGTAAATAAAATCTATATCGCTTCTGAATCCGTCCCTGACAGTTCCACCAAATATAGTTGGGTCGGGAGAATTAAGCATAGAAATATAGTTATAGGTATCAAAAGTTAAGGCTACGCCGGCATCCTGCCTTACCCGGTATCTCGAGGTTTTCATTTCGGTAGCAGATGTATTGGTAAGATCGGCTACCATTTTCACATTTTCCTGGTTATCAAATTCCATGTAAAATCCAAAGCCCCCGCCGGTTCCGGTAGCTAAGATACCTACCCATCCATTAGCAGCGCCGGTTAAAATAGTACGTACCGAGTCAATTTGTTTGGCCACACGCTCCTGCGGCAGCTCGTCAAAAGCGGCTACATACGACTTCTTTTCACAGCTGGCCAGCAGTACTGCAGCAGCAAATACTGCTATTATATTTTTAATACTTCTCATTGCTTATAAAGTTTGTCCTAAGGTTCCGTAAAAATAATTAGTAGGCTCTCCCGTTTTGGTAAAGCCGCCTGTTTTGGTGTACATTGAAGGCGGTGTTTGTACCGGGATCCAATCAGCTACAAAAGTACCAGAGGTTAGATATGCCTGTATCGTTGCAGCAAAGCCGTTTGTAAAATTTGCTGCATTGTTGTAAGAGGTACCGGTGCCCTGTGTTGTTTTAGTAAAAGTGGTAACTCCTGTTGCCGAACTTACAGCCATAGTAAAATCATAATCGGCCTGTAGCCCTGTTGACGTAGGCGAATTATACACTACCCGTACTGTTAGTGTTGTAGGAGTTGTAAACCTGAACTGAACTGAAGTTAGCGTTCTTGCTCCAATTGCGGCAGTGGCAAAAGAATCTTTCAAAGCATTATAAGCCCGTACAAATGCAGCAGAGCTACCATAAGTGGCAAACATAGGATCAGCAAGACGATAGTCAATGTTTTATACAGCCCTCTGTTGAGCCAGTAAGGGAAAGTTACCTGCGGATCTTTTAAAGAGTCTTTTACATACATCTGCACTTTTTTGTATGGCTCTGAAGTCCATATTTAAGGAAGAGCTAAAATAGTTTATCACACTTTGCTCTTTGGCCCGTGTGGCAGCACCTTCTGCATTGGCTTTGTTTCTTACCACATCATCAAACCAGGAAGGCCCCAAACCACTGGGTATTTTACCATATCTGCAAAATCCTCCATTGGGTTTTGCATGGAGTATCCTCATAAACCCAACCCTTTGAGCTGAATCTGTAGAAATGGTCTCCCATGTACCCGTGTATCTTGCCTTACTGATTTGTGCAAATTCGACAGGCATAATGGCTCTCTGATTCAGAATATGGGTAAACTCGTGGTGTATAGTTCCCAAACGATCTTTAACCAAATCTATATTGCTGGTTGAATAGCTGTTCAGATCAAATATATTAACACGTACGCCACCAACGGCAGATCCCCAGTAAACAGTGGTTGAACTATAGTTGGAAGATCCGTATAATACCCATTGTTTAGGCATATTTACTTTCATAAAAGTCAGTCCTGCCACCGCTACATAGGGGTCTGCAAACCCACTTAAAACCGACTGCATAAAGGGTCTTACTCTTGCCTCATCAATGGGAGTAATATTTCTGTCATATTCATGATCATACCGGCTATATCGATAAATAACCTCAGAATTATACATATCCAGCAGGTTGGTTTTAAGCCACTGATCGAGTGCCGAGTTTGTGTTGAGCGGAACATCTGGGTTCAACTCGTTCATATTTACCGGTTTGAAATCCTCTTCTTTGCTACAGGAACAAAAGGACACCAAAACAATCAGGAAATATGTAATTGGTTTTGAAAAGATTTTTAAAAACATGATCTCTATAATTTAATCAGTTCGTTAAATAATATTATCTGGGGTTTAATTCAAGACCCGCAAGTTTAGCTTCTTCCGGTAGCTGAAACAGGCGTCTTGGCGCTCCGGCTTTTAGTTCAATTGTGGTTTCTTCCTCGCCAATGTAAAGCTTTTTGGTTACTGTGATATCTCTGCGTACGATATCTAACCAACGCAATCCTTCCTGTAAGAATTCTACTTTTTTTTCGCGGCCAGGATAGCGGTTATAATACCTTCTTTCGCATCAGAAATTCCAAAAAAGTTGTTTATTTTCTCTAATGTTACCGCATCAGTAGAGGCAGAATAGTTTACTACTCTTGTACTATAAAATGTATTGAGATCTCTTAGCGCCAGATCAAACTGGCCTAACTCTGCATACGCCTCTGCCCGATTAAGGAGCGTCTCATCCCCACTTAATAATATCTGCTGCATATATGGGAATCCGGTATCCGGAGTAGTATTAAAAAAGAATTCTATCCATTTCCAGGTGGAGGAGCTAACTCCGTCTGTATAAGTTACCAGTGTATTAGCCAGGTTCTTTCCTACTACGTTAGAGGTTGACGTATAGGCTGTTCTTCCATTTAATCCCATCCCATAATGATACGTATTGATCATACGCTGATAGGTGGAGTTAGCCGATGTCAACAGCAACGTGGAAGGATTTTCAGGTTTTGAAAAGTCTATCCGGTACTGATCCCTTCCAACCTGTGTATAGGTAGTATTCCACGGTCTGAGCTTCGGGGTGAAGTCTCCTCCAGGTACCACAGCTGTTGCATGTTCAACCACCTTCTGCCAGTCTTTTTAAAAGATAAAACCTGGCGGCAAAAGCATGGGCCGCAGCCCTGGTAAAACGGTATTTAGGAACAGGATACTTGGCATCATCGATAAGCTTTATCCCCTCTGTCAGGTCCTTTTCTATATTATCATAAACATTTTTCACAGTACCCTGGTATATTTACCAATAAAAGTTTTTTCCGGAGTAAGCACATAGGGTATTCCGGGAACTGTACCCGCTGTTTCAGCTTTATAGGGCTGTGCAAAAATATGGAAAGCATGTGATGTGCATCTCTCGCCACCAACGCTTCACCCTTGTATGGGATTGCCTCAACACCCATATTCTCCGTCTCAATCGACTGCAATCCCTGGTTGGCCGCAGCAATAGCGCTATAACAAGCATTCCAATAAGCTGTTGATGAATTCCTTTCATTTCCAGGCCAATCCTGCCAGTTATAATAGGCTGTTAACAGTGCGTCATTAGTTCCTATTCCGGGACCTTTATCTTCTGCATTATCAGATGCGGTTTCGGCAAATGTGATATATTCATTTCGGGGATACGCAGTAGATAATAACTGACCCAGCTTTTCAGGCGTATTAATATATGTTCTCATATCGGGATCTACATCCAAAAACCTTTTTACAGGAAGTAAATACCAGCGAAGACAGCAATACTGCAGTAAAGAATTTATTTATTGTAAGTTTCATAATTACGAATTTTAAAGTCCTAATTTAAGCGATACAGTTACCTGCCTTGATACGGGTAAAGCAACCCCTCCTGAACTGATAAATTCCGGATCTTGCCCGTTCAAATTTTTATCTGCGTATAAAATCGCAATGTTATTGGTAACAACCGCCAGGGAGGCGTTACCTACTCCCAACCTCTGGCAAATGTTTTTAGGTAAATTGTATCCCAGAGTAATATTAGACAGCTTAATATAATCGCCTTTAGCCACTCTTACATCTGAATAGTTGTAAGCGTTATATGGATAACGTGCATCAACCGCGGTACCGGTATTAGTTACTACCTGCCTTAACGATAGAACATCCAATATGGCTGGAACATTGGTATAAGCCTCGTCTCCAGGTAAAACCCACCTGTTAATAATATCGTTCGACATAGCAGCCATATCATTATAGGTAGCTGAAATGGTAGGACTTTTTCTTACCACACTTCCAAAAGCAACTTTAAATAGCCCCGAGATTGTAAAGTCTTTATAACGGAACTGGTTATACCAGCCACCTGCGGTTGTAGGATCAATTGGGCCGTTATAAACCAGGTTAGTTAAGTCGGTACCCTGGAAAGAGATCTGGGTAGTAGTAATGCTGGCATCAGCTGGATGAATAAATGTTGGATACCCATAGTTAGGATTTAATCCGGCAAATTTTATAGAAAATAAGCCCCTTTGCGGATAACCTTCCACAGCACCGCCAGTCGCATTTATAGCTGTCCACACCTGGGGCCTGTTATCAAGCCGGGTAATTTTACTTTTATTAAACGCTACGTTAAGTCTCGATGTCCAGCTAAAGTTCTCAGATTGAATAACCCGTGCATTTAAAGTTAGCTCTAAACCATTGGCTTCCATTGTACCGTAGTTCCCAACTTTTGTAAACTGGCCACCAACACCAGAGGTATTTGTCGAACCAATTAGGTCCCGGATCTTACGTTTATAATAATCTGCAACAAATAAAATCCGATTGCCTTTCAAAAATCCCAGCTCAAGGCCTATATTCAGATCGTTTGACTTCTCCCAGGTTAGTACATCATTCTCCAAACTTGAAATATATATTTGTGTTTCCTGGTCTTTTACAAACGGCCTTCTTGATATCTGGTTATAAAAAGTTGCCGCCGAATTGGTTGCAGATCCAATATTCGCCACCAAACCGTACGAACCTCTCAGAACAGCAGAATTTAAAATTTCATTCTGTATCCAGAAGTCCTCATTTTGTATATTCCAGTTTGCAGAAACACTCCAGGTAGGCAGCCATCTTGCAGTTTTACTTCTACCCATTTTGTTTGAGCCGTCATACCTTACAGTGGGCATTAGGGTGTACCTGTCTTTGTAGGAATATTGTCCTTGTATAAAATAAGCCAGGTAACGATCAACACCGGTATTCATTCCAAAATATGGTTTGATGTTTTCACCTGCCTGCTTAAAATACATATAATAGGGGTTCACTAAACCACCGTTTTCATATTGGTAGCCCACACCATCAAAAAACTGATACTGTCTTTTTGCATTTCGGGCTTCCATGGCTCCAAATATGTTTATATGATGATCGACACCAAAATCCGGGTATAATTGAGCTCCTGGCGAAAATAAGTGTTGGTTAATGTATTGGTTGTTACATTATAAAAACCTCCATTAGGCAACACTACCATTGGGTAAGCATACGGAGCGTCGGGATTGGTGTATAAAAATGGGTTATTATCAACCACTGTCGGATCAGATGCCGCTTTATAAGCTTTTACCAGGTTGGAGCTTTCAAGTATGTGCACCTGTCCCTCTGATTTTGTAAACCGGTACGAGCCAATGGCCGAATAGGTTAATTGAGGTAAAATTTTATACTCTACTTTACCCTGTACCTTATACTCGATCAAATTCAATTTTAAATAATTGCTATTTAGCTCATTAATAATATTGAAAGGTGCATAATTCAACCGAAAATATTCCAGGTTTCCGCTTTCATCATATGGTGTCAGAATTCTGCTGGTCTTTAATGCATAATTATATGGGTTGATGTCAAAATTTCTAAAATTCGATCCGTATACCACATCGGCCTCCGTATTCCGGGTTCCTGGTGCTCTCTGATTTCTGATTGATCCATTGCTAAGCAACTCAACAGAAATTTTCTTACCCATTTTAAAGTTTAACCTGTAGTTTCCTGTAATACGTTCTACATTATTCCCTATCGTAACACCGTCATCTTTTAAATAAGAAACGGAAGCGTAGCTTTGCGTGCGGTCTGTACCCGAAGTTACACTCACTGAATGCTCCTGTATGAACGAGTTCTTAAATAGCGCGTCAAACCAATCAGTATTTGCGTTCGCATATTTTTGCAAAAACGCATTTCTTTCTTCAGGGTATTTTTTAATGCATAGGTATTGGTTACAGAGTCATAATTGTATAGCTGGCTATACATTTTTGCTATCGGCCCTCCCGACGAACCATTAATCATACCCGGCATTTCATAGTAGCCCTTATTCATCATTTCAACCAAAACAGCCATCTGGTCTGCCGAGTTCATAACATCAAACTGCGAATAGTTTGGTTTAATATACATTGAGTAATTACCTGAATAAGATATTTTGGCTTGCCCGCGGTAGGACGCCCTTTCTTCGTTGATACAACCACTACTCCATTCATGGCGCGCGCACCATATAAAGCAGTGGCAGCGGCATCCCTGAGAATCGTTATGTCTTGTATATCGTCCGGGTTAAGACCTGCTACGGACGAACCTAACAAAGTACTCATATCACCTGTAGACAGAGCTTCATTCGAAATATTCACCACATCTTCGAGGATGATCCCATCCACCACCCAGAGGGGTTTGTTATCTCCCGACAGCGATGTTGCGCCTCTTATCCTGAGTTTGGGCGCAGCACCGAAAGTTCCTGAAACATTTTGCAGCGAAACCCCTGCAAACTGACCCTCCAGCATTCTTGAAATGTCGGGAACACCCGCTCTTTCCAGTTCTTTTGCACTTAAAGTGGTAGCTGCGCCGGTAAAATTCTTCTTCTTAATAGTATTGTAGCCGGTAGAGACCAACACCTCTTCCAACTGCCCTTTATTATATCTCCTGCAAGCGTAAATTTTAAACTGGCCTGACCAGAGAACGTAATAGTTTGTGAACTTAAACCTATATAGGTAGCCTCCAGCTTATCTCCTTCTTCTGCATTGATGGAGAAAGCGCCGTCAGTGTCTGTATTGGTTCCACCTCTGGTTCGCAAATTGGTAACTGTAGCTCCGGGTAAAGGTTTGTTGTCTTCACCAACAACAATACCTGTTACTTTTTAGGCGCTACCTGCCCAAACGATAGCTGTGGCAGGCAAATTAGAATGGAAAGAAAAAACTGAGCAAAGCGTAAATAGTATACGCCCTTCTCCGTGGGGTAAACTTCATCATAAGCAAAATGTTTGTCTTTGTGATATTAAAAAGAATGTAATAGAAATCCCAAATAGGTTCAGGGTTTTTAACCCTCTGATTTTTGTTATAGAATGAAAAAATTTGTTTTTAAAACTTACTTATAATAAAGGAACCTTTTTGACAATTTTCCCTTTTGCTATTATTATAGAGCAGTTTTTATTTCATCGTTGGTTGCATGAATAAACAGTAGTTTTAAGCAAACCTTTTGATCTCGCTAAGATAATTATTTTGTTAACAAAAGTATAACACTAAGAAACTTTAGGAATCATTCATGTTATTGAAAAAAATTGTAAAAATGTTTAATATTGTACTTCCATACGTTAAAGATCGGTATGTATAAGGCTATATTTTTGAAAATTTTCAAATACGAGGTTTTTATAATTAGATAAGAATCTGGCCCAAAATTGCGCACGTCCGATATTTTTCCTTTTACCTTCGCTCTTTATGATAAAAATATACTCTTCGATTTCGGCGGCGTTTTTTACGACCTGGATTTCAGCAAAACGTCAGATGCATTTAAACAACTGGGATTTAGCGATTTTGATGATGTGTTTACGCAATACCAGGCCGACGCTTTATTTCAGCAGCTGGAAACAGGATCCATCAGCCCTGAAGCTTTTTTTTATCAAGATCCAGTCTTTGCTACCTGCTCCGGCGACCCACGAACAAATACGCGATGCCTGGAATGCGCTGTTGCTCGGCTTTAGATCAACCAGCCTGGCGTATCTTGCCGAACTAAAAAAGACTACCAGCTCTTTTTGCTGAGCAATACCAATCAAATACATTATGACTATTTTACAGCCCAGTTTTTAGCACAAACGCCCTATCTCTCTTTGGAGAGTTTCTTCACCAAAGCTTATTATTCACAAAATATAGGCCTCAGAAAACCGGATATCGAAGTATTTGAATATATTTTAAAAGATGCCGGTATAAAAGCGGAAGAAACGCTGTTTATTGACGATTCTTATACTAATTTTCCAAATGCCGAAAAATTGGGCATGAAAATTTATTTGTTGAAACCAGGAATGCTGATCGAAGACATTGACTATAAAAGCTTCCACTAAAAAAATATCACCCCTAAAAACCTTTGTTCATGGCAGATGTGCTGATCCCGCTACTCACGCTTATTGCGCTGGAAGTTATTCTGGGTATAGACAATATTATCTTCATCTCCATCCTTGCCGATAAGCTACCCGAAAACCAACGTGCCAAATTGAGGTTATGGGGTATTGGCCTGGCAATGGTAATGCGCCTCATACTTTTGGCAGTAATCTCCTGGATACTGAAGCTGGATCAAAACCTGTTCACGCTTTTTGGCATGTCTTTCACAGGCAAAGAATTGATACTCATCGCCGGAGGTTTATTTCTTTTATATAAAAGCACCAAGGAAATCTATCATAAAACAGAAGAACCCAATCCTAATGATCCTGTTAACGTAAAAACAGGCAGTTTTCGTAAACTGCTTTCCGAGATCATTGTGTTGGACCTTGTCTTTTCTATTGACTCCATTATTACAGCCGTAGGTATGGTGCAGGAGCTGTGGATCATGTACACCGCAGTGGTGGTTACCGTAATCATAATGCTCATTGCATCCAAACCCATCAGCAGTTTTATCAGCCGACACCCTTCTTTCAAAGTATTGGCTCTTTGCTTCCTGATGCTAATTGGTGTAGCTTTACTGGCAGAGGGTTTTGAAGTAAAAATTCTAAGGGGTATATCTATTTCGCCATGGGCTTTTCCTTCCTGGTTGACCTGATACAGATGAAAACGATTGGAAAGACTAAGCCGCCGCATCCTTAAAGACCCCTGTAACGAACCCACCAAGCATAAGGGCCGAACATACCATTGCTAGTACCAGTAATACCCGTAACCTCTTTGTTGCTATTATATAGGCTATACAGTAGCCAAAAATAAGCAGCGGCATAATTAATGCGGGTATAGTAACCAATTCTATAATGGCCCTGCCCAGGTGCCCGATATCTATTTTATATTTTTCAACCAGCTGCATGGCAATAAAATAAACAGGCGAGAAAACAGCAGCAGCCAATATCGGCCCTTCTTTGATATGAGGTTTCGATTGCTTCATCTTTCCGAATTTATAGGTACTAAATTATAGCACCTGCCTCCAGAGAGTTTTGATAATTATCAAAAACACCAGACCTGAAGTGTTAGCCGTTAATATATTTGGTTTTAAAAACAAAAATCCCGAAGCCTTCGCTCCGGGATTCCAAAATATATTCTTGACGGTAAACTAGTGACCTTCGCCTTTGGCAGGCTCCGCTGCCGGGGCGCTCGAGTGAGCTTTAGGCATTGTAGTTTCTTCAAAATGTTTATCATATTTGTTACGCAAATTCTTATAAGATTGTCCATCTGCCAGGAAAGCGATGATGAACCAGATAAATAAAGCCAGGGCACCACTATCGTCATAATAAAATTACGGATCTCATCACCCAGGTGCATAAATACGGATACAATATAATAGGCCTTGGCCAGGGTAAGAATACAAACGATTCCCTTTAACAATAAAATGAAGAAATAAGGAGGCTCTCCTTTGTGCAAAAAGTAAATAAAAAACCCGATAGCCAACTCAATAATCGTAATAACGGATAGAATCAGCGTCGTTTTCCATACCTTCTTTTTAAAGGTGGCATCGTCAGAATGATGATGGGAAACACTTACCTCCGGGTACGCTGCTGAAGGGGAAATATCTTTTGTAGGATCGTAATGATTACTCATAACTTATTTAATTCTATAACTCTAAATATTCTTAATACTAAAATCTAATGCCTGAAGCCTTATATCAGATAGAAACACAGGAACACAAATACCCAAACCAGGTCTACAAAGTGCCAGTACAAACCGGCTTTTTCAATCATTAAATAATGACCCTTATTTTCGAAAACATTATTCCTTGTCATTAACAACATTACGATATTGATGATTACACCGCTAAATACGTGAAACCCGTGGAAACCTGTAATGCCATAAAAGAAGCCGCCAAAAGCTACCGGGCCTTTTTCGCGGATATGAACCGCGTCGCTATTGCTGATCAATTGTACCAGCTGATCTTTAGGTGTGGCCATTAACTCAGCATGAGATGCTGCAGATAGATGATGTTCGCTTACCAGCGTAGCCAAAGTATGAACTGATGAATTTTGTAATGCTGCTGTTACCTCAGGGCCATGCACCAACTGTCCCCAGGGATTATGCCTGGTAGTTTGGCTGATTAACTCAATTTTCCCGTCAATTAATGTAGCATGCTCGGCGGTTAAAAGGTGGTGCCACTCCAAAGCCTGGCATCCCAAAAACGCTAAACCACCTACAATTGTCCATAATAACCATTTCTGCACATCGGCCTTGTTACGGTTGTGCCCTGCATGTACTGCCAATACCATGGTAACGGAACTGATGATAAGTATAAATGTCATGATACTTACAAACACCAGTGGGAGGTTAGCATGGCCTGCACCCGGCAATGCATTAAATACCACGTTGGGGTCGGGCCAGAAGTTCTGGCTAAACCTTGTAGTACCATAAGAAATAAGGAACGCGCCGAACGTAAAGGCATCGCTCATTAAAAATACCACATCATCACTTTTCCGTACTCGATATTAAAAGGGCTTTTCCTCCGCTCCACCATTTGGTACGATGTGTGTGTTTACTGTTGCTTCGTGTGCCATTCCTTAGAAAAAAATTTTATCCAACAATTATAAAAATATTAATAAATACAACCACAAAAGGTCTACAAAATGCCAGTACATGCCCATTACCTCGGCCGGCACGGCACTATATAATTTACTCTTTCCTGCTAAAGACCTTACTACCATCACAATCAACGCTACTACGCCACCCAATACGTGCAAGCCATGCAGCCCTGCAATGGCATAAAAGAACTGGCCCGCGCCCGATGATCCCTTAAACCTGATATTCTGATCCCACAATTCGCCAAATCCCATAATCTGGCAAACTACAAAAGCAAGGCCTAATACTACCGTAACAGTCATCAAAGACCTGTAACGCTGCATTTCCCTGGCCTTAAATGCTTTGATAGCCATTTGCATAGTTACGCTGCTGGTTAATATTACGATTGTAGAAACCCAAAATATCTTAGGTAATACAATCGTTCTCCAGCCGGTAAGATTGCTTTTTACAATAAAAGCGCTGGTAAGGCCAGCAAACATCATTATGATACTTGCTATCGCCACCCACAAAGTAAATTTATGGGGATGTACTCTTTTATGTTGTTCATTGCTCACTATGTCCACTTCAAAAATTTTTTTATTATTAAAATGTTCCACGGCATCCCTAAGCCTTTGCCAGTAATAATGCCAGTAATACAACAGGCAGATACATATAGCTTCCAAACATCACGTTTCTGGCGCTCTTAACATCCATTTTGCTGTATAAGGTTACGCACCTCATAATCATAAACAGATTGGCTATTATTACCAGCACTAGTGCTACCATTCCTTTAACTCCCGCAGTGCTGCTAATACCGGTGAAAAACGGAGCTACCGTAATGGGCACCAGCAGCAAAGAATAAACCAGCGTTTGCAATGCTGTAAACTTGGTTGGTCCTTTATCGCTGGGCAACAATTTAAAACCCGCTTCGCTGTAATCTTTGTGTGCTACCCAGGCTATCGCCCAGAAATGAGGGAACTGCCACAAAAACTGGATACCAAACATTACCGCACCACCCAGCCAATCTATCTCCTGCCCGGGTACAAAACCCGCTACCCAGCCAATTAAACAAGGAAGCGCTCCCGGAAATGCTCCCACCAATACTGCGATAGAGTTTACCTTTTTTAACGGTGTATACACAAAGGCGTATAGGAAAAGACTGAATGCCGCCAAGGCTGCCGCCGTCCAGTTAAAATAATAGCCTAAGATAAATACCCCCAATGCACCTGTAAGCACTGCAAAGCCCCAACCCTGCTCCGGCGTAATACGCCCGCTGGCAATGGGTCTTTTGGCTGTGCGCTTCATGAGTGCATCTGTATCCTTTTCAACCACCATATTGATGGTATTGGCACTACCCGTAACCAACATTCCACCTGCAAAGAGCAAAACAATCCGCCACCAGTCAATCAGCACATCGGGTACAAGCAGGTAACTGATTACACTGCTAAATACCACCATTATACTTAAAGAGGGCTTTATAAGCTGTATATAATCTTTAAAGCCGGCCCTTTCCTGTTTCAAATTGTTCATGGTTCATTGTTAATGGCCACTAGGCTAGAGTCCATCGACCATCGACTATTGACCATTGACTACTCGCTATTCTAATGCGAACTTTCTTTTTCTCCTATCGGCTCAGTCTGAGGAATGAAATCTCTTCCATCTTTACCGTAGTCATAAGCCCAGCGGTGTACTTCAGGAATTTCACCATCCCAGTTGCCATGGCCGGGACGAATAGGCGTGGTCCATTCTAATGTAGTAGCTCCCCATGGATTCAGACTTCTTACTCTTCTTCCTTTATACATCGAATAGAAATAGTTAAATACAAACATCAGCTGAACCGCGAATACCAATACCGTTACAACAGTGATCATTGCATCCAAACCATGGAACTGGCTAAAGCTTACCCAGCTGCTTTTATCCAGGTATCTTCTTGGCATACCTGCAAAACCCTGGTAGTGCATGGGCCAGAAGATGAGGTAAGCGCCGATCAGGGTAACCCAGAAATGGATATAACCTAAAGTGTTGTTCATATACCTGCCATACATTTTAGGGAACCAGTGGTAAATGCCGCAGAACATACCAAAGAAGGCAGATACACCCATTACTATGTGGAAGTGAGCGATCACAAACATCGTATCATGCAGGTGAATATCAATGGTAGAGTTACCCAGGAAGATACCTGTTAAACCACCGGAGATAAATAAGCTCACAAAGCCGATTGCAAAGAGCATGGCAGGAGTAAACCTGATATTACCACGCCATAAAGTAGTTAACCAGTTAAATACTTTAATAGCCGAAGGAACCGCAATTAAAAGGGTAAGGAGTACGAATACCGATCCGAGGAAAGGATTCAGACCCGTGACGAACATGTGGTGCGCCCACACCAGGAAGGCAAGTACGCAGATCGCAAACATAGAGAACACCATGGCCATATAGCCAAAGATGGGTTTGCGCGCGTTTACCGACATTACTTCCGATACGATACCCATGGTTGGAAGAATAATGATATATACTTCGGGGTGACCTAAGAACCAGAACAAATGTTGGAACAGGATGGCGCTACCGCCTTCGTTTGCCAAAGCCTGTCCGGCAATATAAATATCGCTCAGGTAGAAGCTCGTACCCAGGTGACGATCGAACATTAACAGTACCACACCTGATAACAATACGGGGAAAGAAAGTACGCCCAGTATAGCAGTAAACAGAAGCGCCCAGATGGTTAACGGCACACGCGTCATGCTCATACCTTTGGTACGCATATTCAATACAGTTGCGATATAGTTCAAACCGCCCAGAAGCTGGGAGATAATAAACAGCGCCATACCAATGATCCAGTAATCCATACCGGCCTTAGAGCCTTCTGAAGCCTGGCCGAGGGCGCTTAACGGAGGATAGATCGTCCAGCCACCAGAAGCAGGTCCTGTTTGAATAAACAAAGAAGCAAGCATTACCACACTACCACCAAGAAAAACCAGTAAGACAACATGTTCATCATTGGAGATGCCATGTCTCTCGCGCCTACCTGCAATGGAATCAACAGGTTGGCAAATGTTCCACTTAATCCGGCAGTTAATACAAAGAATACCAGTACCGTACCGTGCATAGTGGTTAATGCGTAGTAAAATTCCGGTCTCAACCTTCCACCTTCAGCCCATTTTCCAAAAAAAAAGGTTTCCAGGATAGGAAAGCTTTCGTCCGGGAAACCCAGTTGCAACCTGAACAATACCGAAAACAAACCGCCAATGATCGCCCAAACAATACCGGTAATAAGGAACTGTTTAGCAATCATTTTGTGATCCATGCTAAAAATATACTTCGAAATAAAAGTCTCCTTGTGATGCGCATGCACATGATGATGATCATCTGCATGGTGACCGTGGCTTGCTGTTTCCTGGTGGGTATGTAAAATATCGCTCATAAAAAATTTCGTCTTTAATATCGATCTAAAGGTATATCAAATTATTTTGTAGTTGCTGAATCGGGTTTAGCGGCAACTGCAGCGCTATCTGCGGGTTTCTTTGCCGAAGAATCTTTTGCCGCACCAGCCGCAGGAGCTGCCGGAGCTTGTTTTTCAACCACAGCAGTCTGGTATTGCGCTTTTTGTGTTGCCATCCACTGGTCATACTCTTCCTGGGTTTCTACAATAATTTCTCCACGCATACCGGTATGTCCTGCACCGCACATTTGATCACAGGCAATTTCAAATACAAAATTCTCCCGGCCTGTTTCTTTGATCATCTCTTTAGTTGTTTTGATTGGGGTAAACCATAAAGTAGTAGGAGTTCCGGGTACGGCATCCATTTTCAAACGGAAATGTGGTAACCCTACGCTATGAATCACATCTTTTGCCCCTATTACCAGCTTTACCGGCTTGTTTACAACCAGGTGCAGGGGGCCACCAGATACAATATCGTCATGGGTAGCGGCATCATCCCAGATCAAACCAAGCGAGTTATCGTTGCTTTCGTCAATAAACTTGTAATTCTTTTTACCTAAAACACCATCTTTACCCGGATAGCGGAACTCCCATTTAAACTGGCTCCTGTAATTTCAACAGTAGCAGCATTTTCAGGAGCAGCGCCGGTAATCTGGAACCAATACACCAAACCAAATGAGATCAGCACCGTTAAAACGATGGCCGGAACAACCGTCCATATCATTTCCAGTTTGTTATTGTGCGGAAAATAATATGCTTTCCTGTCTTCTCTCTCCTGGTATTTAAAAGAATACCAGAATAATAACACCTGCGTAAGCACGAATACAATACCGGTGGCCACAAGCGTGTACTTAAGCATCCTGTCTACCTTGATACCATGATCAGATGCAGCGCCGCTCAGTCCCAGCGTTTTATCTGCCAGCGTATGATGCGCCCAATACACACCAAAAAGACCAACGATCAGAAACAATAACAGCAAAAATGCATTGATCCTGTTAGACTGCTTTCTGGTTCTTTCCTCACCTTGTACTATTGATACAAATTCAGTAGCCCTTGCAATCTGAAAGGTGATAATGAATCCCAATAATAAAATCGCTATTAATAAAAAAGTATGCATACGATGTATTGTTCTGTTATTGTTTTCTTCTAATTTTTCTTAATAGGGCATTTAGAGCCGGTTTGTTCCAAATACCGCCGCGTAACTGTAATTTTTAAGTATGGTGAATAACACTCTCTTTTGCAAAAGGGTGATTTTTCACTGTTAAAGGATATTTACTTAAAGTACGGGCCACCAGCAACATGATCAGTCCAACAAAGAACAAGGCGATACCCATATCGAAAATTATGGATGGAACTTTATCCGGTGAAACTGCAGGAAATACCATTTGGTAAAAATCTAACCAGTGACCGAAAAGGATCAATATTGCTACAAACGTTACAATGGTATAGTTACGTTTAGAATCGCGGCTCATGAAAATAAGGATCGGCGCCACAAAGTTGATGATCAGCATGAACCAGAAGATTCCTGAATAAGGGCTTGCCTGGCGCTGTTACCAATCCTGTTTACAAAATAAATGGTTTCTTCAGGCTGGTTACTATACCAGATCAGCATAAACTGGGAGAACCATAAATAGGTCCAGAAAATGGAAAAGGCAAACATAAACTTACCCAGATCATGTAAATGCTCCTGGTTTACAGCAGGCAGTAAGCCATTGTTTTTAAGAAACACTACATAAAGAGCAATCAGGGCAATACCTGCCACAAACGTACTTGCAAAAGTGTACCAGCTATACATGGTGCTGAACCAGTGTGCATCGATACTCATTAACCACAGCCATGGTAATGATGACATGATGGTTAACGCAAATACCACAATGTATAAAGCGGCCATTACCGTATTATCCCAAACAAATTTCTTTCTGGCTTCGATGGTCGCCGGCGGGTTCGTATCAAGCTGCGGGAGCGCTGCCTCATTTTCCAACCCAGGAAAGACCAGAATACTACTGTTAAAACCGTTACAGTTACATAAAACCCTTTATTAAGGAAGCCTTTTTTAAAGTTTAAAATTTTGTCGTGCTTTACATGCTCTGTATCTGTCCAGTGATAAATGGTATGGTTGTCGCCAAAAACAATGGACAAAAGGATTACTGCGGTAATAACACCAATTACAGGTACAGCAGAAGAAACGGCCTCGGTTACCCTTGAAAAGCCGATCTGCCAGCCACCCCATGCCAGTGTTGTAGCACACATGAAGAACATAGCCGCGTTTACTACCAACAGAAAGTAAACACTATTTTGTAACAGGCTTGCCCAAAAGCGTGCATGGCTTCTGTGTACCTCTTCCTCACTGCCGGTTGCGCCGTGCGTTGAAATATACAGCGCAATAGTCGCTACCAACCCTACGGCCATTAACACATAAGATATTGTGTTATACTTTTTGTAGGTAAAAAATTTTCTACTGTTGACATTCCTGATCTTTATTAAATAAGTTCAAATAAATTATTTCTTTGCTGTTGCGGCGCTATCTACCGGTGTGCTGCGGGAGCCACTGCCGGTGCTGCCTTCTTTTGCTTCGATTTAATATAAGCCACCACTTCCCAACGTTGCTTAGGTGTAAGCTGGGAAGCATAGCTACCCATTTGCCCTTTACCATAAGTGATAGAGTAGAACATGGTTCCCGGAGCCATTGCTTCATAAGCAGGGTCTCCTACCAGTGTAGCAGGTTTTGCAGAGTAGGGTCCTTCACCACCTTTAAAAAGAGGCCCATTACCATCCAATGCCGCACCATGGCAAATACCGCAGTTTACCAAATACAGCCTTTCCGCCTCCTTAAGGTTCACTGTTGCACCGCTATCCAGGGGTTTCTCAGGCCGGCTGATTGCGCGTACCCTGCAGAATCATGTTTCAAATCAAAATGAAAAGCAAGATCTTCATCTGTAGAAACGGTCCCTGCAACAGGAAGCCTGTTGTAGAATATACCAGAATCTTTCAGTTCTTTAGTATTGGCATACGTTTCGTAGGCTTTACTGTAATACATGTCAGGCATATAAGCAATACCAGGATCTTTCCCTGCACCACAACCGGCGGCCATTACGCTAAGCACCACAACTGCTATATAAAAATATTTGTTCATCTGTTTCTTTTCCTTGAGTTGATATTAATTAAACCTGGGGTACTTTTTTTCCAAACCTTACAGTTTCCCTGTCGTACCGGCCAATCCACCAATCTGCTTCACGATGCTGGATCTCCACACCCTGGGCGCCTACGCTTTCCAGGAAGGCTATCGCTTCTGCCTCGTTGGTTTTATCGGTGCATTCTATAGCCATAGTAAAAGTATCATCGGTGCTGCGCAGGTTGAAGTGGTCTTTTTTACAAATGGCGCCAATTGGCATAACCAGCAAAAAGTAAGCACCATACCCACTGCCGCAAATAATACCGTAAGCTCAAACATAATAGGTATCCATGCGGGTAAAGAGAAGAATGGCTTTCCTCCAAAATTGATCTTCCAGTCGAATGCCAGCATGAATGTGATAAACCCAATGGCAGTAGATGTACCGGTAATACCGTAAATGAAACCGGCAATATGAAGATCAGTGTCCTTTAAACCCATTACCTTATCCAGGCCATGGATAGGGAATGGCGTGTACACATCATGGATTTTGTATCCTGCGCGGCGCACCTTGGTTACCGCCGGAAACAAAACCGCTTCTTCGTAAAAATTACCTACAACAAATTTTTTAACGTTCATATATTTTTGTTACTGGATTCTGGTAAACGGATTCTGGTAATACCGGCCCCAAAAACCTTGTCCACTTATAAACCCTGTCTGCCGACAGGCAGGTTTTCAACTTAGTCTATCTGTTAATGATGATGGCTTTGTTCGTGTTCAAAAGCATCATAGCTCTCCATCTCTTCTTTATCATATCCTGCTTTATAGCTGTCACCGTTCTTCTTCAGGATGTGTTTGATCTCGGCGATCGCAATTACGGGGAAGAACTTAGAGAACAGGAAGTAGCAGGTAAAGAACAAACCAAACGTGCCCATATAGAAACCAATCTCCCAGATAGTTGGAGTATAGTAAGTACTCCATGAGCTTGGTAAATAATCACGATAGATAGAGGTAACGATGATCACAAAACGCTCAAACCACATACCGATATTTACCAGGATACTCATAAAGAAGGTAACCAGGATATTGCGCCTCATTTTACGGAACCAGAAGATCTGCGGAGATAATACGTTACAGCCCATCATCAGCCAGTAGCTCCATCCATAAGGACTGTTCAGGTTCAAACGGTTTTCTTTAAAGGCAAACCACTCATAAGGTGAAGCACTGTACCACGACATGAATAACTCGGTCAGGTAAGCGATACCCACGATAGAACCGGTAAGAACAATAACCTTGTTCATTACATCAATATGCTCCATGGTGATATACTGCTCTAAGCCCAGTACTTTACGTGTAATCAATAAAAGGGTTTGTACCATCGCGAAACCACTGAACACCGCACCTGCTACGAAGTAGGGAGGGAAGATGGTAGTGTGCCAGCCTGGAATAACCGAAGTGGCAAAGTCGAATGATACGATTGTGTGTACCGAAAGTACCAGCGGAGTAGAAAGACCAGCCAATACCAGCGATAATGCCTCGTGTCTTTGCCAGTGCTTGGTGCTGCCCGTCCAGCCAAATGCAGCTAAACCATAAAAGAATTTGCTCCATTTTAATTTAGCCCTGTCTCTCAGCGTTGCCAGGTCGGGCAATAAACCTGAGTACCAGAACAAAAGAGATACAGTAAAATAGGTAGAGATCGCGAATACGTCCCAAAGAAGCGGAGAGTTAAAATTCACCCACAGCGGACCACGGGTATTGGGATAAGGCATTACGAAGAAACCGTTCCACACACGACCCATGTGCCAGATAGGGAACTGTCCCGCGCACATTACCGCAAAATCGTCATCGCCTCCGCGGCGCGGTTTACACCGGTACGCCAGCCCTGGCGGAAAAGTAATAAGATAGCGGAAATCAGGGTACCTGCGTGACCGATACCTACCCACCATACGAAGTTGGTAATATCCCATCCCCAACCCACGGTCTTATTCAGGTTCCACTGGCCAGTACCATACACCACATCCATATAAATGGATACCACACCAAAGCCTAACAAGCCAAGCGAAATGATAAAACCAACCCACCATAATTTGCTGGGTTTAGCCTCCACCGGACGACAAATGTCTTCCGTTACATCGTGGTAGGTTTTATTTCCTTCTACCAATGGCGCCCTGGCCTGCGATTCGTATCTGATTAATGACATAATTATCTATAAAAATTCTAATAATCTAAATTGTTCATTGTTAATAGTTGATCGTTCATAGCCTAGGCTCCTTGTCAACTTATCAACCTGTTAACTTTTTAACTACGCTCTAATGATGCGCTCCTTCTACAGCTGGTTTTGCTCCGTGCTCTGCCTCTGCGCCATGCCCTGCGGCCTCGTGGCCTTCTTCATGATGCTCATCTCCTGCAAGCACTTCGTCGGTATTTCTAACCTTAGCCAGGTAGCTAACATTAGGCAATACGTGCAACTGCTCCAGGGAGTAGAATAAACGCTGAGGATTGTTCTGCCTGTCCTGGCTTACGCGGCTGGCTTTATCATTAACATTGCCAAACACGATCGCATCGGCATTACAAGCCTGCATACATGCAGTTTTTGCTTCTCCGTCGCGCAAAGGCCTGTTTTCTTTTTGGCTTCCAGCTTAGCATGTTGCGTACGCTGGATACAGAAAGAACATTTTTCCATTACACCACGCGAACGCACCGTAACATCAGGATTCAACACCATGCGCGTTAAAGGATCGTTCATCTGGAATACAACCGGGTCTAATTTACCAACAACCGTCTGATCCTGGTTATGCGGGAAGCTATCTGCTCCTGTATAATCCAGCCAGTTAAAGCGACGAACTTTAAACGGACAGTTATTAGCGCAATATCTGGTACCGATGCAACGGTTATAAGCCATTTGGTTGATACCTTCTTCACTGTGGTTTAGCTGCTACCGGGCAAACGTTCTCACAAGGAGCATTGTCGCAATGCTGGCACATCATGGGCTGGAATACCACGCCCTTCAGCTCGTCGGCATTGTTCTCGTCGCTGATAAAATAGCGGTCGATACGAAGCCAGTGCATATCGTGGTAGCGAAGCACCTCGCTCTTGCCCACAATAGGTACGTTGTTTTCAATATGACAGGCTACTACGCAGGCACCACAACCAAAGCAGGCGTTCATGTCTACGTTCATACCCCATTTTAATCCCGGGGTTTCGTGCACGCCGTACAAAGTAGCTTCTTTTCTGAAATCTCCGCTGGTGGCTGCAAAAGTTTCTACCAGGTGGTCTCTCCACTCTTTAATCTCATTGGGTCTTTTCTTAAAGGTACCTAATGTGGTTTCTCTCAACACTTCCACGCGGCCCTCGTAAGAGTTATGTATCTGTGTTTGCGCCACTTTTTCTTTTCTTCCTGCATCAGTTACTGTAACGTTCGGATTTACGAAGCTTACAGTTGTGCCGTTGAAAGACGTAAAAGGATAAGCATTAACACCTACACCGGCCGCAGTACGGCCTGTGAAGTCTGCACGACCGTATCCCATGGGAACAGCGATCGTATTGGCGTTCATGCCAGGCATTACCAAAACAGGTAACTCAATGCTGGCTTTACCGCTCTGTATTTTAATTACCGGTTTTTCGGGGTAATATTCATAATCATTGTCTAATTCAATACCCAGCTCTTTGGCTTTTGCAACCGAAATAAGCGCGTAGTTGCCCCATGTGGCGCGGGTAACCGGATCCGGCAGCTCCTGTAGCCAAGGGTTGGTAGCTCCTACACCCGTACCAACACCTATATTTCTATATACAACCAATTCATCTTTCCCGCCGGCAGGTGTTGCAGATACCGCAGCCGCAGCGGTAGCAGTAGCCCGCCAGAGTAAGAGCCGCCTGTAGCTGCTGCATTTTCAATAACACCTGTTTTTAAGGCATCAAGAAACGCGATTTCACCACCCAGTTTGGCAGTCCAGAATTCTTTGTGGTAATCATGGTATTCTGTAGCATTGCCACTCCATTTTAATAAAGAATCCTGATAAGCCCTTGTTTTAAATAGCGGATTAATGGTAGGCTGAATAAAGCTTACGATACCGCCTTTTGGCTCTGCATCTCCCCAGCTTTCCAGGTAATGGTGCGTAGGTAATATATATTTAACCAGCTGCGTTGTTTCGTCCATTCTTTCGCTGAACGATACAGAGGTATTTACTTTTTTAAGTGCGTTGGCAAAACGGGCGCCATCAAAATAATCGTAAACCGGGTTAGCTCCGTGGATCAGGATCGCGCCAACCTGGCCTCCTTCCATCTGAACCAACAGGTCAGCGAAGTCTTTATCAACTGCTTTTGATGTATTGGAAGGCCTGGAGAAATCGATGGTAGAACCGTAGGCTCCGATGGCTCCGTTGATCGCATTTACGAGTGTTTGTATGTTTACATCATTGCTGCCTGAAACTACCAAACCACGTGCACCCGCTGCTTTCAGGTCTGCGGCAGCTTTTGCGATACCAGCGCTTAATTTGGCGTCCAGGGCAGGAGCAGTAACACCGCCGCCTACAGCTGCCAATAAAGCTAAAGCCACAGCTCCGGTTTGCGAAGGTCGATGAGCAAAGCGCTCATCGGCATTAGAGCCGGTCATACTTAAGAAACCCTCAAAATGATAATGCTTGCTCATTTTAGGATTCTTCTCATCTATCTTACGTCCCTTGGCGTATCCCGAAGCCTGCTCAATAGGGTTTAACCAGGTTCCCAAGAAATCTGCGCCAAGGCTCACAATCACATCTGCATTCTCAAACCTGTAAGTAGGCAGGTTTCTTCCGAATCCGGAAGCTTCATTAGCCAGCAACATACCGCTGTAGCTTACAGCATCGTATTGAACCAGGCGAATTTTAGGATTTTTGCAATGATATCTAAAGTAGAGGGAGACGTAATGGTATTGGAAAGCAAAACAATCTGGCCTGCGCCGGCTAGCTCGGCAGCAATTGTTTTATCTAAATGTTCGTAAGTGCTTTCTTCAAATTTATCGCCTACTTTTCTTTGCGGAAAACGGAGACGATGCGTATCATACAGGTCTAAAACCGACGCCTGAACTGCTGCAGATGTACCCCCGTTGGTAAAAGTAGCTTTATCATTTCCTTCAATCTTGATCGGACGGCCATCTCTTACTTTTGCCAGTACCGGAACCACTTCTCCACCTTGTACATACGTAGTAGCATAAAATTTTGCTTCACCCGGAACAATATTTTCTGGCTTAAAAGCGTAGGGAATGGCTTCGCGAACCTTTGTTTTACAGCTGGCAGCCAACGTTGCAGCTGCAGTGCTAAAACCAAGGTATTTTAAAAGTCCCTGCGCGGGGCTTTTGCGTCCAATAAGCCCTTGCTGTCAAAATCTTCAAAGGCAGCTCTTCGCGAAACTCATCGCTCACTTTCTTCTGAAAATTTTCAGGATCATTTATTTCTCCGAAACCTTGCCAGTACTTTTTACTCATATCTTTATCTAATGTGATAATTTGCTAATGTGATAATTTGCTGTTCGCTTCAACACTGGTACCGATGTCCTTTGGGTTACATCAGCACGCTGGCTGATTAACTATTAATAGTGACATTTTTGACACTCCAGGCCCCGATATCTTTCACTGTCACACTATCCATTTTGCCCGATTTTATGTCGTTATGAAACTTTTCGTAAATGCTGTAAAACTGATTTCCACCTGTAGAATCTACATTGAAATTCACTTTGGTCTGTCTGTGACAGTTCACGCACCATCCCATGCTCAATTCAGAGAACTGATATACTTCGTCCATGCCGGTAATATCGCCATGACAGGTTTGACACTGAACATTACCTACTCTTACGTGCTGGCTGTGGTTAAAGTAAACGTGATCAGGAAGATTATGAATTTTAACCCACTCAATCGGCTTGGCTTTTGAAGGATCCCATGCATCAGGCTGAGCAGGATTGAAGCCTGCATATTCATATAATTTCTGTATCTCGCGGGTTCCGTCAACCACGTTGCCGTTTCTGTCTTTCAACTCAGGGCCACCATATTTCTGTATGGTTTTGTGGCAGTTCATACATACGTTAACCGACGGAATAGCCGCAGTTTTGCTCTCCCATGCGTTACCATGACAGTATAAACAGTTGATCTGGTTGACACCGGCGTGTACTTTGTGAGAGTAGAAGATAGGCTGTGTAGGCTCATAGTTAATCTGCCTGTTTACGTTAACCAATCCTTTGGTAGTGAAATAACCGCCTATAATAAAAAACACGATGGCGAAAATGGCTATATATGTTTTATTACGGTAAATAGGTAAGGAGGAGCCGATTTTACATTTTCTGCATCGCGTGCTGCTTTTTGTAAATTAAAGTTTACATAAATCAGCACCAGGGCAACCAGGGCAAGGATCAATGAAACCACTCCATACATCAGGTTGTTCTGGTTCGATGCGCCGCCACCTGCAGCCCGCACCACCGCCTGCAGCTTCCTTAGGTGTATCTAATTTGCCTGAAGCTTTTGCATCGATATACGCAAGAATTGCATCTATTTGAGGATCAGTAAGATCAGGAAAGGTAGTCATTGCAGAAGCAGAGATTTTTGATACTTCTACAGCCTTTGGATATCCTGAAGCGATCAGCTTTTGGTTATTGCGAATCCACTCGTGCAGCTTTCCGGCGTCTTCCCAACGTCCCTGAACACCGCCTAATGCAGGCCCTGTGCTGTTCGACTTCATGTCGCCGGCATGACAGGATGCACATTTGCCCATAAATAAAGTCTTTCCCTCCTGAACGGCGGCACCATCCTGCGCAAAAACGGGGCAACGGAAACAAGCAGCGCTATTATAAGTAAGGTTAGTTGGTTAAATAAATACTTATGATTGTTCATAAAACGCATAAAATCTAAAATGTGGATAAAAACCTCTGAACGACTGCAAAAATAAGGTGCGGCGTTAACATAACAGCAACAATTTGCAAATTTTTAAACCCACGCCCAGCTTGAGTTTCAGCGGTTTTTTTGCCCTTTTTTTTTTGAAGTCAAAATTTGTTTGTCATTAAAAAGTCATCCCGGCTTACCCCGATTTGATGTGAATATCTGGGGTTGAAGGGGCATTATCCTCATTTTAGCTTATTTGGAAATTGTGGGTTATTTTGCAGGATCAGTCATGCTCAACAGGCTTAAACAAAAATGGAAGGTTGGCCCCCTGCAGTTGTTTTTAATCCTCTGCACCTTTGCCATAGGCGGCAGCCTGAGCGGGTATTTGGGCAGGTGGCTGATGTCGGTACTTCGTGTTGATAATACCCTGCTCTATACTATTATATATATAGTACTGGTAACGTTAATCTGGCCACTAATGGTTTTAGGGGTAAGCATTATTTTTGGCCAGTATGCCTTTTTAAAAAATATTTAAGAGAATTATTCAGAAAACTAACAAAGAAACGGGCCAATAATCAATAAAAAGGTCGGTTGCGGATTAATAATAAAAAATGAAACAAAAAATAGCTGTTTTTGCCAGCGGTGCCGGTAGTAATGCCCAGAAAATTATCGATCATTTTAAGACAAGCGATATTGCGGAAGTAAGCCTGATTGCTTGTAACAAGGCCGGGGCGGGGGTATTGACAATTGCCAAACGTGAGCAAATTGAACAGGTGCTGATTGAGAAAGAACAGTATAAAAAAGACGGATATGCGGCTTTTTTGCAGGAAAAAGGAATTGATTTTGTTGTTTTAGCCGGTTTTTTATGGAAAATCCCCAACCGCTGATTGATGCTTATCCCCGTAAAATCGTGAATATTCATCCTGCGCTGTTACCCGGTTATGGTGGAAAAGGCATGTATGGCGCTTTTGTGCATCAGGCAGTTATTGCCAACCGGGAAAAACAAAGCGGTATTACCATTCATTATGTAGATGAGCATTACGATCATGGCGATATTATCTTCCAGGCTACCTGCGCTATTGAACCCGGAGATACACCTGAACGCCTTGCACAAAAAAATACACGAGCTGGAACACGCACACTTCCCGGCTATTGTAGAGCAGGTGATCCGGCAGCATTGATTTATTTCCTACGGCAACCGGCAGGATACTATTGAAAGTAGTTGTGGTTCTCTGTGTAAATAAATATATTTGTCATTTATACTATTATAAATTGCCACTGCTATGAAACAATTGATTGTTCTGCCCCTGCTTTTCCTTTTTGCAGCAAAAGGCAACACCCAGCAAACTGCCAATCGACCCGATTCGGCTTATATTTTTGCTTACACACCCGAACGCGGTAATGCGCGTACCGGTTTGGCCTTTGCCTGGAGCAATGACGGTTACAACTGGAGCGCGATAGGTCCTGAACATTTCTTTATATATAGCGATTATGGCGCCTGGGGCGCCCAAAAAAAAATGTTGAAACCGTTTTTGTTTTATACCCCCGGGGAACATGGCATTTGGTATGGAGCCTTAATGCGACAGAAAATGTATTTGCCCATGCAGCTTCTACCGACCTGGTATATTGGGGACGCCAGAGTTATCCGCAAACCCCTGCGGGCAGTAATGTATCAGAGCCGGTTATTACCTCAGCTCCGGATGGTAAATATGCAGTGCGCTGGCAAAGCAATATCAATCATACCAGCCAGGTATTTTCCTGGCAACCGACTTTAAAACCTTTCCCGCAGCCCAAAAGCTTAGCGCCGGAGAATATGTAAATAACCGTGTTGAGGCAACGATTTTAGGGAAAAAGCAAACCGGAACGGTGCATAAAGTTGCTTTTAGCCTGGTAGAAGGGCTTTTGAATGCTCAAAAAAACGCCCAGCATCAGTCTGCACTTTTAGCAGAGTCTTCCGCCACCGATCCCCAGCGTTTTGCTGGTTTAAAGCCCGTAGATGTAGTACTTACGCCCATTCCCGAAAGAAGCAAAAGATCAGCGACCTGCTGGTTGGCGCTTTTTCGAAGATATTAATTATGCGGCCGACGGGGCTTGTATGCCGAATTGGTACAAAACCGCGATTTTGAATATCACCCTTCTGATAAAAAATACCAGGATAAAAACTGGAATCATCAAACAGCATGGAGGCCCGGTGTAGGAACTTTGTCGATAGACTCGGTGTCGCCGATCCACCTAACAACCCGCACTATGCCGTTTTAAGTGACGACCTGGGGCACCCGGTGCTGATCAATGATGGCTTTAACGGTATCGCCGTTAAGGCGGGCGAGAAATATGATTGCAGCGCTTTTGTAAGAATTCCTTCCGGAAAAGCAGGGCGGCTCTCCTGGAGACTATCAGATAAAAACGGAAATGTACTGGGCACTACTATTATGAAAGTTCCGGCCGGAACCGGGTGGAAAAAGCTTTCGGCAATAATAACCGCCAACGCAACAGCCCCGGGGCTTCGCTTGAGTTAATTTCCGAGCAAAAGGGCCGCATTCATTTAGATATGGTATCCCTTTTCCCGCAAAAAACATTTAAAAATCGCAAAAACGGCCTCCGGGCCGATCTGGCACAGGCATTGGCTGATATGAAACCCAAATTTTGCGGTTCCCCGGCGGATGCGTAGCCCATGGCGATGGAATTGCCAATATTTACCGCTGGAAAACGACTATTGGCCCGCTCGAAGCCCGTAAACCCATGCGCAATCTGTGGAACTATCATCAAACCACCGGGTTAGGCTACTATGAATATTTCCAGTTTTGTGAAGACATGGGCGCGGAACCGTTGCCCGTATTGGCAGCCGGGGTGCCTTGCCAGAACTCCTCTGACGGGGGTGCAGGACAACAATGTGGTATCCCCATGACCGATATGGATGAATATGTACAAGACATACTTGACCTGATCGAATGGGCGAACGGCGACGCTAAAACCACCCACTGGGGCAGGCTTCGCGCCGCATCAGGACACCCCAAGCCTTTTAACTTAAAATACATAGGCATTGGTAATGAAGACCTGATCACGGATATTTTTGAAGAACGGTTTACCATGATCTTTAATGCCATTAAAAAGAAATACCCGGAAATAAAGGTAATAGGTACTTCCGGGCCGTTTTACGAGGGCACCGATTACGTGGAAGGCTGGGGCATTGCCCGTAAACTGGGTGTAGACCTGATAGACGAACATTATTATGTGTCTCCGGGCTGGTTTATTCACAACCAGGATTATTATGATAAATACGACCGGAATGGCAGTAAGGTTTACCTGGGCGAATACGCCAGCCACCTGCCCGGCAGGCCCAATAACCTGGAAACCGCTCTTTCCGAGGCACTGCATTTAAACAACCTAGAAAGGAACGGCGATGTAGTTGCCATGTCTTCTTACGCGCCCCTTTTTGCAAAGGAAGGGTTTACACAATGGAACCCCGACCTCATTTATTTTACCAATACAGAAGTAAAATTAACTCCCGGTTATTATGTGCAGCATCTGTACGGTAATACACCGGGTGATGAATACATACCCGCCGACCTGCAATATTCCAGCAACGACCCCGGCGTGATCAAACGTGTTTCCACTTCAATCGTAAAAATACGAAAACCAACGAGTTGATAGTACGTGCCGTTAACCTGTTGCCGGTTACTACCCATATCAGGTTCAATTTAGGGTCGTTTTCCGGTAAAAAAATATCCTGAAAACGGTATTAACCGGCAATCCGGCAGATCGCAAGGCTGCTCCTGTAACAGGTGAAGTACAATTACAGGAAAATGCGCCGGAAACTTTGCCTCCTTATTCACTTACCGTATGGCGCATTAAGCTTTGATTACCAGCTATATAATATTTTTATCAAAGCATTTGCAAATAGTTTGCTTGTTTTGCCGTCCTATTAACTGATTTGAAGTATTTTTTCTCATACTACTTATTTTAGCTGGTGCGGGATTGCAGGGAGCCGGGGCACAGATAACGGTAAAGGGTACCGTATTCGATAGCTCGGGTATTTATCCGGTTCAGGCGGTTTCCGTGTTGTCAACCAATGGAGCCGGTGGTGTTACTGATGCGAATGGCGATTATAGCATCCGCGTTAATGAAACCGATTCTATCTGGTTTAGCTATCTTAATAAACCTACCCGAAAATTCCTGGTAAGTAGCATTAAAACGCCCTATGCATTTAACATCTCCTGCAAACATTTGTTACTTTATTACCCGGCGTAAAGGCGCGCGTAAAAGATTACAAGAGGGACTCTATTCAAAACCGGCAGGATTACGCCAAATATTTCAACTACGAAAAGCCCGGCTTAAAAGTCAGCTCTCTGAGTGACGGATCTGTGGGTTTTGATTTAAACGAAATCATTAACTCCTTCCGTTTCAAGCGCAATAAACAGATGTCGATGTTCCAAAACAGGCTGATTACGCAGGAACAGGAAGCCTTTATTAACCATCGCTTCAGCAAGGCGCTTATAAGGCGTATTACCGGCGCTGATAACGACAGCACTATCAGCCAGTTCATCATTTACTACCAACCTTCGTTTCTTTTCACGTCTACCGCAAGCGACTATAATTTTCATAAATATATCAAGGATTCTTATGAGCGGTTTACAGCAGGCCTGATGCCCACGCCGCTCTGGCTGGAAGGGGCTACGGAAGATGACGATGCTGTTATTTACAGGAGGTTTAACAGCAGGCCTTAAAAGCAGGATTATGCTTAAATTGCAGTATGCGCCGTTTACAACTACTCCTGCTCATACCGCTTTTGTTCACGTTCTTTTGCCAGGGGCAATCTAATTGTGATATACTTATTAAAAACGGTAAAATTATCGATGGTACCGGTAATAGCTGGTATTATGGCGATATCGCTGTAAAGGAGGGGAAAATTGAGCGTATAGGTAAGTCGCTGCCTTTTACCGCAAACCAAACTATTGACGCAAAGGGACTGATCGTAGCTCCCGGATTTATAGACGTGCATACTCATATAGAAGGAGATGAAGCTAAAAATCCAACCGCTGACAATTTTATCTACGATGGTGTAACAACGGTGGTGGCAGGCAACTGTGGCGCATCTAATGTAGATATTGGCAAATACCTGCACTGGATCGACTCCTGAAGCTTTCGGTAAATGTAGCTTCGCTGGTAGGGCATAATGATGTACGCAAGGCTGTAATGGGACGAGCCAACCGCGATGCCACAGCCAATGAATTAGCTCAAATGCAGACATTGGTGGAAAAAGCCATGAAAGACGGCGCTGTAGGGCTTTCCACCGGCCTTATTTACATTCCCGGCACTTATTCTAAAACACCCGAGATTGTGGAACTGGCCAAAATCGCCTCAAAATATAATGGGGTTTACGCCTCGCATATGAGAGATGAGGGAGATAAGGTTACTGATGCAATTCACGAAGCCATTACCATTGGCCGGGAGGCCAATATACCGGTAGAAATATCTCATTTTAAATTGAGCGGACAGCAGAACTGGGGCCGAAGTAAAGAAACAATTGCCATGGTAGCTAACGCCCGGGAACAGGGACTGGACGTAACGATTGATCAATATCCCTACACGGCCAGCAGCACTTCTATCAGTACCTTATTACCCGACGATATATTGGCTGACGGGCAGGACAGTATTGTAGCCAGATTGAAAAATCCCGCCATCAAAAAGAGCGTGATTGATAAAATGCTGTCGAGATTAAAGAAAAGAAAATTGAAACACTTTAGTTACGCCGTAGTAGCCAGCTACCGGCCAGACAGCAGTTACAATGGTAAAAGCATTGAAGAAATTAACTGATGATGAAAGGCCGCAGGCATAAGGCTAAAGAAGAAGCGGAAACGATTATAGAGATTATGACGAACGGAGGCGCCAGCGCCGTATTTCACGGCATGGGAGAGGAGGATGTAAGACGCATTATGCAGTATCCTTTTAATATGTTTGCCAGCGATGCCTCTATCCGCGTTTTTAACCAGGGTGTGCCCCATCCCCGGGGCTATGGTACCAACGCCAGGGTTTTAGGAAAATATGTAAGAGAAGAAAAAGTGATTTCGCTGGAGGAGGCCATCCGGAAAATGACTTCCCTGCCGGCGCAAAAATTCCAGCTGAGAGATAGGGGACTTCTAAAAGAGGGAATGGCTGCAGATATCGTCATCTTCGATGAAAAGCAGGTAGCCGACCAGGCCACGTATAAGAGTCCGCATGCTTACTCGAAAGGCTTTCATTATGTATTGGTAAACGGGCGCTTAACGGTTGAGCGGGAAAAGCATATCGGAACCAGGGCGGGAAGGGCTTTGTATAATCACTAAAAGTGTTCCCGTTTCGTAACTGAGTCTTTAGCAGATCTTCTGTGTACCTCCCGTTACCTCCGCAATCGCCTGCATTCTATTCAATCGACACCAACTCCTGTGTTCCCCATTTTGAGCTGCTTTTTACAATGCCAAAATCGGGAACAAACCACTCGGTCATTTGCATTTTCATAGGAATAGCGAAACCCATATTCATCACCATTTTCGAATCGTATGTAATTTTATAGGCATCCCAGCTACCCGCTGGTGTGGTGATCTTTTCCTTTGCTTCTACCTTGCGGTTGGTAATGTCGATGCTGACATTTGCCATAAGACCCGACTCGGCTTTCATATCCATATTGAAACTGGCATCGCTCAAGGCCTGGCCCACGCTTAAAGAAGAAGGATACTCCATAAACGCGCCTTTTCCATCTACTTCTGCATTTTTAAACTGTTGCGTTTGTTGGGGTTCATCATCATTTTCATATCTATCAGCAGCTGTCCGCTTTTACATTGCATGGTGCCTGCTCCGCCTCCCAACGATTTCCCCTTTTTATCAAATACTTCAGATTTTACGTTAGCGCTGGTAATGCCTCCTGCTTTTGTTACACCCGACACTTTATAAACATATTTTCCATCCAGGTTACCCTTCCTGTCATACATAGCCATGGTAACCGTTTTATTACTTTGTAAATAATAATAGTTACACTGTGCATACACAGCGGAATTGATTACAAACAGTAGCATAAACAGGGCGCCTCGCATAATGAATAGTTTTATGCTGCAAATTACTTTGCCTGGCGCCTCCCGGCAATCGCCTAAATAGGCGAGCAACCCATACCATTGTTTGGAGGATCGTTAACAAACAATAACGGTCACCCTAAGGCGACCGTTACCCTTAACAATAAACCCAAAACAAAAACCACTAATTCAACACACCATACTTACCATTTTGAAACTCTTCTATGGCCTCGTAAATCTCAGCCTGGGTATTCATTACAAAAGGACCATAGCTGGCAATGGGTTCCTGGATAGGCTCCCGCTTAATACCAATATCACGCTATTTTTTGTTGCAGACATTTCTATCTCTTCACCGTCATTTTTAAACAGCACAAAGCTATGCTCCTCCACTTCTTTGCCGTTTACAATAATACTTCCTTCCACCACCAGTAACGCGGTATTATGACTCACAGGGATACCGGTTTTTAAACTGGCGCCGCTATTTAATTTTACATTAAACAGATTTACCTCTGTATACGTTTCGGCGGCACCCGCATGGCCATTAAAATTACCGGCAATAAACATTTACCTCTCCACCATTATCGGGCAATACAATTTTACCGATCTTTTCTTTTGTAAGAGACTGGTAATGTGGCTGAACAGATTTATCCTTTTAGGTAAATTCACCCACAATTGTACCATTTCAAAAACGCCACCTTTTGCTGCAAAGGTTTCTTCATGATATTCTTTGTGTAAAATGCCGGCCCCGGCTGTCATCCATTGCACCTCTCCAGGATGAATTACGCCACTGTTTCCAGCACTGTCATGATGAGCCACACTTCCTTTATAAGCAACAGTAACTGTTTCAAACCCTTTATGTGGGTGTACATCAACACCGCGAGGCTTGTCGGTGGGCGAAAAATTAAAAGCGGCGGCAAAATCCAGCATTAAAAAAGGACTCAACCTTTGCTGTGTAACGCCACGGGGTATAAAATTAAACACCCTGAATCCATCGCCCACCATGCCGGCCTGGGCGGGGCGGGTAAACACTCTTTCTATTGACTTTTTCATTTTGTGATCTCTTTAAAAGCAAAGCTAGCTCAAAGCAGAGGTGAGCACAATAACACGCATTAAGTAAAAGAGTTAATCCAGGTTAAGTGAGAAAGGCTGGAAATAATGTAATTTAAGGTAGGTATTATTCTCGCAGAATATGCAGAGAAGCGGAGACGCAAAGGTTGCTGTAAATTTGAGTATTGAATCTTTTCGCTGCCCAATCCCACTCCCCACTTGTCATTCTACCAACTAATATGGTTTCACGCAGAGCCCGCAAGGTATATTATTGAACATTTACCATCAGGCAACTAAACTCCTGCTAGCCATTTCCCAATAGCTTCTCTCTACTACCCCTTCTTCATTGGCTGGCTCAGCATCTTGCTCATAAACTCCGGTGTAATACCAATATAGGAAGCCACATATTTCTGCGGGATGCTTTGTATAAGGGAAGGGTATCTTTTACAAAAGTTATTGTAACGCTCTACAGCCGTGAGGCTTAACGCATCTATTAATCTTTGCTGGGAGGTAGCCAGGAGCGTTCGGCGAGTATCCTGAAATAGCGCTCCAGCTGAGGCAGAGCCTGGTACATGTCTTCTATCTCCGATTGCTTTATTAAAAATACTTCGCTGTCTTCTATGGCATCAATACTCAGGTTGGAGGGTGCGTTGTTCAACAGGCTTTGCATATCTGCAATCCACCAGCCCGCGGGTGCAAACTGCAGGATATGTTCCGTGCCGTTTTTGTCAATCGAATAACTTCGTAAACAACCGGAATTAATAAAAGCAATATGCTGCTGCACATCTCCCTCCTGGTATAAAAAGGCTTTCTTCTTCAGTTTCCTGGGTCTGAAGAAAGAAGTAAATATTTTTGCTCTTCTTCACTCAGTGTCACCCGTTTTGAAATACTCTGTAATAATAGTTCGAAAGACATTGTTTAGCTGATGGTTTATCGTTGAGCCGGCAAATGCCGTACTTAAAAATTCAGTAAATTATGAATACACTCTTCTAACCTGGCATGGGCCAGAAAATTAGCTTCCAGTTCCTTATTAAAAGGTATCGGCGTATCTAAAGAGGCACATCGCATTACAGGGGCATCCAGCCGGTTAAAGCAATGCTCCCCACCCAGGCGGCTACTTCTGCACCAATACCGCCAGTTAAGGTATCTTCATGCAATACCAATACTTTGCCGGTACTTTCAGCCGCTTCTTTAATTGCTTCATAGTCCAGTGGCAAAAGGGTTCGCAGGTCCAGGATGGCCAATGAAACTTCCGGGTGTGCCGCCCCATATTCTTCGGCCCATATAACACCCATTCCATAGGTAATGATCACCAAGTCATCGCCTTTCTGCACCCACCTGGCTTTGCCAATAGGCACTTCAAAGGGCTCATCCGGTACAGGAGCAGCTATGCTGCGGTATAAAGCTTTATGCTCGAAAAAAAGTACCGGGTTGGGATCATTGACTGCTGCTATCAACAGGCCTTTTGCGTCAGCGGGAGTGGAGGGATACACCACTTTCAAACCAGGCACATGCGTAAACCAGGCCTCATTGCTCTGGCTATGAAAAGGCCCTGCCCCCACACCGCCGCCGGTGGGCATCCGTATTACTACATTGGCGCACTGCCCCAGCGGTAATATAGTTTAGCCAGGTTGTTAACAATCTGGTTAAACGCCATGGTTGCGAAATCTGCAAACTGCATTTCTATTACCGATTTATATCCTTCCAGGCTCAGGCCTAAGGCCGCACCTGCTACCACGCTTTCACAAATCGGGGTATTGCGAACCCGTGGTTTTCGAATAAATCTACCAGCCCTTCCGTCACTTTAAAGGCGCCCCCGTATTCCGCAATATCCTGCCCCATGATCACCAGGTTTTCCTGCACAGCCATGCTTTGCTGAATGCCTTCTTTAATTGCCTCTATAAAACGCTTTTCCGAAGCATGGCTGTCTGCTTTATTGAGCAGGTCTTCTTCCTGCTTATGAGGAGCATATACATCCTTTATTTCAACAGCGGTATCAACTGTAAGAGAGAATGCTTTTATTGCCGCTTCGTTCAGTTCTTCTTCGATCTTGCTTTTTAGGCTCTCCTGACAGAGATCGCCTCCTCTTCCGTTAACAGGCCTTCACCAATAAGGTATTGTTCATAATTGGTAACAGGATCCTTTTTTTCCCAAAGCTCAAAAAGTTCACCGGGAACATACCGCGTACCGCTGGCTTCCTCATGGCCGCGCATCCGGAAGGTGGAGCATTCGATCAAATAGGGCTTTTGATTCCTGATACAATAATCCCGTACCCCTTTAACAGTATCGTAAACCGCTAAAATATTATTGCCATCGATGGTGATGCCATCTATACCATACCCTTTGGCCTTGTCTGCCAGATTGATACAACGATATTGCTCACTGGTAGGGGTGCTGAGCGCGTACCCGTTATTCTCTATTAAAAAAATAACGGGCAAATCCCAAACAGCAGCCAGATTCAGCGCTTCATGAAAATCGCCTTCGCTGGTACCCCGTCGCCGGTAAAAGCCAATGCAACTTTCTTTTTTGTTCCAGCTTATGGGCCAGTGCCACACCATCTGCAACCGCCAACTGTGGCCCCAGGTGTGATATCATGCCGCATATATGATGCGCTTTGCTTCCAAAGTGAAAACTTCTTTCCCGCCCTTTGCTATAGCCGTTTTGGTTGCCCTGCCATTGGTTGAATAGCTGGTGCAGGGGCATTTGCCCTTGGTAAATACACCCAGGTTCCGATGCAGGGGCATAATCCATTCATCCTGCTGCAGCGCCATCGTAGCGCCCACACTAATAGCCTCCTGACCTATACCGCTGAACCATTTGCTTATTTTTCCCTGCCTTAATAACACCAGCATTTTTTCTTCTATAAGCCTTGGATACACCAGGCTCCGGTACATCTGAATCAGCTGTGCATTAGAAAGATTTTTCCTGTCGAAAAGCATATTACAAACGTAGGCTTTTTTGGTGTATGATGTGTGCGTGTACGGTGGATATACTTTACCCGATAGCAATCAGCTTTCCCGGGTGCACACCCTGCAAATGGTTTATAGCGACGCCTTTAAAATATTTGGCATATAGCTTGATTAATTATCGTATTTTGTAATAACATCTTATGCAGAAAGCCATACTGTTTAGTCTTTTTATTGTAACTATGCTGAACGCACATGCCCAGTACAGATCTGAACGGTATGACACCAGTTACTACATTTCCTATCGCCATAAATTAACATTGGGCGCTATTGCTGCCAAAAAAATACGGTTTTTAAAACCGATGCTTCAGGTGCCGAAAGCTCGCTAAAATATTTGTCCAATAGCCCCGGCCGGCTCGGCATTTCGGGCTCCTATGATTTTGTAGGGCTGGCCGCTACCTTCGGTGTAGGGAGTCTCGATCCGCTTTATTCTAAAAAAAAAAGGGTAAAACAAAGCAAACCAACCTCCAGCTTAGCGTTACCGGCCGTAAAATACTGGCCGATATTTATTTTCAAAATTATAAAGGTCTTTATGTAAACAGTGGCTACAATATTGCACCGGCAGGTATGCCTTATTATACCCGGCCGGATATTGAAACCAGGCTTTACGGAACTACGGTAAACCTGATTCAAAACAGCAGGAAATTCAGTGCACAGGCAGCATTTTTACTGGATGCCTGGCAAAGGAAATCAGCGGGGTCTTTATTGTACGGAGGCGAGTTTTTTTACGGTTCGGCAAAGGGAGACAGTGCTTTTATTCCTTCGCAGTTAAAAATGAGTTTCCACACCCCAACGTTGCTAAGCTGGATTTTATTACGTTTGGACCCGGGATCGGATATGGTTATACACTTGTAGTTAAAAAGCATTTTTTTGCTACGGCAATAGCTTCGTTCAATGCAGATGTTAGTTATATTAAAGAACAAAATGATAATAATACGCATCATTCGTTCTGGAAATTTAACCCTAACCTGAAAGCAAAGGGTGCGATGGGCTATAATAGCGAAAACTGGGGCATTGCTTTTTCCTACGTCTCTAACCGTTTATTTTTAAGGGGTTGGAGGGCGACTCGCGCTATTTGAATTATAACGACAATTACAAATTAATGTACGCCAGGCGTATCAATGCAGGCAAAACCATTCCTAAACTCACCAGGTTTGCAGGGAAAATTATCAATAAGATCGGGCTGGGTTTCCTGATTAATTAAAACGCATTTTTAACAGGCCTGAATTAATACCCCGGCAGGTACTTTTAGTTTTTCTCTGATCTTACGGATCATAGCGAGGTTTAGCTTTCTTTTTCCTGAAAGAACTTCCGACTTTCTGGATCTGTAACCCAGTATATCAAACAGTTCAGCTTCAGACATATTGAACTGCTCGATTCTAAATTTAATAACAAAGAAAGATTATCTACACCACCACCAGTTCATAAAAATCTTCGGGCAATAAATATTTATTGGCAGTTTCCTGTAATTCGGCGGCGGTAATATTTTTAATATTAGAAATATAGCGGTTGAAAAAATCATTATCCAGGTCGTTGAGAATAATGTTTTCCAGCGGGCAATCATTTGGAACGGCCCATCAAGATCTCCCAAAATAGAACCCATCATAAAGTTCTTTACCAGCATCAGCTCTTCTTCATCTACAGCCTCGTTGCGAAGGATTTCCATTTCTTTATACACCTCGCTAATGGTAGCTTCACTCACATCACGCCCTGCTTCGGTGGTGATCATCCATCCGTTTTCTCGTTTGTTACCCATCAGGTAGCTATGTATACCATACGTATATCCTTTTTCCTCCCGGATATTCGCCATCAGGCGACTACCAAAAATCCGCCCAGCACCACGTTCAATACCTGCGCTTTTAAAAAATCGGGATGATGCCTGTTTTCAAACGGTCTTGCCAACCGGATAGAGCCCTGTACCCCATTCTCATCATTGATCACGCGATGCTTTTTTGCAGGGCCGGTGCGGCCACGTGTTGTTTTTCGGCTATTGCATTGTTATCAAAGTCTCCAAAATAAGTATCTAATAAAGATGCTATATTGCTGGGTAGCTTACCTGCTATAAAGATCTTAAACCGGCCTTTCTTATAATACTGCTGATAAAAATTAACCAGGTCTTCCCTGGTTAAGGCATCAAAATCTTCATGCCGGCTGAATTGTCCGTAAGGATGCTGTTCTCCAAAAAGATAGGTATCAATCAGCCGCCCGGCTACAAAGCTGCTTTTCTTAAGATTTACATCCAGTTTTTGCTTCATATTCTGGATGGCAATATCCATTTCACTTTGCAGCAAAGTAGACTCTGAAAAAATATCCTCACTACCGGCAATAATTTCTCAATATGCTTCGACAGGCAATGAAGCGTAACATAGGCGTACTCCGATCCGCTGTTGCGGTTCAAATAAGCGCCATAATATTCAAAATGATCATTGATCTCAAACGCTGTTTTAGAAGTGGTACCGTTCTTCAGCAAAAAATTGGTAACACCCGCCTCCAGGTTCTTGTTTTCAAACCAGTTACCGGCGTTAAAAACCCACTCTACCTGCAATACCTCTTCGGCCCCTGCATCTATGGCATATACTTCTACACCGTTCCGTAAAACATATTTTTTATATGGCTGTAGCTGCAGGTTGAAGTTTACCGCGTCAACAATAGCCGGCGCTATAGTTCTGTTAAGCATGAAATTAAATTGAGTGGGCAAACGTACATTAAATTTTCCATCCGCAGCAGTACCGGAAACACCCTTTTTCATCTGCAGCTCCGGCGTACTGCTGCTTTACAACACATTCGTCACATTTTTCCACCTTTTCATCACATGTGGCATATATTTCAGGCTGCAGCAATGTAATCTTGCATTATAAATAGCAAAATGAATCGGGGCCTGGTAACCCCTCACACGCGAGAATGCCGCCTGCCAACAGGAAGGCATCCGGCCAAATCAAAAAAAAAAAAATATACGGATGAAAGCAAAAGAAATATATAATAAAATTGAATTCTGGCTGGTAAGCATTCTGGCCGCTGTATTCGTATTTTCCTGCTCGTACTGAGCAAAGATGCGAATGATGGTAGTCATAGCTATTGGAGGTTTCATGAATATAATATCCGCTTTAATTTCTACAAGCATTTTTTTGTACCCTACCTGGCACAAATTATTATCTATTATTCAGCATTTGTTTTTCTGACAAAGTATGCCAGCGAAATAAAGGACGAGTGGACCAAAACCGGCTCTGTGTTCGGTTCGTTTTTAATTGTTGCCACCCTGATTTCCATCTCCAATACTTATATAGACGGATGGAAGTTTGCACAATTTGATACCAGGGATGAAGTATACAATGATGTATTCACCGACAGCTTTACAACCGTTGCTATTATTTATATTTTATTTATCGCCTATTATACACTTAAAGAAGTGTTGTTTGCCTTTTTAAAGACCGGAGGTTGAGCGCACAGGGCAAAAAGGCCTTTTATTTACGTTTTTGGCACTGGTTTGCTGGCTTTCAATTTTTGCAATACTAATGGCTAACGGAGCGCATGAGGTAGCGGCTTTCTGGATGGTAGGCGTTCCTATACAGTGCTGCTTGTGTTTTTACATTTCCGTTTTTAATTCCCTGGCCGGTGAAAGAAAATATAAAAGCCGTTCTTACTGGCTGCGTATTATTCCTGGTATCTTCCTGTTAAACCTGCTGGCTGCCGGAATCGCTTATGGCATTGCCGGTAATGGTGAATATGGCGCCTACTTTGCGGTTTTCCTGGTACTGGGTTTTTTCTTTGTCATTCCGCTCAGCTGGTATATCAGCCGCAACCGCGTTGAGAAAGAGGTGTTACAAACAGCCCTTGGCTCATCGCAGGCAAACCTGAGCTTTTTACGTTCGCAGATCAACCCTCATTTTTTGTTTAATGCATTAAATACATTGTATGGTACGGCTTTACAGGAAAATGCCGACCGCACAGGAGAAGGCATTCAAAAGCTGGGCGATATGATGCGCTTTATGCTGCACGAAAATATGCAGGAAAAAATATCGCTGGCGCGCGAGGTAGAGTACCTGAATAACTATATCGATCTTCAAAAACTCCGTACAGCCACGAGCTCTAATATTATTATTCAAACCAATATTGAAGAACAGCTCAACCGCCTGGATATTTCTCCCATGTTACTTATTCCCTTTGTGGAAAACGCCTTTAAACATGGCATTAGTTTGCAGCAGCCTTCGTTCATTAATATCTCGTTACACACCAAAGATCATGTGCTGTATTTTGATGTAAACAATAGTGTGCATTTAAAAAATGAATATGATCCTGAAAAAATGAAAAGCGGTATCGGATTGCAAAATGTAAAGCAAAGACTGGCATTGCTTTATCCTAAAAAACATGAACTGATCATCAGGGAAAGCGCAAAAGAGTTTTTCATACACCTAACTGTTCAATTATAACAGCATACCATGCATAAACTTGCCACCGTCGTATTTACGCTTTTGATCCGTTTACTTTTGCAAGGGCAAAGTGCAGGTAGTCAAGATCAATTAAATGACTTGACGGTAAAACAAAAGCTCGACGATCTATTGTCTGCTTTTGCTGCCGTAAACTTATTCAATGGATCGGCATTTGTTGCACAAAATGGTCAAATCCTGCTTTCTAAGGGATACGGATTTGCAGACTACGTAACGGGAAAACGCAACACGGATAAAAGCATGTTTCGTATCTACTCAATAACAAAACCCATTACAGCAACGGTTATTCTGAAACTCATCCAGGAAAAGAAACTATCGTTGGATGATAAATTATCTAAGTTTTATCCCGGCCTTCCCTCTGCTGACAGCATCTCTGTTAAAAATCTACTTACTCATACTTCCGGTATCTACGGCTTTAATAATGATGGTTCCATGCCTTATGACAGCGAAGAAAATATGATTGCTTTCCTTGAAAAAACGCCTTTGCAGTTCCCGGCAGGAACAGCATGGAGGTATAGCAACACAGGCTATTTTCTGCTCGGTTTTATTATACAAAAGATTACGGATATGAAATACGAAGCGGTTGTAGACAAATATATTTTTAAACCATTGCAAATGAGTTCCTCCGGGTTCAATTATGCGGCATTATCCAGTGAAAACAAAACTACGGGCTACACATTTCTCTATAAAGACTCTGTGAGGGTTTCCGGTATTCATGACGAAAAAGAGTTATTCTCTTCCGGCGCCATGTATGCTACCACGGCCGATTTGTATAAATATCACCTGGCCATGCAAAACCATATCATTATTAATAAAGAGCTGACAGAACAGGCCTATACACCCTTTAAAAAGAACTATGGTTATGGCTGGATCGTAGATAGCTTGCCGGGAAAACGGCTAATCCATCACTCAGGAGGTGCCATGGGCTTTAGGAGTGAACTCATGCGAGTTGACAATGACAACATTTGTATTGTATTGCTCTCTAATTGTGAAAATTCAGACCTGGAGTTTTTAAAGAAAAATATATTGGCTGTACTCTATGGCGAACCGGTTAAAGTACCGTTCACTGTGGCATTATCGGCATCAAATTTAAACAAGCTAGCAGGCGCATATAATTTTAAACCTGACTTTACAATCTATATCACTCGTGAAAATAACCGGCTAATGGCGCAACCTTCCCGTCAAAGCAAGCAGCAGATTCTTCCGGAAACAACAAATTGTTGCTATGTGCCTTCTATACAAGGGTATTTAGAATTTAAGAGCAACGCCAACAATGTTTTCGACAGTCTTGTGTTGTTTCAAAAAGGAGAGCGATTTATTGGTAAAAGAGTGAATGCAAGTTGGGGTATTACAGGAACCGTAAAAGAAAGCGGCTGGAACGGACCGGATATTGAACTTGTAGAAAACAGCAATGCGCCGGGCTTATGGTTGGCGCATAACATTCTTCTGAAAAAGGAGCTTTAAAGTTTAGGTTCAATAACGACTGGACTTTTAGCTATGGCGATAATAACGGTGATGGCTTAGCAGAAAGCGCCGGGGAAAATATAAAAGTTGAACATGGCAGGTATAATATTACACTGGATTTAAGAGATGTTGAAAATGTTCGCTATATAATTTATTTATTGGATAAATAACCTCCTGCATAAGACAGAAGCGATGAACTCTCAAATAATATTACTGGTAAGCGCTGATTTTTTTACGTACAGCTATTAAATTATGATCCTTCTTAAAAAAATCTATTTATGAAATATCTTTCTTTTGCCCTGTTATTGATTGCATTTAGCTGCTCTATCAATAGCGAATACACGACACAAACAGAAACAAAAACGGTAAACAATAACGGCGTTCGGTCGAGCGTAAGGGTTACCAAAAAATTACGGAAGACAGATAGGTTACCGGTTTCCATACTGGTAGAATCAAAAAGTAGCGACGCCTCGTTTGAGGGGCTGGACAGCATTTATTATGATGCCCGGGGTAATACTACGCTTACCCGGTCATTTGAAAAAAAAAGAGGGCCGCTGGGTTTTAGTTAAAAGCCATTGACATGATGCGCAGGCGCCCGCTAAAACACTTAACTTTAATATTAAAAGCTTTGATCGCCATAGCCATAGACGATGAACCGATAGCCCTGGAAGTAATTAAAAGCCATGCTACCAAGGTTCCTTTTGTAGAATTAAAAGCAACCTTTACGAATGCCTTTGATGCCATTGGCTTCCTGCAAAAAAACAAAACCGACCTGCTATTCCTGGATATTAAAATGCCGGATATAAGCGGTATCGAGTTTTTCAAATCATTAACCAACCCGCCGATGGTTATTTTTACAACCGCTTACAGCGAGCACGCTGTAGAGGGCTTTGAAGTAAGCGCTGTAGACTATCTATTAAAACCATTTTCACTATCCAGGTTCTTAAAAGCCTGTACAAAAGCCAATGATTTATTGGCGCTAAAATCGGGTACATCCCGGCAAACGGATCATATTTTTTTAAAAGATGGTTATGAACAGGTGAAAATTATGTTTGATGATATTTTATACATCGAAGCATCCGGTAACTACCTGAATATTTTTTTGAAAGACCAGCCGAAGATCATGACGCGATCTACTATTAATGATCTTGCCATGCAACTACCGGAAAAAGATTTTACCAGGATCCATAGAAGCTATATAGTAAACAACAGGCATATAGAAAAGTATAATAAGCAGGCGGTGTTTATTGGTTTTACAGAGATCCCTATCGGTAACACCTACCAGTTTCCTGCAAAATAAAAACCCGACAATTTAAAAGCCGCCCGGTTTTACAGCCTGTTTATTTCGCTCGGGATAAATAATATAGCGTACTGCTGTTTTCCTCTGTCAGAATTTCTTTTGCGGCTTTGTTAATGTCGGCTACACTAACTTCCTCATATTTCTGTAATTCTGTATTCATCATATTCGCATCTCCCAGTAATTCGTAAAAAGCCAGGCTGGTGGCGCGATTGAGCACACTCATATCTTCAAAGGCCATCATGCTCTCTGTTTTGTTCTTTACCTTCTCCAGCTCTTCGTTGGTGATAAAATTTTCCCTGATATCCTGTAAAATAGCTTCTACTGCTGCCTCCGCAGCTTTGATATCAACGCCTTTTACCAATTTACCCTCGATAGTTAACAGGCCCGGGTCAATACTGCCAAAATGGTAACACTGTATGCTTACAAACAATTGCAGTTCCTTTACCAGTTTCTGGTACAGCCTCGAAGACTCTCCCCGCCCAGAATATCTGTAAGAAGGTCCATGGCATGATATTGTTTGCTTAAACGCCCTTCTACATGCCAGGCTTTGTAAAATCCATCCAGCGGAACGTCTGCCACTACTTCCTCCTTTCTCGCCGATGTTTGCGGCTCTTCTACCGGCAGGTTGTGGCTGGTTTTTTCTCCGGCCTCTATACTGCCAAACCATTTTTCGGCCAACGCTTTTACCTGGGTGGTATCTACGTTTCCGGCAACAACCATTACCGCATTGTTAGGACGGTAGTGTTTAAAGAAAAACTTTTTACATCCTCCAATTGTGCCTCTTCTATATGGGAGAGTTGCTTGCCAATGGTCATCCATTTATAAGGATGGCTTTTATACGCCAACTCGCATTTTAAACCAGGCATCGCCATAAGGTTTGTCTATATAGTGCTCTTTGAATTCCTCGCAAACCACTTTTCGCTGTACTTCGAGGCTTTTTTCACTAAATGCCAGCGAAAGCATCCGGTCGCTTTCCAGCCAAAAAGCCGTCTCCAGGTTTTCAGAAGGTAACTGGATGTAATAGTTAGTAAGATCATTTGTTGTATAAGCATTATTTTCCCCGCCGGCCATTTGCAATGGCTCATCGTATTCGGGGATATTTACCGATCCGCCAAACATCAGGTGCTCAAACAAATGGGCAAAACCCGTTTGCGCAGGGTCTTCGTCACGGGCTCCTACATCGTATAAAATGTTCATTACCGCCAGCGGTGTCGATTTATCCTGGTGTACAATCACCCTTAAGCCATTCTCTAATACAAACTTTTCAAACTGAACCATGCAGCGAAAGTAAGGGGATTTACAATTTTACCATACCGGTTGATAGCGAAATGCCGGCAGTAAGCAAAAAGTATCTCACCACCGGCACCTGTTTACCAGAATATAGTGTATTAGAATTTAAACGTCATACTCGCTGCAAACCGGCGTGGCATCTGTTTTTCGATAGTAGTCCAGCCGCCGAAATATTCCTTATTGGTCAAATTGTCGGCCTTTATTGCCAACCGGTATTTTTTAGCATCGTAAAAAACGCTTGCATTAAAAACGGTGTATTCGGGCAGGTAAAAATTCCCGGTTGGAAGAGAGCTTGTAATAAGGTTTTTGCCGGCATAATTGCCTCCCAAACCGGCGCCCAGCCCCTTAGCTCCCCGGTAGTTGCCGTATAGCTGATCCATAAATTAGCCAGGTTGGCAGGTCCGGCGCTGTTGGGCCGCCTGCCATCTGTGGCTGGGGCCGCTTTTTCTATCCGGCTGTCATTATAGCTGTACCCTGCAATAATATTAAGGCCTTGCGCGGGGTTGGCTACAAGGTCAAATTCAACCCCTTTAGCTCTTTGTTGCCCATCCTGGATCGTTACATTTACATTTGTTCCATTTCCGTTATCTACGCTAATAACACGGGTAATATTTTTTACCAGGATATCATAATAGCTGGCAGTGAATAATAATTTATGATTGAAAAGATCCAGCTTAAACCCTCCCTCTTTCTGATCAGCCTGCTGCGGCTCCAGGTTTACCGGGTAACCGGCCTGCTCATTAGAAGGAATGGGCGCTACATTGCGGAAACCGTTCATATAATTGGCGAAAAGACTCACTTTATCTTCAACTACCTGGTAAACCAGCCCCAGCTTAGGCGATAAAGCATTCTGATGGTACTTTCCCGATTTTGCCCCTGTGTTAAAATTAATGGTTGGTTTATTATCAAAATGATCGAAGCGAAGGCTCAGCATTGCCATTAACCGGGGGTAATATTAAATACATCAGACACATACGCACTATAGGTATAATTGTCTGCCCTGTTGCGAACCGGCGCGCCACCGGCGGCTGCTTTTGCATCTACAGCAGCGCGGTTGAGCTGGCCATACCGGGGATCATTCATAGTTACGTTTACAAGATCGAATAAAGTAGTGGCGGGGCTTTGATTCACTGCCTGTATATGCATCACATCAATTCCTGCAACCACTCTGTTCCTGAATTTGCCGATACTAAAATCACCAACGAAGTTTTGTTGCAAATCTGTTGTATAATTTGTTGTATTCTGGTAGTAAACATACCTTGAAATTAAAGTATCGTTAGGTATCATGGCTTTGGTGATACGTCCATCCGCCCTCACGCTATCATCCAAAAACATAATATAAGAATAGTAACCATCGCTCTTACGAACACTTCGGGCTATATTGGTTTGCGAAGTCCATTTATCAGACAGCTTATAACTCACCTGTCCCGATACATTAAAAGTGGGCGTTTTATAGGTAATATCATTGCTGGTATAGGACTTATTAAAGTCCATATTCAACTGCTGTACTGTTTTTGCTATTAACGGACGCGACCTGTTTAAAAAAATCATAGTAGCATTGGTGGCTTCTGCATTCAATATCTCGGCATTGATAAGAAAAGACAAACGGTCATTAACCTTATAAGAAAAAGACGGAGCGATAAATAAAGACTTTTTAAAACCGGCATCCTGAAAACTCCCTTCATTGTGATAAGCGGCATTTAACCTGAACAGGGCAGATTTATCATCATTCAGGGGTGTATTTACATCGGCCGAAATACGGCTTAGGCCAAATCCGCCAAAAGTATAGTTAAGCTCACCGCCAAAACTCTGGTACGGCTTTTTGGTAACAATGTTCAGCAAGCCTCCGAAAGAAATAAGGCTGCTTCCAAATAAGGTGCCTGAAGGACCTTTAATAGCTTCTATTCTTTCAATATTGGCAGGGTCTATACCTCCGTTGGTGAGTCCGGGCACCCCGTTGATCATGGTAGGTTGCACGCTGAAGCCGCGCATTGAAAAATAACCAGCGCCATCGCCCGGACGCCCCGTAGAGCTCCAAAGCCTGTTAACGCCCGGCGCATTTTTTAACGCGTCGTCAAATGTAACCACTACCTGCTCTTTCATCAGGTCTTTCGATATTACATTGTATACCTGTGGATTTTCCAGGTTTAATAAAGGCATTTTAGATACATGCGCGCTGGTACGGTTGGCAAAGCGGTTTTTGGCGCTGGTTACCACAATTTCTGTAAGCTCTTCGTACGACAGCTGCAGCCGGATCTGAACCCGGGCTGTTTTCCCGTTCTCCACTACTACCAACTCCTGCCTGGTTTCATAGCCCACAAGGGTTATTTCTAACTGATACTCACCGGCAGCGAGACCATTGAGCAGGAAATTTCCTTCTTCATCGGTAAATGTGCTTCTTTTAGTATTCTTTAAAGTAACATTTACACCTACAGCCGGCTGGCCATCGTTAGTTGTTATTTTTCCTTTATAGCCCCGCCCGCCTCTTCGTTAAGGCCGGCAGCGAAAGCTGCGGATGTCGCTAATATTAATATGATCGTTGCCAGCCAGCTAAGAATTATTCTTGTTTTGTTTTGATACATCATTATGCGCTACTCTTTTAAGATGCGCAAAATTGTTGCTGGCAGCACCAAATTGGTTTACGAATTGCGGAAAATAATAAATAAATGACAGTATAATTACAAATGCTCTATTGAGACTGCATCCTGAAATTATAATCGGCCGAATTGCCTACACGTATCTTAAAACCGTCTCTGAATTCATTGGATATTGTTTGATTGGGAATGGCTTTACCGCTGAGGATATTGATGACATTCATTTTTTTACCAGCAAAGAGTCATTTCTTTTAATGATCACTTCCACGCGCCCGTAAACAGCCTGAAGCGCATGCTTGAGCTCGTTTAACGACATCCCAAACTTTTTATTAACAGCCAGCACTTCATCTCCGGGTATCAAACCAGCAATATCAGCCGGCGATCCTTTGGGTATGTCTCCTACAACTGCATTGCCCTCTACCAGGTAGAGCTCCAATCCCGAGTAAGCATAATCAAACGGGTCTCTGTAAAATTTATTCGGTACGATATGAATTTGCCTGCTTCTGTAATTCAGTATGCAATTAAAACGCCTGAAAACATCATTGCCAATAAGACCGCCGTATGTAGGATAGGAGGTGATGTTATGCTCATCATCAAAAATATTAATTGGTACATTCCTGAACTTATAGGGACCAATTTTAAGCTCTTTCATCACACTCAGGTCAAAGGACACTTTACCCCCAATCCTTCTCCCTGCTTTAAGTATCGTTTCCGCTTGCTTTTAAGGAAGTTTTTTTCCTCCATATAATCTTCCGAAAACAGAACGGTAAGCCCCGCCCCAATATCAAACAGATAATTAAACTCCTGTTTAGAGGCGTCTTTTACTTCTGATAAAAGGTAAGGTATAGTAGTAATACGGGGGCGCATGGTGTACCCGCCTTTGGGGTATTTAATAGTGCCGTTACTCCAAAACGACAGCAGCTGGTTTTCATAGTCAATTTTCAGTATGTACCTGCTTAACAATGAATACCCTACAATGCCGTCGATCTTTTCTCCATATAATGCGGATAATACCTCGTAGTCTATAATATGAAAATCGAGGCTGTCTACCACCAGGTTATTGATCTTTAGTTGCCGGTCTTTCAAAAAACCCACCTTACGGGTTCCCCAATACCTCTTATCATACGTTCCGGCTCTGATGGGTGCAGGCCCAAACCGGCCACGGTGGCCGAATCAAGGGAAATACCTCCGCTGCCCGTGTCGAGCACAAACGTGAGCGAGTCTTTAAAATCGTCGAGCAGCGCCTTAAAAACGATAACACCGCCGGTAAACTGTGTAAAACTGATTTTTGTCAGCTCCCGGCTTGGGGGTCTACAAACTCTTCCTGTGCACATATCGTATGTGTTATGAAAAAGCGTTGAGCAGCAGAAACAGTTTCTTTTTCATTGTACAAGCGGGCCTCCTAAAATTAAGTATATTTAAAGATGTTTTCCTGTTTTTAGGATGAGCGGTGTGGCGCTATTCACTTAATCTTTTCCATAGGTAACGGCTTCCAGCCAATGCTTGGTTTTTAGTAACCCGCCAGCCTGTGAATTCATAATCCAGCTTTTCGTACCTTTGTATATAATTTCGTTCCAACTATGGATTTAAGTGATCTCTATAAAAAAGCAGCCGCTTTTGAATTTTTAAGTGTAGAAGAAGGCGTTTTCCTGTATCATCATGCTCCGCTCAGCGATTTAATGTTTATTGCAGACGAGCTGCGCAAGCAGCAGGTACCACATGGAAAAGTTACCTGGCAGATCGATCGCAATGTAAATACCACCAATGTATGTATTGCTAATTGCAAGTTCTGTAATTTCTTTCGCATACCCGGGCATGCGGAGGCTTATATTACCGATATGCCCACTTACCGTAAAAAAATTGAAGAAACCATTAAGTATGGAGGCGATCAGCTTTTGTTGCAAGGAGGGCATCATCCCGAGCTAGGCCTGCAGTTTTACGTAGATACTTTCAAAGCCATTAAAGCAGAGTTTCCTGATATCAGGCTTCATGCGCTGGGGCCACCGGAAGTAGCGCATATTACCAAGCTTGAGAAGAGTACACACCATGAGGTACTGAAGGCCTTAAAAGAAGCGGGATTAGACTCTTTACCCGGAGCGGGCGCCGAAATACTCATCGACCGTGTTCGCCGTTTAATCAGTAAAGGAAAATGCGGTGCCCAGGAATGGCTGGATATCATGCATGAAGCCCATAAGCTGGATATCACAACATCGGCTACAATGATGTTCGGGCATGTGGAAACCATAGAAGAACGATTCGAGCACCTGGTTAAGATCAGGAAGTTCAAAGCCGTAAACCGGAAGGAACTAACGGATTTCTGGCATTTATTGCCTGGACTTTCCAGGATGTAGATACTTTATTAACCCGTATCCGTGGTGTACATAATCTTACCACCGCCGACGAATATGTACGCATGGTGGCTTTAAGCCGCATCATGTTGCCTAACGTGATCAATATACAGGCCAGCTGGCTTACGGTGGGGCGGCCTACCGCGCAGCTCTGTTTGCACGCGGGGCCAACGACTTTGGAAGCATTATGATAGAGGAAAACGTGGTAAGTGCAGCAGGAGCACCGCACCGCTTTACATATCGCTCCATTCAGGATGCTATCAGGGAGGCGGGTTTTGAACCCCAGTTACGCAACCAGTTGTATCAGTGGCGCCAAATACCTGAGACCATTTTAGAGCAGGTAGTAGATTATTAAACAGATGTGATGATTTTTAGCCGGAACCGTCTTTACCAGCTATTTCAGGTACCTCTATGCATCATGGTGGTTTTCATTTCATGCAAATCATCTCCTGAAACCGGGAACGACAAGGAACCGGGAAACTGGAACAAGGCAAATATTGTTCAGGTAGACCCCACAGACTCCATCTACCGGCAACAGCTAAAAAATGCGCAGGACAGCATCGGCTTTTTTGTCGCACTTTTAAAAGAAAAGAACAAAAATCATTTTGATTTTTTTGCAAAACCGGATTTGCTGACGGCGATAATGCTGAACACCTATGGTTTTCGGCCGACAGCCTGGTTGGCAATAAAATTGCTGGTCTTTTAGACAACGAACCTGTACAGTTAAAAAATGTTGTTTATAAAGACCGGGTATCAATAGACCTGAAAGACATTGAGGATTGGGCGATCTATGATAAAGATTCCCTGGTGGCCGGAAATTTTGTTACATACGAATAACAATCAGGGATGGCCGCTTACCGGCAAAGCTGGTACACAGCACTAACTAACGACGGCAGGACCCATAGTATTAATTAAAACCAATGGATATGAATACATCGGCTGTAAAAAAAAAGTGGTAGTAGTTGGCGGTGGATTTGCCGGCGTTAATTTTGTAAAAGATTAGCAAAACATAAAGAGTTTGACATTACTTTAGTAGACCTGAATAACTATAACTTTTTCCCTCCTTTGCTGTACCAGGTAGCAACAGGTTTTCTGGAACCTTCCAGTATCAGCTACCCCTTCAGAAAGTTTTTACGGAATAAACCCAATGTGCGCTTTCGTATGGCATCGCTTCAAGGCGTAGTGCCGGCCGAAAATAAAGTGATACTTTCCAACGGGGAATTGGAGTATGATATGCTGGTAATGGCCACGGAGCCACCACCAATTACTTCGGAATGGAAAATGTGAAACAACATGCCATTCCGATGAAAACATTAAGTGATGCGCTGGCCATGCGTAACCTGCTGCTAAACCGGCTGGAAGAAGCGTCGCGAACCACTGACAGGGAAGCCAAAAGAAAACTCTTAACTATTGTTGTAGCCGGGGCCGGACCAACCGGCGTGGAGGTTTCGGGAATGTTTGCTGAAATGAGGCAAAGTATTATCAGGAAGGACTATCGAGTTGGGCAAAGGGCTTAGCGAAATTATACTGGTAGATGGAGGCAATGCTGTTTTAGGCCCTATGTCTGCCGAATCTCAAAAATATTCCAAAGAATCTTTGGAAAAACTTGGGGTAAAGGTATTGCTGAATAACCGGGTAAAAGATTTTGATGGCGAAACGGTAGAGTTGATTGACGGTAATTCCATTATTACCAAAAACCTTATATGGGCCGCCGGCGTATCGGCTATTGCCTTCGATGGGTTTCCTGCGGAGAGCTTTGGCCCGGGTAAGCGCCTGCTGGTAGACGCATTTAATAAAGTACAGGGTACCGAAAATATTTATGCTCTTGGCGATACCTGCCTTCAAACTACTGATGAAAAGTTTCCGAAAGGGCACCCCAGGTAGCACAGGTGGCAATACAACAAGGGCAAATGCTGGCTAAAAACTTCCCCAAAGACTTTTCTTTATGGAAACCGTTTTTATATAACGATAAGGGGTCTATGGCCATCATCGGCCGTAATAAAGCGGTGGCAGATATTCCCAAGCCTAAATTTCACTTTAACGGGTTCCTGGCCTGGGCAGTGTGGCTGTTTATACACGTAATGTCGCTGCTTACCGTAAAAAACAGGATACGTACTTTGGTAAATTGGATCATTGCTTATTTCAGCAAAGATCAATCCTTCCGTATGATCATCCGCCCGCAGGATAAGGACAAAAATGTGACTGCATAACGGGCTGGAGCCAGGCGGAAGCGCCGTCACAAATAATATGCAGGCGCCATGCTGGTTCGTTTACAATAAGCAACCTTGCTTTAACAAGGTACCGCTATGCATATCCATCTCCGGTAAGCCCACGGCTGCTGCCTATACATTAACTTTTACGCATGAACGTAAGTGCAGGATGGAAATGTAGCAACATTTTCTTATATTAGAATATGCTGGAGAAAAACCTGCTACTTGTTATTTCTCTTTTGTTTATTATCACCCTGCTCACCATGCTGGGTAATAAACTGAAAGTGGCTTACCCCATTTTCCTGGTGATAGGGGTTTGCTTATCAGCTTTGTGCCTGGAATTCCCGACCTGCGTATCAACCCTGATATCGTTTTTATATTTTTTACCTCCCGTGCTTTTTGCTGCAGCCTGGCAAATACCCTGGGCGGATTTCTGGAAATTCAGGAGACCCATTGCCAGGTTTGGCTTTGGCCTGGTATTCTTCACTTCTACTCTCATCGCTTTTCTTTCGCATGCCTTGATACCCGGATTTACATTGGCGTTGGGCTTTGTTTTAGGAGGTATTATTTCGCCACCGGATGCGGTTGCGGCCACATCCGTTCTGAGAAAACTAAATGTACCCCGCAATATTGTTACGATGCTGGAGGGTGAGAGCTTGGTAAATGATGCCTCAAGCCTTATTGTTTTCCGGTTTGCGCTGCTGGCAGTTACAACAGGACAGTTCAGTTTTTAGAAGCTTCGCAAAGCTTTGTACTAATGGCCCTGGGCGGAACTTTTGTAGGATTAGGTATTGGCGGTATCCTTTACCTGATTCATCGCTTCTTTCCCACCACCACGGCAATTGATACTGCCCTTACATTGATATCCCCTTTTGTAATGTACCTCGTAGCAGAGCACCTGGGGTTTTCGGGTGTGCTGGCAGTTGTTTCAGGCGGATTATTTATCAGCTATCACTCGCACCAGATACTGACATATAGTTCGCGGCTCAATATCAACGGTGTTTGGGATACCCTGACCTTCTTATTGAACGGTTTTATTTTTATTCTGATTGGCCTGCAATTGCCCTATCTCTCCCGCCACTTTACCAATAACACCATCAGGGATGCGCTGTTTTATGGCATGATCATCAGTGTGGCTGTTATTGCTATCCGCGTAGTATGGGTGTACAGCATTAATTATTTCAGGATACTGATTCACAAAAGAAAACCGCTTAAAGATGAATTGCTCACCAATAAGGAGGCTTTTTAATTTCCTGGTGTGGCATGCGCGGCGTGGTATCATTAGCAGCAGCCTTGTCTATTCCGTTTTTTGTTCATGAAAACGAAATGTTCCCCTACCGGTTCCTGATCCTTTTATCACTTTCGTGGTAATACTCATAACACTGGTCATTCCGGGTCTTACCATAGGTCCGCTACTCAGGTGGCTTAAAATAGAAGACAAGCAAGCCAGCGAAAAAAAGAAAAATGAACAACTGATCAAATTAAGCCTGGCACAGGCAACACTTACTTACATAGACCAGCACTTTGCTGAAGATATTCTGAAAGACGAGCATTTTAAAGCCGTACGCCACCGGTACGAGCGGGCCATCCAATTAAGCAAACAGAAACTGGAAACTATCGAAACAAAAGGAGTGAAAACCATTCAAAAGTCTGCGCCACGCCTTAAAAAATGCTGCTGGAGCTCATCCATTTAAAAAGAGCTGAACTGGCTAAATACCTGGCTAACCGCACTTTTGATGAAGAGCTGATACGGGAAAAAGAAAGAGAGCTGGACCTGGAAGAAGCCCGTTTAAGAAGTAAAGAGAGCTGATATTTTCACTTTTATTTCCCGACTTTTGCGACCTTAATCTCCGTTCATATGGAAAAGTATTTTACAGACGCTATTTATGAAAACATTGACTATACCGGTTTACCACTGGCATTAGGGGAATATGAGGGCTGCACTTTTCACAACTGTAATTTCTCTAACAGCAATCTTGGTAAGATATCATTTATTGATTGTGTATTCAGTCATTGCAATATCAGCAATGCCCGGTTAACAGAAGCTATTATCCGGGATGTGCAGTTCAATCATTGTAAAATGATGGGACTGCATTTTGAAACCTGCAGCGATTTTCTTTTTCCGCATCGTTTAGCCACTGTACCCTTAACCTCTCTTCGTTTTATAAGTTGAAGATTAAAAACACTGCCTTCGACAATTGTACCTTACACGAAGTCGACTTTACTGATACCGACCTGACCGGGGCTTCCCTTACCCATTGTGATCTTAAAGGGGCTGCATTTGATAATACTTTACTCGAAAAAGCCGACCTGAGCACTGCTTACAACTATATAATAGATCCCGACAGAAACAAGATCAAAAAGGCCAGGTTTTCTAAAGACGGGCTATGGGGCCTGCTCACAAAGTATAATATCGTAGTACAGTAGATGTATATTTTCCGCATTTAGTAAGAAAGTTTTCCGCATTTAGTAAGCAGGCGGCGTATAGCCATTGATACATTCGCGAAAAACTTATTTTGATGAGAAAAGTATTATTGTTTTTAGTAACATTATTGGTATACCAGCTAACCTGGGGGCATGCGATCTGGATTGAAACGCCGCCAACCGGCAGTAAAAACAAGATCCAGGAAATAAAAGTATTCTTTGGCGAATATGCTGACAATGATATTACGCCTGCGGAAAAATGGTTTTCTGACCTGAAAGATTTTAAGATCGTTGCCATTGCTCCTGATGGTTCGATAGAAACACTTACAACTGTCACCGGTACCAATCATTACAAAAGCAGCTTTATGCCCAAACAGGAAGGTGTTTATACTATTAGCCTGCAGCACCCGGTAAAAGACCTTTATCATGGTACCAAAATCCATTATTTCAGCAGCGCTACTGTTAAAGTGGGTAAAGCCGATAGGAAATAGCCTACCCGTAATAAAAGCCTTATCAGCCTGCTGGCAAAAGATGCAGCCATAGCTACTATCAACCAAAAAGTTAAAATAGTCGCCTTGTTTGAAGGCAAACCGGCAGCAAAAAAGAAGTACAGGTTTTTGCGCCCAATGGCTGGAGCAAAACCTTTTATACCGATGAGGCGGGCGAAATCAGTTTTACGCCTTTATGGAGCGGCAAGTACCAGGTTGAGTTTTCGCATACAGATAATACAGAGCGCGAAGAAAACGGTAACAAAATCTCCCAAACATTTAACGGGGCTACTTATATGCTCTTTGTACAATGATTTTTCCCGGCCCGTTGCCGACCATGTAAAAACTGTTCCTGCTCATTTCCTCAGCAACACCCTTAAAGTAAATCTTTGTTACGGTCGTCTTCATTTTTATATAGGCATATTTGCACAATTTGCCTGGCGCGAATCAACCGTAATGAAGATTTCTTTAAAAAATAAATTGCGAAAAATAATGTGGGTGCTGCTATCCGTCATTGTCATCATCATTGCGGTAGTGATGATCTTTGTAAATCAAAAAGCTTTGGCAAAGCTCCTTCGGGTGAATGGCTGGAGCGGATCAAAAATCTCCTAACTACCGTGATGATGCCTTCCAGAATCAAAGTCCTACCCTAATCTTTCTTCAGGTAAAGGCCTTACCGGTGTTTTGTACGATTTTCTCTTTAAGAAAGTAAAAGACCTTCGCCCATTAAAAGACATTCCCGTCATTAAAACCGATTTAAATGGCTTAGGTACTGAAGATGCCCTGGTTTGGATGGGCCATTCTTCTTTGTATATGCAGGTAGCCGGCAAAAAGTTCCTGGTGGACCCCGTATTGGTTTCCGCCTCTCCCTTATCTGCATTTAACAAGGCCTTTAACGGTGCTTCAGTTTATCAGCCGGAAGACCTGCCCGATGCGGATGTATTGATTCTGACACATGATCACTGGGATCACCTGGATTATAAAACAATGTTGAACCTGAAGGATCGGGTAGGTAAAGTGATTTGCCCGTTGGGAGTAGGAGCGCACCTGGAGTATTGGGGCTTTGACAAAAACAAAATTGTAGAGCTCGACTGGAACGAACAGACCTCCACAGATGGGTTTACCATCACCGCTTTACCGGCCAGGCATTTTTCGGGCCGCGGTTTTACCGGAACAAGGCATTATGGGCCTCCTTTATGCTGCAATTGCCTACAGGAAGCAATATTTATTTAGGAGGGGACTCTGGTTATGATAGCCACTATACCGCTATCAAACAGCGTTTTGGTACTATCGACCTGGCTATTTTGGAAAACGGACAGTATAATGATGCCTGGAAATATATTCACCTCGTACCCGAAGACCTTGTAAAGGCGGTAAAAGACCTGGATCCTAAAAGACTGTTTACCGTTCACAACTCTAAGTATGCGTTGGCCATGCATGCCTGGAGTGAACCGCTGGAAAATATCTCCAAAGCAGCCGAAAAAGACAGTATCAAACTTATGACACCCATGATTGGCGAAGTGGTGCACCTAAAAGACACATTGCAAACCTTCAAAAAATGGTGGCAGTAAAATATGGTCCCTACTTAGAATACCCGGCGCACAAATAACATGGTTTTTACCAGCCGCTTTTTTGCAACGAGGTAGCTTTTATTTCCAATACTCCTGTCAACTTTGTAACCGTTCGCTTGTTAGTTAAATTTATTATTTATAGCCATCTGCTATAAACTATTCACCATTAACAATAAACCAACCACCAAATGAGCACGAATGTAAAAGCTTTCGGAACCGAAGCTGCTGATGCAGATCTGCAGCCGATGAATATTGATCGCCGTGATGTGACCCCACAGGACGTGGAAATTGAAATATTATATTGTGGCGTTTGTCACTCTGACCTGCATACCGCCCGTAACGACTGGGGCGGCTCTAAATATCCTTCTGTTCCCGGACATGAAATTGTGGGAAGAGTAACCAAAGTAGGCAGCGAAGTGACCAAGTTTAAAGCCGGGGACCTGGCAGCAGTAGGCTGCATGGTGGACAGCTGTAAAACCTGCGACAACTGCAAACAGGACCTGGAGCAATTTTGCCTCAACGGATTTACCGGGACTTATAATGGGAAAGACAAACATTCGGGAGGACATACTTTTGGCGGATATTCCGAAAAAATAGTGGTAGACCAGCATTTTGTTTTAAGAGTACCTGAAAACCTCGACCTGGCAGCGGTAGCACCCATTCTTTGTGCGGGCATTACCACCTGGTCTCCTTAAGACACTGGAAGGTAAAAGAAGGCAGTAAAGTAGCGGTAGTGGGATTAGGCGGATTGGGCCATATGGCTTTGAAACTGGCACATGCCCTGGGCGCCGAGGTTACCCTGTTTTCAAGAAGTGCCGGAAAAACAGAAGAAGCCAAATCATTAGGAGCAGACAATGTGATCATTTCTACGGATGCGGGACAGATGAACTCTGTAAAAGGTAAGTTCGACCTGATCATTGATACGGTACCTATGTACATGATCTGAATCCTTACGTACAGACGCTGCATACCAGCGGCACTTTAGTTTTGGTTGGCTTCCTGGGCAACCTTGAACCCATGCTGAATACAGCGCCATTGGTATTAGGAAGAAAATCTATCGCCGGTTCTTTAATTGGCGGTATTGCTGAAACACAGGAGCTGCTCGATTTCTGCGGTCAGCATAATATCGTGTCAGAAATAGAACTCATCAAAATGCAGGATATCAACCAGGCTTACGAAAGAATGCTGAAAAGCGATGTGCGTTACCGGTTTGTGATTGATATGCAGAGCCTGAAAAATTAATACAACAACATGCTGCGAAAAGAGGTGATCCGATTCGCGATCATCTCTTTTCGTTTATAATAACCAGTCGGCGGTTTTTTAATGATTCAATAAACAGGCATGTTATCTATGCTGGTCAATTAAAATGGGATTACCATCCGGATCGGTTAACATGATATAGGCAGGGCCCACAGTTGTTTCGTCTGCTTCAGCAGTCAATGCAATGCCCTGCTCTTTCAGGTGTTGCTGAACCACACGCACATCATCAAACTCATCCAAATGTTTGGCTTCCTGGTCCCAACCGGGGTTGAAAGTGAGCATATTTTTATCAAACATGCCCTGGAAAAGCCCTATAACAGAAATGCCGTTCTTCAGCACAATCCAGTTGTGGTTAATGTCGCCACCCTTATAGGTAAACCCTAGCTTTTCATAAAATGCTTTTGAAGCATGAATGTCTTTTACGGTAAGGCTTATCGAAAATGCACCTAGTTTAATGTCACCCATTTGGCAATATTTTACATATACTAAATATATTAAAATTTATTCCCTTTAAAAAATTTTATTGCCACAGGTAACCATGCCCGCCCACTAAGGCTAATGCCATCGGTAGCTACTTTTAAGTATATTTATTGTATCGAAAACCTTAAGTAAAGGCTTAGAGGTCTTTGCGTAATATCTGCATGTATGAAAAGTTCACGCCGTTCTTCATAAAAGTTTCAGGAGCATTAGCAGCATTGGCGGCCATACCTTCTTCGGTAAAGGCATTGTACCAGGATGTCAAAAGCTTTTTTGTTCCGCCCAGGCAAACAATACCCCTTACAATAAGTATTAATAAAAAACCGTATAAGGTAACTCCCGATACCCGTACTACTTTACTTGATCTGCTAAGGGAAGAGTTACAACTGACCGGTACTAAAAAGGTTGCGATCACGGTCAGTGCGGCGCCTGCACGGTTCATATAAATGGTGAGCGGGTATTGAGCTGTCTTACTCTTTCTGCGCAAGCGGCAGGCAAAGAGGTTACTACCATTGAAGGCCTGGCCGATGGCAGCCAGTTGCACCCTATGCAGCAGGCGTTTATAGAATGTGATGGGTTTCAATGCGGGTACTGCACACCCGGCCAGATCATGTCGGCCGTTGCCTGTGTAAAAGAAGGACATACAAAATCAGTTGCTGAAATCAAAGAATTCATGAGCGGTAACCTATGCCGTTGCGGGGCTTACAATGGTATTGTTGAATCTATACAAAAAGTGGCAGCTATATGAGACCATTCAGTTTCAGTAAAACGGAAAATGCTGCCAAGGCCGTAGCATACAAAAAAGATCAGGCGCAATTTATAGCAGGTGGTACCAACCTTGTAGACCTGATGAAAAAGCATATTGCCCAGCCGGAAGCTTTAATAGACATCACCGGTTCACTTTCAAATAAAATAGAAAGTACTGTACAGGGCATCAGAATAGGCGCAATGGTTCGAAACAGTGCTTTGGCTACTGATAGTAAAATACTGTCTCAATATCCCTTAATAGCGAAAGCAGTACTGGCCGGAGCTTCTCCCCAGATACGGAATATGGCCAGTACCGGCGGCAACCTGTTACAACGCACGCGTTGTCCTTATTTTTATGATATAACCAGCCCTTGTAACAAGCGAAAGCCGGGGTCTGGCTGCAGTGCACTAAAGGGTGAAAACAGGATGAGCGCCGTTGTGGGTTATAGTGATCAATGTGTAGCCGTGCATCCCTCAGATCTATGTGTGGCGCTTGCAGCCCTGGATGCATCTGTTAATATCACCGGTCAAAAACAGCAAAAAGCGGCTATCGCCTTTAAAGATTTCCATCGCTTACCCGGCGATCAGCCGCATTTAGATAATACGCTTCCGGTGAATGCACTTATTACTTCTATCGACATTGCAGCGAACCCATTTTATAAAAACTGCGCATATGTAAAGTTGCGCGATCGCGACTCTTATGCATTTGCCCTGGTTTCAGTGGCCGCTGCGCTTCATTTAAAAGATAACAAAATTATTGATGCGCGCCTGGCTTCCGGCGGCGTAGCCCATAAGCCCTGGCGCTGGTATGCTGCCGAGGCTTATTTAAAAGGTAAAGAAGCCAATACTGAAAACTTTGAAAAGGCAGCAACAATTGCCCTTGAAGGGCTTAAACCGTTGTCTGGCAATACTTTTAAATTACCCATGCTGAAAGGGGTTATTGAAACGGCATTGCAGAGCTGCCTGTCAGTTAACAGGCTCATTTAAGAAGCAAGATCACTATTGTAAATATTATTCAACAAAGCATCGGCGGATAAATAAAAGTTTAATATGGCATTTTTGATGAACCTTTTGATATGATTATGCCTCCCGAAGGTCGCGTAGAGGGCGTCGCAAAAGTTACAGGGAAAGGAAAGTATGCGGCGGAATACGAAGTGCCTGGTGTATGCTATGCGGTATTGGTAGACAGTACCATTGCCGCTGGTACGATCAAAAATATTAACCTGCAAAACGCGAAGCAGGTTGCCGGTGTGATCGATATTGTAACCCATCAGCGTAAACCGCTGGTTCCGGGCCTGGCTGATGAAGCTAAAATAAAAGAATCCAGGTTTGGCCTGCCGTTTTTCATACCGATAAAATTTATTTTAAAGGACAGCCCATTGCAATGGTGATTGCTGAAACCCTTGAAGACGCTACTTATGCAGCTTCATTGGTTACTGCTGATTATGATGCTACGCCTTTTAAGGTAGACTTTGAAAAAGAACACTCTTTAAACCCGCTGGCCAATGCAGGTAAGGAAAGAGGTTCTTTGGATGCCTGGAGTAACCTGCCACATATAGTAGAAGCTTCTTACAATATAAAAGCGGAAGTGCATAATCCCATGGAAATGCATGCCACTATTGCACACTGGATCAGTAAGGATCAATTAAAGCTATTCGATAAAAACCAGGGCGTAAACAATGTACAACGCAGCTTTGCCCGGCTTTTTAATATCCCTGAAAAGAATATAGAGGTGTTTAGCGAATTTGTAGGCGGTGGATTTGGCTCGGGTTTGCGAGTATGGCCCGGCGCTTTGGCCGCTGTAATGGCAGCGAAACAGGTGAGCCGCCCCGTGAAATTGATGTTGACGCGTCCGCAGATGTTCCATTCTGTAGGCTATCGCCCGGCATCCTGGCAAAAAGTAAAAATGGGTGCCGATTCTGAAGGCAATATTACCGGCGTGTGGCACCAGGCCAAAAACGGCACTTCGGTTTACGAAAGTTTTGGAGAGGGCATTACCCGCGTTACACGCCTCATTTATAAATTCCCGAACCTGAAAACCGAGTCAGCTATTGTTCCCTGAACCTCTCAACACCCACCTGGATGAGAGGCCCCGGCGATTGCACCGGCGATTTTGCTATTGAAAGCGCTATTGACGAATTAAGCTACCAATTAGGAATGGACCCGGTACAGTTGCGGCTTAAAAATCTTGCCTTAGATAAAAACCCCGATTCCGGCCTGCCTTGGTCTACCAACTTTATTGATGAATGCATCAAAAAAGGGGCGGCTATGATTGATTGGTCGCAGCGTAAAAGCCAACCGAGGCAGATAAGGGACGGAGCGTGGAGCACCGGTTACGGTATGGCAGTGGGTATGTGGAACGCGGGGCGTGGCAATGCCAGCGCTGGCATTGAAATGCGTAAAGACGGCAGCATCACGGTACAAACAGCCATGACGGATATTGGAACCGGAACGGGAACGGGTATGTACAATATAGCACACGAGGTTACCGGTATTCCTAAAAGTAAAATAAAAATAGAACTCGGCAACTCTACATTACCGCCCGCCCCAGCCAGGGCGGCAGTACCGGCTTATCTTCGGTGAGCGGTGCCGTAGTAGCCGTTTGTAATGCCCTGAAGCTGAAGCTGGCCGAATATGCAGCTGCTATTAATGAAAAGTATAAAGGAGCCGCCGCCGCAGACATATGGCTTTCGGAAAACGGGATCTCTCTAAAAACAACCGGCAACGAAGTGGTTTCTTACAACCAGATATGGACAAAGAATAACCTCACCGTTATTGAACTGGAGGCCAGCTCGGGCCCGGGTGAAGAACGCAAGCAATATGCTTTTTGCTCTTCGGCTGCTCATTTTTGCACGGTGCGCGTAAATAGCAAAACAGGAAAGCTGAAAGTAGAAAAGCTGGTTTGCGTGGCAGATGGCGGTAAGATTGTGAACGAAAAAGCAGCTGCTAACCAGATGTCGGGCGCTGCTGTAGGCGGTATCGGTATGGCATTGATGGAAGAACAATTAGCGGATAGTAACCTGGGCGGACTGGTAGGCAATGACCTTGCGGGTTACCACTTTGCGGTAAATGCCGATGCGCCCGTTATTGAAGTGGCTTTTATTGGCAAGCCGGATGCTAATATTAATCCTACAGGCGCCAAGGGGCTTGGAGAAGTAGGAATTATTGGCGTTGCAGCGGCTATTTCTAACGCCATTTACAACGCAACCGGCAAACGTTTTGAGATTTGCCGATTACACCCGATAAAATGCTCGATTAATCTTAACCCTATTTTGATGCTTACTACTATTCACCCAAAGCTCCCTATGCGTAATAAATCGGCCACCAAGGCTTATTATATCGGCCAACTTGGTTTTATAAATTGCGGCGCTGTTGACTATGACGGTTACCTGATGCTGCAAAAAGACGGTATTGAGATCCATTTCTTTGAATTTAAAGAGTTGGATCCGCGAGAAAATTATGGACAGGTTTATATACGCTCCAATGATATTGATGGGTTATATCAGTCCTTATTAGACAGCCGGGTTGCTATTCATCCCAACGGTCACCTGGAAACCAAACCCTGGGGACAGAAAGAATTTTCGTTACTGGACCCGGATAACAACCTGCTGACCTTTGGGCAGCACGCTTCCTAATGCGGAAGCTTAAAACCATTAGGTATTAAGGCTACTGAGCCCGCAGCAACCTAATATTTTTCCACTGATTCATTTTATTTTTTCCAAATGATATTGGGCAGATGTTATATTCTCCTTGTATCATTCATATAGTATTAAATGAATTAAAACAATTCGGGCATTTCGTTTTATCCTGTCGATTACTCCATTTCGGCTTTCTATTTACCAATATAAAGTTCATTACATTTGGTCCTCAAAACCAATCAATCATGGCAATCAGGATTTTTATTACGGGCGGCACTTTCGATAAGGAATACAATATGTTAAACGGACAGTTATATTTTAAAGACACCCACCTGCATGAACTCCTTGAAAAAGGCCGCAACCAGGTTCCCGTTGAAATAAGAACACTGATGATGATCGATAGCCTGGAAATGACGGAAGAAGACCGCGACCTTATTGCCTATCAATGTGAACAATGTGAAGAACAGCAGATCGTGATCACACATGGAACCGATACCATGGATAAAACCGCCAGGGTATTGGCAGAAAAAGTAAAAAATAAAACCATCGTTATTACAGGCGCCATGATTCCTATCAAATTCGGAAGCTCTGATGGCCTTTTTAACCTGGGCAGTGCTTTAGCGTTTGCCCAAACCCTTCCTCCAGGTGTTTATGTGGCTATGAACGGCCGCTATTTTAACTGGGACAATGTTCGCAAAAACAGGCAATCGGGCATTTTCGAAGAAATTAAATAAAAAGCAATACCCCTCTTTGCTTTTCTACCTATAGTTTTCGCATCTTTGCAGGCTCAATAAACGGAACCGGATTTGTATCCGCAAACTGTCGTGCCTGATAATAGCCGTTTGCAAAGTTCCTTGTCAACATTAAAACCAATCGGATGAAAACTTCGAAAAGTGCTGCAATCGGCTTTATTTTTATAACCCTGACTATTGACGTTATCGGCTGGGGCTGATCATTCCGGTAATGCCAGAGTTATTAGTGGAACTCAAGCATATCCCACTAAATGAAACGAGCCAATGGGGTGGCTATCTGGTTGCTGTTTTTGCAGCCATGCAGTTTATTTTCGCGCCGCTTATGGGAAACCTGAGCGATCGCTTTGGCCGACGCCCGGTTATTCTTTTATCGCTCCTTGGATTTTGTGTAGATTATATAATACTTGCCCTGGCGCATAATTATGCATTACTTTTTGTAGGGCGGGTATTGGCCGGTATTACCGGGGCGAGCTTCACTGCTGCCAGCGCCTATATTGCCGATGTAAGCACCAATGAAAACCGGGCAAAAAATTTCGGGCTGATTGGTGCTGCTTTTGGGTTAGGATTTATGCTAGGCCCCGCGTTAGGTGGCTTACTCTCCGGTTGGGGTTTACGTGCCCCGTTTTATGCGGCTGCCATCCTGTGCTTTTTAAATTTTCTTTTTGGATATTTTGTATTACCGGAATCACTTAAACCCGAGAACCGGCGGCCGTTTGAGTGGAAGAAAGCCAATCCTGTAGGTTCCCTCATGTTTTTAAAAACCCATAAAACTATTTCAGGATTAGTTATCGCTTTCGTATTTATATATCTGGCCGCGCATGCAGTGCAAAGCAACTGGAGTTATTTTACTATGTATGTTTTTAAATGGACCAAACAACAGGTAGGTTTTCTCTTACATTAGTTGGTGTATTGGTTGGTGCGGTACAGGGCGGATTAATAAGAGTAATCAATCCCAAACTGGGTGATGAAAAAGTACCTACCTGGGGCTTCTCCTGTACGCTATTGGTCTCACCTTATTTGCCTTTGCCAGCAAAAGCTGGATGATGTATGATTTCTGGTACCTTATTGCCTGGGAGGAATTGCCGGGCCCGCCCTTCAGTCTATTATAACCAAACATGTACCTTCTAACGAACAGGGGCAGTTACAGGGTAGCCTTACCAGCTTAATGAGCCTTACTTCAGTAGCCGGGCCTCTAATAATGACCAGTTTGTTCAATTATACCACGCATAAAGAGTCGGCCATTCATTTTCCGGGAGCTCCTTTTTGCTGGGCGCCGTTTTTATGCTGATCAGCATATGGATTTCGCGCAACGTGCTGCAAAAAGAAAGGAAAGAAAACCCCGGCTTGCCCAACGCCTGGATGAGCCGGCGGCAGAGCAAACTATTGTGCACTAAAAAATTCGCATAAATATCAAAATATCCGTTTAGTACCATTTTTGGTACAAAAAGCAACATAGCAGAGACCTCATACCGGTGTAATTTTGCATTGTATCACATCAGCTATGACAAAGTTCCTGTATATAATATCTGCAATATCAGTGCTTCTCCAACGCCACCGGATGAGAACATCCTTGTGGAAGATTTTGCTCAATACATCGATCGTCACTATGCGAAACTGAATTATCCGCACCGGCACGCTTTTTATCATATTGTATTATTTACAGCCGGACAGGGAACCCATACCATCGATTTCAAAACCTTCCCGGTAGAGGCTGGTCAGGCATATTTTATGATTCCCGGCCAGGTTCACGGTTGGCAGTTTGAAGGAAGGGTTGAAGGTTATATCGTGAATTTCTCTGAAACCTATTTCAAATCGTTTTTGTTAAACTCCTCCTATCTCGACCAGTTCTCTTTTTTTCAGCGGTAATTGCGATGAAGGAGTAATACGGTTAAACGGGCCGGCATTTAATGAGAGTGAACAATTAATGCATGAAATGCTGAAGGCCGCCGGAAGCACGCAGGCTCATGAAGATCTGATCCGGGTAGTATTATTACGCTTCCTGATGCTGGCTGATGAGGCTTCAGGAAAAAAACAGCCAACACGGTTCCCAATCAAAAGGTACTGACATTAAAAACGTTCAGGAACCTGATAGAAAAAAATTACCGGCAGCTAAAATTACCTAATGAATATGCGGCATTGATGTATATCACGCCGCACCACTTAAACGCTTTGTGCCAGGACCTTACCGGTCAAACCGCCGGAGAGTTGATACGCGACCGCGTGGTGCTGGAAGCCAAGCGTCTTTTAGTAAACGATGAAATGACGGCGGCAGAAATTGCCTGGAACCTCAATTTTAAAGATGCCTCCTACTTCAACCGCTTCTTTAAAAAGCAACCGGACTTACGCCGTTTGAATTTAGAAAACAGATTAAATAGAATTGATTATGCATACACAAACCATTCCCTCCGTTCAAAAATCAGAAGAAAGCAAGCCCGGTTTTTTAAAGGTTTTGCAGTGCAAATGCCCACGATGCCGCAAGGGCAATATGTTTGTTGAAAAAAATCCCTACAAATTGTCGCGCATTATGAAAATGAACGAAAACTGCCCTGTTTGCGGACAACCTTTCGAACTGGAAGTGGGTTTTACTACGGCAGCGGCTATATCAGCTATGCGCTGGCAGTAGCTTTAAGCGTGGCGTCATTGGTAGCGTGGTGGATATTTATTGGCATTAGCGTAAACGACAACCGCATATTTTACTGGCTGATTTGCAATGCTGTTTTGCTACTTTCACTGCAACCGCTATTGATGCGCCTGGCACGTGCCATATGGCTCTCCTTTTTGTGAGGTATGATAAAAACTGGCGAACCAATCCGCCTAAACAATCAGAAAGATTGAATAAAGAGCAGGGAGGTAACTGGTAAACAGGGTTTATTTTAATGCTTCTTTTAAAGCAGTCACATTTTTCTTTTCGCTCCCTATAAATATCTTGTCACCCAGAATTACTACCGGGCGCTTCAGGAAGGTATCGTGCTCCAGTATATAGCTTTTATAATCTTTCTCTGTCAGCACTTTATCTTTTAAACCCAGCTCTTTATACTTAAGCGCGCGCCTGCTGAAAAGAGCTTCGTAAGAACCTGCCAGTTTTTTCATCTCGTCCACCTGAGCTGATGTCATAGGCTGTGTTCTGATATCCTGCAGCTCAAAACCCGTTTGCTCGCTGATATTCGCATCTTTCATGATTTCGGCGCAGGTACTGCAGGTAGACAGGTAGTAGATTTTTTTCATCGGCCAAAGATAGCAGTTGATAACGGCCTTACAAATAAAGAGACCATTTCAAATTTTGAAACGGTCTCCATGAGAAGAGCAGAAGGAAATATAGCATACCTATTTTCTGTTGGCTGTTTTATTTTCGTTACAGATATTTTTAATCTGGCTGATAATATCCTTCGAAATATTATTAAAAGTGGGTGCTACCACTGCGGAACCTCCGGTATTATTTGCAATAAGCTGTAACTGGTAGTTGGCAGGATATAATGTATTACCACTGAAAGTGGTGAGCAATACACACTGTACCCCATGCTGTTTGCGGTTGCAGCAAGGGCTTGCAAAAAGCTATCGTCTGTTGCGTTGGCATTATCATCGTCGCCGCTGGCGGGAGCATCCGTAATAATAATAGCAAGCCGGGTAATGTTACCGCTACGCCAGGTACCCGCGAAATTATTATTCAACATTTCATATAGCAGCAGATCTCCTGGCTCGGGACCATTAATGCCCCAGCCCATTGGCATATTAGGGTTGTTATTAAGAAAAGCAAGCTGGGTGGAGAAACTGGTCGCATTGGCCGGTGCAAATTTTTCCATCATTGTAAGATGCTGATCGGTACTGGTCCCGCTGGTAATTATTTTCTTTTGAGCAGCGGGCAACGCTGTGTAAGCCGGGCTTGCCATATAGGAAGGTCCGCTCCTTTTCGGATATTCATCAAAAATGCCCAATGCCAACCTGTAATCGCCGCCCGATTCGGCCATAATAGTATTAACGATATTGCTTACTTCACTTTTTATGGAGTCGATAGCCCCTCCCATGCTTCCTGTATAGTCGATCAAAAAGCTACATCCATCCCTGCCGCACACCCGGTAGGAGCTTCATCATACCCGCACAGGGCTGCGTTCTTTTGCAGGAGACAGCAGTAAAAATGATAATGCCTATAAATAAAATAAGAAGCGATTTTGTATAAAGCGTTTTCATAACAAAAATTTTTAAAGGATTGAAATGGGAGGCTGTTGGAGCAACCTCCCGGTTGGGGCTAGCGGTTATCAGGACAGATTACTTTAATTTCAGTACGGCGATTGAGCTGATGTTCTGCTTCGCTGCAATCCACGCCGTCTTTACAGCGGTTCAGTAACTTTCGTTCTCCATAGCCCACAGGGATCAGTCTTTCTTTTTTATGCCCTGCATTACCAGATAATCTACTGCAGCGTCGGCGCGTTTTTGCGAGAGCGTCATATTATAGGTATCTGAAGCCCTCGAATCGGTATGGGACGACAGCTCTACCTTTACGCCGGGATTGTCTTTCATAAACTGTGCAAGCTTATCCAGCTCAGGCTTTGCATCCTCTCTTATAAAGTATTTATCAAGGTCATAATAGATGTTTTTAAGAATAATAGCCTTGCCGCAATCTGTTTTTTCCATACATACCTCCAGCTTAATAAACAGTGTTTTATTCCGGTCGAAATTTTGAGTAGTAATAGTTTCTGTCTGCGAGAAATAATCATTCTTTTTAGCATATACCGAGTAGGTGGCGTTTTGCAGGGCATGAAAAACGAACGAGCCTTTATCATTGGTATTAGTTATTTTTTGCTCTGCTTTTACCGTATTCGTCAGCACTACTGATGCGCCGGTTAAAGGATGGGCTATATTACATTCTACTACCTGCCCGCGAAGTATAAAACGGTTATCGGTATACAGTATCTCCTTTTGGAGGGTTTGGCCGGGTTTGAAATCGTTCTTGTTCGCTACAGCCCCTTTCAGATCAACATCAAACAGCTTTCCGGCAATGGCATAATTATCGGGACGGATATTATTAAATACAATTACTCCATAATTATTGGTAGTAGTCCACTCTGAACAATTTCTCCATATATATTTTTGATCACTACATCCGTATTAGGTAGTACTTCACCGGTGTACTGGTCTTTAGCCGTAACCGCCAGAGCATAATTGTTGCAGGTATTGCAATCTTCTTTAGGTGTGGGTTTCTTTTCCTTTTGGGTAACTGAATGCTAACGCCGGCAAAAGCGCCTACAGAGCTGATATCGCAATTGCAGGCATTGCTACGCTGCACCAGGGATGGCTGTGCGCCTCCCTTGTCGCCGGCCGGCAGGTAAGCAGCTGCGAATCCCAGCCGGGCGTCGGTTAGTTCCGGCGTTTGGAAATGCCTGAGGTAATAAACTCCGGCATGCAGGCCCACAGAGTGGGTAAAGTAATAGCTGAACTGTGCCTGAGCCTTGGCAGATAATACATTTTTGGCATCATATCCTGCATGATGGTTCAACAACTGAGGAGGCGCAATAACAGACAGGTTGGTGTAGCCACCTTTTATATTGGCCAGTCCACCGCGAAGAAACACTTCAGCGGCAAACCTATCATTGCGCTGGTATTTAAAGGAAGGGCCAATACCGTAAAACATACGGGTAATCTTATCTTCCTGCAAACTCAACGCATTGCTGGCATACGCACCAGTGGGATAATTACTTTGTGGGCGGTTCCGGATATAATCAAAATCGCCCCCAGGCCTAACCAGCCCCAATAATAATTGAAGCTCGCCCCTGCAGCCAGCCCACCTTTATAATTAATATATGGTGTATTGTTGTTGTAAAAGGGCAACCCGTCATAACCCCCTCTCAAAGAAGCGGAAAAACCATTCCTGGTAGTGCTGTTAGGGTTGGATTGTGCTATTACCGCAATCATCAGCATTTGTAAAACACCTAATAAAATAAATATCTTTTTCATAATATACCTGTTTAGCGTGAAGCCTACTCTTGCTAGTTTTCGGCATCCCCGGGTGAGTTATTTACAGGTATATCAGGAGTGCGGAGCAATTGTTACCCCTGATCAGGATTTATTTTATTGAAAACGTGGGCACTAATCCCTGTTGGTGCTTTCTTGCCAGGTATGCGTTCATTTTGTACGGTAAGCAGCCACCGCCAGCTATCCTCCACCAGCTGTCAACATCCTGCTCAAAATCCCAACCTTTCCTCGGCGGTATCGACGCGTGTCCGCACGCGTTAATACGGAGGTTACTACTTCAGCTATTTCTGCTAACATCGTCTTTCAACCATCAACTCCCGCTAAAAATCGCCCCAACCTTTCCCCAAAAGATTTGTTATCTTTGCATACTAATTTTCACAGTTATGATTAAAACAGGAAGTCCGTAATCAGCATATATACCGAAATGACGCCTAACCCGGAAACCATGAAGTTTGTTGCCAACAAGCTTTTATATCCCGGGAAAAGCATCGATTTCCCCGATGCGGAAAGTGCCAAACCCTCTCCATTAGCTACAGAGTTATTTGGTTTTCCGTTTATTAAGGCTGTTTTTATCGCCAGTAATTTTGTTACGCTTACCAAAACAGCAGAAGCAGAATGGATGGATGTAACGCCTTCTATCCGCCAGTTTTTGAAAGATTACCTGGAAGACGGCAAAGCTGTAATTAACGAAGACGAGATCGTTGAAGTAAAAAAGAAAGCAGCAACGAAGTATTGGCTGATGACGATGATGTTGTAAAACGTATTAAAGAATTACTGGAGAACTATGTAAAACCGGCTGTTGAAATGGACGGTGGAGCCATCCAGTTTAAAAGCTATAATGATGGCGTGGTAAACCTCATGATGCAGGGTAGCTGCAGCGGGTGCCCTCATCGATGATCACTTTGAAATCGGGAATTGAGGGCATGATGAAGCGTATGATCCCCGAAGTAAAAGAAGTGGTAGCGGAAGCTGAATAATTTTTTCAATTTTTGTTTTTTTGAAAAGCTGTGCATTCAACCGCACAGCTTTTTGTTTAGCGTTACTTTTGAAAAAATCAACTTTTGCAGGAATTTTTTAACCAGTTTATCAGCGGGCTTAAAGCTACTACCATCCCGGAATACATTGCCGTGCTGGCTGGTATTGCCAGTGTTTGGTATAGCCGTAAAGAAAATATACTGGTTTATCCAACAGGCTTGCTCAATACAATCATTTACATCTGGCTGAGCTTTCAATATCATTTGCTTGGTGAAGCCACTGTAAACTTTTACTATACCATCATGAATATATATGGTTGGTATTTATGGACCCGCAAGGATGAACGGCGGCAAACGATAGTGCAGGTGCGCTTTTCTTCAGCAAAAGAATGGCTGGGGCAGCTGTCTTTCTTTACCTTTTTCTACCTGAGCATTTTTTTGCATTGCGTTATTTGAAACAAGCTTTTGCACCGGGTGCTATTCCATGGGCTGATGCCCTGGCTTCGGCAAGCGCCTTCACGGGTATGTGGCTGATGGCCAGGAAAAAGTGGAAAGCTGGTACTGGTGGATCATTACCAATATTTGCGGCATGCCTTTGTATTTTGTAAAGGGGCTTGTATTTACATCGGTTTACTATTTTGTTTTAATGGTTTTAGCAATAGGAGGCCTGATAGAATGGAGAAGAAGGGCTTATTTAAATAGAAGCAATGATTAAAAAAATTGTAATTATAGGACCGGAAAGCACCGGGAAAAGTACACTTTGCGAACAACTCGCAACTCATTATAATACGGTTTGGTGCCCCGAGTATGCCCGTGAATACCTGTTAAAGAATGGTACCAGCTACACTTTTGAAGACCTGGCTGTAATAGCAAAAGGACAGCTGGCTCTGGAAGACGAGTATATGGGTAAGGTCGAAAAGCTGGAACGTCGGAAAGACCGTAAGTTAACGGAACCAGACTCTGAACTTCCGGACTTACAGACTTCCGGACTACTTTTTCTCGACACCGATATGTACGTAATGAAAGTATGGTGTGAATTTGTTTTTGGGCAATGCCACCGGTTTATACTGGACGAAATTGTAGCGCGTAGATATGATCTGTATTTGCTTTGTAATACCGATCTGCCCTGGACTAAGGACGAACTACGGGAATACCCCGACCTGGAAACCCGCGAAACCTTGTTTAAAATGTATAAAGACCTGCTTATTAACCAGTCAACACCATGGGTTGAGGTTAGGGAAGCAATGAGGAGCGGCTGAATATAGCCATTGAAGCCACTGACACACTATTATATGAGCATCAGCATTAAAAATAATTTCCGGTATTAAGCGCTGCAACAGCGTTTTAACTAACGAGCAGCATTGGATTTTAATACATTCTCTAATTCTGCCAGAGGGCGTACACCCGACTGCCTCCAAACGGGTTTTCCGTTTTTAAAAACAATAAGTGTGGGTACCCCTTGTACCTGGTAAGCATTTGCAGCTTGCGGGCTTTTATCAACATCAATTTTAATGATCGTAGCCGCATCACCGACACGTTCTTTTAATTGCTCCAGCACCGGCGCCATTGTTTTACAGGGGCCGCACCACTCAGCAAAAAAATCTACTAACACCGGCTTATCCTGGTTGATGATTTCCTTAAAAGTCATTTTTGTTCTTTTTATCCGGTTTAAGTATCACAAAAAGCAGACCATCAATTCACCTCCACAAATACGATGAATACTGAAGTTCGGTTGCCGGTAAATGCTTATCAGCGACTATTTATCTTCAATGATCGCCTGTATATCCCTGTCTGGTCTTAAAAAATTCATCTGCTGCACAATTTTTCTGCTACGCGCAGATACGTAGGCGCTCATAGGTTTCACCGAATACTTTTTGGGATTGGGCAATGCTGCAGCTATGGCAGCTGCCTGGCTTTGCGAAAGCTCTTTTGAAGATTTTCCAAAATAAGTCTGGGCAGCCTGCTCCATACCAAAAATACCCTTGCCTGTTTCAGCTACATTTAAATAAACCTCCAATATCCGCTTCTTTCCCCATATTTTTTCAATCATAAAGGTGAAGTAGGTCTCCAGTCCTTTTCGTATCCAGCTACGTCCCTGCCATAAAAAAACATTTTTAGCAGTTTGCTGGCTGATGGTGCTGCCACCCCGTACACGTCCGGGTTTTCTTTGGTTATAATCCAGTGCCTTTTGAATACTTTTCCAGTCAAACCCATTGTGATCGGGAAAAAGCTGATCTTCGGACGCTATCACTGCTAACCCCGCGTTAACCGACATTTGTTGCAGCGGTACATACTCCTTTTTCATTCCGTGGCCCTGAACAAGGCTAACCAGCTGGGTAATGGTAACGGGTGGATTTACCCATTTTAAAGCCACAATATAAACGAGCTGAGCAATAAAAAGAACAATAAACGTTCTTTTAACCAGTTTCCATATTCTCTTAATCAGCTTCATGTCCTTGCAATATATAGAAAAGTTTAATGGTTTATATAAGTGTGAAGCTGAAGCCTGTCATAAAAGATCGTGAAATCATATCAAAATGAAGCGCCACTTATCCGGGTCTCGCCCGACTTTCAGTCCGAACTCGTGTTCCTGCCCGCAGGTTTAATGGGGTTTGTAAAACAGCAACCCGGCAACGAGGGCAATAGAGAAGCCAATTAATATGATACCATTGATCCGGTTGATGAGCTGAATATTATGCGGTGTGAGGCGATTGCGTATTTTACCTGCCAGCATTACCTTGGCAATATCTGCAGAAAGCACAATTAACAAACAGGTTGTAAAAATAACTACCCGCTCCTGTATAGTATGGTTAATGAAGGAGGTAGAGGCCGTTAGCCAAAACAGGAATACCGAGGGATTGAGTGTATTCATTAAATAGCCGGAAAGAAACATAGTGGCATAGTCGCGCTTGCGGAAAGTGATCTGGATGGCCTGCCCCTGTTCATTGATCTTTACTTTTTGAAAAAAAAGAAAATAAACGCCAATAACGAGTAAAAATAAACTGCCTGTTATACCAATGGCCTGCTTGTACTCGCTTATTACTTCAAATAAGGCAGAGAAAACATTACTCACAAAAGCAATGGTAATATCGCTGGCAGAAACGCCTGCAACAAAAGCCATCCCACCCTTATGGCCCACATTGATACTATGCTTTATGATAGAAAAAGTACCGGGCCAACCGCTATGCTTAACAATAATCCTAAGGTTAATCCTTTAATTAAGCCTTCAATCATAGTGCCGGCAAGATTAATGAAGTTTTTTAAGGAGCGAAGTTAAATTTTACCTGTGGCCAGGAACTTATCCCAGTTTTCAAGCATGTTACCTTTCATCACACGCGGAAATTTATTTTGACTTCCCAGCTTACCCCTCAGTTCCATAAACTTGAGAAACTTTTCTTCGGGCAGAATTTCGATAAAAACGTCGCTCAGGGCGCTGGTTCTTTCCGTTGCGTAATCATCATTGATGGCTTTCAACGTATCATCAATAAATTTAAGCAATGCTTCAGGGTCTACCTTGTCATCAGTAGCTATATACCATTTATGAGCAAAGTAGTTCTTATAGGGAAAACCGGTTACGGTGTACTCAGGTATACTGATGTTAAAATGATTGTTGGCTCTTTCTATCGCGCAATTCATATTATCCACGCTTAAATGCTCGCCTACCAGGCTTAAGAAATGTTTCGTTCGGCCAGTAATTACCACTTCACATTTTTCCACGTTTAAAAACCGGATAGTATCGCCGATAAGGTAGCGCCAGGAACCTGCATTGGTATTGAGCAAAATGGCATAGTCTTTACCATACTCCACTTCATCAATCAATAATGATTCGGCATCCGGTTTTATATTTCCGTCTGCGTCGAAATTATTGCTGTCAAAAGGTACAAATTCAAAAAAGATATTATTATTGGTGATCAGCTGCATACCTAACGCATGCTCTTTCATTTTGTAGCCGATAAACCCTTCGCTCGACAAATAATTTTCTATATATACTATCGGCTTTCCTAATAGCTTTTCAAACGATTTTTGTAGGGCTGAAAAGAAACCCCGCCATGCACAAAAACGCCGAAATTGGGCCAGATCTCGTGTATATTATTAACCTTGTACTTTTCAATGATCATTTCCATACACATCTGGCACCAGGCGGGAACCCCTACTATATAGCCAATATCCCATTCGCGCGCATGCTCTACTATTTCCTTTAATTTTTCATTCCAGTCCTTCAGCGCCGCAATTCTGCCGCCGGGTTTATAAAAGGTCTGGAACCAGAAAGGCCTCTTTTTGCCAGTATACCGCTTAAATCGCCCGCATACCAGCCTATTTCACTTTTCTGAAGATCCGTTGTGCCCCCGATCATTAAAAAGCTCTTCCTCAGTGCTTTTTATTAGCCTCCTGGTAAGAAAACACACTGATCAGTTGTCTTATATAATTAATGGTATTACTACGTAAAAGATCTTTTGTAACGGGAATGTATTTACTGGCGGCTTCAGAAGTACCCGAGCTCAAAGCAAAATATTCTATCTTGCCAGGCCAGGTTACATCCGGCACACCATCAAGCGTTCGAGCCCACCAATCGTTGTAAATCTTATTATAGTCGTGAATGGGCACTGCCTGCTGAAAAGATTTTTCAACATTCTTGCTTAACAAAACCTGATCAAAATTATATTTCTGGCCAAATTCTGTGAATCTGGCCTTTTTAGCAGCTTTTTCAGCACTCTACGCTGTTGCTTTCGGGCATCTGAGGTGGGAAGACCCAGGGCCCTGGCAATCGCTTTCGGTATTTTAATATCTATAATTGAAGCCATAAAACTACTACCTTGTGGGTGCAGCAAAGTTGCAAGATACGATTTTGTGAAAAATGGTTTTTTCGAATCCTTTAAGTACCTGAAAATTACCGAAACAGATTGTTTATGGTTCAGGGTTTGTACAAACAACCTGAACCCTCTGCTGCTCAAACTAATGTTTGTTAACAAATATAATCATTGCACCCTAAAATCGGGTATATAGTTTATCCGGACAGGACGGTAGCTGTTCGGGCTGTAAAGCCCGTAAGTTGAAAGGCGATTTCCCGGATCTTCGGGGTGGGTGCCTGGGCGGTTAATGCCGGAAACACTAAAGAGCCCGGTATGTTTTTTTGATCGTTTTTCTTTTAATAAAGAAAAAGACAGACAGTATCAGCAGCACAAAAAGAACAAACATTCCCGTTAAAAAGAAGCGCCTAAAATAAACAACATCTTGTCTTTTTTAGGCTGCATTTCTTTGTCGCCCTTTTGTTTCAGGCTTTTCAACGCGTCCTGTAACCTTTTTGGTATTTTCTCATTGGTAAGAAAACTGATCATTGTATGGTTCATTGCTCAAAGAAAGTATAAAAGCGATCGTTGCAAAGGGGATTTTTCCCGTATTTTAATGTTCCCTGCCATACGGCTTTCCTATCTTTGCCACATGTTAAAAACGGTTTTACACGAGGCCATTATGGCCGGCGGCGAGCAGGTATCGAAATATTTTAACCAGACCTTCGAAATAAAATATAAAGAGGGCCGGAATAATTTGGTGACGGCAGCCGATCATGCATCGGAAAGAGCTATTCTCGAAGTAATACAAAAAGCCTATCCCGATCATTACATACTTACGGAAGAAACAGGCGAACTTCCACAAAATTCTGAGTATAAGTGGATCATCGATCCTATTGATGGTACGATCAATTTTGCCCATGGCATTCCGCTTAACTGCATATCGATTGGCGTGGAATTTAAGGGTGAAATGATTCTGGGCATGGTTTACAACCCTCATATGAACGAATTGTTTTTTGCTGAAAAAGGTGAGGGAGCTACCTAAATGGCCAGCCGATCAAGGTAAGTGCCGAAACGGATGTAATGAAAAGCTGCCTGGTTACGGGTTTTCCTTATACTTATATACAGCAAAATAACGGGCCTATTGAGGTATTTGAACGATTTGTAAGAGAAGGCGTGCCCGTTCGCCGGCTTGGTGCGGCAGCTATTGATCTATGCTGGGTAGCGGCCGGGCGATTAGATGGATTTTACGAGCATAAATTGCAACCCTGGGATAGTGCGGCAGGTTTTCTGATAGTAGAAGAGGCAGGCGGGAAAGTGACGGATTTTGAAGGCAACCGCTATAGCCCTTATGAGCAAAGGATCGTATCTACCAATGGATTGATACATGAGCAGTTGCTTGATGTTATTCATGGAGTGAAGTAAATGTACGATGTAGTGTATACGGTGTACGGGGCGCATAGTGTAAAAAATGTCCTGTGCATAGGTGATATACACAAGATACTACGCGTCTGCTTTTTGCTAATGAAAAACCAGTATATGGATGCTGAAGAACTGAAGCTGAGAACCAAGCAGTTTGCAATAGACGTTGCAGGGTTAACCCAATCGCTGCCGGAAAACAGGGTAAACAATGCCTATTGCAATCAAATTGTACGGTCGGCAAGTTTTACAGGCGCCAACTACAGAGCTGCGCGAAGGGCTAAATCAAAAGCTGATCATATCAGTAAATTAAAAATAGTAGAGGAGGAACTGGATGAGAGCTTATTTTTTCTTGAATTGCTTTTGGTTTTTAATCCTTTTCGAAGAAAAAATAAATAGCATTTAAAAAAGGGGAAACTCTATTAAGAATTATTGTAGCGACTCTCATAACATTCAGAAACAATTAAACAATAAACGGCCGACGTCTATCGTACGCCGTACATCAAACATAAAAATGTCAGAACGTACAGAAATATCCGACCTGGGAGAGTTTGGTTTGATAGAACATCTTACCAAAAATATTGAGCTTCAAAATGTGTCTTCGTTATTGGGTGTGGGCGATGACGCAGCGGTGATCGATCATTTTGGTAAACAAACGGTGGTCACTACAGATTTGCTGCTGGAAGGTGTACATTTTGATTTAATGTATACACCTCTGAAACATTTAGGTTATAAGAGCATTATAGTAAACCTCAGCGATGTATATGCTATGAATGCTATACCTACACAGGTTACTATTAGCCTGGGATTGAGTAACCGCATCAGCCTTGAAGCACTGGATGAGTTTTATGAAGGTGTTTATGCCGCCTGCCGCCAGTACGGAGTTGACCTGGTAGGAGGCGACACGACCACTTCTCAAAAAGGTTTTGTTATATCTGTAACCGCAATCGGAGAAGTGACGCCAGACCGCTTTGTAAAACGCAGTACTGCACAAAAGGGCGACCTGCTTTGCGTAAGCGGCGACCTGGGCGCGGCTTACATCGGCTTACTTTTTTGGAAAGAGAAAAGAAAATCTTCCTGGAAAGCCCCGGCGTACAACCCGACCTGGAGGAGAGACCTATGTGGTTGGCCGTTTATTAAAACCGGAGGCCCGAAAAGATATTATCGAATTTTTTGCAGAGCAGGAAATTCTGCCCACGGCTATGATGGATGTAAGCGATGGGTTGAGCTCTGAGATCCTGCATATCTGCAAGCAAAGCAACCTCGGGTGTGTGTTGTATGAAGATAAGATCCCGATTGCTGAAGAGTCGCGGTTGGCTGCTTTTAAGTTCGAGATTGATCCTACCACCTGCGCTTTGAGCGGAGGCGAAGACTACGAACTTTTGTTTACTGTTTCGCAAAGCGATTATGAAAAAGTATCGGCTAACGCTAATATCAGTATCATTGGGTATATGACCGAGGTGAGCGAAGGCAGCACCATTATTACCAAAGGTGGCGGCAGACATGCTATTACTGCCCAGGGCTGGAACCCGCTGAAATAATAGTGGATGGAATTACCGGCGCGGGAACATAATTTGTCCTTATCGGTTAGCCGCACATGTGCGTATAAAAGAGGTATTTATACTGTTTATAATTACCTTGGGGCTTACTGGTATTATCCCTTCTATTATTTTCCTGTGGCAGTGTTCGTAAAACTTTTAATCCTAATAAAAAATTTCCTGCCGCTCAGTTAAAAGAGGATTACCGGTTATTTCAAGCTATACTCGAGCAAAAGCATCCCAGCCTGCATTGGTATAGCAGCAAATACCAGATGGATAGCGCGTTTGAAGCTGGTCACCTGTTGCTAAAAGATAGCATGACGGAGTTCGAGTTTCGAAGGGTGCTTGCTTTGGTTGTCAGTAATGTTCAATGTGGACACACGTCAGTCAGAGCCTCCCGAAGCTACCAGAAGTATTTTGATACGCTGGCTAGCAAACGCAGCTTTCCACTTAATGTTAAAACCTGGAGCGACTCGATTGTACTCACGGCTCCTGTAAAAAATACACCGTTAGTACGTGGTGATATGATTGATTCTATCAACGGCATATCATCCAAACAGATCATTGATACCTTGCTCCGTTTTATTCCTGCAGACGGTAATAATACCGTTGCAAAGAGCCAGCTACTAAGTGGAAGCAGCTATTTCGCATCATTGTATACCGGCGTTTTTGGCTGGCCGAAAACATTTCATATCGGCTATAAGGATAGCCTGGGCCGGGCCCGGCAAACCATTATACAACCTGTTGCTGTGCCTAAGGACAGTATATTTAAGAAAAAGAATAAACCGGCTGGTAAGGACAAGAAGTCAAAAGCTGAAAAGTTGAAAGAACAACGCAACCTGCAGCTTTCTGCTAAGGAAGGTTATGCTGTTATGGAGATAAACACTTTTTCCGGTAGTCCGGGGTTGAAGCGGTTTTTCCGGAATTCATTCCAAATGCTTGCGGATTCGGGGATCAACAACCTGGTAATAGACCTGAGACTGAACGGCGGCGGAAGGATCAATAATTCTACTGATCTTACCCGCTATGTTGCCAGCAAACCTTTCAAAATCGGCGATTCTATTTTTGCGAAGAAACCCTCGTTTAAATACGGGCGTTTTATTAAAAACAATATCGCAGAGACCCTTTTACGTGGCTTTTTACAAAAAAATGTCCGGTCGGTATCATTTCCGGCACTTTGAACATAAATACTATAAGCCCAACAAAAAAATCATTATAAGGGGCAGGTTTATATTCTTACAGGCGGATACACTTATTCAGCAAGTGTTTTATTCTTAAATGCCGTTAAGGGTCAGGCTAATGTTACCATCGTTGGCGAGCCCTCGGGAGGCGCGGCTTATGGTAATTCCGCTATGATTATACCGGATGTTACCTTACCCCGCACCAGGGTAAGGTTCAGGCTGCCTTTATTCAGGCTGGTGATTGATAAAAACATTGCCAAAAACGGGAAAGGGGTTGAGCCGAATGTATTTATAAACGCTACGCCTGAAACAATTCGAAAAGGTGTGGATGCCAAAATGGAAAAGGCATTGCAACTGATAAAACAATCTGGTCAGCTCAGGTAGACACTAATGGATATTTTTTTAAGCCACTGTAGCTCTTTTTATTGACATCATATGCTGCAGCACCATTAATTTTTACCTCCTATGATATGACTGCAGAACATAACCCCGATCGTCTTTTTTGCAGAACTTATATGAATATGCGTACATCAGTAAGTACAGCCTATGAGTTGACAAATATTTCAGGATAATTTTGCCTGGCGCTTCTATTGATTTTCCTGTAAATAGTTATTTCAGCAATCGACAAAAGAATTAGTGCTACGGTAATAACGGTTATTGATACTGCAAAAGCTATAGTATTCGTCCAGCCCGCCCCAGCATAATTTGAAAGTAAGCGGGCCATCAATAAAATCGCTACCCACCAATATGCTGATGGCACATAGTTGATCAGAGCCCGGAACATAAGAAGTTCTTCTTCCGGCTTTTTCATTTTTTTCTTTCCACCAAAATCCAAACCAATACCACTCCCAAAACAGCGCTATTTAACCCTATATGATCTTTTGCGGAAAGGCCCATATAAAAAAACGGAAGCATCAGTATGGCTATTAGAGTGAGCGTTACTATTAGGTGAGGCCACTTAAGATAATCAAGGAATAATTTTCTCTGACGCCTTTTTATTTCCCGCTCAATTATTAGTTCTTTTTCTTCAACGGTTTTGCGGAACCCGTCTATATTCAAAGTCAAGGCCGCTGAAGATAATTCATAATCGAAGTTGATGTAAGGTTGCCTGGCCATCTTTGCTTCGATTGAGGTACTAATATGATCTACCACTTCTTTTCTCAGATCATAAAAATAGATCTCCTGATCTTTACAAAAGTTGTCAATCCTTTTTATTTGTTCAGCGGTAAGCATTTTATTAATTTTCAAAAAGAAGCGGGTATGCTTTTTTGCTGCCCTGTATTGCCGCTTTTTGGCATCGATTTTTGCAAGAAGTGCGGCAATTATAAATAACCCTCCGAGAACCGATATCACAAATAGCCATTCTGATTTTGTCTGCGTCAGAACTGTTCCTTTAGGTAACGGTTTTAGAATAAGATATACAAAATATAGAATGGGAAAAAGATAATTAAACAACCCCTCCGAAAAATAAAGACCTAATTGCTTCCGCGACTCTTTGTATTTTCTTTTAAACCCAAACAAAAAGTGCAAATACCAGGAGGTACCAGCCAGTACGTATAATAACTCAACATACACAAGCAACTTATAGTTTAAAAAAGCAACCGGGGAAACCAGCACTAAAAAAATAGCCAGTAGCCTCGCGATCCTGCGGCCTGTAAAATAGTTCCATTCTTTGATGGGATTGTATTGCAGACCGGCTTCGTAATTTTGAACCGGAAAATCTTTTTTATTAAACTTTCCTGTTTCTTCTTCAAAAGCCTGCTCGAAACAGATGCCTGGCTGAGACTGCATTTTGCCTTCAATAGCTTCTGAAACATGGTCCACCAACTCCATCCGTAAATCGTAAAGCTCCAGCCCGTTACTTTCAAAAAACCAGTCTATTTTTTTGTACTTGCTCCGGAGTTAACATATCAGGTTAGTTTGGGATTTAACAATAGCTGCAGGGTATTTTTAAAATTTTCCAGTTCCAGTACGGCTTTAGACTTCTCTTTTTACCTGCTTTGGTAAGCGAGTAATATTTGCGTATCCGGTTGCCGATATTTTCCATTTCCACTTCTAAAACACCTTCTGCCTCCAGCCTGTGCAATAAAGGATATAACGCTCCTTCGGTGATATTTAATTCCCCGGCAGTGGCTTCTTTTACCTTCTGGGTTATTTGGTACCCGTACATGCGGCCGTTATCATCCAGAAGCTTTAAAACAATGGGCTCCAGGCATCCTTTGTATAAGCTGGTTTTGTTCACAACCAAATATACATCAATTACAAATACATTGGAAACTTAGGTATCAGAAAATTTTAAATTCGTCTGCATCTTCCCAAAAGGGAAAACGGCTGCGAACTTCATTCAGGTGATTTTTATCAAGTGTAATAGTGAACAGGTCTTCCTCGTCCTTTTTGTGATACAATACTTCGCCCAGCGGATCCACTACCATGCTATCGCCGCTATGGTAAATACCATTGCCATCAGTTCCTACGCGGTTAACCCCGATAACATAGCACTGGTTCTCAATAGCGCGGGCCTGTAATAGCGTTTTCCAGGCATGGCTTCTCTTTTCCGGCCAGTTGGCAACATAAATCAGTACATCATATAAACCCCGCCAGTTTTCGCCGGCGGTTTGGGGCACTTGCCTCGCCCAAACGGGAAAACGAAGGTCATAACATACCTGCAGGTTGATCTTCCAGTCTTTTACAGAGGCTATGAGGCGCTTTTCTCCGGCAGTGTAGTGATCGTGCTCATGGGCATAGGCAAATAAGTGGCGCTTATTGTAAACGCCTAACTGGCCATTGGGCAGCATCCACACTAACCGGTTAAAATAAGTTTCATCGCCGTTTTCTTCTACTTCCTTAATGATAAGGCTCCCTGTAATCACTTTTCTTTCTTCCGCTGAAACACGCTTCATCCACTCCACCGAAGGACCATCCATTGTTTCCGCCAATTCTTCAGGATTCATACTGAACCCTGTGGAAAACATTTCCGGCAGCACTACAATTTCTGTTTTGTCTGAAATACTTTTTATTTTTTCTTCCAGCATTTGGAGATTGGCGGCCTTGTCTTCCCAGGCAAGCTGTGTTTGCACCAATGTGATGGTTAAAGCATCTTTCATATCAGTCATTTGAAGCGTTAAATAACCGGTTGATCAAATGGGGTTCGAAACCTTTTTGTAAAAGATAGTCGGTTGTTTTTTCATTTTAACAAACCGGTTGGGGGTGCCTTTAAGGCTTTCCCATTTCTGGGTAAATAGTTTTTGAAGCGTTTGCTCATAATCATCTTCATCTATTTCCTTTAACCCGGTTTTAATACAATAAGGACTAACGCCTTTTTGCTTCAGGGCCTGTATAATTTTATTTTTACCCCACTGTTTGCTTCTAAAATGCCCCCGGTAAAAGATTTGGCAAAGCGCTCTTCGTTTAAATAGTTCTCTTCAATAAGTGCAGCAACTATTTCATCATGCTCCTTTTTCCATACGCCCAGATCGTATAATTTACTAACCACATCGCTATGACAACGCTCCGTATAGGCGCAATAATGTCTTAGCTTCTGCAAAGCCTCGTCTTTTGTTAAATGCTGCTTTGATTTTTGTGGCCGTTCATCCATCGCAAAAAAATTCGATCGTTATAAATATGAACGTTAGCCTAAACCTCTTCCAGCCGCGCCAGGCAGCCAAATTCCTCTTTTAGATAATCATCATAGTGATCTGCCTGTTCAAATAAATTTTTGAATTCTGCCACGCCGCTTTCTTTGGTCATATCCAGGTCGTAAATCAGCCTGCTTAAAACAATATTATTTTTTACACAGCTTAGTACCAGGCCGCTTGGCTTGTTGTTTTCCTGCAGTAAGAACTGGTAAAGCGGTTTGATCTTTTGCGCATCCAATGGCATCTGGCACAGGTAGGCATCACCGGCTACGAAATAGTTCTCAGGATTGTAGCTGATTTTTACTTTGGCCGACCCGGCTTTAACGCTCCACATATTGGCTCCATCACGGGCCAAACGTACATTTTTACCCAGTTCTTTCAAAATATCTTCTATCAGCTTGGCCACGCCCATCAGCTCCACCTCTTTCTCAGGAAGCTGAGGTAATTTTACCTCCGATCCGCAACTGGGGCAGTATTTATTGTTATCGATGGTTTCGGCCGTAACCAGATAATCGCAATTGAGCAGCGGGTTGCCGCATGGCCTGCATGGGGTAGATACAGGTCCAGCGCCTCTTTTAAAGTGCTTACCGGCAGTGCAAAGCCCAGGTTGTCTCCCCTTTAATTATAAATGAGTTAACGCCTATCACTTCCCTGCATAATTTACAAGAGGGCCCCGCTATTGCCAGGGTTTATCGCTGCATCTATTTGTATATACTTCTCTCCGTCGCGGATACGGTCTACCTTCGAGATCACGCCCTGGGTGGCTGAGTAGTTTAAGCCATAAGGGTGACCTATTGCTATTACATTATCACCGTCTTTCATTGCCTCATAATCTCCCAGAATAATTTCAGGCAGTTCGGCATCGGCCGGTGGCTCCAGGAAGGCCAGGTCATGCTGGCTATCGGTATACCATACTCTCGACAAGGTTTTATCGAAGGTTTTGCCGGCGATAGTTACTTCGGGGTTGTTGGCTACTACATGGTTATTCGTAACAATCAGGCCATAATTTTTAAGTAAAACCCGGTACCCGTTCCCGTTTGGGTAGCTATTTGTATAATAGCGTTCTGATACGTATTTATTATTTCTTTCGAATTCATTGTTCATGCTGGTTTACATTCAGACTCTTGTTTTTTGTTATTCATTACGGATCACTCACTATTCAGGTTCAGCAGCTCTATCTGGTTCGTAAAGCTTTGATTGAACCGCATCAAGCTTCCATAAGACAACTGGTCTGTATTAAAATTCATCAGGGTATTTTTCCCTCCATTGGTTTTGAATCTGCCTGATACGCCCGGCAATAATATCCTGTTCAAATTTATTGGCTACCGGCATATAAAGGCTTTGTGTATATCCCAGAGATTTAAAATATTCCGGATAGTTTACCTGCATGAATATTTCGATCATTTGCGTAACCGGTTTGGGTAAACTATAAGAGTACTGGCAATAAGTAAGACCATATTCTATGATCTTATTGGCGAAGTACTCGTGATTATTGTCGCGGTACCACAACATATTGTGATTGGCCTCATTAATAGCGTCTGCTATTGTTTTATGCGGTTGAGGTGTTACAATAGAAAACGTATACCTGGACCGGAAGAGGTTCTTAAAAACCTCTTCCTTAGGTTTATCCGTAGTTTTTTAAACTCCTCTATCATATCACGGTTCTTTTCCACCATTTGCCGGTCGTCTTTCTTAAAGTAGATCCCCGATATCTTTTCCAGATCATTCAGTAACTGGCCCTCCGGCGAAATGAGAAAATCGATACGATATACAAGTGCCAGCAATAAATAGCAGATGCCGCCGGAAAATTTATCTGCATCCACCGACGCAATTTTATCCAGCGTTTCGGTGATCCAGTTTTGCAGCGCTTCATACTTTACCAGCTTCTCTGTATCCGGAATTTCAGCAATATGTTCTTCATCCAGGCGCTCCAGGAAAGTAAAATCCTGAACCAGCAAATCATCCTGCTTGTCGCTTTTAATAGCCAGCTCCTTTAGCCCATAGTAAAGCTTGCTGGGATTGGCGGTCTCGATATTAGTGTCAAACCGCATGCACAATTCGTTATCGTTTAATGCATAGCGACTATAGTAAAGACCAAAATTCATTTCCAGTAACCGGCGCATAACGGGAACAGAAGGCTGCTGCATTTTGGCCAGTTTTACTTCGGCAGACAACAATCCGTTTTCCATCCGCCCCTTATCACCTTCGATCCCTGAAAAAATTCAAAGTTAAAGCGGTCGTTGTCACCGGAGAAACTGACATTTTTCTGATCGTCGTCCTTCAAATAATCAAAAAAGCAGTAATGGACTCGATATATTTTTTATCCTTAAAAAGATTGTCGGCCTCCGTCCACCTGTTTCCTTTAGCCACACTTTTATTATTATCTGAATAGCGGCCGAAAGGAATACGTACCGCTTCTGTGGCGGGGTCGCTTTTCCCTTTTATAAGGTTGATTAGCTTGTTAAACATGCTGTCCTTTTTTAAATAGAATGGGGAAGATACAAAACCTTTTGAGAACGAATTCACATACAAAATCTTAAATATTAACTCCGGTATCGCTACTGTAGACAAGCAAATTTTGCCCGTTCCCCGCAGCCTGCACGGGAATAAATACCGGTTTTCCGTTTAAGAGGGATGTAAAACCCGATAAGATAAACGGGAGGGCGGAGTTTTTACATATCGTCTATATCATTATATAAGAGGGAAAATGTGGCATTATTATAAATAAATTATATTGCGCTCATTCTTTTTTATAGTAGCTTCGCTGCACTCAAAAAAGATAGAAAAATAAAATTTTTAAACGGATGGAATGAGCAGTAAAAATTCCTCTTATCAGAGGGATGATTATTGGGCAAAATACATCCGGCCACTAAAAAGATATAAAAACAGACAGATGAAATTTATAGCATCATCGAACGCTTTGCTTAAACAACTGCAGAACCTTTCGGGCGTTATCAACGCTAACACAGTATTGCCCATATTGGAGGATTTTTTTTTGAAATTGAAGCCAATAAGCTGACCATTGTGGCAACAGACCTCGAAACGGTGATGAGAACGGAAATGGAAATTGAAGCAAAGGATAATGGTCGTGTTTGTATCCCGGGTAAGATCCTGATCGACTCTTTAAAAAATATACCGGATCAGCCTCTTACTTTTAATATCGATAAAAACTTCAGCGTTGAAATTACCAGTGATAGCGGTAAGTACAAGGTAATGGGCGAAAACCCTGACAACTTCCCCAAAGAGCCGGCGGCCGATGATACTACGTCGTTTACCATGACCTCATCGGCACTGGTAACTGCGATCAATAAAACGCTTTTTGCGACCAGCACAGACGATCTGCGCCCCGCCATGACAGGTGTTTTCTTTGAGCTGGACAAAAACGGTATTCAGTTTGTGGCTACCGATGCCCACCGGTTGGTGCGTTACAAGCGTAAAGATGCTCAGGCTACCGGTGGTGATAATTTTATTGTTCCCCGCAAACCGCTGAACCTGCTGAAATCGGCACTGCCTGATAATGATGATGTTATAACACTGAATTATAATAGCAACCATTTTTTTGTAACACATGGTACTACACGCTTAAGCTGTCGGCTGATAGATGCGCGTTTCCCTGACTATAAAGTAGTTATCCCTACGGAAAATCCTTACAGACTTACAGTAACCCGCACAGATTTCCTGGGTGCTCTTCGGCGGGTAAGCGTATTTAGTAATAAAAGCACCTACCAGGTAGCTTTGACTATCAGCGGCAGCGAATTACAATTGGCGGCCCAGGATGTGGACTTTAGTTTTGAAGGTAATGAACGCATGAAATGCCAGTATAACGGCGAAGACCTGCAAATTGCTTTTAATGCAAAGTTCTTGATTGAAATGTTGAACAGTACGCATAGTGAGGAAGTGTACCTCGAGCTGAGCACGCCAACCAAGGCGGGATTGATCAAACCGGTGGAGCAGGATGAAAGTGAGGAGCTGCTGATGCTGGTAATGCCGTTGATGCTGAATCAATAATTTGCATCCGTAAAGTATAGTGGCATCGATTTTGCCTTTCAAAGGATTGCCGGCTCGGCCGGTTATCGTTCCATTATTATGACAGCATTTTTACAACCATTTAGGAAAAATCAACACACTTCCATAAGAAACTATGTAGTTGATCGTATGTATACTATCGCCCGCGCCCGGTGGTACCTGTGGGCAAGCCTGGCCGTATTCTTATTTTCATGCAACTCTTCCGGCAGAATTAACAGTGCCGCAACAAAGCCTAAAACAGAGGCAAAAGTAATTCTTCCTGCCCAGCAGGTGGCTACCCCGGCTAATGTTAATTATGTATACGACTATGAAAACCTGTTCACACCTGCAGAAGAAAAAAAGCTGGATTCTCTTGTGAGGGTTTTTGAAAAAAGTAACCTGATACCGGTGAAAATTACAACGGTGAGCGATGCTGCTGTTACCCCGGAAAACTTCGATCAATACAACAAAACCTTGCTGGATGAATGGTCTGCCGTACATGGGAAAAGCGACCGGTGTATGTCTATCAGCATCAGCAAAAAATACAGCGCATCAGGATTGACTATGGCGCATTTGTATTGCGCTTACTGAGTGACGACGAAGTCAAAACCATCGTTGAAAACCATTTTAACCCGATGTTTAAACAGGACCGGTTTTACCAGGGAACCCTGAATGGTATCAACGCCCTGACGGATACCATCCGCAGAAATATTAAGTTTTAGAATACATTGTGTTAGAGTAGGTATGAGCTGTAGAACGGCTCAATATTTGTATTTGGAGCATTGCCGATAGTTTTTAAACGCCCTAAACTATTTTTATGATCCAACGCACCCTCAACACCATTCTGTCCTTCTGCACTTTCATCCTTTTCATTTTTCCGGCTTACTCACAAACCCCTCCCGACATTGGCTACCAGGCGCTAATATCCGGCTCCGGCCTAACCGCACCAATCGATATCGTTAATGCCGGCGATGGCAGCAACCGGCTTTTTGTGGTACAACGTGGCGGCACGATACGTGTATATGACCAGAACCATAATTATATCCAGGATTTTCTTACAGTTAGCGATATCGGAACCGCCGGGGAAGGCGGTTTGTTAAGCGTGGCTTTTCATCCCAGCTATGCAACCAATGGCTTCCTGTTTGTTTACTATACCCGCCCCGATTTTAGCCTGGAAGTAGCCCGTTATAGTGTCAGCAGCGGAAATAACAACAGCGCAGACCCGGCCTCAAAGCAAATTGTCATCAATATTCCGCATCCCAACTTTAATAATCATAATGGTGGTAAAATATTATTCGGTCCGGACGGCTACCTGTATTTGGGTACGGGAGACGGGGGTAGCGGCGGAGATCCATCCAACAACGCACAAAATGGCAACAGTTTACTGGGCAAAATGCTCCGCCTCAACGTAAATACCCTTCCCTATACTATTCCTTCAGACAACCCCTATATAGCAGACCCTAATATAGCAGACGAAATATGGGCAGTAGGTTTGAGAAACCCTTTCAGGTGGAGTTTTGACCGGGCTAACGGCGACATGTGGATTGCTGACGTGGGACAGGGGCTCAGGAAGAAATTAATTACAGGCCTTCCGCTGCTACCGGGGGCGTGAACTACGGATGGCGCTGCTATGAAGGTACATTACCTTACAATACCTCAGGCTGTTTGCCGCAGGCCAGTTATGTCGGCCCGATTTATACCTATGGGCGCGACAATACCACTGGCGGCCAGTCTGTAACCGGAGGCTTTGTTTATCGCGGTGCAGAATTTCCCTCTCTGGCTGGCTATTATATTTTCGCTGATTATGTGTCGGACAACCAATGGGTAATTACCCCGACAGAGCGCAAATGCTTCAGCTGGCAGACGCCGGATTTCCTGCAGATATTGTGGCTTTTGGTGAGGCTGAAAACGGAACACTTTATGCCGCCTCATTATCTGGTAATACGATTTACAAAGTAGTGGATAACGCGGCCCTGCCTGTAACCTTCGGAAGCATCAAAGCTGTACGAAAAGGAGCTACATTATATATTAACTGGACTACAACATCAGAAACCAATAACAGCCATTTTGAAATTGAGGCATCCATTGACGGCAAAAGCTTTACAAGTATAAAAACGGTTAACAGCAAGGCCGCCAATGGAAATAGCAGCAGCCCTGTTGATTACAACGTTACACTGGGCGCAGACAGCCTGAGCGTGGTGCTGGGTTTATCCCTTTTGGTTGTATGGAGCATCACCGGTTTCAGAACAGGAAAAAATGGATGAATCTGTGTTTATTAGCATTCATTGCTTTTATTATTGCTAATGCCTGTAACAAGCGAGACGTGACTACAGACCCCGAGCATGGCGCTGTTTTTATCCGTATTGCACAGGTAGATAAAGATGGAACAAAAAGATACTCCCAAACTATACAGGTAATCAACGAGTAGGCTTTAGCCCGAAACATGTAAAACCTGTCCCGTTTTTTTAAACGCTGTAGTCCTTTACCGGATTATAGCTTTTTACAACTTATAATTCAGTACCTGATCTTTAAAAATACTCCTACCTTCGCGCCGCATTGGTTCAATACGCCTTCCGGGCGCTATTGATTAAAAGGGAATCAGGTGTAAATCCTGAACAGTCCCGCTACTGTAAGTTCTAAAAAACATTTTGACAAATCTTGGCCACTGTTCTGAAAACCTTGGAATGGGAAGGCTGCTCAAAATGAGAATAAGTCAGGAGACCTGCCAAAGCAGACAGATGTTAAGCTTTCGTGGACTGAAGCTTGAACGCAAATGCTTTTTATAGCAACATATTTGTTTTCAGTTGTTCGCAAAGCTGTTTGATTCATTTAATCAAATAGTTAATGCAGTGTGTTTTAAAAGCCCTGGCAGGCTTATGTTTATTGCTGTTGGTACTGTTATGCCCCAACCTGACTGGTGCGCAAACATACGATAGCGCCCTCACCCGTGAGTTGGAAGAAGTTCAGGTAAATGGCAGTAAAAAGGGCCTTGGCGGCAGCTGTTTCGCCCGTACAAGTGCTATCGGGTGAGGCCTTACGGCGTAAACAGTCTCTCGGTTGCGGACGCGATCCGTTATTTTTCGGGTGTACAGTTAAAAGACTACGGCGGTATTGGCGGGTTAAAAACCGTGAATGTGCGTAGCATGGGAACACAACATGTAGGCGTGTTTTATGATGGGATGCAACTGGGCAATGCGCAAAACGGCATTATCGACCTGGGTAAGTTTTCACTGGATAATGTTGAAGCCATTTCATTATACAACAGCCAGAATCCTGATATATTTCAGCCTGCAAAAAGCTTTGGCAGCGCATCCTCTATTTATATAACAACACAGCAACCTTCATTTAAAGATAGTCAATCGTATCATTTAAAAACAGCATTTAAAACGGGCTCCTTCGGGCTTGTTAATCCTTCTGTTTACTGGCAGCAACAAGTAGCTGCCAATATTGCCACCACCTTAAGTGCAGAAGCAGTAACTGCCCATGGAAGGTATAAAACACGGTATAAAAAATGGGCCTATGACACTACGATAATTCGGCAAAATGCAGATGTGGCTTCGCAAAGAATTGAGCTGGCTTTACAGGATCTCAATAAAGACACGACTACACACTGGAAAATACAAGGGTATTTTTACAACTCCGAACGAGGCTTACCGGAGCCATTGTTGCGGAACGCTTTTATAATTCACAACGGTTATGGGATCAAAACTTTTTCACACAAGGCTCTTTCCAGCACCGGTTTTCGCAACGCTACAGAACACTACTCCGGTTTAAATATGCAAATGATTTTACCCGTTATTTAGATACCACCATTAAAAAGATAGGAGGGGCGCCACTCAATAACAACTACCGGCAACAGGAGTATTACACTTCATGGGTGAATGAGTTCGCCATCAAAAAATGGTGGAAGTTTTCATTGGCAACCGATTTGGCAATCAACCGCATGCAATCCAACCTGGATGATTTTGCCTATCCTACCCGTAATACCAAACTTGTTGCTGTAGCCACGGAAATGTCCCGGGCTCCCATAACCATATCCGGCAATTTACTGGGCAGCTTTATTAACGAAAAAGTAAAGCAAGGCGATGCAGCCTCCGGAAAGCAGGAGCTAACGCCGGCCATCAATGTATCCTGGCAGCCATGGCGTGCTGTTCCGCTTAGCCTCCGTTCCTTTTACAAACGCACTTTCAGGATGCCCACCTTCAATGATTTATACTACACTATTGTTGGCACCACTACATTACGGCCCGAGTATTCAAATCAATATAATATTGGTGCAAAATACAGCGAATATTTTTTACCGCTAAAACTGGGCATCAACCTGCAGGCAGATGCCTATATCAACAAAGTACAGGATAAGATTATCGCCATTCCCGCCAATAACTTATTCCGGTGGAGCATGATCAACCTAGGCGCTGTTTCCCAAAGGAATAGACATCCATACATCATATATCCTTGCGTTAAAGGGAAAATTGCGTTAAATGGCACGCTCAATTATTCGTACCAGGAAGCCATTAATAAAACAAACGGGCAACGGTCGCATGGCAACCTGATTCCCTACGCGCCCAAACATAGTGGTTCGGCAACTTTGCAATGTTCTTATCACAGCTGGGGCATCAACTACAGTTTTATATATACAGGCGAACGTTATATGTTACCCGAAAATGACCCGCAAAACTACCTGATGCCCTGGTATACGCACGACCTGGCACTTACCCAAAAACTGGCCTTTAAAAGAACCTGCTTTGTTACTGCGGTAGAGGTAAACAATCTTTTCAACCAGTACTATGACGTAGTTATCAATTATCCCATGCCGGGCAGAAATTATTTGGTAAAGCTTTCTTTCAATTTATAAACATATCTGATGAATCACAAAAAAATCAATCTTCTATTTTTCTTTTCTACTTTATTGATCCTGCTCGGGTCATGCAGGAAAGACCATGAATATACGCCGCCACCCCAGTCTACCGAAGCCGACTCAACCAGCATCGGCTTCTATCTTTTAAACGAAGGCGGATGGGGTTATAACAATGCCACCCTTGATTATTTTGATGCACATAATGGCATTTATACGCGTGATATTTTCACGAAAGACAACCCAGATGCAGTGCTGGGCTTAGGCGATACCGGTAATGATATAGGTGTATACGGCAGCAAAATATACGTGGTAATGAACTGGTCAAAAAGGTAGAGATACTGGATGCATTAACCGGCAAACGTATTAAGACCCTGACCGATAATACTCATAAGGCCATTGAGAACGCACGCTATATAACCTTTGCCAACGGCTTTGCTTACCTCAGCTCTTACTCCACATCCGAAAAAGGAATGGTACTTGAAATAGATACTGCAACCCTGAGTATCAAAAGAGCAGTTGAAGTGGGCCGCCAACCGGAGGAGCTGGAGGTGGTAGGCAATAAACTCTATGTAGCTAATAGCGGCGGTTATAGTCAATCAAACCCGGAGAATTATGTTTCGGTGGTGGGTCTTAATTCATTCACCGTTGTAAAAGCCATCGCTGTAACTCCTAATTTACGGCGACTGAAAAAAGACAGTCGGGGCTATTTGTATATCTGTCCCTGGGGCACCACCAATAAGCTTTATGTAGTGGATACAAAAACCGATAAGCTGTCTGACTCAATTACTGTAAAAGTGGAAGACTTTGCTATAAAAAATGATACCGCTTATGTATACGGAACCGACTATGGGTCAAAGAACCACTCTTATACAAGAATCGACCTTAAAACCAGAACAATAATACCGGGCTCTTTCATTACAGATGGAACTCAAATAGAAATGCCCTATGGCATCGCTGTAGACCCTAACAATGGCAACATTTATATAGCCGATGCAAGAGATTATGTGGAAGCCGGCGATTTGTTCTGCTTTGACACTCAGGGACGATTAAAAAACACGATTAAAAAGACCGGTATTATACCCGGTCATATAGGCTTCTTCAACCGTAAAACTGATCTGCCCGGTAAGCAGCATAATCCAAAATCTTAAACAATAAACTATACGAATGAAACAATTAAAACTACTTTCCATTATTTCATTTTTCTTGCTGCTTTTGAGCAGCTGCTCTAAAGACGACGTTTCCGCACCCATTATGGAACTATCTGTTACTGAAAAAACCATCCAGACAAAAATTAAAGAGGCGATTACTATTACATCCCGCATAGCCGCTGGCACAGCAGTTAAAGAAGAGTGGTATGTTGGTAAAGAATTGATCTCTACCAGCAGCACATTCAATCATGTTTTTGAAGTGGCCGGTAATTACAAGATCTATTACCAGGCAAGCAATAACTATGGCTTTTACAAAGACAGCTTTGATGTGCGGGTTGAAGCCCTGGTTAGAGAGGGCGGCTCCAGCCAGTATGTTACTGCTTTGTTTGAGTTTCTGCCTGCACCAGGTCAGTTTATCAACAAAGCACCTGGCAACCTCGTAAGTGCAGAAGGCCTGGTTGGAAAAACAGGTATGATAAGTTTAGGCGCCTGGGGCGGCTATGTGGTTTATGGCTTTGATCACAGTGTTCCTAACAAAGAAGGCAATGATATTGATGTACTGGGCAACCCGCTTGCAGAGTGGAGCGAGCCCGGCATTATTTACGTAATGGTGGATGATAATGGTAACGGCAAGCCCGATGATATATGGTATGAACTGGCCGGCAGCGAGTTCGGTAAAACAGGTTCCTATTTGCGTGATTATGAAGTAACCTATTTCCGCCCAGAGTCGGCAGACAAAGACATTGCATGGACCGACAATAACGGCAATACTGGGTTTATAAAGAAAAATACCTTTCATAAACAGGCCTATTACCCGGAATGGATCACAGCCAATAGTTACACGTTAAAAGGCTCCTGGCTAAAAACAAAAGTAGATCCGTCAAGACCTGGCTACGTAGTATCGCTGCCCTACGATTGGGGCTATTCTGATAACCAGGCGGAAGCTAATGGCGGCGGTAAAGTAGATATCAGTAATGCAATAGACACCAATGGAAATAAAGTGAATCTGAAAGCCATCGACTTTATTAAAATACAAACCGGCGCCCTTGGCGATGGTGGCTGGCTAGGCGAAGTATCTACCGAGGTAATCGGTATCAAAGACATGCATTTTTCGGCAGGCAATAAGTAAATAAAAACAAAATATACATTAATGAATATCTTAAACAAACATTTGTCCCGCTTATCCGTTACAGCTGTAGCCGCTGTTCTTTTAGCAGCCTGCTCCAAAAACACCGATCTGCCCCTAGGCGGACCCGATCCTATCGAAACAGCTCCTTATGCCAATGGCTTCTTTATTCTGACAGAAGGTTCATACGGTCAAATTTCAGGAACAGTTCAGTTTTACGCTTATGGCGCCGACACCTTGACTACTAAAGCTTATGAAAAAGAGAACCCCGGAAAAATAACATCCAATGCCACGAAAACCAGCACATTGCAATTTGCATCGCTGTATAATAAAAAGCTGTACCTGGTGAGTAAGATCAATGGTCCTGTTTTGAAACTAGACGCGGGTACTTTAAAGGAAGAAGCTCGTTATAACCAGGAAACCAGCAACTGGAGAAGCCTTATTGGTGTAAAAGAAAATAACGGTCTTATAAGCGCCAGCGATGGTGTTTACAGTGTTGACCTTAATAACCTGAACATACAATATAAGCTTTCGTCCGTTTCAGCAGTTAACACCGGAGATATGCTGAAGGAAGGAGATTATGTTTATGTACTTCAGAGCAATGGCGCCAAAATAATATCAGCCGGCAATTATTCCTTTGTAAAAGGATTCAACAATATTACCCGCGGATTTGCCAAAACGCCCAATGGTAAGGTTTGGGCAGCTACCGGAAGCCGCCTGATCGCTATTGATAAAAACCTTGACACAACGGGTGTAGCGTTGTCTGTGCCTGTTGGCTCTTTCGGACTGGATGCGCCTACAAGGCTTACTGCATCAACCAAAGAAAACGCGGTGTTTTACCACTCCGGCAGCAACATTTACAAATACACTGATGGTAACCCTTCTTCTTTAAGCCAGCCTTTTATCACCATTGATGTTGCGCCGCTTCTGCTATATGGCGCTGTTCGCTACGACAGTAATAAAGATTACATAGTTGTAAATGGTATAGAAGGATATGGTGCAGCTTCGGGAGTTAACTATCTGCTTATTTACAATGCCAGCACCGGTGCTTTGATAAAAAAATTAAATACGGTAATGATGGATCTGTTACAGATTTCAACCATATTTACTTCCCAGGCCTGGCTGTATTTCAGTAACAAGAATTTTTAAATCAACTCAAAAATGCCGCGACTGCGGCATTTTTTATTGCCCCGATTTGCGCTAACTTTAATATATGAATTTTGTAATTGCCGCCGTATTTGATAATTATATTAATGCACATGTAACCCTGGGCCGTTTGCAGGAAGAACATATCAACTGCTGGCTAAAGGATGAAAATACCGTTACCATCGATCCTATACTTACCAATGCGGTGGGCGGCATCAAACTTATGGTGGCAGAACCGCAGATTGAAAGGGCTTTGGCGCTAATGGCGAACGACCGGCAGGAATACCAGCAACAGCATCCCTGTCCTCAATGTGGCTCCGAGAATATAGATCTGGTAAGCACGCCCCGAAAACCTGGTAATTGGCTGGGTACCATTGCCAGCGCAATATTAGGTGTAGGCTCTGCAACCCCTATTGACAAAGTGTATCATTGTTTTGATTGCGGCAAAGAGTATGAAATGGAATGACCGGCCTCACGGCTCTATTTATTGTCATTTGACAAGAACTGTTTGAGGCTCCGCCAACTACCTTTGATTGTTATATTTTTAATAAACCAAATTTGCTTAAAATGAAAATCTTAAAACGCATCCTGTTTGTAATACTGGGGTTAATTGCCCTGCTATTAATTGTTGCCTTGTTTGTGAAAAAAAGACTATGCCATTACCAAAGAGGTTGTAATCAACAAACCGGTAGCAGAAGTCTTTAATTATGTCAAATACTTAAAGAACCAGGACAATTATAGCATCTGGAACCAGATCGATCCGGGGATGAAAAAGAGCTACACGGGTACTGATGGCACCGTAGGTTTTATTTATGCATGGGACAGTGAGAATAAGAATGCAGGAAAAGGTGCCCAGGAAATTAAGGTCGTTGACGAAAATAAAAGAGTTGACGTGGAGATCAGGTTCGAAAAGCCCATGGAGGGAACCAACCAGGCATCAGTTATTACAACCCCGATAGACAGTACCAAAACCAAAGTAGAATGGGGCTTTTATGGCACCAGCCCTTATCCGTTTAACCTGATGAACTTATGCATGGATGCACTGGTGGGCAAAGATTTGCAGCAAAACCTCGAAAATCTTAAAGCGCTGCTGGAAAAATAAGCTTTGTAGAAGCTATTGTTAAACCCGGCCCGTCAGCCACGGACCGGGTTTAATTTTGATGTAACTTTAGGAGTGGTGTACAGGTTTTTATCTTCAAAAAGTATCTGTATGCTGCTAAACGATCGCCAATGGAAAAAGTCATTGCCTATTTTTCAACATTAGAACAACGACCACTGGAGCGTATGGCCTTGCTGGTAGGCGGCCTCCTTTTTTCTGGATTATCGAAGGCGCTATCCCTTTGGTGCAACTGCACTATCGGAAAAATAAATTCAGGCACGCCCTCGTAAATTTTGGCTTTACGGTTATACACCTTATTATACATACAGGCTTAGCTGTTTTTATTGTTTTGCTGAGCGATTGGTGCCGCAATGCCGGTTTTGGAATGGTTTATTGGTTCAATGCCAATGTATGGGGATCTATTTTAATTGGCGTATTGGCGTTGGATTTCAGCAGCTGGCTGGTGCACTGGGTTATGCACAAAAACCCGTATTTATGGCGGTACCATCTTATTCATCATAGCGATAATAAAGTGGATGTAACTACAGGGCTGCGGCATCATCCCGGAGACAGCCTGTTAAGGGGTATTTTCTTTTTACTCCTTATTTTTATAAGTGGCGCTCCTATGTACAGCGTTATGATTTATCAAACACTGGTGGTGATCACCACGGCTTTTACACATGCCAATATTAGTTTACCTCCGCTGCTGGATAGAACCCTGAGTTACGTGTTCGTTTCGCCCAATATGCATAAAGTGCATCACCACTGGATGCAGCCTTATACGGATAGTAATTACGGAGCCGTTTTTTCCATCTGGGACCGGTTGTTTCGTACATTTTCTACACTGCATCCTTCCAAAATAAAATACGGGCTCGACAGGTACTATCCCAACGAAAAAGACGAGGATTTCCTGGATTTGTTGAAGGATCCGTTTCTACATAAAAAGAAATTTTGAATTGCCAGTAGTGAATAATGAATCGATTAGCCATCGCCGCAATGGACTATTAACTATTCCCCATTATCTATTCACCATTCACTATTTTTGACGCATGAGTACAGTAATTGCCATGATACCGGCGCGCTATGCAGCTACGCGCTTCCCTGCTAAATTGATGAAAATACTAGGCGATAAACCGGTTATTGCGCATACTTACGAGCGGCAATGCAAAGCGGTTTATTTACAGATGTGTATGTAATTACAGACAGCGATGTGATCTTTGAAGAGATTTCCAGCCGGGGTGGCAAATGTATAATGAGTGTAGCCGAACATGAAAGTGGAACCGATCGTATTGCAGAAGCTGCACGCAACCTGGATGTAGATGTGATTGTGAATGTACAAGGTGATGAGCCTTTTATCCAGAAAGAGCCTCTTGAAAAGCTGGTACGCCTTTTTGATAATAAGCAGGTACAGGTAGCTTCTTTAATGCGAAAAATGGAAAACGCAACCGACGCTGCTAATCCTAATATGGTAAAAGTGGTTACCAATAAAAATAATAAGGCTCTTTATTTTAGCCGCAGCATTATTCCTTTTCAGCGTGATGCAGATATCGCAGTGGAGTACTTCCTGCACATAGGCGTTTATGCCTTTCGTAAAAATGCTTTATTAAATTTCACCCGCTTACCACAGGCTCCGCTGGAGCAGATTGAAAAGCTGGAACAATTACGCTTCCTGTATAATGATATTGATATTTATATGGCGGAAACCAGCTATAAAAATATTGCTATTGATACGCCCGAAGACCTCGAAAAAGCAAAAGAGCAAATAAGTGGTTTATCGTAGACAGCACTTTCTATAGCCATAACACGACAATAGTGATTGGGACATGCGGACGCCTGCTATGCATTTATTTTTAAACAGGGCCGTCATCATTTACATTAAAATCCGCTATTTGCTGGTTCAGCTTTTTGATCCACCGCGCCCAGAGTTTAGAAGAAAGGAGAATCAATTGAATCATTATAATTAAACAGAACATCAACGTTAATGCCTTTTCCTTCGTAAAGTGAATGGCAGATGCAAAGAACACAATAATTAAGCTGCCGTATAACAAAGTGGCTATTAAAGAAAAAAAAAGGAGAGCCGCTTTACCCGTTTTAAATAATCCCCAACCGATTGCCTGAGATGAGTGTTTCCCACAGGCCTTGTGAGCGAAATATATCCTACTATATCATTCAGCACATATAAAACTAAACCGGTAATCAAGGCCGCGTTAGCATAAAATGGCTTCCGGACGCCATCGAACCAATCATAATAAACAAATCCAAATACTACCAGCAGCGCTATTTGAATAGCCAGCTTCGTTTTTACCCGTTTTATTACAGGGTGATTCATAATTTTGTCATTTTTTCCAGGTCCTCTTCACTTTTTAACTGGCCGCCGGCATTTTTCCAAACAGACTTTAAATCATTCAGTTCCATAACCTTTATTTTATTATTTCCTTCAGTTTATTTTTGATCCGGTTAAGCCTAACCCCAATATTTGTTTCACTTAGTCCTGTTACTGCAGCCATTTCCCTGTAACTAAGCTCTTCTAAATAAAGAGCGATAATGGCTTTCTCTGAGTCGCTTAAATTCCGGAGCGCTTCAAACAATTGTTCTTCATTTGCAGAAACGTTGTCCTCCTGCAACGGATGAAGATGCGCAGGTAAATCGGGGTAATGGGTAACTTTTAACCGGGGTTTGCGATAAACGGTAATTGCCGTATTTAATGCAATACGGTATATCCAGGTACTCACTTTTGAGGCGCCCCGAATGCGGGATACGACTTCCAGAGCTGGTATACAATTTCCTGGAACAGGTCTTCCCTGTCTTCCTTACCATCGCGATACAGCGCGCTTACTTTATAAACAATGCCCTGGTGGTCGTGAATGAGTTGCAGAAACTGTTTTTCCATTTCCCTCCTAGTTTAACATCTGCCGGTTCGGCCAGCATAACATAAGTCGCATAATTCGTATAAAATCTTACAACACATAAAAATAATTATCTTTCTTGCATGAAGATGCGTCCTGAAAAATATTTACGCTACCTTTTCTTACCCAACCTGCTGGAACTTTTTGGTACCGAACGTACTAAAGAAATTCTTTCAGTTAACCCCACTATTATTCCTATCAGGGAGGAGGCCGCTACGGTAATCATCAATGCTTATGTTTACAATAAGGCAGAAATAAAGGAGTATAAAAATATCTCGATAGAAGAGGCGCTCACGCTTAAGTGCAACGATCATATTATTTGGATCAATATCGACGGTCTTAGAAAAGACGATGTAGACCAATTGGGCGATCAATATGGCATACATCCTTTACTACGGGAAGATATTCTTAGTATCAACCAGCGGCCTAAGGTAGATGAGATCGATGAAATTCTTTTCTGCCTCATGAATATTCTTTATTACAACGAGGAGAAGAACTCTATCGGGCAGGAGCAGATAAGCCTTGTGCTAGGGAAAAATTTTGTTATTACTTTCCAGGACGATCCCTCCCGGGATTTGTTTAATGCTTTAAGAGAACGGTTAAAACTTTCTACCAGCAAAACAAGAGCTAAAGAAGCAGACTACCTTTATTATACACTGATAGATACCATTGTAGACCATTATTTTGTTGTAATGGACCGGCTGCGCGACCGTATCGAGGACGTGGAAGAGGAGATCGTTCGTGGTACCAATAAAAGGTCACTGGCATTAATTAACGTATTGCGGAAAGAACTCATCGTTTTAAAACGCAGTATTTATCCTGTACGGGATGTGATCAGTGGGATTATTAAAAGCGACAGCGAACTGCTTACAGAGTTTAATGAACGCTTCTATAAAGATGTATATGACCACGTGGTACAGGCTATTGACCTTGTGGAAAACTACCGCGATATGATCATGGGCATGCAGGATCTATACATCAGCAATGTAAACCTGAAAATGAACGAGGTGATGAAGGTAATGGCCATCGTAACCTGTGTGCTGGCCCCGGCTACTGTTATAGGAGGAATTTTTGGTATGAACTTCCAGGTGATTCCTTTAAGCGGCCAGCACTGGGGCTTCTGGATTGCCGTAGGAGCTATGCTGATCATTCCTGCCTGGATGTTGTTTCTTTTTAAGAAGCGCGGTTGGTTTTAATGTTACTTCGCTGCAGGTATCCGGTAAAATACGGGTACATTCTGCTAAAAACAAGCCAGTAGCAAAGCAGGCTGTTTGTTATTTTAGATGCTCTGTTCTGAAATAACAAATCATCTTTATGAAGAAAATTGCAGCGCTGTTATCCGGCATTTTTATTGTCAGTGTTTCTTTTAGCCAGCCTATTACGCTTGAAGATTACAATAGGGCCATAAGCTACTTTCGAAATAATCTCGCAAAAAAACCATATGGAACTTCAGCCTCACGCCCGCCTGGTTAAGAGACAGCAGCGGGTTTACCTATACCATTCAGGATGCCGATGGCACACACCGCAAAAAATACGATTTTAAAACAGGGGCTATATCCGATGCGCCAGACGAACCAACAGGCCAACGTACATGGGAGGGTAGCAGCCGGCGCCGTAACGAGGAAGCCGCTTCGCCCGATAAAAGCCAGGTTGCTTTTGTAAAAGATTACAACCTGTACCTCAAAAACGAACCAAGTAATGAAGCCAGGCAACTCAGTACTGATGGGGCAAAAAATTATGAATACGCCAGCTACTATGGCTGGGGAGAGTTGATAGAGGGAGAGAATGGCGAAAGAACGCCTCATTTTTCGGTTAACTGGTCTCCCGACTCTAAATGGCTGCAGGCCTATATATGCGACCTGCGTAACGGAAAAAAATGTATTTGCTGGACTGGAGTATCGACAGCCTCTACAAACCCAAATTACTGTCTTATTACCGTGGTTCGCCCGGAGATACCGATATGGTATACATGACACCCGTAGTATTCAATACTGCAACAGGCGAAGCTCACCGGTTAGATGAGTTCAGGAATGTAAATACGGTTGGCTTTGAGTGGATACCCGGATCAGCCAAAGCTATTATTTATGAACGGGAGCGAGGCTATCAAAAAGTAAACCTTTACCTCTACGATCCTTCTACCAAAGCAAAGGAGCTGCTATATACCGAAAGTAGCCCAACCAATATCGACAACTTTAATTACCGGTTGGTTAGCGAGTGGAACCAGCTCATCTTTACTTCGGAAAAAGACGGGTGGAAACAATTGTATGCCCTCAACCTGAAAGATAAAAAAGTAACCAGGCTTACACAAGGAGATTACTATGTAAATGATATTGGGTTGATCAACCGTAAAACGGGTGATATTTTTTTACAGCAAAAGGAAAAGAGGGTACCAACCCCTATTATGATTTTGCCTATAAACTCAATATTAAAACCCGGAAAACAACTTTGCTGACACCGGAAAAGGAAAATCATGAAGTCTATTTTTCACCCGATGGTAAGTTCCTGGTAGATAATATTTCAACCATGTCAAAACCCAACCGTGCAGCTTTGCGCGATGGTGCTACAGGCAAGATATTAAAAGAGCTATCTCAAACACAGATCAATTTAGCCCAGGGTAAAACGCATCCTTTGCCGGAAGAATTTACCACGTTGGGGCGCGACGGGAAAACCACTATTTATGCTGCCATTTGGAAGCCATCCAACTTCGACCCTTCAAAAAGTACCCGGTCATAGACCAAACTTATACGGGCCCGCATACTTATATGTTCCCTAACGGCTTTGGCAAAGCCCTCGGCAGGGGTAACCAGGCTTTGGCGGAGCTGGGATTTGTGGTAGTAGCCATTGACGGATTGGGAACCGCGGGAAGGTCAAGGCTTTTCATAATGTATCTTATAAAAATATGGGACAAAACCTGTTGGATCATGTAATTGCAATTAAAGCCATGGGAAGACAATTTTCATGGATAGATACGACCAAAGTGGGCATTTTTGGCCATTCTGCAGGCGGTTATGACGCAGGGCATGCAGTTTTGGAATTCCCGGATTTTTATAAGGTAGCGGTGGCCAGCTCTGCTGATCATGACTTCAGGATGGAAAAAGACTGGTGGCCTGAAATGTATATGGGCTGGCCGGTGGATAGCAGCTACCATAAAGTTTCCAATATTACCATGGCAGGCAACCTCAAGGGTAAGTTACTGATAGTGCATGGCGGTATCGACGAAAACGTAAAATTCAGCCACCTTTAAGCTGGCCGAGGCACTGGTAAATGCAGACAAGCAGTTTGATATGCTGATCCTGCCCAGTCAGCATCATGGCTATGTAGGAAAGGCTTCAGACTATTTCCAGAAAAAGCTCTGGAACTACTTTGTTGAGCACCTGCGCGGTGTTGAGCCGATATGGGATTTTAAGCTTCGGTAACAAAAAGAGGCGGGCTCTGTTGATGCCCGCCTCAATTATTGAAACCCGGTTTTTATTACTCTGTAATTACTGATACCACGCGGCTGAATTTAGTTGTTCCATCTTTATCTACCTGGGCTATCCTGACGTATTTTATATTATTCCCGTTGTTGTCTCCGCCGGCGTTGTCTCTTTTCTGGCAGGCTATAAAAACACCCCGGCTATCACCGCCGCTAGCAGCAACCATTTTCTGTTGGCCCTGAAGCTAAACAAAGAGAATAAGGCAACCAGCACCAATCCTAACGACACAACTGTACCTTTATTATCTATAGAAATACTATAGCTCAACGACGATACCGATGTTCCGTTCACCGCCTTGCTGTCTACCTTAGCAATCCGGGCAAAATGTTCTCCATCAAAGGATGCCTCCACAAAGAAATGGCCGTTATCCGTTTCGCTCTCTGTTTTCCAGTCAACAAAAATCTGGTCGTTCTTTATTTTAGCTGTTACTCCGCTAAATATAACCGGTAACGCTTCTTCTATGCTCACCCAAAAGTCTTCTGTCTGTCCATAAAGTAAGGCTCCTCCCGGTCCGAAATTGCTATTGGAAATAAAATCCGACCGAACCCGCATACGAAGCAGCTGGTTTTTAACAGTTCCCGCCGCGCTCAGGCTGGCCGCCGGAATTTGAACGGAATGACTGCCAACACCGGTACCGGCCGGAGTACTGCTATTTAATATCAGCTCATCGTTGTCGAATACACCATTATTGTTGAAGTCAATCCATACTTTACAGGTTTGCTGGTTGTTACCCCGGTTGTTACAGTTAAGGTTGGGCTCGATGTTGCGGATAGCGTTGTTCAAAATTACAGGAATTGTCCAGGTAAAATTGTTGGTTATCGTCAACATAGCCGTAAGACTGGTAAGTTAAATTGCCCAGTGTTACATTCCATGGACCTAGTGCTGTTATAGTACTATTAGAATTGGTTAAAGGCACCTGGGTGGTATTGGCTTTAACTGCCGTAGCAGGCGGTGGCGTAGAAGCTACAGAAGTCATTAAACCAGCCCGGGCAATATTCAACGCAGCCATCATTCTGTCGCTCTGCCCGGCCGTAAAGCGGTCGAGGCACCCCCGTAACCCATAATATTTTTTTGTATGCCATTATACGGGTTGTTGTTATAGCAGGGATTAGGATCGGTATTCAGGATAGCGCAGGCTCCTGCCTGGAGCAGGTTCTTTACCGGATCGGTATCGCAAACCTTATCGCCGATGGTGGAGCAGTTCGTTCCATCAGTTAGAGGCGGGCAGTTCGTTTGATCGCCGCCTTCAAAAGTATGATACAATCCAAACGCGTGACCCAACTCGTGTGTAAGCGTAGTAGAAGATGGAGATATAAGTTGCGAGGCTATAATCATCATCCCTTCCTTGATATGAGCCGGGCGGTATGTTGACTCCAAAGGCAAGTTGGCATAACCGCCCACAAAAGTTCCGGCGGGAACATCTGCCGCAATTTTCCAAACCACCCAGATATTGTATACAAGATTATTCGGCCAAAAACTCAGGCTTCTGATCGCTTCATTATCTGCCCCTGTAACAGTGGGGAGAACCAGGTACCACCACGCCATTCTCATCATAGCCCGGCACACCGCTGCCACTTACCCTGACAATGCCCGTACTTGCATTACAGTCTTGTGTTCTCTTCGCCAATGTAAACCTTATTGGCGTGGATGCGCCAACGCTCCGGGTACTGGTTGCTGCAAAATCGGCGCTCAACCGGTCTATAGCCTCCTGGATCTGCAGGTCTGACGGGTTTACCCAGCCCGCAGGGTTACCTGATGGAGCAATGACATGTACTACAACTGGTATCTCGTATGCCGGCCCGGGCAATACATTTAAATTCTGAAATTGCGCACGGGTTCTGATGATGTTATCAACCTCTTGTTGAATTTTGTATTCTGTACTGGCCAGTGTTTGTACATACTCGGCATTTTTTCGAAGGTGTTGATTCAGATAGTCGAATCCGCAAATGGCCTGCGAAAAAGATCGGCTACATAAAAAGACGGTGCTTGCAAGCAGAAAGAAGCGAAGAGCTCTCATGGTGCTGTGTTATTGTGGTTTAGAAGTTTGATTTAGAGGGTCTAACCTAAAGGTAGGCGTTTCCGCAATATTTTTAATAAATACACGCGTTTTTCTGTTGGCTGCACCCTACATCTCAAACCAAAACCCGGCAAGCCCCTTACGTATTTATTAAACAGGGGCAAAGTTCACTGGCATCGCTTATTTTTTCTTAAACACGGGCACCGTGCTGCAGGGCTCTCCATACATCAGGCTTTTTACCACGGGCAGCAAAACACGCGTTATTTCTGCATAGGCATCTTCGCCGATACCAATATCTCCACAGCCCTTAATTACTACGCGCTTATCCTGGTAATCCGCCAGGTTAATGGCATTAATACGGTTTAGCAGCAGCCGTTTTTAATTTCCTCTGTACTGCCGGTAGCAACAAAGCTCGCCAAGGGCTGCAAGTACGTTACAATAAGCATATAGGCCCACAGCGGAACAATAGCATCGGCGGAGCAGGTAATACCCACCGTTTTACCGGCATATTGCTGCCAGTTGTGCTGCTTCAGCGCTTCACGGAAGTCTTTCTCTTTTAAAATCATTTCCATGAAAAGGTAGTCCTTGATATCAAAAATGATCACTTCTTCCCGCGGATAAAAATCTTCGAGATTTAGGGTAATAATACCACTTTCAGCTACTTTATTCCTGATAACTTCTTCCATGTCTACAATAACATATAACCTGCCGCTCTTGTTCAACATTGCCTAAAAACAGGATCCCGGCATAAGCCGGGATCCAAAAAACAGTATAATCTTTTCGTCTAGTAGAATTTGCTGCGGTAGTCTTTAATGGTAGCGTCTTCTCTCAATGCCTGCAGCGACTGGAACTGCGCCTGCTGTTTAGCCTGCATAAAGCGCATCTTCCTGGCTTCCTCTACATTGGCTGCCTGAACAGGAGTATTGCTCAGGTTATCTACCCTAACAACATAAACACCCTGTGTGCCGGCAATCGGTTCGCTTATAACCTTGTTTACGTTGGCTTTATTGAAGGAGGCACCAATTACTTTCGGCTCAAAGCCTAAAGTCATAGATGGCTGTCCTGCAAAACGAAGGCTGTCGGCCACTTCAACAGGCTTTTTCAAAGCTGTTGCTGCAGCCTCAAGGTAGTTACTTTTCCTATTTTATTGGTGATGATCTCTGCTTTCTTTTGGTTTACCAATAAAGGCTCCACCATCATTCTTGCTTTTGCGGGGCTCATCGTTCCTTCTTTATTGATCTCTGTAACCAAGGCCACCACGTAATGATCACCTACGCGGTCAGAAACCACATCTCCCAGATCGGCATTATAAATACTTTTAACCAACGCACGGGAAGCTCCCAGGCCCTGGATCATTGACCCGGTTGGAGGAAGATCCTGCGCTACAGATTTGAAAATGCCTTTTTCTTTCTGCAGCTTAGTTGCAGCGGCTTCAAATGTTTTTGGTCAGTAGCTTCAGATGCAAACTTGGTTGCCGCCTCATTCGCCACCCTATCCGTTTCTTCGCTGGCCTCAATAGGCTTGTTGATATATGCTATTTTATAACCTGTTGCACTTCCTTTTTGAGAAAGAATCTCGATATAATGATAACCATAGTCTGTTTTAACCACGCCTTTGGAACCCACAGGGTTTCCAAAAATAAAATCGTTGAACGCCGGTACCATTTCTCCGGACGGAACATTATCATACACGCCGCCGTTGTTCACACTTCCCTGGTCGTTAGAAAACTTAATTACCATAGAATCAAAATTAGCGCCGTTGCGAATTGCAGCGCGCAACGCTGTCCGCGAGCTTTTTAGCAGTAGCAGTATCTCTGATAGGAATTTGCTGGCCTGTTTGAGGATCTGCCTGAACCGTACCGATTAATATGTGCCTGATCTTTACCGTGTCGGGGATGGACCTTGTCGCTATAATTTTAGCCAATGTATAAGATCCGCCATCCAGGTAAGGTCCGTAAATATTACCAACGCCTACTTTAAAGATAGAATCTTTCATAGGTACCTGAATACGGTTGCCGCTGATAAATCCATCATAATAAGTATTGATACCCTGGGTCATCAGGTAGTCTTTCATATTCTTAGCACTATCAAAGGCCGGTTTTAATGCTAAAATATTTTCTCTTGCCTGTGCGCTATCTGCACCATTAGGCTGCGCATTAAACGCTACATAAGAAATGCTGCGGCTCTCCGTTTGCTTAAAGTCTTTTTGTGCTTGTCGATATAGCTTTGAATGTCGGCATCAGAGATCTTCACCGCAGAATCAGAGATGCTGGTATAAGGCTCTCTTACAAAAGAAACCTTTGAAATCATACTGTTTTGGGCATTTTCCTTTTCAATCATCCATTTAGGAAAGTTGATGCTGTTGGTTAACAACGCATCATATTTTTGCGCAAGGCGCTGAAAAACCATCTGGTCTAAAAAAGCGTTCAGCTGGGCTTTCTGCTCGGCTGTACCTTTTGTTTTAATCTGGTTAATCTGTTGTTGAGCAACAGAAGGGTTATACACACCGGTTTGAGGGTCTGTAAACGCCTGCTTTAACTCCTGGGGAGGGTTGGAGCCAAACAAAAGGTCGTTTAACTCTTTTTGCCAATATCAACACCCACTTTTTCAGCTTCCTGGGTTAACAATACCCGTGCAATTTCTGTATTCCACGCACTTTCGTTCGCCTGTTGATTGAGCATTTCGCCACTGGCGCCCATGCCTCTTTGCTGCATCATTTGCGATTGCTGCTCTACCAGTGCGTTGAACTGGGCAAAATCTACCGATTCGCCATTTATTTTACCGACAGTAGTTGAATCTCCTCTAAAAAGGCTACCTCCGTTCTCAAAAGCAAGCATTATAACAAACACAACCAATGCCAAAGCAATAATTACGGCCATAACTTTGCCGTATTTGTCCTGGATTTTTGAATAACCGACATAATATATTAATACATTAAATAAAAGGACGGCAAAAATAGGGTATTTGAAAGTATCAACAAATTGTGGAAAAATTAGGGTGCTGGCGCCCGAACTTTTTGTTTAACCGAACGGGAGGGGCGGGGTAGCAATGATTCAGGAAACAGCATCGCCGATTTCTTCGCGCCATTGCATCTTTAGCGGTGGATTTTTATACGCAGTTCAAGTCAATCATTCGTCGGCGCATAAGAGCTGCTCAATAAGCCCTGTTTTGCAGGCAATAACCAGGTTGCCCGGAAAAGTCTATTTCAAAAGACCGTCAATTTTTTGGGCCAGTTTGTGGTCTTTTTCAGTTACTATGTCTCCCGCATCATGGGTACTTAGCCAAACGTCTACCATGTTATATACATTTTTCCATTCCGGATGGTGGTTCATTTTTTCTGCCTCCAGCGCAACCCGGGTCATAAAAGCAAAAGCCTCGCTAAAGTTGCCAAACTCAAACCTACGATACAGCTTATTCTGTTCTTCCTGCCACATAACATTGATTTTTAGAAGATAAGGTATTCTTTGTTCTTTATTTTTTCGTTGGTCAGCTCTGTTACCAGTTGTACACCCGGTATATTCCGCAACATGGCTTTGATCTGGTCGAGGTACTCCTCGGTAACCGTATCATTTTTCATGAGCCACAAAAAATCGAGGTTTTTAAACTCGGGTAAAAGATACTCCCCATCATATAAATTATTATATAAATAATGACAGAGTGCACTGTTGGGCTCATGGTATTCATACACGCTGAAAAAATATTGCCTCTTTTTTCGCTTCAGGTTAATCTCTATGTCGTGATTGATCCTGAAGTTCAATTCGAGCATATTATTAAGATTCCAGCAAAACCTGTAATCTTTTACGGTTGTTACGATACCTAACAGCTTGGTGTCGTCAAAAAAATTATCGATAATTTCCTGGGTATCCAGTTCCAGTTTCAGAACGGCCATTATGTTTCCTTTACTGTTTGCTAATGGTAAGTTGAGGGTAAAGGTAGCCAAAAGATAAAGTGTGATTGCTTAAAGTTGCTATAAATCTCCGCATTTCGTAAACATATTTCGGGCATTGGCGGTTAAATTTGCGGTTTTACGTATTGAAAAATTCAATGTTACATATTGCATTAGCAGGAAATCCCAACAGTGGAAAGACCTCCTTGTTTAATACCCTTACCGGATTAAACCAAAAGGTGGGAAATTTCCCGGGTGTTACTGTTGACAAAAAAACAGGAACCACTTCATTGGGCCATGGTACTGCAGAGGTGATTGATTTGCCGGGCACTTATAGCTTATACCCCGCAGGCTGGATGAGGAAGTTGCTTATAAGGTATTGCTTAACCAGGATATACATGTGGTGGCCGATGTGATTATTGCGGTGGCCGATGCCAGCAGCCTGAAGCGGAACCTGCTTTTTGTACACAAATAATAGACCTGAAACGGCCGGTGGTGGTAGCCCTTACCATGATGGATATTGCACGCAAGAAAGGTATCCAGATAGACGTTCCCGAAATGGAGCGGGAGTTGGGGGTACCCGTGGTAGCTGTAAACCCGCGGAAAAATAAAGGGATAAGCGAGCTAAAAAAGGCCATTGAACTGGTATCGGGCAAGCTGTATAAACCTGCTGCCAGGAACTTTATTGATATTGCTGCCTTAGCGCCGGGAGCCATTAAGCAAGCCCAGCTGGCGGTGCCGCATATCGGCGATTATGAGGCCATTCATTATTTAATCAACCATGAAACTTTTGCCCTGCCGGATGATGTGCAGGAGCAGATAGAGCAGGCGGAAACAGACAACCAGTTTAACCCTGCCCGTACCCAGGCCGAAGAAATTCTACAACGGTACACACGTATCAATCATATCCTCAGCCAGGCTGTAGTTTTTCCGGATCCTCAAAAAGATCAAGGCTGACGGAAAGGCTTGATAATGTATTCCTGCACCGGTACTGGGGCTATGCCATCTTACTAACAGTACTGTTTCTTTTGTTTCAGTGCGTTTTTTTGCTGGCTTCTTACCCCATGGACTGGATAGATGCGGGTACTGCCGCATTCGGTGGCTGGTTGGGAGATATGCTTCCGGAAAACAATTTTACCGACCTGCTTATTAATGGCCTGGTGGCCGGACTGGGAGGCATCGTTATTTTCATTCCCCAGATCATGATCCTGTTTGGCCTGATCACCCTGCTTGAAGATACCGGCTACATGGCGCGTATCAGTTTTTAACAGACCGGGTAATGCGCTCTGTAGGGTTGAATGGTAAAAGCGTAATGCCCATGATCAGTGGCTTTGCCTGTGCGGTACCGGCTATTATGAGCGCCCGGAATATTGAAAACCGGAAGGAGCGCCTTAACCACCATACTGGTTACGCCACTTATGAGCTGCTCTGCCCGCCTACCCGTATATATCATTTTAACGGCTATTGTTATTCCCAAAACCTATATAGCCGGGTTTATTAGCGTACAGGGGTTGGTAATGATGGGACTTTACCTGATCGGGATTGTTTTTGCAATGGCCGTGTCGTACGTAGCCAAATGGTTTATCAAGATAAAAGAAAAGAGTTTTTTTATTCTCGAATTACCGGTTTACCGCGCACCCCGCTGGAAAAATGCCCTGCACACCATGATCGAAAAAGCCCGGATTTTCGTGATACAAGCCGGTAAGATCATTTTGATCATTAGCCTGGCGCTTTGGTTTTTAAGCTCCTTTGGCCCTAAGGAAAGAATGCATCGGGCACACACGCAATATGAGCAGCAATTAGCCCAGCCCCATGCCGATACAACGCTGGTAGAAGAGCAATACAGTACCGCCAAACTGGAAAACTCCTACGCCGGTATAATGGGTAAAGCTATTGAGCCGGTTATCAGGCCTCTGGGTTACGACTGGAAGATCGGTATCGCCTTAATTACCTCATTCGCCGCAAGAGAAGTGTTTGTGGGTACTATGGCTACACTATACAGCGTGGAAGACGACGGAGAGGAAAACCTGGCATTGCAGGAAAAAATGCAACGGGCCACTTTCTCCGATGGCAGCAAAGTATTTACCTTAGCCACCGGGGTTTCATTAATGTTGTTTTATGTTTTTGCCATGCAGTGTATGAGTACCCTGGCTATTGTAAAAGGGAAACCGGCAGCTGGAAATGGCCCCTGATACAACTGGGTTATATGACCTTTTTGGCATACGTAATTAGCCTGATTGCTTATCAGCTTCTAAAATAGTTATCCGTTTTTTATTTATCCTTCGGGCAATGCTTTCCATCTTCTTACAATGGAGGCATATAAAAGCATAAATAAAAACCCTGCAATTAAAAGATAAGTGCTTAAACCCATCCCCAGCTGTTCCAGCAACACAGGAGGAGGCGTTTGTTTATAATAGAGAGGGCCCAGCTTTGCTTTATAGTAATCTTTCTGATGCATGGAAATAATGCCAATGATCAGCAAGACATAGGGAATAAAGCCTATGATGGTGATATTGATAAAAACAGCCTGGATCTTCTTTCGTATTTTTTTAAGCAACAATAATGGCGTAAACAAAATAATAGTTCCAACTATAAACGCCATATAAGAAATGACGAGTTCACTATGAATATTTAGTCCAACCACAGCAAGGCCCAAAGCGATGGCTATTACAATGGCGGCTATCATGGAGAACAGGAGGGAAGAGAGGCCTGAGGTTCTGAAAATAAAAAGCACCAGCGACAGCCCAAATGCCAGCCAGCATTGCATTTGAAAAAACACTTCCCAATAGTTGTATGTTTTAATACTATTGATATTACCGAATACATTTTTAAGAGAATTCGCATCAAAATAGAAGCTGGTTCTGCCTTTCTCAAAATATTCCTGTTTCAGGCTTTTAACCCCTTCAACGGCAGCATCCGGCGCCACCGATGCGGCAACAGCCGCAACAGCAGCAGCCACAGTGTCGGGTATCTGCTCATCGTACTTCCAGTCTTTGGGCATATAACCTCCATTGTACAAAAACTTTTCAACAATAAAGCTTTTACGGTTGATCAGGGATAGCCAGTTTTGAACAGTTAAATTAGTTTCTATCTTAAACTCTTTTGCGATTGTTAAAAAGAAGAAAATAATTGTCGAAACTCCTGTTCATTATTCCGCTGCAGAATCTGGTAAAGTTGCCGGCTGAGGTCCAGTGATTTTTGCTGGCTTTCATCGAAACGCGGTGTACCCTTTACATAAATGGCAGAAGCATCGTCATAATACTCCTCCGTAAACAATACCCTGGAGTAATTAAAATAGCTGAGATCAGATGTCGCAAGCGCCGATACATCCACAACCTTATCCTTATCCCATACAGCCCAGGTTGTGTCATTAATGGCTTCAGAATACAGGTGCCCGCAGTTCGTCGCCCACCGTGTTGTCTTTTGCTGCTGTTAGCATTGTTTTCTTTAAAGTATAAAACTGATACTCGTCGGTAAAGCGGCTGAGATATGGTTTGGAAAAGTCAATAAAAGCTTCGTTTACTTCGCAATAAAGGGTATCAAAAGGAGAAGGGTATCTCCTCCTGTCTATGGTATAATCTTCCTGGTTAAATGATAAAAATGCCGCCGCCAGGCTGGCCTGGTCCAGCTTTTTATTATAAACAGCATCGGTATATTTCATGCTGATATACCTTTTGTATCCCATTTGGTAAGACGAATAAAAAGTAGAAGAAAGCAGTAATACAATAAAGTATATAACGAAGGAAGAAAAAAGCTGCCACCGGCTGGTGGGGTAGTAGTTCTTAAAAGCATTATGCCTGAAAAGCACAATAAGCCATACTACAATGATCAACACCGAGCAGATGATACTCAGCAATAATATGCCGTTGGTCACATAAATGTCATTAGCATTATAGTCCTGCAATAACAAGGTATTCTTAAATACGTTCCATCCCAGGGCAAAAAGGCCAGGTGTATGATCAGCGTAACCAGCAGTACCCAGGAGCCCTGGTAACCCATAACAAAGGGAAACGTTCGAGCAGTTGTTTGTCTATTTTATTGATCCACTTTTTCATTCCGGTTTTTTAAAAGTATTACGCTACAAAGAACTGGCGTGTTGAATGTGAAATATTGCGGATATAGGTGATATCGGTTTTCTGCTGGCCCAGGGCAAACAATACTTCATCAAATTGTATTAATGCATCGAAGTGAACAATATATACGCCGCCGTTATAAGAAATTTTTTGGGAGAAAGACTTTCAAGTGCCCGGCTCAGTTGTTCGCGGGAGGCCGTGGTTTCAATTTCTGTAACTAGGTGGAGAGCCTGTTGCTCCACCAGCATTTCATTATCGGCGTATTGCCCGTTTTTAAGATAGATGACCTTATCCGACACTTTCTCCACCTCGTATAATTGTGAGAACTCAACATCAACGCTATAGGATTATTAACAGAGTTCGCGATCAGCTTCAGGTCTTCCAGGATAATTTGCTGCGCCAGCACATCGAGATTGGCGAGTGGCTCATCGAGCAATAACAGTTCTGGCTTTCTTAATAAAGTTCGCGCCAGTTCAAATCTCATTTTATACCCCGAAGAAAGCTGGTGCCATTTCAAATGTTTGTAATTCCACAAACCCAGGCGGGCAATCATCAGCAATACGCGGGCCTCGTTTTCTGCCGGGGATAATGATAACTGGATAAAACAAGCTTCAAATTATCTTTTAAGCTGCCATACCATTTTTAGTGCGCTGCGGAATATAAACCAGCCGGGTTCTCAGCTCAAACTCATCTTTAACAGGTGCTCCAAAATCATATTGCAGGTCACCACTATCGGGGTAAAGTTCTTTGGCCAGCAGCCTGAGTAAAGTAGTTTTTCCATTGCCGTTCTCGCCCACCAGGCCGTATACCTGTCCTTTTTTACGCTTACTGATATAGGTCCTAAAGAAAAGCCTCCGGCTTTGTATTGTTTACGGATCTCATTCGCCACCACAACCGGTCTATCGATATTACGCTCATTTAAGGTTATTGCTTCCGTTTTCTGTAGCAGCGCTTTTGCCTTCTCAATATATTCAGCTTGTTCATCCGGGTGCTGCTCCTTCCAGTCAGTCAAAGCTACAGCCTGACGGTACAGCTCCATATCCTGAGTATCTGCCACACAGTCCAGCAAGCGCCTGAATCCGGGGTTGATGTCATTATTTTCCAAAAAGTGTAGCGTTTCGGCGGCCCTAAGGTCCTGTTTCCTCATAGCTTATCTGTTTTATCAAATATACACCGGCAATGATAATATCTCCCGGCAGGGAAAACATTTAACAAAAATGTCTTTATTGCACCCTTCATTGTGTAACGCATTTATTCATTTTAAAAAAGACGATTACTTTTGTGAAAATTTTGGATTTATGCGTTTTTATAGTCTTCCGCTTATCGCTCTTCTTGCTTTAGCCTGTAATAATAGCGGCTCAGAACCTGCTGAACCTCAAAAATCTTTGTCTGATAGCTTATTGCAGCAGGTATTGGATGGCCACGATGTAGCGATGCCTAAAATGATGAAACTGGAGCGTTTACAAAAAGACGCACAGGCAGAGTTGGACTCCTGAAGCAGGCCAAAGGCAACGCAACGCGTATAGCCCTGCTTGATAGTACCATCAAAAACCTGAGCTATGCAGAAGCAACTATGAATGAATGGATGGAAGGGTTCCGGTACGACTCTTTAAAGGATAATGAGCCTGCAAGAGTAGATTACCTGAAAATACAATTGGCTTCGGTAAACCAAATGAAAGAAGTGGTGCTGTCGAGCATTGCAAAAGCCGATTCGGTACTGGCTAAATAACAAATAAAATAGCCCGCTGAGCGGGCTATTTTAATGATATATCAAAGAGAATTATTCTCCTTTATTGTATTCGTCTATTGCCGCGCTAAGGCTTGCAAAAATATCGTCTATAGAACCTTCGCCGGGAATAGCCTTAAATTTATCCTGTTCTTTATAATGTTGTGCAACAGGCTCCGTATCATTGGTATATACCTGGAACCTTTTGCGGATCACTTCTTCGCTGGTATCGTCCGAACGACCGGAGGTTTTACCACGCTCCAGCAGCCTTCTTACCAGTTCCTCTTCATTCACCTGTAAAGCCAGAACCAAATTGATCTGGTTCTTCTTCAGCTCCAATAATTTGTCCAGCGCTTTTGCCTGGGTAATGGTTCTCGGAAAACCGTCAAACAAAAAACCGTTGGCGCCTGCATTTTTTCCAGGCAATTATCAATAATGCCAATTACTACTTCATCGGGTACCAGCTGTCCGGCATCCATTATTTTTTTGCCTCAACACCCAGCGGGGTTTTGTTAGCTATCTCGTTTCTTAATAAATCGCCTGTAGAAAGGTGAACCAGTTTATATTTTTCTATAAGATTTGTAGCTTGTGTTCCCTTGCCGCTACCGGGAGGGCCAAATAAAACTAAATTAAACATTTACGTATTTGTTTTGATGTAACTCAACAAATATACGTATGAAAACTAATTTACTGGTATGACTGCGGCATTTGTTGAAAAATGTGAAAATTATGTATTGCTAAATCCTGAACAACTTTTTATCCGTATTATTTGTTTAAATTAACAGGTATGAAGTATTTTTACTGATATTAGTAAGCGTTTGCTGTGTATTTCATCAATGCCAGTCTCAAACAAAGTCATCCAACCCTAAAGACACAACAAAAATGAATAAGGAAAATAACCCCGTTTACTCGCGTACCGACACTTCGCGGGTAAAGATCAGCAACGAAGAGTGGCAAAAGTATTGCCTGAAGATGTTTATTATATTGCCCGTCAAAAGGGAACCGAAAGACCCTGGACCAGCAAATATGAAAATTTTAAGGAAGTGGGCACTTATTATTGCGCCGCCTGCGGAAACCCTTTGTTTAAGAGCGACACCAAATTTGAAAGCGGTTGCGGCTGGCCCAGCTTTTATGAGCCCATCAGCAAAACCAGCATTATTTACAAAGAAGATAAAAGCCACGGCATGGTACGTACAGAGGTAGAATGCGGCCGCTGCGAAGCGCACCTGGGGCATGTTTTTGATGACGGACCACCCCTACAGGGTTGCGTTATTGCATTAATGGCGTCATACTCGACTTTGAGAAAGCCCAAAAAGCAGAAAAGCAATACAACGACGAAAACAAAAAATAGTCTAAAACGATAAAAGTAAATGCCCGGGGTATTCCGGGCATTTGCTTTTTACAGCTGTTTTTAAAATTCAATATCGTCTGCTACATTACCGCCTTGCTCCTTTGCAAACTTATCTGCATCCTTTTTCTTTTGCTTCTGATAGTCCATATAATGCGTCAGTGATACTGAGTTGAAGTTCTGGTTCTGCGCCGTCACCGGTCCATCGCTACGACGTTCAAAACAAGTTCATCTTCCATTATTTTCCGGCGTCATTAATAATTGTTGTTTTTACATTTTTTCTTGCTAACTTTCCTTCTCATAAATTATTGAATAAAACAGATTGCTCATGTCATCCAGAAGAAAGTTTCTCGCCAATAGTTCTATGTTAGCGCTTGGCGGATTTGCACTACAGTCTTTCAATACAAAAAATTTTTCCGGCATTATTACCAGTGCTGCTGATCAAATTAATATTGGTGTTATTGGTATCAAAGGTATGGGCTGGGCTAATACCATGTCCATACTCAAAATTGCAGGAGTGAACCTGGTAGCACTTTGCGATGTGGACCAGTCCGTGTTAGACGACCGCCTGAAAGAACTAAAAGGAAAAAACATTGACACCGGTAAAATAAAAACGTATAAAGATTACCGCGGCTTGCTGGATAATAAAGATGTGGACGCGGTTATTATCGGAACGCCAGATCACTGGCATGCCCTGATCATGATAGACGCTGTACGGGCCGGAAAGGATGTATATGTAGAAAAGCCTGTGGGTAATTCTATAGAAGAATGTCGCGCGATGGTGGCGGCACAGGAAAAATATAATAAAGTAGTACAGGCGGGGCAGTGGCAGCGCAGCCAGCAACATTTTAGAGATGCGATTGCTTTGGTGCATAGCGGGCAGTTGGGTAACATCAGAACCGTTAAAGTAAATTGCTACCAGGGCTGGATGAAACCCGCGCCGGTAGTGGCCGACAGCGCACCGCCTCCCGGTGTAGATTATAAAATGTGGTTAGGCCCTGCCAAAACAAGGCCTTTTAACAGCAGCCGTTTTCATTTTAATTTCCGCTGGTTCTGGGATTATGCAGGCGGCTTAATGACAGATTGGGGCGTGCACCTGATGGACTATGCTATTTTTGGCATGAACGCGCCGGTTCCTAAAACGGTTTCAGCATTAGGTGGGCGATTTGCTTATCCTGATTTGTACCAGGAAACACCGGACACACTTACCGCACTCTATGAGTTTGATGGCTTTAATATTGTGTGGGACCATGCTATGGGTATTGATAATGGCAACTACGGTAAAGATCATAGCATTGCCTTTATTGGTAACAATGGTACACTGGAGCTGGATCGTGGAGGCTGGCAGGTAATAGAAGAAAAACGCAGTGAAAAGAAAGTTTCTGTTCCGCGTAAAACGCCCACCGATAACGGGCTGGATAAGCATATGGAAAATTTTGTGGCGGTTATCCGTTCGCGTAAACTGGGCGATCTTAATTGTTCTATACAGACCGGCGCACATATTGCCACGGTTTGCCAGATGGGTAATATTGCCTTTAGAAGCCAGGAAAAAGTAACCTGGAATAAAGTAGCAGGTAAATTCACCAACGAAAAGCTGAACAAGGAATATATGATGGCCGCATACCATAACGGGTATAAGCTACCGAAAGTGTAGGTTTGTTTTGATGCTTGTTTTTCGATTTAATATGCCGTCCCTGCAGGATTAATTGGTCAGAGGTTCCTATTTTTACCAATAGTACATCCCATACGGGACAACAATATTGGCAGAAAAAAATAAATGTATTGGCGTGTTAGCCCGCAGGAAAGGCATATAACCGTCGGTTAAAAGATTAAACAAATCCGTTGGCATGATCACAGAGAAAGAAGCGGTGAGGATCAGCAAGTTTTTAAGTTTGGTGTTGCGCCATCAGCCGGAAACCATTAACCTGGTATTGGATGAAAATGGCTGGGCAGATGTGGATCTTTTAATAGAGAAGTGTAATGAAAAAGGAGTTGCTCTAAACCGGGAGCTACTTGAACACATTGTAGACACCAATACCAAAAAGAGATTCAGCTTTAACGAGCAAAAGATCAAATCCGCGCTAACCAGGGACACTCCATTGATGTAGACCTGGCATTATCAGCAAGAACCTCCGGATGTTCTTTATCATGGAACTGCAGAGCGATTTGTTGCTGCCATTAAAGAACTGGGACTGCTGAAACAGCGACGTCAGCATGTGCATTTGAGTGCAGAGCAATCCACTGCAGTAGAGGTGGGACAAAGACATGGCAAGCCTGTTGTATTTTCCGTACTTGCAGGGCAAATGCACCAGGATGGTTTTATATTTTACCTTTCTGATAATGGCGTGTGGTTAACGGATCATGTGCCGGCAAAATATTTGTCTTTTAGCCTATAGTAACAGCGCTAAACACTTTGTAAAAAACCGAGAGAAACCCGGAGAATCTTACGGTTTTTTATTTGTGCCCGTCATTTCGATGAGGCCCGCAAAGCGGGGCGAAGAGAAATCTCTACGAAAAGCTCATTATAAAAAACTATTTCCATGCTTTCCACCTGTCTGCCGACAAGCGGGCTTGCTTACAACCTGGTTCTCACTTAATGGGCATATAAACAATGATCTTTAATTTGTTGTTTATTTTCAACAAAATCACCGTTAATGTTGATATTAACCAACATTTGCGCATTTAACGGCAGATTTACGGTAAAATTGATGAACCCTACTGTAAAACTGATATTTCCTGGTCAAATTACTGTAAAATGTATTTTTGGCTGAATAAGACGAGCCTATTTTAGGCGTGTTCACACCAACACTCCTTTACATTCCCTTCCCGTTAATGCCCGGCCTGCCTCCGCTACTATACTCAACAGCATTTCCATTTTGCCGGTTAAGATTTGAAGCTCCACATCTGTTACTTTATAGTCGGCTGTATAACGCGCGCTGATATAAGCTTTCTGCAACAGGTGCAACAAGCATTTGCCCGCTTCGGTATGATGCGGAAATAAGCCAGCCAATTGGGGCGACGACAAGGCAACATAGCTGTAATAACCGCTCTATATTGTGGGTATGGGTGTGATAGCCTGTTCCGGCTTTTAGCAGGGCCTGCAAAGCCTGCTCGACGCATTGGTGCAGCATAAACGCCGCCATCTTATATTGCTGCCGCAGGCGGTACAGTTCTGCACCAGCCAAAAATTCCCGTGCTTTTGATAAACCTTCTTTAATGATCTCTTTGCTATTAACAGGAGCTACCAATTCTGGTACTATTTCTATTTGCATGTTATCTGCATCATACAGCACCGGCGCTTGCCGCCATACATGCAGGGCAAAAGGATGACCGGACCGCAACCACGCGGTAAAGCCGGCAGTGCAGAGCACCAGCGTAGTAACCGGCAATAGGGCGCCGCAATGCTGTTCCAGTTGATCCTGCCACTGGTGCGGCTCTTTATTCGCAAGATCGGGTAACAGCACCAGCAAAGTGCAATGGGCTAAGCGCTCTTGACCAACCTCCACCTCATGGAAAATGCCTTCGTATTGCTCATGCCGCAAGGTGTGGCCCAGCAGCCAGATCTTATCCGGGTGGGCCAGTTGTACAATGATGCCCGTTAGCTGCTGTATCTGTTCCGATGTTTCGGGACTGAAGTGAACCGGCTTCATAGCTCTTTCATATTTGGAGATTTACGTCTGGGTTGTCGCCACCATTTTTTAAAAGAGTAGTGATAATGCCGATCGCGCCATTGGGTATAGCGCTTTATCATTTTAAGGTTGCCCTTATCAGGAAACAGCTGGCCTACGGCATCCATTTCTTTAAACAGGCTGCGGATGTCGGCGGCAGTATAATGCTGCTGCCCGTAGCCATGTGCAATAAAATATTCTACCAGCTGTGCTTTGGCGGCATCCCTGCCCTCGCGGTTCCAGCTGCTATGGGCCAGGTTGTCCATAAAATCTGTAAGCACCGTTTTGGGTGTTACCTCCATTAGCTTGCAAAGCAGCAAAAAGGATAAGGCAGTATAAAGGAGAATTGCGCGTGCCGGGCATAGGCGCCGGTTTGCCATTTCAGCTCGGGCTTTTGTTGTTTTTGTTTGCGGTGGTTGATTGCCATAGTGTAGCATTTTAGGGTGATGAACAGGCGAACAGACCAACCGGCGGTGCATAAAAGGACGTGGGTTGGTCCTTATGTTCTCCGAGGGCTGCGACACCTGATCACGAATAAGAACGCCCACGCCATGACATGAACGATTTACCTTATTTTCTCGTGATCTTTGAAGGTCGCAGTTTCGGAGATCGAGAATAAAAGCAAACACGATTAAAATTTCTTATGTGCCTGCAAAGCTAAGTTTATTAACTACTTGTGATAATCATAAATGAAACTTGTTTTGTAGTGCTAATATATAACTTTTTAATATTAAACAATGCGTTTTAAACGCAAATGTTTTTACTATAAATGCAAGGTGCTAGTTTTCAAATTGTAATATCAGATATTTATAGTTAGATGCCCCAAAGAAAAATAAATAGATTAAAAGTTATTCTGGCCGAAAAGGATAAAACAAACCGCTGGCTAGCTGAGCAAATCGGTTATACTGAGGGAATGATATCGAGGTGGGTATCAATACCAAACAGCCTCCGCTCGACGTTTTGTACAATATTTCTTTATTGCTTAAAGTTGATATCCGGGATTTGATAGAATCGAATGCGCATGCGATTAAGAAATGAGCCAAGTGTTTACGCTTAACCAATGAATAAAATGATAATACCAAAAGTAAAGCCTGCACATATTATAATGAACCGGCTGGCGATTATTCTAAAAGAAGAAAGAGTTTCTAATAGGCAACTTGCGGAAGCGCTAGATTATGAACCAACAACCGTTTCTAAATGGGCAACCAATACCATACAGCCGCCGCTTTCTACCTTTTTCGTATTGCCTTAACGCTTAACCGGGACCTAAAGGATTTTTTTGTATCAACCAAAGAAATTGAAACAGTAGAAAAGAAGAAATTACTTAAAGAGCTGGCGGTAATTGCTGAGAAAGGGAAGAGGACGGGAAAGGATAAAAAGTAAATATTCTGATATAACAAACCATAATGAAAAGTTGGACCAACAAAGCATTTGCATTACTGGATCATACATTAGGCAATGTGCCTATTGAAATGAACGAAATTGATTGGAAGGAGGAGTTATCTGCTAATAATCAAAAACTCGCTCAACATTTATCGGCTTTTGGCAATCAGCCGGGTGGCGGATTTTTGGTTTTTGGGGTGGGCGATGCTGTACTCTTAAAGGTGTAAACCAAGCTAAAGCAGCTGAAATTGTAGAGAAGTTAAGCTCTATAGGTAGAGACATGCTTGAGCCGATGATTAGTATTGATCATAGTATTGAGATATATAAAGATGTGGCGCTCCTGATTATTCATATTAAGGAAAGTAGCATAAAGCCTGTGCATTTTAAATCAAAAACAATTGAGGATGCCTTTATTCGATCGGGCGGTACTACACGCAGAGCTTCTCGGCAAGAGATTGGAGCCTTAATGTTAAATAGTAAAACGCCGAATTTTGAAGAGCTTCATGCTACAAAACTTTTATCCGCATTAGAAGTACTTACTTCATTAGACTACCGTGAGTTGTTTTCGCTATTAAAGAAGCCTGTACCCAAAGAACCGGCAGACATCCTTTTTCAGTTAAAAAGCGAAAAAATTATTAAGGAAGAGTACGACGGTTATTATATTACCAATTTCGGCGCGTTAACTGCTGCGGCTAATTTGCACGAGTTTGATGGCCTTGCTAGAAAGGCTACCAGAGTTATAAAATACAAAGGGTTAAATAAGGAAATTACTGAAAAAGAATTTCCGGGAAGTAAAGGTTATGCTATCGGATTCGAAGGATTGATCGCCTTTGTAAAACAATTGTTGCCTTCAAATGAAATTATTAAAAATGCATTCAGAAGTGAGATTGCGTTGTACCCGGAAATAGCCTTGAGAGAGTTATTTGCAAATGCCTTAATTCATCAGGATTTTATGATAAAAGGAACAGGTCCGTTGATTGAAATTTTTGATGATAGAATTGCCATTACCAATCCAGGAAAATTATTGTCGTCTAAACACCTTGACCGTATTATAGGGACCACTCCCGAGAGCAGGAATGAAGTTTTAGCATCTTCATTTAGACGTTTTGGAATTTGTGAAGAGCGAGGTTCAGGATTTACAAAAACAATTGCAGGAATTGAGCTATACGGTCTTCCTCCATTAAAAGTGGAAGAGCTGGAAAATGCATTAGGGTTACTTTATTTGCACCTAAAGAATTTGCTCAGCTAACGGAGAAAGAACGCATCGAGGCTTGCTATCAGCATGCTATTATTCAATATTTGAGTAGTAAGGCAATGACTAATACCAGCCTTCGTGAGCGATTTAAGATGAGTGAAAGGCAGCGGTCGCAAATATCATTAGTCATTAAAAATACGCTTGAAGCAGGAAGGATTAAGCTGAAAGACCCAGACAACATTTCCACTAAATTTGTTGAATATATACCCTATTGGGGTTAAAAAGGCTTTTGCTTTATTTCGAGAAGCTCAATACTTGTAAGCAATTGCTTATCAATGCATTGTTGCTTCATTAGAAAAACGACATGAACTTTTCAGCAAACATATTATAAAAAAGCTCTTGCTTCATTGGAAAAACGACAGGCCTTTTAATTTATTGATTTTCAGACACATGCTGCTTTTTTAAACATTGGCCGTGACTACTACGAAACGCTGGAACAATTAGATAAGATATTGCCTTTCTTAACCTTGCTGCCTAAAGCGGTTTGCTATAAACCGGAGGATTAGAATATTTCGACCGCTTAGTGGCAGCCTGGCTGTTGAGTACAGGAGATGCCGGTATTAATCTACAGGATCTTATTCAATAATATCGCTTTCTAGAACAACGGGAGCTTGTGATTGAAATGAAAAAGCGGTTGAGGGAGTGGGGCGGTGGATAATGTGCTACTTGTTTAGATGGTGTCGGTGGTAGATTCAGAAGAAATATCCTCCGCATCGTTTTATTAATGCTTTGAGGTTAGTCTATGCATAACATAGAACACTTATCAAAGTGCATCTGCTAGTACTTAAAAGTATAAGAGATCATCAAATAGGCCCATATTGGCACCCTTTTATGATGAGTTAATTTTTTCAAATATTCCATTTGCTTTTGCGCAATAAAATAAGAAAAGCCCTGGTTGATTTCAAGGTTTTTGAAAGGCGTAAGCCTGACCGACAGATCATTTTCAAATCCTAAATATTTGTTTTCGTTCAAGCCCTGGTCGTTTACCAGCGGATGCTGTGTATAAAAAAGGTGATAGTCTGACCTGATGGCTACCTTTTTACCCAGCGGGAAGAGGGCGAACAGGTAAGGGTTAACCAGCCCCTTATTGTTTACGTCTGCCGGAAACTTGGTAAAAAAGTTCATATTGCCCATAAACTTCCAGGCCACGCCATAAAGCACATCGAAATTATTAGATTGATAACCGGAGATCGTTCTGTCGCCGCTGAGTACTTCTGCACCCAGCCTCAGGATAACGGGCTCGTAACTTAGCTTTAGCTCCGGCTGCAGGTAGTAGGCATTCAGCTTTTTGTTAGCGCTTGCTTTGCCATATTGGTAGTAACCGCTTAAAGTAATATAAAGCATATCCTGTACCCATTCAATACGGCCACCGCTTGTAAACCGCTGGTAGCTTTTCTGGGTTTTGATAAAGTCCACCGCATTGATAGTAGTAACGGTTAAGGCTTCGGTGGGACGATAATTGAGGTGGTGAATCAGCAGCCATTTATACTTGTGCTCCGCAACCGGCGAAACATTTTTGTCAAGCCAGGGTTTATATTTGCGGGTTGCTAATGTAAAAGATCAGTAGAAAGCCTGGCGTTGTTATAGGTCAGTCTGAGGCCCTCGTGCGAACGGCTTTGTTGTGCCCAGGGGCATCTGAAAAAATTCTGCCATTGTCCAAAAGAACTCCTTGTCTGCCTATTTTAACCATAAGGTTGTTAAGGATCTTTTTCTGAACATATAGTTCAAAAGCATTAATACCGCCAATAGAAGAGGGCCTGCCTCCCTTTCCCCATAAATGAATTTCCTGCAGGGAGGTGTGAAACAAAAAGCCCTTTTGAGCATAGCTTATATTGAGCCGGTTTCGCTGGCTTGCATATAACTCCGATTGAATACTATCATTGATAGCGGTGCTATAGTTGTGCCTGTATTCAGAGCGGGGTCTTATCTCCAGGCTTATGGATAGTTTTTTTGTTGAATGGTGTCCTGCGCAAAACTACCTGCCCCTTGGAAAGTGTATATTCCCAGGCAGAGGAGACTCTTTAGTAAGACTTTTACGTTTCCCATTCTAATAAGTCTGGAAAAGTAAAATCAATTTATTAATCTACCAAATTAGTAGATTAATAAAGCGTCGCCGGGATAAGCATTAAAAAAGCGACCTATTTATTTGACATTTTGGTGCTCCCTACGTTAATTTCTGGAATTGTGTAATGGCCAGAATATGCTGCAGCCTTCAGCTCCCACAAACGGAGCCCTCCTTTTCGACCGGGCAGGCAAGATCGATGCACTATATTCTCAACAAGGGAGCGTAAAACTACATTACTACCTAGAGAGTTTCTGATGTAACTCTGCTGTAGTTGTACTAGAATAACTATTGTTGTCCAACTGATAAACCGTTACCGACTCAAACTTTTCGCCCGGCTTTAAAACTGTTGTTGGGAAATTGGGATGATTGGGTGAATCGGGGAAATGCTGTGTTTCAAAGCAGAATGCCTCACGGGCATTGATGGGATTGCCATTGCGGTCTTTATCAAGCCCCTTTAAAGTATTGGCCGTAAAGAATTGCACACCCGGTTCGGTGGTAAACACTTTCATGGTGATGCCTGATTTTGGACTCACGGCAGCAGCAGCAAATTCAGGGTTTTTGATCCCTTTCTTTTATTCAGCACAAAATTGTGATCAAAGCCGCCACCGTATTGCAATTGCTGGTTGGGCATATCTACTACAGTACTAACGACGGTAGGCTTTCTTAAATCAAAGGGCGTACCTGTTACAGATGCTATTTCACCGGTGGGCAACATGGCTTCATTTACAGGTGTGTATTGGTTGGCATTTACAGAAACGATATATCCCGTTACATTGCCACCTCCTTCGAGGTTGAAATAACTGTGGTTGGTAAGATTAAGCACGGTCTTTTTATCGGTTGTTGCGGCATAGGCAATCTTCAACTCGTTTTGCTCGCTTAAAGAAAAGGTGATGGTTACCTTTAAATTTCCGGGAAGCCGTTTTCTCCGTCTTTAGACCAATAAGCCAGTGTTATAGCCTTATCAGAAACCTTTACCCAATCCCACACTTGTTCGTTAAAACCCATGGGACCGCCATGCAAATTATTACCGTTATTATTAAGTGGTAGCTGATAAATAGCTCCATCTAAAGTAAATTGTCCCTTTGCCATGCGATTGGCATATCGCCCTACTGTGGCGCCATAATTACGGCCTGTAGCTTTGATATATTCGTCAATAGAATTAAACCCAACTACGATATCTACCGGTTTACCATTTTTATCAGGAATAACGGCACTTACTAACCTTGCGCCATAATTGGTGATGGCCACCTGCATGCCTTTTTTATTACTCAAGAAAGCAATGCCTGTTTTCTTTCCATTCACTTCCTTCTCAAAATTTTCGGGATTCAGATAGTCCGGTCGTGCTTTTTGAGCGCTTACCACTACAGTCAACAACATACACATAACGATGCCAGATAAACTCACTATCGCTTTAGTATAGCTTACTGGGGGCAGAGCAATTTTCATCCGTAAATTTTTTATTAAATCTATTGTCAGATGGAATTCGCACAAAAATGATATTTGAATATAATTTAGCCTGACAATCTTTGTGCTCATTTCATACGAGCAAGATACACAATCGGCTTTACAATTAGCTGGTACAACGTTTGAATGAGATTTGCAGCCCACTCCCAGGCACTGCCACCGGATGGATTTGTCGGTTAACACAATAAAATCTGCCGTTTACCGACCATGCATTTACTTCGGCTTACTTGCGGGCTAGGTTTGCAGCATGGCAAAAAACCTTACTATACGTAGCACCCTGGTGCTGATACTGCTTATTTGTTTTTCCGCTGCTTTTGCGCAGACGGAAAACAGGATCATGATTAAAGGCCGGGTTGTGGATTCTTTACAAAAGCCGGTTGCCTGGGCCACCATACAGCTTTTGAAAAAAGATTCCGTTGTTACAACAGGCGCTGCCGACGAGTCCGGGCACTTTCAGTTACCAATAAAAAACGGCGAAGTAACGGCCATTCGTATTACCAGTGCATCTTATCAACCTTTTACAAAATCAATAATAGTTGACTTTGTCAACCAATTAGTTCTTGACCTCGGAGCCTTAACCTTATCAAATAACAATAACGAGCTGAAAGGCGTAACGGTTACGGCTTCCCGCCAGCTGATCACCCGGGAGATTGATAAACTGGTGTACAGCACCGAGGCGGACCCGGAAAGCAAGTTCAGCAGTGTGCTGGAGATTATGCGCAAAGTGCCGTTCCTGGCGGTGGACGGACAGGAGAACCTTACCATGAAGGGCAGCAGCAGCTATCGAATCCTGATCAACGGAAAACCATCGGGTATGGTAGATAATGACCCTAAAAGCTTTCTACGATCATTGCCTGCGTCGAGCATACAGAGCATTGAAGTGTACACTACGCCTCCTGCTAAATATGATGCAGAAGGATTGGGTGGTGTAATTAACATAGTTACCACCAAAAGAGTAGGGGAGGGTTATAAAGGCAATATCAATCTGAACGGCGCTTATCCCAACGGCGGGCCTGGTGCCGGTTTATCTTTACGGCTACGCACAAAAAATTCGGTGTTGAGCTATTTGGAGGCAGCAACCTTTCCTACAATCCCTCGGTTGATGGCACTACGTACAGGTCCACTACCGGTACCACGCCATCCACGTTGAATGTTACAGAAAATACCAAAAGAAACGGGCATGGCCGGTATATCGGTACACAGTTTAGCTATGATATCGACTCGCTTCAATTACTAACCGCACAGCTCAATTTCAACGGATCGTTGAACAAAAGCAAATATGGCCGGTTCTCTCAACTACTGGCAGACGATGAAACACAACAGTTCAGGCAAAGTACCAACAGCAAAGGAAACGGCAATGGCTTTGATGGCGGGCTTAATTACCAATTGGGGTTTAAAAAGATAAAGCAAGATTGCTTACGGTATCCTATCGTTATATGCAGTATAAAACCCGCAGCAACGTAGAGAATCAATTTTATGATACCATCAACTATGCACTGCCCGATTTCAATCAAATTAATAACACGGATTTTATTGAACAAACCGGCCAGGTGGATTATGTACAGAATATTAAGAAAGTGAAAATGGAAGCCGGTATCAAAGCAATTTTCAGAGATAACAATAGCCGGTTTAACACGTTTGAGTTCGACCCCTACTGGAACAATTTATAGCCGATGCCGACCGGCAAAATGAATTTAAAAATAAACAATCCATACTATCCGCTTATAATACTTATTCTTTTTCCCTAAAAACCTGGGGCTTTAAATTCGGCGCAAGATTGGAGCAAACCTATACCGATATTGACTTCAGCTCTACACAAACCACTGTCAAAAACAATTACTTTAACCTGGTTCCCTCTATTGTTATCAATAAGAATAACAAGAACGGCAGCTATATCAACATCGGGTATAACCAGCGTTTAAAACGCCCGGGCATCAATCGCCTGAATCCTTTCGTGGACCGGTCTGATCCCAATTTCATTGAGTCGGGTAACCCCGACTTGCAACCATCGCTGATGCATAGCTTTGATTTGGGTTATGGTATCAATAAAAAACAATCCATAAACCTGGGACTGATGTATGCCTTTGCCAATAATCTCGATCTTAAGACCTCCCGGTATGATTCCGTTTCAAGGATCACTTATACCACGTTTGAAAACTCAGGTAAAATTGATGCGTTGATGCTGAACGCCAATTTCAACCTGGCCATTACCAAATCGCTGAGAACCGTTATCAATGGAAGTGTGGCGCATTTCTGGATTGAAAGTGCCATAGATGTACGCGATATCAAAACACAAAGAACCTTGTATAATGCATCTGTATCCAATACCTACACTTTCAAAAAGGATTGGCAGGCTACCGCTTCTGTTAACCTCTATAGCGATAACCTGGCGCCCGCCCAGATACAGGGCACCGTGAATGGAATATGTAGCCACTAATTTCGGTGTCAGCAAAAGCTTGTTTAATAAGAAGCTGGCACTGTCTGCCTATGTAAACAATCCCTTTACTCAATACCGGAACAATCGCAGCGAAATCACTTCTTATAATTTTACGGAGATCAATACAACCCGCGAGTATTTCAGGAGGTTTGGGATGAGTGTCAATTACAAGTTTGGAAAGCTAAAGGATGATGTTAAAAAGAGCAGGAGGGGTATTAATAATAATGATGTATCGAATTAATGTTCACTATTTGATTGCCACCTTCTTCATGCCCTCTCTTCCATAGAATACAGGGAAATACATCATCTCAGCCTTAGCCGGGTTAAGATGATATACTCCTGAATAACGTGGCATTAACTCTATATCAAATATATACTTGCCCTGGCTTAGCCGTGTACAGAAAATGGAGGTTTTTTTTTAAAGTATTCCCGGTGGGTTTCAATGCCCCAAAAGCTTTGCCGCTTATTCTCATAGCTGCAGCCCGCCGTATGGGCACTTCTACCATTACATATTCGGCATCGGCACGGGCAGTTACTTCTACACGCAAGATGGTTGTCTTACCTCCTTTCAATTCTTTTACTTCAGATCCGTTTTGCATGAAGTAAGATTTTACATCAAAGTCTTTTGATACTTTTTCGGGTTGCCTGTTATGAAATTTTTGATACGCGGTAAGATATACCGGCATATTGCCTTGTTTGTTAACCTTAATTTTTCCCCGGCTGCATACTGCTTTTCGAAGGGGAATTGATCGATCGATTCCCCGTTTACCTGTACCGACGCGGGTTTCGGCTTTTCTCCATCTTTTAACAGGTCAGGTAAAATTGTTTCCAGTATCAAAGACGATTCGTAGGTATTACGCCATTGTCCGTTTCTGCGCTGTTCTAAAAAGTACTGTCTTATTCTCGCCAACTCCCTGTCATGGCCTCCATCAGCTTTTAATATCTTATAAGCCATTAACGAATTTTGTATGCTGTTATTCCAGAAATGGTATCGCTCTTCACCCCAATACATACCACCAAACATAGTAGCTTTTTGATACTTTACTAAAGAATCCATTTCAACCGGCATGCCGGCCATTTGTTTAAGCTGAGCCATCTGCATCCATTCATATAAGCTCTTCTGCCGCTTCTTATATAGTGAATCTGTTTCTTTAAGCTTTATCCAGTCTTTAATACTGTGATTGTGATCCAGCACCTGCAATAGCCTTATCATGTTAAGATCTGCATGCACACCGGCGTCCGCTACTTTTCCCAACAGGTATCTGTACAAAATATCTTTGTTGAGTTGTGTTTTATAGCCCTGCGCTTCTGCCATCAGCAACGCTTCTACTACATGCAGACTGATCCATGGCTCCCCGGCTGTTCCTGCCACCAACCCCACAGGTGTTGCATGGTTTTATTTTCATTTAATCTTTTATTACGTCAAGGATGTGTTTTTCATATTTAAAAGACTCCTGCAAATAATTGCGCAGCTTCTTTTCCAATAACAATGACTTTAACTTAGACGCGAGTTGTTCATTGCAGAGATATTCATAGTCGCGCAAGTGGCGCATTTCATCCAGCAATACAGGAAATATGGATGCTTCTGCTCTTACAGTACCTACGCCTTTGGTTTTGTCAAATACATATTGTAAACTAGTATCTTTTTCGAGGTAGAAAAATCGGCCCTCTGTTTCTTTCACTCCCAAAGCGTACACCGGTACTTTTCTTTGTTCCCCGTCAAAGTAACCATTGGGTTGTTGCAAGGTATATTCAAAGCCCAGGCTATCGATGCCGTTTACGTTAACCATTACGGTGTCGATATATGCATTGGTTACAGTGATGCTATCATTACGCAGTTCTTGTCCATTAAACTTAAAGACCCTCTTTACGTGCTCCGGCAGAGGTGTATAGTTCATCAGCTTACCGATCACATTGATACTGTCTCCATCTACAGCAAACAAGGGTGACGTAAAATTGGCGCTCAGTGCCTTAAAAGATTTGATCGTTGTTTCCAGGTAGCCGCTTTGCTTGTTTCCGTTAATAGCAATGACTCTTGCCTTCCAGCTGGTAATATCATCAGGGAACGTAACGGCAAAGGAGGCTTCTCCTTTTCATCGGTTACGAGCCGGGGTTGCCAGAATCCTTCATCAGAAAAACGCGTGCGCATCCTTTGTGCTCCGGGTTCCAGCGCACCGGCTTCATTTACAGTAATGCTGCCTTTTTTGTTTTGATAATAACTGCCCCATTAGCTGCACGGGCTCCGTAAATAGCAGTAGCATCTGCCGATTTTATCACATTCAATGTTTCGATATCATTATGGTTTAAACTATTGATATTGCCATCAAAAGGAATTCCATCTACAATAATTAAGGGTTTCTGGTTTCCATCGATACTGCCGGAACCTCGTATCATAACACCGGCTATTTTCCCTGGATCAAATCTGTAACATTCGACACAGGGCTGTCTGAAAGTTCGTTGCTTCTAATAGATGCAACCGAACCGGTCAATGTTTGTCTCCTTGTTGTACCATATCCCACTACAACCACTTCTTCCAGTCGTCCCTGGTCAGTAACAAGCTCTACATCGCCTATATCGCCATTAACTGCTTTAAGCATTATATCAGCGTATCCTATCATCGAGACCTCTATCTTCCCTTTTTGCGGAACATTTATTTTAAACAATCCATTTCCGTCAGTGAGCACTCCTGCAGTAAAGCCTTCAATAACAACACTGGCATTCACCAGGGGTAATTTTGTTGATGCATCTATCACACGCCCCGTCATTACTTTTTTGAATTGCGAAAAGTCGAAATCCCTGCTGTTAAACAACCTGACGGTTTCCTTAGGTACTTCTACTGCGTAGCTTCTGAGATACTTTTCCGACTTAATATTTGCATCCAGCTGTATACTGAATTTATCGGCGCTATTAATGGCAAGGTATTTCCAGCGATAGTAATTAATACCTCCGGAACGTACTTCTACTCCTGTTGCTTTCATATACCGGGTATCCTGTAAAAGAAACAGTATATCATATTTTCCTGTGGGCAGGATATGATCCGTATTGTTGTTACCGTTTAATATCAAAAGCTGGTGCGGTTTAGCAGGGTTACTGATCAATATGTTTTTGATATAGGGCAACCGGTTGGTAAACGCGGTATCCATATCATATTGCAACCGTCCCACACTGGTATCAAAATCCAGGATTCTTTTATATAGCTGAGTAGTCCGGCTTCTCAGGTTCAGGAACTCGTTCCAGATGCTGTCATAGTCCTTATTTCGCAGCACCTGCTGCTGATAGTTTTCTGCTAAAGCATACTGGCTGCTTAAAACTGTGTCAAAAGCATACAAACCTTTATAAGACTTTTGTTTGATTACTTCCGGCGTAAATGTATAAGTATATCCTGGTTCTTTGAAGAACGAATGGTTGACTCCTGCTGATTGAAAATAAAGCAGGCTGCTTCTTAATGGTCCAACGAGACGATCCTGTGCCCTTGAATTTATTACGAGGGTGGATTTAGCCATAGCTTCGTGGTATCGTCATGTACAAAAGTTTTAGCACCTTCAAAATTATCCGCCACTTTAATCATATACCGGTTTAACCTTGCCGCTTCATCATCACTTAATATTGGCTTCTTAGGCACTACATGGGCCTGGCTATTGGTTGAATCGGCCAATACACTAAATATAGTTTTTACACCCCTTTTGAAATGCATTTCCTTTATCCATACTTCATAACGGGGTGTTCTCAACCGTATACTGTGATTGCCCGGCAATAGAGCAAATGAGTAACGTTGCAATTGTTGGGCGTTATAGTAAAAAACCGGTACCTCGTCAACATAAATAATATTCACCGGTTCAAAGCCCCGTCCTTCATTACGAAGGGCGCAAACTGAGTAATACTGTCCCTTGCGGGTTCGGTTGTAATATACAGATGGTTAGGGTGGGTGAACTGGTAGTAGGCCATTGTATCCAAAGCCAGCTCCTGGCCCATTTCTGCCAGTTGAGCCGAATACTGTTATTGGCATACAACTCATCGCTTTCAAATTTAAAAGGCTTGCTTTTTCGCTGGTAAAATATTTTTCCAAACCGGGGAACATCCGGCTGCTTACTGTTGAATTTAGATGTATGCGCATACGCGGTAACATCTACATTCTGTACCGGGTTTTCTTTAGGATCAAGCACCCGGATCTTCATGTTTACCTTTTGCCCGGGGTATACCATATCGGGTGCCAGCAGCTTTATGTCAAGCTTATGGGCATTGTAAAAGGCGCTTATTTCTTCGCTTTGTTCTTCTTCATCCCAGAAATAGTTGATACGGAAATGGGCTGCCTGTTCATCCGAATGTTTTACCAGGGTGTCCAGGCGATTAGTATATCCTTTTAATAACACTTTACTACCCGAAAATACTGTATACCAGAAGGGAATTTTATGTGGGTTAACAACGGCCAGTTGTAGCTGGTTTTCCTTTTGTACCGCCAGGGGTTGTATATCGGGAGTAAAATCGCTGAGTTCAATCGTGGTGTCCACGCCATTATCCAGGTGCAGATCATAAGCATAAACCCTGTAATCAACGGGTATAGATAAGGGAAGCTGTACCCGTTGCGAATCGATAACAGCTCCACTGGCGGCATTTTTATATAACCATCCGGCCGGATTCTGCTCACCTGAAGCGTCTGTACAACGAAAGCCCAGGCTATCCTTTATAAATTGTGCTTCAATTTTCTTTTTGCTTTAACTTTTCTTGCATCAAAGCTCAGGTATTGATTATTGGTTCTTGCTTCATTATTGCTATTGAGCATCCTTATCTGTAAAGTAAACGATAGGGCGGCATTGGCAAAAATGCTGTCGGGCAATACCAGCTTGGTCTCTCCAACGGGATCGAGCGCACTGTTGTGAGTCCATAAAGTATCCTTTACAAAAACGGAATCGCCATAAAATGATGTAACCTGTTGCAGCCTGGCCACCATTTCAACACGGGCATCCGGAACGGCCAGTTCATTTTCGTCGGTCGCCTTCATAAACAGCGTTATGGGATCGCCGGGATTATGTATTGTTTTATTAGTACGCACATTAAAGCTCAAAGACTTTAGCTCATAATCTTCATACCTGAAGTAGCCCGAAGCAATGGCTATTGTTTTGTTCCCGATTGAATCGGTAAGCGTTATGGAGTAGGTCGCATCCAGCTTTAAACCGAGGCTATCGGCTAAAACAAATCCGTGCTCATAGGCGCCGGGGCGATAAGGCTCAAGCAATGCAATCTTTTTAGATCCCGAAGGCCCGTCAAGGATGAGGTTGACGTTCCTTAATCGCATATCAGTTCCATTAGCATTCAAAATATAGGCCTTCAATTTTACCGTATCATTCGGCTTATACCTGGGCTTACTAAAAACTATAAAGCTACGGTAGGAGCTACGCCTGAACTTTTGCCGATAATACAATCGCCTTATCCGTTTTATAGGGAACACATGAGTTATTTGCCTTCCAGGCTTCCGGTCATAATAATCCCGGTCATTATCCGCCACATCATAAGTAAAATAATTGCTGATATCATTGTAGACCACTTTAACATGGCCATCCTTCCGGGGATAAATACTTTGATACAAGCCGCTCTGTTCATTATATTTTATCTTCCTTCCTTTAGCATTAATAACCTTTGCCCGGGTTACCTGATTGCCTAAATGATCCGTCAATGTAAACTGGAAATCTTTCCGGTTGTTTACAAACCGCAACGTAACATTATTCTGAGCGATCAGCTGATACTCCAGTTTGTTTTTTACGGCATGCACTTTGAGATAGTTGCCGAAGGGTAGCTTTTTACTTTGCCTGATGTCCGTATAACTGTCCGCCAGTTCATGGAAAAAGGCATCATTAACTGCCTGCGGATTTTGGATCAACATCTCTGTTTCTTTGTCAGTAAGCCGGTATACCTGGGTAAGCGTTCCCCGTGTAGGACTATTACTTAAGGTGGTTTGCGTCCACGCGCTACAAGCTATCAAAAAAAGAAAAAATAAGGCAGCCGGTTATTCTCATATCAACAATTGTATCACCATGATGCAATTGTTAAATACATTACACAAAAAAGCTTTCATACTTTTTAAAAGATTATCGAATGCGTGTTCGTTCCCGCTCACCCCTTTTATCTATTGGAGCCCTGCTTTCTTTTTTAAACGCTCCTTATTGAGCTCTGACATAAACGAAATCTTATCGGCACTTATATTTCCTTTCTGATCTATGACAACATAGGTCGGATATCCTCCTTCGGCGTTCAGTTTCTTCCGGAATTCACTTTCCAGTTTCTCGTCAATAAAAATATGTGTTCCAGGGGCTTCAGTGTTCCAATCCTCGTTTTCCACGTTTCTATATCAGACCCGCTTGTTGTACATAAATAAATATATTCAACAGGTAAATCTTTAGATTCATCGTGCAGCTTTTTGCTATTTGTAATATCGGCAATACAGGGACCACACCAGGTTGCCCAGATATCAATGACCAGGGCTTTGTCTTTAAACTTTGTTTTAAGGTTCAAAATGAAGTTATCAATATTATCGATGCTATCCAATGTATATAGCTGGGCGCCGAAAGGCAGGCTTGCCACTGCATTGCCAATGTAATACTGATCTCCGGATAACTTGCCTGCCGACATAAACAGCTTATTGATTTCATTTTTCCTGGAGGTAAACTCATTCAATTGCCGCTGAACTAAATTTTTGTCCAGCCTGTTTTCATAGTACTGCTTATGAGCGGATAAATTATAGAAAAATTGTCTTTCCATCGCTCCATCAGCGATAGCTTTAAAATATCGGCCCGTGTAACATCGGCATTGTGCTCAATGGACCTTAATGCATCCAGGCAATAAATTTTATCTATTTCTTTTTTGAACAGTGTATAGCGTTTAGAATACAATTTATCAAGCGATTTTTTTCATTTTCGCCGGTTAATCCCTGGTAGTAATTAATGGAATCCAATACCTCTTTTTGAACAGATGTCCTTGTCGCTCCATAAAGCAGTTTTTGAATATCCGGTTCATTGCCGTCTTTCTTATTGGCCAGGTAAGAGGAAAGACTTCTGTAAAAACCTGCACCGCTGTTGCTCATAAAATAAGGTTTATGGCTGATCATGTCTTGATAGGCTGCGCCACCGGTTTCTTTATCTCCTTTTAATCCAACAATCAGCCATTCGTAAAATGCAGATTTTGTTTCGTTTTTCACCGCCCATTGGTACCCTGGTTTTCTTTAAAAAAGGCTGCGTCTATTTGCTGTAATGCCAGGTAAATAGAATCAGCTGTTTTTAAAAAGGTTCCTGTCCTAATTTTCTGTTAGCCGCGTCAATACTAATATCAACCAACTTCCTCAAAAGTTTTTCCCGATCCCCTTTTTATACAAGATGTGTTTGCAGATCGTATTATTTAATCCGGCATCCGCTCCCTTAAACGAAATATTATCTCCATATATATAGGTTTCCTTCCCGGTTTTACCCGCATCGATTATTATTTCCAAACCGTCGTTTTAAATACACCGGTATAATAAAGCCCGTCTATATCAACCAAACCTGCTGGTAAGGCAGGTTCTCGGTTAGTAAAATCTGTACGGTTCCTGTAGCATCGAGCTGGCTAAAATTTTTGTTTGCATTTCTGCTCCCATGTGTACTGCAGAATATTTTACTTCTACTCCCTGTAGCGGGGTTGTACTATTGATTACCCTTACGGTGAGTTGTGGAATTTTCCGGGAATTAAGATATTGCGTTAAGTCTGAATCTTCTATTGTCCGGGGCCTGTTTCTTTTTCCTGAGCAAAAGAGGGCAGGGTCATTGCTATTGCAACGACAAGTGTAAAAAGCTTCATGGTTTCTTTATTTTAAGTGAATTAATGCTTGCGTTAGAATTTCTTTCTTGCTTCTTGAAATGGGAATTTCATCTCCATTGTCCAGTATGAGGTAGCCACCGTCTTCTTTTACCCAACTTTTAATATGCTCCTTATTGACCAGATGTGACTGATGACAGCGTATAAAATCAAACCCTGCCAGTAACTCCTCGTATTCGTAAATAGGCCTGGACACAATAATTTTTCTCCGGACGAAAGGAAAAAGCTGGTATAGGCGTTTGAAGATTCGCAATGGATAATATCCCGGGATTTACAAATCGGGTTTCCTTTAATGTTGGTAGCGCCAGTTTATGTGTGGATTTTTGCTCCCTGTTTTTTATTAGTTGCAACAGGTTTTCCAGTTCATAATTTTGCATTTTACCTTTTACACGGCTTTCGGCTTTTTGAACGGCAGCTTTTAGTTCTTCTATATTTACAGGCTTTAGCAGGTAATCAACAGCAGAAAATTTTATGGCCTGTATACCATACTGGTCATATGCCGTTATCAGTATGATTTCAAAACTATAATCGGGTAATTCTTTCAGCATTTCGAAGCCTGTTTTTCCCGGCATTTGTATATCCAAAAAAACGAGCTGAGGTTTTAGGTTTTTTATCAGAACGACCCCGTCGTTCGCATTGATAGCTGTACCCAATATATGCACCTGGGGACAGTACCGCTGTAACAATCCTTCAAGATTTTCTACGTTATTTTGTTCGTCGTCTATTATTATAGTTTGAATCAAAGGAGCCAGTTTTTAAATATAAATATTGCCCGGGTATAATGATCTTGTTGCCTGATTTCCCAGCTGATCTGACGGGTTTTGAGTATACTATTCAATAATTCAATTCTTTCAGCTGTTAGCTTCAGGCCCATTCCCTTTTTGGCGTCGGCATTAAATGCGCCACCATTATCTTCAACAACAACTACTATGTTATCATCTGTTGCTGTATACCTTATCAGTAATTGGCCTTCTTTATACAATTTAGAAATACCATGTTTTATCGCGTTTTCTATAACCGGTTGTAATAAAAGCACCGGCATTTCTGTTGCATGTTTATCAATCTTTTCATCAACTTCTATATCATAATTAAACCCAAACCGAAGCTGCTCAAGCTTCAGGTAGTTATTAATTAATTCAATTTCTTCCGACATACTTATAAACTCGTTCTCACTTTGATTTAGGGAGTTCCTGAGCAGCATGCTGAAATCGTTCAGGTATTTATGTGCCCCTTCCATATCATTTTTAGTAACCAATCCCTGGATAGAAGTAAGCGCATTAAATACAAAATGAGGATTAAACTGCGACTTAATGGATTTGATCTCCGCCTGGGTTACTTGTTGCTGTATTTGCTGCCTTCTGATACTGGCTTGTTGTCTGCGGTTCTTTATCAAAAGAAATACTGATAATAATGCCAGAAGCGATATAAGCACCATTATTAATTTAAACCATACGGTTTGATACCAGGCAGGCTTTACAGTGAAGACGTATTCATTAACTGTTTGCCTTTGAAAAGCATAGCGTAATAAGAGTTTATAGTTTCCCGGAGCCAGGTTTTGTAACCAGATCGCATTAGGGTTAAAGGTATTGGATTGCCAGCCCAAGCTGTCCCTACCCCGTATAAGATTATATTCAACCAATCCAACCGACACTTTGTCCCTGAGGTATAGAAACAAGTTATTTTCATCTTTTTTAAACACATGCTTTATGTAAAGCAAGCTATCAACAGGCTGCAATTCAATATCCCCATAATAAGTGCTGGTATTGGGTTTGCTAAAGTCGTGCTTCCACTGGTATTTATATACCTCCATAAAATCCTTTAATGTGGATGTGCTAAAAGTTGCAATTACAGAAGGTGCCCGTTTTATCCACACTGCAGCGATTTTATAGGTCGTATCCGGATCTAACAGGTTTTTTACTTCTATTGTAATACTGCTTCCTACAGGTGCCCTAAACTCACCCAGATAAGCCATTTCTGTCTGTTCCGATCCATCTACATTATAACGGTAATGCATAAAAGCCGGGCTGAAGAACATAACCCTTCTCCATCCCACTATTTCTTTTTCTTTGTTTTGTAATACTCTAAACCGGTACATCTCAACGTTGCCCTTGTCTATGCCATAGGCTGTTACAATTACAGGAACCGAATCAAATAAGGGCACAGCCAGCGATGAACGATAATCGCCCCTGATAGCATACCCCTTCATTTCGGGAAAATTGAATTTAAACGCCTCCAGTTCCTTTAGCTCTTCTTTTAAATTTAGCGCTGTTCTTGTATAAAGACTTTTAGAGTGAAACAGGGAAAGACCCACTGGATTGTACCGGTCAGTTGGTTTTCTCGTTGGTGTGGCAGCCTCGAAATTATCGTAGGCCTCCCGTATTTTGTCCCCATCCAGCTTACCCTTGAATAGCGGGTGCACAGAGTCTACTATTAATGCCTGCGAAAAACAACTAGCAGATCCTAGTAATAAAATTGCGATATGTAGTACAATTTTCATTTCTACAGCAAATCAACACAAAAAACAAAAGAAAAATAACCCGTTCTTTGAATTTTACCTGTCAGGATTTGAATCGCGCAATCCCGATCGAAAATCTAAAAACTCAAATCCTTAAATCGGGTATCTTTGCGCCTATCCAAAAGATATGTGCATACATATTATTAAATATCCTTTGGATATGTTTTCAATTTTTAATTATGAGCGTACAACAATTATCAGAGCAGGAACAGATAAGAAGAGAAAAGCTGCAAAAGCTGAAAGAGGCAGGTATTAACCCTTACCCACCGGAACTATTTCCCGTATCACACTATTCAGCGGATATTAAGAACAGTTTTTCGGAAGAAACCAAAGACCAGTTTGCGCAGGTGCATGTGGCCGGCCGTATCATGAGCATTAATGACAAGGGCAAGGTTTTCTTTATTAAAATACAGGACAAGCAGGGGATTTTTCAATTATATGTGAAACGTGATGAATTATACCCCGGCGAAGATAAAAGCCTCTGGGATGTATTGGTAAAACACGGATTGGACCTGGGCGATTTTATCGGCGCTACCGGTTATGTATTTATAACTAAAACCGGCGAAACTTCGCTGCATACGCAATCCTTGACCTTATTGGCTAAATCATTAAAGCCTTTACCCGTTGTAAAGCGCGATGAAGAGGGAAATGTGTTTGATGAGGTAACCGATCCCGAATTTAAATACCGCCAGCGCTATGCAGATCTGGTGATCAACCCATCGGTAAGAGACACTTTCGTAAAGCGCACCAAACTGATGAACTCGATCCGCGAGTTTTTAAACCAGCAGGGCGCATTGGAAGTGGATACACCGGTACTACAGGCCATTCCCGGCGGCGCCGCTGCAAGGCCCTTTGTTACGCATCATAATGCGTTAGATGTTCCTTTTTACCTGCGTATTGCCAATGAGCTCTACCTGAAAAGACTGATCGTGTGGCTTCGACTGGGTATATGAGTTCAGCCGTAACTTCCGTAATGAAGGTATGGACCGCACCCACAACCCCGAGTTTACCGTGCTGGAGTTTTATGTAGCTTACAAAGACTATTTCTGGATGATGGAAACCACAGAGCAGTTATTGGAAAAGGCCGCACTGGATGTAAACGGAACCACTGATGCTACCATTGGCGATAAAACCATTTCGTTTAAAGCGCCTTTTGCAAGAGTGTCTATCTATGACGCTATTAAAGAACATACCGGCTTTGATGTAAGCGAAATGAATGAAGAGGGCTTAAAAGACGTTTGTGGTAAATTGGGCATTCATGTAGATAAAACTATGGGCAAGGGTAAGTTGATTGATGAGATATTCGGTGAAAAATGTGAGCATCATTATATACAACCAACCTTCATTATCGATTACCCGATCGAGATGAGCCCTCTTACGAAAAAGCACCGCAGCAAAGAAGGCCTGGTAGAGCGTTTTGAGCTGATGGTGAATGGTAAAGAAGTGGCCAATGCTTACAGCGAGTTGAACGATCCCATCGAACAACGCGAACGTTTCGAAGAACAGGCTAAACTGATGGAGCAGGGCGACGAAGAAGCCATGTATATAGACTATGACTTTTTACGCGCCCTGAGTATGGTATGCCGCCTACATCGGGTATCGGCTTTGGTATAGACCGCCTGGTAATGATGCTAACAATTCTCCTTCCATACAGGATGTATTATTTTTCCCGCAAATGCGACCGGAGAAGTTTGATTAAAAAAACAATTTCACTTATTTATACGGCACTCCACAACGGGGTGCCTTTTTTTATTTTAAAAAGATTAGATCATCTATTGATTTTTTAGATTGGTTTAAATTGATACATTCGTCATATAAATGTTTTGTATATGAGGCGCATCTTTGTAATTGTAGCCCTGTTATCGCTCATTGTTACGTTCTTACTGGGGTTTTATTTCAGCATCAACTGGTACGTACTTTTTGCAGGCGTATTGGTGGTTTCGTTGATGGGATTTTATGATATGGTTCAAACCAAACACAGCATCCGCCGTATTTACCCGGTGTTTGGCCGTTTACGTTATGTAATGGAAGAACTGCGGCCCAAGATCTACCAGTATTTTGTGGAGTCGGATATTGACGGGCGCCCGTTAAACCGTATAGACCGTTCTACTATTTACCAACGGGCCAAACAGGATAATGATACGATGCCCTTTGGTACCCAGCTGGATGTGTATGCTCCGGGCTACGAATGGATCTGTCATTCCATTGCGCCCAAAGGTTTTAATACGCTGGAGCATAATCCGCGTGTATTATTTGGCAATAAAGATTGCAAGCAGCCTTATAATGGAAGTATCCTCAATATCTCTGCTATGAGCTACGGTTCCTTAAGCTCCAATGCAGTGGAAGCCATGAACGGCGGTGCTAAAATTGGCGGCTTCGCCCATAATACGGGAGAAGGGGACTAAGCGATTACCATTTAAAACAAGGCGGCGACCTGATATGGCAAATAGGTACCGGTTACTTCGGCTGCCGTGATGAAGATGGTAATTTTTCTCCGGACTTGTTTGCACAAAAGGCACAGATACCCAATATAAAAATGATCGAAATAAAAATATCGCAGGGCGCCAAGCCCGGTCATGGCGGTATTTTACCAGCGGCAAAGAATACGCCTGAAGTTGCAAAGATCAGGCATATAACCCCGGGAATAACAGTAGAGTCGCCTCCCTATCATACCGCTTTCAGTTCGCCAAGGGAGCTGGTTCAGTTCATCAAACAACTAAGAGACCTGTCGGGAGGCAAGCCCATTGGATTTAAATTATGCATCGGGCATAAAAGTGAATTTATTGCTATTTGCAAGGCCATGATCAGCCAGGACACTTACCCGGACTTCATTACCGTGGATGGGGAGAAGGCGGCACCGGCGCTGCGCCCCAGGAGTTCTCCAACTATGTGGGCGCTCCGTTATTAGACGGTCTGGCTTTTGTGGAAGATGTATTAAGCGGTTTAAATATCCGTCATCATATCAAGATTATTGCTTCAGGAAAAATTATGACGGGCTTCCATATTGCAAGAGCCGCTGCGCTGGGCGCTGACGCCTGCAATTGCGCCAGGGCTATGATGCTCGCCGTGGGTTGTATACAGGCTCTGATCTGCAATACGAATCGCTGCCCAACCGGAGTAGCCACACAATCCGAAATTAACAAAAGGATTGGTGGTAGAAGACAAACGGGAAAGGGTAGCAAATTACCATAAAAACACGGTGAAGACTTTCGTGGAACTAATGGGCGCCGCCGGATTGAAGGGCATGCAGGATATTACCCGCTCACACGTATACAGGAGAGTATCTTTAACGGCTATGTATACTTTTGAAGAAATATTTCCTTCGGTAAGACCCGGCTCTTTTATCAGCGGAACTATTCCTGAAAAATATAAAGCAGACTATACCTATGCCAGTGAAGAAAGATGGGGCATACATACCGTAGGCAGCTGGAGCGACGACAATACCAAAGAAAAAGTAGAAGTAGCACAAACCGCATCCGATAATACTATTTAATAAATCAATCCTGTTCTTCATATTTAATAAACTAACCCGCATGTTCAGAATATACTTAATTACTATAACGTTCTCTTTTTTTTGTTTACTTGCAGCAGCGCAAACGAACAACACAAGGCTGCCCCTTAAAAACACCTATGAAATATTGAGCTCAGACACCAAAGCGGATATTATCAACAAGGCCGTACACGTGGTGCCCACAGCCAGTCAATATGCTGCATTGCGAAATGAGTACATTGCCTTTATACATTTTGGCCCTAACACTTTTACCAGAATGGAGTGGGGTAGCGGCAAAGAAAGCCCTGAAATATTCGATCTGAAAAATTTGGATACGGACCAGTGGTGCCGCATAATGAAAGAAGCAGGTATGAAAATGGTGATCATCACCGCCAAACATCACGACGGTTTTTTTTATGGCAAAGCCGGTATACGAAACATGGCATCATGTCCACTGATTTTAAAAACGGGAAGGGAGATATTGTGAAAGAATTAGCCGCTTCCTGCAAAAAATACGGGTTAAAACTGGGTATTTATTTATCACCGGCAGATTTGTTCCAGATAGAAAATCCCGAAGGCTTATATGGTAATCTCAGCCAGTACACCGAAAGAACCATTCCCGCAACATACCCGGCCGGCCCTTTGCCAATAAAACAACGTTTAAGTTTAAGGTAGACGACTATAACGAGTATTTCCTGAACCAGCTTTTCGAGCTGCTGACGGAATATGGTCCCATCAGTGAGGTATGGTTCGATGGCGCTCACCCCAAAACAAAAGGCGGGCAGAAATATAATTACCTGGCCTGGAAAAAGCTCATTCAAACACTGGCGCCCCAGGCGGTTATTTTTGGTAAGCAGGATATTCGCTGGTGCGGTAACGAAGCCGGTGGTACCAGAAATACAGAGTGGAACACCATTGCCTATCCGTTTAACCCGGACACGGCTAACTATTTTCCGGATATGACAAAGCCCTCACTGGGGCAGAGAGAAGATTTGTATAAAGCCCGGTATATACATTACCAACAGGCAGAAACCAATACTTCTATAAGAGAGGGATGGTTTTACCGGGATGATACCGAACAGAAAGTAAGAAGTGCTGATGATGTATTTGATATATATGAACGTGCTGTGGGTGGCAATTCTACTTTCCTGTTAAATATTCCGCCTAACAGGGAGGGCCGCTTTTCTGAAAGGGATGTAAATGCATTGCTGGATGCCGGTAAGCGTATTAACGAGACCTATGGCAATAATCTTTTTGCAAAGGCAAAGGGGATTCAAAAATTTTAGACGAGAGCCCGGCAACGTTTTCCATATTAAAAGATAATGCAGCAGAATTGATTATTACAACTCCTTCGGCTGTTACTATCAATCGCATCTTATTACAGGAGTCGGTTACTACCCACAGCGAAAGAGTTGAAGCTCATGCAGTGGATGCCCGGATCAACAACGAATGGAAAGAAATCGCCAATGCAACCAATATTGGCTATAAAAGAATTTTACGTTTCCCGAAGTAACCGCTTCACAATTCAGGATACGTTTTACACAACTGAGAGCTGCTCCTGCTATCAGTAGGGTAGCAGCATTCTATTATAAAACAAGACCACCTCAATTACAAATTACTTCGGATGTCAACGGCCGTATAACCATCGCTCCCCAACAACACAATTTCAACTGGAATCGTAACGGTGAAAATGCGGCTGCCAATATTAATGCAGGTATAGAGATCCGCTATACAACCGACGGAACCAACCCTGCTAAAAATTCACTGCTTTATTCACAGCCTTTTGCAATGACGAAAGGCGAATTGAAAGCAGCCGCCTTCAATAAAAATGAGAGGGGCAGTATTGCCAGTGAAGTAATAGGTATCGCTAAAAAAGAGTGGACTGTTGTGGCATCGAGCAGCGAAACGGCTCAGCATAAAGCGGGTTTGGCATTTGATGGCAACAATAAAACCTACTGGCAGTCTGAAGCAACGGGAGCAGAACAATATATTAGCATTGACCTGGGAAAGATTTACACGCTAAAGGGTTTTGCCTATACTCCTCAAAACTTTAATGATAAAGGCATGATGGAAAAGGGATCCATACAGGCAAGCACAGATGGAAAAACATGGACGGTGGTAAGTGATTTTGAATTTGGCAATGGTCAACGACCCCACGAAACGCAGGCATAACTTTTCTGCAGCAGCTACGGCAAGGTATATACAAATAAAATCGAAAGTCATCGCAGGAAAAGGCAATATGCTAACAATCGCAGAGCTCGACTTTTTGAATAACCTGCGTCAGGTAACTTAAAAAAGGGCCCGCTCCTGAGGAGCGGGCCCTTGTATATATACTCTAAACCCCATGAAAAAACTATTTCTTCAACAATACGGGTGCAACCAGAGTTCCCACATCAGTAGCCTGTCCATAAACCACATTTACATTGCTAACCGTGGAATCTCTATAACCGGATGCTGTACTGGCATCGAACGACAATGAATAACTACCTGCCGGAAGACCTACAAACTGGTAAAAACCATCTATAGCAGGTATAGCACTTCCGAGGGTATCCACCTTTTAATGCATAAACCAGCGCTTCTGCTTCAGCAGGCTTTACATAGCCTCGTATTTGTCCGTTGGCCTGGTCTACAAATGCCTTAATAACGGGCCTTAAGATATATTTGCCGCTTCCTGTGCCATGTACTTTTACCGAACGGGCGGCGTCAAAATCAACCCAGATCTTATAAACCCCGTTAGGCAAAAGCTCCTGGTGCAGGTTTACTTTTACTACTCCCGATGGTACTGTTAACTTTTCCGTTTGTCCGTTTACAACAATCGTACTCTTATCTCCTAAAACCAACCTGATCTGCTCTATTTTACCAGCCGGCAGCGAAAGAGGATCGCCGATAGCAATGGTCTTGCCATTCCGGTAGTCTAAAATATTGATCGGCTGCGCAAACACCGAACCCACAGGGTAGGGTACCCAGCCTTCATCTGTAGTACTGTTATTAATGCTCACTTCTCTTATATCAAGATAAAGAGCGTCATAAGCAAGGCCAGGCGCGTCTGTTAAGACCATTTGCACTTTCGCCTGGCCTTCAGTATTGCTGTTATTATCATTTTTGAACAGGCCGCTAAAAGCAATACTAAAAAGAATGGTACGGAATAAAAAATTTGCTTCATGGATATTTGTTAATGGTGAATACAAACATATCCCTGCAACATGAAAAAAACATGAAGAAGCTATAAATGATTTTCCCCGAAAATGATCCCGAATTTTGTGCCTTTCTCCTTTTGCGACTCAACATTCAGAATAATGCCTTCGTGCCTGGCAATAGAATCAACAATGGCCAGGCCCAGTCCATAACCCTCAATACGGGTAGTTCCTTTTTTAAACCGGTAAAAAATTTCTCCAAGTTGTTGCTCATCAATGCCTATGCCCGAATCTTCAATAAAAACAGTGTATGATTTATAGTTCAGCTGCTGATCGGTTATATAAATGCTCCCTCCGGTCTTATTAAATTTAATAGCATTGTTAATGATATTGTAAAACAGCTGAAATAAGAGGTCCCTGTTTACATTTTTTACAGATACGGGAGAGAGCTGTATTTGTAGTGTAATTTCTTTTTGTGCTACGCGGTGCTGTAATTCCTCCACCGCCTGTTCTATTATTTCATTTAGTTTTAAAACATCTTGGTGGGCAAACTGGCTGTTCTCCACCCTGGATATTAATAAGAGCGCGTTTACAATTTTTTTCAGCCGCCTGATAATGTGCATGGTTGCTTCCAGCTTTTTATATTGCCCGTCGGTCAGGCCATCATCGGCCATCAGATTTTCTATCTTACTTTGTAAAATGCTGATCGGCGTCATTAATTCGTGAGAGGCATTAGAACTAAACTCCCGTTCTTTTTCAAAAGCATAATTGATTTGCTGCATCAGCCGCGAAATGCTTTCGTCAAGGTACAGGAAGTCATAGGTTGAGCTTTTCAGCTTACCTACCTGCTGGTTAAAGGGAAAGCCGGCCTTTAATAGCCTCGACCGGATGATGTATCCCAAAGGCTTTAACAGGTACCGGTTATAAACGATCTGTATTAGTAATATAACCAAGGCAAGGGGTAATAAAATATAAATGGCCGTTTGCTGCAATGCCCTCGCATCTGCATTTATTGATGCCGTTTTTTTGCCGATTTCCAAAAGATAACTTTGGTTCCCCACCTGAACCCGTGCATAAGTATCCGGTAGTTAATGGTGTCCCTATCTACCAGTCTCGGTTCTGTTAGCAGCGTGTCAGTTAAGATAGTCGCCCCGGTATGCTCCAGCGATATGTACTCGTCTTTAAGCATGGAGTAGCTGCCGTAGGAGGAATCTCCTTCAAGATAATAATCAATGCCTGTAGCATTGATTTGTTGCAATACTTTTTGCTTTTGCCGCAAGAGCGTTTGGTTGGTGTTGGAGAATGCTACCCTTTGCATTATTTGCGGTAATAAAGCAATAAACAATAACAATACGGCCAGGGTACTGATTGTAGTAAATAAAGCAAGCTTGGTATGCAGTCGCATTATTCCATTTTAATTTTATACCCGATACCTCTTATGGTCTCCAGCCAGTCTACAGAAGCGTACATCCCTAACTTCTTCCTGATGTTTTTGATATGCACATCAATATAGTTAGAATCGTTTCCTTCGTCGGAAAAGTCACCCCATAAATGCTCACTTAACTGCAGGCGGCTTAATGGCCTGTTTTTATGTAACACCAGGTAGCTCAACAGGTCAAACTCCTTTTTGAAAGATCGATCTCCTGCTCCTCGTACCTGATCATCCTGTTACGGATATCCAATTCGAATGCACCTACAGCTGTAAGGGTATCAGAAAGATTATATTTCCTCCTGGTTATTGCCATCATGCGCGACTGAAGCTCGAGCAGCGAAAACGGCTTGGATAGATAATCGTCGGCACCCATATCCAGCCCTTTAATCCGGTCTTCTACCTGGCCCCTGGCCGTAAGTATAATAATGGCTGTTTCCGCATGATCTTTCCTGATCTCTTTTAATAAGTAAAAGCCGTCTTTGTCCGGGAGGCCAATATCCAGGAGTATAAATTCATAGTGTCCGGTATCTGTCCGGGCCAGGGCCTCAGCTGCTGATGAAGCAATATCACATTGAAATTGTCTTCCAGCCAGTGAAACAGCAATTTCTTCTGCCAGCAGCGCTTCATCTTCAACAATTAATACTTTCATACCGCACTATTAAAATTGATAATAAAACCCGAGAGTAAAAAAAAGAATTAGTTTGTCCCGCTCTTTCAGACGCGTTATTTCCTAATAAGGATACCTGGTATGCCGCTTCAACCAGGTAAGATGCCCTGTTATAGGATAAAGGCAATTTAAAGTTGTAAGACAGAAAGCCAAAGTGGTTGTAAACACGTTCTTCCTCCTTTACCTGAGCGGGCGGGGCGCCCTTGCCTTTTCCACTATTTTTTCTTTCCACAAGATAGGTTTCATAAAACCGCTGTGTTCCCGTAACAACCGTTACCTGTGGTGTGGTTGCAAGAATATGGCGTTCGCGATCAGAATTCAGCACCCACTCTTTCGAGTTGCTAAGGCTTATAAAGAAATCCTGTTGCTTACCAAAAGAATAGTCGGCGCTGATGCCGGTATTTAGCACATGCTTATAGTTAAAAGCTACGCTGGCCATATGGGGCTGGAAGCCTGTAAAAAAGGGGATTGTTTGGGAAAAACAGTATACGCATAGCTGGCGTCGCCCGTAAGTTTCGGCGTAATAGCAAACTGGTAGCCCGCGGTAAGCCCGGTAGCCGATACTACCGCACTATCTGAAAATAGATGGAACCCTGTAACGGATGCATACAGACCCTGTTTAAGACGCAATGTTCCGTTCAACGCTATATAGGGAGCGCTTTTTCAGTAGTCTGTCCGAAATAATCTATGCCGCTGCTAAAGAGTGAAGCAACAGTAAAAGTTGTGGATGACGTGGTTGCAGCTGATGAATCTACAGGTGTTACGCCCGAACCTTTTTGTGCCGACAACCGCGGGGTAACAAAAGACAACAGGAAGAAGAAAAAACATTTAATACGCGTTTTATCGGCTTCATAGTAAACACTACTTTCCAAATCCCTTCCCGTTTATCCTTGGTTTAATAACTTTTACCGGTTTCACTTTGACAGGCTTCACCACAATAGCTTTAGGTGCCGATTGATTCTTTGCCCGCGGAACCTCTTTAATAATTTTCTCCGGCCCCTTTTTATTTTGTTTCATCGGCTTCTGTTCTGCCATTTTCTTTGCGGGAAGGGTATCATTTACAATGGCAGGCATTATAATACCCGATGCATTGCAAATTCCGGACCACCCGGCAGTTAATAAGAAAACCATTAAGAATTTTATCATAACCCGCAACATGTAGGGAAATATCCTGAGATCAATAAAACACGCAGTTATGTGCCGTCTTATATCAAAAATATAAAGCTAAGATGAAATTATAATGAAAACAGTAAAACAAGTGGTGCGGATCATATGTACAAGGTCCAAAACAGGCTAATTGGGGTGCAAAACCCGGCATTTTCCTGCCCGGTAAAATTGTCTTTCCTTTTATTCCCGGGGTAATTTTTTTCAGGATTTTTAAAGCGAGGGTCTAACTATAAAGATACTAAATAATTGAATAACATATGAATTACCGCGGGGCAGTTCATAACGGTGGTTTGATCTCTTAATAACCGGATGCCGTTAATGTATGCACGGCTTATTCCTCAAAATAAAGAGCGCCCCCTGTAGAAGCGCTCCATCATAAACCCAATATTTGAATATATTGTTAGATCTTGTAGTACTGCTCCCAGCCTTTCCTTGGCGGCGGGCCTATTAAAAGCTCGTTGGCCTTTTTATTGTTGGTGATGATCTTTTTCTCGCGGTCGAATTTGATCTTATCACCTGTCCATTGGGCAATCACTCCCAGGCAAAATACCTGGCTGAGCGGACCCGCTACAGCAAATGGGGAACGTGTTTTTTCCTGTCCTTTACATGCCAGCAAAAAGTTTTTAAAATGATTGGACGGGCTTTTGGGTACCTGCGGTAATTGGGCTGCCATAGCTTTTGCTTTCTCTTCAGGAATAATGGAAAGCGTGCTGCCATGAGACCCTCCTTTAAAGATAAGATCTTTGGAGTAGATGATCTTGCCAGGGTTTAGCTTGGGCCCTTTAATATCGCCGGTGCTGGGTGGTGGGATATTGGGATCCAATCCCTGAACACCATATCCCTTTGGAATAGGAGGGAGGTTATCTATGCCGTCGTACCACAGCACTTCTACTTTGGGCTTGTTACCTCTTTTCGGGAACTTATAGGAAAGGGTAGTGGATGTAGGGTAGAAGAAATCATTATATCCCGTAAGCTTCAACGGCTTTACTTCTGTGGGCAAACCCAGGTCTAAAAACTCGTGGGCGGTATCCAGCAAATGCGCCCCCAGTCTCCCAGGGCACCCATACCGAAGTCGTACCAGCAACGCCATTGGCCGTTTACAAAATCTTTGTTGTAGTCGTGTCCGAAAGTCTGCATCTGCCAGATATCCCAATCAAGGGTTGATGGTACCGGCTCAGCAGGAGGGAATGCTTTAATGTTGGTATCCCAGCCGTGCCAGCGACGGGCAGAGTTCATGTGGCCACAATTTTATTAACGTCTTTAATAATGCCGGCTTCAACCCAGGTTTTAAACTGGAAGTAATTGCCCTCGGAGTGACCCTGGTTTCCCATTTGTGTCACCACGTTATTATGCTTTTCCGCGGCCTTTATCATCAGCTCCACTTCATTAAAAGTTCGGGCCATCGGCTTTTCTACATATACGTGTTTACCCAGTGCCATCGCCATCATAGTAATAGGGAAATGCGAAAAATCGGGTGTGCCGATGCAAACCGCCTCTATTTCATTCCCCATTTTGTCAAACATCTGCCTGAAATCCTGGAAACGCTTGGCTTGTGGGAACTGACCCATTATTTTTTTGTGTATGAGGGGCGCCCATGTCCACATCGCATAAGGCCACAATATTGGCCAGACCGGTTTTGGCAAACTCTTCAATAATTTGCTGACCCCGGTTACCAATACCAATGCAGGCAAGGTTAACCTTTTCCGATGGAGCCGTAATTGCGGATCTTAGAAAACTGTTTTTGGCAAAAGCAAATCTGGCAGCAATGCCGTAGCGGCAGTAGCTATCGTTGTATTTTTCAAGAACTTTCTTCTTGATGTATTTTTGAACTCATGATGCTTCGAAGATATTAGTTAATTGCTCATTCTTTTATTCTTCAATGTTCATTCTTTTTCACCAGCGTACCTATTTGGTATCCGTTTGCGCCAATCAACCTTAATAAACTACAATAAAAACTGCATAGGGTTTATTGGGCAAAAAGACCTGATAAGATTACAATGCAGGCAATGAAACAAACGTATCACCAAATATATCTAAAAAATACACAGCAGGCAGACAGTTTCAATACATCTTAATATTCCACTTTATAATCTTTTTTAACCGGCTGGCCGTTCCAGGCTTTTTTGCTGGTCCAGTCTGCCGGCGGGTCGGCCCAGAATTTGTCCGTTGCCGGGAGGCCCAAAGGCAAAAAGCCAAGGGTGGCCATATATAAACTACCAGTAGAGGTATACTGATCGCCATCATAGGCTGATGACCGTTAAAGCCCAGTACCAGCCAGCCTTTGCTATCAAAGTTCTGGTTGCCTTCGTACATATTATAAAACACTTTTGTTAAGGCACAGCGAACCTGCGCAGGGCTTACCCACTCCGGCAGCTGCCGCATTAACGCCGTTTGAGCTAACGCCTGGAATGCAGCAGTACGGTAAGTTACAGACCGTCCATAGGCAGGGTAAGTGCCATCCGGCGCTATAATGCGCTCCAGGTATTCGGCATACCGTACCATTCTTTTACAGACTGATCGTAAGCCTCGTTAACACTGTATCCTTTCTGGTTATATTTTGTAAGGGGTTTTACTTTTAAAGATCCCAGCAGGTCAACCAGCATAGGGTGTATCACATAAGAGTTATAATAATCCATGCTGAATAAGTCGCCATCTTTGTACCAGCTGTCGCCTACATACCATTCACGCATTTTGTTCAGCGCATAATCAATTCTGACAGGATCGAACTGCTCGCCTACTGAGCGGAGAAATGCTTCGGACATGGCGGCAAACAATAGCCAGTTGTTATAAGCGCCGGTTCTGTCGCGCAACGACTTAAACTCAGCAATAAACCGTTGTTTCGTAACTGTATCCAGGGGCTCCCATAAAGCTTTGGGTGCGCGCATAAAAGCATGGGCGAGGTATGCGGCATCTACAATAGGCTGGCCTCCTTCCCTGAAATTTAAATAATCGGGGCTCTGCGGATTGGCTGCGCTGGTCAATCCTTTTATAGCTGCAGCTTTATATTTCTTTCTAAGCAGCCCCTCTTCTGTATTATCATCAGGCAACTCAAGCCAGGGTGCAATTCCTGCAAAGCAACGTCCCACCGCTTCCAGGTAGGAAACCTTATTCGCTGTAAGATAATACTGGGGACCTTGCTCCAGGGGCATATTCTTTTCAAGCGAGGCATTGGCCAGGTTCTCTACTACCGGCCAGGCTATTTTGTGTAGTGTTTTTACCCAAAATGCCCTGTCCTGCAAGCCCGTAGGGCTGGCTGTTTTATTCTGAGCGCTAAGCCCCGTGCCTAATAGCAAAAGCAGGGTAACAGGCAGGAGCCACTGCTTTATAGAATCTGTCATTTTAAATTCCTTTATTAAAAAATAAAACCGGTTTTAATTGCCGGCAAACAGCGCCTCACCTCTCTGTAATTGCTGATAGCGCAATAAGGCCTCCATATAATAATAGTCGGCATATACCAATGGCGCATCTATCTCTGACTGATGGGGTAAGCTGCCTACGCAATGTTTAATAATAAAATTGCCATTGGTTCCGGGCTTTGCCATATAGGCATCACTGCTTAATGATCGCAATATCTTTACGGCTGCCGCTTTGTACTGCTTAGAAAGATTGCCGCTTACATAAGTACTCAGCTCCAGCAGGGCAGAGGCCGTTATAGATGCAGCAGAGGCATCACGGAACAAAGTGCTCATTTTATTCGCATGAGACTTTACGCCGGGCGTATAGCCTGCTTCGTTTGCATTAAAATCCCAATAGGGCACATAATCTTCCGGTAATCTTTTATTATTGATAAAATAATTGCTGAGGCCAACTGCCATATCTAAAAAACGGGGTCTTTAGTCTCGCGGTATACCATTGTGTACCCATAAATAGCCCAAGCCTGCCCGCGGCTCCAGGTGGAGTTGTCTGCGTAGCCCTGCGCCGTTTCTTTTGCTACCACTTTGCCATTGGTAGAGTCGTAACACACCACGTGATAAGAGCTGTGGTCCGGCCTGAAGTGGTGCTTCATTGTGGTGAGTGCATGGGTTACCGCGATGTGCCTGAAGCTGGTATCTCCCGATACTTTCGATGCAAAGAATAATAGTTCCAGGTTCATCATATTATCTATGATCACCGGAAAATAATACGTGGCATTGCCATGCCATGATTTAAAACTATTCCACGACTTGATGACTCCGGCTGTGGGGTTAAAACGCGTACTTAAGGCCCTTGCCGAATTGACCAGGATCTTTTTATAGGCTTCATTACCGGTAAGCCGGTAAGCATTGCCATAGCTGCAATACATCATAAAGCCCAGGTCGTGGTGTTGGGTAAACGTTTGCAGCGGCGCCAGCTTTTCCGTCCATTTAATCGCTTCGGCCTTCATACTATCGCTCTTGGAATACTCGTAGGCATACCACAGGCTGCCCGGAAAAAGCCGGGGTCCAGTCATACATCGAAGTGGTTACCAGCTCCCCGTTGGAGTTAGTGGTTCGGGGTAGGCCCCTGTTCGGGCAGAGAACTTTTTATTGGCTGCCGGTAACATGTGCCGAAGCATATCTTCCGATTTCGATAAGCCTGTTTTAACAAAGCCGTCTTCCTGCAAACCTGCCGCATTTTTAGCAGGTCCGCAAGAAAACAAAACCGAAACCATCATCCAACCGAAAAACATTTTTGTACAATGCATTTTTTCAATAGTGTTATAGTGTTGATAGCAAAAAAACTGCTTTTTAATATAGCCAATCCGCAATCGATACGCTTTGCAGTATGGCCAAAGTTACCAATTAGGATTTTGTGTGAGCGTATTATTACTTAACCCGATTTGTGCTGAAGGAATCGGCCATAAATAGTCTTTTTGTGCATTAAACTTTCTTTTATCAGCGGCCTGAAAAAGTACGTAGCCGCCCAGTAATGCCGGTTTGGTGGCGCCTCCATAGTTTACATTTTCAAAATATTTACGCTCAACCAACGGCTTGACAAGTTCGGTTTCTGCTGTCTTCCACCGGATAATATCCCAGTACCTGAACCCCTCATAAGCCAGTTCTACCGAGCGCTCCTTCTTATTTCTTCCCTCATGCTTAGGCCGTTTGCCGTAACAAAAGCATTGGTTAGCAGGGCCAGCTTACTGTTGTCATTGTTGCTGGCACGTTTGCGAAGCAGATTTACCGAAATATCAGATCGGCATCGGAGATGCTGCCGTTTAGTTCAAAGGTGGCTTCGGCATAATTCAGTAATACCTCTGCATAGCGAATGACAATAAAATCTAAAAACAGGTTAGGACTGGCCAAAAAATCAGCCTGGCCGGTCCAGTATTTTTGCTGATGATAATAATAGGTATTACCATATACAGGATTGCCTCCGGAAATAGATGCGTACGGATCTCCCGGTTTAAATAATGTAAGCACTAATCTCGGATCGCGATTTTGGTAATCCGTCAGCAGGCCGGTTTCTTTTCCGGTTGAGTCTAAAGGAGATTTTCCCGCCGGCAGTCCGTCGGAGTACAGAGCGAGCGTTACAAAAGCCCTGGTAGCCGCGTTTCCTCCGTCTGTTAAAAGGACCGCATGTAGCCACCGTTACTGGCTACGTTATTCGTTATATCCTTTCCATACAATCTTACCAGTATATTTTCCTTGTTGTTCGCATAAGTTTCACCGGGATACCTGAAGAGGTTTTGAAAACTTAAGGCTCCGTCTTTGGTATATAAGCTATGCTTTGCCTCTGTCATTACAGTTTGTGCTGCCTGCCGGGCAATTGTAAAATGCTTATTGGGGTCTTTTGTTCCTTTAAGCTCCGGCTCTCCGTGAAACTTATGCCAGCTTCCTTCGTATAAAGCTACCCGTGATTTAAACGCCAGCGCTGCGCTGCGGGTAATACGCCCGTATTCGCGGCCAATGCTTCCTGCTGCCGAAGGGCTTGCGGGCAGCTGATCGGCCTGCGGGCAGTTGGCCGCAGCAAAATCAAGATCCGCATAAATAGAATCTACTACGGCCCTTCGGTCGGTACGGGGCGTGTATAAGGCTTCATCCTCTCTCCCGGTTATAGTTCTTCCAATATAAGGCACATCGCCATAGGCTTTAACTAAGTTGAAATAGGAAAGAGCCCTGAAGAATCTTGCCTGTGCCACGCAAAAAGTTTTTGTAGGACCATCAGCAATAGCACCAGATTTCTCAAGGATATTATTCGCTGCACGTATATAGGTATAAGCACTGTTCCAACGCCCGTCATTCGCTGGTATTACCCGGGAGCCATCACTGATAGTATTAATAGTAGTGGTGCGGATATCCAAAGCAAAATCGCTGTACAATTCTTCAGTAGCCGAGCCAAAGTCGGGTAAACTTACATACAAATAATTGGTGGCGCTTATCAGGTCGGTTGAGTCTTTCCAGAAAATGGGATCGGTAATCAATGTTTGTGTATTTTGATCCAATCGCTTCACGCAACTACCCATTAATACTCCTATCGACAATGCTGCGCAAAAAGCATTAATATATCTTTTATATAATAGACGGTTCATCTGTTTATTTTTTAAATGTTGTAGAAAAAGCAGGTGCTGTTTTTAGAAATTAATGTTAAGCCCTAAAGCGTAACTGCGCCACATGGGGTAGCTGAAGCCAACCCTGTCTGTATTTTCGGGGTCGAAATAGTTGTACCACATACCCGTTTTTTCCCATAAATCCTGTCCGGAGAAATAGACTCTGATATCTCCAAAAGCATTCATTTTATGAACTTTCTTTTGTAAGGTATATCCTACCTGTAAGTTTTTCAGGCGTATATAGCTGGCATCCTGAACCCAATGAGAAGATACCTGGTCGTTAACCCTGTCGCTAAACCTGATTGCAGGAAATTTTGCATTAGGATTTTCCGGTGTCCAGTAATCCTGGTGAATAGCCCAGGGCATCCGCCAGCCGTCATAAAAAGCTATCGTTGCATAAGGCTCCAGCAGCAGGCTTCTTTTACCTACACCGTTAAACAATACAGAAATATCAAAACCCTTCCAGTTAACGCCTGCATTAAAGCCGAAAACATACCTCGAGTTCGTATTACCCAGGTACACCAGGTCTCCGTGATTGGCCTCGGTATTATTACCCTGGTTAATTGCGCCGTCGTTGTTTACATCTATTAGCTTAATATCGCCTATTCCTGTACTTGGAGTTCTGCGTGGCACACTTTCCACTTCCTGCTGGTTATCAAAATAGCCGTCCGATCTGTAACCAAAAATAGAGTTGGTGGACATGCCCGGCAGCGCAGCATTAATACCTGCTCCGTAGGAAACAGACCCGTCATACTTAACCACCTTGTTTTTATCATCACTAAGGTTAGCCGAAACAAAATAACCTCCGTTTTTAAACTGGTCGTTCCAGTTAAGAGTAACACCCCAACCTTTAACCTGTATGGCTGCCAGGTTGGCCGAGTTAGGTGTAACCCTAAAAGAGCCGGTAACTGCTGGGCTACGAAAACGTTGTCGTTTCTCTTGATGAAGTAGTCGTAATGAACTCGAAGCCTCCTGTTCAATAATTCCAGATCGATGCCCAAATTGGCTGTGCTGATGATTTCCCATGCCTTACTGTCGGATGGTAGGCCCGGCTGGAAGAAATAAGCTGTACGGGCATCATTGAAGGGATAATAGCCCCTGGACAGCGGACTTTGAAAATCGTAGTTATTGGCGTTAGGATCAGCAGTTTGCGCTCCACCCGCGGTACCGTAAGACGCACCTATTTTAAATTCATTGATCCAGGGTAACGCATTCTTAAACCACTCTTCCTGCGTTGCTCTCCAGAATACATTTCCTGCATAAAAAGTTTGAAACTTATGTCCCGGAGCCAGCCTGGAGCTTCCGTCCTGGCGTAGGGTTCCTTCAAAGTAATACTTATTTGCATAATTGTAAGACAGTCTTCCAAAATAAGACAACCAGGTATTTACCTGAATATTATCGCCCACATTACCAACATCGGCATTAGCCAGCGTTGTGTAATTAAGTGTAGGGAAATTATTGAGCATTAAAGCCCTTTGAATGGCTTGTATAAAATCATATTTATACTCTTTAAACTCGTAACCGCCCAATAAATGAAAACTATGCCGGTTTACCTTATAGTCATAGTCGGCTGTAGCAAAAAGTTCTGATTGATCGTGTACGGCCTGTTTTTCTGAAGCGAGTTTACCTGGTTGATCGGCGTTCCGGCAACCGGGTTTTTATTCTGGTCGATGGTCCAGCGCGGTACAGTACGGTTGAATATTTCCCTGTCAGAAAGTATAAGACTCGGGCTATACACCGCTTTAATATCAAGGCCTCTTACTATCTGTTTTGCAGAAAGGCTAAAAACACCATTTGCGTTATACTTGTTTTCTTTGTCATAGCCACCGTCTTTTAATATAGGATACGCGGTAGAAATAGTACCGATAAAAGCATACCTGGATTCATCGGTTCCGGGTGTAAAAATAGGGTTACGGGCTGCCCTTATGGAATATACACCATACATCAGCCCTTCGCCTGTAACACCAATGGGCGGCGCCAGTATATCTTCTTTAGATAAAGAAATACGGCTATCCAGGCTGAATATTTTTGAAAACCGGGTATTATAGTTAATGCGCGCATTAAACTTATCATAGTTGTCGGGCCCGAATTTGAAAACGCCCTGCTGATCTAAATATCCCAGTGAAAAAGGAAAGAGGATTTATCGCCGCCACCGGTTACCGAAAGGTTGATATTTCTTTGGGGCTTTGCTTCCGCATTAGAATCTCCTCCAGGTTGTAATTATAATAATAGTCCCAGGAGTTGGTATTGGTATTCCATACATCATTAATGTTTGGATCGTCAAACCAACCCAACTGTTCATCCGTAAAATCTTTATTGGCATTGGCAAATACCCTTGCTGCATTCTGCAGCTCCGCCTGTCTGCGGGAGCTTATCAGCTCGGACGGGCATAAGAAGTTCGCCAGGTGTACATAGAAGTGAGGTCAACAGTTGTTTTCTGGTTAGGGCGCCCACCCTTTGTAGTTACCAATATAACACCACCTCCCGCTTTTGCTCCGTAAATAGACGCCGATGCCGCATCTTCCAATATCGACACATTTTGTATATCATTAGGGTTGAGCGCATTAATATCACCTTCTACTCCATCAATAATTACCAGCGGTGCATTACCGGCTCCAAGCGATGTTATACCCCTGATACGGGCCGTCCAGCCTTCACGGCCCGGTTGCCCATTGGTTCGGGTAATAACCAGTCCCGGCGCCGCACCCTGGAGCGCCGAAAGCGTATTGGTAACCGGACGGTCTTTTAACAGCTTCTCATCAACCGATAAAACGGCGCCACCCACGTCTCTTTTGCTTCTTGTTCCGTAACCCACTACCACCACATCCTCTAAAGAGCTGGTCAGCGCCTTTAAGGTGATGGCTATATTTTCATTACCGGTTACGTTGTAATCCTGTATTTGGAATCCAACAGAACTAATGGTTAACACATCACCGGTCTTTGCATTAATGGTAAATTTTCCTTCTGCATTGGTTGACGTACCTGTTGTCTTTTCTTTTACCACAACAGAGGCGCCGGAAACGGGCTTGCCAAATTCATCTACAACAGTACCCGATATTAACGTTTGAGAAAAAGCCGCAAACGGTAGCAGTAACAATAGCATAAAAGCTAAAGGCCTGCTTTTGATAACAGGCATCGCCTGCATCATTCTTTTAAATAGCATAGTAGTGATTTTTTAGAAAGTACAATTTTGTTTTTAAGCACTGCAATTGTGTCGCAAAGCAATCTGATGCAATATGTATCCTTCTACAGCCGGAGTAGGGGTATTTTTGCGAGTTTTTGGGGTGAATTTTTTAAACGATATTTTAAAGTGTTGATTATCAAACAGGCTACTTTTTAATTTGTTCGTATTATTCTACTTCGCTGGAATGTTTTGCTTATTTTGTATGTGTAATTCTGTCTCTATATGCCGCTGCTCAGATTGTTTGTTTTTTTGCTTTTACATGGTTTTTGCTTCACTATTGCCACAGCCCAACCGGTATCATTTCAGCATTTTTCTGTTGAGCAGGGGCTTCCCAATTATAGCATATATCTTACCCAGGATAAAATGGGTTTTATGTGGATTGGTACGGTTGACGGACTTTGCCGGTATGACGGTATACGATTTAAAACCTACCGTTCTAATGCAAATGATACCGGCACATTATTCAGCAACCATATCATTTTCTTATTTACCGATTCCAAAGGCATCGTTTGGGTAGGTACGTCGGCCGGGCTAAATAAATATAACGTGGTACAGGACCGGTTCGAGCGGATTACGTTCAGCAACCAGATTGCTAGCGTTTTTGTATTTACGAAGATTCGAAGGAGCAGATATGGGTGGGCTCTGCCAACGGCCTGTATATGATTCCTCCAAACGGGTCGCCTTTTGTTTCTTTCCTTAACAAAACGGCAGGAAACTCTGTAAGGGCCATTCTTGAAGATAAAAATAATGGCATTTGGGTGGGCTCAGATAAAGGCCTTACTTATATAGAAAAAACGAACAACAGTTACCGGTTTTCACACTTCAGCCCTTTGAGCGGTATACCCGGATCACAAAATGCAAATGCGGTGACAGCCCTGGCACAAGACAAAAACCGGCAACTTTGGGTTGGAACGCTTAATAACGGCATTTATCAGTTTGACGTAGTATCTAAAACAGCCTATCCCTATCAAAGTGGCGGAAAAAACAGTTCTGGTTTGGTTAATAACAATATCCGTTGCCTTACCTGGAACAACGGTTTGCTGTGGATTGGCACCCAGGAAGGTATTAGTATTTTAAACCCGGCAACCCGTTCTTTCCAAACCATTGTTAATAAGTCGAAAGACAAGGCAAGCCTGAGCCAAAACTCCGTTTACGCTATTTACAAAGATGCCAACAATTCCCTGTGGGTGGGCACCTACTTTGGCGGCGTAAATGTTACTTATGCTTACAACACGCCCTTTTCGGTCATACAAAATACAGACGAACCCAATAGCATCAGTAACAACGTTATTAGTAGTATAGTAGAAGACAATAACCATAATTTATGGATCGGCACAGAGGGTGGGGGCATTAATTTTCTGAACAGAACAACGAAAAGCTTTACTAATTATAAAAATCGCGCCGGAGTTACCAGCTCTTTAGGATCAAACCTGGTAAAAGTGCTATACCTTGATGCCGACGGCAACATCTGGGCGGGCACACATGGCGGAGGTTTGAATGTTTTACAACCCGGCAGTGAAAGCATCAGGCAATACGTAATTGATTCAGTTAACAGATCGGAAAGCGAAGTAACATCCATTGTTGAAGATCCGTTCAATAATTTTTGGGTAACGTCCAACAAAGGCATCCACCTGTTTAAACGGGAAGGCATTGTATTACATACGCAGAAAACCCCGGCATTGAACGTCAGGGGTGTGGGACGGTACCTTTACAGAGATCATAGCAATGAAATCTGGATTTCCGGCGCTCCGGGCGTATACCGCCTATCGGGCCGCGTTTCGAAAGAGGTAGACAGCGTTTTGTACGTTAACTGCTTTACAGAAGATCTTAATGGGGACATATGGATGGGTACCAGCGGCGCTGGCGTGGCACGGTTTGATAAAAAAAAGCAACAACTGGTTAAATACGCCAATAATTTCCTGCTTAAACTCAATATCCTGGGTATACTTGCAGCAAACGATCGATCATTATGGCTGAGTACCAATAAAGGATTGGTTCACTTTCACCCCGTGGACAATACCCACCAGGTATACACCAAAAACGATGGGATAGCCGGCAACGAGTTCAATTTCAACTCTTTCTTAAAAAGCAATGACGGGCTTTTTTATTTTGGCGGCTATAATGGCATCACTTATTTTAACCCGTCTGACATTAAAAAAATGCTTACATAGCGCCGGTTGTTTTTACCAGCCTTAAGCTGAACAATGAGGAGGTTATAATAAATGGTCCGCAAAAAATTCTGGACAAAAATATTACTCTTATCAACAGCTTAACTCTTGACCATGATCAGAATGTTTTTACCATTGATTTTGCACTACTGAACTTTGTTAAAACAAAGAAGAACCGATACCGGTACATGCTCGAAGGTTTTGATAAAAACTGGAAAGAAACGGCCGAAGGATCGGCAACGTATACCAATCTTCCTCCCGGAAGCTACCGGCTGGTGGTTAATGGCGCCAACAATGATGGCTTATGGGGTAAAACAGCCTCTTTGCAAATAAAGGTCAATCCCCTTCTGGCTTACCTGGTGGGCTTATTGTTTATACATTTTAGCGGCGGCGGCCATTGTATTTATTATTGCCCGTTTTTTCTTTCTCAGGGAAGTACTGAAAAAGAAGACGAATTGCACCAGGCTAAGCTTAACTTTTTCACCAATGCTTCTCACGAAATCCGCACCCACCTCACCTTGATCATGGCACCTGTAGAGCGCCTGCTTTCCGAGAATAAAAAGAGTCGTTTATTGCCCAACAGCTCACGCAGGTAAAATCCAACACCAACCGGCTTTTAAATCTTGTCAGCGAATTGATGGATTTCAGAAAAGCAGAAACCAATCATCTTCAGTTAAATCCTATAAAGCAGGATCTTATTCCCTTTTTGCAAAATATATACGAGAGTTTCAGGGAGATGTCACAATCCAAAAACATTCAAATGTCGTTTGTGCATGATGAAGATTTTATAGCGCTCCATTTTGATGAGCAGCAATTGGAAAAAGTTTTCTTTAACCTGTTGGCCAACGCATTTAAGTTTACTCCCGAAGGTGGATTTATTCAATTGCAGGTGATCACCCGTACCAATGATGTGATCATAAAAGTTACTGACAACGGGCGAGGTATTGCCCCAGTATATTGATAAACTATTCACCAATTTTTTCCAGGTGGCCGATCACGGTTTGCAGAATACCGGTTATGGTATCGGTTTGGCACTTTCAAAAATATAGTAACCTTACACCAGGGAACCATATCGGTAGAAAGCGTCCGTCTCAAAATGATAAAGCCGGGCGTACGGTATTTACCGTAACACTTCCGCTCCATGCAAAATTTTCGGGGTTAATAAAAACGGCCCCGTATCTTCCCAACCAGCTGCAAGTGCTTCCGTTACGCTAATTGATACGCCAACTGAGGCCAACCTCCCTGATACTTCAGATGCAGGGCGCAAAACAATCCTTATTGTTGAGGACAATGCAGAGCTAAGGCAGCTGGTAAAGGATACGCTTGCTCAGAGATTTAATATTATAACAGCCGAAAACGGGAAACTGGGATGGGATGCAGCCTGCGCTGAAATACCAGACCTCATCATCAGCGATGTTATGATGCCGGAAATGGATGGCTACACCCTTTGTAAAAAAATAAAAACAGATGAGCGAACCAGCCATATTCCTGTTATTCTCTTAACCGCTAAAAGCTCTCAAAACGAGCAGGTAACCGGCTTGGAGCAGGGGGCAGATCTTTATCTTACCAAGCCGTTTAGTACAAAAGTTTTAATACTTAGCGTGGGTAACCTAGCTACAGCGCAGGAAAAGCTAAAACAAAAAATCACAAAAGAGTTAACTACATTAAATACGCAACCCGCTGGTGTGGCAGCAGAAGCCCCCATCAACGAAATTGACAAAGCTTTTCTTGAAAAAGTAATGAACCTTATTGAAGAGCATATAGATGATCCTGCATTTGGAGTGGAGCTGCTTTCCAAAAAAGTAGCCATGAGCGCGCCGGTTCTTTATAAAAAATTAAGAGCGTTGACCGACATGTCTGTAAACGAGTTTATAAAATTACAACGGTTTAAAAAGGCGGCTGCTTTACTTCAACAAACGGATATGACGGTGAATGAAGTTTCATTTACAGTAGGCTACGACGACCGAAAATACTTCAGCCGTGAGTTTAAAAAGTACTTTCATATGACGCCCAGCGAATTTAGCTCTAAATCTAAAAATTAAGACCGTGCATCATTACATCCCAGCCTTTGTTATCGTGTAAGTATACTTTCCCTTTAACTGAGGTTTTTAACCACCAGCCTTACCCGGTACACCTCGCTTCCCCAAACATTGGAGAGTCTTTTATCCTCCAGTGTTATGGTATCTGCAAAAACATTAAAAATATTGTTGGAATAATGAAGCGCCACCTTTTGGTTGTTTTTTTCAATTATTACGATTCCTTCTTTATCAATAGCAGGTTTTGCAGCTACCAGGAAGTTAATGGAAGTGGGCTCTTTTACGGCAGTAAGGTCAAAAGCGTCTTCAATGGTTAATGCCTTCTCTGATAAGATATAACTCCGTTGCCAGTTTTTAACAGCAGCCTCCTGGTTATAGGCTCCGCTGATATCCAGGCTGAATTTTTTTGTCGCTGCATTAAAACTGACGTTGCGCGATTTATATTCTGCCCCAAACTGTTGTGCCACGCCATTGATCATAGGCAGGTTGTGGTAATTGCTTTGCATGGTCCATATATTATAGCGTTCGCTGCCAAATGTTTGCCTCGTGTAAGTACCTACGCCGGCATCTATAAAAAACGGTATGGTATCAACATATAAAGAAAATGTTCCTACATCATTGTGGTTATGGCTTTCATTATTAAACCCTCCCTTTGCTGCAAAAAAGTAGGTCTTGTTTTTATATAGCAGAACTCTGTTTGCGGATACCAGGTATAAGGAGATGCCGGCAATGCAGGGGTTATAGTACTGATCTCTTTATTATAGGCGATACTCTGCAGGGTGCGGAACATATCACGGCTGCCGGTTACCTGGAGATCTTCCTTTTTTGCTGTACCAGGTATGCGGCAAATGACTGCATTTCTTTACTGTTAACGGCCTTACCGAAGCGATAAATAAGAGGCGCATCGCCACCACCTTTGGCCGAAGCGTCTGCAAAGTTTACCACCCATCCGTTTCCAACATAGCTACGCGAAATATACTCGCCCATATTTTTGATGATGGGCTCATTAAAAATAGAGATCTTGCCCCGGTGATATCCGACAACACCTGCAGGTAATCATAAAGTTTACCCGCCGCATGACCCCAGTAAGACGGGCCTTCTTCACAGGCCCCGTCATCTTTATTATAATTAATAAAAAGATCAACCGACTGCATCGTTTTGTATACCGCTTTGGCAAGCTTGTCCCTGTCTTCTTCCATTAAAGCAAACGCCTGCAGCACATTGCTGTTGCACCAAACATTCCAGTTATTCACTACCTGTGTTGGACGAATCTCAAAACCCATCCACCAGAAATGATTGACGTTCATGTAAGGGTCCAGTATTCTTCTCTGTATTTCATACTTCAGCCGCTGGGCAATTAAAGGATCGGCTTTATCAAACTCTTTATTAAGGAAAAAATAGATCCACGAAAAGGTAGACCCTACATCGCCTGCCACCAGGTCAATGATCTGCTGGTTATGATCGGGAAACCGCTTGTTCTTTAACTGTATGGACAGGTGAGCAGATAAAGACCAGGAAGTCATTTCGCAGGCGGCAAATACGCCATTGATCAGCTGGTCCATAAACCGGCCCTTGCCCTCCGCCATTTCTGCCAGGAACAAAGACGATATGGCGTTAAGATTTTTGTTATAAGGCTCCTCCATTATTACACGGGGAGCCGCGCGAAAACTCCAGGTAATCGCTTGCGGTTACAACCTGCCATTCGTAATTCAGGTATTTTTCACCGTTGCTGATAATTTCCGGCCTGTTCGTTCCTAAAAACCGGTCCCATCCGGCGCGGTCGGTATATAAAGGGTAGGTAACCCATTTTTCCCGGTGTACCAATGCTTCTTTTACAGCTTGCTCATTGGCTTGTTTTTGCAGCAGGTTGCGAGGTGTTTTGGAAAATGCTGTTAGTGTCAGCAGGCATAAGAGTATAAAAATACAGCCGTCCATTTCATGACAATAAAAATTTGTATCCTTTCTTTTAATAGCATCGTTGTTATTTTACAAATACATTGTTGTTGTTCTTGTTTGCAATCCCAGACAATATGACTTTTTATCTCTTAAGTATAGGGGTATATTTCTAAATATTTTGGGTGAATTTCTTAAACCGTTCTTACATCATTGGTTATCAATAGAGATTTTGTTTATACTACATTTTTTAGTGTGCAGGAATTTATTGCATAATGGTTCAAAAAATCATGCGGCGTTTGGCATAATGCTTCCTGGTTTTACCGAAATATAATAAATTTATAGTCTCTAAAACATTATCCGATGCCTATAAAAAAGAAGATGTCAAACAAGAGGTCTTTGACCTTTATGATGATTATGCGCATAACCGTATTAATCGCCGCGACTTTGTGCAAAAGCTTTCTGTTTATGCGGTGGGTGGGTTGACGGTAACTTCACTCATGAGCTTTTTAATGCCCGATTATAAAGGGCAGGTACAGGTGGCTGCAGCAGATCCCCGTATTAAGTCTGAATATATTGAGTATAAATCTCCCAAAGGAGGCGGCACTATAAAAGGTTTGCTTTGCATGCCTGCTGATAATAAAGGAAAATTAGGCGGGGTAGTGGTAGTACATGAAAACAGGGGACTTAACCCGCATATTGAAGATGTAGCAAGGCGCGCCGCGCTGGCTGGTTTTATTGCATTAGCACCGGATGCGCTTACACCACTGGGCGGCTATCCCGGCACAGATGATGCCGGGCGGGAACTACAGGCCAAGAGGGACAGGAACGAAATGCTCGAAGATTTTATTGCAGCTTATGATTACCTGAAAAACGATAAGCATTGTAATGGAAAAGTAGGTGTTGTAGGCTTTTGTTTTGGAGGGTGGATCGCTAATATGATGGCGGTAAGAATTAGTACACTAAATGCTGCCGTTCCTTTCTATGGAGGGCAACCACCGGCTGAAGATGTACCAAAGATTAAAGCCCCTTTATTAATCCAGTATGCCGAACTGGACACCCGCGTAAATGAAGGCTGGCCTGCGTATGAAGCTGCATTGAAAGAATATAATAAAACGTATACCATGTATATGTACCCTAAGGTAAATCATGGCTTTCATAACGACACTACACCGCGGTACGACAAAGCTGCTGCCGAGCTGGCCTGGAAAAGGACGGTTGATTTTTTTAAGGAGCAATTGAAATAGTCCATGGCCAATGAACCATGGACTATCGGCTTATTTAAAATTCTGCACTTTTAGGTGTTCTCGGGAAGGCAATTACGTCACGAATATTGCTCATACCCGTAACAAACTGGATCATTCTTTCAAATCCCAGCCCGAACCCGGCATGAGGCACCGTACCAAAACGGCGGGTATCCACATACCACCACATTTCTTCCATGGGTATGTTCATCGTTTTCATTTTCTCCAGCAACACATCCAGTCTTTCTTCTCTTTGCGACCCGCCTACAATCTCCCCGATTCCGGGCGCCAGTATATCCATAGCGGCTACGGTCTTGCCGTCCTCGTTCAATCTCATATAGAAAGACTTGATTCCTGCCGGGTAGTCCGTCAATATCACCGGCTTTTTAAAATGCTTTTCTACCAGGTAACGTTCATGTTCGCTTTGCAGGTCCATTCCCCACCCGGTAATGGGGTATTGAAACTTCTTCTTTTTATTGTGATTGCTGTTGGCTAATATCTCTATTGCCTCTGTATAGGTTAATCTTTGAAACTCGTTATTGATCACAAATTCCAGTTTCTCAATCAGGCCCATTTCACTGCGCTTGTCCTGCGGCAATTGCTTTTCCTCATCCGCCAGCCTGTTTGCCAGAAAGTCGAGGTCTTCCCGGTTGTTCTCCAATACATAACGGATGATATACTTAATAAACTCCTCTGCAAGGTTGGCATTGTCTTCCAGGTCATAAAAAGCCATTTCCGGTTCGATCATCCAAAACTCGGCCAGGTGGCGCGCTGTATTACTGTTTTCTGCCCTGAACGTAGGACCGAAAGTATAGATCTCACCAAAAGCCGTGGCTCCTAATTCTCCTTCCAACTGGCCACTTACGGTTAAATTGGTCGATCTTCCAAAGAAATCTTCTTTAAAATTGATAGATCCGTCTTCATTTTTGGGAGTATTTTCGAAAGGTAGGGTGGTTACCCTGAACATTTCCCCGGCGCCTTCGGCGTCGCTTGCAGTGATGATGGGCGTATGCAAATACACGAATCCTTTATCATTGAAAAACTTATGAACTGCAAATGCCAGGGCATGCCTGATACGGAAAACAGATGCAAATGTGTTGGTCCTGAAACGCAGGTGTGCTTTTTCCTTAAAAATTCCAGTGAATGCTTTTTGGGTTGCAGCGGGTAAACTTCTGCATCACTATCTCCCAGTATTTCAATCGATGCTGCTTTCAGCTCCATGGTTTTTGCCCTTTTCCTAAAGAAGGAACGATAGCCCCGGTAACTTTTAAGGAGGCAGAAGTAGTGATCCTTTTCAAAAGCGATTCATCAAATTTTCCCAGCTCGGCTACAACCTGCAAATTGGTATTGGTGCTTCCATCATTTAAAGCTATAAACTGGTTGTTACGAAAAGTGCGTACCCAACCCATTACCGTTACCTCCTGCTCCCGATAGCTTTCGGGATCCTGCGCCAAAAGCGTTTTAATTTTGATCCTTTTGTTAAACATCTCACTTTATTTAGGGCAGCAAAGATAAGATGAGCAGGCCGTATACCTGATTCTGAGATAAAATGCCAAAAAATTTTTAATTTCTTCAAACAGAAAATATAGGGCAGATATACTTCTATCGTAATTTTGTAGTGCTGTTATGAGAAACGCTGCTTTTTTACTTTCTATTTTTTTGGTGCTCCTGCTCCCAGTATCCTAAGGCGCCCATGGTGGCCGGAACAAAGTCTGTTCCGGAGAAGGATTCACTTATAAGCATTATTGCTGTAGGCGATATGATGCTAGGCAGCAATTATCCCGATCCGAACCGGTTGCCTGGCCGCAACATACTGGATCAGCTAAAAGATACACTTCAGAATGCCGACATCACTATCGGGAACCTGGAAGGCGTTATTGCCGATTCAACAACCGTCAGCAAGAAATGTAAATCCGGTAAAAACTGCCATGCTTTCCGGATGCCACCGCATTTTGCAGCTTACTTTAAGGAGGCCGGCTTCGATTTCTTAAGCATTGCCAACAATCATAGCGGCGATTTTGGAGACGAGGGCATTGTACAAACCAAAAAAGCGCTGGAAGAACAGGGAATTGCATTTTCGGGTCTTAAAAATGATTGTGAAATAGCATTATTGCGGAAAGGAGCTTTGACACTGGCCTTTATTGGTGTGGGGCATGGCGGCCGGCATATTTATATCAACGATTATAAAAAAATAAGCTCGGTTATTAAAGAAGCCAAAGAGCTGGCCGAGATTGTGGTTATATTTTTTCATGGCGGGGCAGAGGGCGCCCGCGCAGAAGCTGTTTTAAGAGTGCAGGAAACCAGTTTTAATGAAAGCCGTGGCAACGTGTATGAAATGGCGCACCATTGTATTGATGCGGGCGCAGATCTGGTCATTGGCAGCGGCCCTCATGTTACCAGGGAATGGAAATTTATAAAGACAAGCTTATTGCCTATAGCCTGGGAAATTTTGCTACCTATGGTAATATATCCCTTCATGGGCCAATGGGCTATGCTCCGCTGCTAAAAGTTTACCTGAATAAAAAGGAAATTTTGTAAAAGGCGCTGTTGTTCCCATTGTTCAAAAGCCCGGAAATACATTGTATCCGGCAACAGATTCGAACAGGCAGGCAATAACCCAGCTGCAGTTTTTAAGCGCACGGGACTTCCCATCCAGTATGTTAAACATCAATAATGAAGGATTTTTAACAATTAAAAATTTTTGAAGGTTGTTCATTTCTCCCTAATTTCGCAGAAGAAATGACCCGAAGGCTTGTGATCATCTCTGCTAATTATTGATTTTCATTTCAATAAGAGTTCACCAAAAAACAATTTCAATTATTTTTTTGTTAATCAGCATGCTAAAGCCGGTATTTGATTAATTAAGATTACCCTTATGTATGATATTTTACAATTGAACGACATGCTCGTTCCGGAACTGTTGGATATTGCCGAGCAGTTGAATATTCCTGATGCGAAGAAATTAGATAAGCAGTCCCTTATTTACCAGATTTTAGATAACCAGGCTATTGCCGGATCTAAAACAACCTCTACGGAAGCTAAACCTAAGAGAAAACGTATTGTAAAAGCCACTACCTCTATAGGAACCGAAGAAGCTTTTGTTGAAGACGACGGAACCGGAGAAAAGAGGAAAAATCCAAAAGTGCTTCTTCTGAAAAAGCCAAAGCCCCGGCTAAAAAAGCCAAGGCTCCGGCTAAAAAGAAAAAAGCAGCCGCTAAAAAGAAGAATCAGCAGAAACAGAAGGTCTTTTTGCTGAAGATAAAGGAGTGGAAGAATATTTGGACGAGCCGGGAGACAGCAAGGAAGAGTTCAGCCTCGACCCCGCCACCGCCTCTTTTATAGAGCAGGCCTTTAAGGCAACTGAAAAATTCGCCAACCCTGTGCCTGTAGTAATTGAGGAGCCGGTTGTTAAATCGTTTAGCCCGAGAAAAGAAAAAGAAACCGCCTTCAATGTAGAATTTGACGGTGTTATCTTAAGCGAAGGTGTATTGGAAATGATGCCTGATGGCTACGGCTTCCTGAGGTCGTCTGACTATAATTATCTTTCCAGCCCCGATGATGTGTATGTATCTCCTTCACAGATCAAGCTTTTCGGTTTAAAAACGGGCGATACCGTGCATGGCGCTGTACGCCCGCCGCGGGAAGGTGAAAAATATTTTGCACTTTTAAAGGTTGATACCATCAACGGTAAAAGCCCCGATGAAGTGCGGGACCGTGTACCCTTCGACTATTTAACGCCTTTATTCCCATACGAGAAGCTGAACCTGTTTACGCGTCCGTCTGATCTGTCAACCCGTATTATTGATTTATTCACACCGATAGGTAAGGGACAGCGTGGTTTGATTGTAGCACAACCTAAAACCGGTAAAACAATGTTGTTGAAAGCAGTAGCCAATGCTATTGCAGAAAACCATCCTGAGTGTTACCTGATGGTAGTACTGGTAGACGAAAGACCGGAAGAGGTAACAGATATGGAAAGAAGCGTAAGAGCCGAAGTAATTGCTTCTACGTTTGATGAACCGGCAGAAAAGCACGTTAAAGTTTCTACGGTGGCCCTGCAAAAAGCAAAAGACTGGTAGAGTGCGGTCATGATGTAATTATCCTTCTGGACTCTATTACCCGTTTGGCCCGTGCGCACAATACCGTATCGCCTGCTTCAGGTAAGGTATTGAGCGGTGGTGTTGAAGCGAATGCGATGCAAAAGCCTAAGCAGTTTTTGGCGCCGCCCGTAAAATTGAAAATGGCGGTTCATTAACGATACTGGCTACAGCCCTGATCGATACCGGAAGTAAAATGGATGAGGTGATCTTTGAGGAATTTAAAGGTACCGGTAACATGGAGCTTCAGCTGGACAGAAGATTGGCTAATAAGCGTATCTATCCTGCAATTGATCTCACCGCTTCATCTACACGCCGCGACGACCTGTTATTAGATAGAGAGGTATTGCAAAGAATGAATTTACTGCGTGTTTACCTGGCTGAGATGAAGACAGAAGAGGCGATGTCGGAATTATTGAAGCGTATGAAAGGAACCAAGAGCAACGAAGAATTTTTGGCGAGTATGAACTCTTAATTATAAAACATTTATAATTAAAGCCCGGTACCGCTAACGTACCGGGCTTTTTAATGCTGCAAAGGAACCGTAATGAAACCGACATGATTAAAATTTTCATTTTTATCACACTCCGAAGGAGTCTCCAACGGAGTTCTTTGAACCTTTGTACAGGGTAATGAAAATTTAATCATCAAAGGCACCCCGTCCGAACGGGTCATCCGGGCGGATATTCGACTAAAATCAATAACCATGTACGAATGAAAACAAGGAAATTTTTTAATTTATATATAGATTCTTACCGCGGCTTATCAACACCTGCCTGGATGCTGGCCCTGGTAATGCTGATTAACAGAACGGGAGCAATGGTATTGCCCTTCATGGCTATCTATATGCGCAATCACCTGCATTTTTCTTTGGAACAAGCCGGTATTGTATTGAGCTGCTTCGGACTGGGCTCCCTATTGGGAAATATTGCGGGAGGTTGGCTTACTGATAAACTAGGTAGTTTTAAAGTACAGTGCCTGAGCCTGTTCCTGGCAGCGCCTTTGTATATTGTAATCGGCAAACTATATACGGTTGAAGCACTCTCTGCGGGCATTTTCACATTGACGTTTATTGCCGACCTGTTCAGGCCGGCAAATTCGGCAGCTATTACCAGCTATGCAAAACCGAAAATTTAACCCGCGCTTTTTCTTTAAACAGGATGGCGATCAATCTTGGTTTTTCTTTCGGTCCTTTTTTGGGCGGCCTGCTCGCTGCTATCTCCTACGATCTGTTATTCTGGGGTAATGCTATAGGTTGCCTTATGGCAGCTATACTTTTTTACAGCTATTTCAACAAAAGGAAAGGAAGAAATCTTAAATCCGACGTTAGCGTGCTGCCTGCGGAAAACAGTAAAAAGCGTGCTTCGGCTTACCGGGATAAACCTTATTTGTTTTTCGCTTTTATCTGTATGCTATACTTTATTCCTTTTTGCCAGCTGCTCAATGCCATGCCCTTATTCTTCGATGAAAAAGCGGGTATGAGTAAAGAGGCTATTGGCACCCTGATGGGCTATAGCGGGTTTATTATCGTGCTTACAGAAATGATAATAGTAAGTATCGTTCAAAAACGCTTTTCAATTTATAACAGTATTATACTGGGCACTTTGTTTATCATTCCCGGCTTTTTAATTTATCTTTTTACTACCGAGTTATGGGCTTTGTACTTTGCTATTTCATTGATCAGTTTATCTGAAATATTGGTTTTACCTTTTACTTCTACAGTAGGCGCTTTGCGCGCAGGGCCTGATAATAAAGGATCTTATATGGCCCTCAACTCGCTTGGGTTTTCAATGGCCTTTATTATCACGCCGTTCCTTTCAACCAAAATAATTGACGCCTATGGCTATTATTATTTGTGGTTAGCCGATGTGCTGTTTATTGTAGCAGCGCTCGGCGGCTTTATTCTTATAAAAGGATGATGCCTTTAAAGGAATATCATATCGCTGCCGAAGACAGTAAAGAGCCGGCGCTGGAAGAAGCCTGTTAAAATAAAACCCGCTTAAAGCGGGTTTTATTTTTTTGAATGCTTATTAAGAATATTTAATCCTTATCACGTTAAAAGAATATCCTTTAACGGTAATTGCCTGCTTTTTACCCGATATTTTCAGATTTATCACTTTCGGGGCTACCGCATCCGGATCCGTAATAGTATTGATCTTATTCAAATCATCATTTTGCAAAACGGTATGAGCGGCAGTGCTACCCAGCTTTTTTACCCCTTCAAAATTTAATGTGATCTTTTGTTCACCCGGCAGTGCATTCACAATTTTTACTATAACTTCTTTTGATGCAGCATCAATGGCGGCAGTAGCATATAAACTGTCTTTGCCATCTATGATCTTATTATCTTGTTGAACAGGTATTACTGTTGTTCCTTTGTTTAAAGAATACAATTTTTGCACGTAGTAGCTGGGCGATCCTACTATCTGCAGATTATTAACCCAGATAAGATCGGGCGCCCATTGCCAGCCGTCATAATGTGCAAACAGCGGAGCGTAGGAGGCCATCTGTACTACCTCAGCGTTCCGTTCGAGCCCTGTTAAAAACGCGGCCTCAGACAGTGCCGCCAGCCAGTTACTTTTTACAGCTCCGTTGATATTGGGTACGTGCGATGCGTATTCCCCGGCAAAAACCTTCGATCCGTTTCGGGGTAATTATCATAGCGGTTGATATTACTGAAAAAGAATTGGGGGCCGGTAATAATGTTCATCTATAAAATCGGTATTCAGCGCACGCAGCCCCGTATTCAATAAGTTAAACCGCTCACCCACGGGGTCGGTACCCGAGCTCGCAATCAGCTTAATTTGGGGATATTTTGCTTTTAACGCCTCCTGAAAAATTTTGAACCGTTCCAGGTATTGCGGGCCCCAGTTTTCATTGCCCACGCCCAGCATTTTTAGATGAAACGGCTCGGGATGCCCCATGCTTGCACGCAGTTTACCCCATTTGGTAGTTACAGCTCCGTTTGCAAACTCTATCAAATCTAATGCATCATCAATATAAGGTTGTATCTGGTCTAACGGCACCACCTCGCCCGAATTGAACTGGCAGGCCATACCGCAGTTTAAAATAGGCAGGGGTTCAGCGCCTATATCCGCACATAACTGGAAGTATTCAAAGAAGCCCAGGCCAAAGGTCTGGAAATAATCCGGCGCCGGCCGGTGTGCAAATTCATAATTCCAGCGGTTAATCAACAATTGCCTTTCTTCCAAGGGACCCACTGTTTTTTTCCATTGGTATCTTTGTGCAAGGTCGTAACCTTCTACAATACAACCTCCAGGAAAACGTATAAACCCCGGCTTCATATCAGCCAGCATCTGCACCATATCTGCCCTCATTCCTCCCGGGCGGTTCTTCCAGGTATCGCCGGGAAAAAGAGAAATCATATCCAGGTCAATAATGCCATTACCCTCGAACACCAGCCGCATTGATCCTTTTTCTTCGGTTTGACTGGCCGTAAAGCTGGCGGCCAGTTTTGACCAGTTGGTTCCTCCGTCAGGTACCATTTCGGTATTACCTATAATTTCTTTATTGGCATTCAGTAATTCTACATACAATTTTACCTTACCCGATACCAGCCTGTGTAAAACCGAAAAATCGTAACGCAACCCTTTTTTAATACCCATTCCTCTAAAACCTTCGTTGGTTATTGATAAGGTTCCCTTAGTTCTATTATTTACAGTAACTCTTACAAAACGCGGATTGGCTGTATGGGCTATACCCCTGTTTTGAATCAATACAGCCCCTTCCTCAGCCGGTTGTTGCTCTACCTTCCAGCCCATCAGTGGCCTGGTAAATTCAAAAGAACGGTTTTTAACCAACTCCGCATAAATACCTCCATCAGCCCCAAAATTGATGTCTTCAAAAAAACACCCCACATGGTAGGCTGAATAGGCGCTATAGGCTTGTTTACTGAAACTACAAAAGTCTTTTCCTGGGCCTGCGTGTAACCTCCTATTATTAGTAACAGTAGTAAAAAAACATTTTTAAGCATTTTTTCGTTTTGTTTTTAAGTAGATGATGCAAATCTTTATTTTAGCATTGCCGCAATCGTTGTACAGGTAAATCAAATTTAATTGTTTTTATGACAAATAAAATCTTTTATTTTTGCTCTTTATTTTAATCTTTATAACCTTTAATCCATTTTAGCTTTGACTAAGGAGAAGAGATATCAGCATATCACCAAGTTTACCGTAGCGGTAGACTGTATTGTTTTTGGCTTTGATGGAACAAGGCTAAAGATTTTATTGGTAAAACGCGGGCTGGAGCCCGAAAAAGGAAAATGGAGTTTAATGGGCGGCTTTGTGAACGACAAAGAGAGCGCCGATACAGCGGCTAACCGCATACTTAAAACGCTTACAGGGCTTGAAGGTATTTACCTCGAACAGTATCATACTTTTTCTTCTCCAGACAGGGACCCGGTACAAAGAACTATTTCGGTTGCTTATTTCGCCCTGATTGATATTAATAAATACAAAGAATCCATCAATACTGATTTTGAAGCCCAATGGTTTAATATCAAAGAGTTTCCCAACCTGATTTTTGATCACAACGACATGGTGCATCTGGCGCAGAAAAAATTACAGTACAAGGCGGCTTCGCATACTATTTTGTTTGAGCTGTTACCAGAGAAGTTTACATTGCCTTTATTGCAAAGTCTTTTTGAAGATGTTTTTGATACCAGTTTTGATAAGGGTAATTTCAGTCGTAAGATGTTATCCACAAAGCTCCTGATCAAGCAAAAAGAGAAGGACAAAAGCAATTCTAAAAAGGAGCTTTTTACTATAAGCTCGACAAAAAGCATTACCAGGAAAACCTGCATAAAATTTTAAAGCTGATTCCCAATCCCAACCAGCTTTTGTAAGTTATCCCCAAAAAAAAAGGAAGCAAATTGCTTCCTTTTTTAATCGTTCTTATTAGCTTTTAGGCTGATCCGCTTCGGCATCGGTTGCGGCTGCTGTTTCTTTATTACCAAAAATATCATTCATCCATTTTTCAGCTCCCGGGAAATGCTCTTTAATAGCATCGGTTCCTTTGGTGGTAAGTTCAGAAAAGTAGTCTTTTGCCTGGCCGGCTGTTTTTACTGCTTCGTCTTTTAAGTTATTGGCTTTTTCCTTAAGATTGGCCATCAGCTTTTCTTTTTCTTCGTCGCTCATACTGGCATACTTACCTGCTGCCAGTCCGGCCAGCGCGCCCAAAATAAAAGTAGCTATGTGTTTATTGTTTACCATAGTTGTATTTTTTTAGTTTCTTTAAAGTTAACTAAAATTCCCGGCTTATTTTTTTGGATACACCAGCTTCATTTCATTCACCAAATGCCCGGCTCCGGCGAACTTATCCACTATAAACAATACATATCTGATATCCACCATAATATTGCGGCAAATAGATGGGTCGTAGTTCACATCGCTCATGGTACCTTCCCAAACCCGGTCGAAGTTCAGGCCCACCAGGTTGCCGTGCGCATCCAGCGCCGGACTACCGCTGTTGCCTCCCGTGGTATGATTGGATGCTATAAAACAAACCGGCATCTTTCCGTTAGCCCCGTATTTTCCATAATCTTTTTTCTTATACAAGTCGCGTAACTTTTCAGGCACGTCAAATTCATAGTCCCCGGGTTTATACTTCTCCATTACCCCGTCCAGATAAGTATAATACTCGTATTTTTTCCCGGTAGGAGGAGTAACCGTTAACATTTCCAAAAGCTACTCTTAAGGTACTGTTGGCATCGGGATAAAATGTTTTACCGGTAAACACTTCCATCTGCGCTTTCATATACAACCTTTGCAGCTGGTTAATAGAGGTTTGAATTTTATTAAGTTGGGGAGCTACTTCATTATCATATAAATTAGAAATAGCCAAAACCAGCTGCGCACCCAAATCGGTATCTAATGCTTCAAATAATTTTCGGGGATCTGTATTTAACAGCTCTTTTACCTTTTGCTGATTAGCGAAAATGCTTTTGCTATATAAATCATCGGCCCAGGCTTTATAATTTTTAAATTTTGCAAATTCCTCTTTTGCGCGCGGTGCTATATACTCCGATGGCTGCTCGAGGTACAATTGCATCATAGCAGCGAACAGGTCTTTATCTACTGTAAGGCTCATCTCTTTTAAAAAATTGTCCATCCATTTAATCTCGGCAATGAGTGCTTCTGCATATTCGGGTTTATCCTTTTTAGAATTTAGGGCGCGTATTCTTTGTACTACTGTAAATAATTCTATTTTGCTGGTCGTTTCCAGATAATAATCGCGCGTTAGCGCGAAATTTTTTATTTTTTTATACCCCTCGTTGAGCCGGTTCAGCACATCGCCATAACTCGCTTTCAGCGCCGGATTATTATTCAATAACCGGGTATATTCAGCCTCATATTTTTGTTTTTAGCCACTGCATGGGTGTTGGTGAGTCCTAAAACCTCTCCCTGCCATTTTTTCCAGGCGTTGCTGATGCCCGCGTACTTGGAAGCGTATTGAATTTTAATAGCTTCGTCCGAACGCATATATTTATCAATAACCGCCAGCGCTTTGTCTCTTATTAAAATTTTAGCAGGGTCGTTTACCGTCATGATCTGGTTTACCGCTTCACTGGGTAAATACTCGGTGGTACGGCCGGGGAAACCAAAAACCATAGTAAAATCACCTTCGTTCATGCCGTTCATAGCAACAGATAACGACTTTTTAGGTTTATACGGCACATTATCGGGCGAATAAGGAGCTGGCTTATTGTCCTTACCGGCGTAGATCCTGAACATACTGAAATCACCGGTGTGCCTCGGCCACATCCAGTTATCGGTATCTTTTCCAAAATTACCGATAGAAGAAGGGGAGCACCCACGAGCCGTACATCATTATAAGTTTCGGTTACAAACAGGTAGTATTTATTGCCTTCAAAAAAGGACGGATAAAGGCGCCCTGGTAGCTTTCTTTTTTACTTCGTTCAATTGTTGTTTTGCGTTTTTGTCTACCAGCGACTGGCGGATGTTTTCAGCCAGGGAATTATTCACATTCTTTAACACAGCATCTGTTACATCTTCTATTCTTACAATAAAGGTTACAAACAAACCCGCATTGGGTAACTCCTCTGCATTGGTTTTTGCCCAGAATCCATCTCTTATAAAATTGTGATCGAGTGTTGAATGATTTTGAATAGCGTCAAATCCACAATGATGGTTGGTTAATACCAAGCCCTTATCTGAAATAACTTCACCGGTGCAAAAACCTCCAAAGCTTACGATGGCATCTTTAAGACTGCCTTTATTCACGTTATAGATATCACTGGCATCCATTTTCATACCCAGTGATTTCATTCTTTTCTCATTCAATGCATCCAGCAGCTGGGGTAACCACATACCCTCATCAGCCCTTGCCAAAATTGAAAACAACAAAACCGAAAAAACAATAAATAACTTCTTCATACTAACTTTTTTGAAACATTTTACCCTGTTTATGAACAGGTGCGGTTGTTTTACACAACCCTATTACGGGATTAAAATAAAAGATGCCTTCTTAGCAAGCAAGTGTACAACCGGCCTTTTTGAAAAGACTACTCATTATAAAACGGTAGTTGTAACACTATTTCTCCCCAAAGATATGTGAATAGACCTTCAAAAATGTGGATATCCCCTGTGAAACGTTTATATGAAATGTGATTAATGGGTCGTAAAACTGATCCGGCCCGTGAGGCAGTTGAAAAGTTAGTTTCACTAAAATTATACCTCAGATATTAACACAATGTAAAATTAAAATGAACCAAAATTTTATTAAGAATACAAAATCCACAGATTTGTGTATAACACCCTTAAAACAGGGCCAGGCGCTAGATGCTTATGTGAATTACTATTGATTTCCTGTGGAAAACAATAAACTTCTAATTTTGTAATAGATGTGAATTATGAGTTATCCACTAATTCACACTACTAATAATAATAAGTTTTCTTTTTAAAAATATATATATAATTATTATTAGGATAAAAGGAAGGGCAACAAAAATTCTTTCAGAAAATTTCAAGTTGCAACGTATCATTGCACCGGATTTAAAACTTTTACACCATGGAAGCAGGAGTATTGGAAAGCGCAAAACTGGAACTGGACGCCAAAGGTTTTTGGATGTTGATGTGGATCCTACTTTGGATTTTCGAAGAGATCAATAAACTGAAGAAAGAAAAGAATGCTGTTATACTGGCGCATTATTACCAGGAGCCGGATATACAGGATATAGCGGATTATATAGGGGACAGTTTGGGTTTGGCGCAGGAAGCGGAGAAGACGGATGCGGACATGATTGTTTTTGCCGGCGTTCACTTTATGGCAGAAACGGCGAAGATTTTAAATCCAACCAAAAAGGTAGTGATACCCGATTTTAAAGCGGGATGCTCATTAAGCGACAGCTGCCCGCCCCCGTTGTTCCAGAAATTTAAAGAGCAACATCCCGATCATGTGGTGGTGAGCTATATCAATTGCAGTGCGGGTATAAAAGCGTTGAGCGACGTGATTGTAACCAGCAGCAACGCACGCATTATTGTGGATAGTTTTCCGAAAGATCAGAAGATCATTTTTGCACCAGACAAAAACCTGGGAGCTTATATCAACAAGGTTACAGGACGTGATATGTTGCTGTGGAACGGTGCCTGTTATGGTACACGAAATTTTCAGCCTGGAGCATATCACCAAATTGAAGCAGCAGCATCCGAATGCAAAATTTATTGCTCATCCAGAGTGTGAAGAGCCTGTTTTGAAGCTGGCAGATTTTGTAGGATCTACTACAGGGCTATTAAAGTATACAATAGAGAACGAAGCCACCGAGTTTATTGTAGCTACTGAAACAGGCATTTTGCACCAGATGGAGAAGTCGAGCCCCAATAAGAAATTTATACCAGCTCCTCCTGACAATGGTTGTGCCTGCAACGATTGCCCGCACATGAAGCGCAATACACTGGAGAAGATCTACCTGTGTATGAAGTATGAAATGCCTGATATTATTATGGATGAAGCATTAAGACTGGCAGCGAAGAAGCCTATAGACCGGATGCTGGAGATCAGCAAGCAGGCGGGTTTATAAAAATAATTTGATAATAAGAAGAGGCAGTACATTAAATACTGCCTCTTTATTTTTATAGTTCCTATATTATAATGTAACTACTCTTCTTTCTTTGCTACTCAGCAGCGCAGCATCTATGATGCGCATGGTTAATACCGCATCGGCAGCAGGCACCGGATTGGGCTTTCCGTTAGCGAGGGCCTGGTATACATCGTCGTAATACAGCATATAGTTGCCCATTTCAGAGCGGGTTTCTTTACGTACTGTTTCTCCGTTGACGGTAGTGTGTAAAGTCCATCGAAGCCTTCGGGCGTTGGTATCCAGGGTGCGAGGGAGGGTATAGTGTCTTCCAGCAATTTTACTTCCTGCAGGTCTGAACGTTGTTGCATAAAAGTACCATTGGCTCCATTGATGATATAAGCATAATAAGATTCACGTGCAAACACGGTACCTTTTATTCTTACGCGGAAGGGACGTGGGTAATACAAAAGCACTTCAAAATAATCATTGGCAATCATATTGTCGCGCATGGCAAATACATCTGCAAATACAGCTTCGGGAAACCCAAATAATTGTATAGCCTGATCAATGATATGCGCCCCAGATCGTGCAGGTTGCCTGCTCCCGGTTTATCGCCTTCTTTGTGGTCTTTACCGCTGTGGCCTGTGCGATAGCGGTCGAATCTCATTTCTGCTTCTTTTAATTCTCCTAATAGATTTTGCTGCACTACATTTTTTATTGCCCTGTAGTCGCCATCATAGCGCCGGTTTTGGTAAACAATCAATAATAATTTTTTTGCCTTGGCCAGGTCATCGAGTTCTTTGGCTTCTGCTGCGTTTACGGTAAAGGGTTTTTCCACAATGATATGCTTGCCTGCATTCAATGCAGCTTTTGCATATTCGAAATGAGTTTGTACAGGCGTATTTACAACAATCAATTCTAATGTTTCGTCGGCTATCAATTCGTCAAAAGATCTGTAAAGCTTGGCGTCAGCATATTTTATTCTGGATTCTTCTTTATGTCTTTCTACAATAGCGCTCAGTTCAAAATAGGGATGTGCCTGTATAAACGGCGCATGGAATAATTTTCCACTCATTCCATAAGATGCGATGCCTGTTTTGATAATACGTGACATAATTAATAGAGTTGATTTAAAGGTTGAAATTGAAGGTTATCGTTGTTGTGCCCTGAACCATCTTTCAGGTATTTCATTACTACCGGCAACCAGGTAATCTTTATAGCTGCAGGGAATATATGTTTTATCGGGTAATTGCATCCACCAGCGCCGTGTTTTTTTGCTTTGAAGGAAGGTAGATTCAATTTCAGCAAAAGCCATTTGATATTCATTGAAATGTTCCAGCTGATCAAAAGAGGCTTCTTTTAGCCTGCGATAGCGCCCGTCAATAGTATACCAGATCATATGGCTGATTTGTTTGGCGGTCAACTCGTCGCGGTCTTGTTGTGGATTATAACCATAAATACCTATCGATTGCATATTCGTACTCATGCCTGCGTACTGCATCAGTATACATGCTTCCTCCCCGTTAAAGCCATTAGGTGTAAGCTGGTTCGAAGGAGCGTAGGCATTAGCAATGGCATTAATGTCGAACGAAAAAATATGACTGTTGCGGATGGCCGGTTCTACTTCTTCTATATCTTCTTTTACATGTCCAACCCTGAAAAAATCAAACTTCAGCTTATCTAAGGTTTGTAACATACCCGGGTGTACAAGATAGCTTTGAAAACCCAGGTGATTATAGTGCTTTACATAGTTAGGTTCGCCCGTAAACATTTCCATCAGGAAATTATCGTTTCTGGAAAGGCGATTCCATATCAAGGTCTATAACAGCGTCAACACCGGTAATCTCAACTAATTGTTTAATATTTTTAGAAGCATTATACTGGGCGAGGGTAAGGTCCTGCGAGCCACCGATAATGATAACGGTTTTGTGAAGTAACTGCAGTTCTTCTATTACCGTTTGTAAAGCGGCTAGTGTATCGTTATAAGTTGCACCGTGTTTTATATTGCCGATGTCGGCAATTTTAATATTTTCATGCCAGTAAAAAAGATTGTATAAATTTTTTCTGACCAGTTCTGGAGCATTGCTTGCCGGACCCAGATAACCTCTACCTCGTTGTTCACCGCATCCTACCAGAATAATGTCGGCATTATCCACATCGGGAAAAGATTCAGTATAAATGTCGATAGAATTACCCAATTGACCGGGTTTATAAGAATCGTCACCAATAATGTCGGTGATATTTAATCCGCTTAAAAATCAATTATAGACATGGGCGCAATATAGTTTATTTTAATAGTGGTTCATGAAGCAGGCAATTAAAAGGAAATGCAAAAGAATAATTACTTTACTTTGCAGGCATACTAAACATTGTACATGATGAAACTTCTTGAGAATAAAGTTGCGATTGTTACCGGAGCTGCCAGAGGAATAGGCGAGGCTATAGCTATTAAATTTGCGGAGCATGGGGCTCATGTGGCATTTACTTATGTTAGTGATAGCAGTGCCGATAAAGCAAAGGCGCTCGAAGAGAAGTTGGTGGCATTAGGTGTGAAGGCGAAAGCTTATAAAAGTAACGCCGGAGATTTTGAACAATGCGAGGTTTTTGTAAACGACGTATTAAAAGAATTTGGCGCTATTGATGTATGCGTAAACAATGCGGGTATTTCTAAGGATAACCTGCTGCTTCGCATGACACAGGAACAATGGAATGATGTTTTGAATATCAACCTCAATAGCGTTTTCTATATGACCAAACAGGTTATTAAGCCTATGATGAAAGCTAAGAGCGGTAGCATTATTAATATGAGTTCTGTAATTGGTATCATGGGTAATGCAGGGCAGGCCAGCTATGCGGCCAGCAAAGCCGGCATTATTGGGTTTACTAAAAGTGTAGCAAAAGAATTAGGTAGCCGTAATATTCGTTGCAATGCTATAGCGCCGGGATTTGTTGAGACCGATATGACCAGCTATTTAAATGATAATGCCGGAGCCGAAAAATATTTGGCAGATATTCCTCTAAATCGTTTTGCTAAAGCTGAAGATATAGCCAATGTTACTTTGTTCCTGGCTTCCGATATGAGTAGCTATATCACAGGACAAATCATCAGTGCCTGCGGAGGTCTTAATATTTAAACCCCTCGAAATCATTTTTGGATTTCGATAACCCTGACTGATTTGAACAGGTGTATTAAATATATATTATTTTCATTATATGTTATTTGTAGTTCGTTTGGTGTCTTTGCTCAGACTCAATACGACTATCATTTAGAGGCGGCCCGGGCAACAGGCATTCCGCCGATAAAGAACCAGGCTCATGTTACCTCGCTGGTAAAAAAAAAAAGCTGGTGCTTATTTTTGCTGGTAAGGGCTATAATATTGCCAGGCTCACTCATAGCCGGCCGTATTTAAATCCCCGCTCTTACAAAGCGCTTAAAGAAATAGGTGCTGCCTTTTATACAAGAAGCAGGAAAACAGTTACGGTTACCTCTGTTACCAGAACCTTATATGATCAAAGGCGCCTCTCCCGGGTAAATAGCAATGCAGTAACCAGCAAGCTAAGCTCTCATAATTACGGCTGCTCCTTTGATATATCCTATATCAGGTTCAACCGTAGAAAGGCACCCGATGCCAGGTTGGAAAAAATATTGCAGGATATTCTTACGCAGATGCAGCGCCAGGGAAAAATATATTTTATTAAAGAGTACAGAGAGAAATGCTTCCATGTAACGGTAAGATAGCACGCTTAATTAATTAGAACATTTTTATTGATAATCTTTACCTTTAAGAAGATTTTTTATTCATCATTTTCAGCTTCATGCTGCTCCGACATCTTCATTTTTTAAAGTTGGTTTTATTACATAGCCTTACCGCTTTTGGCGGGCCACAGGCGCATTTGGCTATGATGATGAAAACCTTTGTGAAGAAAACACCTTATGTAAGCGAGCAGGAATTGATGGAGTATAATGCCTTTTGCCAGCTTCTTCCGGGAGCATCTTCTACGCAAACCTTAACCCTGATAGGCTATAAGAGGGCGGGCCTGTTTTGGCTGCGCTTACTTTACTGGTTTGGGTATTTCCGGCCTGCGCTATCATGTGTGGTTTATCTTTTTCGTAGAGTACGTAGAAGGCAGCAGCCGGCATTTTGATATTTTTAAATACATCGTGCCAATGGCTACCGGGTTTCTCATATTTGCCTGTATCAGCTCCCTCCCTTACTCTGTAAAGAACCTGGTTACTTCATTAATAGCTATTGGTTGCGGGCTGGCCACTTTCTTCTTTTTTGGTAAGCCGTTTTTTGTACCTATCCTTATTTTGGTGGGTGGATTTATAACCAACCTTAGTAATAAAAGAATACCGCAGGTGGAGGTAAAACCAGGCAAAATAAGATGGTGGAATATATGGCTGTTCGCGATCATCTTTATTGTGGCCGGTATTGTGAGTGAAATGGCCAGGAAAAATAACTGGGCTAACCGGAAGCCGGTAAACCTGTTTGAGAACTCTTACCGTATGGGAAGCCTGGTATTTGGAGGGGGAAATGTATTGATGCCTATTATGTACGAGCAGTATAGCGTACGTCCAGACGCGGTAAGGAAAAGAAATCCTAACGCCATTCATATCAATAAAAAGGATATGCTTACCGGTATAGGAATTGTTAGAGCGGTTCCCGGGCCCGTTTTTTCTATTGCGTCTTATAGTGGCGGACTGGCTCTAAAGGATATGGGCCCTGCTATGCAGTTGTTGGGCGGAGTAATAGGAATGATAGGGATATTTTTACCCAGCGCCCTATTAGTACTTTTCTTTTTCCTATATGGAACCGTTTAAAGAAATATTCGGTTATATACCGTTCCCTGGAGGGTATCAATGCCTCCGTATTAGGCATTATGGTAGGATCTACTTTTTATATTTTGAAAGATATAACGCTTTTCGACGGTACCACCCATGGTTTTATTAATATAGGGGTAGTGGCAGGAACGGCTATTACTTTGATTTTTACAAGATTGCCGGCACCTATAATAGTGGCAATTTGTATTGGTTTGGGTTATTTTCTATAATAACCGCCTTTTTCAATCTCCGCAATTACATTTTCCGGAAGTAAATATCTTAAGCTCTTCTTTTCTCTGATCAATTTGCGAATAGCTGTAGCGGATAGTTCCAGCAGGGGAGCATTTAAAACGGTAATATTACCGGGAATACTTTTATCAATCTCAAATCCCGGCCGGTTATATACTATTAGGGAGTAGTGTTGCAGGATGAATTCATAATTCCGCCATTTACGGATGTTTTGAAAGCTATCTCCACCCATTATTACCCTGAACTGGTATTGAGGATATCTTTCAGTGAGATGGGTAAGGGTTACAGCAGTATAAGAAGGACGGGGAAGGGTAAACTCTATATCGCTGGCTTTTATTCTGCTATCGTCTTCAATCGCTGTTTGTACCAGGTGCAACCGGTGGTTTTCTTCTAAAAGGGAGCTGCTTTCCTTTAAAGGATTGTGCGGAGATACCACAAACCAGACCTTATCAACAAGGTTTTCGTTAAGAATATGATTAGCAATGATTAAATGAGCATGATGAATAGGGTTAAACGACCCAAAATATAATCCAATGGTCATATTGCAGCTTATATATTAACCACTATCTGTTTTGCTTCATCTGTTCTAAGGCTTAATAAATAGCCTGCAACAGATATAGACATAGGGTCGTTAAAGAGCGCTTTCTGTATTACTTCTATCTTTTCACCGGGAAGACAACCCATTTCCATCAGCTTCAGGAAGATTTCTTCGGTTGTGAACTTAACAATGGTAGCTATTTGGCCCGGCTGCAGATCCGATAATAATAATTCGTTTACCATAAGGCAAAGCTAAGCATTGTTGTTTGTGTTTTGTTTGCGAATTTTGGAATATGAATACAAATGAGTTTGATATACAGTTTCATTTTCAGAAGTCAGTAGTATTAAAAGAGCGTAGGAGATTAAAAGGGTTCATTAGGGAAAAGCTTTTGAGAGAAGGAAAGAAATGTGGTTCTGAGGTTAATTTTATCTTTTGTTCTGATGATGAATTGCTGCAAATCAAGTAAGCACCTGGAGCATGATTATTATACAGATATCATCACCTTTGATTTATCTGATGAGCGTTCATGTAAACTTGTTTCTGATATATATATTAGTGTAGATCGGGTTAAGGAAAACGCAAGAGCGGAACATGTTTCTACTGCTAGTGAGCTAAATAGGGTTATTTTTCACGGATTGTTGCATTTAATAGGATATAAGGACAAAACAGCAGGGCAGGCAAAGAAGATGAGAGGGATGGAGGAGAAGTGGATGGCCGATTTTGAAGGGTTTCACGGATAAGTTGTTGTTCCACGTGAAACAAAAATAGTGTACCAATAATGGTGTTTAGTTTGATCAGTTTATTAAACCTGTTCCACGTGAAACGAATGAATATATTGAAGTAACAGATACAAAACACATCCTTCTAATAATTCGTACCTTTGCAAACTTATGTTTCCTGAATATGATGTAATAGTAGTAGGTGCAGGTCATGCCGGTTGCGAAGCCGCAGCGGCAGCTGCCAATATGGGTTCCAAAACTCTTTTAGTAACTATGAATATGCAAACGATCGCTCAAATGAGCTGCAATCCTGCTATGGGTGGCATTGCCAAGGGCCAGATCGTACGTGAGATAGATGCTATGGGTGGTTACTCAGGGATTGTTACTGACCTTTCTATAATCCAGTTCAGAATGCTGAATCGTTCCAAAGGTCCGGCAATGTGGAGCCCCAGGGCGCAAAGCGACCGCATGGTGTTTGCTGCTAAATGGAGAGAGATGCTGGAACAAACCCCAAACCTGGATTTCTACCAGGATATGGTAAAAGGCCTGTTGGTAAAAGACAAACGTGTTGCAGGCGTTATTACCGGCCTGGGGCATGAAATAAAAGCAAAAGCGGTTGTATTAACCAATGGTACATTCCTTAATGGCATTATTCATATCGGAGAGAAACAATTTGGAGGCGGAAGGGTGGCAGAAAAGGCTGCCAGCGGTATTACAGAGCAATTGGTTTCACTGGGTTTTGAAAGCGACCGTTTAAAGACCGGTACTCCTCCTAGAGTAGATGGACGAAGCCTGGATTATACCAAGATGGAAGTGCAGGAAGGGGATGAAGATATTGTAGGCTTTTCTTTTAGCGATACTAAAAGATCAGTGCGAAAGATCAACGCTGCTGCTGGATTACTTATACCAGCCCGGAAGTTCATGAAATATTAAAAACCGGCTTTGACAGGAGCCCGATGTTCGCTGGTCGAATTGATGGTGTGGGCCCGCGATATTGCCCGAGTATTGAAGATAAGATCAATCGATTTGCAGACAGAGACCGGCACCAGCTTTTTGTAGAACCGGAAGGCTGGAACACTGTGGAGATTTATGTAAACGGGTTTTCTACTTCATTACCTGAAGATGTGCAGTATAAAGCTTTGAGAACGGTTCCAGGATTTGAGAATGCACGTTTATTCAGACCGGGTTATGCGATTGAATATGATTATTTTCCGCCAACGCAGCTTACCAATACTTTAGAGACAAAGTTGATCAAAAATCTATTTTTGCAGGCCAGATCAATGGCACAACGGGATATGAGGAAGCAGCCTGCCAGGGATTGATGGCAGGAATTAATGCACACCTTAATGTAAAAGAACAGGATGCGTTGGTATTAAAACGCAGCGAAGCATATATAGGTGTATTGATCGATGACCTGATTAACAAAGGAACAGAAGAGCCTTACAGGATGTTTACTTCGCGCGCAGAGTACCGGACATTGCTCAGGCAGGATAATGCCGACGCACGGTTAACGCCATTAAGCTATCAACTGGGATTAGCTAAGGAGGATAGAATGGAAAGAATATGGCAAAAAAATGAAAATGTTGCCGGAATAAAAGATATTTTGAAGAACACTATGGTAACCCCTGACCAGATCAATGGTTTCCTTGAATCTATTGGTTCTTCTAAAATCACTGAGAAGCAGAAGGCTGAAAAAATATTGCTGAGACCCAATATTGAGCTGGCCGATCTTTCCGGGCTTTGCCTTTCCTTAATGAATCGCTGAAAAGCTATTCAAAAGAAGAAATCGAGCAGGCAGCAATACAGGTAAAGTATGATACCTATATTGAGAAGGAGAGAGAAATAGTATCCAGGATGAGTGAAATGGAAAACTTAAGTATACCAGATAGTTTCGATTATGGCAAGCTTTCTTCGCTCGGAAATGAAGCTAAGGGAAAACTGAATCGCATCCGACCTAAAACACTGGGACAAGCCAGCAGAATATCCGGAATCAATCCGAGCGATGTGCAGATACTAATGGTGTATATGGGAAGATAAATATATTATAAATAAATTTAATATTATAATTTTATTTAATGTTTATTATTGTTCTGAATACTCCATCTATTGTTAATCCCATTTTAGCCAAATTGAGCGTATCCAAACGGTCGGACAGCTGATGGTAATTGTTGTTGCGAAAGAAAGCGGTATTCGTTACCATAATGGCGCTATATCCGAATTTCCAATAGTTTCTGTGATCTGACAGATCAATGCCGCCTGCAAAACCAGGGGCCCTGAATGATTTGACGTCAATGGAATTATTTTCGAAGTATAGATTTTTAAATTGATTGGCAAAGCTTCCACTAAATGAATTCCTGGCCAATACAATATAATCGCCCCTATCGCCATACATCCATTTCATTACTCCAACAGGATAATTTTGAGAGCCGGGTATATCCGAATAATACCCGATCATTTCCAGGCAAACCATTCCCTTAACATCTTGTTTTTTATCGAACAAAGATTTAGCATGCACATAGCTTCCCATTTGCTCCGTTCTGAAGAAAGGAGGTTCTTCAAGTGTAAACGCAACCAGTTCAATCCGGTATTTAAGCGGCTGATCTTTTAAAAGTCTTGCCAGTTCCATTATGCCCACCACCCCGCTGGCATTATCATCGGCGCCGTCCTGTTCACCGCATACATCGTAATGGGCGCCAATTACAATTACTTCACCGTCATCCGGACCAAAAGATGCAAAAACGTTTTTGTAAATATTTCCTGACACCTTGTATTCCTGCATCCCGGTGCGATGCGTATACTTCGAAAATCCATGGCGGATTCTTTCGGCAACCGTGTCAAGCACTTCTACGTTTTTATAATGACGGGGCTTTGTAGTATTTAGTATCAGCTCAAAGTTTTGTTTTAATTGTAACGTGTCTGCTAAGCGAGGTAAGTGTTTCCCGGGAGAGGATACAGGATAATTTTGAGCTACAAAAAATACAACTAAAACCAGAACGATTGCCAGCAGGTAGGTAAAGAAGCGTTTCATAGACAGTTTTAATGGGTTCATTGTTTTTTAAAAGCATATCTAAAATATTGAAAGATTAAATTCTATCATAGAATGCCGCTATAATTATTTGTTTATTTTATATCAGGTAAACAAGGCTGTTTTTAAAAGACGCTATTCTACAACACCATCACCCGATCTAGGTATTTTTTTCGCTCGCCAATTATCTACCTTAGTGATAAGAAACCAAAGGTGGTCATCGTTTCATTTAACACCATTTTTTCTGTGATGATCTTCCTCCGGAAAAATTACCAATGATAGAAAACGCCCTCATATTACTTCGGGAAGAATTGTCTTCATACATGATTGCTCACGGGGATCCGGCTTCTGTAGTAGTAGAGAATATCAGCCTTTTGGGTTCAGATAAAGAGGATCTGCTGCTCGAAAACCTGGTTCTCTCTGTGGTAAATATTGAGCAGGAAAACACACTAAAAAATGCATCCGTTTATCAAAGAAATGAAGCGGCTGCTGTTTACGAAAATCAGCCGGTTCATTTAAACCTGTATGTATTGGTATCGGCGAATTTCAATTCGGGAACGCCACCTAACAACGGTTATCTGCTGGCATTGAAGCGACTTTCATTGGCGATAAAATTTTTCCAGGGCAAATCGGTGTTTACGCCAGCTTCATCTGCTATTAGTTTACCTGCGCCATTAAACGATTTATCAAACCCGGAAATTAATTCGCTTAAACTTGTTTTGGAACTGCATTCTTTATCATTCGAACAGGTGAACTATTTATGGGGCTCGTTGGGTGGAAGACAGATTCCATCTGTATTGTATAAAGTAAGAATGGTAACTATATCAGAAAGAAGAGCTTTAAGAGAAGCCCCGCTTATACAGGAAGTACTTATTCAAACGCAAATGCCATAATAATACAATCTGTAAACCAACCACTATTTTAAAACCTTAAAAACACAATGTTATGCCAGATTATAAAAGTCCCGGTGTGTATATAGAAGAGATTCCAAAATTTCCCCTTCTATTGCCCAGGTAGAAACCGCTATTCCCGCGTTTATCGGTTATACCCAAAAAGCGCTTGACAGGAATAACGCAAGCCTTATCAATAACCCAATACGCATTACATCTTTGCTCGAATATGAAACTTTTTTCGGTAAGGCAGCTAATGAAGATAACCTGGAAGTGACATTGGTGCAGGAACAAACAGGAAGTGTTATTACAAAAGAGAGCATATCCGTAGCTTTTAACGGGGCGCCGTCCAGGCACATTATGTATTATGCCCTGCAATCCTACTTTGCTAATGGCGGAGGCCCCTGTTACATTGTTTCGGTAGGTGCTTTTAAAGGAGCCTTGGGAGACCAGCTGTCATTATCTGAAATGAGTGCAGGCTTAAATGCTCTGGCAAAGGAGGACGAACCTACATTGATTGTTTTTCCGGAAGGACAGAATATGGATGAATCGGAATATTACACATTGCAAAATGATGCGCTGGCCCAATGTAATCTGCTGCAGGACAGGTTTAGTATAATGGATCTGCACCATAGCGGGGCAGGTTTGCTTACCAGCGGAGATGTTGCCACCATTGCAGAATCTTTCAGGGACGGGGTTACCAATCACCTGAAATATGGTGCCGCTTATTTTCCCAATATCAAAACGGTTTTTCCTTACCAGTACAGCGAAGACACTATTAACATAGTACATACCGTAAACGGATCGCCGGGCAGTTTAAATGGCGTGTCCTTATCCAATCTTAAAGACAGCTCCAATGCTGCTTACAATACCTCTGCTTATGGAAAACTAAAATCGGCTGTCAGTGATTTTGGAGTAGTGCTCCCCCTTCTTCTACCATAGCAGGTATTTATGCTGCAGTGGATGCTAACCGGGGAGTATGGAAGGCTCCCGCAAATGTAGGCGTAAACGGACTTCGCGGGCTTACTTATAAAATAACCAATACAGAACAGGATTTTTTGAATGTAGATGCTACGAGTGGAAAATCGATCAATTGCATCAGGGCATTTACCGGCAAAGGAACCCTGGTATGGGGCGCACGTACGCTTGCAGGAAATGATAATGAGTGGCGCTACGTATCCGTACGACGATTTTTCAACATGGTGGAAGAAAGCTGTAAAAAGCATCTGCCCAGTTTGTTTTTGAGCCTAATGATGCCAATACCTGGGTTAAAGTAAAAGCAATGATTGAAAACTATCTCACTGTATTGTGGCGGCAGGGTGCGCTGGCAGGAGCAAAGCCTGAACATGCATTTTATGTAGCCTGTGGTTTAAACCAAACCATGACTGCGCAGGATATACTGGAAGGAAAGCTTATTGTAGAGATTGGCATGGCGGCTGTTCGCCCGGCTGAGTTTATCGTGCTGCGCTTCTCTCATAAAATGCAGGAATCTTAAGCACCTGCATTACAATCGTTCAAAAAACTATATCAATTTAAAATAAACGAATCATGGCAACCTACCCGCTTACTAAATTTCACTTCCAGGTAGAATGGGGCGGCACCCGCATTGGCTTTACCGAAATCTCCGGGCTGGATGTAAGCCTGGATGTAATAGAATACAGGGACGGGGCAAGTCCGGAATACTCTAAAATAAAAATGCCCGGCATGACCAAGTTTTCAAATATTACCTTGAAACGGGGCACCTTTCTCAACGATAATGAATTTTACGCCTGGTTTAACACCGTGCAAATGACTAAGATTGAAAGACGGGATATCACCATATCGCTATTGAATGAGAATCATGAGCCTGTAATGGTATGGAAGGTAAAAAATGCTTTTCCTGTTAAAGTGCAATCAACCGATTTGAAAGCTGACGGAAACGAGGTAGCCATTGAAACACTTGAACTGGCACACGAAGGACTTAAAATAGACCTGCCCTAAAACCGGCTTTTATGAACCAGTACCCCTTACAGGATTTCATTTTAAAGCCAGCTTCCTAGGCTTGCCGGGAGAGGCACCGGTGGATGTGAAATTTAAAAACATCAGCGGATTAACCATGAGCATGAATACTGAATCGTTGGGAGAGGGTGGTGAGAACAGGTTTCAACATAAGCTGCCTACCCGCGCAGTATACAGTGATATTACACTGAAGAGGGGACTCTTTATAAACACTGGTTTGTATAAATGGTGTAAGAATGCAATAGAACATTTCGAATTTGCCCCGCTTACGGTTTTGATCAGTTTGTTGAATGAAGAACATCAGCCTACGGTTAGCTGGCGTGTATTTAATGCAATTCCCACCAAATGGGAAATAACGGAGTTTAATGCAGAAAGTAATGAGATCGTTATTGAATCTATTGTTTTAAGTTATAGCTATTTCACCTCGGTATAATAACAAATCATGCCTGTAGAGATCAATGAAATTGTAATTACTGCAACGATTGCCGAACCTGCATCCGGCAATGTGAACAGTGTATCTGCACAAGATCAGCGTACTAATAATGCTGATATCGTGAAAGCCTGTGTGGAAGAGGTTTTGCGCGTATTAAAAGAAAAAGAAGAAAGATAGAATATGTTTGGAATGCTGGAAAAAATGAGGATGGATGGTTTCGGTAGCCCGGATTTTTTTCGGGCTACCTGGGAACGTTTTTCGTTCAGATCAATCCGGAATCATTTGTAAGAAACTATACGATCAGTTACCGCGAAGAAATAGCGGCCGGTAAAGAGGAACGCAATCGCAATATAACTATACCCAGCCGCAGGTAATGGATATAGAATTTTTACTGGACGCTACAGGTGTTGTACCCTCCAACGGCATCCCTGAACCCTCCGACCTGGTGAGCGCTGTGGCTCCTCTGGAGCTGATGGCAAAGATCGCTTTATTAAAGCGCGTAGTTTACAACTATGTAGGAGATGCCCATGAACCGCCATTTGTAAAGCTAACATGGGCGCTTGAAACTTTTCGTTGCAGGCTACAGTCTTTAAACATTACCTATAAATTATTTAAACCTGACGGTACACCGCTTCGGGCCTTAATAAAGTGCTCTTTCAAGGAGTATATACCAGATAATGAAAACGCAGCGGTAACCTTAGCTACTTCTCCCGATCTTACCCATATACGTATAGCCAAACAGGGCGACTCACTGCCGCTTATGTGTTATACTATTTACGGCGATGAAAGCTTATATCTCGAAGTAGCCCGTGTTAATAATCTGACCAATTTCAGAAAACTGGAAGATGGTCAGCGAATTTTTTTCCACCTATTCAAAAATAAATGCCGCCAACCGATCCATACCAACGCATCCGCCCACATCAAGTGTGGTAACCTTTTCCGTAAAAATAGAAGGAGAAACTATACCAAGGATGGTTGGTGTGAAGAGTATCGTTATATCCCGACAGGTAAATAAAATTCCCAGGCTGTCATTAACGGTTTTAGATGGCAATGCTTCGCAAAGTAATTTTGATATCAGCAATCAGGAGTATTTTATACCCGGGAAAAAAATAGAGATTAATGCCGGATATAATTCTCAGGAAGAACTTTTGTTTGCAGGAATTATTATAAGGCACTCCATAAAAATTAATGTGAATGAAACAGCATTGATAGTGGAAGCTGCCGACGCTTCTTTTAAAATGACCCTGAACCCGAAAAGAAAAGTATTTAATGAAATCTCCGACAGCCAGCTTATTGAAGATATTGCAGGAAGCTATACTATAGATGCAGATATTGAAACGACTTCCGTAACCCATGCCGAGTTGATGCAATACTTTGCAACGGACTGGGACTATATTCAAACCAGGGCAGAAGCAGCAGGAAAATTGTGTTACTGCGAAAATGGGAAACTGGTGGTAAAGGCACCGGAGCTCGACGCGGAACCCATACTGGAACTGGTTTACGGCGCAACCATAAAAGAGTTAAATGCAGAGATCGATGCACGCTTTCAGTACAGCGGTGTGCAGGGGCTATCGTGGAATTCAGCAAACCAGGAGCTTCTTAACATCGGGGCAGAAAGCCCGGCTATAAACGAGCCGGGAAACATCAATTCTCTGAAAATATATCGGCTGTTGCACAGGATACCCCTGTTGTATTAATGCACGGGGGCAATGTAAAAGAACAGGAATTAAAAAGCAGAATTGATGCTCAACTGCTGAAAAGCAGACTGGCTAAAATACGGGGAACTGTTAAGATAACGGGTTACCCTGGTGTAATGCCGGGTCATATGATAAAGCTTAGTGGAGTGGGCGATCGCTTCGCCGGCAATTCTTTTGTGAGTGGTGTTCGCCACGACATTAGCAACGGACTCTGGGAAACCGTGGTGCAATTTGGAGTTAATCATAAGTGGTTTGCCGAAGACAATGATATACAACCGTTGGCGGCAGCAGGTTTTACGCCCCGGTAAAAGGGCTTCAAATAGGCGTGGTAACCAATCTCGAAAATGACCCCGAAGGTGAGCACCGGATAAAAGTAAAAATACCCATTGTGGATAACGATGGGGAGGGATTGTGGTGTAAAATGGCGATGCCTGACGCAGGAAATAATCGCGGATTTTATTTCAGACCCGAAATAGGAGATGAAGTAGTAATAGGCTTTTTAAGCGAAGACCCTAATTATGGAATTGTTTTGGGATGCCTGCATAGCAGTACCAAACCTGCCCCTGTCAATGCGTCAAATAGTAATCATGAAAAAGGAATTGTTACCAGGTCTCAAATGAAATGGTTATGGAACGATGAAAAGAAAACATTAACCATTGAAACACCTGCGGGCAATACCGTTTTGGTAAGTGATGATGAAAAAGAAATTCAGCTGAAGGATGAGCATGGTAATTCAATTCAAATGAATAGAGACGGGATTACGATCCAGTCTTCAAAAGATATCGTTTTAAAAGCTGCGTCGGATATGACGATTGAAGCGGGGAAAAGTGCTGCGTTGAGTGCAGGACACACATTGAAGGCATCAGCTGATGGCCAGGCAGAATTGAGCAGCAGCGCCATTACAATCATTAAAGGATCACTGGTTCAGATAAATTAAATACTATGCCGGCTGCAGCAAGAATAGGCGATATGCATGTTTGTCCCATGATGGTGGGAAACGTACCACATATAGGGGCCCTGTTATAAATGCATCAGCGGCAACTGTTATGATAGCCGGCTTACCTGCTGCAACCGTTGGGGATATGCTTAGCTGCTCGGGTCCGCCTGATACCATTATAAAGGGCTCGGCAACAGTGATGATCGGTGGTAAGCCCGCTGCCAGGATGGGAGATTGTACGGCTCATGGAGGTACCATTATTGCAGGCGCAGCAACCGTACAGATAGGAGGATAATAATTACTATAAAAAAGAATAACACTATGTCAACTCCATTTGGTATAACTGGTCGGGGATGGTGCTTTCCCCGGCCTTTCGAAGAAAGACAGGAACAGTGGATATGCTTTTAGAAGAAGCGGAAATAAACAGCAGCCTTGAGGTACTGCTTAGCACCGCTACCGGAGAAAGAGTAATGTTATCCGGTTATGGTTGCGACTTAAGAGAGTTTTTATTTGAGCCATTGACCACCACCCTAAAAACACTGATGTCTGATAAAATAAAAAAAGCGATTCTTTATTATGAGCCAAGGATCGTTGCGCACGATGTTTTAATCAATCAATCGGAGGAGCCGGAGGAAAGATCTCAATCAAAATAGAGTATACGATACGAACCACCAATAGCCGGTTCAATTACGTATACGACTATTATATTACAGAAGGGGCTGAAATAAGAAACAGGTAATGTTAGCCAATGGCAGAAAAAAAAACCATACGATTTCATTTTGCAACGCGATGGCAGCAGTAGTACACAAAGAGCACAAACAATATTGCTGCAACCAGGCTACTTTAAACCAGACGAAAGAAGCCTCGATGATATATACCGGTTCGCCAAAAATTTTGCCGCCAAAGTAAACTTCTATGAATTTGAAAGTTTTGAAAACAGCATCATCACCGGTAACATAAAATTAACCGACTGCAAAGATGGCGACTGGACCCAGTTCTTTCAATCTGTAGATAGCAGTAGTATAGCCAGCAGAAATGACCTGGATCCACATCTTGCGTTATATTTTGCCTTTTTAAAATTGTTTGCTCATGCGCAGGACCATATTAACCAGTTTACAGAAAAACATATAGCGTTTTACTATAACAGTGTATTAGGCCTTGAAATGAAGCCTGGTATTGAAGACAACGCTTACCTCATTTTTGAGCTGGCAAAAATGCCAACAATGTAATACTTGAAAAAGGTACACTGCTGGATGCCGGAAAGATCGGCAATATACCCGCAACCTATGGCATAACAGATAATGTGATATTGAACAAGGCGGTGGTTGCTGATTTAAAAACGGGGGTATTAAGAAATGACGCTATTGAACTGGCCCATAGAACTGATACAACAGACGGCGTGCTAAAAAAACTACCGGCAGATAATCCGTATTTTGATGCTTTTGGCTTACGCCATATTGCCGAAGCACAAAAACAAAGAGCCCGGATAGGGTTTGCCATAGCATCACCCGTATTGCTTTTGAAAGAGGGTAACAGGAAAATGACTTTTTCCATTTCTTTATCAGGAGTAGGCAGCGATTTGAAAAAGGCAAATGCGATAAACTCCGTAGAGCTATTTCTGACGGGGAGAAAGAATGGTTGGGCGCCTACGAATGTTTGCTAACTTTTGGCGCTTTCCAGGCAGGTCGTCAAACGCTTGTAATCAGTTATTCGCTTTCAGCAAAAGATCCATCGGTAGCAGCCTACAACCCGGGGTACATAAAAATACTTTTAATACAAAACATCCCCTGGTACAGGTATTAATTAACACCGGCAAAACAGGAAATATCTTTCCACTTTTAAAAACAGTGCGTGTAGAGGATATTAAAATTGAGGTAGAGGTGCAGGATGTAAGTAGCCTGGAAATGGAAAATGACCTGGGTCGTATCGACTCAAAAAAGCCATTTTTACCTTTTGGAGCCACACCTAAAAAAGGTTCGGGGTTTATAATTTCTTACGGAGAGCTGATGCAGAAAAGTGTGTCTGAATTCCAGCTGCAGGTTGACTGGTTAGGAGCACCGTCCAATTTTTCCGGTCATTACAGTCTTTACGGAGGAACCAACAATAATAATAGTTTTACTGCAACTTATTCGGCATCGGATGGTAGCAGCGGAACCACTTTACTTTTTAATCCGGCAGATGCGGGAGCCACTGTTAAATGGCCGGCATCTCCTTTCGTTTTCACCTGGCCTCAATGGCGGCTCAGGACCTCCCCGGTAGTGTGTATAAAAGTTATCATAGTCTTTTTAGTAATCCTAATTATATTGATGTGCTTAAAACCAGGGCAACGGTACAGGCGGCCAGCCAGATTAAAGTACAAAATAATTTCGAGCCCGGAGGGTTTATTCGTTTTACTGAACCGCAGTTTTATGCATGAAATATACGGGCGTGTTTTTGCAGAACAGGCTATAAAGCAGGCCGGCAGCACAACGGTGTCACTACCGAATGAACCCTATACTCCAACTATCAGGCAAATCCGGTTGAGCTACAAAGCGGCAACACAGCAGCATTTTTCAAATGAAAATTCGTTCACAGCGTTTAATAAAAAAGACGTGCAGCTTTTTCATATAGATCTTTTTGGTCAGAGTGAGCAACACGGACATTTAAAAAACCGGGCACAGGAAGAAGTAGGAAATGATATAATGATCGATCCCGCTATTTACTTACTGCCACAGCAACTTACTGCTTTTTTATATTGGCCTGGCCGATTTAATACCCGGGCAAAGTATCAGCCTGTTACTGCAATTGGCCGAAGGCACCTCCGATGCAGATGCAGCACCACTAACCACGGCCTGGCATGTACTCTGCAACAACGAGTGGAGGCCATTCGCCGGGAGGGAAGTATTAAGAAACGAAACAAATAATTTGTTGCAAAGCGGTATCGTAACATTAGCCGTTCCAGAATCTGCCACTACAGATAATACATTAATGCAGGATGGATTGGTGTGGATCAGAGCATCAATATCAGGCGATACCGGATCTGTATGCCTGTTCGAAAAAGTATTGGCGCAGGCGGCAAAAGCTAACTATCGCGCCAACGGCCCTTTACCCGGTTCGGGCAGTGTTCAGGCAGGAACGATCCAAAAGCTGGTTAAAAAATCTGCGCATGTCAAACAAGTATCCCAGCCGTTTTCTTCATCCGGCGGCCGTGCGTGTGAAACAGAAGAGTTATTTAAGTTGCGTGTAAGTGAAAGATTGAGACATAAACAAAGGGCTGTAACCAACTGGGATTGGGAGCACCTGGTATTGCAGGAGTTCCCGGAATTGTATAAGGTAAAATGTCTGAACCATTTTAATGATAAAGATACATGTTGCCGGGCCGGCCATCCGGGCGCGGTAACCCTGGTAGTCGTTCCCCAGGTGCATAACAAAAATTTTTATAACCCCTGCAGCCTAAAGTAAGCACACTGGTTCGCGAAAAAATAAAAGCATTTTTGCAGCCACAGATGTCTTTTTTACCAGTGTCTTTATCTCCAATCCTGATTATGAAACGGCATTGCTGGATTTTAAAGTTCGCTTTCTTTCGGCCGGAGATTTCGGCGTTTACAGGGACCAGCTCAACCATGCAATAAAGAACTTCTTAACACCATGGGCGTTCACGAATACAGCTGGAATACACTTTGGAGGTTCGATTAACAAATCGGTATTACTGAATTTTATAGAAGAGCAACCCTATGTAAATTTTGTGACCGATTTGAAAATGTACCATGTAGATGAAAATGGCAACCGGAGTGCAGACCTGGATACTATAACTATTATTAATCCTAAAGCGATATTGGTGAGCGCTTCGCAACATCAAATTCAGCCGTTTACAACCTAAGCCTTTTTCTAAATGAACACCACGCCAACTATATCAAAATACCGCCGGTAGAAAAGACCCTTCACTACAAAAAGTTACGGGAAGAGGGAATGAAATACATACAGGAGCTGGGCAGTGATTTCTGGACGGACTATAACGAACACGACCCGGGTATTACAATTCTTGAGCTGCTTTGTTATGCTATAACTGACCTGGGATATAGAACGAGTTTTCCTGTACAGGATTTGTTAGCTTCCGAAGAACAAAGTGAAGCAAATTTTCAAAAGCAATTTTTTACTTCTAAGGAAATACTCACAACCGAGCCGGTAAGCGGGCTGGATATAAGAAAATTGTTGATCGATATCGACGGAGTAAAAAATGCCTGGCTTTTTAAATCGAAACAAACCCTGTTTTTTGATAAAAAAGAAAGCCGTATCGTTGGCGGCAGGCCCTTGACCAATCATACTTTCACCACATTCGACCTGAATGGCCTTTATGACATAAAAATTGAATTGGATGAAGAGCCTGTTATTAAAACTTGTGACGATAACACAACGGCGACAGAAGAAGAACGCGCAGCCCGGCAGGAAAAGATAAATGAGGTAATAAATAGAGTACGTCAGCGCTTTCATCAACACCGGCCATTGTGTGAAGATCTTATTGATGTATCAATAGTTGAGGAGCAGGAGATCCGTTTTTGTATGGATATTCAACTGGAAACTGCTGCAGATGCGAATGAAGTATATCCCTGGGTTCTTTATATGCTAGCCCGCTATTTATCTCCGCCTGTACGCCAGTATTCATTGAAGGAAATGATCGATGCTCAAAAGGCTGGCGGCGCACCCGCTTCCATGGACGATATATTTAACGGGCCGGTATTAGATCATGGTTTTTTTAAAGAGGAAGAATTATGCGAAGCTGGCCTGAGAGAAAAGGTCTACGCTTCAGATATTATTAACCTCCTGATGGATATACCGGGAGTAAGATCGATCCATCACTTTAAGATGAACTACTGTGAAGAAGCTAGGACTGTAAAAAATGAATGGATATTACCGGTATCGCCGGGAAAAAACCGGTATTATGCTATTGTAAATCGGCAATAAACTTTTATAAAGATGTTATACCGGTTAAAGCACCGCTGCAGCAGGCTATAGTAAAATGGATCGGCATATTACAGGCCGAACGAGCCGCGGCATTGGCGGTTACTTATGATGATTATCACTATCCGGGCGGTTCGTGGCGTAACCTGAACGCCTACACTTCCATTACTCGAAACCTGCCCCAGTGTTATGGAGTAGGAGATGATGGGCTTTCACCATCTGTACCTTTTTCACAAACAATAAAAGCGCTGCAGCTAAAGGGGTTCTTACTGTTTTTCGACCAGGTATTGGGCAATTATATAGCACAGCTAAACCAGCTAAAAAACTTGTTTCAAATAAAAGATAGCGGCATTGCTGATATGGAAACAGGGACCTATTTTTTTCAAAAGCTCGAAGGGGTTAAAGAAATAGAATGGCTGATCGATGATTATCCGGCAATGGATAGGGAAGGAGGCTTGTTAGCGGAATTAGTCGGTCAGTACGACAATGTAACAGACCGCAAGAACCGCTTGCTGGATCATCTGCTTTCCAGGTTCGCAGAAAACTTTACAGAATATGTGCTTCAGATGTATTCACTGGAAGGACAACAATCTGCGCAAAAGGTGATCACATCCAAATCTTTTTTATTAAAAGAATACCCGGAGATCAGTGCCAGGAGAGCAACGGCATACGACTACTTTAACAGGGCAGACAAAAATGGAAATGCCGTTACTGTATGGGACAGCAAAAATGTTGCAGGAATGGAACACCGGCTTAGCCGTTTGCTTGGTATTGAAAATTATAACAGAAGAAGTCTTTCAGAAAATAGTGAGGAAGGTATGTTCCTGATAGAACATATTTTATTGCGGCCTGATATCCATTTGCTGCAGGAGCAGGGAAGCCTTTTGAACCCCAAAATTTTATTCCGGTTTGCAACGGAGCTGATTGTGACGATTGCGAAGCAGATGCTTACTCTTTCAGGATTACCGTAATACTACCGGCGGAAACGGAGCGCTTCAAAAATAAAGACTTTAGAAACTATATTGAAAAAACAATAAGGCTTGAAACACCGGCCCATATTTATCCACGCATATGCTGGTGGAGCAATGAAGCGCTTGCTGCTTTTGAACCGGTATATAAAAGCTGGCTGGAGTTAAAGCAGGCCGGCGAAGACCGTACAACAGAAGGACTGTTGTTGTTGCAGCAACTGATTCAATTACTAAGTGAGCGAAAAAGTATTTATCCGCCGGGCATTTTAAGCGATTGTGATAATCCTGTTGAAAACCCCGTGATACTTGATCAAACCAATTTAGGCAATTTAAAAACCTGATAACATGGCCACGAATATTAAACTGAACCAACCCGTTGATGGGCACTCTATATTTAAAACCAACCAGCTTTTAACTGCAGCGCATTTAAATAGCATTGGCCGGTTTTTCGATTACCAGGACAGGCTTACCAGGGCCCGGATGCTGGGGAATTGTTTGCGGGCTTAACGTGAATATCGCACAACGTTCTATAACCGTTAGTAAAGGCGTAGGTGTTACCAGTGACGGAGACCTGCTGTCTATAGATACTGATGCGGCGTATACAGGCATCGCGCCTTATGATGATAAGGACGCTCAATACGATTTATTCCGCTCCCTGGTGAATGACAGGGAAACGCCAGCTCTATGGCATCTTACACAAGACCAGCAGGAAGATGGCTTTATGCCTGTACCGGCATTTTTCGAAACAAGAGGTACACCTGCAGACTACGTAGCTGTTTTGTATAATAGCCAGTTTATTAAAGAGACGGATAATTGTTCCGGCGAAGACTGCGATGGAAAGGCAGACATGTATAGCAATAGCACACATGTATTGTTAATACACAGGAACGATTACGACAGTATAATAAAAGAGAATAAATGCAGCGATGATTATTTTTTACCGGAAGTAGCAATTCCGAGAATACTGCTAAATGAGAAAGATAATATTTTCAGTTACGGAGATCTGCTTACTGCCTACAGGGCCGGCATTAATAGTGGCGTCAATTTATTACAGGGGCCATTAAAAGCTGCAACCGAAGCTGCAATGGTCTTAAAAGATTGTTATGAGGCTGGCGGGGACAAAAGCAATTTTTTACAGGCAAAGAAGTTTCGGCTCTCGCTCAGTTAAATGAAGTGGTTAAAACAGCCATAGCAGAGAACAGGCAGGGTGTGCAATATGTATATGGTTTGCTGAAAGATGTTAGCCAGGCCTATGATGATTTTAAAGACAGCACATACGACTTATGTTACGGGTGCTGTATAGCCGCGGATGCATTTCCCAAACATCTGGCTTTAGGTTTAATTCAGTCTGCAGCAGGTGTAGAGTCGAAATACCGGCAGGAGTTTATAGAGTCGCCTATACTGAATAATAAGAATGAAGAAGTAGAGCAGGCGTTAAAACTCTTTGCGCGTCTTGCCAAACTGGTGGCTTCTTTTTCGATACCAGAAAGGTCCGTTATCAGAATTACGCCATCGGCAGCAATACACGAAAAGCTGGAAAACAAACCCATACCATATTACTATGAGGCCGAAAATATTCTGGACGATTGGGCGCCAGCTTTAAGCCGGCGTAAGCGCAATAATACAATCCTTTCTTATCATGCCGCTTCTTATTCTTCCTTACCGCATATAACACAGCCACTGGCGTATAATATGGATAAGTATTCTTTTTTAGGGTAGAAGGGCATGTGGGTAAAACCTATGACAATGCCTATACAACAATCGATAACCTGAGAAAGCAATATGACCTGCCGTTTGACATAGCGGGCGTTCAGCTGCAGAAAGAAAAGATCAGGTTTATTCCGCCTAAAACTATAAAGCCAGGGCTGCTTGATATTTTATACGATAAAGAGAAATTATTGCTGGGTTCTAAACTCGATTTCATAAAGAAGTATAATGATACTATTGCCATTAACCTGCCGGATGATAACGAGCTGAATCAACCCGCTATTACAAAAGAGTATGGCGATCCCAAAGCATTAAAAAATATGGTACTCACAAAAAGGCAGAATTGGAAAACCAAATTACTAATGCAAAAACATTGCTGGCAAAACCTGTTGCAGAAACAGCCGGGAAAGTTGATTGGGATGATATGCATATAAACATGGCTAACGCCGGTGCGCAGATCAATAAAAACTCCAAATTGTTTACGGCTGCGGCTTACAGGTCGCCAATAGAGAATCTGGCTGTATTGGAGCAACCCCAAACGCTGCTTTGGTTAGGCGACCTGTTGCTAAAACAAAAGCTGCAGGTGGAGGATGGCTATATCTTCAGCAACTTCCTGAAGCAAAACCCTCCATGTTACATGATGCAGGGGTATGCAAAGGCGGTACGTTTATATTGGTTTATGAAAAAACAGGCGATGTAGAAACAGTGGTGGCAGATTTTTATCTGCCTTATATTGCCAAGGCAGACCTGGTTGAAACTTCGGTAGACACTTCTCACCTGCCTGTAAGACCAGTAAGGGAAATTGATTTTAATATTTCAAAAGATATTATAAAACGCCCCATTTTAAATGCAGAGATTTTCAATATTAACGACCAGCTTGTAAAAGTAAAAGATTTAACGCAGCAGTCGGAGCGGGTATTGAACCAGAAGATAAATGAGTTTGATGGAAGGATCAACAAAGTGGGAGAGCAGGTTTTAAAGAATGAGCAAAGCATAATACAAAAAGTGGATGTGGTAAAAGACAGGTATGAAAGCTCCTTCTCCAAACTCATCTCGTCGTACGATACAGTAGTAACAAAATCGAATGTTAAGGTAAACGGAACACAGCTGGGAGAAATAACGCGCGATGAATTTGAAACATTGGTTACCGGCGTACGCACAGAGTTCAATGGAAAGCTGGGCGACTTTGAAACAAATATCAATAACCGGTTCAGTGCAGTTGCAAAAGACATTACGGATAGTAAAGCGCTCATTCAAAAAGCAAATACAGACATTAATTCACTGGATGTTAAGATTGCATCGGCACGCAACGAAATACTAGCCCAAACCGGCCAGGATATAAAAACAGTGAATGACAGGGTTACTGCTGTTAACAACACGCTTGATGCAAAAATAACACAATCAATAGCGGCTAATGATGCCCGGCTTAATACTGCTATTGCAGGCGTCAACCAAACAATTAATAATAACGCCAGCGCCTTCGATCAAAAGCTGGCCACAACAAGAACAGAAATTTTAAATACAGCCGACAGAACCGCAACTGCCAAGCTAAATGCCCAAAAAGAAAGCTTCGACTCTTCTATAACCAAGATCAATAATGACATTATTAAGATAAGACCACGTTAAGGTGACAGAAACCAAGCACATAGTAAATAAGATAGCCGTAAAAACCTCGGGTATTTCCACCGAAAATGCTTTTAATTGGAGGGCGCAGGTGGCGGCCTATTTGAATGATGAGTTTCCTCACCAACTGCAATTAATCTTAGATGAATTATATCACCCCGGCGAGCAGGTAAGCATTAACCGGTTGGAGGTTAATATCAGCCTGGCAAAACCGGGAGGAACCGGGGCGTTTCAAAGAGAGCTGTTGCAGGCATTACGGAATGCACTGTCCCGCCAAAAGCAGGAAACCGCATTACTGAAATTGCAGGACAGTGCGCAGTCTGCTGCAGTATCCTTAACCAGACCATTGGATGCCTGGTTGTTTTATCTTCAAAAGGATACTATCCCTGGTTTCATCAACAGGTGCTTAAAAGAGATGCTTTGGAGTTGTTATTTGAGGAGAATGCCGAAACCATTGCCGATCGGCTTCCGGGGATTTTAAAATTCCCGCAGGCACAGCAACGGTTTCTTATAGAGAGCCGCGGAAAGATAGGGTTGCTGCTGCTTCCATATTTTGTTGTTACCAAAACCACGGAATCCTTTTTTTAAAGCTCCCGGCTGTTGAGCCAGGAAGGGAGGAACAAATACAAAGGGCTAAACGGGTTCTTCTAAATGCAATTGTAACCGGCGAACGGCTAGAAGAAGACCAGTTTATAAAAAGGATGGATATGATTACTTTTCCCCGTCAACAGGATGGGGAAAATAAATCAGCGGCCATACCAACAGCGGTATCATTAAAGAGCCTGCAATTAAATAATCAGGGAGAAGAAGAAAAAAAAAGACGCTGTAATTTGGATACAAAACGCAGGGCTGATTTTGCTGTACCCGTTTCTTCCCGTTTTATTTGACCGGCTATTGGTAACCAATGAGCACAAACAGATCGAGGATATAACAAAAGCGTTGAGTCTTATCCACTACCTTTTATATGCAGAAAAAGATTATTCCGATGCTTCGATGGTACTACCTAAAATTCTTTGTGGCATTCCTTATAATGACCCGATAGCAGTGGCACATCCCGTTAACGGCGATGAACAGAAGGAATGCGAAGAGCTATTGCTATCAGTAATTGAATACTGGGATGCATTAAAAAGTACATCCATTACCGGGCTTTTGGAAACATTTGTGTGGAGAAAAGGAAAGCTGGATTCAACAGCTAATGGTTGGCTATTGAGAGAAAACCGGTCGGAGGATATTTTATTAGATCGTTTACCCTGGAGTATAAGCTATATAAAATTACCCTGGATGGCAGCTCCTCTCACAACGGAGTGGAGATTATGAGCATACTAAACCGTAAAATTAAATGATGTACACCTCACAAATGAAAACAACAGAGGGAAAAGCAGCTGCAACTGCCGGCAATCGCTTTTTCAACCCCTGCAAGCTAAGCTAACGGTTGGAGCACCGAATGATATATATGAGCAGGAGGCAGACGCTGTTGCGGAAAAAGTAATGCGAATGGCGGATCAATCTGCAAAAGCGCCTTCTTTTTCAGCCGGCATCCATGCCTGTACAGCATAAATGCACCCCGTGCGAAGAGGCTGCGAAAAAAACACAGCGGCAGGAGCAAAGCAACGCGGAAGTTGCCGCTCCTCAGGAGTTGACTAATTACGTAGAGAGCCTGGGCAATAAAGGAACGGCCTTACCTGCTCAAACGCAGCAATTTTTGGATCCCGGATGGGATATGATTTTTCAAATGTGAAAATTCATACAGATAGCGTTGCGGCGAGGTCGGCACAGAGTATTAATGCGTTAGCTTATACATCCGGCAGCAATATAGTATTTAATCAAAACCAATATCAACCCGGAACAGAGAGTGGCAAACGCCTGCTGGCGCACGAGTTAACACATGTGGTACAACAAACGGGAAGTATACGGGCCTACAGAAACAAAAAAGCATTCAACTTCGGGAAAAATGATACGGCTTCACTTGTGGAAGATTCCTTCTCGATGAAAAAGATAAGGAGACGAAACCCTGGATAGAACAAATCCTGGTGACATTAGACAAGACCGTTACCGATGTGAACGGTTATACTACCCATACAGGTACCGGAACTGTAAAGTATTACAATAACCCTGTAAAATGGCCCGACCTCACATTCAGTGCAACGGCCGGATCGGAAGACCTGGGAATGACCACAAAGGGTTTGTATAAAGTTACACGAATAGAAGGTATTGGCTATAACAGTGGAAAGTACTCGGGAACCGTAGATAAAACTCAAAGGGAAGGCCCTATGAAACGATATTCCAAAGACCTTTCTGCGAACATGAGCTACGCTGTTTTCTTTCACGGAGGAGAGGCCCTCCATGCAGGTCCTTTAGATTTTAGCTCTCATGGATGCGTTCATCTTGATTTTTCAGCAATACAACAGATAAACTACCACTCGGTGAAAGGTTTTACGAATGTCGAAATAAAATACTCCTAAAGATGAAAGCTGCCGAAATACAAAAACCCCGGAACCCAACTCCGGGTGCTATTAAGCCCATACAAAGGCCTGTCTTTTTTGAGCCGGGGTGATGAAACAGGAGGCGCCACCTCAACCAGCTCTTTTAACAGAAGAAGAAATCCGCACAGCTATTCGTTATAACAGGGCAATGTATCCTCCGGCACAATTGAGCATTTTACAGGCCGCATTGGGTATTTCTCCAACGGGACGATCTGACCGGGAAACCGCTTTGGCAATAGCCCGTTACCAGGATAATGATCTCTTTCTGGCTGCAGATGGAAAAGCGGGGCCCGAAACCTTTTCAACGATTCATGGGGATACTACTATGACCAATCTAGACAACCTGGTGATGTTTAATGTACAGGGCAGCGGGCAAATAGATGTTACTGCCGGAAGCGGTACTACAGACATGCTGGGCCATTTCACTATTGATATTCACCTGCCTCCCGATAATTGCGAAGACTACGAGTACCGCCAATACATTTGTGGAGATGTAAACTTTATTCCCGCCGGCGGTGGCACCGAAGTATCCTTAAATAATATATTTACTACCCAGCCTGGCGGAAGGCTGCCGGCGATTCCTAATTATCACCAGGACGGAAATACGGCCTTAAAAGCTATTTATGGAAGACGCGACAGACCGGCGAGGCCGGAGAACCGTTATGTAGACGATGGGTAACACCAACCAGGCTACCGGCTGCAGGTTCCTCGGCGAAGATTTTCCGGGTATTACAGGACGGATAACCAACAGCGGCGAAGTTTATGATTTCGACTTCAGGTTTATGGGAGAAGTGATACATAAAACAAGGGGCCGGGTAGCGCAAAGGTGGTGGAACATACAAAGTACATTTTCTATATGAGCAATGAATCAAGCCATATCCGGGCGGGCCTCGACCTTTTGAGTACAGCAATAAGCCAGCGCCTCTATTATTTCTTTAGCAAACAGGAGCAGGAGCCTGCCAGGATTTTGCCGACAGATATTGCAGTGCCCCAAATAAAATCGGTACCGGCACTCAACATTGAAGAGTATGTAATTGTAACTATGGCGCTGGTGTCTCACATTATGCCTGGCTTCTTTGATACAGCTATACAGCAGTATTTGCCACAGGGAGGAGAATTTCCGGAATTCGGGGAATAAGAACAGGGAATCAAAGGGGAATGCAGCCCACGGGAGAAACGGCGCTGTTTGTATTGGCAGGCATGGATGTAGGCGAAAGGCTAAGGGTTGCCCGGTATTTTTCAACGGAACATTTTTTTATAAAAGAAATATTTTATGGCTGGAAGCCACAGCGGCAGGAGATCCGCGTTCAGCGCCAAACTGGTTTTATCGCAGGAGTATGTAGACCTTTTATTGATCGGGAAAGCCTCAAAGCCCAGGTTTAGCAGCAGTTTTCCGGCCAAACATATTGAAACAGCGCTGGGTTGGAACGACCTGGTGCTAAGCGAAGACGCCATGCGGCAGGTACAGGAACTACAAAGCTGGCTGCAGCATAAAAAGACGTTGATGAAGGGATTGAAAATGGATAAAAAACTAAAGCAGGGTTACCGCGTTCTTTTTACGGCCCTCCTGGTACCGGCAAAACGCTTACGGCTACATTGCTGGGAAAACACACGAACAGGGATGTATACCGGATAGATCTTTCGATGGTAATTTCAAAATATATTGGTGTAAACAGAGAAGAACCTGGAGGCGCTTTTTAACAGGGCAGAGGCCAAAAACTGGATATTGTTCTTCGACGAGGCAGATGCTTTATTTGGTAAAAGAACAGGCGTTCGTGATGCGCACGATAAATATGCCAACCAGGAGGTGTCCTATTTACTACAACGGGTAGAAGATTTTGACGGATTGGTGATATTAGCTTCTAATATGAAAAGCAATATCGACGAAGCCTTTATCAGGAGGTTTAACGCTATTATTAAATTCAACCAGCCCACTCCTGAGGAGCGGGAAAGAATCTGGAAAAACGCTTTTCCCGAAAAAATGGGGTTTGGCAATAACAACGATGTTCCGTCGCTGGTAAAGCAGTACGATCTTTCGGGAGGCAACATTATTAATATCGTTCAGTATGCTTGTCTCAAAACTCTTGAAAAAGGGAACAAAGTCATTTTTCTTGAGGACGTAATAGAAGGCATAAAGAGGGAGATGCATAAAGAGGGGAAGCCATTTTGAAAAAAATCCACTCTGGAAAGAGTGGATTTTTTTCGTGGTGTGGGCCGGGATCGAACCGGCGACACAAGGATTTTCAGTCCTTTGCTCTACCGACTGAGCTACCGCACCATCCGTAATCGGGTTGCAAAAATAGTGTTTTTTTATAACAATGTGAATAATTGTCAAAAAAATGTTAGTTACATGCCATATTCTGCTAAAAACTTGATCCGCATGATTTTAAGCTGTTCCCAGTTAAAGTCAAATTCGGCCAGTTCCTGCTGGGCAACATCCAGGGATGAGGTTTCGCAGGTTTTGAAATATTCGATGATCTCCTCCTGGTCTGCCTCATCGAGCATTTCGTCAATGGCATATCCCAGGTTCAGCTTGGTGCCGCTGGCTGCAATGGTTTCCATCTCTTCCAGTAGCTCAGAAATTTTCCATCCCTTGTTTTTTGCAATGGTTTCGAGCGGTATCTTTTTATCCGTTTGCTGAATAATATATACTTTATTACCGCTTTTGTTTACCACGCTTTTCATTACAAAATCATCCGGCTTAACGATATTGTTTTCTTCTACATAACGCGCAATCAGCTCTATAAAGGGCTTTCCATAACGCCTTGCTTTTGCACCGCTTACACCCTGGCATTTTTCCAGCTCCTGTAACGTGGTAGGATAAAGTGTGGCCATATCCTGCAGCGAGGTTTCCAGGAAAATAACCCACGGTACCAGGTTTACTTTTTTAGCCTGCTTCTGGCGAAGCTCCTTTAGCATTTCAAATAATTTGTCATCTGCCGCAGCGCCCTCTCCGTTACCGTCTCCGGCTTCCTCGTCGTCACCTACAGCGTCTTCAAACTTATTATTCAAAACTATGGTAAAGCTTTTGGGTTTCTTTGTAAAATCGATACCCTTATCAGTAACTTTTAATACGCCATATTCTTCTATATCTTTTCTAACCAGGCCTTCCAGGATCATTTGCCGGATCAGGGAGTTCCAGAAATGAGCGTCGTGGTCCTTACCTGCACCAAAGCAGCTTAACCCTTCGTGCCGGAACATTTTTACCTGTGGTGTAAGTTTGCCCCGATAATATTAACGAGGTAGTCGGTGGCAAATTTTTCGTCCAGCTCTTTTAGTGCTTTCAGTGCCACCAAAACTTCTGCTTTGGCTTCTATCTTTTCTTTCGGATGTTTACAGTTATCGCAATTACCGCAGTTTTCTTCCAGGAAGTGTTCGCCAAAATAGCTCAGGATCACTTTTCTGCGGCATACGCCGCTTTCGGCATATGCCACCGTTTCATTGATCAGCTGGGCGCCAACTTCACGCTCGCTCAGCGGTTTATCACGCATCAGGTGCTCCAGCTTGCTTACATCTTTATGCGAATAATACAACACGCACTTCCCTTCCAGCCCATCTCTTCCAGCCCGGCCTGTTTCCTGGTAGTAGTTTTCAATTGATTTGGGGATATTATAATGGATCACAAAACGGATATCCGGTTTGTCAATACCCATTCCGAAAGCGATTGTTGCCAATCACCTGTACGTCTTCACTCAGAAAATCATCCTGCCGCTTTGCACGCAGTTTTGCATCAAGGCCCGCATGATAGGCAACGGCTTTAATTCCGTTGGCCTCTAAAATCGAGGCCAGCTCCTCGGTGGTTTTCCGGTTGAGCGTATAAATGATCCCGCTTTTATTCTTCATTCCCTTAATAAAACGCACAATACTCTCGTCCGTTTGATTCTTTTTATCTTGGGAAGAATTTCGTAGTACAGGTTTTCCCGGTTAAAGGAAGAAATAAATATGTTCGGGTTACGCAGGTCGAGGTTTTTCACAATGTCGCTCTGCACCTTTGGGGTTGCGGTTGCTGTAAGCGCAATAACCGGAACCTTTGCATTGATCTGGTCCATCATTTCTCTCAGTCTCCTGTATTCAGGGCGAAAATCATGGCCCCATTCGCTGATACAATGCGCTTCATCTACCGCAAAAAAGAAATATTCAGGTCGCTGAAAAAAGAGAGGTTCTCCTGTTTGTTAATGTTTCCGGCGCTACATAAAGTAATTTTGTTTTACCCGAAAGCAGGTCGTCGTGAACTTCCTTTATTTCTTTTTTATTTAAGGTTGAGTTAAGAAAATGTGCAATTTCATCATTGCTGTTGTACCCCCTCACCAGGTCTACCTGGTTTTTCATCAACGCGATAAGTGGAGAAACAATGATCGCCACTCCATCCAGAATAACCGCCGGCAACTGATAACATAAACTCTTGCCGCCGCCTGTTGGCATTATTACAAACGTATCATTTCCCGCAAGTAAAGACTCTATTATAGCTTCCTGTTTGCCTTTAAACTGTTTAAATCCGAAATTTTTCTGCAATTCCTTTAGCAGATCTATTTTAGGCTTCGCCTTTTGCTCAGGTTCTTTTTGGCTTTTTCGGAGCCGCTTTTGCTGATTTAACTCCCATTATTACAAATCCATAGTATTTAAAAAAATCAAGTGTAAAAAGATACACCAGTTCTCCTTAATAAAAAAATATTCTTTAGAAAGGGGTGCTAAGTTAGTCTAACTAATGAAACGATTAAAAGCAAAAAAGGTTAAAGTTTCTGCGGGGAATATTATGGGGTGGCAGTATTTAACGACATATTGTTCTTATCTGCTGAACCTCAAAGCTTCAGGCGAACAATAGGCCCGTTTGAAATGATCCCGGAAACCTTTTTCTTTTTTGAATGTATAAACCAATATTTTTGCCTTTTGCTGTAAATGATGCTACAATCGCCCCAAAATATCGCTCTCCGAGTTATTGCTATGGAGGCCGAGGCCATAAAAGGCCTTGGGCTGTTGCTTAACGATAATTTTGACCGGGCTGTAACGTTATTACAGCACTGTAAGGGGCGGGTTGTTTTGAGCGGGATAGGAAAGAGCTCGCTGATTGCGCAAAAAATAGTAGCTACGTTCAACTCCACCGGAACACCATCTATTTTTATGCATGCAGCCGACGCCTTGCATGGCGACCTGGGAATAGTGCAGGAAGACGATGTAGTGATTATCCTCAGCAAAAGCGGCAACAGTCCCGAAATAAAAGCTCTGATTCCTCTTATTAAAAATTTTGGCAATAAGCTCATAGCCATTTCGGGCAATGATCAGTCCCTGCTGGCATTGCAGGCCGATGTTTTTTAGATACCACGGTGCAGCAGGAGGCCTGCCCTAATAACCTTGCGCCAACTACCAGCACCACGGCGCAATTGGTAATGGGAGATGCCCTGGCTGTTTGCCTGATGGAATTAAAGGGATTTAAAGATGGCGATTTTGCCAAGTTTCATCCGGGAGGCACTCTAGGAAAAAGTTATACCTGCGGGTGTCGGATGTTTGTGCGCACAACGAAAAGCCTTCGGTACTCGCTAATCAGACGCTAAAGGAAGTGATCGTGGAAATAACAAAAAAGCGGCTCGGTGTTACTGCCGTAGTGGATGAACAGAACAATCTTATCGGCATTATTACCGACGGCGACCTTCGGCGAATGTTGGAAAAGAGTACCGATATTGAGCGCATTGCGGCAAAGGATATTATGACACGTCACCCTAAAAGTATTGTGTCGGAAGAGCTGGCTGTTACAGCATTAGATATGATGCGCAGAAACGCTATCACCCAACTGGTGGTAACTAATGGAACGAAGTATTCCGGCATCATACACATTCACGATTTATTAAAAGAAGGGTTAATTTAATTTATGAATAAGAATCATTATGTAGCGATCATGGCTGGGGCATTGGAAGCCGGTTTTGGCCTAAAAGCAGAACAGGTTTTCCAAAGCAGTTTTTAGATATATTGGGTACGGGCCGCACGCTCATACAGGCTACATTTGGTCGCTATAGCAAAATTGTTCCTACCGAAAACATCTTTGTAGTAACCTCGGAAGATTACGCCCATATTGTACAGGAACAATTACCGGCGCTACCCAAAGAGAATATTGTGGCCGAGCCGTTCAGGAAAAATACTGCGCCCTGCATTGCGTATATCGCGTTTAAAATTCATGAGATGAACCCGGATGCGGTTATGATTGCGGCGCCGGCAGATAATCATATACTGGACGAGGAAAATTTTGGCGGTGTCATGCATAAAGCCCTGGATTTTGTATCGCATGTAAACGCTTTAACCACCGTAGGTATCATGCCCACCCATCCTAATACAGGGTATGGATATATACAGCATGAGGGACTGGAAGCCGCGCCTGGAATATATAAAGTAAAAACATTTACCGAGAAACCGAACCTGGAGCTGGCTAAAACCTTTATTGAAAGCGGCGATTTTTATGGAACAGCGGCATTTTTACCTGGAAATGCAAAACCATTATCAGCGCATTTGAACAGCACCTGCCCGAAGTGTTCGAGCTGTTCGACGGGGAAAAGGAAAACTCAATACCCCTGCCGAAAAGAAAACAATAGAATCTGTTTATTCTCAATGTCCCAGCATTTCTATTGATTTCGGCATCATGGAAAAAGCAAACAATGTTTACATTATCCCGGCTTCTTTTTCATGGAGCGACCTGGGCACCTGGAACAGCGCTCACGCAAATATGGAAAAAGACTATTTTGATAATGCTGTTGTGGGAGAGAATGTGATGGTTTTTGATACGCATCATTGTATGATCCATTCCTCTAACAAGAAAATGATATTGGTACAGGGGCTGGAAGACTATATTGTGGTAGACACAGACGATGTACTGATGATCTGTAAAAAGGAAAAGGAGCAGGAGATAAAAGACTATGTTTCGGAGATCAAAAGAACAAAAGGGGACAAGTATTTATAGCATTTACCAATAAATCAGCTTAATTTTAATATATATGTTAAGCAGCTATCCTATACAGAACATCCTGTTTTTAGATATCGAAACAGTGCCTCAGGCGCCAGGCTACAATCAGCTGGCAGACGACTGGAAAGAGCTTTGGAACAGTAAAGCCAATGTGCTGCTACGAAACAGGGAGGATGAAACACCGGAAACCATTTATGAGCGGGCTGGCATTTATGCAGAGTTCGGGAAAATTATCTGTATCAGCTGTGGCGTAATACAAGGCCAGGAGAATAACCGCAGGCTGGTTATCAAATCCTTCGCCGGTGAAGATGAAAAAGAACTACTCAGAAGCTTCAGCGAGATGCTGACGAAATGGAGCAGCAACGAGCCTAAATTCCTTTGTGCCCATAACGGGAAGGAGTTTGATTTTCCTTATATCTGCCGCAGGCTTATTATTAATAGTTTACCCATTCCTTTGTTGTTGAATATAGCAGGAAAAAACCCTGGGAGGTTAACCATTTGGATACGATGGAGCTGTGGAAGTTTGGGGACTATAAAAGTTACACTACGTTGAACCTGCTGGCGCACAGCCGGAATTCCAACCCCAAGGATGATATCGACGGAAGTATGGTTGCCAAAGTGTATTATGAAGAAAAAACCTGGAACGTATCGTTACCTATTGCCAGAAAGACGTCATAACGCTTGCACACATATTTCTCCGGTTTATGGGAGAGGCCTCGTTGCCTGCCGATGCGATAGAAATAAAGTAATTTACCCTCTGTTTTGAAAAAGCAATTTATCGGCATCATCGTTCGGGGCTGGGAAAGGAATATTATCTGGGAAATCAGATCAAAATACTGGTCTGGCGGACACCGGGCCACGACAATCTCTAAAAATGTTATCACGGGTAAGCCTGCATTAACCTATTTTTAACCGAAATAAAAATATATTTGCGCCAATCTAAAATATTTATGAAGAAAATTCTATTTGCTGCGTGCGCTTTATTTTTTGCAGGAAGTGTATTTGCCCAGGTCGATACCACAGCAAGACCTGAACTGGTGGTGAGCGAGCCAGCTAAAAAGCCAAAGAAAAAATATAATTTAACGAACCGCGCCAATGACCACTTTTTAGTGCAGCTGGGTTACACGAATTGGATGGACGCGCCGGATAGCATCAGTACCAAGGGCTTATCAAGAAGCATCAACGCTTATTTCATGTTCGATTTTCCGTTTAAAAGCTCTCCAAACTGAGCGCGGCTATTGGTGCCGGAGTTGGTTCAGATCACGTTTTCCTCGACGGAAGCTTTGCAGATGTTAAAGGAAGAACCACAACCATGCGTTTTTACGGGGAGATACTGCGAATGTAGATGTGAAAAAACCAAAGTAGTAACTACCTACCTGGAAGCGCCCATTGAGTTGCGCTTTACATCAAACCCTGAGCAAAGCGATAAAAGTTTTAAAGTGGCCCTGGGTGTAAAAGTAGGAACGATGTTGAAAGGTGGTACGCGCAGCCGTATTACGGAGCCCAATTCAAGCCCCAATTACCTGTTAAAAGAATCGAGCAAAACCTATTTCAATACTACGCGCATAGTAGGCACAGCCCGCATTGGTGTAGGGCACTTTACCTTGTTTGGCACCTACCAGTTTACCAGCCTGCTAAAAGCCGGCGCAGGCCCGCAGCTGAAGCCATATACTATTGGGCTTAGCTTTGGCGGTTTATAAAACCAGCATCATATTTTCAAAGCGGCGGAAACGCCGTTTTTTTATTAAAAAAATTTGCGCAAGTAAATGGTTGCGCATATATTTGCAAGCAAATACTTGCATATTATGGAAGCACGGCGCGATGTTTTTCAGGCGATAGCAGACCCCACCCGCAGAGCCATTATCGGTTTAATTTCCCGGGAGCCTTCTAATGTTAATTATATTGCCGATAAGTTTGATGTAAGCCGCCAGGCCATATCGCTGCACCTGAAAATACTGACAGAATGCGGCCTGGTGCAGATTAAAAATACGGGCGCGAGCGGGTTTGCGAGGCAAAACTCGAGAAGCTGAATGAAGTAAATGAATGGGTTGCCCAATACAGGGAGTTCTGGACAAGGAAGCTGGATGCTCTTGAAGATTATCTTAATACGATCCCCGATACTAAAAACGATAAATATGAAAAATCAACTCGGAAAAATATCAAAAGAAAATGACGGCTTCAAAGTTGTTTTTGAAAGAGTATTGCCGCACCCCATAGAAAAGGTTTGGAACGCGCTAACCAACCCCGCAGAGCTGAAATATTGGTTTACCGATATAGACCTTGATCTTAAACCGGGAGAAAAAATCATTTTTCAATTCCGGGATAAAGATAAAACCAGGTCTTACGGAACCATACAAACAGTTGAGCCTCCAACAAAGCTCGTGTGGACCTGGGAGACCGAGCAGGCTGTTTGGGCGCTTTCGTCCATTGACGCGAATACCACCCTTTTGCAGCTTATCTATAGCAAAATAGACGAAAGCCTTACTGTAAATGTCGCATCCGGTTTTCACGATCTTCTTGATTTGCTTGCCGGGCGGTTAAACGGGAGCGATGCAATCCATCCATTTGGTACAGAAGAACAGGCCACGGCCTGTTACCCCATCCAGGTTAGATACGCTGCCAGCATCTTTCACGAGTATCCTTCCTTGCTAAAATCTCCTCCGTTAGTAATAGAAAAAGAACTGAATGCACCCATTCAGAAGGTTTGGGAAGCGCTTACCGATAAAGACCAGATGAAGCAATGGTATTTCACTTTAGATGATTTCAGAGCGGAAGAAGGTTTTCAGTTCTCCTTTCCCGGAATTGGAAATACCGGGGAAAAATACCTGCACCGATGCACTGTTTACGAAGTAAACCCGCCGTACAAACTGCAGTATAGCTGGGCCTATGATGATATTCCCGGCTTTTCACTGGTAGAGTTTAATTTGAGTGAGTCTGGCGGTAAAACAACACTGAAACTGAATCATTTCGGACTGGAAACATTTCCACAGGAGAAAGCAGATTTTGCACGTAGCAGCTTTAACGGGGCTGGAATGAACTTATTGGTAAGCTTTTGCCCGAATATCTGGCGAACCATTAACGCGCGGACGGGTACATTGAATAAGTCAACCCATACCAGTCTTAATGAAAGAATTAGCATTACATTCGGCGTAAATTTCAAACGCCCATGCAGTTTCATGATAGCAGCTATCTAAAAACGGGACCCTCCGGCAGCAGCAGGCATATACCGTTTTACATCAGCACCGCATTTTTGAAAAACTGTATGCTTTCGACCCGGTATTGGCAGGAACGATACCTATCAATATAAACATAGCTACAAGCGACCTTGACATTTTATGCCATTTCAAGAACAAGGAACTGTACATGGCAGAGATCAACGACCTGTTCATGCAGCAAAAAAATTTTCTATTCGCGAAAGAACCGGCAAGGAAGAAACAGTAGTAGTGAATTTCTTTGCAGATGGTTTTGAGATCGAGATCTTTGCACAGAATATCCCCACGCGGCAGCAAATGGCCTACCGGCACCTGGTGATAGAGCATGAGTTGCTGAACCAATATGGAGAGGTGTTTCGGCAGCAGGTAGTTGCTTAAAAAAGCAAGGATACAAAACAGAACCGGCTTTTGCCCGGCTTCTTAAGCTGGAAGGCGACCCCTACCAGGCGCTTCTCCGGTTTGAAGCAGGTATAAGTGAACAACCAATATAATTTGAATGGAGCTTGATTTGATACTCAACGGTATTTATCCGCTGCCTGCAACATCCAGGGCAACACTTGCTGCCGCCATGCAGGAAGTGAGTTATTCCAGGGGGCATATTTTACTCAGGGCTCAAAAAGTGGAAACATCTGTATATTTTATTAAAAAAGGGATGGTGCGGGCGTATCAAAAAGCGGCAGAAAGCGAAATTACCTTCTGGTTCGGGCAAGAGGGCGATCCTGTGATATCTATGAAAAGTTATATTGAAAACAAAAGGGGCTATGAAGATATTGAGCTGCTTGAAAATACGGTGCTTTACCAGATTGCATCCCCAAAATTGCAGGCTCTTTTCAACGAAGACCTGCACATTGCCAATTGGGGAAGAAAGCTGGCGGAGCAGGAATTAATTAAAACCGAAGAGCGGCTAATTGCGATGCAATTTCAAACAGCTACACAGCGCTACAAGGATCTGCTGGAGCGGCAACCGGGTTTATTGAACCGGGTATCACTAGGTCATATAGCCTCTTATCTGGGTATTACGCAGGTAAGTCTGAGCCGGATCAGGGCAGAAATACGATAGCTCGTTTTTATCATTTGTAAAAAAATCCTACTGTTAATAACGGAACTTTGCGGCAAATTAAAAATATGAACTGGATTATTTTGATTATCGCAGGGTTATTTGAAGTGGCTTTTGCCTCCTGCCTGGGCAAGGCTAAAGAAACATCGGGTACAGAAATGTATGCCTGGTACGCCGGCTTTTTCGTAGCACTTACTATAAGTATGGTATTATTAATGAAAGCTGCACAAACATTGCCCATTGGTACTGCCTATGCGGTTTGGACAGGGATAGGAGCCGTAGGCACGGCATTAATGGGAATGATCTTTTTAAAGACCCTGCCAGCTTCTGGCGTGTTTTTTTATCATTACGCTGATAGGGTCTATTATCGGACTAAAAGCGGTTTCGCATTAAATTAGGCTCCGGGCTTCGCGGCGTATTTGTTGCAGGCTTTTTGAATGGTCGCTTCCGGGTGTATATAAGCAAAGCCGGGTAGCGTTTTCAGCAGCTTAGCGTTATCGAACTGCGTAAAGCTGTTAGCTACTTTGGCGCTTTCCTGGTAAGAAGCGGCTTTCGTCCCGTGAATAAAGACTTGATTTTTTCTAACCGCCACGCAACAGCTGATAAAAGGGCGTGGCTTCCTGTAAGGGCGTTTTTTTCCAAAATTATCGGCCATAGTATCAAACAGTTTACGGAAAGGCCAGTTATCATTACAAACAATATAACGCTCTTCGGTAATAGGGCTTTCCAGCAGCATTACTGCGGCCCGGGCCAGATCCTCCACATCTGTAAAGCCATTAACACCGTTCGTGTACCATTTAAACTCATTATAAGCACTCTTAAAAATACCGCTGCTGCTCTGGTTCCAGTTGCCATAGCCTAAAACGGTGGCCGGGTTTAATATAACGCCTTCCAGTCCCTCTGCAAACCCTCTCCAAACTTCCAGTTCGGCCTTAAACTTACTGATAGCGTAATGCGTATTTGCTTTCGAATCTTCCCATTGCGCTTTTTCATTTACCGTTCCGCCGGTTAATTTCCGGCCTATCGCCGCAACAGAGCTTATGTACACGATCCGCGGAACCCCGGTTTCCAGGGAGGTATTTACCACGTTCTTCGTTCCTTCAATATTTACATGGTACATTTTGCTTCTCTCTTTTTGCTGAAAGAAACAACAGCAGCGCTATGAATAACGGCATCTATACCCTGCATTGCCTCTTCCAGGGCTACCACATCTAAAATATCGCCCTCCACCCAGTCAACCTTATTTAAAATGGCTGGTTCAATAAACTCAGGCAATTGCGCAGTGGTGCGTTTAATAGCCCGCACCGAAAATCCCTGTTGCACCAGTTCTTTGATAATATAGGCGCCAACAAAACCAGTACCGCCGGTGACAAGAATATTTGAGATTTGAGGTTTGATCTTGAAGATTTTGCGCAAAAGTAACACAATTCCGACCGATGGAAGGATTGTCTACCACCAAAATATAAAACAAAAAAAGGCGCCGGAGCGCCATTGCAAGAATTCTTATTTTTACCGATCCGGTAAAGCTTCCCGTGAGCACCGTCGCATACTGCATACAGTGCACCGTCTTTTCCCTGCTGCACGTCTCTGAACCGGTCCTGGCGGTCTGTTAATAACCGCTCTTCACCTACCACTTTGTTGTCCTTAATTTCCAGCCGTACAATATGTGATCCGCTCAGGCAACCGATAAAAAGATTATTCTTCCATTCAGGAATAAGATCGCCGGAATAAAAAGTCATACCGCTGGGCGATACTACAGGGTCCCAATAATATACAGGTTGCTCCATTCCTTCTTTTTGAGTAAGGCCATTATTGATCGGTTGTCCACCGTATTCAATACTATAAGTAATAATGGGCCAGCCGTAATTTTTGCCGGCTTCAATGCGGTTGACTTCATCACCACCACGGGCGCCGAACTCATTTTCCCATAAATCGCCTGTTTCGGGGTGAATGGCCAGGCCCTGTACATTTCTGTGGCCATAAGTATAGTTTTCCGGCATAGCGCCCGCAGTATTGATGAACGGATTGCCTGCTGCCGGCTTACCCTCTTTTGTAATGCGCACAATTTTACCCAAACCGGTACCGAGGTCCTGTGATTTGGGCCTCGTTTCTAAAGCCGAACGTTCGCCTGTACTTACGAAAAGGGTACCGTTTTTATCAAAAAGGATACGTCCGCCATAATGCAAAGTACCTGCAAACGCAGGAGTAGCACGGTAAATTACAACCGGGTTTTCAATCTTTTTTCATCGTCAGCCAGGCGGCCTTTGGCAACGGCAGTGAGGTTTCCGCCACCTGTTTTTTCCGAAAACACCCAATAAACCATCCGGTTGCTGCCAAAATCAGGATCGAGCGTTATACCCAGTAACCCGCCCTGGCCTTCGGAGTTTACAGCAGGCAAACCTAAAATGGGTGCAGATAATTCCCCGCCGGTAGTTGCAATACGCAGTGTTCCGCCTTTTTCGCTAATAAGAAGCCGGCCATCGGGCATTACTGCTATTCCCCAGGGGTTTACCAGGCCTTCCGAAATCACTTTAATATCGAGTTCGGTGGAGGTTTTCATTCCAGCAACCCGGGTTTGTCCTGCAAACGCCGGTTTATAGGTAGTGTTGGCCTCTTTGGTTTCAACCGGCGGCAGATTGTGTATCGTTGTGTCTTTATCTGCCGGTGCACCGGGCTTTGGTTCATGGCTGGTACCGCTGCAACCGATCAGCACAGCAGCGCTCACTACTGCGAAAAATTTAGGGGTCATTGGCGTTGTTTTTATTTTAAAAATACGTTTAAAGGTGTATTATTAATGTAGCCGGTGCAAATAAAAAGAAGAAATCGTGCCGGGCTATCGCTTAATTTTACGAATTTCGCGAAAATTTTTTACCGGGCCTTTTACCGGCTTCCCGGGTAAAGATCCGTTCACTAAATACATTCATTTACCTTGAGTAAAAAAGGTTTATATGCTGTTTTGATGGCGTTACTACTGCCGTTGGCTTGTTATTTAGTTATTCGCCATTACAGCAATGAAGCAACTTCAATGCCGAGGCGTTATATGCCCGACAGTGTCAACACACGCCTCGAGAATGGCAAACAGGTAACAGATACCGTATGGCACAAAGTGCCCGATTTTTCGCTGATCAATCAGCTGGGCGACTCGGTACGCTTAAGCAACTACGAAGGAAAGATCATTATTGCCGATTTCTTTTTACCCATTGCCCCACTATCTGCCCGGCGTTAACCACCAACATGCGCACGTTGGAAAAAGCAATTACCAACGCGCAAAGGGTTGGTGATAAACCAACACCAATATACACTATCTGTCGTTTTCTGTAGATCCGGAGAGAGATTCTGTTGCCCAGCTGAAAAAATGGGCCGACCGTTTCCAGATCAATCCCGAACAATGGGATTTACTCACCGGCGATAAAAAAACCATTTATGACCTGGCGATTAACGACCTGAAGCTGGGCCTGGTAGATGGAAAGGGAATTGATACGTCATTTATACATACCGATCATTTCGTGTTGATCGACGGCAAGCGCAACATCCGGGGTTATTATCACGGGCTTGATTCTGCTGATCTGAAAAAGCTTTCAAGAGATGCCGTTTTATTAACATTGGAGAAAGACCGCAGTAAGTAAGAAAAGCGGCTTACCGGTAAAGGTGCTGGCTATCGCCTTTTTGGTTGCAGCCGTTGCGGTAGGATTATTTATGATATTATTTAAAAAGAAAAGAAATGCTGAAAGCTAGTTGGAAAAAAAATGATAAAAGGGCCAATTGGCTGATTATATCTTTTTCGATAATTGTATTTTTAATAGTAACCGCGCTGGGACGCGTGCACCTGCAGGTAGACCTGGGTTTTGATGTACATGTTTTCGCCTTTGCAAATGCTATAATCAACTCGGTGGTTGCAGTACTGTTAATCGCGGCTTTATGGGTTGTAAGAAAAGGAAACTATGAGCTTCATAAAAAGATCATGCTCGTTGCGATGGTTTTGTCCATTCTTTTCCTGGTAAGCTATATCTGTCATCACTTGTTTGCGGGCGATACCAGGTTTGGCGGTTCTGGCGGACTTAAAACCTTTTATTATATCATCCTTTTACACATATTCCTCTGGCGGGTATCATTCTCCCGTTTATTTTATTTACCGCCTATCGTGGCCTTATAGGAGAGTATCCGCGTCATAAAAAAATCGCGCGTATTACCTGGCCGCTCTGGTTATATGTTGCTGTTACGGGGCCGGTTATATACATTCTCATCAGCCCGTATTATTAAGAATAGTTTTTAATACGTTCAAGATGGTCGTCCTCACCCGGTGACCATTTTTTGTGTAAGCGCCAAACCGTGGAAATAACTTTCCACCTATCTTCGTTTTAATATAAACTATTTACCAATGAACGTATTTGAAGTACGCGGAGGCAAGAAGCTACAGGGGGAAATTATACCACAGGGCGCGAAAAATGAGGCATTACAAATAATAAGTGCGGTGTTGTTAACACCCGAAGAAGTTACAATTAACAATATACCGGATATACTGGACGTTAACCTTTTAATAGAATTACTTTCAGAAATGAATGTAAAGGTGAACAGAACCAGTCGCAGCACCTGCATTTTTAAGGCCGATGATGTAAATATCGACTACCTGCACAGCCCGGAATTTAAAAAGAAAAGCGGCAGGCTTCGCGGAAGTGTAATGCTGGCGGGGGCTATGCTGGCCCGTTATAAAAAAGCGTTTATCCCCAAACCGGGAGGAGATAAAATTGGAAGAAGACGGTTAGATACTCATGTTATAGGCTTCCAAAAGTTGGGAACACAATTGGATTACAACCAGGAAGATGGATTTTTTCACCTCACTGCTGAAGAACTTAGGGGCACTTATATGCTGTTAGATGAGCCTTCTGTAACCGGAACGGCTAATATTGTAATGGCAGCCACCATGGCAAAGGGAACCACTACCATTTACAATGCGCATGCGAACCGTATTTACAGCAGTTGTGTAAAATGCTTAACCGCATGGGCGCCAAGATCAGCGGAATTGGTAGTAACTTATTGATTATAGAAGGGTGCATTACCTGGGAGGAACCACTCATGCAATGTTGCCGGATATGATAGAAGTAGGATCTTTTATTGGCCTGGCCGCCATGACCCAGGGCGATATCACCATAAAAAACGCCGGCATTAATGATCTGGGAATAATTCCCGAAAAATTTATGCAACTGGGTATTGCCATGGAGTTTAAAGGAGATGATATTCATATCCCTTCACAGAACAACTATACTATACAAAAGTACCTGGACGGTGGCGTATTGACGATTTATGATCATCCCTGGCCGGGTTTTACACCGGATTTATTAAGCATTGTGCTGGTAACGGCCATACAGGCAACGGGAAGCGTATTGATACACCAGAAAATGTTCGAAAGCCGCCTGTTTTTTGTAGACAAGCTGATTGAAATGGGCGCGCAGATCATTCTTTGCGATCCTCATAGGGCGGTGGTTATTGGCTTAGAAAGAGAGCATCAGTTAAGAGGCATTACCATGAGCAGCCCGGATATCCGCGCAGGTGTGGCTCTGTTGATCGCAGCCCTGAGCGCCGAAGGAAAAGCACGATCCAGAATATAGAACAAATAGATCGGGGCTATCAAAATATTGATGCCCGTTTACAGGCATTGGGTGCAGATGTGAGACGGGTGGTTAGTTAACAAGTTGATAAGTTTAAACGTTGACGGCTTTTTTATCCTTGTCAACATATCAACAAGTCAACATATCAACATAACAAATGAAATACTACAATACAAAAGACTGGCTCGGTATTCTTTTTAAAGTAACCAAGGCCGATGTATTAAGAAAGCTTTGGTGGATATTATTGGTTATAGCTGTTTATTCGGCATTTATTGCTTACCTCGAGCTGGGATATTGGAAGCTTTCAGATAAAAGTGTGATCAAAAACCTGCCAATATTGCATTCGTTGCTGGGGTTTGCGATATCACTGGTGTTGGTGTTCAGAACCAACACCGCTTACGACAGGTGGTGGGAGGGACGTAAACTTTGGGGTGCGTTAATGAACAACTCCCGCAACCTGGCATTGAAACTGTCTGTAGTATTGAGAGAAGATCAGCGGGAAGAGCGGGAATTTTTAGAAAAATCATTCCTGGTTATGCGCAGGCATTACACCAGCACCTGCTAAAAGAACGTACGCGTGTAATGCTCTTTGATGAAAATGAGCAAACGAAAAGGATTATTTCGACCATTGATACCGAAAAGCATGTGCCCAACCAGGTAGCAGGCCTGATTTATGAGCATGTAAAAAAACTGTATCGTAATGGCACAATAAGCGGGAAGTGCTGCTTTTTTAAATGGAGAATTGCAATCTTTTACCGATGTATGCGGCGCCTGCGAAAGAATTAAAAATACGCCCATTCCATCCTCCTACGGTATTTTTATCAAGAGGTTTGTACTTATTTACCTGCTTACGCTGCCCTGGGGTTATGTATTTCAGCTGGGTTATTGGGTAGTGCCTGTTGTGGTATTCATTACCTATGTACTGGCCAGTTTAGAACTGATTGCTGAAGAAATTGAGGATCCCTTTGGTGGCGATGAAAATGACCTGCCAACGCATAAAATGGCCGACAATATCAGGATAAGTGTAGAAGAGATATTGTGATGTGATGGCCCTCAAAAGCCGGGCACCCAATCACCGGCTTTTAATATGATAATGTTCCTGAGAGAAAAATTCTATCTTATGTAACTCAAACAGGTGTTACAAACTTAATTCTTCAAATTTTTTTCTCCCGGCACAAATGCCGTAATTTGTGTATGGCTTCCCACAATAAAAAAATAATCATTATTACAGCTCCTTCCGGGGCTGGTAAAACATCCATCACTCATTTTTTACTGGAAAAATTTCCGCAGCTGGCGTTCTCTATTTCTGCGGCAACCCGCTCTCCGCGTGGGAATGAGGTAAATGGCAGGGATTATTATTTCATGAAAGTGGAGGAGTTTCAGCAAAAAATACAAAAAGGCGAGTTTGTGGAGTGGGAAATGGTATATGAAGGAAAATACTATGGTACCCTCAAAAAGAGCTGGACCGCCTCTGGAAAGAAAATAAGTGCCCGTTGCTGGACATAGATGTAAAAGGCGCCATACATGTACAAACGCAATATCCTCAAACATCGTTGTCGATTTTTATTGAGCCGCCATCGGTAAGAGAACTGGCAAGAAGACTGGCCAGCCGTGGTACTGAAACCGAAGAGTCTTTGCAAACCCGGGTAAATAAGGCAGAATATGAAATGTCTTTCAGCCATCACTTTCACCACACCATTGTAAATGACGATTTGCAGGAAGCCTGTGAAGAAGCCGAAAAACTCATCACTGCATTCCTGGCTAAATAACAGTTTTGACTATGAGCAAGTTGCTTATTGGCGGCTTGTATTCCTAAAATTTTACCCTTAATATTTGTTTTTTACATTTATTATTCAAACCGGCCTTTGTATCTTTAGAATATGGACGTAACTCTTATTTCCTGGTGCGCCGCATTGTTATTTATGATGTTTTTCGCGGGCATAGAAATGGCTTTTTACAGCGCCAGCCGGCTGAACATCGAACTTAAAAGAAAGCAGGATACCGCTACGGGCAACCGGTTGGGCCGCTTTATTGATGCTCCGGCCGTTTTTCTTGGCGTTGCTATCACCGGCTATATTATCGCATTAACCATTTTTGTATTGTTAACGCACGAGGTAGTAGAGCCCATCTGGAACAGATTTAATATTTCCTCCGATGGCGTGCAAACCTTCTTAGAAATAATTTTTAATGTATTAGTGGCGTTGATTTTTGCCGAATTTATCCCGAGAGCATTATTCAGGGCCAAAAGCAATGCCTTGCTCAGCGGGTTTTCTTTTTTCAGTTTCTTTTTCTGGCTGTTTGCACCATTTGTACGGGGCATGTTCCTGCTTACCAACTGGATTCTTAAATATGTTTTTAATGTTCGGTTAGATAAAAGCAAGTCCCCGTTAAGTAAAAACGAATTGCGGTTTGTTTTCTCAGACGGCATTAATGAAAGCTCCAAGGCCGAAACCAGCACCCAGCTACTTGAAAATGCGCAGGAATTACCCCATATAAAGATCAGGCAGTCAATGGTGCCCCGTAAGGAGGTGATCGGCGTTGATGTAAAAACTTCCATTGAAGAATTGCATCAGCGGTTTATCGAAACCAAAAGAACGCGCATTATTGTTTACGAAGACACTATCGATAATATCCTGGGTTATGTACACCAGTTAGATCTGTTTAAAAAACCTTCAGACATCAGGAGCATCCTTATTAATATACTGGCTGTACCGCAAAGTATGAATGCAGTAGACCTTATTTATAAATTTAGCCATGAGGCCAAAAGCATTGCCTGGGTGGTAGACGAGTTTGGCGGAACTGCCGGCATTATTACCATGGAAGATGTGCTGGAGGAGCTTTTTGGCGAAATTTGGGACGAGTACGACACGGAAAAATTTGTAGAAAAACAGATCGCCGAAGGAGAATATATATTTTCAGGACGACTGGAATTAGACTACATTGAAAAAAATATGGCCTGAGCTTTGAAGGGCATGATACTGAGACGCTTTCGGGCTATATCATTAACCATCATGAAACCATTCCTGTGCAAAAAGAACGTATTATCATCGGCGATTACGAGTTTGATGTGCTCGGCGTAACCCATACCCGTATTGAAATGGTAAAGCTCAAAAAACTGAAATAGTTCATTATCGGTAGTTTATAGTAGACGGAGGAGCCCGCTAAATACCAATTAATACCCGAAAGCAGATATTGGGTACTATGAACAATCAACCATAAACTATTAACTATAAAGTCGCATCTTTGCGTACTTATTTTACGTACATGGCTATAATGGATTTTTTTAAGAAGAGAAATCAGGGTAACGAAGACGAAATGTCGTTTATTGACCACCTGGAGGTATTACGCTGGCATTTAATACGCTCAATTTTAGCTGTTGTTATCGGTGCTATCATCGTTTTTATCTTTACCGACGTTTTTATAGATGATATTGTTTTCGGACCAACAAGAACCAATTTTATATCTGCTGAATGGATGTGTAAAATGGGCCGGGCCGTTGGAGTCGGCGAATCCCTTTGCTTTAAAGAGGTAAAGACGCAGTTTATAGAAACAACCATGACGGGCCAGTTTATTGCCAATTTTACGGTAGCGTTTATCGGTGGGTTTGTTTTAGCCTTTCCTTACATTTTCTGGGAAATATGGAAATTTGTAAAACCAGCGCTTTCTGAAAAAGAAAGCCGGCAGGCCTCGGGAATTATTTTCTGGGTATCCCTGTTGTTTTTTATTGGCGTGGCGTTCGGATATTTTATACTAATGCCGCTGATGGTGCAATTTTATTTCAATTATAAGCTAAGTGATAAGATAACCATCATGCCCACCTTTTCCGATTACCTCGAAAACATGACTTATACCACTGTAGGAATCGGCATACTTTTCCAATTGCCTTTATTGATATTGTTATTAGCCAAAGCAGGTATTGTAACTGCCAAGATCCTTCGCAAATTCAGGCGTCATGCTTTTGTTGTAATTTTGATTGCAGCGGCAATTATCACCCCGACAACCGATCCGTTTAGCCTTGCTGTAGTGGCAGCGCCTTTATACCTGTTGTTTGAAATAAGCATTGCGCTGGCAGCCAGGGGTGAAAAAAGAATGCGGAAAATACCGCAGAAGAGTGGAGTTAAATAAACCGGTAATTATGGAAACAACATTTGATCTCAGCAAGCCGATCGCAATAGGTTCTGACCATGCCGGCTTTGAAATGAAAGAATTTGTTATCTCATTTATTGAAGGAAAAGACCTGCTTTTTAAAGATTTTGGACCGGCTACCAACGATGCGGTTGATTATCCCGACTTTGCGCATCCTGTTGCACAGTCCGTTGAATCGGGAGATTGCGCATTGGGCATCCTGCTTTGTGGCAGTGGCAATGGGGTGGCTATTACCGCCAATAAACACCAGGGTATTCGGGCAGCGCTTTGTTGGGATGATGAAATAGCGGCCCTGGCGCGTAAGCACAACAACGCGAATGTTCTCTGTATTCCCGCCCGCTTTGTCTCTGAAAGTACGGCAGAAGAAATGGTAGAAGTATTTTTAAATACAGCCTTTGAAGGCGGCCGCCATGCCAACCGGGTCGATAAGATTTCAGGGTCTGATTAATGAAGCCCCCAGCTGCACGTACTTCCCTAATTAACCGCAGGCCTTCATTTTTTACAGATTATAGTTATCTCCTTTGCTCCTTATAACAGGGGGTATCATATTTTATATTTTGATAAACGGTAGGCATTTATTTGCCGTTGTTGGTTACATTTACAACTCAACAAGCATTTTTATATGGGAAAGAATTTACTATTAGCGGTATGCGCGCTGGCCAGTGTTAGCGGTCAGGCACAAAAAAACGGCAGATCCCCAACCCTTTGCCAAAACAATTACTACAACCGATCTCAGAAAGCACCTGAGCATTATTGCTGGCGCAGAAATGGAAGGAAGAGATACACCCTCTCCGGGTCTCGAAAAAGCGGCCAATTATATTGAAACACAATTCAAAGCCTTTGGTGTACAGCCGGGCAATAAAGGCAGCTACAGGCAGTTTTTTGATCTGGAAAAGATAGTGCGTCAACGCTCTCTTTAAATATGGGCGGGATACCGTTTAACGCATGGTCTGATTTTGCTCCTGGATCCAGATGCCACAGCAGGTTAACCTCAGTTTTACAGAATATGTTTTCGTCGGCTACGGAATCGTAGATGAAAAGCGGGATGACTATAAAACAACTGACGTAAAAGGTAAATTGGTCATCTTGCTGGCCGGCCAGCCGGATGGCTTCAAAACAGATAAGCCCGCAGACAGTCGCCCGTTTTCACGGCCAACAAAATAGCAAATGCAAAAAGAAAGGAGCAGCCGCAGTGCTGATCATTGCCGATCAGCTTCCTTCGCAACAAATGCTTAACAACTCCTACAGGCCCAAGCCAGACATAGCTACACAGCAGGAGAATGACGCAATACCTGCCTTTTTTATTAATGATAACGTAATTAAAAAAGATGGCCATAGTATCAGTGAAATAAAAGCCTCCGTAGGTGCCGGCGTTATTGATCCTGTTACCCGCCAGCTTCCGGTTGCATTACAATATGCTTCAGGCAAAAAAATCGCCACCGTTAGTAACGTAGTAGGCTTGGTAGAAGGCTCAGATAAAAAAGGTGAATATCTTTTGTAACAGCACACTACGATCATGTGGGCATAGATGAGAAAGGAAATATTTACTACGGCGCCGACGACGATGGTTCCGGAACCGTAAGCGTGATGAAAATGGCGGAAGCTTTTGCCAAAGCGAAAAAGAGGGAAAGGGGCCGCGCAGAACTGTTGTATTCATGCTGGTTTGTGGCGAAGAAAAAGGCTTATGGGGCTCTGAATACTATTCAGAACACCCGATCTTTCCATTAGATAAAACAACTGCAGATCTGAACATTGATATGATCGGCCGTATAGACACCGAAAGAATGACCGCCGATACACAGAACTATGTATACGTGGTAGGACATAACAAGCTAAGCACAGATTTGCCGAAAATAAATGAAGGCATGAATAACAAGTACACAAAGCTGGTGCTTGATTACAGGTTCGACGATCCTAATGATCCTAACAGGATCTACTACAGGAGCGATCATTATAACTTTGCCAGAAAAGGGGTGCCTGTTTTATTCTTTTATGATGGGATGCTAAAGGCCGATTACCATCAGCCCACAGACACGGTAGATAAGATCAATTTCCCTTTAATGGCAAAACGTGCACAAATGATTTTCTATACCGCCTGGGAAATGGCCAACAGGAACAACATGCTGAAGCGCGATTTAAAATTGACACAATAAAAAAATAAAACGTAACTTACGGGTGGTCTTTTAATCAAGATCAAAGAAACCGAAACCCATCATAACAACAAAGGGACGCTTAGCGTCCCTTTTAGTTTTAAATTTACCGTATACTGCAATAATCGCTGCTTTTATGAAATTCAGTACGTATAAAATAAAGCATCCTGGTCTCGCAAAATTGGTTCAATACATTTTGTTTAATTACTCTGGCAATGCCAACCACACAACCGTTATTACTTCTTATGCCAATAATAATATTTGCCTGGGCGTTGTTAAAGAAAGGATGCTGGCCCATTGCAGCAGCGGTATTAAGAAATTTCACTGCCATAGCGGTATCCAGTCCTATATATCAGGACTCTATTCCGCTCCACACCACTTCCAGGTAGAGGGCATTTTTGATGAAATATGTATCGACTTTACCCCTCTGGGATATTACCATTTTTTAAAGAACCGCTTAAAACCTATGTGCTCGGAGAAAACCTCTTGTATGAACTTTGGGGCGCAGCTGGCATAACTTTTTTGAAACGGTATTTGACACGGCGGATTTAAAAAACCGTGGAGCAAGGATAGAGCAGTTTCTGCTGTCTAAGCTGATTGCATTTGAGAACCCTTTTTTACAGCAGTGCCTGTATTACCTCCATAAGGAAGCGTTTTTCAACCTGAAGGCAGTTGTGCAAACGCTTCAATGCTCGGAGAAAAAGATAAGCCGGACTTTTCAACGTTGCCTGGACCTCTCCCCAAAGAGTATATAAAAATTATCAGGTTCAGAAAAGCTTTGTGGCAAATGCAGCAAACAAAGAACTCCTTTACAGAAATTGCCCATGACTGCGGCTACTACGACCAAAGTCATTTTATAAAAGATATCAGGTTATTTACCAGGATGACGCCAAAACAGCTTCACCAATCGCTGTATTGCATCGAAGACAATGTTTTGGTTTCCGTTCAATCCTGAGCCCCTGTCTGTTTTTTACAATTCCAGGCAACGCCGGTATTATATTTTGCGCTTAAATAGTTTTTTGATTGATTAAATATTGTGTATATGAAAAAGTTTTTATTGTTGGTGGTACCTGTATTGATCTATGTTGCGGCATTTGCGCAACCACAGGCGTCGATATCTGCAAAGGAGCTCGAAAAGAAACTGGAAGAAGGCGTCTTTGAAATATCCCTTTATAATACAGCCTGCTATTTTGCACTGGCAGGGAATAAAAAACTAGCCTTAAATTATTTAAGAAAAGCGATAGACGACGGCTTTAATAGTTCAAAAACCATGCTCGAAGACAGTGATCTGAAATCCCTGCATAATGAAAAAGATTGGGCACTGTTGCTTCAGAAAATACAGGAAAGAGAAGCAATGAAAACCAAAGAAAACGAACAGTTTTTTAATAAGCCTGATTTCTGGGAGTCCAGGTTTTTTAAAACCGCATACCGGGAAGATATTTCAGAAGAAGAAAAAGTAGCGGGGCTTTCCAGGTTCTGGTCTGAAGCTAAATATAACTTTGTCAACTTCGACTTAATTCCCGGGATAAATATCGACTCTTTATATTTTGAGTATTTAAAAGGTAAAAAATACGAAATCTACCCTAGAATACTATAGGGTACTAACCGAAATGTGCGCCCGGCTAAAGGACGGGCACACCAATATTATTGCGCCTAAAGAGCTGATGGAAGAAGTTTATGCCCGCCCGCTTATTCGCACCAGGTTAATTGAAGACAAGGTATTGATTGTACAGTCAGACCCGGAAATGCAAAAAAAGGGTTTGAAAGTTGGAATGGAGGTGCTAACGGTAAACGGACTTCCGGTTAAAGAATATGCTGCTAAATTCATTACTCCTTACGAAAGCGCTTCTACATCGCAGGACCTGGTTGTGCGTAGTTTTGACTATGCCTTGCTGGCGGGATCTGTTAAACAGCCGGTTTATTTAAAACTTAAAGATCTTAAGGGAAACATTTCCGATCAAACGATTTCGCGCGTAAGCCCTTCGGAGCGAAGTAAAAAACTGGGCAGTGCTCCGGTTGAATATAAAATACTACCTGGAAATGTCAGCTACCTGGCCATCAATTCCTTTGCTACGGATACAGGGTCAAGGGTATTTAAAGAAAAATATCCGGAAATATCTCAGTCAAAAGCCCTGATAATCGACCTGAGAAATAATGGAGGCGGCAGCTCCGATTGGCAGATATTAAGATACCTGATCCGCGAGCCTCAACTCGTTCATAAAATGTATACCAGACAATACACTGCTTCATTCAGGGCATGGGGACGATTGCAGGATACCTGGGGAAACAGCAACGGTATAGCGCCGGTAAAAGACCAGCTATTCTCTAAACCCGTTATATTACTGATAAGCGCCAGAACATTTTCTGCGGCTGAAGATTTTGCTGCTGCATTTAAATCTTTAAACAGGGGTTTAATTATGGGGAACCTTCGGGGGCAGCACCGGTCAGCCTTTAGGATTTCAACTGCCCGGAGGATTAAGCGCGCGTGTTTGCACCAAAAGAGACCAATATCCCGATGGGAGCGATTTTGTTGGGAAAGGAATTGCACCTGATATTGTTGTGTTACCTGTTGTTTCTGATATAAGAAATGGAACAGATACGCAACTGGAAGCGGCGCTTAAAGAGTTGCGGAAGCAAAATCTATGAGAAGAGTAATCATCATTTTGCCGTATATTTTTTCAGTTCTCTTTTACTCATTTCTTTTATTACAATTTCTTTGCTCGAAAATGAGGTATATGTTTTCCAGTAAAATGCAGGAAGTATTATCAATAACAAACCGCGGTGTAATAATAGAATATAAACTTTTTGCTTTGCCAATGTTTGGTTCTGAAGACTTTCAAAATCCAAAGAGCTTAGGTAATACATAAAAATGCTGATGGCATAACGATTTTTTGAACGGAATGTATTGACACCTAAAGGGGTATTGGGTAAAATGACATCACCCGGCCTTACCTGAAGCGACCCCTTCTTAAAGCCCAGGTATCTTACCAATGTGCCGTCTTCGTGCTCCACGATAACGGCATTCTGGCGGGTAGTAAATTCTATGTTTTCGCTTGTTTCAAATTCGTCAACCACTTCAACAACCATTCCTTTTCTAATGGCGGTTACCATCTCTTCTTTGTCTGTATAAAAGAAATAGCTTTTCCAATCGGCAGGCTTTTCCGCGCCAAAATACCGCTGATTCGCATAACCAGCTTCAACTACCTCGCATTTTATACCGGGGTATACGGCAATACGTAACAAAAATCAGCATTAAACCTGGGTTTAAACTGGCCCCTTATATACCGGTAACCATACCGGTATCCAATAGGCTGATTAGGATCTGTGGGCTTTAGTGTTAACAGTGTTCCGGCCTTTCCGGTTACACTGATAGTCTCCTGCGGCCTGGAGCTGTTGGTGAGCTCACTAAAATTAAGCACCACTGTATAATATCCTGGTTCTGTTTTGTTGTATGATATTTCAACAGATTTATCCGCCTTACGTTCCGAACTCACCTCTAGCGTTCTTTCCTGTGCATAGCCGGATATCAGGAAGCAGTATAGTCCTAAAACAATAGTTAGCTTTTTCATAGCAGTTTTTTTGATAGTAATAACAACAAAAATAGCCAACAGCAACTATATACGGCAAAAAGCTAATAAGTTCTTATAAAAAATAAGTAGGCTTTGCGGGCATTGTACTGCTGTAAGAACAATGGGGCCCGCAAAGCCTATGTATTATAAGGAGGTATTTAAGACTACCAGCCCAGTATCCAGGCAAACATCAAAGGAGCCACAATAGTTGCATCGCTTTCAACAATAAATTTAGGCGTGTGAATGTCCAGCTTACCCCAGGTAATTTTTTCGTTAGGTACTGCGCCGCTGTAAGAGCCGTAAGATGTGGTGCTGTCGCTGATCTGGCAGAAGTAGCTCCAGAACGGAACATCATGCCACTCAAGGTCCTGGTACATCATCGGAACCACACAAATGGGGAAATCTCCGGCAATACCACCTCCGATCTGGAAGAAACCAACACCTTTGCCCGACGAGTTATTGCGATACCACTCGGTAAGCCAAACCATATATTCAATACCGCTTTTTACAGTAGCTGCCTGCAGTTCGCCTTTTACAACATAGCTTGCAAAAATATTTCCGGTAGTACTGTCTTCCCAGCCCGGGCAAACAATAGGCAGGTTTTTCTCTGCTGCGGCAACAATCCAGCTGTCTTTCGGGTCAATTTCATAGTACTGCTGCAGTTCCCCGCTTAAAACGGTTTTATATAAAAACTCATGCGGGAAATAGCGTTCACCCTTAGCCTCCGCTTCCTTCCATTGTTTCACCAGGTGCTTTTGTAAGCGGCGGAAGGCTTCTTCTTCGGGGATACAGGTATCCGTTACACGGTTATAATGGTTCTCCAGTAAATCCCACTCTTCCTGTGGTGTAAGATCGCGGTAATTAGGAACTTTTATAATGGCTGTGTGCCACCAGGTTCATCACATCTTCTTCCAGGTTGGCCCCGTGCAGCTGATAATGTGCACTTTATCCTGGCGGATCATTTCAGCCAATGAAATACCCAGCTCAGCGGTACTCATCGCTCCAGCCAATGTCACCATCATTTTACCTCCTTCGAGCAAATGAGTTTCATAGCCTTTGGCGGCGTCCATCAATGCGGCTGCGTTAAAATGGCGGTAATGATGCTGAATAAAATTTGAAACGGGTCCTTTGTTCATGATTTAAAAACTTTTGATTCGCCTTCAGATCACAAAAGTGTGAGACATTGCGGACCGCAAAAATATCTATTTTTGATATTGAAGAAAGGTTATTCTTTTCTTAACTTACCTCATTTATTAAGAACCCTATGTATAGACCTTGGATCCTTTTTACGCTCATATTTATTACCGGTATTGCAAAGGCGCAAACCGAAGAGGCCGTTACCCTGCATTCAGCAACCGGCGATCTTTTTGGAAGCTTGATTGTACCGGCAAATAAAGCAAGGTTCAACCTGGTGATATTGCAACCGGGCTCCGGCCCAACCGACCGGAAAGGTAATAACCCCTTGGGTGTAAATGCGGATAGTTACCTGATGCTCGCTAATGAGCTGGCAAAAAAAAATATTGCAACCCTGCTTATCGACAAAAGAGGCATTGCGGCCAGTAAAGATGCCGGAAAAGATGAATCGAAGCTGGTTTTTGATGATTACATAAAGGACCTGGAAAACTGGGCAGCTCTTTTAAGAAAAGACAAAAGAGTTCAACAGCTGGTTTTGGCAGGCCATAGCGAAGGCTCGCTGATAGCTATGGTGGCAGCGCAAAAGGTAAAGGCCAGTAAGTACATATCTATTTCAGGCCCGGCAAAACCCATCGATGAAATTATTAGCTGGCAGCTAAAACAACAGGCGCCTGTATTAGCTGCCCCGGCGGATTCACTTTTTGGCCGGTTAAAAAAGGAGAGAAAATAGATTCTGTTCCGCCCCTGTTATTCTCACTGTTTCGTCCCAGCATTCAGCCCTATATGATATCATGGATGAAGTACAGCCCATGTGCCGAAATAAAAAAGCTAACGATGCCGGTATTAATTGTACAGGGCTCGCAAGATTACCAGGTACAGCAAAGCGAGGGTGAAGAGCTGTACAGGTGCCAGCCCAATGCCGTATTTTCTCTTATTACAAGCATGAACCATGTATTAAAAAAATCACCGGGAGGTTTTGCAGAAGACAGAGCCACTTACACACAGCCGTCGTTGCCGGTTGTGCCTCAGTTAGTAACGGACATCGCAAACTTCATCAGCAAATAAAATGAACTACCTGGCTCATGCATACCTGTCTTTTGGTAATGAAGAGATCTTACTGGGCAACATGATCAGTGATTTTGTCAAGGGAAAGAAGCAATTTCTTTATCCACCGGTAGTGCACAAGGGCATTTTACTGCATAGGGCTATAGACGATTTCACAGATACCCACCAGGTAACGCGGCAGGCAAAAACAGTTTTTAAAAGTGAGTATGGGTTATATAGCGGCGCTTTTATTGATGTGGTATATGATCATTTTCTGGCAACAGAAAAAACAATATTTGCCAGCAACGATGAGCTGTACCGCTTCTCCCAAACAACATACAGCCAGTTAGAGCGGCTACGCAGCGAAATGCCCTCGAACTTTGAGCAAATGTTTTACTATATGCAATCCCAAAACTGGTTGTATGGATATCATACCCGGCAAGGTATTTACCGAAGTTTTGGAGGATTAGTAAAAGAGCCGCATATTTGCAGGATAGTGGTCCGGCTGCGAAAATTTTTGACGAACATTATACGTTTTTGCAGCGTTGCTTTGAAGCATTCTGGGAGGAGTTGAGATCTTTTGCCTTTGATAAGATGCAACAGTTGTTATCAGATCATCTTGCCTGATTATAATACAATCAGCTGCAATGAATATCGCCAAAATAAAAAAGAAACATGAAAAAGTGGTTGTTTTTAATAGCGTGCGCCATAGCAGGCGTACACGCTGCCAATGCCCAGCAATGGGCGCCTATAGATAAATCGCCTCTTGACCAGGTTTATTTTCCTATAGACTATCCGTCACTAAAGGTGAAAGGAACAAAAGAGCCCTTAAGAATGCGCGTTATTTACAGCCGGCCCAATAAAAGCAACCGCCAGATCTTTGGTTCTGAAATAGTTCCTTATGGTAAAGTGTGGCGGCTGGGCGCAAATGAGGCAACTGAGCTCGACTTGTTTACAGATGCAAAAATCGGCGGGAAGAAAGTGCCGGCCGGTCGGTACACCCTGTACGCCCTGGTTAATGAGAAGAACTGGACGTTCATCATCAATAAAGAAACGGATACCTGGGGTGCATTTAAGTATGATGCTGCAAAAGATGTTTGCCGCGTAACGGTTCCTGTTGAAAGAATGGATAAGCCTATTGAATCATTAACCATCGATCTTGAAAAAGCAGGAACCGGCGTAAATCTTGTAGCCGGCTGGGATACTGTTTCTGCAACATTACCATTCTTATTTTAATACATATTATAACAATTACATGACTGTGCTTTATAGGTGTTTTCTGGTTTCCTCAGTTGCAGCAATGCTGCTTGGGGTTGTAAAGAAAAACCCACTCAATCTACCACCAACTCAACTCCTCAACATTCGGGATCTGATTCAGCCGGGCATCAGGCCAACCCGCCCGTAATAGAGGATAATAATATCTATGCTGATGTAGACATTTCACCAATGGACATGAGCTATTTTCCTTCTAAATATCCCCAGCAGAAAATAGCTGATCCTAAAACGCCACCCCGGTAATGCGGGTTATTTACAGCCGGCCCCATTTGCAGGGACGTAAGCTATTCGAAGAAATTCTTAAATATGGTCAAACCTGGAGGCTGGGCGCGAATGAAGCAACAGAGTTAGATGTTTTTCAACCGGTAACTATCGGGAATAAAAAGCTGCCGGTTGGCAGATATACCCTCTATGCCATTCCCAAAGCCGGCTACTGGACTATTGCCGTTAATAACGACCTGGATTTATGGGGCCTGAAACAGGACGTTTCCAAAGACCTGTTAAGAGTAGAAGTACCGGTTACTTATTACAACCCGGTAATGGAGTACTTTACAATGGTTTTTGAAAAGTCTGATACAGGGGCTAACCTTATTATAGCCTGGGATGATGCGCTGGTGAAACTTCCCATAACCATTTAATACCCGTATAAAATAAAAAGGAGAAGATAAGAATACCCCCTCCGTTGTTTTACATGAGAAAATTTTAATTCGGTTTATTTGTCGCCTCTTTTATACTTTGACACCACCTCTGTTTCGCCAACACTGTTAGCGTTAACATGTGTATAGTTTTTATCGTCTCTTAAAACGATCCTGTAAGTCACACCGTTTTTGTTGGATACTTCTGTAACTCCCCAGATTTCATTATTCTTAAATTCTTTTTTACAGCATACAGAACGTTTGAAGGCAATTCCTCTTCTTTATAATAGCGGATGGTTTGTATCAGGTTTCCTTTGGCATCCAGCAGCGCGCGGGTTTTAATATTGTTATCGCCTACAAAATAGGCCTCAAAATGTTTCCCTGTATTGCTCCAGCTTACATTATAGGCTTCTTTAAATATCTGGCTAAACGTTTTAAGTACCATTTCGTTAGCGGGCTCTACCGAACCGGCAAAAGCGCTGCCTGTAAGGGCCAGGATAAAAGCGGCGGAAAGAATTAAGTTTTTCATTTTATTAAGTTTAATTGTTTTGAGTTGTGTTATCGTATTTGTGTTACAAACATACATCCGGTAGTCACCATCCATCAAGCGCATATGGGTCAACCACCCTAAAACCTCCGGTGAATGACGGTTTTTTACTGCCAAACTCACCTTAGCCATGCAACCCTTCTGTGCTTCAACGGCGCTTTAACAGGGTAAAGATATCTGCCGCCGCCTCGCTTTAGCAAGTGAATATTGATCAACGGCAAGCTGTTTTGTGTTAAATAATTTTAACTAATGGACTAATTGATTGAAAATTATCAATGAATGGTCGAAAAATCATTTAAGCGGTAAACTTCGCAGCAAGGTATTACAGGGTGATAAGCATCGTTTTAGGACGAACGGCAAGCAACTACGAAGTTTTTCATAGATTGATTGAGATCAAGAAGGGGTTCCTGGTTTTTGTGGGTTATCGTTTTATAAACAACGGTTAAGGCTGCCGGTAAGATAACATTCGTTATTTTCTTTTTACTTTGCGGAAGGCCGGTTGCCGCTACGGCTTATATAAAACAAGTAAGTATGAAACTAAATACCAGGATCATCCATGCTGGTGTGGAACCGGATCCATCCACAGGAGCTATTATGACACCCATATTCCAGACCTCAACCTATGTACAGGAGGGACCTAATGAACATAAAGGCTACGATTATTCACGGGCCGGCAATCCTACCCGTACAGCGCTGGAAACCGCTTTTGCGGCGTTGGAAAATGCAAGGCACGGACTGGCTTTCAGCAGCGGTGTGGCAGCTACTGATGCGGTGGTACGTTTACTGAAGCCGGGAGATGAAGTTATTGCCGCCAACGATATGTATGGAGGTACCTATCGGCTATTTTCTAAATTATGGGCCGATTTTGGTATAAAATTCATTTATACCGACACTACCCAAACGTCTAATATCAGGGCGGCCATTACCAGCCACACCAAAATGATTTGGGTAGAAACGCCAACAAATCCGCTGATGAATATTACGGATATTGAAGCCGCCGCATCCATCGCCAGGAAGCCAATGCTTTACTGGTAGTGGATAACACATTTGCATCACCCTATTTGCAAAACCCGTTAGATCTTGGTGCCGATATTGTGATGCACTCAGCTACCAAATATCTGGGAGGGCATAGCGATGTTATTATGGGCGCATTAATGATGAATGATGACGGATTACGGGAAAAGTTGTTCTTTATCCAAAAAAGCAGTGGCGCAGTACCCGGCCCTGTAGATTGCTTTTTAGTGTTAAGAGGTATTAAAACGTTGCATGTTCGTATGCAGCGCCATTGTGAAAATGGTAAAAAGTGGCGGCATTCCTGTCGGGGCATCCGAAGGTAAAAAAAAGTATACTGGTGCGGATTTGAAGATAACAGCGGCTATGCGGTTGCACGAAAACAAATGCGTGATTTTGGAGGAATGATGAGCTTTGAGCTGGCAGACGAGTCGGTTGATGCCGCTGTAAAGGTTTTAAAAGGAACCAGGATTATAGCGCTGGCAGAAAGCCTGGGCGGAGTAGAGTCGTTAATCAATCATCCGGCTACTATGACCCATGCGTCTGTACCGCGCGAAGAAAGAATAAAAAACGGGCTCAGCGATTCGTTGATCCGGTTGAGTATAGGAATTGAGGATGCAGACGACCTGATCGATGATCTGAAGCAGGCGATCGGCTAAATGATCATCAGCTGCAGAATGATATAAAGCCTGGCAGATTCAAAATCTGTCAGGCTCTATGGTAAGCGATTGTTTTATCGAAATACAGCCGCCTATTATTAAACAATACCAATAAACACTATGGAAAGTATTTTTGAAGAGATTGAACAATACCAATATTTAACTGACAGGGAAATATTTTCAAAGATCTGGTTTTCACCACGAACGGTTTTTAAATACGTCCTCTACCGAAATTATGATAAATATGTAACGGCTCTGTTGATACTGGGTGGGGTATCAAGGGCTTTTGGCAAGGCGGCCGATAAGGGTATGGGAGATACAATGTCACTTTGGGGTATAATTGGACTTTGCGTTTTTGTGGGAGGGTGGTAGGATGGTTTATTTCCGGCATTTACGCGGGTTTAATTAACTGGACGGGCAAATGGCTTAAGGGCCAGGGCAATGCAAAATCTATTTTAAACGTTATGGCCTATGCATACATACCATCTATACTTTCACTGGTCCTTCTGGTTCCGGAATTAAGTATTTATGGAGTTGAAGTATTTAAAACAGGCGGAGATATCATAAGCGCCGGGATATCTTCCAATATACTGTTTTACAGTGCTCTGATTTTAGAAGTGATTTTAGGGATATGGACAGTAGTACTGCTTATCATCGGTGTTGCAGAAGCGCAAAAGTTTTCGATAGGAAAATCTATTGTGAATTTACTTCTTCCCATTCTTATCATTTTCCTGCCTCTTCTGCTTTTAGGTATTTTCCTGCCTAAGTAGCAACCGGAACGGTGAAAACAAACGGCCCCTGGCTACTAAATGGCGATGCACTTAATAGGTTAAAATAACTATATTCGCTAAAATTTGCCGGTTTTTATGCAAAATATGGAGCAGCTGAACCAGAACAATAATGCTTTACGAAAACTGATCTCTAATCTCAATAACAATTATGTTCATTGGGAAAAGTTTAAAGACATGCAAATCCCGGAGCCTGATTACCGGATGGATATATGGGCCAAAGTACTTGCCGAGCGGGAACAGGGGTTTTACCGGCGGCTGTCTTTTTCGTCGATAGAAATAAAATGGTGGATCAGCAATGCCCTTGAGGCTCAATTGCACCAGCTGGATATAGGACTGGCAGGCGGCCGCGACTTTCACGTGCTGCTGGAGCCCCGGCAGGTGCACCGGCATAAAACAAACGCGCTTTTAGAGGAGAGCATCAGCTCGGCGCAGCTGGCCGGCATAACAGTGTCTAAAAAAGCAGCAAAAGAAATGCTGCTTAAAAAGCGTGCGCCGCAGGATGTTGCGGAGCAGGTTTGCATCAATATTTTTAAAGCGCTCCAGCTGGCCTACGCAAAAAAGACGAAGATCTTAAAGAGGCTTTATTCTTGCAGTTCCATCAAATATTAACAAGAGACACGATAAAGCTAAAGGGAATAGGGCAATATCGTACCAATAATAAAGTCGATGTATCTGCGGTAGATATGTCTGCAGCGTATAAGCCGGCCGACGTAACGCTTATCCCGGAAATAGTTGAGCAGTTAATAAGGTTTTATAATAATGATGCAGAACCGTTTTTTATACACCCGTTGGTAAAAGCCGGTCTTATTCATTATATCATTACAACGGTACGCCCTTTTAAAGACGGTAACGGTCGTATTGCCAGGCTACTGTCGCAAATGTATTTATTTAAAAGGGTTACTGGGTCACGGAGTTTCTGTCGGTATCCAATGTCATTTCCAAATTCAGACAACAGTACCATAAAACATTCTCGCAGGTACAAAGCGATGAAAATAATACGGGGTATTTCCTGCAGTTTTATATTCAGTCTGTTCAGATGGCATTCAAATCGCTGCGGGATTTTGCTTTACGTATCTCCAGGAAAGGGTGGAAAAGCCTGTACAGAAAATACCGGGCTATAATGAGCGTCAAACTTCTGTACTGCAATGGCTGAAAGAAGACGGCTCGAAGGTGGTAACGATACGCGAGCTGCGTTCGGTATACGGCATATCTAAAGAAACGGCCCGTACAGACCTTACCGCGCTGGTTGAAAAAGGATGGATCAAATACTACCATATCAATAAAAAAACCTACGCTTTTGTAAAGGATGATAGATTTGATGAACAGGCTGCTGCGTTGCAAACAATGTAACTCACAGCTATACAAAAAAGCAGATTTTGAAAGTAATTGAAGGAGAGCTGAAAGAATTCCTGGACAAAAAAGTTGAACAATACGAAAAACCTGACTTCATAAAGGATGATCCTATTTGTATACCCCATCGCTTTTCCCAAAAACAGGATATTGAAATAGCCGGCTTTTTGCAGCCATCCTGGCATGGGGCAACCGTAAAAGCATCATCAGCTCCTGTAACAGGCTTCTCGCAGGCATGGACAATGCCCCTACGATTTTATACTGAACTTTGAAGAACAGGATCTAAAGCCGTTTTTGGGTTTCGCCCATCGCACGTTTAATGCTACCGACCTGTTTCACTTTCTCGACTTCCTGCAATACCATTATAAAGTTTCAGGGCACAATCTCTTGAAACAGCTTTTTCAAAACACCTGAAAAAACAGACCCCGATGTAGAGCCGGCCCTGGTTAGTTTTTACAATTCGTTTTTTGATGAAGATATTTTCCCAGATTATCCCAGGCGTACGAGAAAGCATATAGCCACACCGTTTAAAAAATCTGCCTGTGTAAGGCTCAATATGTTTTTGCGCTGGATGGTAAGAGGTGCTGTTAAAGGAGTGGACTTTGGTATCTGGAAAAGCATAAAGCCTTCGCAGCTCGTTTGCCCGCTGGATGTGCATGTAGCCCGCGTTGCCAAACATTTTAACTTGCTGCAACGGCCCGGCAACGACTGGCTGGCGGCAAAGAGCTTACCCAAAACCTGAAATTGCTTGATGCGAAAGACCCGGTTAAATATGATTTCGCGTTATTCGGGTTAGGGGTTGTAGAGAAGTTTTGAGATCAGAGCAAAAAAATCCGCCAGCAGCGGATTTGTATAAATAGATTGTTGAAAATTTATTTATTTCTTGCCAAACATCAGCTCCTGTACCTTTTCTTTATCCTCTTTCTCCTTTTTAAGATCGAACATGGTGCCGAAAACGTGGTCCCAGATGGTGCTGCTTACGCCAAAGCCTTTATGCTCGTCTTTGTAATGGTGCAAATGGTGATTACGCCAAAGCCCTTTCATCCATTTAAACGGAGGGTTCCAGGCATGAATGGCATAATGCATGGTGCCATAAAGTAGGTATCCCAACATAAAGCCAGGGAAGAACATAAAAGCATAGCGGCCTAATACAAGGTAAAACAGGCTGAATAAAACGGATGCTATAATAATGCTTGGAACCGGTGGCATAAATAAGCGCTGCCTGTCTCTCGGATAATGATGGTGATTACCATGCATTACATAGGCTATTTTTTTGCAGTAGGGTTATCGCTTACCCAGTGAAAAATGAAACGATGCGCTATATATTCAAAAAACGACCAGAAAAAAATACCACAAAAAAGATAAGGAATACATAACCTACTGAAAAATTAAGAGTAGTAGCGCTGTAATACAACAAATAAGAAATGACAGGGATATAAATACCCCAGATAACCAAGGGATGCGTTTTAGTCAGCATCTCCAGGTAATCATTCTTAAAAAGCCTTGCTTGTCCTTTATTATGAATTTTTTCAAACTTCATGCGGTAAAAATAAAACAAAATTGAAAAATGCTCAAAGCACCTGCGCCTCAAAATATCCTATACATCAGTATTGCCTGCAAAAATGATGCAAATCAATGATGTTCAAAACAAACGAATGGATAAAAAGTTGTCTTTAACCGGGTCAAAAACTAATTAATCATACTTCAGTTTCCATTGGCTCAGGTCGGGCTTTGTACTCCTTTTCCGTTTTAGCTCGTATTCATAAATCTTTTCTCCGATTTCTCTGAAGAATGGATAACCTGTTTCGGTATACTCGTATTTATTATCATTAAGCACTTCGTCTTTATTTACATAAATGCAGGCGCTTAGCATAAACTCTATGTTGTTCTTAAAGTCAACGATATAGCAAACATCGGTCAGGAATCCATGGCTCCAGCCGGTTTTATTAAAGCTGCGGATATATTCGGGTATTTTTGCCTGCCGTCTTTAAAGAAAAAGAACTTGGTGTAGCTGTCAAAAATTCCGTAGTATCATACTGCGGATACCCGCTTTCAGAAGGTTTTTCTGACATATATTGATAAAGTTTCCGGTAATCATCTTCAGTCAAATCAAACCGCCTGGTTTTAGGAACCGAAGACGGAAACAAAACCGATTGCATCATTTGCTGCAAATCGGTCAATGTGGCTTTGTTATGCATTGTAAAATCGTAGGGAGCGTTTACCAGTTCATCGTCCTGGTCAAGGTGTGCTTTACCAATGAGAATTTTTTTGCTAAAATCGAAGGCCGCATTACTCACTGCGGGTTCCTGGGTATAGACGGTTTTACCATTTTCCTGGAAACGGATAGCATTGGTATGACGATTTTCTTCCGGCGTCATTTTTACAAATCTTCGTGTAATACGCATATTTGTATAACCCTTTTTCCAAAGCGTTTCATTTAAATATTGCTGACCACAGAACTCATACAAACGGTTATAGGCATCGTTGTCGCTCACCACAAATATTTTCTTTACATACTGGTTGATACTGGGTAGCCCGGTAGGAGACGTAGTATCGGCATGCACCGCGGTCTGGCCGCTGTAATTGCTGTCGGTGAGCATTGCCGTATACTTGTCAATTCCTTTGTTTTTAAGGAATTTATTTTTTCCAATGCGGTTAAAGCGGTGGGTAATTTCACCATAGATGCCGGATAGAAATAAGTCTCTTTGTCGACATTGAGATAATAGTTGGTGAACTTGGGCAGGTTTTCTATATTCCGGTCTATTTTAGTATAAATAATCTGGTATTTGAAGGTGTCGGGTTGGTCTAAAACCCGGGTCAATAATGGAGATGCGTTCTGCCTTAAAAAGTTCTCCAGCCATTTGCTGTTTTTTGTTTGCCCCTGCGCCATGGTTAAAAAGATGAATAATAAACCGGTAAGTTCAAGCTTTTTCATCTGCAAAAGTTAAATCAGAATCTTCAAATCATCCGGAAATGTTTCTCCCGGTCGGTTACACGGCGGTTCCCGGTGCGCAAATAAAAAGTTGCGGGGAGAAATTTCAAATACCAAATAGCCATTACCTTTGGCCCGCAAAAAGTTATATGAAGGTTGCATCCGGGAAATAATGCCCCGGCATGCAGGTCCTTTGCCGTTCGCTGGTTATAAGACGTATTAAAATAAATAAATGAAACAGACTCCTTTTACACAGAAACACATTGCCCTGGGTGCAAAAATGGCCGAATTTGCCGGCTACAATATGCCAATAAGCTATAGCGGCATTAATGAAGAACACCATACCGTAAGAAAAAATGCAGGTGTTTTTGATGTTAGCCACATGGGCGAATTTATTTTAAAAGGAGAGAACGCCTTAGCCTTAATACAAAAAGTAACAACCAACGATGCGGCAAAGTTAAAAACGGCCAGGCTCAATACAGTACATTCACCAACGAGCAGGGAGGTATTGTGGACGATCTGATCGTTTATTGTATCGAAGAAAATAACGTATATATGCTGGTAGTGAATGCTGCCAACATCGATAAAGACTGGAACTGGGTATCTCAGCATAATACCGATAATGTGGAGATGCACAATATTTCCGAAAAAACGGCGCTATTGGCCATCCAGGGTCCGCAGGCAACGGCTATTTTACAACCACTTACAGATATCGATATCTTAAATCTCAAATATTACACGTTTGCAAAAGGAAATTTTGCCGGGGTTCCTAATGTTTTGGTAAGCGCTACAGGGTATACCGGGGCGGGAGGCGTAGAAATATACTTCGAGGATAAAGAAGGTGCTGCCGAAAAATCTGGAACGCCATTTTTGAAGTGGGCACACCCAAAGGCTTAAAGCCCATCGGGTTGGCCGCACGCGATACCCTGCGACTGGAAATGGGATATAGCTTATATGGTAACGACCTGGATGATACCACGAGCCCTTTAGAAGCGGGTTTGGGTTGGGTAACCAAGTTCACCAAAGACTTCACGGCAAAAGAATTGCTCCAGCAGCAAAAAGCAGAAGGTGTAAAGCGCCGCCTGGTGGGTTTTGAGCTGGCCGATAAAGGCATCCCGTCATGGTTATGAAATTGTAGATGAAGCCGGCAACAATATTGGCGTGGTTACATCAGGTACCCAATCTCCCACCCTTGGAAAAGCAATTGGCCTTGGTTATGTGCAAACCGCTAAAGCTGCTATCGGCTCTGATATTTTTATTAAAGTGCGCGATAAACAACTGGCGGCTACAATAGTTAAAATGCCTTTTGTTTAAAAAACAGGCTGCAAACGTACAACACGGGTATCGAATCAAAAGATTCGTGCCTGTCCGTCCGCACAGGCCGGGCATTTGCGGCACAATGTCTTAAATATAATGTTTCAAAACCTACTCTTTATACCTCTTTGTCTCCGGCGCTTTTGCATTTATACGATGTAAAAGACACGGTTGTTGTTGTGATTGATGTTTTTCGTGCTACTTCCACTATCGCTTCTGCGCTGCACAACGGTGCTCAATATATCATCCCCGTGGATGCTGTGCCCAAGGCTGTTGAAATGAGCCGCGAAGTGGGCGGCATTGCCGCCGGGGAGCGCGACGGTAAGTTGGCGGAGGGTTTGAGCCATGGCAATTCTCCTTTGGAGTATACCAGAGATTTTATTGAAAATAAGATACTTGTACTCACTACCACTAACGGAACCAAATTGCTGCATATGGCATTGGCTAATGGTGCAGACGATATTATTACCGGTTCATTTCCCAACCTGAGCTCGGTTTGTAATTATCTTGTCAGGCAAAACAAAAACGTGATTCTCGCATGCGCGGGATGGAAAGACCGCTTCAATATAGAGGATACATTGTTTGCGGGGGCGGTGATTGATAAAGTAAAAGATCGTTTCACTATTCATTGCGACAGCTCCTTAATGGCGCATGATCTTTACACGCAAAACCAATCCAACCTTTTAAAATTCGCAGAGAACCTTACGCATTACCATCGCCTGGTCAATCGTTTCGGCTATATTGACGATATTGAGTTTTGCCTGACGCCTGATGTGGCCGATGTATTGCCCCTGTATAAAGAAGAAAACTGGTGCGGGGCTAAATCGTCGCATAGCCGGTAAGCTCAGGTTTTAGTACCGGGGTTGGATGGGGTTCGGCAGCGGCAGCGGATATTCTTTGGCAGATCTGTAACACCTGATAATTCGGCCTACAGTTATTCCTATTGGAGGAAGTATCAGAAAGTTCCCGCGAAGCGTTGTACCGTTTTGCGAGAACAAAGATGCAAAGTTATCAAACACGTCAAATTCATCAACAGCATCTTTAATAAACTCGCTTTTTACCATAAAAGGAAAAATTAAATTTCCACTAAACTTTTTGCCTTTGCATATTGACAAATTTCATTTAAATCAATTTTAGGAAGCACTCTTTTCAACTCTTCTTTTTGCCAGCCGGGCGCGCTGTCCGTAAAAAAGCCCTGTTGCAGTTATACTTATCGTTTATTTGAAATACCAGCAGGGCTTGTGTGAAAGGCGCTGTATCATTCGTATGAGAAGCAAAGGCATTAAATTTCCTCATCAGGCTATGGGTAAATCTGGCGATGTTAACATTTGTCTGCGACAAGCTAGATTGACTAATATGAAACAGTAATAGAAAAAGAAGAAAGCTTTTTTAAGAGGGCTAACAGTTCTCATTATGCATCTTTAAATATAAGATGCTCCATATGATTTTTTTCACAAAAACGTACAAAGATACGGCTTTCTTTTCAGCTCTTTTCCGGAAATAAAATATTCATCAAAACCTATGGAAAAGCGGAAATCTTTCTTTTATTTTTGCCGATTGTCCCATTTGCACGGCGTAGCCGCAAGGATCGCTTAACAGTCCTCCGGCTACTAAAAATACTGGTAGAAACGGGTACAATACAAATAAAGACGACCCTATAAATTAAAAGAACAAGTTTTGGCATTACCCCATATTTTAAAACACGTTTATACCAACGGAACAGATGAAGTGATCAGGCGCGGAAAGAAAACCCATGCTTTGGGTTTCGTGGAACTGGTGGAGTTTGATAAATTAACCGGGAATATTGTTTTCCGGGTAAAAGATGATACCTACAGCAGTTTCTACAAAGTGTATATTCAAAAATATAGCGACCCTAAACAGATATCGCTTCGCTGTACCTGCCCTTACAACCTGGGAGACATTTGTAAGCATGAAGTGGCTTCCCTGTTTCAGTTACAGGAATTGCTGGACAAAGGACAATTGGGCGATGAGGAAGTATACTACGATCAGCGACATACCGTTGTTAAACTGCGCAATTTCGACCTTCGCTCTCTGCGGGCGCTTTGCAGCAGCGAGAGCTTCAATGACGCAGAAAAATTTCTTCAGAAAAAAAAAGGCGAAAATTATATCAGCTAAGGATGAAACGGTAAAAGCTAATGTGGCGTTGCCCGATAAAGATTATACGGTTGTTATTAGAAAGAATGATGAAAGGAATTTCGATACCAGTTGTGAGTATGAAGATACCGAGTTCCCGCTTTGTTTGCCCAAGGTTATCGTATTTATGCAGCTGATCAGGCAACATGGCGCTGATTATTTCGACACTATTCGCAACCGGGATGTTGAAAAGAATAAGTTACTCGAAGCATATGGTTATTCATTGGCCGATGACCTGAAAGGCAAATTTGAATTTGTATTTAAAGACGGGAAACCGTTTTTGCGGGTACTGGACAGCAAGATCAAAAGGGTGAACACGCCGGGCGCGCTGGCGCCTAAGCCGGCTGCGGTTCAGCAGGCAACGGAAACAGCTGCCGAGGCCGATGTTGCGGTGGAAGCTGCTCAGCACTCAGCCACCCGCCTGGGCTTTGTCTTTAACTTTAATAAAAAAACATACCCCTATTTTTCAATCGACACCGTAATTGGTGAGGCAAATGAAGATCAGAACAGTTTTGCCGGCAAAGTAGAAGTGCTCGATATTGCCAAGTATATCGATACAACCAATTACGATCCGGCGGATGTAGCCTTGCTCAATAATGTAAGAAAGCTCCAGGATTCGGAATTAAAAAAATATATCATCCGCAATACGCCGTTTACCGATTCGCTGGAAGAGCCTGCCCTCACGGGTGAGCTGGATGAGGAGCAAAAAAGCTGGCGAACGAATATTTGCTGCCACGGATTAAAAAATTGCTGGCAGACGGCGGAGAAAATACGCTGGCATTTATATTACCGGCCGGTAAAAATTCATAACGCAAAACCTTCAAAGCGTTGATGCAATGGATACCCCGGCTGCTATCGAGTTTTTTATAGATAAGAGCGGCGATGCGTTTATCTGTGAATGCCTGGTACGTACTCGGGGAATGGTGCACGGGATAGAGGAGAACGAAGCGCCTACTTCATTGGTTTACCTGTATAACCACCAGCTGTTTGCTATGCCTGATGCGGATACCGTAACATTGGTGCAGCCTTTTACGGCTGATGGAAAAATTACCATGTCGTTGGAAGAGTGGCCCCTGAAATTGCATGAATTTATTCTTCCGCTTTCCAGGGACTATAAAACAGATTTCGATCCTTCACTTTTACAAACGATCAAGGGCGCCGAACCCGAGGTAAAGCTGTTTTTAACAGAACGGGGCGATTACCTGGTTTTCCGGCCTGTATTTTCCTATAAAGGGCATGAAACCAGCGCTTCCGGCAAACCTGTTATGTTAATTCCGGAAGGCGGCAAGGTGCTGGCCATCCATCGCAACAAGGACAAAGAGGAGGCCTTTGTACAGCGGCTGCAAAACCTGCATTCTAATTTCGTGGTAAATGAAGAAGACGGAACCCTGGCCTTAAAGGGTGTTGAAATATTAAAAGAAAACTGGTTCTTTTTGTTTGTAGATGCCATGAAGGAAATGCAGGTACCCGTATTCGGGCATGAAGCGCTGCGTAATTTCCGTTTTAATACAGCCAAACCGCAAACCAAGATCTTTATCAGCAGTAATACCGATTGGTTTGATGCCAAAGTGGATATTATGTTTGGAGAGCAAAAAGTATCTATCGCTGAAGTAAAACGGGCGCTTGCGGCAAAGCAGCAATATGTGCAGCTAAATGACGGAACCCTGGGTATTTTACCAGATGAATGGTTGAAGAAATACGCCTTACTGTTCAGGGTAGGCGAGGGCAGCAACAATAAATTAAAGCTTTCCCAGTATCATAAGAATGTAATAGATGAACTTTTCGAATTAAAAAACGAGGAGGAGCTGCAGTTTGAGTTAGAAGAAAAATATAACCGGCTTAAAGATTTTGAAAAGATCTATGAAGTAGATGCCCCGGAACACCTGCAGCCTATTTTGCGGCCTTACCAGCTGGCAGGATTCCAATGGCTGAACTACCTGCAACATATAAACTGGGGCGGTATCCTCGCCGATGACATGGGTCTTGGTAAAACCATACAGGCTTTATCTTTCCTGCAACATTATAAGAACAATCATCCCGATATGAAGGCGTTGGTAGTTTGTCCTACCACGCTGATCTATAACTGGGAGAATGAGATTAAGAAATTCACACCTGGTATAACGTACTGCATTCATCATGGCAGTACCCGAACCAGGAGCTCCGATGAAATTATGAAGCACGATATCACCATCACAACCTATGGTACGCTGAGAAGTGATATCAAGCTTTTCCTGAATGTAAAATTTGATTACCTGGTACTGGATGAAAGCCAGGCCATAAAAAACCCCGCCAGTAAAGTAACCCGGGCAGCATCTTTATTAAACTCCAAGCACCGCTTATGCATGAGTGGTACGCCTTTGCAGAATAACACATTTGATATTTATGCCCAGATGAACTTTTTAAACCCCGGTATGCTGGGCAGCATGGAGTTCTTCAGGCAGGAATTTGCCATCCCAATCGACAAGCTGGGAGAACAGGAAAGAAAGGAGCACCTTAGAAAGATCCTGTATCCGTTTATTTTACGCCGTACCAAAGAGCAGGTTGCAAAAGATCTGCCCGAAAAACAGGAAATGATCCTTTGGTGTGAAATGGGCGATGAGCAACGCCGTATTTATGATGCATACAGGAACGATTACCGCGATAAGATCTAGGTACCATAGATAACCAGGGACTGGGCAAATCTCAATTAACCATCTTGCAGGGCTTGATGAAACTGCGCCAGATCTGCGACTCCCCGGCGATTCTGAATGAAGAGGATGTTTTTGAAAATCACTCTATCAAAATTGAAGAGCTGGCAAGGGAGATCACCGAAGACATGAGCGATCATAAGGCGCTGGTTTTTTCGCAGTTCCTGGGTATGCTGGGATTAATTCGCCAGAAACTGGATGAGCTGGGCGTGAAATACGAATACTTTGATGGTAGCACCTCTGCCCCGACCGGGAAAAAGCGATACAGAATTTCCAGAAGAACGATGAAGTACGGGTATTCCTGATTTCGCTGAAAGCAGGAGGTGTGGGTTTAAACCTTACCGCGGCCGATTATGTATACATTGTAGACCCTTGGTGGAACCCGGCAGTAGAGCAGCAGGCAATAGACCGTACACACCGCATCGGCCAAACCAAGAATATTTTTGCCTACAGGATGATCTGTAAAGACACGATCGAGGATAAAATATTAAAGCTGCAGGAAAAGAAAAAAGCGTTGGCTAAAGACCTGATCTCTGATGAATCGGGGTTTGTGAAGTCGTTGACCAAAGAAGATGTAGAGTATTTATTTAGCTAATACGTTTGCTAATAACGAGTAAATTTTTAATGGGAGAACTCTCCGACATAAAGCAAAGTATTTTTGACGAAAAGCCTGCTAAAAAGTGCTTAACAGACAAAAATGCGGTGATAGCGTTAGTTTTTAGCTGTTTTGTGATGGCTATTATTGTTTACAAGGTAACTCCCGTTCGGGAAGGCATAACTGATCTGTGGGGCAATAATCCATCTGCCAGGGAGATTCGCGCTAGCGTCATTAAAACGCTGTTTATTTTCTTTCCCATTGTATCTTTCTTTCTCGGTTTTTTGGTAAGTCTCATTCCTTACAAACAAAAACGCTATAGGAAAAATATCTTTCATTTTTATTGCTCACGTTATTGGGAGTGTATACCGTTATACTTGTTTTGAGAATAATATCTTTGTTATGAAATTCCGTCGTCTAATCTCTTTGCTAATTATAGCTGCTATTTTGATTGCCTTCTTTACTAATCCGAAGGAGGTTGATTTTAACAGGTTTATTCAGCCGGCTGCCGGACGAGCAAGCTCCCCTCCACTGGTGGAGTATGAAAGCAAACTGATTTACTCCAATGCTACGGTAACTTATTTTAACCCCGTATCTGAACAAGGCAAAGGGTGGCTGCGGCCAGCAAAGAAAAATATATCGGCCTATTTGGCCGGTTCTGGCGCGTTAATAACTAGCGGCACTTTTTAATGATCTTTTGAGAGGGCTGGTAATAGGCGCTGCCCTCACTTACCTTTTCAGCAAACCCTAATGCTTCCGGCTTTCGGTTGAGCTTATAAGCGGATAAGGCGGCAAAGAATGCCGCGTCTTCTTTATAAGCGGATGTGCCTTCCGAAACAGGCTTTAATACAGCTAGGGCGTCATTATATTTTTCTGTCTTTACCAGGGCAACGCCATAAAAGAATTGTGCGGTAGCATCTTCAGCATCTGCTAAAGCCTGTTCCTTCAACAAGGGCAAAGCTTCCTTATATTTTCCTTCGTTAAACAACCGGGCCCCTTTATTGGATAAGTCTTCCGATCCCTAACCACGGCCTGCGGCATATCGGGAATAGGGTAGTGCTCTATCCCCGCGGGCAAAGAGAGGTAAATAATAAATATTGCTGCCGCAGCAATCGCGGCCACCAGGTATTTTTTGATCGATACAACCTTTGCTTTTTGAATATTTTCTTTTTGGAAATGCTGCTGTGTAAGTGGCGCCAGTATTTGCTTCAGGTCGGTAATACCCGATGAGCTACCGATATGACGTTTCAGTATATCATCGGCTTTTAACCAGTCTTCATAATCCTGTTTCAATTGGTTGTTTGCTTGTAACTCCAATTCAAAGGCAGCACGCTCGGGCCCGCTCATCCAGCCCTCCGTATAAGCTTCTATTTTTTCAAAATTGCTCATGCTGCATGATTTTTGTTGTTTCTTACCAATGATATCAGCTCTGCCATACAAAGAGACTTTTTCTTCCGCAGGTAGGCATAACTTACACCCAGTTCCCCGGCCAGCTGCTGTTGGGACTTGTTGGCATAACTGCCTATGATGATCTCGCGGCACCGGTCGCTTATTTTCTGAAGCATAGCCACCACCATTTCTTCCTTTTCCAAAGTGTCGGCGTAAAGCGCAGCGGCTTCGTCATCTTTGCTGGCTACCAGGGTATATCCCTCATCAACCGGGTTTGTTACCCCATGCCGTTTATTTTTTTCTGCCTGGTTAATCCATTTCCTTTTACAGATCAGCAGTAGAAAGGCTTCCAGCGGGCAGGTGAGGGTGAAGTCTTTATTTTGAGCCAGCTTGTATACATCAATAATCGATTCCTGGAAAATGTCGCCGGCTTCCTCCATACTGGCGCCTTTCGACAATAAAAATTTTTGATACCAGGTGCGAAATTCCGGTATATATCTTCAATTCGGGAGAATCGTGCTGCCTGAGGGCGTCAATATATTGTTGATCGGCGTGCAAGAGGCTGGTTTATAAGAAGCTAATGTAGGAAAATTCTTTTCTGTAATAATAATTAAATAAATTTAGGCAGCCATTAAAACCGGGGTAACAAAATGTGTCTCTCCCTGATGTACTGGAAAAACTGCCGGCGTGAAATATTTTTATACTTTTTTTCTTACTGATTTTTTCTTTTACTGTTATCGCCCAACAGGCCGACAGCACCATTATTGCAACAACCGACAGCAGTAATAAGGTCTCCTTTTCCATAAAATTGCCTGCGCTTACCCAGATACCGGGAGCGCCCGCGCCGTTTTATACTTATCTATGGGATTTTGGAGATGGCCACTTCAGTACCGCCGAAAGCCCGCAGCACCTATATGCAAAAGCAGATACTTATGAAGTAATGCTATATGCTGTTAATAATTATGATGACGGGCGAAAGCCGCAACGCAAAACACAAAAGATACAGGTCAATAAACCGGCGCCTGTAAAAGATAATGTGGCATCCGTTGCAGAAAGAGAGTTTTTTAAGGCCAATGGCGTGTTTGAGCTGAAGTATAATTGTATGGCCAAACCCAATGATACCATGGTGCTCATTGTTGGGTGGAAGAATACTGAAGCGCAGCAGCAAAAAGGTCGCCTATACCTGATGTTGAATGAAAAGCTGTTTGATCAAACCTGTTTTGATACCTCAGGTTTCAGATCCTACAATAGCGCGGCGCCCCTAATGGCGTTTACAAAAGCGGAGGAAATGCCTTCGCTGCAAAACGATCTTTTGATCACTGAAAGTGGCAGCCCGGCCTCTAACTTTCCCGTAAGCGTGAAAGCCGCAGCAGCAACAGCACTGTTTTCCAGCACCATTTCGCTCTATAAAAATGTGTATAGCACACCTGTAACAGAAACCCCGCCGGAGACGCCCGGTTTTCTTTCTTGCAATTGCATGTAACGCCTGAAATGATCAAAGACACGAATGCCACGCTTACCATAACAGGTGTATATGTTCCGGAAAAGGGCAAACCTGTTATGCATAAGCTCAGCGTTCCCGTGGTAAACTCACACGATCCGAACAAAATGAATATTAAGGAGGACGCATCAGCTATCGCTTTTTAAAAAAACATAAACCTTTAAATTATAAAGTTCGTTTTCAGAACAATGGCAAAGGCCCTGCCAGGAAAATTGCATTAGATATGACAATGGCTGATGTTTTAAACCCCGGTACGATACAAGTTACAGATATGTCGCCTTTTTGCCCGCCCTGCGATAGCCTGGCAAAAGAAAAGCGGGGATGCTGGGAGCTGGTTAAAAATGAAAAAGGCGCCGTATTTACATTCCACGGAATTTACCTGGCCGGAACCGGTCAGAAAGGGGTAGAGGATAAGGACAGCACCAAAGGTTTCCTCGAGTTTAGCATTGTTACACGCAAAAAGCTGGAGAATAAACCCTTTAAATCCCGAACCGCGATCTACTTCGATAAAAACGAACCGGTGATTACCAACCATGCCACCGGCCGGTTTAAAAAAGCCCTTCTCCCATTTTTATGGCCGGCTATGAAAATGCTTTTAGCTCAGGCGCCACCGCCAGTAATGGTATTGTTACCGGTGTGGGTATCGCCCCGTTAGCGCCGTATCGCCCTTACCTGCAGGTAGAGCTGTATTACAAGCAGGGGCTGAAAACCACGGGCGCTAATGTTATCGGTATAGAGCGGCCCGGAATTATCAGGATAAGTGACCGGCAGGAGTATGCGTATAAAACTTTCGATTCTGCCCAAACACATGCAATAAGCCAGTTAAGGCTGGTGCCGCTACAGTTGCGTTATAATATCGGCAACTACTTTTCCGTGGGGCCGGGGCCGCAGTAACGGCAGATATCGGTGGAAAGATCGAATCGGAAAATACTTACCATATTACAGGAGCAAACGGGGTGTCTGCAGACCCCTACAAAACAAAACAGACAGAAGATATTAAGGCCTTTAGTAACTGGCGCTTTCAGCCTTTTGTGGATTTGCAGTTGGGAAAAGTAAAGCTCGGCCCCACCTGGGATTCCGGTATTACCACTATGGCAAAAACAATAGTTTGGGATATATATATGCAGGATGGCGTTTTTAATTCAATCAACCCGTTATTGTAAGCCAGCGCTGTTGATCCTTTTGGCAGCGTTAGCAATATTGTTGTCTGGTAATGCCGCCCTGCAGCCGTCCGGGTCTGCAGCTGTTTATGACGATCTGAAAGCAAAAGATTCTTTACTGGGTTATATCAATTATGCTTTTGATGCGTTGGACCAGGATCCTGCCTTGGTTAATAAAGCCGACTCCGTATTCAATAATATATGGCGGCAGCCGGCTTCTTATCATGAAAAGCTGGGCTACTATCAATTGCTTATCAATATCGGGTATCATTTACTGCAAAGCAGGCAAATAAGAGCTTCTACCGGGTGGTATGAAAAAGCCTTGCTGTTTTACCAGCAAAATAAAAGCCACCCCGCCTGGCCGAAGAAATGGAGTATGAGGAATATGTGGGCAAGCCTTTGGGAAATAATTATACACGGATAGGTGATTTCAGCAAGGCAATTGCCATACAGCAGTTAGTTATAACGTCGGCAAAAGAAGAGAACAGGCGCCAAATGCTTCCGGGTTTGTACGCCAACCTGGCTACCACGTATTTTTATATGCGGGATTACCGGCAGGTTCATGCTATTATTAACCTGGCGATTGGTAGCCTGAGCTCCCCTTCACAAAGCATTGCCGCCTTGTTATATAACCTGAAAACAGAGGCATACCTGGAAAAAGGGCAAACAGACAGTGCCACCCACTGGAACCGGAAAGCCTTAATGGTCCCTCCATCTGGTAACACTACCTGGCGGCACGCGGCGTTAACTAACAAGGCGCGTATTTTAAATACTTATAACAGGTATTCGGAAGCGCTTTCCTATCTGCAACTGGCCTGGGACACCGGGAATGCGTCTGTAGAAGATAAAGCACGGCTATCGAACGAAATTGCGGTTGATCTTTTCAAATTGGGACAGCCAGGCCTGTGCAGGGACTGGTTTACACAAACATTGAGTTTTTTAAAACGGACTCCCTGAACCTGTATCCCGACTATAATGTAACAACGGCTATGTTTGGGCTTGCGCTCTGCTATGAAGCGCAACAACACATAGATAGCAGTTCTTACTGGTGCACACAGGCTGTTTTAAATGACTACTATACCCAGCAGCTTATTGACCCCTGGTTATACAGCAAAAGCAACATCTATTCTAACGAAGCGCAAACCAACAGCGCCATAGCAATGCACCATCATTGGTTTGAGGCTACTCGTAATGAGAGCTTTTTATGGAAGGCGTTATGGATGACAGAACTATCGAAGGGGCGCAAGCTCATGTATGAGCAGCAGCGGAGCCGGGCCTGGCAGGAAGGCGCCGCCTTAAATACAGCGAATCTCAGCGAGCTGCGTAACAACTATCTTTTGCTTGCACAAGCTGTTTCTCCGAACGAAAAAGAGCTGATAAAGGAAAGAATTAACCGGAAAGAGTATGAGCTTAGTTTGAAAGGCGGCCGTTTTTCACAATCATTATCTGCGCCGTCTTTTAGTGAGTTTAAAAACCAGGTAAACGAAAGCCGTAAAATCAATAATTTGATCAGCTATCATCATACAAGCCAGGGGCTATACATAATAAAAGCAGACCGAAAAGGTCTTTCGGGTTTTGTTGACTCCACTATCAGAGATTTACAGGACATCAGCGATTTTGCCAACCAATACTTTTACTCGGGTCCAAGGTCTTTTAGTAATAACCCCGAACCTATTTTAAAACCTCTTATTCCATTCTTAAAAGTATTTACCCTGGAAGATCATTCCGGGTGGTGATTTTATTATCTCGCCTTCAGGGGCTTACATGAGCTCCCTTTCGAAGCGCTGTCCACCCATGAAAACGGGGGCGCTTATTTTGGCGTGCAGCATGCGATTACTTACCAGTTTTCCCTGCTGCAGCTTACCGCTCGGGGCAAAGATCAAACCTCGGGTATTCATGTTTTTAGCTTTGAGAATGATTATCTGGGGTTCCCCGCCCTGCCATCTACCCAAAAAGAGGCAGACTATCTGCAAAGACAGTTTAAATGTACTTACAGCAGCGCAACAGCTACAACCGACAGCGCTTTTTATCATTCTTTGCAGGAGCGTAATATTATACACCTGGCGTCTCACGCTGTAGCAGGAGATAGTACGCAGCAGCCTTTTATTGTGCTGCAAAAGAAATTGTACCTGGGGCAGCTTCAATACAATATTGCCAACTGCCCGTTAATTGTGCTCTCCGCCTGTGAAACAGGCAAGGGAGCACGCCAGCATAATGAAGGAATCATGAGTCTGGGCCGGGCGTTTATCGGTACCGGGGTAGGCGGCGCTCTGTCTACCCGCTGGGAAGTAGATGATGCGGCAACCGCAGACTTAACCCGGCTTTTTAAGGAGCTTAAAGAGGTTCATTTACCCGCAAAGGCCTTACAGAGAGCCCGCGCTGCATATTTAAAAACAACACCGCTGTTGCCAGTCAAAATCCCTGGCTCTGGGCCGCACTGCTGTACCAGGAAAAAATCACCCGGTCCTGCTCCAAAACAAAGAGCCTGGTTGCTACCGGTATCTTATAGCCTTGGCGGTTATAGCGGCGGTTGTTGCTGTTTTTTCCCTGCTGAAAAGAAAATATAAAAGATTTCCAATTATGGGGTAACAATTGTTTCTGGTGCCGGATATACCTGTAAACAAGTTTAAAAACATAAAACCCCATAGTTATGAAAAAGATATTATTACCCCTGGCACTAGCTACTGCAACCATTTTAGCTTTGGTTTCCTGTAAGAAGAATGATAACCCTGCTATTCCTGTTGGTGATGACCGGGCATCGGCCCGCATGATGCAGGCTTTTTCGAAAAGCATGCGCCACAAACAGAAACATTCAATCTTGATGCTGCGGCAGGCGGCACTATTACTTTAAAAAGCGGTACAAAAATCACTTTCCCGGCCAATGCTTTTGTTAAGCCCGATGGGTCTCCGGTTGCGGGAGCGGTAACGGTTAGTGCCAAAGATATTTTAAAAGCCAGCGATATGATACTGGCGAATAAACCAACCGTTACCTCTTCGGGCCAAATGCTGGAATCTTTTGGTGAGATCATCGTAAACGCCAGCAAAATGATACGGCGCTGCGCATAAATCCTGCGGTAGTGCAGCGGCCACCAACTGTAATGGTACCAGTGGGTACAGCTACCGGGGCCAAACGCGAGGCGCCTATGTGGGAGGGAGATACAACAGTTTCTTACACCAATAATGGCTATAACCATGACAATCAGCCTACATCTGTAACCATTCAGTATTCGGTATCTAAAGGCATCGACTGGAGCCAGATCCCGGGTTGGGGAGCTGTTAATGGCGGTACTACTATTTTTCCGCTTGATGCTTTGGGCCAGTGGAGAAATTGTGATGCACTATACAATGATCCTAATCCTAAAACAACGGTACTGGGATATTTTGGCGATAAGTTCAACGGGCAAACCGGTTCGGCAGGTCAAACGCCCAGCATGTTGTTCTTTAAAAAGCAGGAACGAATACATTGATCAATTATTCGGTGATGATATTAAACCCCGCCCCGGTAAAGAAGGTTTTTAAGCTACCAGAATTCAATGCCCATAGGCACTTCGGGTACTTTTTTAGCAATGAGTGCAAAAGAGGGGAAGTTTTATGCGGAAATGAGAGATGTGACGTTTGGAGCGCCCCGGCTGGAAAAGATTTTATCTCTTATAATTTTTCACTCACCGAGGTTTCAGAAACCCAACTTTTAAATCTCATCAACCAAATTAATACCAAGTAGCATCTAACCTTTAAATCCCGCAAAAGAAAGGGTTGTTAACGGCAGCCCTTTTGCGTTGTAAAAGGGCTAAAAAGAAAAAGGTCCTTCCGTAGAAACGGACTGACCTCTAACGATTGCTTGCCATATGAAAAATCTTCGAAAAATCTAGTTCATGTCGCTCTTCACTGTTTCCGTTCCTCTGTAATAACCCCTTTGTGTTATTGTTACACAAAATTAATTGACAAAACGACAAATATAAAAGCAACTTGTTGATAGTTATCTTACCTCCAAAGGGCATTAGTTCCCCTACAATCCTTTACCATGCTGTATTTCAAAGAAAGTTTTAAAAGACAGCCAACTACAAAAAACGATTTAGCTGATATAAAAATGGAACATTATCAGATCAGCCTGTTTGGGATTTGCAGGGAACTATGGGTTTAAGTAACAGAACAGCCTAAAAAGAAAAAGGTCCTTCCGTAGAAACGGACTGACCTCTAACGATTGCTTGCCATATGAAAAATCTTCGAAAAATCTAGTTTATGTCGCTCTTCACGTTTTCCTTTCCTCTGTAATAACCCCTTAGTGTTATTCTGATACAAAAATAATTGCAGTAACGACAAATACAAAAGCAAATAACTTGCCATTTAATTGTATTCAACCCCTATAAATTTGCCCGGGCCCTTTATAGTAAAGGGTTTCAGCCGTTTTTTTGCAGTACGCCCAAGGGTATAAATAAACCCCAATACAATTGTAAAAGCCGGGTTATTAAAACTGTGGCGCAATGCCGGAGCATCTTTAAATGAAAAAGGTCCTTCCGTAGAAACGGACTGACCTCTAACGATTGCTTGCCATATGAAAAAAACTTAAAATCTAATTCTTTTAGAAGCTTTTCGCTTCCTGATACAAAGATAGATTACAAAAAGTGGTCCGAATAATAAGTTAATGTTAATATTCTCACCGCAAAAGCTGGTAAAATAGTATCAAGTGCCCACTGGAGCTGCATTACAGCTGATTTTCATTGTTACTTCCAAACACCTCTAAATCATCAGTGTAATTGATTTGAAACAAGTATTTTTTGACTTTTTATCAACACCTTTTAAAAAAGTTTAAAAAAAGTTAATCGGTATATAAAATAATTATACCTTAGCGAACCTTTATATCAGGAAAACGAACCGGGTGTAAAGAGAAACTCCTCCTAAGCGTAGCAGGTGTTTTTAAAAGACCTCTAATTGATTGCCTCTAACGATTGCCGGCCATGTGCTGATTTAAAATTTTGATCCGGGTTTTCCCGGATTTTTTATTGGCCACCCAAAAGCTTTTAATTAAAAAGGTCCTTCCGTAGAAACGGACTGACCTCTAACGATTGCTTGCCATATGAAAAATCTTCGAAAAATCTATTTGAAGTCCTTCTGCACTACATCTCTCCGCTCCGGTCAATAACCGTATGTGTTATTGTTACACAAATTTAAGCCATATAAATACGGTTATAAAACCAAGTTGCAACATCTTTTTCCTTTTCCAAATACCTATAATAGCCCTGGAGTTCGCTCTGGTAAAGGCTTTCAGGCGATGAAGCATATTATATCCAAGCATATAAATCAATGCTCAGCCAGCTGGTTAAACCCGTTTTTTTCTCTTTTTTATAGCAGGGGCAGGGCCTGTAATAAAATATTCGGTGTAATCAGGCGTTTATAAAGTATGGATCTCTGACTGGTAAGATCACGACTGGTTTCCTTAACATTTTCTTGTAATTCGGAATTATTCTAATATCAGTAGATTTGTAATTATGGCGAAGACTACTTCTCAATCTCAGGGTTCATTTTCCTTTTTCGATGAAATGGATAAGGTTGATCCATTGCCACAGCCTAAAAAGCATGTACTAAGGCCGCCAGCCCAGATTGAAGTGGTGGAAGATGAAAAAACAGCCTTTGAAAAGGTAGAGGAAGCGCTTCCTGTAGCGGAACAGCCGGAGCCCAATGCTGCAGAACAGATTGAGGTGGCCGCAGACACGGCTGTGGAAGAGGCGCCTGAAGATGATTTGGAGGAACAGGTTGAAACGGAAGGTGGCGCTGCGGAATTTTCCGGCGAGGATAAAGTGCGCACGGGAGAAAAAACGGTTGTTGGCCTGCAAATGACGTATTACAGGATAGAAGGAGTCCGAGAGGACGTAAATCAGTGAAGGAGCATAGCCTGGCAGCCGAAATGATTGAAATGCCGGGAGACGATGTATTATATGCGAAGCAGTATTACAGCATGGGAGAAGTTACCGCTATGTTTAAAGAAAATCATTCATTGATCCGCTACTGGGAAAGTGAGTTTGATATTTTGAAACCAAAGAAAAATGGTAAGGGAGATCGCTTTTTCAGACCTGTAGATGTAAAAAATCTTTACCTGATATATGATCTGTTGCGCAGGCGGAAATTTACTATTGAAGGAGCCCGCGACTACCTGAAGAACAATAAAAAGGCCGACGAAAAATTTGCTGCGGTGCAGTCTCTGGAAAAAATAAAGGCCTTTTTCCTGGAGCTCAAAGCATCCCTTTGATTTTTTAAAGGCTGGTGCAGGGGCTTATGATTTATTCTACCAATCTTTCATTTTTATTATTAAGGTATACTAAACCAACTCTTAGTTATACTGTTACTTATTACCGGCAGAAAGCCTGTACTCAAATATAAATCTTCTATAAACTATAATTCATGAGGAAACTAACCCTATTCTTCTTTTCTCTTATGTTGTTAAATAGGTCTCAGGCACAGTCCTTCGAAGCCGTTAAGGATCGCACCGGAAAAAAAGCTGCTGAAGGGGTTTGTAACAGACAGCCTGCTGAGGGCAGACTCAACTGAGTTTAAATGGTTTGCAGAAAATGAAAATATGTATCATCCTGCAGCCGCAGTGGTACAGCGTTTCAGCGCTCAGAAAGACAGTGTTGCTTTTATGGTTTTTTTCGGTACCTGGTGCCCCGACTCGCACTACGTAGTTCCCGCTTTTACAAGATACTGGGAGAAGCTGGCGTTGATAAAAAAAGGGTTACACTGTTTGCGCTGGACAGAACTAAAAAGGATGCGGCACATTTTGCCACTAATTTCAATGTGCAGCACGTACCTACCATCATTATTTTAAAAAACGGTAAAGAAACCGGCAGGGTGGTGGAGTATGGCGTCACCGGTAAGTTTGATGAGGAGCTGGCCAAAGCTCTAAGCACGAACTGATCAGGCAGCCGGAGGGTTTACAACGCTGATGCTGGTTGTTTTGCCTGAAGCGTCTACACCTATATCTTCCATCAACCGGAGTATAGCCAGATTTACCCCTTGTTTCACCTGGTTATACCGGGCGATATTTTTAGGCTCTGTATAATAATCACCCGTAATAATGAGCGCGTTAGATGTTATTTCGGTCAGAAAAAGGTTGAAATTCTGGATGTCTGGTTGGGTGAGAATTTTTCTGATGCCGTCCAGCAATTCATTTACCTTATCCGGGGCTGTATCCACGCCAATTTCAAGCCTTAGATCAGCGCGACGCTGCGTTCGGTTGCTTAAATTGTCCAGCACACTATCTACCATTTGTTTATTGGGAACCGTAATATAAGTTTTTGCATCTGTACGGATGCGCGTGCTTCGCAGGCCTATTTTTCAACTACGCCGCTAAAACTGTTTACTTTAACCGCGTCTCCGGTTTGAAAAGGTTTGTCAAAGAAAATAATAAACGAGGCAATGAGGTTTTCAAGGCTTTCTTTGAGCGCCAATGCTATAGCAGCACCTACAATGCTTAACCCCGTAACCAGCCCTTTAACATCATAATTAAAAGTATATTTCAGGATCATCAGTCCGCCAATTAACCCGATCACCACCTTAATAAAATCCTTGAAGAAGAACACCAGTTGATGATTAGCCTGGTCTCCGCTTTGCATATAGCGGTCTTTTATCAAAAGAACCACGAAATCCATCGATTTGATCAGGAAACGGAAAAAGGTAACAATCATCAGCGTTGTGCCGATCATACGGAGTAACTCCTTAATCCCGATCTTATACACTTTAAAGTCTAACGCAGCAGGAAAGGTAAGCCGGTCAAGCGCCACCAAGGTAATCAGTACTGCAATAAACAGCCCTAACGGTTTGGCAATAAGATTTTTGAATATAGACGGGTCTATGTTTTTATAGCGGCTTTTAATAAGGTAGGCGAAGAAAGATGCTATATAATGAGCAATATACCGCTTAAACAAAAACCCCAAAAAAATGATAACGGCTACTATCAGGTAGCTTTGCAGTGTATTATCCAGGTATACCTGTTGTAAAAAATCCCTCATCTGATCAATATAAAAATTAATTCAAAAGTAAAAAGGTATTTGTATCGGCAACCCAATATCTTTTTTCAAACATACCTTTGCGCCCAAATCTAGCGTACAATGGCAGAATGGGAAGGTAAATCCAAGGGTAATAAAACCGGATATGGAATTTTTATTGCGGTTTAAAAAAACTGGGCGTGCTTCCTGCCTATATATTGCTGCTGTTTGTTGCGGCGTATTATTTTCTGTTTAGTCGTACATCGTCCCGGCATATATGGTATTATTTAAGGCACCGGCTCGGCTTTTCGGCAACGAAATCTTTGGTAAGCCTGTATCAAAACTACTATTGGTTTGGACAGGCGCTTATCGACCGTATTGTGATGATGGCAGGGATACCGAACCGTTTTACGTTTAATTTCGACGGGGAGCAATACCTGCACGAAATGGTTGCCGGGGGCAAAGGTGGATTGCTTTTAAGCGCTCATGTGGGAAACTGGGAAATTGCAGGCCACTTGTTGAAAAGGCTGAACACCCGGATCAATATTGTGATGTTTGATGGGGAGCACCAGCAACTGAAACAATACCTTGAAAATACAACAGGCCGGCGCAACGCCAACATCATCGTTATAAGAGACAATATTTCTCATATTTATGAAATTATGGAGGCGCTCAATAATAATGAGCTGGTATGCATGCATTCTGACCGGTTTTTACCGGGTAACAAAACGTTGCCTGCCGAATTTTTAGGAAAATATGCTCATTTTCCCCAAGGCCCGTTTGCCCTGGCCACCCGCTTGAACGTGCCTGTAACTTTTGTTTTTGCATTAAAGGAATCGCTTTTTCATTATCATTTTTTTGCAACAAAAAGTGTTGTTTACAGAGATGAGCCCCACACTTCATCTGAAAAAGTGTTGGAAGCCTTTGTAAAAGCTATGACAGAAAAGGTAAAGTTGTATCCAACGCAGTGGTATAATTATTACGATTTCTGGAAATAGGTATACCCGCACATAGTCGGTAAGTTTCCTTACTTTTAACGCCATTAATAAAGCGCCGTGAGCATTTCAAAAGCATATTGCCCTATATTCCCCAAAGAGCACCCTTTGTGATGATCGATACATTGAGTCGTGCGACGAAACCGGGGCATCCACAACATTCGAGGTAAAAGCAGATAACCTTTTCGTGGAAAACGGAACTTTAAAGGAGCCGGCATTGATCGAAAATATTGCCCAAACTGCAGCTGCGCGTATGGGTTATATCTGTCAGCAGGAGCAAAAACCGGTACCTGTTGGTTTTATTGGCGCAGTACAACACCTGAAAATCAGTAACCTCCCTAAAATTGGTGATACACTTACAACTGCTATTACGGTAAAGAACCAGATATTTAACGCGACTATTATTGAAGGGGCCATTTCGGTAAATGGAACCTACCTGGTTTCCTGCGAAATGAAAATATTTATTTCCTAAAATAACTAAAAGAGAAACAATGAAATCGCAATTATTATGGTTATTGATGTTTTTAATGTTGGGTGTTACTGCTACATCTCAAACCTTGTCGGAGGTATTAAATAATACCGAAACGCCTATTTTTTATTATGGCATTGATTTTACGAAGGCCAGGTTAATGGGCGACGACCTAATGCCAATCCGAGGGATATTGTGGAGCGCCAGTTTGCCGGGATCAACGCGCTTATCATTAACGAATATAAGAAGTATGATGTAGCCGCCGCTTTCCGGAGATCTGAGCTTCAAAACGATTTAAGCTATACTGATAAAAGAAATGAGAAAGCCGATCCTGATAAGTTATTGTCAACCAATTCTGAAGATTTTAACCGGCTTACTGAAAAAGATATCCAGACGTTGATCAGTGGTTTTAACGGGGCTCAAAGCCGGGAACCGGTCTTGTATTTGTGGTAGAAGGAATGAGTAAAACTAAAAAGGCCCTGTCTCTTTGGGTTACGCTTTTCGACATAAAAACACGCAAAGTGCTAATGACCAGGCGCATGGAAGGTGCATTAGGATCCGGCTTCAGTTTCAGGAACTATTGGGCCACCGGGTTCAAAAAAATAATCGATCAGATTGAAAAATCTGAGTACAAGAAATGGAAGTCCAACTAATGAAAACACTTAGCCATACCATAGAAGTATTAATTCGTTTTAACGAGGCTGATCCCCTCGGTATTGTATGGCATGGCCATTATATTCGCTATTTTGAAGATGGCCGCGAGGCATTTGGCAAACAGCATGGTATAGGCTATATGGACTTTTTCAATGAAAATGTTGTGGTGCCCATTGTTCATGCGGAATGCAATTACAAGAAGTCGCTCAAATTTGGCGACACGGTAGTATAGAATCTACTTACCATCCTTGTGAAGCGGCCAAAATAATATTCAATTACCGTTTATTTAAAAAGCTGGACGGAAGCCTGGTAGCAACAGGCACTACTACGCAGGTATTTTTAGATAAAGACACACAAACCTTATTGTTAAACAATCCTCCGTTTTTCCTGGAATGGAAAAAACAACTACAATTAGCGTAGCTTTTAAAAAGGTGTTATGAGCTTGGCATAAAAAAATATTCATGTCTTTGTACCATATAAAAATGAATAGGTTTTATGTAGAATACCACCTGACCATAAGAAATGGATAAAAATGAACAGATGAAAAGGGTTTTCCTGATTTCGGATAATATTGTTTCTCCGTTTGCACTTTCTTCCCGGGAAAATTTTATGCAGGTAACCAGCGGGGGCAGCAATATAAAGCGGCATGAAGCGGGAACAAGGAGCCCCCAGGCATTTTACGGCGCTTTGTTTGCAGATGATTTCTGGCAGCAATACACCATTGATTCTTTTACAAAGTTCGAGTCGCTATTGGCATTGTCGATCAAAGACGCTTTAAACCGGGCCGGCATCCGCGCGGTCGATAACAAAACCGGCCTCATCATTTCTTCTACTAAGGGCAACATCAGCTTGCTGGAGGAAAACGAAATATCCTCTTCTTAAAAAAGGATATCAGCCTGGGCTCGTCTGCTCAAAAAATTGCCGGTCATTTTGGTTTTGCCTCTAAGCCTGTAATTGTTTCCCATGCCTGCATTTCAGGCCTGGTAGCGCTTATCACGGCGAAAAGGATGTTGCAGGCGGGGCTTTACGAAAATATTGTTGTTGCCGGTGCCGACATTATCAGCCGGTTTATTTTATCCGGTTTTCAGTCTTTCCAGGCAGTTAGTGATGAGCCTTGCCGTCCTTTTGATGCGGCAAGAAAAGGAATAAACCTGGGCGAAGCCGCCGCTACCATGATCCTTTCCGTTCATCAGCCGGCTGAAAGTGCCACAGAACTCAAGGGTGGGGGTATCAGTAACGATGCCAATCATATATCAGGTCCGTCGAGAACCGGTCAGGAGCTGTATATGGCCATACAGCAGGCCATGGGCGAGGCAAAAGTTAAACCGGAACAAATAGATTTTGTATCGTTACACGGAACTGCAACTTTGTACAACGACGATATGGAAAGCAAAGCGGTGAACCTGGCCGGCCTTCAATCTGTGCCGGTAAACAGTCTCAAAGGCTATTATGGCCATACTTTAGGCGCTGCGGGGTTGGTGGAAAGCGTGATTAGCGTACACGGGTTGAGCAAAAACACGATCATTCCCACCAAAGGTTTTGCAATACCCGGTACCGCCGAAAATATAAACGTTTGCAGTACCTTGCAGCACGCCGAGCTGAAGACCTGTCTTAAAACGGCGTCGGGCTTTGGGGTTGTAATGCGGCAGTGGTATGGGAAAAAGCGTAATACGGTGTTTTAATGCTACCGGTATTTCTGGTCATTATACAATAAAAACAAATATATTGAATCCGGATAGGGGTGCTTAATGCAGCTCCTGCGAAAACAAAAGAAACATAAACCAAATAAATGACGAATTTTTACGCCAAAGACAAAAAATCGGCGATAGATGCGAAGCATCATGCACAGGTGATTGCACATGGCCCGATAGTATTTCAGGTAGCCCGGTTATTAAGAGATAAGGGAATACTAAAAGTGATAGAAGAGAACAGAGCAGGCATCACACTTTCGGGTATTGTGGAAAAGACAAAGATTGCTGAATACGGCGTTAGAGTGCTATTGGAGGCAGGCTTGGGAATGGAAATGGTGACTGTGGATGAAGGCGGCAGATATTATTTAGCCAAAACCGGCTATTTTATTTTGCATGATCCGCTTACGAATGTGAATATGAATTTCGTGCAGGACATTTGCTATAAGGGTTTGTTTCATCTGGAAGAAGCAATTGATACCGGCAAACCGGCCGGGCTGAAAGAGCTGGGCAACTGGAGTACGGTATATGAGGGACTTTCTCAATTACAGCCGCAGCAGCAAAAAAGCTGGTTCGAGTACGATCACTTTTTTTCTGACATTGCTTTTCCTTTGGTGCTAAAACATATCTACAAGCCGGAGAACCATATAAAAAAGTTGCTGGAAATTGGCGGAAATACGGGAAAATGGGCGCTGGCATCCACTAAATTCGATCCGGATGTACGTATTACTATAGTAGATCTCCCGGGGCAGGCAGCCATGGCCAAAAAAATATTGAAGACCTGGGCCTGGCAGATCGCGTAGACTTCTATCCCGCCAACGTATTAGATGAATCGGTACAATTTCCTCCCGGTTATGACGCGGTTTGGATGAGCCAGTTCCTGGACTGTTTTTCGGAGGATGAAATTGTTTCAATAATGAAGCGTTGCGGGCGGGCTTTAAATGAAGAGGAGCCATCTACATTTTAGAGCGCGTTTTGGGATAATCAACGTTTTGAAACGGCCGCTTTTTGTATTCAGCAGTTATCCATCTACTTTACAGCCATAGCCAACGGCAACAGCCAGATGTATGATAGCCGTGTGTTTAAAAAAGCCATCGACAGAGCAGGGTTTGATATTGTGGAAGAAACAAGCGGTATCGGGCTAAGCCATACCCTGTTAAAATGTAAGAAGCGCAAATAATTGATCTGGTGCCTGTAGCAACAGGGGTTCAATACGTAACACAACAGATCTGTCTGTACAGAACATAAAATATCGAACTTTAAAATTTTATAAACTCAAACGCATTTTATGCAACCCGAAAAAGTAGACGTTCTTGTCATTGGTGCCGGTCCGGCCGGTACAGTAGCTGCATCCATTGTAAACCAGGCTGGCTATAAGGTTAAAATTGTGGAGAAGCAAGAGTTTCCGCGATTTGTTATCGGAGAAAGCCTGCTGCCGCGCTGTATGGAGGCATTGGAAGAGGCAAAATTTTTAGATGCAGTGAAGGCAAGGGGCTACCAGCAAAAAAACGGTGCTAAGTTTGAAAAAAAGGCAAGATCTGTAACTACTTTTTTAATGACCAGTTTACGGACGGCTGGGGATGGACCTGGCAGGTGCCACGTGCCGACTTCGACCATACGCTGGCAAAAACCGTGGAAAGCCAGGGTGTTCCGGTAGAATATCAAACCGGTGTTACCGGCATTCATTTTAATCCCGACGGCACTTCCACCACCACTGTGGAAGACAAAGACGGTAATAAAAGAGAAATATTTGCACGTTTTATTATCGACGGAAGCGGGTACGGACGTGTAATACCTAAGCTGTTTGGAATGGAGCGCCCGTCTAACCTGCCTCCGCGTAAAGCAGTATTTACGCACCTGGTTGATACCAAACGGTCTATGGATGATGAGCCGGATCGCATTACCATTATTGTACATGATAAAGCAGTATGGATATGGGTTATTCCTTTTTCTACAGGGATCACTTCTGTAGGATTTGTGGCTGATCCCGGTTTTTTTGAGCAGTTCACCGGAACGCAGGAAGAGATCATGCGCGCGCTGATTGCGTCGCAGCCATATATAGCAGAGCGAATGAAAGAGGCCGAATATGTATTTGAGCCCAGGGTATTACAGTCTTGGTCGTCAACAACCGACAAATTTTATGGAGACGGGTTTGTATTGACGGGTAATGTAACCGAATTTTTAGATCCTGTATTTTCTTCAGGCGTTACGCTGGCTACGGTATCCAGCCAGATAGCAGGTAAGCTGGTAGTGAAAAAACTACGGGGAGAAGCCGTGGATTGGAATAAGGAGTATATGGATATCATGATGCAGGGAGTGAACACTTTCCGCAGTTATGTAATGGCCTGGTATGAGGGCACTTTGGATACCGTCTTTTTGCCGACGACCAGGACCCGAGATCAAACGTAAAATATGTTCGGTATTGGCAGGTTATGTTTGGGATTTAGAGAATGATTATGTTAAAAATCATGACACTGCATTGAGGAAGCTCGCTAAAACCATCCATTTAAGGGACAGTATCACTTACATTAATAACGGGTTTAAAGATCCTGAGTAGTCTATAACTTGGAACAACAGGATATATATATATCGGGCAGCGTTTGTATTAGCAGGAAAGAGGTTAGATCCGGCGATGCAATTGTATTGGAGCCGGGGCACGACGGGAACTTTTTTTCAGACATTTATGAAAAGCTGGATATCAATTATCCAAAGTTTTTTAAAATGGATGCGCTTTGCAAGCTGGGTATTGCCGCCGCACATGTTTTATTGGATGGGTTTGATAAAAGCATGTACCAGCCAGGCGAAATTGGTATTGTTTTATCGAACCGTAGCGGCAGTATAGAAGCAGATATTAATTACTACGAGTCGTCGAAAACCTTCCCAAGTCCGTCATTGTTTGTTTATACTTTACCCAATATTGTTATTGGAGAAATAAGTATAAGATATGGATTCAAGGGCGAGAATGCCTTCTTTATCAGTGAAGAATTCGACCCGGAGTGGACCGTATTTTATGTGAATAACCTGATGCAGCACCAGGGAATTAAAGCCTGTATATGCGGGTGGGTAGATGTTGAAGACGGAGCGCTGGATGCCCGGTTCTTTTTAGTGGAGAAAGGAAAAGAGAATGGCATTAACTTTACCGCCGATAGTTTAAAGCAGGGATGCGCAGCCGGGTAAAACAACAGGTGCATGAGTGAAACCTTGTATCAGAAAGAAAATGGCTGTGAACAGTAAAACTTACTAAAGAATTTTTGATGGATAAGAAAGAGTTAATATATCAGTTAAAGCAACAAATCATAAAGCAATTAAATCTTGCCGGAAAAACACCGGAAGATATCCGGGACGACGATCCGCTTTTTGTAGAAGGGTTGGGTCTTGATTCGATAGATGCCCTGGAGCTGATTGTATTGCTGCAGCAGGAATACAATATCAAGCTAAAAAGTGCGGAAGAAGGACAAACCATTTTTCGTTCGGTAGCCACTATGGCCGATTATATTTTAGAACAACAAGCCGGCGCTGCTAACTAATGTCATCGCGCGTTTATATATCTGGTGTTGGCGTAATATCCGCCATTGGGAACAATGTTGCAGAAAACATTGAGGCGCTGGTTTCCGGTAAAGCAGGGATGCAGGGCATGCAGCGGCTGCAATCTGCTCACAGGGATAGCTTGCCCGTAGCCGAAGTGAAATTGAGTAACGGGGAGCTTGCAGCCCTTACGGGTTTGCCCGTACACACCAGCCGGACCGCTCTTTTAAGCACGGCCGCAGCCCGCGAGGCATTAACGGCTTCCGGTATAAATATAAACAACTGGCGTACCGGTTTTATTTCGGCCAACTCCGTGGGAGGCATGGATAAAACAGAAGATTTTTTTGAGTATTTTTTAAAAGATAGCGGTAGCGGGCATTTGCGCGAAGTGGTTAATCACGAATGTGGCGCCGTAACTGAAGTTGCAGCAGATGCTTTAGGAATAAAAGACTTTGTTACTACCGTTAGCACGGCCTGCTCTTCCTCTGCCAACAGTATTTTTTTGGGTGCCCGGTTGATACGCCAGAACAAACTGGACGTGGTGATAGCCGGGGCACGGATGCCTTGGCCCGTTTTACGCTGAATGGATTTAATACGCTGATGATACTGGACAGTGAATATTGCCAGCCCTTCGACGACAACCGCAGGGGATTAAATCTGGGAGAGGGCGCCGGCTACGTTGTACTGGTCTCTGAAACGGTAGCGCAAACGCTGCAAAAAAACCGGCTGTAGCCATTACCGGATGGGCTAATGCCAACGATGCCCATCATCAAACGGCTTCTTCGCCCGACGGGAAGGGTAATTGGCTGGCCATGAGCCAGGCATTGGCCAAAGCAGGATTAAAGCCTGGCGACATTAGTTATATAAACCTGCATGGTACAGGAACCAACAACAATGATATAGCGGAAGGTACCGCTATTAAAACATTGTTTGAAGGCGCATATCCCGATATGAGCTCCACCAAATCGTTTACCGGCCATACCCTGGGCGCAAGCGGCGGAATTGAGGCCGTTTATCAACTATTGCTATTGAAAAAGGCATCGTGTTTCCCAATCTGCGCTTGCAAACCCCTATGAAAGAGCTTCCTTTTGCACCGGTAACAAACCTGCTGTATAAAGACATCCAACATGTAATGTCTAACTCTTTCGGCTTTGGCGGAAACTGTTCTTCTTTAGTGTTCAGCAAGGTTTAATTTATGGGTACAAACAGCCCGCGTTTTACCATATGCACGGATCCGTGTTTTTATGATAACTTAAAATATGCGTATATCGATAGCCGTTTTCTCAGATTATAACACGGAACGCATGGAAAAGAATAAACATTAGTCCATATACCTGCCCGAGGAAAACCGGGGGTAAAAATATTTCCTGTGAAATATTTGGCTGGGAAATAGAAAAATCGTTTTTTCGCTTAAACGAATAAGCAGCCATTTTTCCGACTTGTAAATTTTTGAGTAGCTAAGTGCGCCAAATACGTATCAGTAGCGCTTGCCCGGAGTTTAACGAACCGTACCTGTATTTGGATGGATGGAACGGCCTTACCAGCCCTGCCGCTAACACAACCATTGCCTACTTAAGAAATAAAGACGGAGCGCTAACCCCGGTAGGGCTTACCATAACGGAAGGATTTAATAATATGAACCCGGATGGAGAGAAAACAACAACAACCATACTGAATATGCCCAGTTCTGTTTCCGGATCTTCTTATTATGGAAATACCAAGGCGGCGTTCGGTAGTGTGCTGGTAAAACAAAGTGTTATTCGGCTGTCAGGCCTCAACCGCGATCATTATTACGGAATATGCTTTTTTTTGGATCAAGGGGCGGTACGTCTGAGGGACGGCAAACAAAGTACATTGCCAAAGGCCAAAATACAGTAACGGTGAACCTGATGACAGGGTCCAATAAAACAAATGTTGCCTGTGCCGAAAACATTGCACCAGACCCGGAAGGAAATATATACATAACGATAACAGCAGGCGATTTGAATAATAATGCCACGGGGTTTTATTATTTAAATGCCCTGAGAATACAACAGCAATAATGACTAAAAAGAGGGGTATCTTTTGGGCAATTAATCGGATATGAAAATCTTTATAACACGCACCTGTTTCTCTTTGCAAAAGAGATTGATGCTATAGGTCAGAAAATGTAACAAATTTGAATAAAAATATGATGTTGTTAGCAATGATAAAAAGAGTGTCCTTATTGCAGCCGTTTTGATTGCCGGAATACCGTGCGCGGCGCAGACTATAGTCAATTTTCAAACAGAGCTAAGGCGCTTGTCCGATATTAGCCTCTTGCCCCGGTACGTGGAAGGCACAGTAGTTAAACAGGTTTCCTCTTATGATCGTACCGGAGGTAACGACGATGGTTTCAGTGGAAAATACTCGTTTATCAGAAAGGAAAAAGAAGGGCTTGTTATATTTGATGCACAGGGAAGCGGCGTTATTGAGCGGATATGGACACCCACACCAACCAATGATACGTTGGATTTTTACTTCGATGGTAGCAGCAGGCCCGGTTTAAGTATAAAGTTCAATGATCTTTTTTCCGGAAAAGTGGAGCCATTCTTAAAGCCTTTGGTAGATGCTTATATGGTAGGAGGATATTACAGTTACGTTCCCATTCCCTATGCCAAAGGCTGTAAAATAGTTTTCCGGGGCGAAAAGATTATGTTTCACCAGGTACAGTACCGTGAGTATGACAAAACCTATAAAATAGAGACATTCAACCCTGCTGCGTCGGCAGCTCACAAAAGCCTTTTACATAAGGTGGTTAACCTGTGGAGCAATAAAAACCGGGCGATTGATAATTTTAAGCACCCAGGAATTAAAACAATAGAAAATCAAATTGAATTGCTCCCGGGCGCATCAGCAACGATTGCACGCCTATCCTCCGGTGGCAGAATCACGGGCATAGAGCTCGATCCTTCAGAAGTTTTTAACGGTTTATACAAACAGGCCGACATAAAAATAACCTGGGATAATGAACCCACGCCGGCTGTGCATATTCCTGTCGCCGACTTTTTCGGGTATGCTTTCGGAGAGCGTGCCATGGAGAGCTTATTAATAGGAGCAACCAATGGTAAACTGTACTGCTATTTCCCGATGCCCTTTGACAAAAATGCAACCATATCACTGGAATACAGGAAGTCTGATGAGATACGGCAGAAGCCCTTGCGCCTGAGAACCCTTGTTCATTATACCGCTCAGAAGAAAGCGGCTAATGAAGGCCGGTTTTATGCAAAATGGTACCACGATGAGCCGGTTAACGGGCAATCGTATGTTTTCCTGGAAGGGCAGGGCAGGGGCCATTACGTAGGAACCATCCTGCAGGCACAGGGAAGAGATTATAATAATTTTACTGAATTCTTTGAAGGAGATGATCAAACCTACATCGATGGTGAACTGAGGCTTCACGGAACGGGAAGCGAAGATTATTTCAACGGCGGCTGGTACGCGCAGCCGGGAGGCTGGACGGAAAGGGCTGGCGCGGCACTGAGCGGCTGCACCAGCTACTCTATTCCTTTGAGCCGAACCGGCGGGTACCGGTTTTTTCTCTGCGATAAAATGCCGTTCACGAAGGAAATCAGGCATACCATTGAACATGGCCCTGTCAATAATCGCCCGGTAAGCTATTCTTCGGTGGCGATGTACTACGCAGATAAAGCCATAGCGGTTAGCGAAGCGCCGTCCAACAGGTTAGCAAAAGTATTTGTTCCGGATACGGTTACTTTTTACACTAACTTTTTAAGGCATATTACCTATAACGGAGGTATTGATTTTAAAGACGGCCATGCTACTGTGAAAGATGCCGACAACAGCAGCGTAGCCATTAATGTTAACGAAGTTCCGGATGGCAGGTATGCAATGTACCTGAATAAGCTGGATGCTGCCACCAACAGGATAGCGGTTCGTATTTCGGATGTAACAAAAATATATGACTGGCGCACGGTTGATTTGCAGCAGGGCAGAAAAGACGCAGAAATTTATCTCGGAGATGTGGAGATTGCACACAATACGGTACCGGTAGTGCCGGTAAATATTATGTTCCGGTCAGACGCTCCCCGGGCTTACTTTTAACCGCATTATACTGCGAAAAAAATAAACGGGCGATGCTTAAAGCCGGAAGTATGCAGGGTAAAGCTTTTCAAGATATATGCATTGGAAGCGTATGCCCGGGCAGGGGGTTGCGGCCTGAATGCGATGGCAGGTTATTAACCCGTATTTTTGACACAGTAATCGGGGTTTAGGGATAATAGCAGCGAAACAGGAAAAAATATATGACTAAAAGAGTTTCAATAAAAGATATTGCTGAAAAAGTAGGTGTTTCAACAGCACTGGTTTCTTATGTATTGAACGGTAAAGAGCGGGAAGCAAGAGTTGGGGAGGAAATAGCCGGTAAAGTACGAAAGGTTGCTGCTGAAATGAATTACCAGCCCAATTTGATTGCAAGGGGTTAAAGTTTGGGCGAACCAACACCATCGGGCTGATTGTGGCAGATATATCGAACCCTTTTTGCTACGCTGGCCCGTAGCATAGAACTGGAAGCGCAGAAGAACGGCTATACCGTGCTTTTCGGAAGCAGCGATGAGCAGCTGGACAAATCTCAAAACCTGATCAATACTTTTTTAAACCGGCAGGTAGACGGCCTGATTATTACACCTGTAGCGGGTTCGCAATCGCAGATTGAGGAATTGAAAGCTAAAGGGGTAAAGTTTGTGCTGATGGACCGGGGTTTAAAGACGTGGAAACCAATGTGGTGGTTACAGATAATCATGAAGCCATGTATAGCGCCGTAAAGCTTTTAACGCAAAAGGGCTATCGCAAAATTGGAATGATCGCTTACGATACGCCGCTGACGCATATGCAGGACAGGATACAGGGCTATAAAGACGCGCTGAAAGAGGCCGGCATAAGGTTCAGATCCGGATGGTTGAAAAAAGTGCCCTATCTTAACTATAAAGAGCATGTAGCAGAAGCTATTGCGCAAATGCTTAAAAACGGGGAAGAAGTGGAGGCGCTTGTGTTTGCCACCAACAGCATTTCTGTGCAGGCATTAAAAATTATTCATGCCAGGGGCATTAAAGTGCCTGACGACCTGAGAATTATTAGTTTTGATGAGAGCGATGCTTTTGAGTTCTTCTATGCTACCATCACCTATATCAAGCAAAACCTGAATGAGATCAGCGAGAAGGCGGTTCAGGTGCTGATCAAAAATATAAATGCGGCTGTTCCTAAAACCGCCAGGGTAATAGTACCTTCCTCTATTGTTTTAGGCGAAAGCAGTAAATAAAAAACTGTAACAAAAATTGGTGAATTAATATTAATCATGTACGTTTGCTTAAACGTATAAGCAAGCTAAAAATCCCTTTTCAAAAACAAGCCATATGAAGAAGATTTTATTGGTATTAGCGATTGTGATTACTGCAGGCGCCGTAAGTGCGCAGCAGGGAAAATTTAACGGCCTGGATATGACCCTGGGTAACCTTTCCCGGTTATCCGATGCCAAACCCGTTCTATAAGTCCGGAAAACTTTACCGGTGAAAAGGCAAAGGCGCCCTGGCCGACCCGGTTAAAGATAAAGGCAAACGCAATGTGGCCAATGCCGCCAACGAAGCAAGAGACCTCGGTAAAGGATGGAAAGTAAATCCTTTTGTTATTATTGAGCCGGGTGAAACTTTTACCATGGCCGATATTACAGGGCCGGGAGCCGTGCAGCACATCTGGATGACCCCTACCGGTAATTTTAACCTGTCAATTTTCAGGGTTTATTACGACGGGGAGTCCGAAGCCTCCATAGAAAGTCCTGTAGGTCCGTTTTTCGGTATTGCGTGGAATGAGTTTTCACCCCTCAATTCGCTGGCTATGACAGTGAACCCCGGCAGCGCTTTTAACAGCTATTGGAAAATGCCCTTCCGTAAAAACATAAAGATCACTATGCAAAACACCGATAGCCAGCCTATGCGCCTTTATTACCAGGTAGACTATACGCTTACCGATGTGGGCGAAGATGAAGCCTATTTTCACGCACAATACAGGCGTAGCAAACCTAATTTAACCTCGTTGCATACTATACTCGATGGGGTAAGAGGCAAAGGGCATTATGTAGGCACCTATATGGGTGTAGGCGTAACCAACAACGGCTGGTGGGGAGAAGGCGAGATTAAGTTTTTCATGGACGGCGACAAAGAAAATGCAACGATTGTAGGTACCGGTACCGAAGATTATTTCTGTGGCTCCTATAACTTTGAGAACAAGCGTACCCGCCAATACCAGGAGTATTCCACCGCTTACGCAGGTTTGCACCAGGTATTAAAACCCGATGGACTATATGGTTCGCAAATGCGTTTTGGCATGTATCGCTGGCATATTATGGACCCCATCAGGTTTGATAAAGACCTTAAAGTGACCATACAGGACCTGGGCTGGAAGTCGGGCGGACGATACCTGCCACAGCATTCAGATATTATTACAGTGGCTTACTGGTATCAGACTGAACCCCATCAGAAGTTCCCAAACTTCCTGATGCCGGTGTATTGAAGTGAACTAAAAACCCCGCTTGTTTAAGTAACTACTATCTTAAACACATATGAAATAAAATATAAAATAATGATACAACGTGCCTTCCTCTTCCTGTTAGCCGGAACCTGCTTATTTTCCTGCAACAGCGAATCAAAACCGGATGATTCTTCAAAAGACAGCACTGCAGAAAACACTACAATGACGCAACATAATAAAGGCAGTTTTGGTTACGATGTTAATTTTCTGCAACAGAAAGACAGTTCCCTGATTGTTCTAAAAAGTGAAGACGGGCAAAGCCAGGTTCTTGTTTCGCCCAGGTACCAGGCCAAGGTTTTTACGTCATCCGCCAACGGGCTCAACGGCAAAAGCTTCGGATGGGTAAATTACAAAGCGTTTGACGGGCCTGTTGATGCGCATATGAATGCATATGGCGGCGAAGACCGTTTGTGGCTGGGGCCGGAAGGCGGGGTATTCTCACTGTATTTAGCCAGGGGCCAAAATGGAATTCGCCAATTGGAAAACCCCTGCGCCGATAGATACAGAGGCATGGGCGCTTGAATCTTCGGATGCTGCTACGGTAGTATTGAGCAAGAACATGACGCTTACCAACTATGCCGGCACTGTTTTGGAGATACAGGCCTATCGCTCTGTATCGCTGATAGCTCCCCAGGACATCAATGCCGACCTGGGCATTGAGTTACCACAGGATACAAAGTCGGTTGCATTCCGCACCAGTAACAGCCTTACCAATAAAGGACAAAATACCTGGGACGAAAAAACGGGAGCGCCCTGCATGTGGAACCTGGATATGTTTACCCCTTCCGAAGCATGTACCATCGTGATCCCCTACAATAATACAGCAAACGGTAAAGTAGCCACAACCGATTATTTCGGAGAGATCGCTAAAGACCGGATCAATTATAATAATGGCATTTTATATTTTAAAGCAGACGGAAAATCGCGCGGTAAATTAGGGATTCCCCCTGCAAGGGTAAAAAATATAGCGGGCAGCTACGACGGGGTAGATAATATACTTACTATCGTAAAATACGATATCAATCCTTCTGGTAAATACTTAAATCAGGAATGGCGCACAGACAGAGCTCCCTTCAGCGGAGACGCCATGAATGCTTATAACGACGGACCTCTGGAAGACGGCACGCAGATGGGGCCTTTTTATGAAATTGAAAGCGTGTCTCCCGCAGCTTTTTTAAAGCCGGGAGAAAAGCTAACGCACAACCACAATGTGTATCATTTCACCGGGAATAAAACGGCATTAAGCCAAATAGCCAAGAAAGTATTAGGAGTGTCGGTGGAAGAAATCGAAAAAGTATTTAAAAATAATTATGGCAGTTAAAACGAAAAAGAAAAGCAACAGTTATCCCAAAATTGGTATCCGGCCAATCATTGACGGCAGATTGGGAGGTATCAGGAGTCACTGGAAGATACAACCATGAATATGGCAAAAGCTGTAGCTGCGTTATATGCAAAAGAATTGAGGTACCCGGATGGCTCGCCTGTAGAATGTGTAATTGCCGATACAACCATAGGAGGAGTAAAGGAAGCAGCGGCCTGCGCTGAAAAATTTGCCGCCAGCAATGTAGGCGTTTCATTATCGGTTACGCCCTGCTGGTGCTACGGGTCTGAAACAATGGATATGAACCCGCTGCTGCCTAAAGCTATTTGGGGATTTAATGGCACCGAGCGTCCGGGAGCTGTATACCTGGCTGCTACATTAGCAGCGCATAACCAGAAGGGGTTGCCCTGTTTCGGTATTTACGGGAAAGATGTACAGGACATGGGCGACACAACCATTCCTGATGATGTAAGGGGCAAGCTGCTGAATTTTGCCCGTGCAGGCCTGGCAGTTGCTATTATGAAGGGACAGTCTTACCTGGCCATTGGTTCGGTATCTATGGGTATTGCGGGGTCTATCGTGGATCCACAGTTTTTCCAAGAATACCTGGGGATGCGTAACGAATATGTAGACTCTTCAGAAATTCTAAGAAGAATACAACTGAATATATTTGACCAGGAAGAATACAAAAAGCGATAGCCTGGGTAAAACAAAATTGCAAAGAAGGTAAAGATTATAACCGGAAGGAAAAAATAAAATCCAGAAAGGAAAAGGATAAGGACTGGGAGTTTGTAACCAAAATGACCATGATCATCCGCGATCTGATGGAAGGAAACCCGAAGCTGGCCGAAATGGGCTTTGCAGAAGAAGGGCAGGGGCATAATGCACTCGTATCCGGCTTCCAGGGGCAGCGCCAGTGGACGGATTTTTACCTGACGGAGATTTTTCGGAAGCTATTTTGAATTCGTCGTTTGACTGGAACGGTATTCGTCGCCCCTATATGGTAGCAACAGAAAATGATTGCTATAACGGCGTGTCGATGTTGTTTAATTACCTGCTTACCAATACCGCACAGATCTTTGCGGATGTGCGTACTTACTGGAGTCCTGAAGCTACGGAGCGTGTGTCGGGCTGGAAGCCCGACGGACGGGCGGCTAATGGCTTTATACACCTGATTAATTCGGGCTCTGCCACACTTGACGGCACAGGGCAGCAAACCAGGAACGGAAAGCCAGCCATGAAGCCTTTCTGGGAAATAAAAGAGAAAGAAGCGGCAGCCTGCCTGGCAGCCACCACCTGGAGCCCTTCTAACCGGGACTACATGCGCGGCGGCGGGTATTCTTCTACTTTTTTAACCAGGGGAGAAATGCCTGTTACTATGTGTCGCCTTAATCTGATTAAAGGGCAGGGGCCGGTATTGCAGATAGCTGAAGGGTTTACGATCGACCTTCCCGAGGAGGTACATAGTATTTTAAACGAACGTACCGACCGCATCTGGCCTACTACCTGGTTTGTGCCCAATCTTACCGGTGAAGGACCATTTAAGGACGTATATTCGGTGATGGCCAATTGGGGAGCCAACCATGGTGCCATCAGCTATGGACATATCGGCGACCAGTTAATTACCCTGGCTTCCATGTTGCGGATACCTGTGGCCATGCATAATGTAAACCCCGACGCCATATTCCGCCCTTCTGCATGGGGCGCTTTTGGTATGGATGGAGAAGGAGCTGATTACAGGGCTTGCCAGGTTTACGGCCCCTGTATAAGTAATGCCGGTGCAACTATTGAATAGCAGGATGCTGTAATGATCAAAAACCATGAATATAAGATCCCGGGTTGTAAAGGCGGCGATAGCTGTCTTTACAACCCTTACTGTAAATGGCCGGTTTGAATTACATAAGAAGGAAGGCTTAATGGCTAAAGTGTTCGGCAAATGATGTAACATATTCTTAATGAGCCTATCTTTGAAAGGATAAAAGTATAAACAGATTCTTGTCATGAAAAAATATTGCCATCGTTCCACTACACACCGTTTTTGTTTGATTCAGTCAAAACAACAATACTGTATATTTATTTAGTCTTGTCAGCCAGTAAAACGTTCATACAATCTTACACAATTTAATATGAGTAATAAAAAATCGCTTTTTGTTAAAGACGGTGTTAATTATGCTGCGCCTTTTGCAGCGATAAGCGCATTATTTTTTCTATGGGGCATAGCGCATGGATTGCTTGATGCTTTGGACAAAAATTTCCAGGATATGCTGCATTTAAAAAAGTGGCAATCAAGTTTAATACAGTTTCATTTATACGGAGCCTATGCAGCTATGGCCATACCTGCAGGCTTATTCATGAAAAAATACGGGTATAAGAAAGGCGTTATATTTGGGCTGCTTCTTTTTGCCTGCGGGGCTTTGATAGCAGCGGCTACGGCTCCGGCACAGTCTTTCGTATTATTTTTACTTTGCCTGCTCATTATCGGCTGTGGCCTTGCCACGCTTGAAACGGCGGCCAATCCGTACACCACAAAACTGGGTCCGCCCGAAACGGCAGAACGCAGGATCAATTTTTCCCAGTCTTTCAATGGCCTGGCCTGGACGATTGGCCCATTGATCGCTATTTATATTTACGGCAATCGAAGCCATGTTGAAGGCGAAAAGATGATGTCTATTGTGTTGCCTTTCGCGTTGATTGGCCTGGCGGTGCTGATGGTGGCATTTATCTTTAAACGCCTGAAGCTTCCTGAAATTACTGAAGAAGATGAGAATGCCGCTCACGGTGCTCATCATGTTTCAACAACCCCGGGAGAAGTAATGGAAGTATCGGACCCCTCCGATTCGAGATATATTACGAAGAAGCCTTTATGGCAAAACCGGCATTTTAAATTAGGGGTTATTGCGCAGGCCTGCTATGTTGGAGCGCAAACGGGTGTTTTCAGCTACCTCATTAATTTCCTTACCGATGATAAGGATATGCATATGGAGCCTCGATTTGATGTAGCAGACGGTCCTTATTTTTTATCAATAGGCTTTGCACTGTTTATGATCGGGAGGATATCCGGCAGCGCCATGATGAAATATTTTAAACCCACCAAATTGTTGGCATTTTATGCCCTTGCAGTATGTATTTTATTACCGGTGATAGGGGCTGAAATTGGATGGCCATCCGTAATCGCCCTTTATGGTGTGTTCTTTTTATGTCTATTATGTTCCCTACGATCTTCGCATTGGCCATTAAAAGCCTGGGCCCGCAAACAAAGCGGGGAGCGGCTTTTCTGGTGATGTCGGTTGCCGGTGGCGCCGTCTTCCCCCTGCTAATGGGAGCTGTAGCCGATACTTACGGGATGGCCACGGGCTTTTTAGTGCCGATTCCTCTTTTTATCTTTATTTTATATTACGCCGTTAACGGGCATAAAATAAGAGGTTGATTAGATCGTAACAGAGCCGCCATAGAAGTAAAGTAATAAAATGAGGCGGCCTGTTTAATATAAAGATGGATTCATTTTTCCGGTACGGTTCAGGATATAAAACACGAGAAGGATCCAAGAAGGTGTTTGCTTAATCGATTAAGCTTTTAGAGATTTGCTTTTGCTCTCTGATAATACCGGCGCCGATAAACTCCGTAAGTAGTTTCGGTATTTGAAAAACGGGTTATTTAAAATCTTGCCAATGATCAACCGGCTTTTTCACTTATTGATAGTATTGCTGTTCATTCAAAAATGGACGCCAAAGGCATCAACAACCTGCCGAAAGAGCTGGCGCCCTTTGTAAAAGAAGTGCATATTAATACAATCAACGGAACCAAGGCAGCGCTTTCGTTTAAAATGGTGTCGAAAAGCCTGGTGCATGTTTCTGTTGTATGGAAGCTGAATAATCCTGTTGCGCAGGATAGCGCAGCTATAAAGATTACGCCGGCCTTTGCTCCCGGTTTTCATTGGTCGCCGCATCTTACTCCAAACAATAACAGCATTATAGCGCAGCATGTGTTCAGGGCGCCGGCCATATTAATGTCCGATAAGCACAAGTTACTGGTAATGATTCCAGACCTGGATTTATTGAAAAAGGAAGCCCTGTTCCCTGGTATATGGACATGAATGCCCCGCAGAACTACCTGGAACTGGGTATGTCCAAAAGCAGGGTAGAAGAACATGTGCTGTATGTAAGGGATAAGGGAGCTGTTTTTCCGGCAGGCGAAGTGAGGCTGGGTTTTTATTTAATGGTTTCGAACAGGAGCGAAGATATACAGAATCCATGGCGAAGCCCCTGCAGTTGATGTGGAATAAATGGGGCGCTCCACTTTACCGGACAGGCGAACCATTGCATCAGCCCGATCTGGAGCCTTATGTAAAACAAACCTACAACTGGGCATTTAATAATTGGAGACCGGCGGTTTGGCAAGAGTTCGAACTCAACGGTAAAAAGGTAGGAGCCCCCGTGTTTATTGTAAACGTAACACAAAGTCCTAATTACCGCGCCCCGGTTGATGAGCGGGAATTCCGGTCTGTCTGGAACCAGGCATGGTTTCATTCATTAAGATCAGCCCAGGGCTTATACCGGTACGCTAAACGAACGGATAACGATACGCTAAAGCAACTGGCATTAAAAACAAAAGAGCTGGCACTCTCCTTTCCGCAACAACGTGGACTCTTTAAAAGCGTGATTGCTACAGAAATGGAGGAAGTAACAATAGATGGGAAAAAGTACCACCGGTCAAAAGGGTGGGAAACAAAGTATTTTGGAAACTCCAACCGTAATCCGTTTACCTGGGATGCAAGGCAGTCGCCCTACCATATTGCAGATATGAGCTACACTGCTTACTGGATGATGGTTTGGTACGAGGAGCTTGAAAAAGATGAACGATTGGTAAACTATGCCCGGTCTTATGCCGATGCATTGCTGGCCTTGCAGGATAAGGAAGGGTTTTCCCTGCCTGGCTTGGTATAGATACCTACCGGCCCATGGGGTACCTCGATCAATCGCCGGAAACCAGCCTTTCCGTTACGCTACTGTTAAAAATGTTTAAACATACGGGTAACAAGGCATACCTGGCCGCAGCTCAAAAAGCTTTGGATGCTGTAGCCAGGAAGATCATTCCTGTAGGACAGTGGGAAGATTTCGAAACCTACTGGTCGTGCAGCAGGGTGGGGAGCAAAGACTGGGTGGGTAAAAAAATACCGCGCAATAATATGTTCAAGCAAAATAATTTTTGTATTTACTGGACAGCGGAAGCCTTGTTGGAAATGTATAAAGCAACCGGTAATAAATTATACCTGCAAAAGGGTCGGCGCACGCTGGACGAATTGCTGATGTATCAGGCCACCTGGCAGCCTCCGTATATGGCTATACGCACCCTGGGCGGCTTTGGCGTGATGAATGCAGACGGCGAATGGAATGACTCCCGCCAGTGTTTATTCGCCGGCCTTATAATTGAATACGGAAAACTATTGAAAAACACTGAATATATTCAAAGAGGGCTCTCGGCTTTACGGGCTTCTTTCACTATGATGTATACGCCGCTTAACCCGCAAACCACCAGGCAATGGCAGGCGCGGTGGCCTTTTTCGGTCAGGAAGATTATGGTTTCATGATGGAAAATTACGGACATGGGGGCGAAACCAACGATTCGGGTTGGGCATCGGAGAGTTTACCATTTATGACTGGGGAACGGTGCGGCTGCGGAAGCCTATAACCGGCTGCTTGATAAATACGGAGCTCCTATTTTCAGCAATTAATTAGTGCAGGATTGTAGATCAACCTGATTATTCACCACCGCTAAAAGAAATATCGTGGCCAACAGAAGATCTTTCCTAAAAAAATGAGCGCCGGCAGTATTGCGGCATTTATGACGCCTGGATTGCAGTCGCAGCAAGATAACAACCATCCCGTTGAAAAGAAGCAAAGCTTCCCGAGCGCGGAAAGTGGCCGGCTATACCAGGAGATCGGCTAAACAGGGTTGCTTTTCCGCTTGGGGAATAGGTGCCGGCATGTTTTGTGTTGAAGGCACAGGTGCTATATCGCATATGTCTGTAAGAAACAATCCTGAAATGTTTTTTGAGCCGGCGATGTTTGCCGCATTGAGCATAAAAGGCAGCACCGGCATAACCAGGGTATTGGAAGGGCCCGTTCCACAATGGAAAAAATTTGGCCAGCGAGATGCAGGCCTGGGGGTACAGGTGGCGCTACCTGGGGACTGCCCAGGTTCAAAAAAGCATCGTTCGGGGTGAAGTTTCCGTTTGCTACCATTTCATTGTACGATGACAGTATGCCGGTAAAAGCAACGATTAAAGCCTGGAGCCCTTTTATCCCCGGCGATGAAGATCATTCGGCCATGCCGCTGGCAGGCATGGAATATGTTTTTGAAAATATAAGTGCAAAAACTATCGACGGAACGTTTTCTTATAACAGCCGGAATTTCATGAGCCAGGGAGAAGTTGTCAATACCATTAAACCCATTAAAAACGGGTTTACACTTTCATCATCCGGCTCCGAAAAGTTCCCGGAAAGGCAGGGCGATTTTGCAATATTTACCGATGCTGACAATACCATTGTAGATCATTGTTGGTTCAGAGGCGGCTGGTTCGACGGGCTCACCATGATATGGAATCAACTGGAAAGCGGTACAGCTTCGGCTAATTCTCCTGTAGAGAAAGATGCACCCGGCGCATCGCTGTTTGTTCCGTTTAGTTTAAAGCCGGGGAAAAGAAAACCATTAAACTGTTCATGTGCTGGTATGTACCTAATACCAAACTTCAGTTGGGAGAAATCGACCCTCAGTTTAAAAAGAAGATAGAGCAAGATCCTCTTCTGCAGTTTCATAAACCATGGTACAGCAGCAGGTTTTCCAATATTAACGAAGTCGCTGATTTCTGGAGATCAAATTACGGAGCGTTGAATAGGAAGACCCAATTATTTACAGCGGCCTTTTATAATAGCACGCTTCCTTCAGAAGTGTTGGATGCAGTAGCGGCTAATCTTACTATTCTGAAATCGCCAACGGTACTGAGGCAGTATGATGGCCGGTTCTGGACATGGGAGGGATGCGGCGATAATTGGGGCAGTTGTCATGGATCATGCACGCATGTATGGAATTATGCGCAGGCCGTGCCTCATCTGTTCCCGGCATTGGAACGTCGCTGCTGCGCGAAACGGAGTTCAATGAAAACCAGAATGCCGAAGGGCACCAGGTATTCCGGGCCAATTTACCTATTTCGCCAACTACCCATCATTTCCATTCAGCTGCAGACGGGCAGCTGGGCGGTATTATGAAAGTATACAGGGACTGGAGGATTTCGGGAGACGATCAATGGGTGCGCAATCTTTATCCTAAAGTAAAAAGGAGTATCGACTACTGTATCAAAACATGGGACCCCGATAGGAAAGGTGTTATTGAAGAGCCGCATCACAATACCTATGATATTGAGTTTTGGGGACCAACCGGCTTTGCCACTACTTTTTACCTGGGGCTTTACATGCAATAATAACAATAGGCAGGCATATGAAAGAAGATATGACGGCATATGAAAAATTATTGCAACAAGGGAAAAGCTACCTCGAAACAAAATTGTTCAACGGGGAATACTTTATCCAGGACATCCAGTACGAGCATTTGAAAGCAGCGAATCCGGCCACAGCCCAATCTTTTGGAGGAAGCTATTCGGATGAAGCCATAGCATTATTAAAAAAGAAGGCCCCAAATACCAGTATGGAAAAGGTTGTTTATCTGATGGCGTACTGGGCTCCTGGCTGGCTGTTATGTGCGGATTAGAAGATATAGTAGATGCTACAAAGATAGCCAGCCATTTGCGCTCTGTTTATAACTATAACCTTAAAGAAAATCTTACTGAACACAGTAATCCGCAGCCCACTTTTGCTCTTGGCAGCGACGGGGTTTATTGCTTTGTACCTGGCCGAAAGAAGGAAAGCTCTCTTTACCTTTTGTTTACAGTAATGAAGTGTGGACGGGAATTGAATACCAGGTTGCCTCACATTTGATGAGAATGGGAGAAGTTGAGAAAGGCTTAGATATAGTAAGGGCCTGCAGAGCGCGCTATGATGGTACCGTTCGAAACCCCTTTAACGAATATGAGTGTGGGCATTGGTACGCAAGAGCCTTATCCAGCTACGGGCTGATACGGGCTCACCGGGGTGCAATATGACGCGGTTACGAAAACGCTTTATGTTGATTCCCAAATAGGAGACTTTGTTTCCTTTATTGCTACCGCCACCGGTTTTGGCAACGTTGTATAAAAACAAAAAGATAGTGGTAAATGTGGCATATGGTAAAATACCTGTTGACCGGTTCGCGGTAAAGAATAGCTGATCGATATCACCCCGATATCGGCAGGCTAAGACAGCATTTATTTTGATGCCGGTATAGGGCTTCCTGCAACGTTTTAATGCACTATGCAGAAGAATTAGCATACACATCCCACTATTAAACTAAAAGCCTTCTGAAATACTTCAGAAGGCTTTTTAATAGAATTAAGCCATAGTATAGCTAAGCAATAACAGGAGTATCCAGCTCCTTTAATGATTTTTGGATATCTGCATCTGTTAGTTCATGCCGTACAATTTTGCCTTCAAAGTAATCCTGGTAAGCTTTCATATCAAAATTACCATGGCCGCACAAGTTGAACAGGATCGTTTCGCTTTTACCTTCACGTTTGCAGCGCTCCGCTTCCTTGATGGCAGTGGCAATGCCATGCGTTGCTTCCGGGGCCGGTATAATACCTTCTGCTTTGGCAAACCTGATACCGGCTTCAAAAACCTCCAGGTTGTCGTGCGCGCTGGCTTCTATCAGCCCGTCTTTTAATAACTGGCTGACGATAGCTCCTGCACCGTGGTAGCGAAGCCCGCCCGCATGTATAGGAGCCGGAACAAAATTATGACCTAAAGTATACATGGGTAAAAGCGGCGTCATACCTACCGTATCTCCGAAATCATATCGGAATACACCTCTTGTCAATTTAGGACAGGACGTGGGCTCGCTGGCAATACACCGGATCTTTTACCTTCTTCAAGATTTAATCTAAGGAAAGGGAACGATAACCCCGCAAAGTTGGAGCCGCCGCCAAAAGGAGCAATAACTACATCAGGCAGGTCTCCGGCTTTTTCCAGTTGCTTTTGAGCTTCCAGCCCGATGATTGTTTGATGTAACAGCACATGGTTCAATACACTCCCTAAAGCATATTTTGTATCCTCCCGCTGAGCCGCCATCTCCACCGCTTCTGAAATAGCAATACCCAAAGAGCCCGGGCTATTAGGATCCTGGGCAAGGATCTTGCGACCGGCTTCTGTGAGGTTGCTGGGAGAGGGGATCACTTTTGCGCCCCAGGTATTCATCATAATTTTCCGGTAAGGCTTATGCTCAAAAGAAAGCTTTACCATGTACACTTCACATTCTATATTAAATATATTGCAGGCAAAGCTTAATGCGCTTCCCCATTGACCCGCACCTGTTTCGGTGGTAATGCGCTTCACGCCTTCTTTCATATTATAATATGCCTGTGGAATAGCTGTATTAGGCTTGTGAGAGCCCGCAGGGCTTACCCTTCGTATTTATAGTAAATTTTAGCCGGTGTATCCAGCGCTTTCTCCAATTCGTAGGCCCGGTACAAGGGTGTAGGTCGCCACAGGCTGTAAATATTTCTTACTTCATCAGGGATCGTGATCCATTTTTCGGTAGAAACCTCCTGCTTAATCAATTCCTGCGGAAACAGTGGCGCCAGGGCTTCCGGACCAATAGGCTCTTTTGTACCCGGATGTAATGGCGGTAACGGCTTATTGGGCATATCGGCAACTATATTGTACCATTGTTCAGGGATTTCCTGCTCCGAAAGGGTAATTTTTCTTGTTTTCATTTAAGAAATCGTTTTTGTTTGGTATATCCCTCAATGTACATGAAATTTTTCATTCATAAAATAATACAAAGCAGGGAAAATTTATATAAGATCGTTAAAGGCGATGATAGAAGGCTGGCGTTTTTTCGGGATGATAAAGCCAGAGTCGGTAGATGATCTTTCGTAATCTTAACGTGTAAAGGCGAGGGGAACCGCGGGAAGTTGATCCACTTTTTTGATATACATTCGCAGATATCAATATTTCATGACCCATAGTACCATCATTAAGCGTAGCCGATCCTGTGTATATACTTTCAGCGGAAGCAGTATCGCCGCAGGCTTCTTTCGAGCAAATGCTGGAGACGCCTCAAAACTATACCGGCGATCAGTTACATTGTATTGAGCCGGATTATACCCGTTATGTAGATGCAAAGCTCATACGCCGCATGAGCCGTATTATTAAAATGGGCGTAGCCGCAGCTTCAGAAGCTTTAGCCCACGCCGGTGTTCAAATGCCTGATGCGATAGTAACCGGCACGGCGTACGGTTGCCTGGCCGATACCGACCAGTTTTTAACCCGATTGGTTGAGTTTAAAGAAACACTGTTGTCTCCCACCGCGTTTATACAATCCACCCATAATACCGTGGCAGCACAAATAGCGCTGATGCTTCAATGTCACAACTATAATAATACTTATGTACACAGGGGCTCATCATTTGAGGCGGCTTTAACAGATGCGGTATCGCTGCTGGAAGAAGGTGATGCGCAAAGGGTATTGGTGGGCGCTGCAGATGAAAAAACAGAAAAAGTCATGCTATTTTAAAACGGTTCGGTTTATATAAAAAAGAAGGACAGAGTTTACAATTACCCCTGAGCAATAGTAAAGGTACTATGGCAGGAGACGGCGCTGCTTTTTTGTAGTAAGCAAAGAATCCGTCAATGCTTTGGCGCAGTTATCAGGTTTTAAGAACTATTATAAACCCGGAAAACCGGCAGCTGACCTTATTGAAAGCTTTTTAACAGAACAGGGCGTTGCGCTAAACGATATAGACCTGGTAATTACAGGTAATAACGGGGATGTTAGAGAGGACAAACATTATCTTGACTTAGCAGGGCGGGTGGACCCGGAAAGGCTCACCACATTCAAGCAGTACTGTGGTGAGTATCCGACTGCATCTGCCTTTGCGTTATGGATGGCGGGGCATTTATTAAAAAGGGGTCTTTTAACAATAAGCCGGTCAGGCAGCTCCTCGTTTACAATAACTACCAGTTAAGTTACCCCTCGCTTTATTTATTGAAAGCATGCTAACGTTCAGGAGTGCGAATATCGCTTTTGGGGTATTGCTACTGATACTGCTGGTATTGGATATGCAATACAAGGTCCCGGCTCTTTTCTACATCCTGCTTGTTTTTTTCTACTCACTGGCACTTTTCTATGGAAGTTACTTTGTGCAGTCTCAATTTTATATGAAAACCGTTTGCAAGGCGGATACTGCAGAGAAAAAAATAGCCTTAACCTTCGACGATGGACCTTTGAATAGCTACACTCCACAGTTATTGTCGGTATTGAGCAACCACAATGTAATGGCCACTTTTTTTTGTATCGGTAAAAATGCTGCAACCCATACAGCCTTGCTAAGGCAGGTACATCAGCAGGGACATATTATAGGATCACATAGCTTCAGTCATGGCCTGTGGTTTGACCTGCTTTCTGCAAAAAAGATGGAAGCAGACCTGCAGCAGGCGCATGCCGTATTTAAAAAGGAACTTGATTGCAATATAAAATGGTTCCGGCCGCCTTATGGAGTAACCAATCCTAATCTTAAAAAAGCGGTGGAACGCATGGGTTATACTGCCATAGGCTGGAATGTACGTTCGATGGATACGGTAGCAAAAGATGAGCAGGGTTTGCTAAAAAACTAAAGCAGTCGCTGAAGCCCGGAGCCGTCTTTTTATTTCATGATACTATGGCTATAACCGTAAAGGTTTTGCCAGATTTTATCATTTATGCACAGCAACAGGGATATGAGATTGCACCACTCGATAAACTACTAAATTTGCAGCCTTATGCTGATTGAAAATCTTTACCAACTGGATAGTTTTAATGATGATGCACAGAAAGCAGTAGCATCAGTAACCCTGAATGCTCATCATAAAATTTTCGAGGACATTTTCCGGGACAACCCGTTTTGCCGGGTGTGTGCCAGCTGCAAATAGTAAAAGAGTTGCTGGAAAGAGCTACCGGGCAAAAGCTTTTTCTTTCAGAAGCGGCTAACTGCAAGTTTTTGCAAATGATCGATCCAACGCAAACGAATGTGCTTGTTATTACGATCGATTATAAAACGGAAGAAGAAACGATAACCTGCAATGCGGTTATTAAAAGCGGGGATGCTGTTTACTTAAAGATGAACAGCAAATTTTTAATATCGTAATTGTTTTGGGCCTTGATATTTACCATGTAAAACTCGTGCTGCCAAGCGCATCAACGCTTGATTATCTTTTCGTAAAAGATTTTGAAAGCAATCCTTCTTTTTAGAACCGTATACAGAATTTATCACAAATGTTGGAGTGTTACCTGATGTGGGTCAGGTTATTTACTATGAGGAAAAGGGATGTCAGCGAAAAGGGTTGCACCAGGCTTTTTGAAAGCTTTTGAAAACGGTAAACTCTATTTTCGAAAAGAGGATATTGTAAGAGCAAAAGCTTTTTGAAAGTAGATAACCCCGTTTCGCAGTTACTTTTGGAACAACGGTTTCAACGGGATTTTATTGACAATTTTGTAGAAGGGGAAAGTATCTTTTTGCTGACTGGTAAAGCTGCTATTTCTTAATTCCACCAATGAGGTGAACTACCATATTATCTTCCATTTCCTGGGCGGTGTGCGACTTAGCGCTTCTTTGCCAGAACTCCAGTCCGCGAACGGAAGAAAGAATATTTAATACCACTACATAAGGCATTAAAGACTTCAGCTCTCCTTTTTGAATGCCTGCTTCTACAATGGCTTCCATTCGTTTAACATAGTCGCGGCGGTTGGTTGCAAACTGTACCAGCTTATCGCCCTCCAGGTGCATCCACTGGCTTACCATAACCGAGTATTCCTCGAAACGATTCATCATCATTTTGGTATGAAACCGGATCAAAGACTCAATTTTTTCTAACGAAGTACTGTTCGACTTTTCCAGGTCGTCGAGGTGGGTCTTGCATTCCTCTGATACGCTATCAACAATCTCTTCCAGTATCTGCGCTTTCGATTGTATATGATTATACAAACTGGCAGCTTCTATGCCAATCTTCTCGGCAAGATCACGCATAGAGCTGGCAGCAAAACCTTTTTCCCGGAACATTGCTGCCGCGGTAGTAAGAATAAGCTCCTTCTTTGCCGATTTTTTTCTTGCCATCATACCCATAGATCAAAACTATGTTATTTTATTGTAATCTTCTCAAAACTCCTCAGGCCAGGCACGTGTTTTCGTCAATGCTCCAACCGGATATAAACAGGAGCCTGCAGGTGAACCATTGCCTTAATTACTCCTGTTTTAGGGTCAAGCCATGATTCAAAATGATCCTTTACTGCATCAAACGGAACGGTATGCGTTATATAAGTTTTGGGGTTTACCAGCCCGGCCTTCATACTTTTGATCACGTGTTCAAAGTCTTCACGCGTTGCATTTCTGCTGCTCATCAAGGTTGTTTCTCTTTTATGAAACTCGGGGTGACTAAAAGAAAAGGGTTCTTTTGCAATCCTATCAACACATAGTTACCACCATGTGCCAGGTAGTGAATCGCATTATTAATAGCTTTAAGGTTCCCGGTAGCGTCTATCACTGCCGTAGGCATATCTCCTTCCGTAATTTCTTTTAGCTGGTCGGCTACGTTACTGTCCATCGCATTTACAGCCGCATGCACATTAAGGTGTTCGCGGCAAAATGCCAAACGGGATTCATTTACATCCAGCGCAATTACTTTGGCTCCTGCTATGCGGGCAAACTCCATCGTTCCCAAACCTATAGGGCCGGCGCCTATTACCAGTACATAATCGCCAGGCTGCACATTGGCACGTCTTACACCGTGTGCGCCAATGGCGAGGGGTTCTACCAGCGCCAACTCATCAAAGCTCAGGCCTTCGCCATGCAAAAGATATTGGGAGGAACAGAAATATACTCCTTCATACCTCCGTCTATATGTACGCCGAATACTTTAATATCAGTGCAACAGTTGGGTTTGCCCCTGCGACAGGCAATGCAGATACCGCAGCTGAAATAGGGAATAACCGAAACGGCTTCTCCTGTTTCAAAGCCGGGAGCATTATCAAAATCAACCAGTTCGCCCGAAAGCTCGTGACCCAGGATACGCGGATAATTAAAAAACGGCTGGGTACCCTCGTAAGCGTGAAGATCGGTGCCGCAAATACCAATTCTTTTTATTTTGATCAACGCGTGATTGGCCTGCAGTTCCGGTTGAGGAATGTCTCCATACTCAAACCGGCCGGGTAACGTACATATCAATGTTTTCATCTTCTATAAGTGCGGGTAATTATTGTCTATAAGTTGTTCTTCTTTCATTTGCTGCCAGAATGCAGCGGGGATTTCGGCATTGGCCATCTCTAGGTTATGTTGCACTCTCTTTGGATTACTGCTGTTTAAGGCGATACTTTTTACGCCCGGAACATGCAGGCCAAAATAAATAGCGGCGGCCGCCGGTTCAACATTATATTCGGTACACAAGCTGTTAAACCTGTCTCGCCAGTTGTAATAATGCTTATGTTCAGGGTTATTGCGATCGAGCTGTGTATAATTAAAATAATCGCTCCCCATTAAAAAACCACCATGAAAAACGGCAGAATTGATCACGGATATATTTTGCTCGTGCAGGCTGGATACAAAGTCAACCAGCTCTTTAGGATGATGGTAGATGGTATAGCTATTGGCAATCATCACCCAGTCTAACGGTACATCTTTAGCTATTTTTTCTATAGATCGCCAGTCCTTGGCTCCAATGCCCACACCGGCAACAACGCCTTTATTCTTTAGGTCCGTCAACGCCCTGTAAGCTTCCAGTATATCATCATATCTTTTTCGTAGTCGCTCTCATTGGTAGCTGCAGCAAGGTACTCATCCGGATCGTGAACAGATACCAGCTGAGCTGCATAATCGCCCAGCAATTCGTTCCCTTCCTCAAAGCATCGGAGTATACCATCATAGCTTATTTGCTGCTCTGCATCATGCTTCAGGTTATGCCATATACCTTTTTCAAAAGTAGGCTCTGGTGTAACAAGTGGTTTTCGTACCCATGCCAGCTTATTGCTGATCAATACCTGGTTTTTTTGTATCCTCAGGTCCTTTAAACATTTTCCAAGAGATTCCAGCGCCAGTCCAGCGCCATATTTTCCGGCACTGTCAAACAATGGTGTGCTTTCCGAAGCCTGGATATAAGCGTTTACAATTGCCCGCTTCTCCTCATGTGCCATTTCCTTATAAAGATTTCCCAATAAGCTGGTTCCGGAAATCACTTTGGGTAGTTGTAGCTGCATATATTGACGAAATAAGAATTTTTATCAAGCGTATTGCTTATTAATAAAGGGGCATAAAGATAAATGCATTCTTTTATTGAACATAACATTCACTAAATAAAAGCGTTTTTGTAACAAATACAGGTTTAATTTGCAGGAAGTGGCTGCTCAAAAGATCGCTTGTTAAATAAAGGGTTTAAATATAAAACATATGAAAACAAAACTGGTATGCATATTAGCAATAGGTTTATGTGTTTTGGGTGTACAGGAGCTTTATGCCCAATCTTTCGATTCTTATGAAAAACATTGGTACATTAAAAATAACGACACTCTTCCTTACCGGCTTTTATTGCCGCAGGGATATCAAAAAGGAAAAAAATACCCACTGGTGATTTTTTTACACGGGGCAGGAGAAAGAGGAAACGACAATGAAAAGCAGCTGACCCACGGGGAGCCTTGTTCATTAAGGAGGAAAACAGGAAGAACTATCCGGCAATAGTGGTATTTCCCCAGTGCAGTCAAAGATCATACTGGAGCAATGTTAAAATAGCAGGCAGCGGCAGTAACCGGGTTTTTGAATTTGCCAATGGCGGCACACCTACTTTCCCTATGCAGTTGCTAATAGAGCTGATGGCAGACCTCCGCTCCAGGTATGGTATCAGGCAACAGCAGGTATATATTATGGGACTTAGCATGGGTGGTATGGGCACTTTTGAGCTGGTAAACCGGCTGCCGCAAACATTTGCTGCTGCAATACCTATTTGCGGTGGTGCCAGCACGGCTACAGCGCCTAATCTTAAAGGAACAAAATGGTGGGTTTTTCACGGAGGAAAGGATGATATAGTATTACCCCGTTATTCGGAGGAAATGGTTGCGGCCATGAAAAAGAACAAGGTGCATGTTAAGTTTACATTATTTCCGGAGGCCAACCATAATAGCTGGGATGCCACATTTGCTGAGCCGGGGTTATTAAACTGGCTGTTCAGCCAGAGCAGAAGCCGTTGAAAGTTATTACCGTGTTGTTAATTTTAAAAAGCAATCCGTTGGGTTATATTAAAAACCTGTTATTTTGGTGAGCAGGCAAAAACTTTTTAAGTAAATTTGTTATTATCCTAAGCCGGTATATAATTTGCTATAAATCAATACCCGTTGCCTTAAAACGAATGCGTTACGGCTGGCTTGAAAATAATGATATTGGAAAAATTTTATTGGAATGAAGAAGTCTACATATAGCTTAATTGGATTAGTGTTATTAGGTGTTGCTGCAACTACTGTAACACAGTGTAATGTGTAAAGTGCGGAACAAAAGATTGCAGCGCCGCCTCATGGACGCCGCCAATGAGGGATATGAGACGGCTCACGATATTATTTATCCGGATAATTATTCCCGTAACGATAAAAAGCTCCGTTACGGGCCTGTATTTTAACACATCGGGCATGTAGCCGGAAACCCCTGCAGGCAGCCGATACCCTCCGCTTTATTACTATTACAAGGCTATTGCTACATTTGCAGCCATGCGCAAATTCTTTCAATATTTGCTACGAAGACCGATACTTTGGCTATCCGACAGGTTTTCGTCGAGGCCCGATAAAGAAAGGATTTATAATGCCCTTAGCAAATTGTATGAGGATATTATGAACGATCCCGGCAAAAGGGGCGCGTTATATCCTTGAGCGATTTTGAAGGTCGCTTTATTATTTTCTCCGATCAACACAAAGGCAACCGCAACGGAGCCGATGATTTTGCTGTAGCTGAGGCCAGTTATCTGTCTGCGCTGGAATATTATGAAAATAACAATTTTTGCCTGGTTAACCTGGGCGACTGCGAAGAGCTTTGGGAAAACCTGTTCTGGCAGGTAAAAAAGGCATATAAGAAAACGTTTGAGCTCGAAGGAAGATTCCTTTCGAAAAATGCCTTTATCAAAATCTTCGGTAATCATGACCTCTATTGGGCCAATGATCCTTTAGCTTCTTTTGAGCTCGAAAACATCTACAACCAAAAAGTGAAGGTTTATGAAGGGGTTGTTCTTACAACCGAAATAAACGGCCAGCCGTTACAGATATTATGCACGCATGGGCATCAGGGAGATGCTAATAGTGACGGGAATTGGTTCACAAAATTTTTATAGCCCGCATATGGGCGCCCTTACAGGCTTACCTGCGCATCAATCCCAATGAGCCTTCAAATAATATATACAAGAAAACACTGCACAATGAAATAATGTATGAGTGGAGCGCCACTCAAAAGAACATGATGCTGATAACCGGCCATACCCATCAGCCGGTTTTTGAATCACTTACTCATATAGAGCGATTGCACCGGCAGCTAAGGTTCGCAGAATCACATAAAGATGAAGCGCTGATCGCGAAAATTAATGAGGAGGTAAAAAGCTATCAGAAACGGTTTGACACCTTACAGGAAGACTACGCTACTATAAAACCTACTTACTTTAATACAGGCTGCTGCTGTTTTTCAGATGGAGATATTACCGGAATAGAAATAGAAAACGGTTTTATCCGGCTCATTAAATGGCAGAATAAAACCGCTGGTACGTCAAGAATTATATTGGAAGAAAAGGCGCTGGCCGATCTGGTTTCCGATACCGACGATAAAGAACGCCCCGCTAAAAAATAAAATTGGCTAAAGATTTACCCGCTTTGGCATAGGCTTCAGAAATACGCCAGGCGGTATCAAAGTCAACGCCCATAGCATCACGGCCCGGTGCATTTTCTACATTTATTACGGCAACAATATTATTGCGGTTACCGGTTTCAACAATAGTTGCTGTGCCGTTGATATAAGCGTTCTTTCTCCATGCGCCCACATTAAACCCCGGCTCAATAAACGTAGTATGAAAGATCAGTGTATACTTTGCGTTCTTTTCATTCTTCAATCCGCTTTTTCACCAAACTGTTCCAGGAACTGGGGTTCATATGCCCTTGCACGGTCGCCTTTCCAGTCCGTTGCCCATTTATCGCCTTTACCCGCTTCTTTTTTGTTATAGTCCTCCGTTTTTTTAGCTATATACTCGTCTTCATTTTTAAATTTTCCTACGGCAAGACCGTCATACTTAAACTCGATGTTAATGCTTTTTCTGCCTTCAGCGGTGAAAAATCACCTTGTGTTTTTTTGATTTTTGTGCAGCGCCCGCCAGGGATATAAAGAGGCTGGCTGCCATCAACAGTTGCTTTGTTTGCATTGGATTTTATTTAGGGGTTAAAAATAATAATGCACAAAAATAAACCGGGGCCGGTATCAAAAATGCAGGGAAATATTAAAATAATGCTACCCGGATATTAATATAAAGCTGTGTTGCCTGCCCTGGTATTGGTTGTAAAGAATTACCTGGTTGATTTGTTTAAGATTATGTTCGTTCTTATAAAAATGTGCAGGTAAGCTTTGGTTTTTCAAAGCATAGCAGGCCAGCCACAAGGCAAACGATGAAGAAGTAGGGTATTCTCCTGTGAGATGTTTAAACCGTACTACGGGAATGGATGAACCGATGGCAAACTCACAGGTAGCATATACCGGCAGAAACCTGTTGTCGCCGTTTTCGCCGCTAACAAATAAAGTGTGATTCGTATCGCCTTCACAGGCGCTCAAAAAGCGTTTGAACCTCGACTCAATATATTCTTTGTCAGTGCTTTCAAAAGCCTCTACAGCTTCTACGCAGCCCCAGGCTCCGGCAGCAGCGGTGTTTACCAGAAACATGGCAGCGCCTTCCCTGCTATTGTGCCGGGCGCATCTATACCGTAAAGATCTTCGTTCGATTTAGTTTTATCATACCAGCCGGCCAGGTAATCAATATTGTAATTGTAGGAAGAAATCTCGTCTACTCCGCCAACCAGGTATTGATGGTCCGGCTTTTCAGAAAGGCTCATTTTTGCATCTATCAACGCATTTTCAAATGCCAGCCCGTTATGAACATGGGTAGCGTTATACGACCTGTTTTTGGTAAGCAGGCTTAATTGCCCAGCAATAGCATTAGGGGTGCTTTGCACAAAGTTGGCAGGCGTTAGCAATCCTCGTCGTAGTCCACGATCTGGTTTAAAAACCGGATACAATCTTCCATCCCCGTTAGCGGTACCAACAATTATGCCGTCTGTTTTTCTGTCTTTAATTAAAGGTAATCCTGCGCCGATACCCATTCGCACCGCTTTGCTCATACGGCGCAGCATAGCAGGGGCACGCCCTGCAACTGCGGCTCTATTGCCAGTAATTTTCCCTCAACAGAAGCATTTATTGTTTCTAAGTCAACAGCACCGTTGGTTTGCTGTGGCGAAATACAAATGTGTTGATGGATGTACATATGCAATGGTTAATTGAGAAATTTATGTGGTTGTGACCGGAAAATATCCGGTAAAAGCCACTGCTTTATATTTTAGAGAAAATCAGGGAAGTGCAATTGCCTCCAAATCCAAACGAATTAGACATGACGTGGTTTAAGCTCCTTTGTTCATATTGCATTACCGGTTTAAGGCCGGTAGTGGCAATAGGTTCGTTAAAATGCAGGGAGGGGTACACTTCCTGGTGCTGTAAATTTAAGATGCTATAAACTGCTTCAACAGCCCCGCTGCGCCCAGCGTATGACCTGTGTAAGATTTGGTGCTGGCAAAAGCCGGTGGCCGATCAAACAAGCGAAGCATGGCGGCGCTCTCCGTTTCGTCGTTATTTTCGGTTGCCGTGCCATGTGCATTAATAAAGTCGATATCTCCTGGCTGTAAACCTGCCGTTTCCAGTGCCTTTTTCATGCTCCAGTAAGGGCCGTCGCCTTCCGGCGAAGTGGAGGAGGGATGAAAGGCATCATTGCTGTTGCCATATCCTTTCACTTCGGCGTATATTTTTTTCAGCGGCATCTTCTTCCCGCTCTAAAACCAGGAATGCTGCGCCTTCACCGAGATTCAGCCCTTTCCTTTCCAGATCAAAAGGCCTGCAGGGCTCTCCGGCTAATATCATAAGTGCATTAAAGCCATTCACTGTGTACTTGGAGAGGCTGTCTACCCCCGGCAATTACTTTTTAGCTAGCCCGTTTTTTAATAGTCTGGCGCCATACATAATGGCGTTGGCGGAGGAAGAGCAAGCGGTATTAAATGTGTTGGTAATGCCTCCTATATTGAAATAGCGCCGTAAAAAACTGGTATTAGCACTGTTAGAATAAGAGGTCAGGTAGGGCGAATTGCTGGTACCGGTAGCGTTGGCATCTGCATACATTTCGTCTGTCAGGCACATTCCGCCAACAGTACTGCCTCCAATAAGAGCGGTGGTGCTGTCTGTCAATTCGTTTTCGGAAAGCAGCGCATCGTCAATAGCCTGCTTTGCAGCATGTAGGGCTAAGATATCTGTTCTGGTGGTAATATGACTTCCAATGCCCAGCCTTTCCGCCAGGAATGCTGTTGCATGGTTAATTTCGCCAAATGGTAATTGCGCTGTATACCTGCTATTGAAAAAGCGGGCTTTACCAATACCGGTTCTGGCATGAACCAGGGAATTACGGTTTTCATCAGCTGTTTCGCCAATGGCAGTAATAATACCCATACCGGTTACTACTATTCGGCTCACGAGGGAAATTTTTATTTGGTTCGATGCTGCTCAATATAGTCAACCATTGTATTCACATTGGTTAATATTTTTCTTCCTTCCTTGGGGTCCTGGATATTAATCCCGTATTCCCGGGAAAGCATTACAATCAGTTCAATCGAATCAATCGAGTCCAGTCCCAACCCTTCGCCAAACAAGGGCTCATCATCTTTAATATCAGCCGGGTTCACGGTATTCAGGTTCAAAAACTTTACAATTTGCTCCTTAACCTGTTGTTTCAACGCTTCTTTTTCCATGTTACTTTTTTAAAAGTATTAAGCTTCAAAAATAACGACTTCGGCACAAAGTTGTCAATTTATTAATAGAGATAACGAATTGCAATCTTGATGTTCGTTACCCGTACTTTTTATTATTAAGCGGGTAGCGTGGGCGATACATACCGCCTGGTTTTACCTCCTTTGCCGGCCCCGCCGGCTCAGGAATATTTTCCGCTAACATTTGTTGGTGGCGCTTCAACAACTATCAAGTAATTTTGTTTTCTTAAAAGAGTTTCCGTGCGTAAAAAGACCATTTATTATATTGTTTTCTTTGTAGCCCTGTCGTTGGTATTTTATGGTATTGTTTCCTGGTTTATACCGGGTTATAACGACCGCAAGCTGGAACCGGTAAGCAAGGTGGCGCGTTTTCAGTTCACTAACCAGGATGGACAGGTGGTTACCAATACAGATGTGGATGGTGGAAGTTTACGTAGCTGAGTTCTTTTTCACTACCTGCCCGGGAATTTGTCCTATGATGAATGATAACCTGAAGCAGGTGTATGAAAAATTTAAAAACGAGCCCGATTTCCGTATACTATCTTATACCTGCGATCCTAAAACCGATTCGGCTGCCCGGTTAAAGGCTTATGCCGACTCTATGAAAGTAGACACGAAGAAGTGGATATTTCTTACGGGCCGGAAAGACAGTTTGTATAATATGGCCAGGCTGAGCTACGCAATTGATGATCCGGCTAATAACTTAAATAATATTGAAGACGATTTTATACATAGCCAGCATTGGGCGTTGGTGAACCGCAAAGGGGATGTGCTGGCTATTTACGATGGCTTAAAGCAAAGAGAAATAAACGGCCTTATCAGGGATATTGAAAAGGAGCTCAAAAATTGATAACCGGTATGAGGTCAATAGAAAATATACTAAAAGCTAATAAATTAAGCGTAACTGCCGGCCGGCAAAAGATACTACAACTTTTCCTGAACAGCGGGGAGCCCTTGCTCATGCAGATATCGAAAAAAATGCCGGAGAGCACTTCGACAGGGTAACCATTTACAGAACCCTGCAGGCCTTTGTTGAGAAAGGACTGATTCATACCATTCCCACTTCTGATAATTCTATTAAATATGCGCTTTGTAAGGATGATTGCGGCGAGGGACATCACCACGATCATCATGTACACTTTGTTTGTAACGTGTGCAACAATACATTTTGCCTGGACAGCGTGGTAACACCAAAGGTTGATTTGCCCGAAGGATACCAGTCTGCCGAACTGGAAGTAGTTGCCAAAGGCATATGTAAAAACTGTAGTAAAGGGGCCAAAAAAAGCCCTGATGTAGAAACATCAGGACTTTTGATTAATGTTTTGATTAGGGATCTAAATTAGATGCTTTTTCCAAAAAATCCAAAAAAATATCTTTTACTTGATATAAAGCAATAATTATTCTTTTTACCCCCACCAGGGAGTAAAGTATAGACGATCCCAGGGATAATAAAATGCTGAAAGCCAGTGCCCACCAAAACCCGTCAACGTAAACACCTTTAAAAAAATTGGCAGCCAGCAAAACCATGAAAGCGTTAATAACCAGCAGAAACAATCCCAGCGTAAACACGGTAACCGGTATCGTTAAAATAACCAGGATCGGCTTTACCACCGCATTTAATAACGCCAGCACCAGTGCAAACAGGGCTGCAGTTTTCATATCAACAAATCTAACACCGCTTAATATATTTTGTAGAAGGTAAGCAATAAGGCCGGTGATCAACACTTTTAATATAAAATTCATTGAGTTCTCAATTTTTTATCAGAGTATAAAGATAAATACTAATGCCCTATTATTAAACTCGTTGTTAAATGCCTGTTGCTTTTTAGCAAAAAAGATACAGGTATTTAAACTGAACTTTATTACAAATACATTTGCATATGCGGCGCAAAATCATCTACATTGTCAACCCCCGTTTCAGGCACCAGCTCAAAAGATAGTGTTCAAAATACCATTGCAGCAGAAACACTAAAATCCGGTATTCCCTTCCAGTTTTTTCCATCAGTGGCCAACGGAGATTATACTTTTCTTGAAGAAACAATTCTCACAGAAAAGATCACCGATATCGTTATAGTGGGGGAGATGGTACTGTAAGCCAGGTGGTAGACAGCCTGATGAAAATGCCTGTGCAATTTGGAATCGTACCCTGCGGATCGGGAAATGGCCTTGCTTTTGGCGCCGGTATTCCTAAAACGATAAAAAAGCGCTGGAGATAATTTTCAGCAATCATTCACAGGGGGTAGATGGTTTCAGCATTAATAACCGCTTTGCCTGTATGCTTTGCGGAATTGGTTTTGACGGCAAGGTTGCGCATGATTTTGCCAAAGCCAACCAGCGCGGGCTGGCAACTTATGTAAAAAAGATCTTTAGTAATTTTTTTTACAGCGAGGCCCTATTCGTTCAAAATAAAACTAAACAACAAAACGTTTATAACGGAGGCCTATTTTATAAGTATTGCAAACAGCAACCAGTTTGGTAATAATTTTACTATCGCTCCCAGGGCAAGCTTAACAGATGGTAAAGTAGACGTGGTAGTTGTTACCGATCAATCGAAACTTACCATGCTGTATAATACTTTTATACAGGTTGGGGCTTAAATGGCCTTCAAAAGAAGGAAAACATTAACGAAAATAAAAGCGTTATCTATTTTCAGACCAGTGAAATATGGATTAACAACTACGAGGAGGCGCCGATGCATATTGATGGCGAACCGGTTGAAACAGAAAAAAATTCATATTGTAGTACAGCCAACCTGTTTTAAATTGCTGACCAGTAAAGAGCGTTTATAATGCAAGAATTGATACGATTAGAAAACTGTTTCCGGCCAGAGCTTGCAGATGCCGGCTGCGATGAAGCGGGAAGGGGCTGCTATGCCGGACCCGTATTTGCGGCAGCCGTTATTTTACCAGCCGGGTTTTATCATCCCCCTTAACGATAGTAAACAGGTGAAGGCCGGCGACCGGGAAATTTTAAGAGACTATATTGAAAGGCAGGCATTAGCTTTTAGCGTGGCAATGGTTGACGTGGACGAGATTGATACCATTAATATCTTAAAAGCTTCGCAGAAAGCGATGCACCTGGCATTGGATAACCTGTCTGTTGCGCCTCAGTTTGTATCGGTAGACGGCAACTATTTTATACCCTATAAAACCTTGCCACACCAGTGTATTATAAAGGGCGATGGCAAGTATGCGCATATTGCAGCAGCCAGTATATTGGCTAAAACTTATCGCGACAGTTATATGCGGAGCCTGCATGACAGCTTTCCCCAGTACAACTGGTTTTCGAATAAGGGATATGGTACCCTTGAGCACCGCTTAGCCATCGATAATCACGGTTTAACGATTCATCATCGCAAGAGCTTTAAAATCAATTCTCCACAATTGGAGATGTTTGAGGAAGAAGGCTGATACCTAATTTTTGGGATAAGGTGTATAAAGCGGGATATAATTTTTAATTTTAAGGTTGATTTTACCCATTGAAACCATAAAAGTATACGCTAATGAAAAAAATATTTTTACTAATAGGATGGTGCCTGGCTTTAGGCATACAAACCTATGCGCAAAGCAGCACCGCTAAATCTGCCAAGAAAACAGAAAAAGAAGAAAAACCTGAGAAATCTGCAAAGGCTTCTTCCAACGAAAAAGAAACAGCAGAAGAGCGCGATGAAAAAAAAAAGAAGATATGCGCAGATTCGGCCGTGCCCAAGCTGATTTCTGGAAGGAGAGCACGAAAGACATGTAGCAAAAAAGAGGCACGCGAAGGCTCAGGCAATGAAAAAAGTAAAGTGAAAGAAGAAAACGGCAATAAATCGGAAGCGAAAAGTGAGGGACCCAGAAAACCACCGCCACCGCCTAATCCTTTCAAAAAAAAAGAAACAGGCAGATGGGGATGATGAAAAAGCATCAAATGTGAAGGAGGAAAAGCGGCGAGAATGACAGGCCTAAACCTCCGAACCCTTTTAAAAAGAAAAAGAAAGAGGCTGCCGAAGAAGAATAAGCTATTTAAAAGCCCTTGCATTGCAGGGGCTTTTGTTTGCCCGGACTTTTATTTTTTCCTTATAGAAATGCGAAAACCAGCTTTTGATGCAACCCTCTGCTGCCATAAAAAGTCAAATAATTAACAAATGAGCCCTATACATGGCACAGCATTTGGAAAACAGAAGATTGTTGGATCAAAATCAATTTTATGAAGAAGATAGTTGTAGTCTTATCCGTGGTTTTTTTACATTAATCAATAGCGATGCCTTTTCGCAAAGGTTACCGCCAAGGCCACCTCATCCGCCACATTACAGGGGACATGTGGTGAAAAAGAAATATGTAAAGCATCCCAAGAAATCGAAGCATTATTATGCCAGGAGCAGTCGTTATCGCAGGCCGTATGCTAAAAAGCATCATAGCGTAGCGAGGCATCATCCTCCGTTACCGCCACGCCCGCCGCTGCCACCGCGTCCACCGTTGCCTCCACGTCCATAAGGCATATATAAATGATTACACCGGCTATTAAAGCCGGTGTTTTTTATTTTTGGGAACACCTTCTTAGGAATTAATCTCAAGCTTATAGCCTTTGCCGCGTATAACAGCAATTTTAATATCGGGATCAGGCTCCAGTTTTTTCTAAGCTTGGATATGAACATATCCAGGCTGCGCCCCACAATAACCCCTTCATCTTCCCATATCTCTTTTTGCAGCCGGCTTCTCTCTATGATTTCATTGGGCGACAATGCGAAAATGGACAATACGCGGGTTTCCGTTCCGGTCAGGTCTGTTGTCGTTCCATTTATTATAAGCTTCCGATTCTTCGCATCAAACAACACAGATCCCAAAGCGAATATGCTACTGGTCTGACTGCCAGGTAAAGGTTGTCGCCGCTTGGCAGACCTTAAGAAAATAAAACCAACAAACGCTAAAAATGGCAGGCTGGCCAAAATATACCTGTTCTTTGCAGTGTTTATTCCTGTCGGTTCGAATTTAATGTTGATCATGTAGCAGGCCCGGGGTTGCACTCTTCCTATACAGGTTACAATATCATCTTTTTTATTTCGGGATATAGCATATGCGTAGGCTACACTGGAGTTGCCGCAATTTAAAACGTTGACAACATAATCACGGGCGAGCGGGTCTTCGGCCAGCAAACGGCGGGTTGTATGCACCAGGGATTCTGGCCGGAAAGTAAGATCATTTTCAAACCTGATCTGGTACTCCGTTTCGGCGATCTTTTTTACGGGGAGCACCCTTGATGTACTGTCGCCCGACTGTAGCAATAATTCATGGCCGATCCTGCGGAGCAAAACTTCCCTTCGGGCGATATCAAAATCGTTGCTGCTCTCCATACAAAAAGCCAAACAGATTACAGCAATAAATGAAAATAATATCAACCCTAACAGGTATCTGCGTTTGCCGGCGAAGAGCTTTCGGCTATTCAACATACTATTTACAATTTATTTACAAAGGTTATATTTTTATTTACAATACTGGTTTCCAGGCCGAAAAAGGTCAAGTTAATTTCGCTGAAACCAATTTTATAAAATATGGAAAATAAAAAAAAATGCCTTAGGCGAATTAGATTTACCGGGAGATAGATCTATGTTGATTAAGCCTGCAAAAAACAGGAGAAAAATTATTTATATGCTGATCGTTCCGCTGGTTGTGGTAAGCGCACTGGTATTTGCCAATAGCGAAATCAAAAGACAAACTTCTCAAAAATCAACTCCCACGCCCCTCTCTGAGGCTGAAAGGAAAGCCAAAGTGAAAAAGTGGGAGGCTACCCTGATGGTATAAAGTACAAAAAATGGGAGGCGTCTTCCGAAGGTAAAAAGTGCTTGCCGGGGCGGCTAAAATAAGAAACCATATAATTGCTTTTGCCGATATGGAGGTTGTTGTAACCGCTCTTTCACTTCCGCCAGGCTCACGGTTAGGTTTCGGAGTAATGGCCCGGATTGATGGTGAGGATTATATTCTCAGTTTTGGCCCGGAAAAGCCTGACAAAAATTTTCAGCAATTGCATAGCCTGAAGGTTAACGACAAAATAATTATAAGAAGCCATAGTGTATCGCACGCGCCCAAGTATTCCTATCCGATAGTATCGGGAGACTACGTAGAACGAGATGGTAAAGTAATTTATAAACGGGTTTTTCGCAAAGGCGGTTGCTGAGTAAAGAAGTTGTCGTTTTGATGGGCTCGGAAAGCAGAACAAAAGGAAAATCCGGTCCATTGCATCAATGTTTAAGCGCAGTTTATAATAAGCCGGGACGATATCACCTATCACTAAAAGAATTTAATGGTTCCGCCTGTCCAGCCCCAGATCAACTTGGTTTGAATAGTATGGAGGAAGTTGTTTTCGCTCAGTCTGAGCAGGTTGATAGAGAATTTTTCTTTACGTACAGCCAGCGAAACATTTTTGGATATGATCTCTTTGCGTGAGTCGAGCGCGCAAATGATCTCGTCAGAGCGGCTTTCAATTTCAAATGAAATAATACTGTTGTCGTTTACCACCAGCGATCTTACATTCAGGTGATGTGGAGCTACCGGGGTGATGGTAAAATTTTCCGAGTCGGGAAATACGATGGGGCCGCCGCAACTTAAAGAGTAGCCTGTAGAGCCGGTAGGCGTTGAAACAATCAGCCCGTCGGCCCAATAAGTATTTAGCAGCTCACCATTAATAAAAGTATGAATTTTGAGCATTGATGCGGTATCCCTTTTATGAATCGCAAATTCATTTAACCCAAAGGGCATGTCTCCAAATAAGGGCATATCTGCATCTACATGTACCAGCGAACGCTTTTCACTGATATAGGTTCTTAAAGCCAGTGCCTTGATGGCCAGGGTAAGATTTTCCCGGCCAATGCTTGATAAAAAGCCTAATCTGCCAAAGTTGATTCCCATTATAGAAATAGGTTTGTCTTTGATCAGGGTAATGGTGTCCAGCAGGGTTCCGTCGCCACCTAAGCCTATAATGAATTCAACATCTTTATCTAATTCTTCGGCGCTGTTAAATACAGGAGTATGGTCAGAAAGATTTAAATGAGGTCGCAGGCTGTTAAAGAGTGGACCGTAAACCACGTATTTGAGTCGGTAATTTTTAACTCCTCAAAAACGTTTTTACGTCTGCGTAAGATTCTGCATCAATACCACGGCTGTATACGGCTACCTTCATGTTGCTTATTAGTATAATGTCTTCTTGTGTAAATATAGACCGTTTTCTCCTAACTGGTTAAAGGAGAACTCCAGCTTTAGTGTAAAATCGTAGTCGGTGAAAATGTCGAGTCCAAACCCGCCGCCATAAAGCATCCGATTGGTCAAACTATTGTTCCATGGCTGGCTATTGTGTACATACCCCGTATTGCCGTATACTTTACCATAAATTTTTAACGGGATCAGCGTAGAAGTGTATTTCTTCAGCACAGGTAAATTAATACTGAATTGGCTAATTGTTTAGACAAGGTGGCATTTAAAATACCGCCAGCAACGCCATCTATTACATAATTTTCATATCCCCGAAGGGTCATATCGCTATATCCTAATAACTGGGAGTTGATATAAGGCTGCTTGAACGGGAGCTTTACAGTGCCCAGGGCCGAAATACTGTAAAACATTTTAGGGCTGATATGCCAGCTTCCCTGCCCTTTGGCGCTCAGCTGCCATACATTCATTTTGCTATTGAACCCCTGCTTCGAGATCATTACTTCGCCCGCGTACCCCGCGTTGGATAAGGAATGTAGTCCAGGTTTTGATACACGAGTTTATAATAAACCCTTGGATATTTAACACTTGAAGCGCCATGGCTCATAAAGTTGGGATTCTTTATAATTACCGAATCTGATACGCGCAAGGTGTTATAGCCAATTCCAAAATAATGGCGCGTAAAGAAAGCCGGGCGGTAAGAGAACTCCGCAGTTCCTTCGAAGAAGTTCTTGGGGTAATTGTCGCGCTCGTTATGAAATTCCTGCCGGTTATTAACCGTGATATGGTTAATTTCATGTGTTTTACCCAGGGCGAGGCTCATATTGAGGCCCCACTTTAAATTTTTATCAATATAGGGCCGGTTATAACTTAATAAAAGCTGCTTGGTATAGCCCGTAACAAAATAAAATCTTAATTTATCGTTATTGCCACTGGCATTATCATACATCAGTTTTACGCCATAGTCAACGCGCGAAACGCTGGCGCCTCTCTTAAACAACCATTCGTTAAGGTTCCGGTCTACCGGCTTCAAATGAGGCAGCGGCAGCAAATACCACCGCTCTTTTACTTTTATTTTTACATCCAGATAAGGACCATCCACTTTAACAACACTGATACTAAAATCTTTAATCAGGAAAAGGGAGAGGTTCAGTAACTGTGTTTTTCCGCGGGAAAACAGGTCAGGGATATTTTTAATTTTACAACGTCATCTTCCTTAAAAGGTAATTCCCTTAACATAATTGCCCGGCGGGTGATTTTATTACCCTCAATATATATATGCCTGATGATATAGGAACTTTCTTCGGGTGGAATGGGAATAGAGTCGGGCCAGAAATCGCCGGGGCAACGGGCGACGGAGATTTTCTGGTGCTATCGGTGGTTAAAGTAACACTGTCGGTTTGTGCCGTAACGGCCAGGCTATTGCCCAGCAGAATGAGTAGCCACAACGCATATTTTTTTAACCAGGACATTCGTTCACAAATGGTTCGGATGGTATTTGGGTGGCGTACTAAACATTAAGGTAGCTCATCAGGTTTTCATAGTTGCTTTTAAGCTCATTGGTATATAATTCTTCACCAAAATAATGCTTAACATTATACTCATATCGTTGGAAAGTAGCAACAATATCTGAGATCTCCAGCTTGTTTACCTTCAGGGTAATGAGCATTTTTCCTGTTTCGGGGTCTCTTGATGTGTTTAGCTGGGTGATCTGCGCGTCGTTGCTTTCAACAAGGCGGCAGATTTCGGAGAAGGAATACTGTTGTTGATCCACCTCCAGCACCACCAGGGCTCCCGGCTCGTTGATTTGCATAAAATCTGCAATATCCTGCAATAAATGACTGGTTTCTATAATACCGGTCAGTTTACCTCCATTATCCACAACGGGTAAAATGCTTAAATGAGACGCTACGGCTAAAGATACCGCCTTCAGCAAGTGATCGCCGGCATTAACCGATACCTTTAGCAGGTAATGCTGGATGTCTTTATAGCCTGCCCCTCATCCACATTAAGCAGGGTTTCCTCCTTAATAATACCAATAAATTCTGCTCCCTCGGTAACGGCCAGTTCCTGCACCTGGTATTGGTACATGAGCCGCAGCACATAGTAAACCTTATCAGATAACTTGATCTGAGGAAGATTTTCAAAGGGTAAATTGGTAACTAACATTTTGCCTCTTTTATACTAAGACTCCCATCTTCAGGCTTCTGTTGCAATGGCGGAATGTTTTTTAAGAAATTAAACAAAATATTGTTGAATTCTTCAGGAACTTCCATCATAGGAGCATGGCCACATTTATCTATAAAATAGAGTTCACTATCGGGTAGCAGTTTGTGAAATTCTTCCGCTACAAATGGTGGCGTGATATTGTCATTCTTTCCCCAAATCAGCAACGCGGGAATCTTAATTTGTTGTAATTCTTTTTCCAGATTATTCCTGATCGCACTTTTGGCCAGGGCAATGATCTTGATAACTTTTAAACGGTTGTTGGTGATGGAAAATACTTCTTCCACCAGCTCTTCCGTCGCCATCGCGGGATCATAAAAAGTATATTCTGTTTTTTTGCGGATATACTCTCTGTCGCCTCGCTTAGGATAGCTATCGCCCATAGCGCTTTCAAACAGGCCGGAACTACCTGTTAAGGTAACTGTTTTTACCCGGTCACTTTCGTTTTTCAGCAAATACACCAGTCCAACATGGCCGCCAAGGAGTTGCCCAGCAGGTGAATATTCTTATAGTCTCTTGTTTCGATAAAACGATGTACATATTTAGCCAGGCCGCTTACACTGGTATGTAAAATATCCATATCCAGTAAAGGCAGCATAGGCACCACCACTTTATTGTATTGTTTAAAGTGATCGATCAGCGGTTTGAAGTTACTCAGTGCCCCAAATAGTCCATGCAACAACACGAGCGGTTCTCCTTCACCCTCTTCTATATAGCTGAATTTATCGTGTTGCTTTATCTCGTATTGCATTATTAATTCTTATGTTATCGCCGCTAATATATTGATTTTACCCAATCCATATCATTATTAGCAATTATATTTTAATATTATTAGGAAAACCGGCAAATAAATCCTGTTTCTATGCTGTATTAGAACACAAGTACCCCGTTTTTCATTAGATATTTCCCGGCTAATAAAAATAGAGTATTCGGGAGAAATTTACAAATCACTTTCCAAACATCCGCTCAATCTGGTCTTGCTTAAATTCCAGGTAGGTAGGATTTCCGTCGGGTGCTTATTAAAAGGCGTGCAGTTAAACAGATCCGTCAACAACTGCCTCATTTCTCTTTCTGTAAGCCGGGTACCCGTTTTTATGGCTCTTTGCCTGGCCAGGAGCGAATGAGTTTTTCCTGTTAGAGATTTTTATTTCGGTATTAAAATGTTTGTATTGTTCTATAGTAAAGTCTACAATTTGCTTTTCGTTACCTGTATCCAGGTCGGCAGGAGTACCTTGTATCACAAATGTATTATTGCCAAAAGGCTCTATAAGAAAGCCCAAAACCTTAAAATACGGCAACAGTTCGTTGAGTATAACTGCATCTGAGGGGACATTTCCAGTGTTGGCGGAAACATACTGCTTTGGGTAGCAATTGGAGTGCCGTCTATTGCTTCTAACATTTGCTGATATAATACTCTTTCGTGCGCCGACTGCTGGTTGATGAGTAAAAAACTGTTCTCTGTGGGATATAAGATATATGTATTTAAAACCTGCGCCAGATCGGTATGTTCATCAACTGAAAACCCGGTTTTTTCTTTAGGTGAAGCAAATATTTGCGGGGGTGTTTTTCGTATTCAAATAACGCCTCCTCCTTTTTTACAGGTTCGTAAAATTCTTTCCAGTGCTTTAACTCGGAAGAGGAAGGCCTTTCAATAAAATGCGCCTGATGTTTCTGTGTAAACCCTTTATAAATAGGAGAAGCTGCGGCCGTTTCCTGCTGGTCGGAGGTAAAGGGTTTGGATACGGAAGACAGGTTCTGGATAGATGCGTCCAGGTTAAAATCCAGTGTGGGAGTAATGCTGAACTGTGCGAGGGCATGTTTCACCGCCGCCTGCACAAAAGCGTATACGATTTTCTCATCCTCAAACTTAATTTCCTGCTTGGTAGGGTGCACATTAACGTCTACTTGCTCGGGGTCTATTTCAATAAACAGTACATACATCGGGAAACTGTCCGAAGGGATCATTTCCTGGTAAGCATTCATCACTGCGTGGTTAAGATATGCGCTTTTGATGAACCGGTTGTTGACAAAAAGTATTGGTCGCCCGTGTTTTTTTGGCGGTTTCCGGCTTGCCGGTAAAACCATAGATATTCATGTAGTCTGTATCCTCTTTTACCGTTACCATTTTAGCGTTGTAATGGTTACCTAAGAGTTGTACTACTCTTTGCTTGAGTGTGCCTTTTTCCAGGTGAAAAGCTGTTGGCCGTTAGAAGTAAGCGTAAATAAAATATGCGGGAAAGACATTGCTACCCGCGTAAACTCATCCACTATATGGCGCATTTCTGCGGCATTGCTTTTTAAAAAGTTGCGCCGGGCCGGGATATTAAAAACAGGTTTTTCATGGCAATGCTGGTACCGTTGGGTACTGCCACAGGCTCCTGCCGTAATACGGTACTGTTCTCAATTTCCAGCAAAGTGCCGGCATCATCTTCTGCCCGTTTCGATTTTAGCTCTACCTGGGCCACCGCGGCAATGGATGCCAGCGCCTCACCCCTGAAGCCCATCGTTTTAATATGAAACAGGTCTTCTATGCTTTTTATCTTAGAAGTAGCATGGCGTTCGAAGCACATACGTGCGTCTGTTTCGCTCATGCCGCTGCCATTATCTACCACCTGCAAAAGGGTTTTGCCGGCATCTACAATAATCAGTTTAATTTCGGTGGCACCCGCATCCACCGCATTCTCCAAGAGCTCTTTTACCGCACTGGCCGGGCGCTGAATCACCTCACCAGCCGCAATCTGGTTAGCAATATTATCGGGTAATAAAACTATTTTATCAGGCACGCGTCACAAAATTTTTAAGCGTGTAAAGGTACAATAATCGATGGTTAATGGCCTCCTAAATCTATATCGGGTGCCAACTGCCTATTAGGCTGCCAAGATTTACAATAAATCAGGATCGCTAACTTTTAACAGGCTCAATAATGAGTTCAGCGTCATAATGGTCGCCCGAGTCATTAAATAAAAGCTGGTAGTTTTGCCGTACTCATGCTCCAAGCGTGAAATAGTATTCTCAAGGCCTATTCCATGTCCTCTTTCTTTAGGACCCGACGTTTTTTTGTTTTTTACGGAGAATTTTAAGCTTTGTTTGGAATTGTTTAGCTCCAAAACTATTTTTACCGGGTGTTCCGGCTCATGCAATTCACCATGTTTGAAGGCATTTTCCACTAAGGTGATCAGAACCAGGGGCACGACTTTGATGTGCTCCACCTCATGGTCTGTGGGAGCAGTATATTCAACGGACAATTTATTTTCAAACCGCATCTGGTTAAGTTCGATATAGGCGTCGATAAAACGGATCTCATCTTTAAGCAAAACCAGTTCGTCGCTGCTTTCTGTTAATGCAAAGCGCATAATATCTGAGAGCTTTAATATGCCTGAAGCAAGCTCCTTGCTTTTACCCAGGGTGGCACTGGCGTAAAAAAGTTAAGTGTATTAAGCAAAAAATGAGGATTGATCTGCGCTCTTAAAAAGCTGTTTCAGCTGCATGCCTCTTATTTTCAGCCAGTTTGGCCTCTTCCCGTTTCTGAACCAGGTCCTCAAAAAAGTAAAACATTAGGCCAAACAGGAAAAAGTATAGGTAATTGGCAACAAAAGAAACCGAGATTATTTTCCCAGTAAGTGTGGTTTTGGGTACTTCCCCGGTGGCAGACGCTATCTGAACAAAGTAATACCAGTGCGCTCCATAGCTTAAACCCATTCCCAGCAGCACCAATAAAATACGCAGCCAATAATTTACTTTTTCCCCTTTTTTAGACAATTTCAAAGCTGCATAAACACTGTAAAACGGGCAGATATTTACCAAAAGAGTTCTTACTAAAAATAAGCCCAAAGTAAAATACTCCTTGGTGCTGAAGTTTAGTATGGCAGAAAGCGTTAGCCAGAATGCCCAGAAAGCGATATGCACCTTTTTAAAGTCTCTTGCGCTTTCTACTTTTAGTATCGATCTCATTGCTGTAGTTGATTAGAACGCAAAGTAGCGATAATTAAAAAAACAAAAAGGTCTATTGCGATAATGGCAGGCTGGCAAAGAAGAAGTATTTCGGATAAGCCGTTTACTGCTATTCCGTTAAATTTGTACGGATCGGTATTGTTTTTGAAAATAACTTCTACATGAAAAATCAAAGGTTAATCGTTTTCGCTATATGTATGCTGTTCTCCATCCTGTCCAAAGCGCAGTCCACTCCGGCTCAGCAATGGGTAGATCAAACTTATAAATCGCTGAGTGACGATGAAAAGATCGCGCAGCTGGTTATCATACGCGCTTATTCTAATAAAGGGATTGAAGCCAATGTGGTAAATGATATCAAAAGGTTTAACGTGGGCTCTATTTGTTTTTTCCAGGGAGGCCCGGTAAGACAGGCTCAGCTAACCAACTACTACCAGGGAATAGCTAAAACGCCCATTTTGATCACTATTGACGGAGAGTATGGCTTGGGTATGCGCCTGGATAGCGTGACGAAATACCCGTACGCTATAACACTGGGAGCCGTTACCGACGCTTCGCTGGTGTACCAAACCGGTAAGGCTATCGGTGCGCAACACAAACGGCTGGGTGTACATGTAGATTATGCGCCGGTGGTAGATATTAATAATAATCCCAATAACCCGGTAATTGGTTTCAGGTCTTTTGGTGAAGATAAATACCGTGTGGCGCGAAATGGTATTGCCTTTATGAAAGGAATGCAGGATGCAGGCATCATGGCCACTGCCAAGCATTTTCCGGGCCATGGTGATGTGGATGTAGATTCTCACCTTGATCTGCCGGTAATTAATAAAACCCGTGCACAGCTCGAAGACCTGGAGTTGTATCCTTTCCGGGAAATGATCAAAGCCGGGGTACAAAGCGTTATGGTGGGCCACCTTTCTGTTCCTTCAATTGACAATGGTAAAAACAGGGCCACATCTATTTCAAAAAACGCTGTAAACGGGTTACTAAGAAAAGAGCTGGGTTTTAACGGCCTGACGTTTACCGATGCGCTGGAGATGAAAGGGGTAGCTAAATATTACCCTGGTGGCACTATTGCGGCAGAGGCTCTTATTGCCGGCAACGATATGCTTTGTTTACCCGAAAGCGTAGAGGGAACCATAAAAGCGGTAAAAGATGCCATCAAACAAAAAAGACTAACCTGGCAGGACCTGGAGCAAAAAGTAAAAAAGTATTGCTGGCTAAATACCATCTCGGCGTAAGCAAACAACCTGTAGTGCTTGACAATTTGCTGGGCGACTTAAATTCGGAAACGGATGCCATCAGGAAGAAAGTGGCAGAAAAAGCTATTACCCTGCTGAGCCTGGCCAACCCCAATACTTTCAGGAATGAGTTCTTTAGCTGGCCTTTAAAAAGAACCGTAAAATAGCCTATGTTGCTTTTGGTAACGGTACCCAGGAAGCCCTGGGCGATCGTTTAAAAGCAGATTTTAATGCCGATGTATTCTATATTAACTATGCCGATGCGGTTGGTAAAGGCGGAACCGTGGTTAAAAAGATAGTAGACGGAAAGTACGACGATGTAGTGATCGGCTTTCATGATATTGCTACCCGTAAAGGCAGCAGCAATTACGGGATATCGCAAAGCGCCATTCAAAACTGGTATGCGTTAAATAAAACCAATGCTATCACGCTGGTGTTTGGCAGCCCGCTGGCTGCGGCAAGCTTTGTACGGCTAAATCGCTGGCGGTTTGCTACGAAGATGATATTGTTTTTCAGAATGCTGCGGCTGACTGGCTGCGTGGTGATTTTGTGGCAGCGGGTACGTTGCCTGTAGGAGTTTGTACTTTTAAGCAAGGCGATGGCAAACTGGTATCTCCCAGTGACCTTACCTATCTTGAGCCGATCGGGGATGAGCGCTTTGCCGCGGTAGATTCTATAGCTATTGACGGTATTAAAAAAAAAAAGCCTACCCGGGCTGTGTTATACTGGCCGCTAAAGACGGGAAAATTGTTTACCATAAGGCATTTGGAAGCTTCGACTACGACAGCCTGGACGCAACCCGGCTAAACAGTATTTTCGATCTGGCTTCTGTAACTAAAGTTTCGGCAGTTACCGTTTCCATCATGAAAATGGCAGAGCAGGGAAAGGTTGATCTAAAAAAAAATTGAGTGATTACCTGCCTTTTACAAAAAAAAACGAACAAGGCCAATCTTACACTGGAAAACATCTTATTACACCAGGCGGGCATGGTGCCTTTTATCGGCTTTTATAAAGAAACCATTGACGCCGATGGAAACCCCAGGCCGGAATTATACAGGTCGTCTCCCGAGGAAGGCTTTACTACCCAGGTAGCCCGGAATCTTTACCTGAGGAACGATTGGAAGGATACCATCTGGAAAAGAATCATTGAAAGTCCCGTTGTACCGCAGGGTAAAAAATATGAGTACAGCGATAACGATTTCTGGTTCCTGGGCAAGATTGTGGAAACGGTATCCGGCAAGCCACTCGAACAGTACGTGCAGGACAGCTTTTATATTCCGCTTCATATGAAAACCACCGGCTACCGGCCCCTGGAGCGTTTTCCATTATATGAGATTGTTCCTTCTGAGAAAGAAACCGGCTTTCGCAACCAGCTGATACAAGGCACGGTGCACGATGAGGGGGCTGCTTTAGGCGGCGGAGTTGCAGGGCATGCGGGCCTATTTTCCACTGCCTATGACCTGGGGAAACTATATCAGATGTTATTGAATGGCGGAGAATTAAACGGGCATCGTTATTTTAACTGGGAAACCGTGCAGGAGTTTACTGCATACAAAAGTTCGATCAGTCGCAGGGCTTACGGTTTTGATAAACCCGAAAAAGCACAGGAGGAAGTGCACCTACCTATCCCAGTAGTTTAGCTTCTTCCCAAACCTATGGGCACACCGGTTTTACGGGCACTTGTGTATGGGTTGATCCAAAATATAATATTGTTTATGTGTTTCTTTCCAATCGTGTAACCCCTACGCGCAACAATCCGCGCCTGGGTTCTTACAATATCCGCGGCAACATACAGGATGCAATTTATAAGGGGTTAGGAGTGGTCAATTAAACGTTGGCGTATATTCGCTGTATGAAGTGGTGTTTGTTTTTAACAGCATTGGCATTATTGCTTTCCTGCAAACAAAACAGCCGCCAGGTGGAGCCCGCTATCTATTACTGGAAAAGCCAGTTTAACCCCGGTGGATTTGAAAAGAAAAGGCTGGACAGCCTGCAGGTACAAACATTATACATCAAATTTTTCGATATTGCATGGAACGGGACAACCAACCAGGCGCTTCCTGTAGCTAAACTATATGCCAGGGATACTGCTTACCTGCGCAGCAAAAAAATCATTCCCACCGTTTTTATAACCAACGAAGTGTTTTATAAGCTGGATAGTGCCGGTGTAAAAACGCTGGCAAAGAACACGGGCGCTCTCATACAAAAGTATGTGGAACTATACCAGTTAAACAGCGTTCCCGAAATACAAATGGATTGTGACTGGACGACTTCAACCCGCGATAAATATTTTTATTTTTGAAGGAGATACAAACGCAAAAGGCTGCTCCCGTATTGTCAGCCACCATCCGGCTGCACCAGGTAAAGTACACCACTTCGTCGGGTGTGCCGCCGGTGAACAGGGGTTTGCTGATGTGCTACAACATGGGCAACCTGCAGAAAGAGCAGACTGCCAATTCTATAATCGACCCTGAAGAGTTTGGCAAATATCAATCTTCCATACAAAGCTATCCGCTGTCATTAGACGTAGGTGTGCCGCTTTTCGACTGGTATGTATTGTTCCGTGATCATCAATATGCTGGACTGTTTTTATCGTTACCTGCGGGGTTGCTAAGTACTTTTCAAAAGCAGGACCATATATTTAAAGTAGTTCATGATACGTTTATTAATGAGCGCTTATTAAAAGCGGGAGATGTTTTACGTTATGAAAACAGTGCCGTTAAGCTGGTTAATAAAATGATGTTTCAGTTAAACAAAAAGCTGGTAACAAAAAATCTGCGCGTAGCTTTGTATCATTGCGATTCAACAATTTTAAGTAAATACAGTACTCATGAACTGGAAAACTTTTACAACGGTCTGCGGTATTATTAGCGCAGGGCTGGTGTCGTTTCCTCAAAATATCATCGGATGCGGCGGAGGTATTGATCCTTATGATTATTACCTCAGCTTTTTTAACCAGTATGCAGCGTCTCAAATACAGTATAAGCCTTTCTTTTATACCAACGAACAGTTTTTGTTTGATTATGAAGAACCGGTAAGTGCTGCTGAAGTACTGGTAAAAGAGTGGGTGGACTTTACGGGTAAAACCGTTTCCGAGAAGGATGCAAATGCTTTTGTGATGCAGTTTCCCGCAAAAGACATTAACACATTATATTATCATATTGAAAAAACGCCTGCTACGCTACCCGACTCTGTCAGCCGGAACGGGATGTCTCAGTATTTCCTGAAAAATAAAGACCTGGAAGCCCTGGGATATATTTTGTATGCTAAAAAGGTAGAGCCTCATGCCACGGAGATCAGCGAATGGGAGCCGGAAAAACGCGATAGTATTGCAATGGACCGCTTGCTGAAAAATGGTTTGCAGCTGTATGCTGCTGCCAAAACAGGTCTGTTTAAACTAAAGTATGCTTACCAGGTAGTGCGTCTGGCGCATTATAACAACCGGAGCAGCGACGCTATTAAGTATTATGATGAAATGGTAAGCGGCAATACCACGCCCAGTGTATTGCAGCCCATGAGCCTGGCGCTCAAGGCAGGCGCCTTGTTCCGTACAGGAAAAAAATATGAAGCCGCTTACCTGTTTTCCAAAGCATTTCATCAAAGCCAGGCAAAAAGATATCCAATTATTATGGGTTCGACTGGTCGGTGGTAAAAACCGATAATCCACAGAAGTATATTTCGCTATGTAAGAATAATGATGAAAAGGCAGATATGCTGGCATTGTTTGCATTAAAGAATCCGGATAATGGCCTGGCATTTCTGAAGCAGGTGTATCAGTTAAAGCCTTCATCAGACCTGTTATCTACGCTGGTGGTAGAGAGATCAATAAATATGAGGAACGTTATTTAACCCCGCTCATAGGAAAGGAGTACAACAGCGGCATATTGGGAATTAGCTATTACTACCAGCACAGCGGCAAAGAAACCGACAGTCTTTTAAAAAGGAAAAGCCCGAGCTGGGGGCATTTGTAGAATTTGTAAGTAAATTAAGTAAGGATCCAAAAGTAAACGATCCTGCATTGATGCAATTAGCTACGGCTTACTGCGCTTATATACAAAGGGACTATAAAAAAGCTAATGCCTACCTGGACCAGTTAAAAGCAATGAAGCTGAATACCCGTTTGCAGGATCAAATGATGTTAACCAACCTGTTGGTACAGATAAGCTCCCAGGAAAAGATTGATGCGGCTTTTGAAGAAAAAAATTCTGCCATCACTAAAATGGTTGTACAGCAAAGCCGTTAAAAATGAAAAAGAAAAAGGAGAGGAAAATGTTTATTATTATGGCAATAGCGAGCAGAGCCAATGGTATAAGTTTTACAGGAACGTTTTGGTAGATATTTTATCCAAACGCTATAAAGCACAGGGCAATTTAGATAGAGCAGTGCTGGCTATGGGATCTCCGGAATCTTTAATGCCCGATTACTACGGCCAATCGACCGAATATCTAAGAAGCCAGCTCGATGGCAGGCAAGCCGAGGAGCTGTATGATTTTTTAGCGGCAAAGAAGTTTACACCTTTCGAGCAGTTTTTAGTAACCAATAACCGGCTGAAAATAAAAACAGTGGCCGACTTTGCGGGCACTGCTTACCTGCGGGATTATAATTATGACAAGGCCATAGAGTGGCTGCAAAAGGTACCTGGTCAGAATAAGGTTATTGAGAAAGATCCCTTTAAAGAACTGTTGTTTGACCGCGAAGAACGTTTACCGGGCGATAAGGTAACTACTAATAAATTGGCTTATGCCAAAGAAATGAAGCGGTTGCAGGGCCTGGTAAAAACAGATGCAAAGAACGCGGCTCAGCACCTGTATAAACTGGCTTTAGGCTATTATAATGTTACGTATTATGGCTACGCCTGAACCTGGTAGAATACTGGCGCAGCGGCGCAGACGGCTACTATGTGCCCAAAGGAGCTACTGCTTTTCAGAAAGATTATTATACAGCTTCTACCGCAGAAGCTTATTTTAAAAAGGCGATGGATGCAGGCGGCAGTCCGGAATTTAAGGCGAAATGCCTGTTTATGATGGCTAAATGCAGCCAGAAACAGTTGCCGCAGCCGCAGTACCTGGATTTTGCCAGCTATGATGAGTATAGTCGGAAAACCGACGAGTACCTGCTAAAGTTCGCTGAAAACAAATACTATGCGCAGTTAAAGGCCCAATATGGCAATACGCAGTTTTATAAGGACGCCTTAACCCGTTGCTCTTACCTGGCGGATTTTGCCAGGAAATAAGCAGGAGGATAAATTCAGTAATTTCTGGCCATAGTTTTGTTTTTTTCTATACTTTTGCTCTCCTAAAAAGAAGAATTCTTTTTCTACATATATTTTGTCGTTTTACGACAGCGGTCCTATAGCTCAGTCGGTTAGAGCATCTGACTCATAATCAGAGGGTCCTTGGTTCGAGCCCGAGTGGGACCACATTTTTAAACTCCAGCACATGCTGGAGTTTTTATGCTAAATGAATCCTATGCCAGCCTGTTATATTTTGTACAGCCGGGCCATCAATAAATTTTATATTGGTGCTACCAGCGAAACGGTGCAGGAACGCTTCGATAGGCATATTCGAGGAACATATGATCATAAATACACTGCCCTGGCAAAAGACTGGCAGATCTTTCTTACGATAGAATGCGCGACGACAAGGCAGGCCTTTGCGATTGAGGCACATATCAAGCGGATGAAAAGCCGGAAATATGTGGAGAATCTGGAGCGTTACCCTGAGATGATAAAAACTTATTAAATAAGTACTCATAATCAGAGTGCCGATAGCTATCGGCATTGGTTCGAGCCCGAGTGGGACCACATTTTTAAACTCCAGCACATGCTGGAGTTTTTTATGCTAAATGAATCCTATGCCAGCCTGTTATATTTTGTACAGCCGGGCCATCAATAAATTTTATATTGGTGCTACCAGCGAAACGGTGCAGGAACGCTTCGATAGGCATATTCGAGGAACATATGATCATAAATACACTGCCCTGGCAAAAGACTGGCAGATCTTTCTTACGATAGAATGCGCGACGACAAGGCAGGCCTTTGCGATTGAGGCACATATCAAGCGGATGAAAAGCCGGAAATATGTGGAGAATCTGGAGCGTTACCCTGAGATGATAAAAAACTTATTAAATAAGTACTCATAATCAGAGTGCCGATAGCTATCGGCATTGGTTCGAGCCCGAGTGGGACCACATTTTTAAACTCCAGCACATGCTGGAGTTTTTTATGCTAAATGAATCCTATGCCAGCCTGTTATATTTTGTACAGCCGGGCCATCAATAAATTTTATATTGGTGCTACCAGCGAAACGGTGCAGGAACGCTTCGATAGGCATATTCGAGGGACATATGATCATAAATACACTGCCCTGGCAAAAGACTGGGAGATCTTTCTTACGATAGAATGCGCGACGACAAGGCAGGCCTTTGCAATTGAAGCACATATCAAGCGAATGAAAAGCCGGAAATATGTGGAGAATCTGGAGCGTTATCCTGAGATGATAGAAAACTTATTAAATAAATACTCATAATCAGAGTGCCGATAGCTATCGGCATTGGTTCGAGCCCGAGTGGGACCACATTTTTAAACTCCAGCACATGCTGGAGTTTTTATGCTAAATGAATCCTATGCCAGCCTGTTATACTTTTAGTTGCACGGCATTATTGTACCTGCGTCAACTTAAATCGTAGTTTTGCTCCGGTACTTACCTGGATGGGTAATGTAAAGGAAGCAATATGAACACAATTTTTATTAAAAACATGGTTTGCAACCGCTGTATCATGGTGGTGCAAAGTGAACTGGAAAAGCTGGGTTTGAAAGTTGTTGACATCAAACTAGGAGAAGCAAGCGTTGAAAAAAAGCTCACGGCGGAAGAAAAGAGCAAACTGGAAAAAGCACTGTTGTCCTTTGGCTTTGAGGTGATTGATGATAAAAAGGCGAGGATTATTGAGAAGATCAAGAATGTGATTATTAACCTGGTGCATTACCAGAACAATGATATTAAAACCAATCTTTCGGAAGTACTGAGTAAAGAACTGCACCAGGACTATAATTACCTGTCTCACCTGTTTTCGGAAATAGAAGGAACTACCATTGAGAAATATTTCATTGCCCAAAAAATAGAAAAAGTAAAGGAACTGCTGGTATACGACGAATTGTCTTTAAGTGAAATAGCTTTCCGGCTCAATTATTCAAGCGTGGCTTATTTAAGCAACCAGTTCAAAAAGATAACCGGACTAACCCCAGCTATTTTAAGCAAATCAGGAAAAAAAAGAAAACCGCTAGACCAGGTATAAATCTTACAAATCAAACACATAATTACACAATAGCTGCCACGGCCTCTCTTGCGACCTTTACTGAATAAAATAAAGCAAGAGATATGACTGCAAATACGAATCAGGAACCTGTTTACATCCCGTTAGAAGATGTTGAAAGCGAGCACTGTGCACTTATCGTAGAAAAAGGATTAGCCCAGGTAAAAGGTGTGGAAAGCCATAAAGTAGAGCTCAATAACCGCAGGGCTGTTATTACAGTGAAGGATAACGAAGTGGTGGCTGAAGCTGTAAAAGCCATCAAAGACCTAGGTTACGGGGTTTCTACTGTTAAAAAACATTTCCCGTGCTGGGTATGACCTGCGCTTCCTGCGCGGGCAGCACCGAAAGTATCGTAAAATACCAGGAGGGTGTGGTTAGCGCCTCCGTAAACTTTGCTACCGGCAATCTTACGGTTGAATACCTGCCTAATATAACCGATGCTTTCAAATTACAGAAAGCTGTTCAATCTATTGGCTACGATTTGTTGGTAGAAGATGAAACCCGGCAACAGGAAACATTGGAGGCGATCCACGCAGAAAAATTCCGCAAGCTTAAAAGCAAAACGATCTGGGCCGTATTGTTGTCGCTGCCGGTAGTAACAATCGGTATGTTTTTTATGAACATGCCGTATGCCAATGAAATAATGTGGCTGTTTGCTACTCCTGTTGTATTGTGGCTGGGTAAAGATTTTTTTGTTAATGCATGGAAGCAGGCCAAGCACCGGTCAGCCAATATGGATACACTGGTAGCATTGAGCACGGGTATTGCCTACCTGTTTAGCGTATTCAATGTATTGTTTCCCGGCTTCTGGCACCAGAGGGCCTGCATGCGCATGTATATTTTGAAGCGGCTGCCGTTGTAATTGCATTTATACTTTTAGGAAAACTGCTCGAAGAAAAAGCCAAGGGCAACACGTCTTCAGCCATTAAAAAGTTAATGGGCCTGCAACCCAAAACGGTACTGGTAATACAGCCCGATGGAACAGAACAACAGGTAGCTATTGAGCAAGTGCAGGCTGGTGATATAATATTGGTTAAACCAGGAGAGAAAATCGCGGTAGATGGCATAGTAATATCCGGCAATTCTTATGTAGATGAAAGTATGCTGAGCGGTGAGCCTGTTGCCGTATCAAAAAAGGAAAATGAAAAAGTGTTTGCAGGAACCATCAATCAAAAAGGCAGCTTTAAGTTTAAGGCGGTGAACGTGGGTAAAGAAACCATGTTGGCCCATATTATTAAAATGGTACAGGAAGCCCAGGGGAGTAAAGCGCCTGTACAAAAGCTGGTAGATAAGATAGCGGGTATTTTTGTTCCGGTTGTGATAGGTATTGCTATCCTGACCTTTGTGCTGTGGCTGATTTTGGGTGGAGAAAATGGGATCGTACAGGGACTGCTGGCTGCGGTTACGGTACTGGTTATAGCCTGCCCCTGTGCATTAGGACTGGCTACTCCCACAGCCATTATGGTTGGTGTAGGTAAAGGCGCTGAAAAGGGTATTCTGATAAAGGATGCGGAAAGCCTGGAGTTAGCCAAAAAAGTAAACGCCATTGTTTTGGATAAAACCGGTACGATAACAGAAGGCCGTCCCGTGGTTACCGATATTCAATGGAATAACAATGATGATGCTACCCGCAATATTTTACTAAGCCTTGAAAAGCAGTCGGAGCATCCGTTGGCAGAAGCGGTAGTGAAACAGCTGGAAGGTGTTGACGGTGTATCGCTCTCGTCGTTCGACAGTATTACCGGAAAGGGCGTTAGGGCTGTTTATAATAACGAAGCTTATGTAGTAGGCAATAAAAAACTATTAGTTGAAAATAATATAACTATTGCCAATGAGCTTTTAAAGTATGCAGAGGAGTGGGGTAAGCAATCCAAAACTATTATCTGGTTTGCCAATAGTAAACAGGCGCTGGCGGTTATTGCTATTGCTGATACAATCAAGGAAACATCGGTGGAAGCGGCTCGCCAACTGCAGGATATGGGCATAGAGCTATATATGCTTACCGGTGATAACGAAGCCACTGCAAAAGCCATTGCACAACAAACGGGAATCCAGCATTACAAGGCAGAGGTATTACCACAACATAAGGCCGATTTTATAAAAGAACTGCAACAGCAGGGCAAAGTGGTAGCAATGGTAGGAGACGGGATCAATGACAGCACTGCACTTGCTACGGCAGATGTAAGCATTGCCATGGGTAAGGGCAGCGATATTGCAATGGATGTCGCTAAAATGACGATCATTTCATCCGATCTTACAAAAATTCCGCAGGCCATCCGTTTATCCAAACAAACGGTAAGCACCATCAAACAAAACCTGTTCTGGGCGTTTATTTATAACTTAATAGGCATACCGCTAGCGGCAGGTATTCTTTATCCTGTCAACGGCTTCCTCTTAAACCCCATGATTGCCGGAGCGGCAATGGCGCTAAGCAGTGTAAGTGTAGTAGGCAACAGCCTTCGTTTGAAATGGAAAAAATAACCAGGCGGAGATTTAGCATCCCAAAATCTTATAATCAAACAGGAAATAACATAACAGCGGTCATCGAAAAGCCGGCCAATTTTGTAATACTAAAATAATAAAAATGAAAGACGTAACTATTCAGATACCCGACATGCAGAGCGCACATTGCCAGGCAAGAGTGAATAATGCGGTCAAAGAAATAAACGGCGTTCAGATTAAAAACCAGGAAGCTGGGCAAATAACCGTTTCCCTGTCTTCTGACAACGCTAAGGAAGAAGTCGTAGCAGCTATTGAAAAAGCGGGCTATAGCGTTCCCTTAAAACATGAGTTATAACCAATAAAAAAATCAATACAATGGAAAATAAAGAGTTTCAGTTTAAAACAAATATTAATTGCGGAGGATGCGTAGCGTCAGTAAAACCTCATTTGGATAATGCAGAGGGTGTTTGCCATTGGTCGGTAGATACGGCTAATAAAGACAAAGTATTAACGGTGAAATCCACAGGTATTACCGAGCAGGAAGTAATAGAAACCGTTCAGAAAGCGGGATTTAAAATAGAGCCGGTGGCACAATAGAATTAATAAAAATGTCCTTATTGCAATTAAACCTATTGGAGCCGCGTTTATAGTAGTGGGGACATTTTTAGTTTTTAGCTTAATTTTAATTATTATTATAAATATTTTTGCGGAGTTGAACAATTTGAAAAAACATATAGGCTTGTTGCTTTTATTGGCCCTGGGGTTCTTTTTAGCGCCCAACCTGTCCTATGCTTGCTCCAAAACATCCACTAAAACCGAAAAATCCACCTGCTCAAAAAAGAAATCAAAAAAGAGAGCTCCAAAGCAAATGCTTGTAAAAAGAACAGGCATCATGATGATTGTGCAGGTAAATGTAAACAGGACTCCTGCTATTGCAGCACATCAGCATCCTTGTTTAGTTGGCTCCCGTTGACTGAGGCGAAGGAAAAAACTCTTTTGTTACGGTTAAAAAGCAAAAATACTCCTTTGAAGAAGCCTGCTATTCTTCAGGCTATTTATCTATCTGGCTGCCGCCTAAAATAAGCTGAACAAGGGCCTGACAGCCATAAGTGTGTCCCTTACTGAATGTTTCACCGGGAATCTGTGTTCAGGCTTTGTTCTTTAAGCATAAAAATTTGCAGGATTATGTTACCCGTAAGTCTTCTAAAGCAGAAGATCTTACTGCTCTGCCTGAATTAGTATTACCAGGGTAGGGCAAAAAGCGGCACTATTCCGCAGTTTATTTATTTACAATTTTATTCAGTTAAACTTTCACGATAAGCCGGGGCCCACTCCGTATTATCAAAATATTAATATCATGAGCAATCCAGTATCAAAAATAGGGATGATCGTTGCGGTATTACTATCATCAGTAAGCAGCTTTGCACAGATTTCAAATTCCAAAACGGAAACCGTAAAAATTTACGGTAACTGTGATAAGTGCAAGGCAACCATAGAAAAAGCAGGGAGTATTAAAAAAGTGGCTGCAGTAGTGTGGAATGAAAATACCAAAATGGCCGAGATCACCTACAATAGTAAGGAAACCAACCCTGACGAAATATTGAAACGCATTGCGTTGGCGGGTTACGATAATGAGAAGTTTCTGGCCCCCGACGACGTTTATGCGAAATTACCGGAATGCTGCCGGTACAACAGGGCCTTAAAACCTGTCGCAAAATCTCACGGCAGTAACGCCCCTGCCCAAAATGAGCATAGCGCTCATAACCATGCGGAAATGGCGCACACCAAAGAAATGGCGAAGCAGAACGCTACAGAGCTGAAAGCTGTTTTTGATAACTACTTTTTGCTGAAAGACGCTTTGGTAAAAACAGATGCGGAGCTGCATCATCAAATGCTGCGCAACTTGCCAAAGCGATAAAAGCAGTAGAGATGACTAAACTGTCGGCCGGGGAGCATACCGTTTGGATGAATATTATGAAAGATTTGACTGCACATACCGAAAAGGTAGCCACAGCCAAAGATATTTCAAAACAAAGAGAGGGATTTGTTTTGCTTTCAAAAAACATCTATGAATTGGCTAAAGTATCCAGGCAGGATGTGCCGGTTTACTACCAGCATTGTCCCATGTACAATAACGGGAAAGGGGCCAATTGGCTCAGTAAACAAAGTGCCATAAAAATCCCTTTTATGGTTCGCAAATGATGACCTGTGGCAGTACCGTTGAAACCATATCCCAATAGTAAATGGTTTATTGTGAAAATCTGCCAGGTACCGCAATACCGGTAAAATTCAAATCTTAATTAATCAGAAAAACTTAAAGCGTATAAAAGATGAAGGCAATTAGTTTCTGATAATAATTCTCAAGCAATGAATAAATATAAGAATACCTGTAAGCTGGCGTTAATGGCTGTTCTGCTGTTATGGGGCAACCAATTGCTATTCGCGCAAAAAGTTGTTCGTTACGAGCTATATGTGAAAGACTCGTTGGTTACTTATGCAGGTAAAGAAAAAGAGCTATTGCCGTAAACGGACAGATACCGATGCCCACGCTTACATTTACTGAAGGCGATACTGCAGAAATTGTGGTGCATAACCAGCTTAGGGAAGGCACTTCATTACACTGGCATGGCGTGTTTTTACCCAACAAGGAAGATGGTGTGCCATGGCTTACGCAAAAGCCTATTGAACCGGGAGCTACCTATACTTATCGCTTTCCCATTATCCAGCACGGTACCCATTGGTATCATTCTCATTCGGGTTTGCAGGAGCAGATAGGCATGTACGGAAATTTTATAATGAAAAAAAGGGAAGATGATAAAACCTTCAGAAAGGGAATAGATGACTTACCTGCAGTGCCGCTTATTTTAAGCGAGTGGACCAAGCTGAATCCGGATAATATTGACCGTATGCTGCATAATGCTAATGATTGGGCTGCTATTAAAAAAATGCGACCCAATCCTATGCCGAAGCCATTCGCGCCGGGCATTTTAAAACCAAGCTAACCAATGAGTGGAAAAGAATGCTGGCTATGGATGTAAGTGATGTTTATTATGATAAGATACTGATCAACGGCAGCAACGCTTCCGACCTGAAATCGGTGAATGGAAAGGCGTTGAAGGCAGGCGACAAAGTAAGATTACGGATATCCAACGGGGCGCCTCCTCTTATTTTTGGCTTCGTTATGCCGGGGCAAAATTACTGTAGTGGCCAACGATGGTAATGATGTAGAACCGGTAGAAGTAGATCGTTTGATTATAGCCGTATCAGAAACTTATGATGTAGTAGTTACGATTCCTGAAGACGGGGTGGCTTATGAGTTTCTGGCAACTACCGAAGACAGAACACAATCTGCAAGCTATTTTGTTGGTAATGGCATCAAACAACTGATTTCCCCGCTGCCGCGCCTGAAATATTTTGAGGGAATGAAGATGATGAATGATATGATGAAGATGAATGGCGACCTGGATGATATGGGCATGAAAATGAGCCTGAACCAAATGGATATGAACGTGGTCATGTACCCCGAAATAACAGGAGAGGGCAAGAAAAAAATGGATCATAGCCAGCACAACATGAATATGGATAGCGATCCTGACCGGTATAATGCCAACGCGTTGGGTGATATAGTTACATTAAACTATGCCATGTTGCAATCTCCCCATAACACTGAGCTTCCACCCAACGCCCCGGTAAAGGAATTAAAGTTTACGCTTACGGGTAATATGAACCGCTATGTATGGAGTATGGATAATAAAATATTATCGGAAACCGACAAGATACCGGTGAAAAAGGAGAGGTGCTACGCATTACCATTTACAATAATTCTATGATGCGGCACCCGATGCATTTACATGGCTTCGACTTTAGGGTGATCAACGGGAAGGGAGAGAAATCGCCGTAAAAAATGTACTGGATATTATGCCGATGGAAACAGATACCATCGAGTTTCTCGCCAATGAAGAGGGCGACTGGTTTTTCCATTGTCATATACTGTATCATATGATGGCAGGCATGAACCGCGTTTTTGCGGTGGATGATTATAAAAATCCATACCTCCCCGATAAGGCAAAAGCTTATAAAATGCTGCAGCGCGAAAGTAATATGCCTCATTTTATGATACAGAACGATTTTGCTACCAATGGCAACGATGGGGAGCTGATGTTGATGAATGCCCGCTGGAGCCTGGGAACAGAATGGCGCTTGGGTTACAATAATATGCATGGCTACGAAGTAGAAACCCACCTGGGACGTTATATAGGAAAAATGCAATGGCTGATGCCGTTTATAGGTTTTGACTGGCGTTACCGCAAAATGGGCAAAGATGAGCACGAGAAGAATATATTCGGGCAGGTAAATAAAAAGACAACCGGGCTGCTGTGAGCCTGGGTGTAATGTATACCCTGCCTATGCTGGTAAACGTGCAGGCAGAAGTATATCACGATGGTATATTCCGGTTATCGCTGATGCGGGAAGATATTCCGGTTTCTAAAAGATTAAGAGCCGGGTTTATGGTCAACTCCGACCTGGAGTATATGGCAGACCTGCGTTATATCATTACAAAAATATCGGCATTCGCACGCATTACGATAGCGATATGGGTTTCGGAGCCGGTGTTTCGATCAATTATTAACTACAACATACAAACCAGTCCTTAAAGCCGGGTTTCTGTGGAAACCTGACTTTTCCACTGGGATATTTTGTTGCAGCTACGGCATGTGAAGACACATGCCGGTATAGATATAGCATTAACTTAGCGAGCTAATTATTTTCCAAACCTTTTCGATCCTGCCACACAGGCAATCACCCCAATCGTCACCATTAACATGCCCCAGCTCACGGGTTCATACAATATAAAAGCCGCCAGTGCCAGTCCGAAAAAGGCTGTAGTAATTGTAATTGACCTATTGATGCCACGCCGCCCTGCGCCAGCCCTTTATACCAGAATACAAAGCCAATGAACATGCTGAATAAAGACACATAGGCAAGGCTGACCCATGCGCCCGCATTGATGTTTTCAAAACCAGGAGGCATATAAATAAAAGACAGAGGCAACATAACAGGCAATGAGTCAATAGTGCCCAGGAGATCACCTGCCAGCCGCCCAGGGTTTTGGAAAGCCTGGCGCCTTCCGCGTAACCCAGTCCGCATACAATAATGGCCGCCAGCATCAGCAGGTCGCCAACGGGTGAAGCGGTAAGGCCCTGTGCCACCGCATAACTGATCACCAATAAACTGCCGGCAATGGAAAACAGCCAGAACAAAGGCCTGGGGCGTTCGCCGCCTCGCCATACGCCAAACAGGGCAGTGGCAAGCGGCAGCAGCCCTACAAATACAATGGAATGAGCTGATGTAATATGCTGTAAGGCCAATGCACTCAATAAAGGATACCCCAATACCACACCCAACGCAACAATGATCAATGGAAGGATCTGATTCCTTTTAGGCCGCTTTTGTTTAAAAATGGTTAATGCCGCAAGGGCCAGCAGTCCGGCAATAGTAGCACGGGCAAACGTAAGAAACAAAGGGCTAAAACCCAGTATCGCCAGCTTGGTAGCAGGCAATGATCCGCTAAACAACAAAACGCCGATAAAACCATTCAGCCAACCATTGGCATTTAATTGTTTTGCCCGTACAATGCTTATATCGTTCATGGTATTGATTTAGAAAAACAAAGCTCGGTAAAGGACACAGATAAACACAGCCACAGTTTTTGATATATTGATGGACACAGTTAGCTTTGCAATGTGAAGAAGGCATTTTTATACAACGAAATAGCAGGCAACATAGCGCATCAAATAAGGAACGGCGTTCTAAAAACCGGCGACCGCCTGCCTTCGGTGAGAATGTTAAGCCTGCAACATGGAATTGGCGTTAATACAGCCAAAAGAATCTTCCTCGAGCTGGAAGCGCAATCACTGATAGAGTCTAAACCAAAGTCAGGTTACTTTGTAAGCATGCCGGGTTATATGAAGCTGCCGTTACCCGAAGCCAGCAGGCCTTTGGCTATTGCTAAAAGTGCAGAACCCGACCAGCTCATTAATAGTGTTTATTCTAATATAGCTCATAAAGAGCTCACACTTTTTCTATTGGTGTGCCCTCGGGCGACCTGTTGCCACTGGCCAAGTTAAAAAAAGAAATTGTTGCTGCTATCCGCGAGCTCAAAGACGGGGGTACCGAGTACGAGCCTTTGCAGGGTAACGAAAAGCTAAGAAGAATGGTAGCCGCACGCTCGTTGAACTGGGGTGGGCGTTTAAAAGAAGCCGACATCATCACCACCAATGGCTGTATGAATGCGCTGGCGCTATGCCTTATGGCTGTAGCTAAACCCGGCGATACCCTGGCATTGAAAGCCCTTGTTATCCCGGCATCTTACAGCTGGCGGTTAGTTTTGGTTTAAAGGTTCTGGAGCTACCCACACACCCGGTTAGGGGAATAGAGATGGATGCTTTTAAAAAGCTGTTGCCTAAAATAGATATATGCCTTTTGGTGCCCAACTTTAATACGCCGCTGGGCTATTGTATGCCGGATGCGCATAAGAAAGAAGTGGTATCCATTTTAGCGCAACACAATATCCCATTGATCGAGGATGATACCTATGGCGATCTGCATTTCGGCGCGGAGCGACCTAAATGTTGTAAGTCTTTTGATAAGGAAGGTAACGTGTTATGGTGTGGCGCTGTTTCCAAAACATTGGCGCCAGGTTACCGGGTGGGGTGGGTGGCTCCGGGAAAATATAAAGATCAGATATTAAGGATGAAGTTTATTCAATCTTTATCTGCTACTACTATTATTCATGAGGCGGTTGGTAATTTTTTGCTTACCGGCAGGTACGATAACCATCTTCGTCAGCTTCGTAAAACCTTACAGGAAAACTGCAATCGGTATGCACAGGTGATTGCTAACCATTTTCCGCAGGGTACCAGGATCAGCCAGCCGCAGGGCGGCCTGTCTTTATGGGTGGAATTTCCGAAGCACATTGATACAGCTGAGCTCTACAATGATGCGTTGAAAAAGCGCATCAGCATTGCGCCGGGAAGAATATTTACCTTACAGGACCAGTTTCAAAATTGCATCCGGCTTTGTATCGGCCTGCCCTGGACGGATAGCCTGGGTTCTAAACTACAGCAGCTGGGTAAGCTGGCTTGTAACTTATAGCGACATTGGCGGGTAACTGGAGTATTGATCGTGTCCTTCCAGCGCTGATTTGTGTCTTCACAGCACTGATTTGTGTCCTCAAGGCACTGATTCGTGTCTTCACGAATCAGTAAGACCAATCTCAAAAGCTTAGCACATCTGCATAATTTTTGGCCAGGAATAATCTTTGATGTAATTTTTCTTACTTCTTTGTGTAATTTGGAAAGGAAGAATGACAGGCCGGTTTGCACAGCATTGATTCGTGTCCTCACGAATCAGTAAAACAAAAGTTACAGGCCGGTTTAAACATTAATTTATAAAAGCTAAACCCTAACAATACATTCCATGAATCACTCAGAAAGAATATACAAACTGATCTTCGCGGGAGTATATCCCATGTACATCCAAAAGGCAGAAAAGAAAGGGCGCACCAAAACGGAGGTAGACGAAATTATCTTCTGGCTCACCGGCTACAATGCCAAAACATTGCAGCAGCAAATCGATAAAAAAGTAACCTTTGAAACCTTTTTTAACGAAGCGCCGCAGATCAATCCCAACGCGTCTAAAATAACAGGCGTTATTTGCGGCTACCGGGTAGAAGAGCTCGAAGACCCCATTGTGCAAAAAGCCCGCTACCTGGATAAATTGATAGATGAGCTTGCCAAAGGAAAAAGATGGAAAAGATATTGAGGGCTTGAAGGCTTGCTGGTGAAAAACACCAGCAAGGGCGATGAAAATTGTTAATGGAGAAATAGGCGAAGCATAAATAAACATTTAATAACCGATAAACATTTAATAACCGATGAACAATGATACAACGAGATATTCGGGGCCGCCAACAATAAGGCGTTCTTATATGCGAGAATTTCTGGTCCATTGCCCAAAATGTAAAGGCCCCGCCCAGGTTACAACGGATTTGTCTTATGACACAAGTAATGACCAGTTAGTTTGTCAAAACTGCAACCATATAAAGAAAGCAGATGAGCTTATAAGATACAATGCTATCATAAAGCGAGCCTGTGATAATTGCGGTAATGCCATTAATGCTAATGTTCCCAATAATAAGGAGAAAGTAAAATTATTTAAGGTTTCTTGTCCTCACTGCGGTCAGGTAAGAACCTATAAACCGATCAACCAGGAATACAGGTTATACTACAAAAACGAAGGAATCGGCGATCCTGTTTTTAATTTACCGTTGTGGTTTCAGGTAGATATAAGAGGAAATGTGTTTTGGGCATATAACAGGGTTCATCTTAATGAGATCAGGTCTTATGTAGCGGCAAAACTGAGAGAGCGACAGGCTACTACACATACAACAATGGTAGAGAAGTTACCCAACTTTATTAAACTGGCAAAAAACCGGGCTATAATAATCAGTGCTATAGATAGATTAATGAAAAAATAAAATACTAGAGTTGCGATCATACTGAAATTTAAGTTTATGAAGAGCGCTGCGGAAAGAAAATCAGGAACAGAAAAATTGCTAAGGGAGTTGAATATTCCCTACCTTGATCACTTACCTCTCATTGAGGAGGAACATGAGGCCGTAGTTAGAACTGCGCCTGAGATTGCTGAACGCATTTTAATTTTAACCTATTTGAATTATGTGTCAGAAGTTCCGGGCGGTGCTTCCGAAGTGATAGCGTTTTTAAAAACGAATGATCTTTGGGACAAAGTGTCGCCAGACGAAAAAGAACTGTTTCAAAAGGAAAAGCTAACGAGGCAGGAAGAGATCAATATTTCCTGGCGTACAGAAGCTATTTGGTTATTGCTTTGGGCTATCAATAAAGTTGAAGAACTGGCACTCCCTACGCAAGAAATTGCGTCCGCCGACATTTTAGAAAGGCTTCCTGAGTTTTTAAGTGATCCATCGGGTTTTATTAGTGAGGCTATGGGCAGACCCATTTCAGCAATTCTGGATATGTCTGATCTCGTGTACCGGCTGCATTGGGCAACGAAAAACGCCAACCTAAATAATGAGCCTATGCCTGCCGGATTAAACTTAGGCATTATCATGGAGCGGCATTATGCCATTAACTGGCTTACTTATTATGCTGATGAATGGGATAGTGTAATATTAGATACCTAGAAGTATCTTTAAATCAGCATAAGTTTCCCGGGCACGTCTTTCCGATCGAGGTTTTGCCCTAAAGCAAAACGAGCGCCCGCCTGTTCCGGTACGGGCAGGAGGAATCTTCACAATGAGGGGTCTTTATAAGCCATCCAGATGGCTATCGATTTCCTTCTTTTGCTGTAATGGCAAGGAGGCAAAAAGAAGATAGCGTTTCTCTGGGCCAGCTCAGATGTCTTCGGTACGCTCCACTCCGTTACGCTCCGCTCTCCAGGAGAGTCCTTTGGGACAAGGTGACGATTCTTTTTAGCATCGTTCTATTATTGTTGATATCACCAATTGACAAACACGCACGATTACCCGTCCTCCAATCCCTTTTTAATCTATCTTTGCTCTCTTTTTATGCTACCGGTCTCACGGGCAAAAACCTTTTTCAGGCAATGCCCTGCAACCTGCGGTAAAAGATCCATCCCTTACGAACAACTAAGCATACATGAGCAACTGTAAAAACTGCAACGAGCCGCTCAGCGGTAAGTATTGTGCCGCCTGTGGCCAACCCGCCCAACTCAAACGCATCGACTCTCATTATATCATCCACGAAATAGAGCATGTCCTGCATTTCGAAAAAGGTATTTTATATACCATCCGCGAGCTCATCCTGCGGCCCGGACAAAACGTGCAACATTTCCTTTCAGAAAACCGCAGCCGGCTGGTAAAACCCATTATTTTTTTAATCGTAGCCTCGCTGATTTACTCGCTCATCAACCATTTCTTTCATATCGAAGAGGAGTACATGAGTTTTGATGGAGATGAGGCATCTGCCACGGGCGTTATTTTCGCATGGGTGCAGGCGCATTATGGCTATGCCAATATGATTATGGGGGTATTTATTGCCTGGTGGACGAAGATCTTTTTCCGCAAATACGGCTATAATATTTTCGAAATACTCATCCTCCTTTGTTTTGTAATGGGAATAGGTATGTTGCTTTTTGCGGTTTTTGCGCTCCTGGAAGGTGTTACCCGCCTCAACCTAGTACAGTTTGGCGGTATTGGTGCCCTTATTTATTCCGCCTGGGCCATCGGCCAGTTTTTTGACAAAAAGAAGCCCACCAGCTATATTAAAGCCTTAATCGCCTATCTGCTCGGCAGCCTTAGCTTTGTTATTGTAGCCGTAGCTATCGGTATTATTATCGATCTGATATTTAAGAAATAATAGCTGAGATTTCCTTGAAAACGCTATCTCTTACATACTTAACAGAATGAATAGGAGTCGGCATTTAGGTATATCCATGGTGCCGGTTTTGAGACGAACCATGTTCAAAGACTCAGAATAGCTTTAGCCGTGCCGCAGTCCGTTCTGTGTCCCAATCAACTCGTCAATAGGGGACCCAAAACCTTTGCCAACTTAGCAAAAAGCGTTGTGAACCCTGGTTAATACCCAAATTGACTGCAAGCTTTTTAAATAGTTGGTATAAAAGGAAGCAAAGAATATTGATCAAATTGAACTACTTTTCATTTTACAATTTGTGATGCCAGATTTTACTGACCAATCAGGAAATTACAAATTGATAATAATAAGGAATGCACCATGAAGCAGTTTTATTTAGTCTTATCCCTGGTACCCGGCTTTTTATAGGATGCCAAACTACGAGGCAGACACCGGTTGATGTAGTTAATCAATACTACCTGGATGGAAAATTCAATGGAAGCATATTAATTGCTCAAAATAACCAGGTTGTTGTCGATACTGTTTTAGGTTACCGGGATTTACATCAGCAGGCATTGCTTACAAAAGAAACACCATTTTATATTGCTTCATTAAGCAAACCCATTACCGCCATCGCCATTTTTCTTATGATGGAAAAAGGTCTTCTTGCACTCGATGATAAAGCCACAAAATTTGTTGACAGTATTCCTGCTTACGCGCACAATATTACCGTAAGACAATTGTTACATCACACATGAGGAATAAAAGATTATGAGGACATACTCCGAAAGAAAGGGTTAACGAATAAAGATGTAGTCCATTGGCTGCATAGCCAGGATGGACTAGCATTTGAACCGGGAACAAAATTTCAATACAGCAATTCCGGCTACATTATCCTGGCGTTGATTATTGAAAATATTTCTAAAATGACTTACGCACAGTTTCTGAAAAAAATATTTTTGATCCTTTGGGCATGAACCACACGATAGTTTATGAGTCAAATACCGTCCTTCTTAACAAGGCCGTTGGGTACAACAGACATAAAGAAGTGGATGACTATTTGATACGAACCACAGGAGATGGCGGCATTTATTCTACGCCCGAAGACCTTTATAAATTAGATAGAGCTTTACGGGTCAATCAATTGTTATCTGCGAAGAGCACCCAATTGCTATATCAAACACCGGTTTTGCAAGATGGTGCTGATTCTGAATATGGGGCGGGCTGGTTTATTGAAAAATCGGATGGAATGAAGATTGCCCAACATACGGGCGGATTGGCAGGTTTTAAAAGCTTATTCTGGAGAGACTTAAAAAATAACATCACTATAATTGCATTGTCCAATCAAGGTGATGCCTTTCCTGTATTCGATTTCGCGAAAGACATCAAAAAAACTTTAAAATAGTATAACAGGAGCTCCTTCGCTGTTTGGCAATCAAGCTTTTAACGGCTTCATTTGGATTGGTATTAGAAAGTTTTTGGAGTACGCCTCGAGAAATCATAAAATTTTGAAAAAAGAGGCATGAGGTTAGAAAAGAGAGACACCAATGATATTACCATCTAAAAAACCGGTTGAAAAATCAATAAGTGTTTATTCCGCCGCCGAGCCTTCCAATCTTTTTACAATTACATCCCGCAGCCGTTTTTCATGGTCATCGCCCCAGGTTCCCAACATAGCAATTACGGGAACCAGTGTTTTACCAAACTCCGTTAAGCTATATTCTACTTTCGGCGGTACTACCGCATAAATTTTTTTGAATCAATTCGTGATCTTCCAGTTCCTTTAGCTGCATATTGAGCACGCGCCTGGTGGCATCAGGAATTTTTCGCTGCAGCTCACTCGGGCGTTGATGTCCCTGGTGAATAAACCATAGCAAACGGATTTTCCATTTACCATACAGTACTTCGCCTATTAAATCCAAACCACAATTCAGGTTCGGTATAATCTTTCTTTCATACATACAACAAATGTAAACCTATGTTCCAAATGGTGCAATAGGGGATAAATTTATCCCTATGTGAATCGTATTTCCGTACTTGTAAGAACTAAGCATAAGTTTCATTTTTGCCCTAAATACATAAACAATGACACAGGATTTTAATTTCAACAATGAACTTTCCGGCAAAATAGCTTTAGTAACAGGCGGTACCAAAGGCGCGGGAAAAGCAATAGCAGAGCGGCTGGTACAAGCCGGAGCCACGGTGATCATCACGGCAAGAAATGCACCGGAACAGGAAAACAGCAGCATGCACTTTATTGCCGCTGATTTAAGCAAAGCCGACGGAGCCCAGCAGGTAGTTAGCGAAGTGTTGTCCACTTACGGCAGGCTGGACATTCTCGTTAACAATCTCGGTGGATCATCAACCCCTGCAGGTGGCTTTGCGGCACTGTCAGACGAGGATTGGGAATCAACCCTGCAGGCCAATTTGCTGGCCCCGTTCGGCTGGACAGGGGCTTTCTGCCGCAAATGATCGCGCATAAAGCCGGCGTTATCATTCACATCGCTTCTATCCAGGGCATATTGCCGTTGTACGATTCTACTTTGCCTTATGCCGCTTCAAAAGCCGCATTAATTAATTACAGTAAAAGTTTGTCCAACGAGGTAACACCCAAAGGTGTTCGAGTGCTCACGGTTTCGCCCGGGTGGATTAATACCACAGCATCGAAAGCCTGGCTGGGTGAGATTGCCAGAAACGCTAACAGCACGATAGAAGAAGCGCAACAGGGTGTTATGGATGCTTTGGGCGGAATACCTTTTGGCAGACCCGCCGAACCGCAGGAAGTGGCAGAATTTGTTGGCTTTTTAGTTTCGCCAAGAGCCAAATATTTAACGGGAACCAATTTTGTAATCGATGGTGGCACGGTGCCCACTATTTAATAAACCTTTTAAAATTCCAGCTAATGAATTTACCAAATGTGATAGCCCGGTTAGTAGCAACACAAAACAGCTTCGACAGCATTGGCTATGCCCAATGTTTTTCTGAAACAGCCGTGGTTGTTGATGAAGGCAAAACACACCAGGGAAGACCAGCAATTGAAGAGTGGATTGCAGACTCCAACGAGCGCTACAGGGCTACAATGAAACCCGTTGGCTTTGAAGAGAAAGAGTCGGAAAGTGTTTTAAAAGCAGAGGTTTCGGGCAATTTTCGGGAGTCCTCTTGTGCTATCGTATCATTTAGTTATAGCAGACGAATTGATACAGTCACTGAAAGTTACGGGCTGACAAACTGAACAGCAGGTAATACTTTATTTTGACAAGGCAGGGCTGAAGTGCATACTTCAGCTTGTGCTCCTGTTAGGTTTAGAGAAGGCAATACCAGGGACTTGTTTTACATTGGCAACCAATACCCGCCCCGGCCAGGTGTTTGATCAACCCGATTTTGTCTACTCCTTATGTTTCTTTCTATCCGGTCTATGTCACTGTGTGTACACTTGCTAACTAAAAAACACGGCAAAGGCAAAATGTAATTGAGCAGTTCTTTATCCTGCAACGAGTTGTGTTTTATCCCGAAGCAATCACATATTCTGAGAGTCAAATGTTTAAGCGATAGTTAACTCCGACTTCATTGCCGTTTCGTTTATTTCGTTTAGTTTTGCTTATAACTAAATATAAAAATCATGGAAACCATAGAAAAAGTGAGCAAGGCTGAACAAAAAGTTGCTATGGCGTCCTATGATGCCTTGGCTTCCGTTATCGAACAATTAAGATCGAACAACCCCGAAATTGAGATAGAAGAAACCGGGGAAAAAATTAAAGTGCCTCTTAAGGCCTTAAAGTTTTTAGGGCAGATGTTAAAAGCAATGAGCACCGGTAAAATGATCTCCCTGGTACCGGTTGCTACAGAAGTAACTACGCAACGGGCTGCCGAAATGTTGGGGTGTTCGCGCCCTCATATTGTTAAGCTGTTAGAAAAAGGCGATCTCGATTTTATCAAGGTAGGTAAGCATCGACGCATAAAGTTTGAAGATGTTGTGCAGTACAAGCAAAAAATGAAAGCCGAGCAAAAACGTCATATTATCGACATTATGAATTTTGATGAAGAAAGCGGCTTGTATGATTCATAGTGTACGGTTTATAGCAGTATTAGATACTAATGTCATTTATCCGGTAGAGATAAGGGATCTGTTATTTTGGTTTGCGCATTATGATCTTTACACGCCCAAATGGAGTACACATGTATTTGATGAGTGGAGGGATGTCATGATTCGCAAGGGTGTTAATGAACAAGAAGCTGAAAAGCGCACAGCCAGGGCCAATCTGGCTTTTCCGGATGCGCTGGTTACCAAATACAATGGATTGATAAAGGGGCTTTCATTGCCCGATCTCAAAGACTGTCATGTTTTGGCAGCAGCTATAAAATGTAATGCCAATGTTATAGTAACTAACAATCTTAAAGATTTTCCAATTGAGTACCTGGCTTCTTTTGGTGTGGATGTAAAATCGGCTGATGACTTTCTTACAGATATCATCGACTTAAATCAAGAGCTGGCCATTAAAGCTTTCAGGGAATTGGTTGTGAACAGGAGAAACCCCGATCTGGATGAATACGAAGTGCTGGCCAGGCTAAGAAAAGCCGGTTTAACTGCCACGGCAAATTATTTACATGCACTTGTTTAAGAGTTAATCATTCAGCAATAACCAAAATCACTGGCTACTTCGATTCTACTTCAGCTAATATATAAAAGTAAATGCTCAACCAAACACCACTTACAACAATCCATCAATTAGAAACTCTGATTGCCATTGACCCGGCAGCGCATCCGATAAAGCAAATGGCATCTTTATTCGTTGGTGCTATGAACGACTGGGATACTGAGGGTCAGATAAGCATCGTTGAATTTATTAAGGAAATAAAAGATTTTTTTGGTGCGCCACTCACAATAGATACAATCAATAACAAGCCTATTGATCATAGCGCCTGGAAATATGAGGCCGGAAGCTCCCTTGTTGAAATGATCAGGCTTTCTCAGAAAGTTGATCAGCAATTGGATTTTGATCAGATCATAGAAGACATTATTACCTATTATCAAAAGCAATTAGAAAAGATAGATTTCCTGGCACATCTTAAATATTTAGATACATCAGAAGGTGGACGCAAAACTCCTGCATTTTCAAAATACCGGCCACAAATTAAGTTTGATTTCGACGATATGCAAACCTCCGGTGAGCAGACGTTTATTAATAAAGCTGTTGTAAATCCGGGAGAAGAAGTAGAAGCATCTATTCGTATTATTGCAGTAGATCATTTTAAAAACCGGTTACAGGAAGGCATGGCCTTTGAGTTTCGGGAAGGATCAAGAATAATTGGAACGGGCGTAATTGTACAATTGCTAAACGAAAAGCTAAGGAAGAAAATATGAGTTTTAAGCAATAATCTAGTGCAGACTATTTCTTATTTTGAGTTGGCAGTGATGATAAATTATATTCAATTATGACAAGATTTTCTACATTAAATTTTTCTTTTTCGTAGTTATAACCTGTGCAGTATTCGGTTGCGGGCAAACTACAGCAAAAAAATAAACCGATGAAAAAGATAATACTGAAGAATTATTTTGATCAGAGAAACCAAATTTTACTCAAGCTATATAAAAAGATAATGGCGAAGTTTCCTACTGGGAGACATGGAACAATGACGACAAAACTGCAATAGTTCATTGGGGATTACTGGGAAATTATGGAGAACAAAGAGTTGTGACGACAGAAAATGTTACAACTTTAAAAGACTCAGTTAATTCTTTAATTGCAGAAAAAATAAAAGAAGGCTTTTTAGAAATATCGGATGATAAGCAATTTACTTTGGCAATTACATTTAAACTAAAAACTTGGGGAACATCTGGAGACCTTGAAAGACGAGAAAACTACAGAAATTTTATAACTGAACATCTTGGATGGACAGGTAATGGACGTTGTGACGACGGAGATATTGGCAGTGGTGAAATGACTTTGTATGCTGACGTTGTTGATCCCTACCTAGCTGTTAAGACAATACCGGGAGACCTGTTAAAAAATGGAGTAAAAGAAAATTATTATTTTACAATTTTTCAAGGTAACAAAACTATTGCCGAAAAGATTGTACCTACAATAACTGATAAGCACTAATAACCAGTAGGCGATTGGAGACATAGAGGGATGAGGATGAGTATTCAATTTTTGTTAGGCATTCGACTTAAGTTCAAACTCGTCAAACATTTTATGAAAAATATCATCATGTTTCGGCGTCATGAATTTTTCGCTCTGGCTTAATATTTTCACCAACCAGCTACAACCAAGTATTAAACTCATTAAAGACTGCTATATCCTGCTGCCGAAAAATGGCAATGGCAAAAACTCGATCATTAATGTGTAATAGAATCGCTTTGCCCATATTTTGATATACAAGCCATTTTAACCCACACCCCACACCCCACACCACAACCGAAACCGTAAATTTGACCCATGAACGACAATGATACCAAACGACTTTCAAGACTAACAGCCATCCTCACACAGCTGCAAACAAAGCGACTTTTAACAGCCCCGAAACTGGCAGACAAATTTTCGGTTAGTATCAGAACCATTTACAGGGATATCAGGGCGCTGGAGCAGGCCGGTGTTCCCATCATTACGGATGAGGGAAAAGGTTATTCGCTAATGGAAGGTTACAGAGTACCGCCCGTAATGTTTACAGAAGCGCAAGCCAATGCGTTAATTACGGCAGAACAATTAGTGCTTAAAAATAAGGATGCTTCATTTGTTAAAGATTATACGGAAGCCATTGAAAAAATAAAATCGGTTTTGAAATACAACATACAAGACAAAGCCAACTTACTTGCAGAAAGAACCCGGTTTGACCAAAATAACTACCTGGAAAGAAACAGCAGTAATTTATCCGACTTACAATTTTCCCTTACCAATTTTCGTATCGCAAAAATTGAATACACTAACGAGCAAAACAAAACCACAACCCGGCATATTGAGCCCTTTGCCTTACTAAGCACCGAAAATTGGTTGCTCGTTGCCTATTGCCGGTTAAGAAAAGAATTCCGTTTTTTCGTTTGGACCGAATCAAGAAATTAGAAATATTGACCGATCAATTTGAACCGCACCAATTGACCTTGCAGGAGTATTTTGAGAGATATCACTAATTTATTGTAGACCCCTGACATAAGGCTGTCATTGGGCCGGTATAAGTTTGCCTCATTAATACATCTTTTAAAGAATAAAAATGACAAACGAAATCCATTCAATGTTTAACTCAGCCCATTTTCCCCAACCCATTTTGATTTCAGTAAATGGTGTGCAACTGGAAGTCTTTGAGGCAGGTAAACAAAATGCCGGTAAACCCATTGTACTCTGTCACGGCTTTCCGGAGCATGCTTTTTCCTGGCGTCACCAGGTACCGGCATTGGTTGCAGCCGGTTATCATGTCATCATCCCCAACCAGAGAGGGTATGGCAATTCGTCCCGCCCGGCCGAAGTAACAGAGTACGACATTGAACACCTGGCAGGCGACCTCGTTGCGCTGCTCGATCACTACGGGTATGATGATGCCACTTTTGTTGGGCACGACTGGGGTGCAAATGTGGTTTGGAACCTGGCATTATTGCACCCTCAGCGGGTAAATAAAATAATCAACCTGGCTTTGCCTTACCAGGAGCGTGGAGAACAACCATGGGTAGAGTTGATGGAAGCCATCTTTGGAGCAGACTTTTATTTTGTTCACTTCAACCGGCAACCGGGAGTAGCAGATGTTATCATGAATGAAAATGCATCCCGTTTCCTCCGCAACATATTCCGTAAAACCTGCCCCCACACCTCCGGAGCCGGGCATGTTAATGATCAATCTGGCAAGAGCGGAGAAGCCATTGGGCGACCCCTTGATGGAAGATGAAGAGCTGTCTGTATTTGTTGCAGCCTTCGAATCATCAGGGTTTACAGGAGCTATCAACTGGTACAGAAACCTGGATCAAAACTGGCATTTCATGGCGAACATAACCCCATTATTCACCAGCCCACCCTTATGATATATGGTGAACGCGATACGATTCCAAAGTCAAAAAACCTGAAAAATATCGTTCCTAACCTGGATATTGCTAGTTTGGATTGTGGCCATTGGATACAGCAGGAAAAGCCGGAGGAAACAACCCAATTAATTTTAGAATGGTTGGAACAAAAAATGCTTAATAAGGAAACAGAAACATATGGTTGGCAAAGGCAAATAGATTGGAAACATTAGTCAGTAAGTTGGAGTAAGACCGTTGATGAAGCACTTTTACCCCAGTGAGTGTGGGGAAGGCCAACAATGGCAAAAAAATGCATTGGTGTTTTGCCAAAACAACATAAAGCCGCATGCACACCCTTACAGATACAGAAAGGATATACGAGCACGGTAACCAGGATACAGAAAGGATATACAAAGGATACAGAAAGGATACAGCCGGGATACAGAAACGATACAGCCCGAATACAGAAAGGATACAGAAAACATGCGTTTTGGGATCAGAAGGGATCAGGAGGGATCAGAAGGGATCAGAAGGGATCAGAAGGGATCAAAAAAATAAACCGCCCCATTGATATCTTAACTTTATAATCGGCAAATGTTTTAAAATGAAACACAAATACCATACAACCCCGCTTGTTAGTTTTGCGCAGGTAGAGTGTTTTTACCAACCAGCCCTATTCCATTGGGTACCCCTCATCAATCCCTCTTTTTGCCCTGGTTGGGTGTTTTCACCAACCAGTCATCTTTTTTACATTCTTAGCAGATCGCTCTTTGTAATGATCAAAATAGCCGCCGTTTATTTATTTTTACGGCATACCCTTATGTACCAACAATTAGAAACAGACCGCCTTTTAATAAGACCGATAGCTACAACGGATAGCGGGTTCATCCTTGAATTGATAAATACCCCGGCTGGTTACAATTTATTGGGGATAGAAATATCAGCAATACCGATGATGCTGAAAAATATATCCAGAAGATTATTGACAACCAAAATTTCTTTTACAGTGTTTTTGAATTGAAGGAAACCCAACAACCTATTGGCCTGGTCACTTTTTTATACCGGGACAACCAGGAGTTCCCGGATATTGGGTTTGCCCTATTGCCCCAATTTGAAAAAAAACGGCTACACCTTTGAAGCCGCCAGCAAATATCTTAACGAACGGGTACAACACAAAGTAAGCCCCACTATTACCGGCATTACCGATCCTGAAAATGAAAAATCCATTAAGCTGTTGAAACGCCTGGGCCTTACATTTCAACGCAATTTTATGCAGCTCAATAAAGAACTGTCATTGTACGCTATTACCATTCAGTAACCGGCCAGCCTTTTAGGGGTTTCGTTACGGTTTCCCGTAAGAAAGACATTTAGCGCCATAATATATTTGAAGCCATATAAACAATAATATGGCACAGCGCAAACAATATAACCTCCATACAAAATACGGCCGGCGCAAAGCCCGCGAACAGGCTCAGTATAATTACGATAATGGTACACCCGAATACCGGGCCGATATTGACAATATAAAAACCATTGCCTGGCTGGTGATCATAGTAATTGCCATTATAGTAGGGGCGATCATTTATTCTGTTTCGGGTACAGCAGGGTTAGCGAAATGGCTGAAATAGAAAATACGGGAAAAATACCCCTTCTGAATTTGCTGATGTTTTTTTATTTTTATGACGATACCAAAACGGCTGAATATGAATGACTATTAAAGATTAGCTGCAATAGACTTCTGAAGCCGTTTGGAAGTACTTACTAACTACTGTAAATATTTAAACAGCAATAAAAAAGTAAGCAACGATTTATAATAGAGCTTCGTATATATTCGGGTAAACGCATTTTATTAAAAAACCGCACGTTACAAAAAAATACAATGGTCGATTTTAAAAAGAAATTAAATAAATCATCAATCGATAAGAAAATTAATCCTATCGAGATATATGACTCTTTAGACAGAAGAAGTATTGCAGGACCTTTAAGACCTGCACAAAATAAAATTTTACAAGAATGGTTTAAATCTCATTCAAATCAAAAGGATTTGATTATTAAACTTCATACTGGAGAAGGTAAAACACTAATTGGATTACTAATTCTTCAGTCTCATATTAATGCAGGTAAAGGTCCTGGTTTATATGTCTGTCCCAACAAATACTTAGTTCAACAAGCACAAAAGGATGCTAGGAAATTCGGTATAAGCTATTGTACAATTGGACCAGACGGTTCAATACCCAATGACTTTATAGACGGGAAAAAAATATTAATAGCGCACGTCCAAAAAGTATTTAATGGAAAAACTGTATTTGGAATAGGGAATAAGTATATTCCTATTGGATCAGTAATATTAGATGATTCTCACGCTTGCATTGACTCTATAAAGGAGTCCTTTACAATAAAACTGAATAAGACTCACACAATATATAGGAAAATAGTGGAGTTATTTAAAGACAGCCTCACTGAACAAGGGCAAGGTACATTTTTAGAGATAGAAAATGGGGACTATGACTCGTTCTTACCGGTTCCGTATTGGAGCTGGATTGATAAATCAGATGAATTGTTAAATATTTTATCTGAATACAGAGAAGAAACAGAGATAGTATTTGCTTGGCCGTTTATTAAAGACAATATTAAAAATTGTCAAGCTTTTATATCAGGCCAGATTATTGAAATATCACCGATTCATATACCGGTTGAGAAATTCACTTTTTTGATAAAGCTAATCAAAGGATCTTAATGTCAGCTACGACTCAAGATGATTCATTCTTTATTAAAGGTTTAGGCTTTAGTGTAGAGTCAGTTAAAAACCCTCTTGCAAACCCTGAACAAATCTGGTCAGGAGAGAAAATGTTATTAATTCCTTCATTGATAGATGAAAAACTTGATCAGATTAGTATAATTAATTTATTAGCTAAGCCATCAGATAAAACGTATGGGGTAGTTGCATTAGCTTCCTCTTTTGCAAAGACAGAGTTATATTTTAAACTTGGAGCATTGGTTCCAAAGTCAGATCAAATAGGACAAGTAGTAGATCGACTTAAAAAGGGAAATTATAGTGAAACTGTTGTCTTTGCGAATAGATATGACGGTATTGATTTACCTGATGAAACTTGCAGAATATTAATAATTGATGGCAAACCGTTTTTTCAGTCCCTCTCTGATAGATACGAAGAGGCGAGTAGAATTAATAGCGATTCAATAAACATTAAAATTGCACACAAAAAAATTGAACAGGGCTTGGGTAGAAGTGTTGGGGGAAAAAGATTATGCGATAATCTTTTTGGTTGGTAGCGACTTGGTTAAGTTCATCAAGAGCAGCAGGACAAGTAAGTATTTTTCATCTCAAACCAAGAAACAGCTTGAAATTGGGCTTGAAATAGCGGAAATGGCAGTAGAAGAGCTTTCTGATAAAAATGAGCCAATGGACGCGTTAAAATCTCTAATGAGACAACTACTACAGAGGGATGAGGGATGGAAAGAATTCTATAAAGAAGAAATGAATAAGATATCATCTGACGACAATGATAGCAAGATATATGAGACATTGGTATTAGAACGAAAAGCAGCAGTTTCCAACTACGCGGGAGATTATGAAAAGGCCTCTGAGTCAATTCAAAAAATTATTGACAATTTTTGCAATGATGATGGCGAGCGTGGTTGGTATTTACAACTGCTTGCAAGATACAAATATTTAGATTCTAAAATAGACTCTAATACATTGCAGAAATCTGCATTTTTAAAAAATCGCGAGCTACTAAAGCCTAAAGAAGGGATCAACTACAAAAAACTTGAGTACATCAACGAAAACAGAATTCAAAGAATATTAGAGTATTTAAAAGGTTATCCAAATTATCAAGAATTAATGTTAAATGTGGAGGGAGTTCTCGGAGATCTAGAATTTGGAACGTCAGCTGAAAAGTTTGAATCGGCTTTAAAAGAACTTGGGTTAATGCTAGGCTTTTTAAGTGAACGGCCAGATAAAGAATTTAAAAAAGGGCCAGATAATTTATGGTGCGGTGTAAGTAATCAGTATTTCATTTTTGAGTGTAAAAGCGAAGTTAATGTTGATCGACAAGACATTAATAAATATGAAGCAGGACAAATGAATACTCATTGTGCTTGGTTCGAGGGGCAATATGGCGAAGCCAAAGTCAAAAGAATTTTGATTATTCCTACTAAAAATCTTTCATATCACGGAGATTTTACACACGATGTTGAAATTATGAGGAGAGGTACATTGAAGAATTTGCGTCAAAATGTAAGGTCCTTTTTAAAGAGTTTAGTAAATATGAGATCCAATCAATGACCGATGAAACAATTCAAGAATTTTTGAATGCTCATAAACTTGACATTGAATCTTTAAAAGCATTGTATTCAGAAAAATATTTTAAGAAAACTAGTTAAAACCTGTGTTGAATAATTTATTAAAACTTACTAAGATAAAAAAGGCCTTCTGGTGCTCGTTACGGCTTTCCGTAAAAACTTTTCCTGTGAGTATAAGATGTTTGCGATCTAAAGAACATTGATCTTAAAAACATTTATGCAAAACTTAGCCGGACAAGTATCAAGAGAAGAAGTTATTAAAGACGTCAAATTGTATTTAGCTAACGACTGGAATTTAAAAGAAGAAACGCCAGAGTATTTCTTATTAACAAGAAACGAAGCGTCAACGGCAGTACATATTTTGCTGGCATTATTTTTTTGGTGGTTGGCCTTTGTGCCTAACATCGTTTACCACTTTGCAAAAAAGAAGACAAAGAAAATCTTGAAGTAAGCCAACCTAGCTGGTTATTTCTTCTTCCTTTTCAACCTCTGAATTTCCAGTTCTACCTTCTTCATAAACTCAGATAAGGAGATATTATAATAGTCGCACAGGAGGCTAAGGCTGCTTATAGAAATATTAGTCACTGCGGTTTCAATTCTACCAATGTGAATAGAGATATTGGTCTTGATTTTTATCTCAGTCATTACCTCCTCCTGGCTTGGGGATGGGTTATGTGCTTCTCTTAGTTGCTTGGCAACTACAGCTATTCCTGTTAATAAATCGCTATTTCTATACTGTGACATTAAAGGCTAGCAATATTATGCTTATTCTGCAGTCAATACCTTAAATCCCAAGATACTTTTGGACGATAGCTTATAGGTTTTTGCAATTTCAATTAAGGTGTTAAACTGTATATCTACTTCGCCCTTTTCGATTTTACCCAGTTTGCTGTTATCCAGTTCTGAATTGTAAGAAAAAGCCAGGAGGTTCTTTTCCTTCAATACTTCTTCTCGGTGCTTTTTTAAGTAAGCGCCAAACTCTTTTCTGATCTTTAATATTTCTTCATCCGCCATTATAAATTAAAGGTGGCAACAAGTCAAAAAAATATTTGGTCGAATTAGACCAATTTCATAATTTAGTAATTGTAAAAATAATAGCTAAGCTATTCACTGAGTCTTACTAGCGAAACGTAGGAAATTTCAAATTAGTACAGGACGGTAAGTGATAGGCTCGTACATTTATGGTGCGGGCCCTCTTATCTGTACTATGGTCTCCTACGACCTCGCTAGTTGGTAAGTTGGGTTCGCACTTTTTATGCACTCCTCTTACTAGCGAGACTCATCCACCACAAACCAGGATGAGCATGAAAACACCTCACCATACCGTTGCTATTTATGATGCCCACAGCCGGGCGCCTCCTGCAAAGTATTGTAAGCATTAGTTCTTTGACAGGATTGTTTTTGAGGGCGATAGCGGCATGGCATTGCGAATGAATGCCCTTCGTCAAGCTCAGGGTGACATTTGGGGAATGATTAGCAGAGTTGTCAGGCTGAGCTTGACGAAGCCTTGCGCATAGGCAGGCCCGTGCTCAGCCGTCGCTTAGTCTCCGAAGGAGTCTCCAAAGGAGTTCTTTGAACCTTGGGACGAGATGACGACTGGGAGAAGGGTGCAGGACCGGCCTTGATGCCCGAGCGTTAAGAAATGCGAAGCATTCACGAACTCCATAAAAAAATAATAAACAAGTATTGTGAGTAAAATGGATGGAGCGAAACGCTAAAAATGCCCACTGTTCGAGCCTGTAGTATCAGAGTAACTATTACGATCTAAGTAGCGAGTTTGGGCATTTTAGTGAAGCGTAGTCCATTTTTAGCAAGGGCATCACTCCCGATAGCTATCGGGGTGACTTTTTACTCCACTTTTGTGTTAAGACAAAAGTGGAAAAAGCCTTTTCCGAAGGAGGTGACGAAATGAAAATGAGGCAGAAGAAGCATGCGACTTCTAACGGAGATTTCTCCCCGTCCATACGGCCGGGCAGGCGCGCTCCACTACGTTGCGCTTGGTCTCAGAAGGAGTCCTTCGGACGAAACGACGATAGGGAAGAGACCGCGGTCTGCGTAGGAAACTTTCCGCAAATCTCTTTGACCCTTTGGCGTTAGGTGTCGAAGGTTTTGAGCCAGCATACGCGGATGATCGTCTTTGGTAGTAATGCTGAATAGAAGTTTCGTCCGCCTTGCAAGCGAACAGGAAAATGAAGCGGAACGGCGATTCCGCCACAAGCGGAATCAAAGCCTGAAGCGCCCATTTTCCGCCAGGGCTACGCAGCGCTGCTCGCCTCAAGGCGGACTAGCCTTTTGGTTCTTTTGTGGTAATGACAAAAGAACGGAAAAAGATATAGAGACAGCATTTGTCTTCGTAATGGGAGATTTCTCCCCGTCCCTTCTGGCCGGGCAGGCGCGCGCTGCGGTCTCCGAAGGAGTCCTTTGGACGAGACGACGATAGAAACAGGCAGCAGCCTCCGTAAGGAATCTCCTTGAAGCTTATTCGAACTTTTGAATGAGACGATGATGGAAAGGGCCGCGCTGTCAGGCTGAGCCCGCCCGGATGACCGGGTCGGACGGGCTTGACGAAGCCTTGCGCGATCGTCTTTAAATGCCCTTCGTCATGCTCAGGGCGACATTAGTTTTCAATTAAACTGCCATCGCCCCAAAATAAATGTAACAACAAGAAGTTAAACGCTATTTCCGTTTCTTCTTTGTTTTGGCTGTTTCATAAGGCGTTTCCTCGTCAGCAGCAAGCGGCAACTGCTCTGCAGGGTTGAGGTCTGCACAAACATACTCCAGTAAATTGCCGGGATCAACACCAATGGCCAGGGCAATCAAATACAATTCCTCCGCACGTAAATGACTGCGCTCATTCAGCGTCAGTTCGTTCATTCGGGCCTTGGAAAGCCCGGCTTTACGCGCCGCTTCCGACTTGTTTACCGAACGCTGCGACAAAAACAATCCTAATTTAGTCATTGACCTTTAGCGTTTTAGATGTCAAAATTCACGTAATAAAGTTAAACAGAAAAAACACGAACCACATAGGTTGAAAATAAAAAATAATTCTATACCTTAGTGTAGAATTTCTATACGATTATTCGTTTAACCTATGCTAAAAACACAATTATGTTAACACCATTACAACAACAGGCTGTGGCACCGCCACCCTATGCCCTGTTTTCGATGAAGCCCCGCTGGCTTCGCGTACTATTTACCATCAGCGATACCGAGCAATGGCTGCAGGAGCAGCAGGTACAGCATCTCTACCACCTGCCGCTTAAACATCATAAAAAGCTGCTGCGTAAAAGCTGGTACCTGGGCGCCTCCACCCTGGCCCATATTGTAGAAAGGCATTACTACAAAATCTCCCGGCATCCGGCCACGGGTAAGTTCACCATCGATATCCCGTATATCATTGCCTATATCCGCGATGCGTTTCAGCAGCAGCCGGAGCCTATTCCGCAAAGCAGCAACCTGCAAAGGGTGTGGGATGCCGGTGAACCTATCGGTTACGATGATAAGGGCAATACCGTATCGGTACTTACCGTAGTGTCAGATGCTGCAGGCCGCATCATTACTGCCTTTCCGGGCTATATCAATCATCCTTTAATCTAAAGTTATCACCTATGCAAAAGCAACATCATGTCTCGCCGGGTTATTGGTTAAACCGCATTGCTGTTCATTATAACAGCGACCCGTTTAAAGCCAACCCGGTTAAAGTATTACAAGCGTTCTTCGACTATGCAGGCAGGGCCGAACAAATAAAGGCTTTCGATGATTTTTGTCGGGCTGCATTAAAAGACAGCTATAGCTGGCAACATGGAAGCCCGGCCAATGCCTTGCATTATGGCGAACAGCTGGAGTTGTTGATAGAAGCCTGTTACCTTTTGCATCAACAGGCGGGGCAGCTTCCATCAAAACCCCTGGTTGCGGTGCCGGTAACCGAACTCCCCATGTTGCTTACTTCAAAAGAGTTTAGCAACCCCATGGCTTTCCTGGCTGGTTTTTTTGAAAAGCGGTCTTTACGGCGCTGGAAGCAATGGGTGCAGCTGTTTACTACCGCCACCTTATCAAACGGATCGGTAGCTGAGGAGATGGAAGCCACGCATATTTTTATATTTATTCAATACCTGAAAAAGCTGGTGTATGCAGCATCGCGGCTGCTGGAGCTGCAGGAAGGATAGTATTAATTTATTGCCGGATCGATTACCGAAGGGCGGCCTGTGCCGGTGTTGCAGCAACCCCGGTAAACAGGTCGCTTAAAGTAACTTCCGACTGTACAGGCCCTGTAAAGTATTTGTTTTTCTTTACGCCAAATGTAGTGATCAGCGTAGGAGAAATGGTTTTACGCGTTTTTGCCTCCTCGGTAAAAAATGGCTACTTTTTGCTGCACTTGCGGAGGGTTTTACATCTTTATAATTGTCCATAAAGGCATAAAAAACTTAGTTGTGGACAGATATAATTTTCTATACTTGTCCATAACTCATTTTTTTCGATGTCGGTTTGGGTATAATACGGCTAATTACAGTCAGCAGCCAGTGATCGAAAACCTATAAGCCAGGCATTCGATTGTTTGGTTTAAATGTGGTTAAAAGAGGTTAATTCCTATACAGCATAGTTTATTGCATCAGGCTACTTTAGTAGCGAATAAGAAGTGGTCGCAACGATAGCTTTTTGTAAAGCTGTTAATGATAAGCAAGATTAAATATTAGAAATTGTTGTCGTCCTGAGCCTGACGAAGGGCATTAATAACAAGCACAAGGCTTCGTCAAGCTCAGCCTGACAATGCATGTTGGATTGCTTCTTTTAAATCATCGATATGAGAAGGTCCTTTGTAATAATATCATTGTTATGCGTCAGCTTGCTATCCTTAGCCCAAACCCCTGGGAGCGGCTGTCCAAAGCTTCGTCCACACTGCACTTGGAGCAAGGCATAGATACCTACCGCACACCGGAGTTTATTATAAAGCTGGTGCGCTCCTCGCAAACCGTAGCGGCCTTGCATCCCGCCAGCGACCCGGCTTTCGACTTTACCCCGGCGATAGCCTGAAAGTGCGCAGCAGCGATGGCCTGTACCACCTGGGCGATCTTAATATCCGGTTAAAGCAGCCGGGCGATACGGCCTGGAAAAGCTTTTCAACCGCAGTCGCGCGTAAAACCGTAAGAGCGATTAAGGCGGGCGGTGCTGTATTGGCCGCCGCTGATCTTACCGAAACCTTTGCTACCGGTATGCCTTTGCAGGTGCAACGGTATTGGGAGGTAAAAATAACCAGCTGGTATTACGATTTGTGCTGCATAATCCGACAAAGCAGGCGATTGAAATAGGTGCATTGGGTATGCCGATGATCTTTAATAACCTGATTGAAAGAAGAACGCTGGAGCAGGCACATGTACAGAATGTTTTTTACGATCCTTATATAGGCGGACAGGCAGGCTATTTACAGGTAACAAGGTTGAACGGTCATGCACCATCGCTGCTGGTACTGCCACAAGCCAATACCTCTTTTGAAGCTTATAACCCGTTGCTGGATGATCCTACACCGCGCGGCATTGTGTTTGAAGGTTTTTATGAATGGATGGCTTTAAGTAAAGCTTATGCTGAAAAAGAATGGAAACAGGCCGATCCATGGAACAGGCCTACATCAATCCTGCTGAAGCCGGGCGAAACAAAGAGCTACGGCGTGCAACTGGTATTGTCTGGCACACCCCGTGATATTGAAACAACTTTGAGGAAAAGCAACCGACCTGTAGCTGTGGGCATACCAGGCTATGTACTACCCACCGATGTAAAAGGCAAACTCTTCTTGGAGTATAAGAGCCCGGTAAAACAGATAGACATAGAACCAAAGGGCGCGTTAACCATTGAAAAAACTACGGCTGCCGATAAAGCTATACAAGCCTACGCTGTAAATGGTAAATTATTTGGTCGCGCGCGGCTTACGATTACTTACCAGGATGGCATGCAGCAAGTGATCCATTATAAAGTGATCAACCCTGAGCGTAAAACCATTGAAGCATTTGGTAATTTTTAACTACCAAACAATGGTATGATAACAGTAACGATCCCTTTCATCGCGCGCCGGGTATTATTACTTACGATTATGAGAAGCAGCAGCAGGTAGACCAGGACAACCGGGCATGGATTGCGGGCTTAAGCGATGAGGGTGGCGCCGGCGGATGGTTAGGAGCCATGATGAAGCAACTGGTGCTCCCCAACAAAAACGAGATAGCAAAACTGGAGCGTTTTGTAGATGAAACCCTGCTGGGCCGCATACAGGTAAAAGAAGGGCCTCAGCAATACGGTGTACGAAAAAGCCTTTTTATTACGAACCGGATTCGATGCCTAAGGGCACCTACAGTAGTGCGATCAATTTTAAGACCTGGTCTGCATGGCCTTTAAAAGAAGCCAATAATTTAGGTCGTGCTTACAACTACCCGCATGTAGCTGCGGCCTATTGGGTTCTGTATCGCATGGCCCGGAACCATAAGGGATTGGTGACGAATCACAATTCGGACTGGTACCTGGAGCATGCCTACTATACCATTACCGGTATGATGGAGCATGCACCTTACTACACCCAGTTTGGTTTAATGGAAGGTTCGGTTTTTTACTTTATACTCAAAGACCTGAAAGCAGAAGGCAAAACGGCTTTGGCCGACAAGCTGGAAGCATTGATGAAAAAGCGGGCCATTCAGTGGAATAAGCTGGAGTTCCCCTTCGGTAGTGAAATGCCCTGGGATTCTACCGGCCAGGAAGAGGTATACATTTGGTGCCTCTTCTTCGGTTATGAAGATAAAGCTTCCGTTACTTTAAATGCCATATTGGGTTATATGCCTACGCTACCATCATGGGCTTATAATGGAAATGCGCGTCGCTACTGGGATTTTTGTATGGCGGAAAAACACAACGTATCGAACGGATGATCCATCATTATGGATCGGAACTGAATGCCATACCCGTGCTTACCGAATATAGAAGAAAGCCTGACGACCTGTATTTGCTGCGCGTGGGTTATGGCGGGGTATTGGGTGGCATCTCTAATATAACAGAAGATGGTTTTGCGCCCTGTGCCTTTCATGCTTTCCCGGCTACTTTAAAAAATGATGGCATTAACGGGGATTATGGCTCGGGGTTTTATGGCTATGCGATTAATACCGCCACTTATCTGGCGCAAGATAAAAAGCTGGGCTGGCTGGCCTTTGGCGGTAATGTAAGTGAGGAGGGTGACTGGATAACGGTTGATATCACTACTGCCGCACAAAGAAATATTTTTATAGCTCCGGTTAGCTTGTGGATCAGCTTTGATGCCGGGCAGGTAAAAACCGTAGTGTATAACAAACGCACCAAAGAAATAAAGCTAACACTTGCCCCGGCCGATGCTTATACCCCAATGGCCTATTTCAGGTTAGAGTCAACAACAGCATCCGGCATAGCCTATAAACCTGCAACAAATCTATCTTTAGACCAGGGACGCTTTGCACTGCCATTGGCTGATGCAATAACTACAGTAGTGCTGAGGGCTAAGTAATTGGGGCCTGATCCACAATCTACTGTTATAACGGAATGTTATTTTACCGCCAAGGCGCAAAGTCGGAAGGGGAAAGCTCGAGTCATTTGGCGCACCGAATGCAACGATTCATTTGAAATTGATTCATCACAATATTCTTATTGTGATGCTTGCTTTGTTCTAAATATATTCGTGTATTAGTGGCATTGTTATTTTCGAATAGTTCTTACACCAAATACACGCCCGGCAGTTCTGCCATTGGTAGATTGTACTTTTACCCTGATGGTGCTTTTATCCTTGATCAGCCCGGCAGGGATCATATATTCCTCATCAAAGAACTTACCCGGCTTTCCGCCTTTCAGTTCAACCGAAGCTACTTTTACATCATCTATCAGTATGTCGAAGCTGCGGCCTTTATCATCACCGATATAGCTAAATAACAAGGCTGTTGGCTTTCCGGGCTCTACCTTCATATCGAAAGAGAAGAATCCATCTTTTCTTACTTCGCGGCCACTGCGACCATAGGCCGCATCTACATAAGATTGTTCGCTGGCTTTGAGGTCATGATCACGCTCGGGCTGCATTTCACCGATACGGAAGTTGTCAATCGTTTGTGCTTCTACCAGTTGCTGTCGTTTTTTCTCTGCTTCATATTCGGCCTGTTTGGCCAGCCAGTCAGCATTGGTAAAATAATCCCAGTAAACGCTGTAATGGTTATCGATGTTTTTATAAAAAGGCGTGAGCGTTACATCAAAGGGTTTGCCCGTATTTTTGGTTTTGAAGGTTAGAGGGGCGGAAGGGTCTTTTACGATCCAGTCGCGGATGTTTCGGTTATCTGTTAGTAGTACAGGAATACCATAAACCGGGTCGGGTGTTTTGTTACCCAGGTTGCCAGCTAATACTAACGGTCCGTACATAAGCGCTACGCGATTACGCGATTGGCATTGTCGGGCATAGCTTCTGCGTACAGGTTCATTTCAAAAGACAGTTCCATCTTATCGTTATTACGCCATTTATTGGCAACAACAATATAGCCTTCATCATTAGTAGTACTGTTAACAGTTTGGCCGTTGATCTTCACCACGGGTATACCTTTAGCCCACCAGGGCTGGCGTAATTTAAAAGAGAAGGTAGCGGGCTTTTGAGTGGTAACCGTGAAGCTGGTTGTATTACTTTCAGGGTAAGAAGTGTTTTGCGTAATGCTAACGCCTTTGCTTCTCCAGTTAAGCTCCGACGGTATAAAGAGATTTACATAGAGGCTGCCGTCGGCGCCTTCAAAATAAATGTTCTCGGTATACTTGGTATGGTTTTCCATACCACTGCCTACGCAGCAGGTAAAGCTATGCAGGGAGTCGCTGAACTGTTTTTTAGCGCCCATACGCAAAGGCTCAAAATACAGCATCATGGCGGTTTTGGGGTTTTGCGAAGCCAGTATGTCGTTGTACAGGGCTCTTTCAAAATAGTTCATCAAACTAGCCGAAGGCTTCCAGGCAAACAGGTGGCCCGTAAGCTTCAGCATATTATAAATACAGCAGCTCTCGGCAGTATTATCGCTTAGGGCATCATTAAGCTTGCCCGGTTGACCCAGGTATTCATAATTGCCATTACCACCGGTTACATAACTATGGTGATTGACCAGTATATCCCAGGTTCTTTGGGCAATAACAGCATCACTTTGGTTGGCCGTAAGCGTGTATTGTCGCGCTGAGCCAATGGCTTTAGGAATATTAGTGTTGGAGTGTTTACCTGCCAGCGGATCGGGTTTACCTTCTGCCAGCGGCTTCATTACAAAATCATCATAAAACTTATAAGACAGGTCCAGGTATTTTTATTGCCGGTAATGGCATAAATATTCGCCAGTATATCATTCATGCCGCCAAACTCGCAGCGCAGCATTTTCAATCTTTGCTCTTCGTTTAAAGGATTAACAATAGTGCCCACCCAATCGGCCATTTTAACGGCTACGCCCAAAGCCTTGCTGCTATTGCAATACAGGTAAGCGTCTACTAACCCTGCCATTACCTTATGCACCGTATACCAGGGCGCCCATCCACCGTTCAGGTCAAAACCGCCGCTTTTGATATCACCCCGTTGCACCCCGTAAAAAATAGAATCTTCTTTGGGTATGGCGCCCACATAACCTGTTTTACGGGCATCCTGGCATTTTATGAGTTCGTCTACTATATAATCTACTTTTTGTTTAAAGCGCGGATCTTTTTCCGAGGCATACATCATAGAGCAGGCGGACAAATAATGCCCCAGTGTATGGCCGGATAATCCTTCGCTTTCCCATCCGCCATAGGCGCTGTCTTTAGGCTTCAGCCCGGAATTTTTATAAAACCGGTTCAGCAAGCGGTCTGCTTTCAACGATAGTATATAGTCGCCATTGATCTTCATGGCATGCCTGAAGGGGCTTTGGCCGGTCAGCCGCACATTTTAAACTAAAAGCATAGGCTCCGGCTTTTATAGCAGGCTGTACTTTAAACAGCTTGTTGTTTTTTTCGGGTATGTAAGATTGCCCGGAAATATCGGCCGAAAAAAGAGGGCCGCAAAAGCGGCGATATATATGGATCGCATAGAAAGAACATTAATGAACAGATGAGCTGTAAAGTAAAAACTGTTTTAAAAAAGGATACGCACATTTTAACAAAGAGTGGGCATATGTTAACAGCTGCAAAACTATCGCCTTAGTTTTGCACAAATCATGTAATTTGGGCGCCAACCAGGTGCTTTTTATTACCTTGTGAGAGCCGATATGTTTCGCAATACCATACTTTCAGCCATTTGTCTATCGCTTCTTGTGGTGTCCCTGCAAGCACAGGATGCTTATAAGGTAAAATACCTGGGCAGTAACCAGGGCTTATCCAACAACTCCGTAAAATGTATTTTCCAGGACAGCAAGGGCTTTGTATGGTTTGGTACTTATGATGGTCTGGATCGCTACGACGGGTACGAGTTTAAAGTATTGCGCAACCGTATTAACGACAGCACTTCATTGCCTCATAATTATATATCTGCATTGAATGAGGATAATGATCATAATTTATGGATCGGCATGGGACAAGGTGCTGTAACCTACAATACTTTTACCAATGTAGTGTCGCCTGTTTACTACTATCCTCACCGATCTTCGCAAAAGCATAAGGTAAGTATTTATATTAATAGTATAGAGAAAGATAGCGAAGGGAATATTTTTTTAGGTACCAGCGGTTTGAGTGTATTGGTGCGGTTTAAGGATCAAAAAGAAGCGGTGCAGATACCACTTTATAATGCTGATGGCAGCTCCAATATTTACGCCTCCGTTCAGGCTATGTATGTTGACCCACGAAAACGTACCTGGATCTTTATAGCAGGAGGAGGTTTGTATCGTTTTAATTATAAAACCCGGAAGCTGGACCTTGTCAATGCCGATATCCGTAATTTCTCCGTAAACAAAATTGTAGCGGATAACGCCGGTGATTTATGGCTGGGCACTTCAACGGGCCTGCTGAAATATGTAACATCTGCCAACCAGGTTAGCGCTCATTATAATACAAGCAACGGCAGGTTAAGCGCTAATTATATAACAACGCTTAGCATGGATGGTAATGATCAGCTCTGGATTGGCACAGACGGGGAGGAGTCAATTTATTGAATATAAAATCCGGACAGATCAGCAGTATCAATAGTTCAAATGAATCCGGCGGTTTGACCAGTGAGTCGGTGCTTACTATATTTATCGATAAAGAATCGCGCAAATGGGTGGGAACAAATAAGGGCGGCGTCAATGTATTTGATGTGATCGGCAACGAGTTTCGTACCGTGCAACGCAATGCTTCTTACCCGGGACTTAGCAGCAATTTTATCACTTCTTTTTTGAAGATCAGAAAAGCAATCTCTGGATAGGCACTGAGGGCGGCGGCGTTAGTGTTTGGAATGCAGACCGCACCCGGTTTTCAACGTATAAGGAACCGCAACTATCCAGCAATACGGTAAGTAGCATGACCCAGGATGCGGAGGGTAATATCTGGATGGCTACTTTTGGCGGTGGTGTTACCCGTTTGGCGCCCGGAGGCAAGGCGGATCATTTCAGGCTGATCAACCAAAGTGACGGGTTTGAAAATAAGATCGCCATTCGCATTTACTACGATTCAAAAAAGAACTTATGGGTGACTACCTATGAAAATGGTCACCTGTATTTATATAATAAGCAGCTAAACCGGTTTGAAACTTTTGATGTATCGCTGGGAGACCTGATGTCCATTAAAGAAGACCGCACCGGTACCTTATGGGCCGGCAATGCACAATCACTTATTCGCATTGACCAGGCAAATAAGCAACACCAGTATTATGAAATAGGGAAAACCGTAAGGGCCATTTATGAAGACCGGCAGGGTCGCTTTTGGGTAGGCTCTGAGGGCGGAGGCCTGGTATTATTCGACAGGAAGGCGGGTAAGATTGCCAGGCGATATACAGAAGACGAAGGCCTTTCGAGCAATACCGTAATGAATATACTCGAAGACAGCACCGGCAACTTATGGATCAGTACCACCAATGGTCTCAATAAATTCAACCCGCAGTCGGGTAAGTTTAATCGCTTTTATGAGTCGGATGGATTGCAAAGCAGCCAGTTTTCTTACCGTGCCGCTATTCAATTGAGATCAGGGAGCTGGCTTTTGGCGGCAACAATGGGTTTAATATCTTTTACCCGCAACGAATAAAGCCCCGTACCTTTTTTTCCTACGTTGGTTATTACCTCATTGCGGGTGAACAATAAAGATCTTTCTCCAGCCCTGGATTATGAAATGAATGAAAGCGGAGATATTACCCGGCTAACGGTTCCTTATAACGAAGCCCTATTGTCGCTGCAATTTGCTGCGTTGGAAATTCGGCGCCCAATAAAATTCAATATGCTTATTACCTTGAAGGCTGGGATAAGGATTGGAACAAAACCGGTAATACCAGGACGGTGACCTATAATAATATACGGGAGGGCACCTACACTTTACGCATTAAATCAACCAATGCAGAAGGCACCTGGAATACGGTAGAAAAAGTGATGACCATAAAAGTACTGCCGCCCTGGTTCCGTACCTGGTGGGCTTACCTGCTTTATTTATCCGGCGCGGCGGCCCTGGCTATTCTGTATATCAGCTATAAAACCCGGCAGGCCAAAATGAAATATGAGCTGCAGCTTTCGCGGGTGAATGCCGAAATGCGTAAGGCAGAGCTGGAGAGTGAGCGTATGGAAAAAGAAGTGCAGAAAGCAGAATTGCAAAAGCACATGCGGAGTATGAAAAAGAAAAAGCGGAAAGGGAAACGGAGCGGGTGATCAATGCGCAGGAAAAAGAAATAAACCAAAAACGGCTGTCGTTCTTTACCAATATTTCGCATGAATTTCGCACACCGCTTACCCTGATCCTTAACCCGGTTAAAGACCTGATCAAACAATACCAGGGACAGGATAAGGAAGAGCTCCGGATCATCGGTTTAAATGCCACGCGATTACTGAGCCTCACCGATCAGCTATTACTTTTTAGAAAAATAGAAGAGGGTGCGGAAGGCCTGCAAGTGAGCCGGTTTGACTTTAGCAAATTAGGTAATACCATCTTTTATTATTTTAAACATGAGGCAAAAACAAAGGATATAGCCTACACCATCACTGGTATTGAAGAACCCATTGAAATGTATGGCGATAAAAATAAGATCGAGATCATTTTATACAACCTGATCTCCAATGCCTTTAAATACACGCCCAGGGGGACAGATCAATATTGATGTTGTTCCCCATAAAGATCATTTGCAGATTACGATCAGGGACACCGGGGCTGGTATACCGGAGGGTGCCGGCAATGCCATATTCGATCGCTTCTACCAGGCCCAAGGGCATGTAAAGCTGGGCTTTGGCATTGGCCTTTATATGGTGAAGCAGTTTACCGAAATGCACCAGGGGTCTATTGCCTACCAGAGTGAGGTGGGCAAGGGTACGCTATTTACCCTTCAGTTACCATTAGGACGCGATCATTTTGGGGCTATCCCCATAACAGAAACATCGGATGAAGAAGACGAATCGCCTGTTATAACCGCAGATGATTTTGAGCCTTCTGACGAGGAAGCACCCATACCAGTGCCTGAAATACCTTTATTGACTACTAAAAAGCCATCGTTGTAGTAGACGACGATGAAGAGATGCGCAATTATGTGGCTTCCGTATTCGGGGAAGAATTTGTGGTGTATAAGGCGTCCAACGGCAAAGAAGCGCTGAAGCTGGTGACATCAAAAAAACCAGACCTGGTTATTTCAGACATTTCGATGCCTGAGATGGACGGTATTACGCTTTGCAGCACTATAAAAGCGGATATTAATACAAGTCATATACCGGTTATCCTGCTCACGGCCCACACTTCGCAGGAGATAGAGTTAAAAGGAACGGAAGAAGGCGCTGACCAGTATGTAACCAAACCCTTTAATAAAGAGCTGCTCCTGGCTAAAGTAAACGGGCTTTTTAAAAGCCGTGCCAGCCTGCAACAGTATTTTTATAACCAGGTTACTCTTAAAAAGATGGGTCCGAACAGCCTAATGTTCCGGCTGAATACCAGGAGCTGCTGGATAAATGTATTGCCATTGTAGAAAAGCATCTCGACGATAATGACTTTAACATTGAAACCCTGGCGCGTGAAATGGGCATGAGCCACTCCTATTTATATAAAAGGATCAAGTTGATATCAGGACAATCAGTAAACGGTTTTATCCGCTTTTTGCGGTTAAGGAAGGCTGCTGAGTTTTTGATCACTACCAATGATACGGTAAGTGAAGTAGCTTATTCGGTTGGCTTCAGCGATGTAAAATACTTCCGCGAACAGTTCACCAAACTGTTTAAAATGAAGCCCACCGATTACATCAAGCAGTATAGGGGCAAGGTAAGCGGTAATTTAAGAATTGGCAATTCTGATAATAATTAGCCGGTTTGGGGTGGTTAATATTCATTTCTCCTGATAGGTAAACTAATTTACCCCGTTTTTATACGAATTTCTCCACGATACCCGCAACCGATTTTTAGCAACTTTACAGGGCTTGCCGATAGCTTGTTATAAAGCGGTCTGATAGTGCATTCTTAATTTAACGACAGTGTAACAGCTCATGATCAAAAAAATTACTGGTGGATTGGTTTTCTTTTATTGTTTCCGGCTTTGGTGAAAGCCCAGGCAAAAACAACGCCTTCAAAATATACCGGCTACCTTTTTACCTATTTTACAGGCAATAGTAAGGAGGACGAAGCCATCCGTTTTGCGATCAGTACCGACGGCTACCATTTCCAGGCCCTAAATAATAACCAGCCGGTAATAGCTTCTTCGGCTATCAGTTCTACGGGGGTGTGCGTGATCCGCATATTTTGAGAGGCGCAGACGGGAAAACTTTTTATATGGTAGCAACGGATATGGTGTCGGCCAATGGATGGGATTCGAACCGGGCAATGGTGCTGCTTAAGTCCAACGACTTAATGAACTGGACTTCGGCAATTGTCAATATTCCGCAGACCTTTAAAGCCTTTGAAAAAGTAAACCGGGTTTGGGCGCCTCAAACCATTTATGATGCTCAAAAAGGCAAATACATGATTTATTGGTCGATGAGAGCAGGGAATGACCCCGATATTATCTACTATGCCTATGCCAATAAAGACTTTACAGGATTGGAAACCGAACCCAAACAATTATTTTTAGTCCGAACAATGGCGCCTGTATTGATGGTGATATCGTAGAAAAAGACGGCAAGTTTCACCTGTTCTTTAAAACAGAAGGGCAGGGTGCAGGGATTAAAGTAGCGGTTTCCAGTAAACTGACAGAGGGTTATAGACTACGTGATGCGTATGTACAGCAAACCAAAGACCCTGTTGAAGGTGCAGGTGTATTTAAGTTGAACGATGGCAGCGGGTATATATTAATGTACGACGTGTATACCAAAGGCCGCTACCAGTTTACCAAAACAACGGACCTTGAAAATTTTAAAGTGGTGGATGAGCAGGTATCTATGAACTTTCATCCGCGGCACGGAACCGTTTTACCGGTTACCCAAAAGGAGATAGAGCGTTTAACAGCGAAATGGTTGAGTATTACAGATGTATTGGGTACGGCGCAGTCCCAGCAAATCAAAAAGAACAATATGGTGCTCGACACGGTGGCTAAGAAATTATGGCTGCCTGTTTTAGACAATACGGCACTCAGTAAATTCGATCCACAATTTAAAAGCTTCCCGGGTGTGAAGATTACGGCATCCGGATCTGATTTTTCTAAAAAACCGGTGGCTTATACCATTTCCATACCGGGCCGCAAGCCTGAAACCTACCAGGTAGCAGTATTGCAAAACCGCAACCCGGTATTGGCGGGCTACTATGCTGACCCGGAGATATTGTACTCCGAAAAAACGAAACGCTATTATATCTATCCTACCAGCGATGGTTTTACCGGCTGGGCGGGTAATTACTTTAAGGTATTTTCTTCGGCCGACCTCACCAACTGGAAGGATGAGGGCGTGATGCTGGATCTGCCCAAACAGGTGAGCTGGGCCAACCGCAATGCCTGGGCGCCCTGTATTATTGAAAAAAGATCAACGGTCAGTACAAATACTTCTATTATTTCACGGCCGCCCAGAAAATAGGCGTTGCTGTAGCCGATGAGCCAACGGGTCCGTTTATTGACTCAGGTAAACCGCTGGTGGCAGAGAAGCCTGCCGGAATAAAAGGCGGGCAGGAGATCGATCCGGATGTATTTACGGATCCTCAAACCGGCAAAAGCTACCTGTACTGGGGCAATGGCTATATGGCGGTAGCTGAACTGAATGAAGACATGATATCTTTTAAAACGAACACTCCCCAAATTATTAAAGTAGATAAAACCTTCCGCGAGGGCACATATGTTTTCTATCGGAAAGGCACTTATTATTTTATGTGGAGCGAAGATGATACCCGTAGTCCCAACTACCGTGTACGGTATGGCACATCCACATCGCCCACAGGCCCGCTTACGATACCTGCTGATAATATAGTCATACAAAAAAATGAGGCGGAAGGTATTTACGGCACGGGGCATAATTCGGTGATACAGATACCGGGCACTGACGACTGGTATATCGTTTACCACCGGTTTACTTACCCTAACGGTATAAAAATGGGCAGCGCAGCAGGATATAACCGGGAGGTTTGTATAGACAAGCTGGAATTTGCGGCAGACGGTTCGATAAAGCAAACGATCCCCACACATAAAGGAATTAGTTCAATAAAATAAATCTTCAATAAATATTCATTCAATCAAAACCTTCTCATGGTGCGCTTTCTTTTCCTATTCTCTCTGATCATCACAACGTTTAATGGTTTCGCTCAACCGGGCTTCGGTAACGCTGTTAAACTGAATAATGCATGGCAGTTTACGTTGAACAGTACTGATACGGTGGCTGAAAGGCCCGCAGGGTCAGCATCCTGGCAAGCGGTAGACCTGCCTCATGACTGGAGCGTTCGGCAAAAGCTTGATCCTGAAAATGCCAGCAGCATGGGCTATTTGCCCGGAGGTATCGGCTGGTATAAAAAAGAAGTAGTAATACCTGCATCAGATAAAAAAGTGTATATCTATTTTGAAGGGGTGTATAACCGTAGCGAGGTTTTTGTGAACGGGCAATCAGTAGGTAAGCGACCTAATGGTTACATCTCTTTTATGTACGATATAACGCCTTATTTAAAACCGGGTAAGCCAAATGAAATACTGGTGAAAGCCGATCATCACCGCGATGCCGATTCGCGCTGGTATACCGGATCCGGCATTTACCGCGACGTTTGGCTGGTATATGCCAACCCGGTGCATATTGCTCAATGGGGTGTGTATGCTTACCCACAGGTAACGGATGGTGCAGGCATTTTGAATATTGAAACCACTTTGGCCAATACAGAGGCAAAAACACAGCAGCTGACGGTAGTGCAGGAGCTGGTGGGACCTGACAAGAAAGTAGTAGGACAAAGCAGCAACCTGGTTTCTGTAGCAGCAAATAGTTCAGAAAAAACTGCTACCACCATTAAAGTAGCGAACCCTAAACTTTGGGATTTGAATAACCCGGTACTTTATCAGTTGCGCACCAGGGTTTTGCAAGCGGGCAAACAAATAGATGCGTCGGTAATTACTACAGGTTTTAGAAAGCTTCAATTTGATGCTAACAAAGGGTTTGCATTGAACGATAAATGGATGAAGGTAAAGGCGTTTGCCTGCACCATGATGCCGGTGTTTTGGGAGCGGCCATGTACAAAGAGGTTTGGCGCCGCCGTTTATTAAATTTAAAAGAAGTAGGGGTGAATGCCATCAGAACCAGTCATAATCCGCAGGCTTCAGCATTATACGAGCTTTGTGATGAGTTAGGGTTACTAGTGATGGATGAAGCATTTGATGAATGGGAATTTCCGAAACGTAAATGGCTGGAAGGCTGGAATGCAGGTACACCGGGCTACCAGGGCACTTATGATTTTTTCCCCGAGTGGGGTGAAAAGACCTGGGGATATGGTGCGTCGTGACAGGAACCATATTTCCATATTTGCCTGGAGCATTGGTAATGAGGTAGACTATCCTAATGACCCTTACTCTCACCCGGTGCTGGATGGCGGTGCGCAAACAGGGTTTACACAAAAAATATTCGGCGGTTATAAAAAGATGCACCGGACGCCATGCGCCTGGGCGTAATTGCCAAAAAGCTGGCGGCTGTGGTGAAACAATACGACAGGTCGCGCCCGGTAACTGCGGGGCTGGCCGGTGTGGCCATGTCCAACGAAACAGAATACCCGTCGGCATTGGATATAGCCGGCTATAACTATACGGAAAACCGTTATATCAGCGATCATAAAAAGTACCCGAACCGTGTCATATTCGGCAGCGAAAACCGCCACGACCTGAGCGCCTGGAAAGCAGTTACAGATAACGAGCACATATTCGGCCAGTTTTTATGGACAGGTATCGACTACCTGGGCGAGTCGGGTAGATGGCCCTCGCGTGGTTTTTATTCAGGCTTGTTGGGCTTTGGCGGCTTTATTAAACCAAGAGGTTATTTCAGGCAATCTTTATGGAGCGACAAGCCCGTGGCTTACCTGGGCACTTATCCTGTTAGGGAGGTGACCATACACAGGATGTTTTGTCGCAGTCGGAAGGAAGAAAAGAAGAATTATCAGTAGATGCCTGGGCATCCTGGAACTATAAAGAAGGGCAAACAGTAAGAGTGGTTTGTTATACCAATACAGCGAAAGCCAGATTGCTGCTGGATAACCAACCAATAGGGGATGTAAAAAACTATGATACTAAAACCGGTATCACTTACTGGGATGTTCCGTTTAAGCAAGGTACATTAAAAGTAGAGGGATTGAATGAGGCCGGTAATGTGGTAGTTACTTATGCGGTGACAACTGCCGGTGAGGCCACTGCCTTACAAGTGATCAATGATGGTAAAAAAGATGCTGAAGTAAAACAAGTGGCGGTACAGCTGGTGGATGCAAAGGGTAACCCTGTTTATAATATTAATGCTGAACTTACCTGTACGGTAACAGGCGGCACCTTACTCGGCCTTGAAGCCGGTGATAATAGTGATATGGGCGACTATACCGATAATGTACAGAAAACATTCAGAGGCAGGTTATTGGCTTATATGTGAAAAAAATCAAAAACCGGGTCCGGTTAAAATAGTGTTCACCGCACCCGGATTAAAGAGTGTAACCGTAACGCTTTAGCAAGTTCAGAACGTTATTAAAAAAGATATTACAATGATTTCCATAATTATTGGTTCGTTACTAGCTATCGGCAACCCGGGTGATTCCGGCCACGTAAAGAAAAAGGGTGATGATTACAAGCTCGTATGGTCAGAAGAGTTTAATAAAAACGGTGCTGTAGATACAACGGTTTGGCAATTCGAAAAAGGCTTTGTGCGCAATAACGAGCTACAATGGTACCAGCCACAAAATGCCTGGTGCGAAAACGGTAAGCTCATCATTGAGGCACGCCGGGAAACCAAACCCAACCCGCGCTACAAAGAAGGCAGTAGCGAATGGCGGGAAAAAGAAAGGAGATTGCATACACTTCTGCCAGCATCAATACACGTCATTCTAAAACATGGCAGTATGGTCGTTTTGAGATACGTGCTAAAATTATAGCAAAGCCGGGTTTATGGCCCGCTATATGGACATTGGGTATAAATGGCGAGTGGCCCTGGAACGGAGAGATTGATATCATGGAATATTATAAAGGAGATATACTGGCCAATGTGGCAACGGGTACCAATCAACGCTGGAATGCCAAATGGTTCAGCACCCATAAACCGGTAAGCTCGTTTAAACCCAACTGGGACCAGGATTTTCACGTATGGCGTATGGATTGGGATGAAAATTCTATCAAACTTTTTGTAGATGATCTGCTACTGAACGAGGTAAAGCTAACCGATGCGAATAATCCCGATGGTTCTAATCCTTTTAAACAACCTCATTATTTACTGCTCAACCTGGCAATAGGCGGCGACAATGGTGGTGACCCAAAAACTGAGTTTCCCAGCCGGTACGAAGTGGATTACGTGAGAGTGTATCAGAAAAAATAGCAGACAATGGTAGATAGAATATACTCAACTTAGAATATTTAGATTGTTTTACCTGGCATTGAACAATACTGCCTGGCTTACTATGTTTCTTACAAAAACCCGAACGTTTATCGCGGCATTACTGCCCGTATTAGCCAACTATACCGGAAACCTGCTGAAAAAACAGTATAGTGTAAAACACATATTGATATTCTCTTCTTTTTATAAGTTGATTTTTAGTCTTTTACATCAAATAAAGTTTTTTTCACTGTACTAGAATCACCCCTCTTTTATAACGATTTATCCCCTGGCTTCCTATACATCATGATCTATTTTCATCATGCAAACGAGCTAATATTATTTAGCTGGTTAGTGTAGTATTCATTTAAAATATAAAAGCGATTGTTTATGCAAGCCAAATTAAGATTTCGGCGATTAAAACTACTGAATTGTGGTGTCCTGGTATTTCTGTTAATGGCACTCCCGGTTGTTATTAATGCACAGGTTACAGTTAAGGGTACTGTTACCAAAGCCGATGGAGCTCCTATTCCCGGCATATCTGTTATAGTTGCAGGTACTACCTATGGAACCGTTACCAATGACCAGGGAGCATATTCCATTAATTCAAAAAAGGGCGACAAGCTTCAGTTTTCGGGCACAGGTTATGTTTCGCAGGAAGCAGAAGTAAGAGACGATGCCATCATCAATATTGAGTTAGCAGCGTCGAATGTGTCTATGGACGAGGTGGTGGTTGTAGGTTATGGCACCATGCGAAAAAAGATCTGACGGGGTCCGTCGTGCAGATAAAGCCTGACGATATGGCCAATGCCAATCCTAATACGGTACAGGACATTCTTCGTGGTGTTCCGGGCTTGCAGGTGGGGTACGACCCGTCAGCAAAAGGAGGAGGCTCTCTCCAGGTTCGGGGCCAGCGATCTGTATATACTGCCGGCGGGCATAATAATCCATTAATCATTTTAGACGGTATGATCTTCTATGGAGAGCTATCCGAAATAAACCCCGATGATATAGGCCAGATCGATGTATTAAAAGATGCTTCTGCGGCGGCAGTTTATGGAGCACAGGCCGCCAATGGGGTGATTATTATCACCACAAAAAAGGCAAGATTGGTAAGCCGGTAATTAATGTCAGCGCCAATGCCGGGTTTACAACCAAAAGCGCTTATCGCGGGGTGTATGGCCCCGATGGATACATGCAGTTTCGCGAAGACTGGTACAAAAAGGACACTTATGGACTTAATGCAGAAACTGGTAACTACGAGCCCTACCAAACCGGTACATTAAAAGGAAAGCTGGGGTATTACGATAGCCCCGATAATCTTTCTCAGTATGGGATTACATTAGAGCAATGGCGGGCCTATACTACCAATGCAGCGGGAGAGTCAGATGCCAGCATATACGCCCGGCGTCTTAATCTGAACGACCTGGTGCTCGCTAATTATGTGGCTGGAAGAACGTTTAACTGGTATGATCACACGTTTCGTACCGGCTTTAACCAGGACTACAACGCCAGCGTATCAGGTGCCAGCGATAAGATGAACTATTATTTATCATTTGGTCATTTAAAAAATGAGGGCGCTGTCGTAGGGAATGTGTATCGGGCTACGCGTGCCAATATGAAGCTGGACGGTAAAATAACCAAATGGCTACAGCTGGGAGCCAATGTAAATTTCCAGGATCGCAGTGATGGAGATTTGCAGCCGGGCCTTGGTATGAACTACTGGGACAATAATCAAATACGCCTGAGCCCATATGCTTCTTACAGGGACTCTGCGGGTAATCTGGTTCACCGCCCTATGGGGCAGAATCAAGGCTATGCCTACAATTTCGATTTTAATAAGCAATTCATCGAATTGGAAAAAGGCTATACGGTGCTTAACAGTATTCTTACTGCCAAAGTAACACTGCCGTTCAATATCACCTATTCGTTCAATGCATCACCACGTTACCAGTTTTTCTATGATCGTTATTTTGAATCGTCTAAACATCCTGACTGGAAAGCGTCTAATAATGGGTTAGTCAACCGGGAGCAGGCCAAAAGATTTGACTGGTCGCTGAACAATACGATCAATTGGGAGCAGACTTTTGCAAAAAAGCACCGGGTGAACCTTACCCTTGTACAGGAAGCCGAAGAGCGCAGATACTGGCAGGATCGCATTGAAGCCCGTAATATCCTGCCTTCAGACGCTTTAGGATTTCATAACACAGCAAACGGCGATAAAACAAGGAGTAGTTTTTCATCTTCCGACTCCCGCCAGACAGCGAACGCACTATTTGGACGTTTGTTCTACTCCTACGATAGTAAGTATATGCTCACTGCTACAGTACGTCGCGATGGATATTCGGCATTTGGTGCTAATAATCCTTATGGTATTTTCCCCTCCGTAGCATTGGCATGGGCGTTCACCAATGAAAAATTCTTTAACTGGGAACCTATGAGCACGGGAAAGCTGCGCGTTTCATATGGTAAGAACGGTAATCGTGCCTTGGCAGATCCGTATATCGCACTGGCAAATCTGGGCTCAGGTACCGGCCGCTTCCAGGGCTATCTAGACGGTTCAGGAGCGCTGGTAAATATGCGTTACCTGTCTGTCGATCGTTTGGCTAATCCTAACCTGCAGTGGGAAAAAACTGCTGCTTATAATGTAGGCCTGGATTATGGATTCTTAAACGATCGGATTTCTGGTAGCATTGAGTATTATGTTATGAACACGCATGATATGATCATGAGCCAGCGACTTCCGGGTTTCTCTGGTTTCAATAGCATTGCCACCAACCTGGGTGAAGTATCTAACAGAGGTGTTGAGTTTACTATTAGCACGTTGAATTTGCAAAGCAATACACTGGAGTGGAGCACCACCCTGAATTTTTCCTATAACAAAAACCGGATCAAACACTTGTATTATCAATATGAAAATGTGCTGGACGAGGCAGGAAATGTGATAGGTACAAGGGAAATGAACGACAATACCAATGGTTGGTTTATTGGTCAGCCTATTGGTGCTATCTGGGACTATCGTGTAACCGGTATATGGCAGGCGAGCGAGATAGAAGAGGCCAAGAAATATGGTCAAAAGCCGGGTGATCCTAAAGTAGCGAATAATTATACTGCAGATGACAAGAAAATGCAGATGGTTCTACAACCCCAGTGTACAATGATAAAGACCGGGAATTTATGGGTCCTACTGCGCCGCCGGTACATTGGCAGTTACGAAACGATTTCACGCTGTGGAAATCTCTGGCCCTTTCTTTCAACTTATACTCCTATATGGGGCATAAGTCGATAGACTGGAACTACCTGAATCGCGATAATGATGGTTCCTTAATTACTAATGGTCTGAATACATTCACAAAAGAATACTGGACTCCTCAAAACCCAACTAATGAGTACGCAAGGCTGGATGCCCAGGGGCCGGGTGGTGTGGCTTCCCTGGTAAAGTTTACGACCGCTCTTTTATTCGTTTCGAAAGTATATCGCTGGGTTATACATTGCCTAAAACGTGGACAAGTAAATATCAAATGTCAAATGTAAAAATATACGGATCTGTACGCAATGTGGCCGTATGGCAAAAGACTGGGAGTATGGCGATCCCGAAACAGGAGGATTAGCCACACGTATTTTTTCATTGGGTTTAAATGTTACTTTCTAAAATATACAGACATGAATTTATCGATATATAAAAAAAAAAGCATTATATGCACTTACGCTCGCTACTGCTATCGGAAGCGCAGTGTTCTTAAGCGGTTGCTCTAAGGAGTTCTTAAAACCAGACCCATTGTCTTTTACGAGCCTACCACCACGTTTAGTACGGAGAGCGGACTGCAGGCTGCGCTCGCCATGGCCGACCGGCATATCCGTACCTACTGGACAAGCTTTGAGAATCGTAACATTTCTGTTCCAATCGGCACAGAGTATCTTTTCTCAGAACTCAGCGTGGCATCAAAAACGGATGATGCAGCGTTATTTGCGGATATACCTACGCAGCTGACTCCAATTGGAGGCCCAGGCTATGATGCGGGTAACTGGACTACCTATTTCTGGGATCAAACCTATGAGGGTATTAAATATGCGAATACCATTCCAAGCTTTATTAATAATGTTACAGGATTGGACGAAGCTACCAAAAACGCTTATTTGGGAGAGCCTATTTTCACCGCGCTTTTCGTTACCTCTCCCTCGTATTTCAATTTGGTGATGTACCGTTGGTGACGAAGATTTTGGAGGTTCCCAAACAAAACTATAGGTCAACTAAGCGCGAAGCCATTCTTCAGATGATCACGAAGGATATGGAGTTTGCCGTGCAATGGGTGCCCGAGCAAAAGGATATGATCTATAAAGGCATGGTGAACAAGGGTGCCTGTCGCATGCTTTTAATAAAGTGCTATCTGGCCACCGGCCAGTTTCAAAAGGCAAAAGACCAGGCAGATATCCTCATCAATCAGTCGGGCTACGAATTAATGAAGAATACCTTCGGAACCTTCGTAAACACTTATTCACCACAAACCTGGCAGGTAACGCGTAACGTAATCTGGGATTTACATCGCCCAGAGAATAAACTTATTGCAGCCAATAGGGAGGTGATCATGGGGATGCCCAACCGGGGAGCTACTGCCGAATCTATGATCGAATTCTTAACGCTTAGAATTTTTGGTCCAAGTTATACGAGTGGATCTGATTTAAAAACGCCAGATGGTAAACAGGCCGTACAAAACTATGCACGCAACAACGGCAGCTACCGGCAGAACTATGATTATATCAGAGCCATAGGCCGGGGTATTGCTACCTGGCGATTGACTTCCTTTGCAACTAACGAAATGTGGAATGTTAACGGGCAAAGTGATTTAGGCGATCTGAGGCATAACAGCACAGTAGGCAACTGGGGTAGAATGGATTCTATCAAATACAATGATCCTACAAGTACCTGGTTTGGTAAAAACCTGCTCTTCAGGCATCCGACAACAGGCGCTTTACTATGTACTGATTCTCTACGTGTATGGTTCGACTGGCCCCATTATAAAATATACCTGCAGGATGTAGTAGCCGAAGCCAACCAGGGTGCCAACCAGTTTAATGGTGCTACTAATGGCAGTAACGCCGACTGGTACCTGTATCGCCTGGCTGAAACGTACCTGTTACGTGCCGAAGCCAAATATTATTTGGGAGATGCAGGGAGCCGCAGCCGATGTTAATGAGGTTCGTAAGAGAGCCGGTTGTACCCAGTTGTATAATACGGTGACTATCGGTGAAATTATGGACGAAAGAGCCCGCGAACTGTACCTGGAGGAGTGGAGGCATATGGAGTTAAGCCGGGTTTCTTACTGCTTGGCTTTAAGTGGAAAACCAGACGAATGGGGTAATACTTATGATGTTAATACCTACGACAAGCAGGAAGGAACAGGCGCTGCGGGAGGTAGCTATTGGTATCAACGCGTAGTGCGTTATGGGATGTATAATAAGGGAGAGATTGCTGTAAGACCCCGTACGATTAATTACCGCATGGCGAAGCATAATCTCTACTGGCCGATCCCCAATTCGGCAATTACTGCTAATAACAAAGGGCAGTTAGCTCAAAATTTTGGATACGACGGCTACAATGCGAACACGCCCAAATGGGATACCTGGGAAGAAGCCGTTGCCGATGAAGCAAAGGTTCAATAATATTATTAGCCGGGCCGCCTGAATAAAAGGGCTGTTTCTTTAGTATAACCACCTATTGGGACAGCCCTCTTTGAGTTTAATGGAATTTACCCCTACAAAAAATGAATTTGCCCCTCTTTCCGCTGAGAAGATAAAAGATATTGCAAATAAAAACAGAGATCTTCCGATAGTGCAACCTAAATCTGTATCGGAATCAACCTAATTATCAATGAATTTGAAGTTCTTAATCGTTGCAATAGCTTTTTTGCTTCAACATAAAAGCGATACAGCGCAGGATCATGAGTATCCGTCCAGGGAAAAAGTTTTGTCCTGCATTGAAAAAGTCAATCATTATTGGCAAAGCAACAATACCAAACCCGGCTGGGCTTTTTGGGATGTAGCGGCCTACCATACCGGTAACATGGCCGCTTATAAGCTTACCAGTAATAAAAGCTATAAAGCCTATTCCGAAAAATGGGCGGAAAAAAATAAGTGGATGGGAGCTACTTCCAACAACAAAGCCGAATGGAAATATAACTATGGAGAAACCAATAAACACGTGCTGTTTGGCGACTGGCAGGTATGTTTTCAAACTTATATCGACCTGTACGATCTGGACAAAGTAAAAGACCCCAAAAAGATTGCCCGGGCAAAGGAAGTGATGGAATATCAGATGAGCACGCAGCAAAATGACTACTGGTGGTGGGCTGATGGCTTGTATATGGTAATGCCGGTAATGACCAAAATGTACCATGTTACCGGTAATTCCAGGTACTTAGATAAGATGGCCGACTATTTTTCTTATGCCAACAGTATTATGTACGATTCTGTAGAAAAAATATACTACAGGGATGCGAAGTATATTTATCCCAAGCATAAAAGCATTAATGGCAAAAAAGATTTTTTTGGGCGAGAGGCAATGGCTGGGTAATAGCAGCCCTTGCAAAAGTATTGGAAGACCTTCCTGCGGCGGATAAAAACAGGAAGGAATACGAAGAGAAGTTTTTAGGTATTGCTGCTACCGTAAGACGGTTGCAGCAGCAGGAGGGGTACTGGACCCGCAGTATGATGGATCCGCAGCACGCCCCGGGTCCCGAAACCAGCGGTACCGCCTTTTTACTTATGGTTTGTTATGGGGATGAACAAAGGTTACCTGGATAAAACCGTATACTGGCCAACCGTGCAAAAGGCCTGGAACTATCTTACACAAACGGCGATGCAGCCCGATGGTAAGATAGGTTATGTACAACCCATAGGGGAACGGGCGATACCCGGTCAGGTAGTTAATAAAGATTCTACTGCCGGTTTCGGCGTAGGCGCTTTTTACTGGCCGCAACAGAAATGTATAAATTTTTAGAAAAGAAATAAGATAGTGATAAAAAAGCAATACATATCAGATCGGTTGTATTAGGTGTAATATTGCTCGGCACATGTAGTATAGCTCAATCACAGCCAGCCGGCGATACATGGGAGAAGTCATTGCAGCAAAAGAGAGTGCCCAATCAGCCTGTCTTTAAGATAACCCATCCAGACTATACAATCAGCCCGCACACGGGTATGACCCGCGAGCATTGGAAGCAAATGGCTTTGTATTTACTTAAAGGAGCATTTAGTTATATAGGTAATATCAATGACCCTATGCAGTTTCCTAAAGAGCGGGGTAAGAGCTATCCCAGGCAGGCTTCACAGGTTCCTACAGAAAACTGGAAGGGCTGAGCAGAACATTATTTATAGCGGCGCCGTTATTAAAAGAAGACTCTAACCTGGTATTGAACAATATACGAGTGGCTGATTATTACCGTCACCAGATATTAAACCTGTTAAATCCACAAAGCGAATCTTATATTAAACCGCAGAAAAAAATGGTGGTCCCAGCCAGATATTGGTAGAGTTTGGCGCTTTGGCGGTATCCTTATTTTACGCGCCTGAAGTATTGTTTGATCCTTTAACCAAAGAGCAAAAGATTTGCTGGCGCATACCATGCTTAGTTATGGGGATGGTAAGACGGTGCCTTCTAACTGGAAGTTCTTTAACATTTTTGTATTGAGCTTTTTTAAAGACAAGGGCTATCAGGTCAATGAAAAGTTGCTGGTCGAATACCTTAATAAATCACTGGAGCATTACAGGGGAACCGGTTGGTACAACGATAACCCGGCTTATGATTATTACAGCATGTGGGCCTTTCAGATGTATGGTCCTTTATGGGCGGAATATTTTGGAAAGAAATATTATCCTGAATATGCGCAGAAATTCCTTAAAAACTTTGACGACCTCAAGCAGGAATACCCGTATATGTTTGGCAGGGATGGGAAGATGATTGTATGGGGCAGAAGCATGACTTACAGGATCGGCGCTATTGTTCCGTTTGCGCTGATGGGTTTGCAAAATGATCCTGCTGTTAATTATGGCTGGATGCGGCGGATTGCTTCGGGTGTAATGAAGCAGTTTATAACACATCCGGATTTTATGAAAGACAATGTGCCCACATTAGGTGTGTATGGTTCATTCGAACCTGCGGTTCAGCCCTACAGTTGCCGTGGTAGCGTGTACTGGATGGGCAAGGCCTTTTTGCATTAATGCTGCCAAAGGATAGTCCTTTCTGGACAGCCACAGAAAATGACGGCGACTGGGAAACCCGGATGAAGAAGGGTGAAGTGTATCATCATTTTGCTGACAGCTCAAACATACTCATTACCGATTATCCCAATATAGGCGCATCTGAAATCAGGGCCTGGTGCAAGGTAAAATTGATAGGCGCCTGGGAAACTTTTCGCGCCAGTGAAAACTATAACCGGCTTTCTTATAACAGCGCATTTCCCTGGCAGGCCGATAGTGTAGACGGCGTAGTATCTATGAATTACCTCGTCAAAAATCAACAAAAGGAATGGGAACCGCTACGGTTGTATGATTTTAAGAAGTTTGAGGATGGCGTTTACTATCGCGATGCTTTATTGGAAACCAATCCGGGCATTCAACTGCAATTGGCAGATATGCCTATTGCCAATGGTATCCTTAGGGTTGATAAAGTAAGTTCACCTGTTGCTACGGAGATAAGACTAGGGCATTATGCGTTGCCACGGTTAGGTAAGGAAATTATTACTACGCGCAGGAAAGTAAAAGGCAAAGATGTTGTAATTGTAGATAATGGTGTTTATCAATTGGCAATGGTAAACTGGATGGGATGGGAAAAGATGTATGATGTAAGTACTGAGCTGGTGCATCCTGAGAGCAGGTATAGCCGGGTTATCAATACTGCAGCCAACGTGGATGCTGATACACAGCATACTTTTATCACGTTGATGCTCTGGAAGAGATCCGGGGAGCGTTGGTCAGACGAGGAATTACTGCCCTTAAAAAAACGGAAGTGCATCATTCTGCAATAACAATTCATTTGTATAACAAACCAACCCAACTGATCAAATAAAACGATCGCTATTAGTAATATAAAAGATAAAACATAAAGAGTAGCTGCCGTCTTTAAGAGACGGGAAATAGTTAGTGCACAACCGTTCTGTCATCATGCCGGATCACGGTCAAAGTGCCGTGGATACTGCATTACAGAAAAACAGAAGACCGCTGATACAAGAGTTAAATTTTGGTTAACAACGGTTAAAATCTAACAATATGCAGTAAGAAAATATAGATACTTTTATAAAAGTATAATTGACAAATATTGTACTCATGCTTGCAACAGACTTTGTAAAATCAATAGAAGAACTTAAATGATAAACCAAACTTTTCGATGATGCCGGGGTAGTGACAGTTGAATTTTATTGACAGATCATCACCTTTCATTCTGCTGTAGCAGATAAATAATACGTTTTAGAAGTTGTACAACCGGCCTCCCGGGGCTGGCAGGGGAGTTTATGTGCTTCAATGAAAATTTTACAGTCTTAAAATTATTTTTCACCAAAACCTTACAAATCAGGTATGCTTATTCGAATTTACTTTAGATGCCTGCTCGCAGTTGGTCTTGCCTTCTTTATACACGGCAATGCCTGCGCGCAGCAACAAAACATTGTAGTAAAGGGTGTCGTTACTACAGATGCAGGAGCGGTGCTTGCCAACGCTACCGTGTTCCTGAAAAGCGATTCTACCCGGGCTACATTAACAGGGCCGGATGGCGGCTATCAGTTAGCGGTGCCCGCTAATGGTACGCTTATTTTTTCGGCTATTGGCTTTGCGCGAACTGAGCGGGCCATACAGGGCGAACCCATTATTAATGCCAGTTTAACCGCTCAAACAACTACTATCGACGAGGTGGTGATAACAGCGTTTGGTAATAAACAGAAACGTTCCAGCATGGTTAGTGCAGTGGCTACTATTAACCCGGAGGAATTAAAGGGCCCTACAAGTAACCTTACTACGATGATGGCCGGTAGAGTGGGCGGTATGATTGCCTATCAGCGAAGCGGTGAGCCGGGAGCAGATAATGCGCAATTTTTATACGGGGCCTGGGCACTTTTGGTACCGGCAAACAAGATCCGCTGATATTAATTGACGGAATCGAATCCAGTAACACGGATATGGCACGCTTGCAGCCAGATGATATCGCTGCGTTTAGCGTATTGCGCGATGCAACTGCATCTGCTGTGTATGGTGCGCGGGGTGCTAACGGCGTAGTATTAATTACTACCAAGGTAGGTGCTGCAGGTAAAACCAGGTTTACCCTACGCTCAGAAGTAACCGCATCTTCCAACACGCGAAACTTCCAGTTTGCAGATAATATAACTTATATGCAACTGGCTAATGAAGCGGCACTTACCCGTAATCCGCTGGCTCCTTTACCTTATCTGCAAACAAAAATAGATGCAACAGCAAGGCCGGATGCCGATCCGCTGTTATACCCTAATAATAACTGGATTGAACAGCTGGTGAAGGATTATACCATTAACACCCGGAATAACTTAAGTATAGCAGGGGATCCGAGAAAGCCCGCTATTATATCGCCGGTACTTTTAACGTAGATAACGGTGTATTAAAAGCTGAAAAGCTCAATAATTTTAATAGTAATGTAAAGCTGATCAATTACAGTGTAAGGTCGAATGTTGATCTTAAGCTTACACGTACAACCGACGCTGCAGTAAGAGTATATGCCCAGTTCGATGATTATAAAGGGCCTCTGTTAGGTGCGAACGGAAAACGGAGGCTCCGTATTTTTCGCACTGCTATCTGGGCCAATCCGGTGATGTTTCCTGCTATTTATCCTTCTTCGATGGCGGAGTTTCCTACTCATCCATTATTTGGTAATGCTATAGCGCCTAACGGCGGCTTATATGTAAATCCTTATGCCGAAATGGTGAAAGGCTATTCGGAATATAACCGTTCGAATGTACAGGCGCAGATCGAATTGAAACAAAACCTCAATGCAATCACCAGGGGATTGAACGCCCGCCTGATGTCTTACGTAAGACGGGAGTCGTACCTGAGTGTATCGAGGAACTACAATCCCTATTATTATACTACGCAACTTACCGATGGTGAAGTAACCCTGCTAAGACTGAATGGCGGAGGCTTAGGGTCGATAGGAACCGTAGGTACCGAATACCTTAACTTCTCTGCAGGCGCAAGAGATGTGCTGGCTACTTTCTATACCGAGGCGGCGCTCAATTACGACCGTGCTTTTGGGAAGCATACAGTTGGAGGCATGCTGATTACTACAATGCGTAATTATGTATCCGGCAATATGAGCAGCCTGCAACTATCATTGCCGGCAAGAAACCAGGGCCTTTCAGGACGATTTAACTATGGGTACGATAACCGTTACCTGGCCGAGTTTAACTTTGGTTATAACGGGTCTGAGCGTTTTGCTGAAAACAGCCGCTTTGGCTTTTTCCTTCTTTCGGCCTGGGTTATGTGGTTTCTAATGAAAAGTTTTTTGAGCCACTTACTAATGTCATTAATAATTTTAAGTTAAGGGCTACCTATGGTTTTGTAGGCAGCGATCAGATTGGAAATGCGGCTGATCGCTTTTTCTATCTTTCAGAGGTAGGAATGAACAATGCTGATTATGGGGCTACTTTTGGAGAACTGTATGGATATAACAGGCCCGGAGTTTTAGTAAGTCGCTATGCTAACCCCAATATTACCTGGGAAAAATCGGAACAAATAAATTTAGGGATGGACTTACGGCTCTTCAAGGCCTGGGAGCTTAATGTAGATGTATATCGCAACAAACGAACCAATATACTCAGCGGCCGTACCTACATACCTACAACCATGGGGCTTCAGGCCAACATTATAGCAAATACGAACGAAGGTCAGAGCGAGGGAGTGGACGTGATGACCACCTTCAATAAAGACTTTGGCGGAGGGTGGAGCACTCAATTACGGGGAAATTTTACCTATGCTACCAGCAAGGTATTGAAATATGACGAACCTACTTATGGCAGCAATGAATGGTATCTTTCTCGCGTAGGGAATTCAATGGCGCAACGTTATGGCTATATAGCAGAGCGTTTGTTTGTGGATGACTATGAAGCTATGAATTCGCCTATACAATTTGGCGGTACGCCTGGTGTGGCTAATGGAGGATCATATGGTGGTGGAGATATTAAGTACCGCGATGTTAATAACGATGGTGTTATTGATAACCGTGATCAGGTAGCCATAGGTTTTCCTACGTCTCCGGAAATTATTTATGGATTTGGCGGGACAATAGCTTATAAAAGTTTTGACCTGAGCGTGTTTTTTCAAGGCTCTGCAAGGTCTTCCTTCTTCATTAACTCTGAGAACATAGCCCCGTTTGTATTTAACAATGGCAGCCAGAATGCACTGTTACAGGTAATTGCTGATAGCTATTGGAGCGAAGAAAACCGAAATCTTTATGCGATGTGGCCGCGTCTCAGCCAAAACTTTGTAAACAATAATAGCAGGGAAACAGTAGCCGGCGAAACCTCCACCTGGTGGATGCGTAATGGCAGCTTTCTGCGCTTTAAGAATGCCGAGCTGGGCTTTAACCCCAAGCCTGGCATGATTAAAAGGTTTGGTCTTACCTCTATGCGGGTTTACCTGAGTGCAACCAATCTGGCAGTATGGAGCAAGTTTAAGATGTGGGATCCGGAAATGGGCGGTTCTGGGCTGGGTTATCCTATTCAGGGTGTTTACAATTTCGGGTTACAGATTGCTTTTTAATTATTGTCTTATTTAACTGAATATAAAAATGAAAATCTATAATTTTTTACCGGCGCTGTAAAAAGGCATATAATGGTATTAGGAATTATCCTGGTTGCAGCCGGAACTTCCTGTAATAAATACCTTGATATTGTTCCGGATAATATCGCGGTGATTGATAATGCTTTTACGATGCGTACAGAAGCAGAAAAATATTTATTTACCTGCTACTCTTTTCTTCCCCGTAACGGAGATCCTGTTTATAATATCGGGCTTTTAGGAGGTGACGAAATATGGCTTCCCCGCAATCCCAGGGATTTGGATGCTTACGCCTGGGGCACTTTGAATATCTCCGGCATAGCAACCGGCGGGCAAAATGCAGCAGAGCCTCGTTTGGATGCCTGGAGAGGCTGGTGGCAGGGCGGAGGCCCGGGAGACAGATACGGGCTTTGGAAAGCTATCCGCAACTGCAATATATTTTTGGAAAATGTAAAAGACCTTAGTAAGGTGCGCGACCTCCGGTTAGATGAGCGTACACGGTGGATAGCAGAGGTTACCTTCTTGAAAGCATACTACCACTATTATCTGCTACGCATGTATGGCCCTATTCCTTTAGTTGATGTAAATATTGATATCAGTGCACCCGAAGAAGAAGTACGTATTAAGAGAAAACCATTTGATGAGTGTGTAAATTACATTTCTGGTCTGCTAGACCAGGCTGCTCCGAATCTCCCTCCTGTTATTTTAGACAGGTCAACTGAACTGGGTAGAATAACCAGGCCCATTGCCCTGGCCATAAAAGCAAAACTTTGGCTTTTAGCCGCCAGCCCGCTTTTTAATGGTAATCCCGACTACATAAATTTTAAAGATAAGGATGGAGTGAATCTTTTCCCTGCCAGCTATGATGCAGCTAAATGGGACAAGGCCGCGGAGTATGCAAAAGCTGCAATTGATGCTGCTGAAGCCGCAGGCCATAGCCTGCACCGGTTTTTAGGGACTACCTTTCAGCTGTCTGACACTACCCTGCTGCAGTTAAGTATCAGGACCTCTATGACAGAAAGATGGAGCACAGAGCATGTGTGGGCCAATCCCAACAGTCGCGCAGGATTTGATATGCAGGCCCGTGCTATGCCTAAACTGGCTGCTGAAGCGAGCGGGCAGGCACGTATGCAGTTTGCAGCTCCCATGAAAATTGTAGAGATGTTTTACTCCAGCCATGGAGTACCTATTAACGAGGATAAGCTTATTGACTTTAGTAATCGCTATACCACAAGATTAGCAGTTTCTTCAGAACGATTTTATATAAAAGAAGGTTATGAAACCGCCCGCATCAACTTCGACCGGGAGCCAAGGTTTTATGCTTTTCTTGGTTTTGACGGTGGGGTGTGGTATAAGTATGATAGCCCTTCCAATACTGATGAGAATACCTGGGTGGTAGAGGCTAAGTATACACAGGCTTCCGGAGCAACCGATGCCCTCGGTTTTTTAAACGAAACAGGCTACTTTGTTAAGAAGCTGGTAGACTGGAATGCAACACATACCAACAGCAACCAGGGTATTAATTACAGGGATTATCCATGGCCGGAAATACGTTTACCCGATTTGTATCTAATGTATGCCGAAGCACTCAATGAAAGCCAGGGCCCTATCGGGGATGTATTGGTATACCTTGATAAAATAAGAACGCGTGCCGGATTGGAAGGGTGGCGGCTGCCTGGTCTAAATACTCAACTAATCCAACCAAGTATACCACTAAGGATGGTATGCGCGATATTATTCACCAGGAAAGAGGTATTGAATTGTCGTTTGAAGGACAACGTTTCTGGGATCTCCGTCGCTGGAAAAAGGCGGCAGAGTCTATTAACCAGGCTATAACCGGATGGAGTGTATACCAGGATAAAACGCCCGACTACTACAGGGTACGTACTATTTATACACAAAATTTTGTATCGCCACGCGACTATTTATGGCCTATACGTATAGATGATTTGAGAGTAAACCCCAATTTGGTACAAAACCCGGGTTGGTTAAAAACGAATTAAAATTCTTAAAACTTTATAGTTATGAATAAAGTATATATACTCATCTGGTCTTTCGCTGCTTTGCTCTGGCTGGGTTGCGGTAAGGAAAGAACTTTGGAGCCACTTGAAAAAAACAGTACTTCCCCGGGGAGAATATCTAATGTGCAGTGGACCGCCGGTCCGGGCAAAGCAACCATTACCTATGCGCTTCCTTCAGACCCGGACTTGCTATATGTAAAAGCCGTCTACAATCTGGCTAACGGGCGTGAAATGGAAGTAAAAGCTTCTTACTACATCAATAATTTAACCGTCGAAGGTTTTGGAGATACAGAAGAACACGAGGTAAAATTATATGCTGTGAACAGGAGCGAGATGGCGTCTGAGCCGGTATCAGTAAAGATCACTCCTCTCGAAAATCCTATTTGGGGTGTTTTCAGGAGCCTAGCGCTTTCACCCGATTTTAGCGGGATAAGAGTTACGGCTAAGAACATCTCCAAATCCAGCATGGCATTTGAAGTGTTTGCAGAAGACAGCACCGGCGTTCTTAAACCAACGGCTAACAACATATACACCTCGGCTGAAGATGTAATAAGAACCATCCGGGGTTATGATTCTGTTCCCGGAATTTTGCGGTTACCGTACGGGACCGCTGGCTGAATTATAGCGACACATTATTTGCAAAAATTACTCCTCTGTATGAAGCGGAAATTCCGAGATCAGGATTTAAGGCAGTGACTTTACCCGGAGATGTTGGACTGCACCCGTCCACACCAATGACCGGAATGTGGGACGGTATCGCAGATTGGTGGCCTGCTGTAACTATGACCAGTTCGGCAGTGCTTACTCCGCAGTGGATCACTTTTGATATTGGTAAACTGGCTACCCTAAGCCGTATTGTTATTTATGATTATGGCGAATATTTTAACGGCCGTACTTATTTCTACGCAGGAAACCTGCTCGATTTTGAGGTGTGGGGTTCTAACAATCCCCGGCTGACGGAAGTTTTAACAATTGGGTAAAGCTGGGAACATTTAAATCGGTGAAGCCATCCGGTACTCCCTACGGTGTCAATACTGCCGAAGACCTGGAAGTAGCCAGGGCGGGTATCAGTTACACTTTTGATGCAGGAACGCCTAAAGTGAAATACCTGCGCATCAAAAGCAATAAAAACTGGCAAGGGACAACCTATTTCGCCATAGCGGAAGTTCGTGTGTTTGGAGATCCCAGGTAATAAAAACAGTTGTAATCACTAAATCTCTTCAAATGATCAAAATAAAATCTATACATTTCAGTGCTGTTGTTATTACAATTGCCTGCGTCATTGCATGCTTGCTTGCTTCCTGTTCTAAAGAGGATGCATATAAGAAATTTACAGAAGGAGGCGAAATAACCTATACGGGAAAGCTGGATTCTATAAAAATATATTCAGGCAAAAACAGGGTTATAATAAGAGGACTTTTGCTGGCAGATCCTAAAGTAACCAAATGTGTTATTTATTGGAATAACAAAGCCGATTCAATGGTGGTGCCCGTAACCCGTACTCAAAATGTAGATACTTTAATTGTCGAATTAAAAAATTTGCAGGAAGGCGTGCACAATTTTATTATTTACACCTACGATAATCTGGGCAACGAATCGGTGCCAACTTATAAAGCTGGCAGGGTATATGGCGAAAGATACTCCGGTACTCTTTTAAATCGTCCTATTAATAACGCATTTACGAATGAAGCTGGCCTCACGGTAATAGACTGGGGCGCAATGGATAGGTTGAGCGGGATTTTTGCAACTGATATGACATATACCGACGCATCCGGTCAGCAACGAACTATAAGAGTTCCTATTGATTCCATTGCCACCAGGCTGACTGATTTTAAAGAAAAAACCAGCATACAGTTTAGAACGATGTTCAGGCCCGATACATTATCTATCGATACATTTTATACTACTTATACAACAAAGTATATTCCCAAGTTCAGCCAGACAGATGTGACCACCGCCTATCTTAAAAACGTAGGTCCTAATGTTAACTATAGCTCGATCGCCAGCAATAACAGGTGGGGCGTACTGGCAGATTGGATCAGCAATGCGGCAGTAAACAACGCCAGCGGATTCGGATCGTATGAAAAACGATCCAATGTAGGACATATTTCTATGGAAGCCGGCTGGGGCCTGCCTAATGTTACCAATGGTAAAATATACCAAACAATAACATTACCGGCCGGAACTTACAGGTTTAGTATAGATATGACCGAGTTCAATACCGGCGGATCTAAATTTATAAGCGTGGCTGAAGGAACCACGCTGCCCGATGTAGCTAATGTTACCGGTGCGGGTATCGGCTTTGCCAATTTAGAAGGGAAAACCATGGAATTTACATTAACCGGGACCAAACAGGTTTCCATTGGCTTCGTCTGCACGTTAACGGCACCGTCAGGGGCGGATATTACAATAAGATCAAATCGGTTAAATTATATAAGATCGAGTATTTATAAATGGTGCATTATAATTTTAAGTAATGAAGAGTCTTTTGAAGGAATCTGTTCTTTCAAAGGACTCTTTTAATTGAACCGGCTGCGTTCTTACTTGTCACTAATTCATAACTAATGAGATTAAAAAAATATTTCTGGTTGGCAGTATCAATGTATTCATTACTACATTTTTGTTCTTGTTCAAAAGGAGGCGCTGAAACGGAAAAGCCCGACCAACCGGCGCCCGGTAAGGCTAACCTGGCAACCATTGTTACAAACGACATCCATACCATTACAACTGTTGAGGCCCAGGCCGGAGGCCGTATAACCAGCAGTGGCAGCGGAACCGTTACAGAAAAGGGAATCGTATTGAACACCTCGCCTTTGCCTACCATCAGCAACATAAAGTTTAATACTGCTACCGCCTCCGGCGATGGCTCGTTCACCAGCAGGTTAACAAGCTTGTCCCCGTCCACAAAATATTATGTTCGTGCATATGCTGTTAATGCTGCCGGTATTGCCTACGGAAATGAAGTGTCGTTCACTACAGCTTCCGTTGGGTCTGCCTCTTTCAATATATCGCCTCTTTTCATCATTGGTAGTTCTTTGGCGCATTGGGAAGTGGAGTTGACAACAGATGGAGGCGATCCGTTACCGAACGCGGCCTCTGCTGGGCGCTTACAGAAAATCCAACGATAACAGATAGCAGGAGTATCGATGCAGGTAAAGGAACGGGTAAATACACGGGCGCTATAACCGGTTTGCAACCTCAGACAGAATATTATGTTCGGGCTTATGCTAAGAATGGAGGGGGCGTTAGCTACAGCACTGCTATGAAGTTTAAAACCATCCGCAAAGGCAATCTTACTTATACGTTCAATAAATCAGCTACTCCTTCAGCTGCGGAACAGGCGGCTTATGCCCGTTTGCAAATAGCTATAGATAGTGCTGTGTGGTACGTCAATAACTATACATCGGCAGTAAAGCATGTATGGATCAACTATGTTCCCAGGGTAGCCACAGCAGATGCCAATAACGAAGGCTGGATGCGCTTTGGAACAGGAGAAGGATACCAGAACCTGCGTACGATGCTCCATGAGTTAAATCATACTTTTGGTACCGGCACTACCAGCTGGTGGACGGGTAAAATCGTGGGAGGTAAGTACCAGGGTAATTTTGCCAACGACCTGCTGAACAAAATACAAAGATCTGCCGGCGCTCAACTCAGCGGCGACACCCAGCACTGGTGGCCCTACGGTTTGAATCAGAATTCTGAAGTTACATCCAGCTGGGACTTCGTTTATAATTGTCTTATTATAGAGCAGATGCGGAGGGACGGCTTGCCGGCTGCAGGTACATGGGCAGAATAAGGTACCATGTTTTAAAATGTATTAACAACGGTTTGCCAATAAGAAAAAGACCTTTATATCATAAAAAATAATTGAAGATGAAAAAGCAATGTCATTGCTGTTAACTTGCTTAAGCATAGCAGGAGTGTACGCACAAACAAAGCCCGATTGGGAGAACCCCGAAGTATTTGCGATCAATAAAGAAAATACAAGGGCCACATCGCTGCCCTATGCAACAGAAGCGCAGGCGCTGCAGAATGAATACAAAACTTCGCCATACTACCAGTCTTTAAACGGCAACTGGCAGTTTTACTGGGTAGCAAAAGTGGCGGATGTGCCGGTAAACTTTTTTGAAGAAAATAATTATAGTCCTATTACCACGCGGTCCTGGAAGAAAGGACAACAAAATCTGATCGATGGTAAATCGGGCTGGACGCAGATGCCCGTGCCGGGTAACTGGGAGTTTAACGGGTTTGGCATCCCCATGTATGTAAATACCGGTTTCGGTTTTCCAAAAAATCCACCTTTCATTAATAAAGATGATTCGCCTACCGGTGCCTACCGGTACCAGTTTGATATTCCTCAAAGCTGGGACGGTCGCAAAGTATTCCTGCATTTCGAAGGAGGCACCAACTCCATGTATGTATGGATCAACGGTAAGAAAGTAGGCTATACCGAGAATGCAAAAAGCCCGGCCGAGTTTGATATTACGCCCTATATCCGAACCGGTAAAAACCTGCTGGCTTGTGAAGTGCATAAGTTCAGTGACGGCACTTACCTGGAAGACCAGGATATGTGGCGCCTGGGAGGCATTAATCGTAACGTATACCTGTACAGCACTGCACCAACCCGTATACTGGACTTCTTTTCACATGCCGACCTGGATGCTGCGTATAAAAATGGCTTGTTTAGTATGGATGTGAAAATTAAGAATTATAGTAACAATGCTGCTGCCCAAACAGTTGAAGTAACCATCTTCGAAAAAGCGGGAAAGAAAGTGTTCGCTCAAAATAAAAAAATAACCGTACCTGCAGGAGCAACAGATTCGCTGTGGTTTGAAGGCGTGGTTAAAACTCCGTTACAATGGACGGCCGAAACGCCTGATCTTTATAATATGCTGATCACTTTAAAGGATGATCAGAACCATATAATAGAAGCCACCTCTCATAAAATCGGTTTTAGGAAGGTTGAAATAAAAGACGGGCAGGTGCTGATCAATGGCAAAAAGGTTTTGTTTAAAGGGGTAAACCTGCATGAGTTTAATACCAATACCGGCCAGGTGGTAGACTCTGCAGTGATGTTGCGCAATATCCGGCTGTTTAAAGAGCTCAACATTAACGCCGTTCGTACATCGCACTACCCACAGCAACCATTGTGGTACAAGTTGTGCGATGAATATGGTATTTACCTGGTAGATGAAACCAACCTCGAATCGCATGGCCTGGGTTATGGTACTGACAATGTTTCCAACTTTCCTGAATGGCAGGCAGCACACCTGGACAGGGTAAAGCGCCTGATCGAAAGAGATAAGAACCATGCTTCGGTGATCTTCTGGTCTTTAGGAAATGAAGCCAGTAACGGCAAGGCATTTTTTACCATGTATGACTGGGCAAAGGCCCGCGACAAAAGTCGCCCGGTGCAATATGAACAGGCCTACCAGCGCGATCGTAATACCGATATTATCTGCCATATGTATCCATCCTGGGAAAGTATGAAACGCGATGCTGTCAAAGACCTCAAGCGTCCTTACATTATGTGTGAGTATGCACATGCCATGGGCAACAGTATGGGTAACTTCCAGGATTACTGGGACCTGATGCGTACCAGTAAAAACATGCAGGGTGGTTTTATATGGGAATGGTATAATCACGGTTATAAAACAATGGACGAGCAGGGACGTGAGTATTGGGCTTATGGGGGTGACCTTCGGGGTATAACAAGCTGAATGAAGGCAATTTTTGTATGGATGGTATCATCACACCTGATCAACAGTATCTCCCACATACTCATATAGTAAAGAAGGTATATCAGAATATACTTTTTGAAGCCAAGGACCTGAACAATGGTGTAGTTAATGTAATCAACGATTTTAAATTTGTGCCTGTCACACCTAAAGATTATACTTATAAATGGGTGTTGTTGAAAAATGGGGATACTGCTGCAACAGGCAAATTTGATGTAACGGTAGCCGCCAATTCAAAGAAAGATGTGAAGCTTCAACTCCTAAAATAAAAACAGAACCAGGTAACGAGCACTTCCTGCATATATACGCCTTAACCCGCACTGCTTCCCGGTTTCTTCCTGCTGGTTTTGAAGCCGCTAAAGGCGAGTTTGCGCTAAGTGGTAATAATTATTTTGCCGAAGTGTCTTCAAAAGAAAATAAAGAGTGGGAAAAGAAGGAAGACGGGGAGAAAGTGCTCATACAGGCAAAAGGGATTAGTTACGAGTTTCAAAAGAACGGACGGGGACTTACCTCTTTCAACCCATCGTCTTTAGGCTGGCTGTTTGGTAAGCACCTAAATTGAACTTCTGGAGAGCTCCAACCGATAATGATTTTGGAGAGCAGGCCCAATACAATCTTCGCTTGTGGGATGCAGCTTCTCACAATCAAAAAGCCACGTTTAAAAATATAGAGGAAAAAGACGGCACCATTACCTTCAATTACGAAGTAAAGCCTGCCGGTATAGAAGCTACCATAAATATGTCTTATACTGTGAATAAAGACGGCTCGTTAACAATCGGGGCAAATTATAAAGCATTATCGGCAGACCTGCCTGAAATGATGCGTTTTGGAATGAACATGGAGTTATCTGACAGGTTCAGTAACTTTACCTGGTATGGTCGCGGTCCCTGGGAAAATTATGTGGATCGGAAAGAAGATGCCTTCATGGGTATCTGGAACGGAAATGTAGCTGACCAGGCATTCCCTTATTACCGCCCGCAGGAGGCAGGTAACAAAACGGATGTGCGTTGGCTGACCCTTACAGATAAAAATGGCAAAGGTATACGCATCACAGGCGCGCAACCGCTGTCTGTTAGCGCTACCAATTACCGCACAGAAGATTGGGATCCGGGCACAACCAAAAAGCAGCAGCATGCTTCTGATGTACTGCCTGCCGATAGGGTTATACTCAATATAGACCTGTTTCAGAGAGGCGTGGGTGGCTTAAACTCATGGGGAGCAAAGCCGCTGGATCCATATCGTTTTCGTGAAAAGGAATATAGCTATCAATATACGATTAGTGTAATTCAATAATACTGCACATACAAAAACCTCATCACTTATCGCAAGCGTACTGTTTAAACGGTACGCTTGTTCTTTATAATAAATGGTTGATAACAACATTGCCTTTCTTATGGCCTTTATCAACGTAGCAGTGTGCCTGTTTTAGCTGATCGAAAGAATATGTTCTGTCGATAACAGGAACCAGCTTTTTGCTGCAATCATTTCTTGCAGCAGGCAGAGATAAGACTCCTTTTCCTCTGTCAGTGATCGCACAGAACAGAATCTGCCATTCTTCTTCAAAACGGCTTTGCAACTACGTCGGTTGATCTTTCCAACAGCATCCATTACTATGTCAAAAGTTTCGCCGGTTTCGTTAAAATTTTGCTTGGTATAATCAATTGCTTTACCGGCGCCTAATTGAAGTACCAAAGGGAGATTTGATCCGCTGCAAACTGCCGTAACTTCGGCTCCAAAGTACCGGGCAATTTGTACCGCGTACGTGCCTACGCTTCCTGATGCCCCATATATAAGCACTTTATGCCCTTTGTTCACCTTTGCCTTTAAAAGAATATGAAGCGCCGTCATACCGCCTATAGGCAACGCAGCAGCCTGTTCGAAGTTTAATACAGGCGGCTTCTTACTAACAACGCCCCATCGCCATGTTTCGGGTACTACCAGGTAGTCGGCATAAGACCCCGCTTTTAAACCTGTGGCAGTGCCGTACACGGCATCTCCTTTCTTAAAGAGGGTGGTGTCAGCTCCAACAGCTTCTACAATTCCGGTAAACTCATAACCCAGTATAGGCCGTCTCGGCTTACGTATTCCAAATACTAACCGCATCAGGAAGGTCTTTAACTGAGATCCTGGTACGATGCCCCGTCTTACATAAGTAACTCCGGATGTGACGGTGGAGGCATATACTTTTACCAGCAATTCCTTTGGACCAGCTACAGGAACTGAAATCTCTTTTTGCTTTAATACTTCCGGCGAACCATACGATTGGTATAAATAGGCTTTCATATGTTTTGAGTTGACTGTAACAGGATCATTGTTGATCTGGCTGCTACATTAATATATAAATATTTCAACGCAAAATAAAGTGGGGCCGGGAGCCCTACATTCACTTAAGTTAATAAATGGCAGCGCACTAATGCTTCTCCGCTAACCGGCTGCGTAAGCGGCTTAACGACTGCGGGGTAATCCCGAGGTAACTGGCGAGCTGGTATTGAGGAACCCTTTGTATCAGGTGTGGCCTGGTGTTTTGAAGGTGCAGGTAACGTTCCTCGGGCGACGAGGTTTTAAAATGATCAAAGGAAGCCTGGTTGTCTGCCAGTTGACGTTCAGAAAAGATCCTGCACAGCGACTCGAACCGGGGAAATTTCTCAAAAGTTTCTTTTTGTATGGCATCGTTGGCAACCAGGATAATTGAATCCTCTACACAGGCTATATAATAATCGGACGGTTGCCGGGTGATAGCGCAGGGCGGTTCTAACGCTTGCAGCTCCGTGTAAAAGGCTGTTGTTTTTTCTTCACCATCTACCAGGTAATAACAACGGATGCAGCCATTCAGTACAAAATAGCTGCTGGTGGAATATTGACCTTCCTTCAATAAAATAGTATTCTTGGGGAGATTCTGAAAAAGATCCAGTCCGGCAATAACCTGTTGTTCCTCGCTGGTCAGCTCCATGAATTGGTTCAGGTAGTCGAATAGAAGTTGGCTCATAACATATTCAGATTATTGGAGAAGCAAATGTGCATTGTTTAGTGTATCAGTAACCCAGAAGTGACCGGTAAATCGAGTAGTTCTCGTCGTCGAAGCAAACAAAAATCACTTTTTTAATGACGGCTTGCGCGCGTAAAAATTCCTGTACCGTTTGAACCGCAATAGGTGCCGCCTGCTTTTTCGGAAAGCCATAAATACCAGTACTGATATTGGGAAATGAAATACGGGTCACGTTATTTCCTTCAGCGAGTTTAAGGCTGTTGTAATACGCCTGGTGTAGTAATTCTTTTTCTCCCTGCTCGCCGTTTTGCCAAACCGGGCCCACCGTATGTATCACAAATTGGGCAGGCAAATTGCCGGCAGTGGTGATAACGGCCTGTCCTGCTTTACATCCGCCTTGCCGGGCTCTGATTTTGCGGCAGTCTTCCAATATGGCCGGCCCCCAGCCCTGTGGATGGCGCCATCCACACCACCTCCGCCCAGCAATGAAGAGTTGGCCGCGTTGACAATGGCATCTACCTCGATTTTTGTGATATCTCCTTTTACCAGTTCAATCATACTCGCTAATTTGAGAGGTGAAGTTAAAGCATTTGACCGGTGGCAAGCGGCGGTAAAAAAGATTATTAAGTACATTTAGGCTTCCTAAACCCCTATATATGCGCAACCGGTATCTACTTCTTTTGTCGTTAGCAGCTGTTGTAGTAATGATGTCCTGCTCATCGCAAAAGCCTGTGGCACATCAGGCCTCACAAGCAGGCGCACAACCATCCACCGTTCCGGATGCCGTAAGAGAGTTCAGGGCAGCATGGGTGGCCACAGTTGCCAATATCAACTGGCCAAGTAAACCTGGCCTGCCTGCTGGTGAACAACAAAAGGAAGCCATTGCGTTACTCGACTTTTTAAAGGAGCATCATTTTAATGCCGTGATTTTCCAGGTACGGCCACAGGCCGATGCATTGTATAAAAGTGCTTTGGAACCCTGGTCTTACTATCTTACCGGGCAGCAGGGAAAGGCCCTGAGCCTTTTTATGACCCGCTCGAATTCTGGGTAAAAGCGGCACATGAGCGCGGACTGGAACTACATGTCTGGCTAAATCCTTATCGCGCCCACCATGTAGCCGGTGGCCCGATCAGTGACCGGTCGTTGGTTAAAACAAAACCAGGCCTGGTAGTTTCCTTAAAAGAGGGTTATTGGTGGTTTGATCCCTCGTTGAAGGAAACACAGGATCATGGTGTGAACGTAGTAATGGATATTGTAAAGCGATATGATATCGACGGTGTACATTTCGACGATTATTTCTATCCTTATCCCTCTTATAATAAAAATGAAGACTTCCCCGATACCACCAGCTGGAAAAATACCGGCAGGCCGGTGGAACGTTATCGCGTAGCGATTGGCGCAGGAAAAGCGTCAACGATTTTATTGAGCGTTTATATAGCGAAATAAAGAAGGAAAAGAAGCATGTGAAATTCGGCTTAAGTCCTTTTGGTATATGGCGTCCCGGCTATCCTTCATCGGTAGAAGGCTTTGATCAGTATGAAGAGCTGTATGCCGATGCTAAGCTCTGGCTCAACAAGGGCTGGATCGATTATTTCTCTCCTCAATTGTATTGGCCTACCAGCAAGCTGGCGCAAAGCTACCCGTTCTCCTCGGATGGTGGTCGGGAGAGAATACGATGCACCGGCATTTATGGCCTGGCTTAAGCGTAGGCCGCGATACCGGTTCCGCCAACACTACAGAGGTTATTAACGAAATCATGATCAGCCGGGGCATAACGCCTAAAAGCAGCGGCGTGGTGCATTGGAGCATTTCCTCCCTTACAAAAAATCCCGGCCTTGGCCGGGCATTATTGGATGGACCTTATAAAAAGCAGGCTTTGGTGCCACCCAGTGATTGGCTGGATAATACAGCACCCAAAGCTCCCCGGGTTACGCTGAAAAAGGAGCAGGATGCGGTTACAATCAACTGGTCTCATGAAAATACAGGCGATGTATTTCAATGGGTCATATATTACCAATATGGTAAGAACTGGAGTTATCAAATACGGAACGGTGCGGATCAATCGCTCACTTTAAAAAATGATGAAGGAAAAAATACCTGAACAGCATTGCCGTAAGTGCGGTGGACCGGTTGGGAAATGAAAGTATAAAAACAACGGTCTTCCCCGATATTGTACATATTGAATCGCGTAAAGCCTGGAATGCCAGCGAGCCGTGCCCGTACAAGCAGCAGGTGCCGGTGCGCATCACGGTGCATCACGAAGGAGGCAAAGTATTACCGGATACGGCAAATGCTGCCACCCGCCTGAAAAATATTCAGACCTGGTGTATGGGGCCCGACCGGAAATGGACGGACATCCCTTATCACTACCTCATTGCGCCCGATGGAACCGTGTATGAAGGTCGTAATCCGCTTACCGTTGGTGAAACAAATACCGAATACGATCCTTCCGGGCATTTGCTGATCTGTTTTCTGGGTAATTATGGTCAGCAGAAAATGAATCAACACCTGCTGGATGTGCTCTCCAGGCTCATTGCTCATTTCTGTATTCAATATAAAATTGATCCGGAAACCATTTCCACTCACCGGGATCATAGTAAAATGACAACCTGCCCCGGCGAAAATATTTACCCTTACTTTAAGAATGGTTATATAAAGCAGCGGGTGAAAGAGCTGTTGCTCCAAACCGGCCGTACTAATGGGTAGTATTTAAAGCAGGCCACTTTTAATCAATATAGGATCTAAAGCGGCTTTCCTATAATTTTGGCATTGCAAAATTTTAGGTATGGCAATGAACTGGGTCAACTGTTTTTCTTCGAGAAGGTATGGCATTGAATATACAACGGAAGATGAAAGAAGCGATTATGAAAGAGATTGGGACCGCATCATATTTTCAAGTCCCTTCAGGCGGCTGCAAAATAAAACCCAGGTATTCCCATTGCCGGAAGAAATTTTTGTTCACAACCGTTTAACGCATTCGCTCGAAGTGGCCAGCGTAGGCCGGTCTTTGGGAGGTTTAATAGGAGAGCGGCTGGCGCAGCTGCCCCAAGTGGCTGAAGATAGCCGCGCTGCAGACTTTTATACCAACAATCTCAAATACGTAATTGCAGCTGCCTGCCTGGCGCACGATATGGGTAATCCGGCTTTTGGTCATTCGGGCGAGGATGCTATTTCCAAATACTTCAGGAAAAGAGATACTGAAAAAACCGATGATATTGCATTTAAGCAATTGTTTACGCCTGCACAGTGGAAAGACCTTACGACCTTTGAAGGAAATGCCAATGCCCTTCGTATTTTAACCATGCATCAGAATGGACGTGCGAAAGGCGGTTTCCGGCTTACTTACAGCACATTGGGCTCTATCATCAAATATCCGTGCGAGTCACTGGCATCAGGCAATAAGAAGTTGGTGCATCAAAAAAATACGGTTATTTTAATATTGACGAACCTGTTTTCCTGGCCATAGCTAAGGAGCTGAACATGGTGATCGATGAAGAGAAGGAACTGATGGTGTACAAGCGTCATCCTTTTGTTTTCATAGTAGAAGCGGCAGATGATATCTGCTATAATATCATTGATTTCGAAGATGCGCATCGCCTGGGTTTGCTGGATTATGAGGAAGTGCGCGATAGCTTTATCAACATCATACAGCACCATACCAGTAACATTGAACGGGTAAAAAAAATAGCCGAAGACCTGCGCACTGATCCAAATGAGTCTATTGCTTACCTGCGCGCGAAAGCTATTAATGTGCTGATCAATAAATGTACTGAAGTATTTTGGCAGCACAAAGACGAAATTCTGGATGGCAATTTCAACCAAAGCCTGTTAGACGCGATACCGGGTATGCAGGACGCCTTGAAACGAATCAGCGAGGTTTCAATAGCAAGGATTTATAATGCCAGAAAAGTAATCGAGCTGGAAATTGCGGGGTTCCGTATTATGTCGGGTTTGGTGGAAGACTTTGTTACCGCTGCATTAACACCTAAGGAAGAAAGAGATAAAGAACACAAAAAGTGCTGGAGTTGTTGCCTCAGCAGTTCCGGTTTGATGAAGCGGGTTCACCGTATGAAAAGGTAATGCGTATGCTCGATTTTATATCGGGCATGACTGATGTATGCCTTAAAACTATACCGTAAACTCAGGGTATTGAGATATAACACTCCAATGGTGTGCTGCAGGCTTCGTTTTATCCCGGTAAGGTGCGCAACCGATTGATCGTTTTCCGATCGTCATTCTAGGCGTATCTTTGATAAGAGATTGGAGGGCCATTTCATGAGAAGTATAGACAACTGGTATTGCAATCATAGGGGCGGCTTTTGGCAATTGCCTGTCAAAAGGGCTACAGCTACGAAGAGGCGAAGGACATTGTGCAGCAATTTTTTTGGATATCCTGCAAAAGAACTGGGTGAAATCAAAAACCCGGAGGCATTTCTGCTTACTGCTTTTAAAAACCGGTTGATAGATTTGTACCGCGCAGATAAATCTAAACCGTCATTTGAGGTCACTCCCGATGTGCCGTCTACACAAGATATTATTGAAGATCTGGAGTCAGATGCAGCATTGATAGAAAGAATTGCGGGGCCTATAAAAACTTCCGGCCCGCTACCGGCGTGTTATTTACATGAAATACTACAGGGGTTAACCACCGAACAAATTGTGGAAGAAACCGGTTTTACCTACCAGACAGTTTATAATAATCTCTCCAAAGGAATTCAGCTGTTGCGGCGGAACCTAACGGATCATTCCGGCAAGATCGCCAACCTGAAATTAGCCGCGTTACTTGGAATTTTATTTTCTCAGAATTTTTTTGAATAAAAGCGATTAGATTTTTACCGGTCATCCGTCTATTTAATTAAACGGAGCGCTGCTATTATGCTTTATTCAGTAGAAGACCTGGTTGTCAACGATTCATTTATTGCTTACTGCATGCAACAGGATGCCGGTGACAGGTCGTTCTGGGACGAATACCTGGAGCAGCACCCCGAAGCGCTTCCTGCCGTGGAAGAGGCTAGGTTATTGGTACTTGGCCTGAAACTGATGCTTCAGAAAAAACAAAATGAACTGTCTGCCGGCGAAGATAAAGCCGGTCATGCGCTTTATCTGCCGGAGGCTGTTGTTCAGCCGTTAAATCCTGCCGGCAATTCATCGAACAGGGTACCTGGTAAAAGAAAACAGGCCTGGGCTGTTGCAGCTGTTGCCTGTGTTGTAATTACGCTGGGTGTGTTTTACCAATCCCGCCAGCCTGTAGCAGGCAATAGGAAAGGAATAGAGCGGATTGCGTCATCTGTCACTCCGGTTCAGTCAAAAGCGGGCGAAGTTAAAACACTGGTGTTGCCTGATCACTCGACCATTACCCTGAATATGGGCTCCTCATTGAAGCTTTCTGAGGGTTTTCCCGTACCAACCGGGATGTTTACCTGGTTGGAGAAGCATTTTTGATGTAACGCATAATAAAAATCTTCCTTTTATAGTACACGTAAAAGACTATAAGGTAAAAGTGCTGGGAACAAGGTTTAATGTAAAGGCGTATAAAAACGACCGGCTTAGCGAAACATCACTTTTAGAAGGAAGCGTTCAGATAATAGTAGATAAAAACGGAAGGGAGGAGGTGTATAAAACGCTGCAGGTAAACCAAAAGTTTACTATAAAAACAGATTCTTCAGCCTTGCTTTCCAATGCCAGCAGCGAAAACAGGGGAGAAGTGACTCCTTTGTCTTACTACGATGAGAAGCAGGCTGTTGAAACAGCATGGACAAAGGACCTGCTCATTTTTGAGGGGCGGTCTATGGAAGAGATTAAGAATGTATTGGAGCGAAAATTTGGCGTTACCATCACTATACCAGACAAAAAGTGCAGCAGTACCTGTATTCTGCCAATTTTACCAACGAATCTATTGACGAAATATTAAAAGCTTTGCAGTTGTCCTACCCGTTTTCCTACAAAAAAGAGGGAAATACCATCATTATAAATAAATAAGTCATGTAAGAAAAAAATCGCCAACAGAAAGGGAGAAACGGATTGCGGCCATTCCTCCCCGGTAATGAAAAATGGAAGGGAAAAGCCTTCCACCTTTTTAATTAAAACCAAAATAAAAGTATGAAAAAAAGTGCTTACTTGAATAGGCGGCTCCATGGGCTGCTTAAAAACTGTTGTTTATGAAATTATGTATTGCCTTGCTATGCCTCACCGCTACGCATGTTGCAGCAAAAACGCTTCATTCCCAGGAAACCGTTTCCCTGGACCTGAATAAAGCCAGGCTTTCTTCAGTACTCAAAACAATAGAAAAAAATCCGATTTCCGTTTCGCATTCAGTGACAAAGTTGTTGACAGAATTGCCATCACCCTGAAGATAGAAGATGTGCCGGTACTGAATCTGCTCCCTACGTTATTAGACGGAACTGGTTTGGAGTTTCAGAAGCTGAATGATAAACTGATTGTCGTGCGGGAAAAAACCATCGCTACTATTATTGTAAAAGGAATGGTGGCGAACGATAAAGGAGAACCTGTAGCAGGGGTGACGATCACTTCTGACAAGGGGAAAACGACAGTTACTGACTCCAAAGGAGAATATAGCATTGAAGTAAATGAAAATGCCGAACTGACTTTTACACATGTCAGCTATAAATCTCAAACGGTGAAAGTAAACGGTCAGACCTCAGTTAATGTAGTATTACTGGACGCTGAAAGATCGCTGGATGAAGTAGTGGTTACTGCACTGGGTATAAAGCGTCAGGAAAAGGCCCTGGGCTATGCCACGCAAAAAGTAGGAGGCCAAAGTTTGCAAACCGTAAAAGGAGTTGACCTGGGTACTTCGCTTACCGGCAAAGTAGCCGGATTGGTGGTAAAAAACTCAACAGAGTTCAATGGCAAACCCAATCTTGAAATGCGTGGTGAAACTCCGTTGATCATTATCGATGGTGTTCAATACTCTAATGTAACGTTGCGTGATATACCAACAGATGATATTGAAAGCATAGACTTTTTGAAAGGTCCTACAGCCGCAGCATTGTATGGCGCCGATGGTAAAAATGGTGCTGTAATGATCAGTACCAAAAAGGAAAAGGCAAAGGGCTGTCTGTTGACTTTAACAGCAACAATATGTTTACACTGGGATACCTTGCCATTCCTAAAGTGCAAACTTCTTATGGGCATGGAGAAAATGGTAAAATAACAGACGACTATGTTTGGGGCCCAAACTGAATATTGGAGACAGCGCTCTTCAGTGGAATCCTGTTACAAAAAAAAAGAAGAAAAGATGCCCCTAATCACCCGGGGAAAAGATAACCTGAAGAATTTTATGCAAACCGGGTTTGTTACCAACAACAATATCAGCGTTACGCAAACAGGCGATAATGGCTATTTCCGTGCCGGCATCAACCATATTTATAATAAAGGACAGTTTCCCAATCAAACATTAAAGATCACCAACTTTACTATGAGCGGAGAAATGCGTGCCGGCAATAAGTTCAGCCTGAAACGCATATGGGCTATACCCGTAAGGAAGCGCCAAATGTATGGGGATCGGGCTACGGCGATCAGGGGTATCTACCAGATATTAATGTGGACCGGGCCGGAGTATGATCTTTCGCAATACAAGGATTATTGGGCCGTTAAAGATCAAAAACAAAACTGGTTGTATAAGAACTGGTATGATAATCCTTATTACATGGCTTACGAGAAGTTATGGGGACTTAACCAGAATTTGTTCAATGCCAGCCTAACGGCTAATTATAAATTTACGCCCGATCTGAAGTTAATGCTCCGCAGCGGGTATGATTATTTTAAGGACGAAGATATTGTAAGAAACGCCATAGGTGCTATTTCCACGAGGGGGCAGAATATTAATTCCCGACTCGACCCCGATCGCCTGGGCTCTATGAGCTGGAGCTGGAACGCAAAAGGACTCTATGGCCAGCATCAAAGCTGGGGATTTACTTCTACCACTGATGCAATATTAAGCTATCAGAAAAGCTTTGGAAAATTTGGAGTAGATGTGTTAGGGGCGGGTCTATGCGTTACCTGGAATTTCGTCAGCAGGGCGCGCGTACCCGAAACGGGCTGAATGTTCCGGGTTGGTATTCTTTGGCGAATGCTATTCCTTCTACCGTTTTAGGGCAGGATGCCATCGTAACTAACTTTGGATTTGAACGGTCGCAGGTAAACAGTTTGTATGGTAAAGCTACATTGTCGTGGGATAACGCGATTTTTATTGACGTAACAGGCAGGAACGACTGGTTCTCTACACAACCGCAGAAAGAGCGCTCTTATTTTTATCCTTCCGTTGCAGGTAGCTTCATTCTTTCGGAATACATTCCTATGCCCCAATGGGTGAATATGTGGAAGTTGAGAGGATCGTGGACGGTTTCGAAATATGCCGCAAGCATTTATGAGATCAACAGGGCGTACACTCCCGGATCTGTATTAGGCAGTGTTGCCGCTTCTTATCCTAATAACCTGTACCCGCTTGATCTGTTGCCAACTACCGAAAGAACCTGGGAGATAGGAACAGCAGCGTATATGTTCAAACAGAGGCTTCGTTTGGATATCGCTTATTTCAATAAGCTATATTTCGACAGGAAAATATCACAAACAATTTCCTCTGCATCCGGCTTTGCCACTACATTGATTAATACCGGGGAGCAATTGGTTCGCCGTGGTATGGAGATCACCCTGGATGGAACTGTTATAAAAAATCAAAACCTTACCTGGAACTCCTTGATCAACTGGTCATTCCCACATCGATACTATAAAAAGCTAGATCCGGTTTATTCAGCCGATGATGCGTTTACCAAGGTAGGAGGGCGTTACGACGTTTACAAAAGAGACATACTGCTTAAAGATCCCAATGGTAATATCATTCACCAGAACGGCTACCCGGTTGAAAGTGATTACCAATACCAGATCGGATATGGCGACCCTAATTTTTCATTCGGTTTTTCAAACACGGTTAACTGGAAGAATATCATTTTCGGTATTTCTATCGACGGCCGTATTGGTGGTTTGATGTACAATTATATCTGGGACAAAATGTTTGATACAGGCGTGCACCCCGATACCGATAACCAGTTCCGTTACGATGAAGTAGTAAACGGGTTGAAAAACTATGTGGGAAGCGGTGTGAAAGTGGTTTCGGGAGAAGTAAAATACGATAAATATGGTAATATTACCAGCGACACGCGCCAGTATGCGCCCAACGATGTTGCTGTAGGATATCAAAGCTATATGCAGGATATTTCAGGAAAAGGCGAACACGGCGTAATGAGCGAAAGTTTTGCCAAGCTGAGGGAAATTTCAATTGGCTACCAGTTGCCCAAATCTTTCCTGAGGAATTCCAAAATTAAAAATGCCTCTGTGTCTTTAACCGCTCAGAATGTACTATTGGTGACTAAGTTTAAGTTTTCTGATCCCGACAGGGACACAGAAGATCTGAATGCACCTTCCCAAAGGATGGTAGGCTTCAATATTAAACTAGGGCTTTAATCAATTTACAGAAAATAAAAAAATACTATGAATCTTTCTATATATAAATATATGTTGCTGTGCTGCATAGCCATTGTGGCATTTATAAGCTGCAGCAAGTTTGATCAGATTAATACAAATCCCGACACCACCAATACCGCACGGTCAGAGTGGCTGGCTACCAGCATGCTGGGATCTGTCACCGTAAGCGATATAAGCACGCAAAAGCATTCGCACAACCCTTCATGCTGGGTAAGTACACGATCTGGAAAGAAGGCGGTCCCGAATCCATGCAGTACAACAGGTTTGGACGCATAGATTTTAACCGGTTGACGGTTTTACGCAATGTAGATCCGATGATAGCTAATGCGCCTTCCGACGTACTGAAAAACTCATACACGGCCCTGGGCCATTTTATAAGAGCCTGGCAGTTTTTTCAGACCACTATGCGGGTAGGCGATATTCCGTATTCAGAAGCAATAAAAGGCGAATCAGATAAAAATATCAAGCCGAAGTATGATAGTCAAAAAGAGGTTTTTAAAGGTATTTTAAATGAGTTAGACCAGGCCGACGAGTTATTCAAAGCCGGCGCTGATTTTTCGGGAGATATTGTTTATGGAGGAAAAATTGCCAAATGGAGAAAACTGGTAAACTCTTTTCAGTTACATGTTTTAATGAATCTGTATATAAAAAAACTGCTGATGCAGACCTGAATGTAACCGGGCGTTTTCAGAAAATTGTAGCCGAGCGGCCCCTGATGGAGGATTATACCGATAACTTTGCCGTTACTTACCAGAATGCGGCCGGGAGCTGTTATCCCTGGTCTAATACTCCTGTTCAAACCAACCCTTTTATTATTTACTCAGCCTTAACCACAACATTTGTTAATCCTTTAAAAGCCAACCAGGACAGGCGCTTATTTTATGTAGCCGAACCTGCCCCGGCAAAAATCAATGCAGGAGGTTTAGCCTCCAGCTACGACTCTTACCTGGGCCTGGAACCTTCCAATACAATGGCCGATATTGTGGGAGCGTACAATGCGGGCAATTTCTCCGACTTTAATAAGCGATATGTAGAATTGTTTAATGCCGAACCCGTAGGCCTGCTCTGTGTATGGGATGTGAAATTCCTGCTTGCGGAAGCTACTGTAAGAGGCTGGATATCCGGCGTACCGGCTCAAACGCACTATGCTGCCGGTATACAGCAGTCAATGAAGTTTCTCGTAAACTACACGCCGGTAGCATACAGGCACGGTGTAACAATGGACGATGCCTATATAAATGGCTATCCTTCAACAGCCGGGGTGGCGTTAACGGGCAGTAATGAAAACCAGATCAAGCAGATCATTACACAAAAATACCTGGCCGGTTTTTTACAGAATTGTGATTACAATGCCTGGTATGAAAATAGAAGAACCGGTTACCCGGAGTTTCTTTTAAACCCATCTACTAACCTTAACACACCTTCTACAAAATTTCCGCTTCGCTGGCTGTATCCTTCTACCGAGCTCACAAATAACAGTGAGAACCTGGATGCCGCTATTAAAAGCCAGTATAGCGGTAACGATAATGTAAATGAAACAATGTGGCTGCTTAAGTAACATGTTAATACCATAATTTTAGAGCATCATGGCAATAGACTTTTCGAGGAGAGATTTTTAAAAAAACAGGACTATTGGCGGGTGGCGCGGGTGTATTTTCCGCGCTTCCCGGCTCTATTCAAAAGGCAATAGCAATTAATCCGGCAAAGGGCTCCACCTTTGAAGATGCCGAACATATTGTATTATTGATGCAGGAAAATCGCTCCTTCGATCATTGCTTTGGAGCATTAAAAGGTGTAAGGGGTTTAATGATCCGCGAACCCTCAAACTGGCTAATGGCAACCCGGTATGGTTGCAAACCAATAAAGAGGGGCAATCCTACCTTCCTTTTCGCCTGGATATGCAGAACACAAAGGTAACCTGGATGGGTGGACTGCCCCATACCTGGAAAGACCAGGTGGACGCAAGAAATAAAGGCCAGTACGATCAATGGCTGATTGCTAAAAAACTGGTTACAAAGGCTTTGAGGATAAGCCCATGACACTAGGCTACTATACGCGCGAGGACCTGCCGTTTAACTACGCATTGGCAGATGCCTTCACTATTTGCGATCAGCATTTCTGCTCTTCTTTAACCGGAACAACTCCCAACCGGCTTTATTTTTGGTCGGGTACGATTCGCAAAGACGGGTTGGCTGAGAATCCTGCCCTGGTGCGCAACAATGAAGCCGATCATAATGCAGATTGATTGGAAAACGTTGCCCGAGCTGTTGCAGGAAAATGGTGTGTCATGGAAAGTGTACCAAAACGAACTAAGCATTCCATCCGGCCTTAGTGATGAAGAAGATGCCTGGTTAGGCAATTTTACAGATAACGATCTGGAATGGTTTTCTCAATACCATGTACGGCGGTCAAAAAAATATGAAAGCTATCTTAGCGGTAAGCTGGCAGCGTACGATAAAAGCCTGGCAGAATTAAAAGAGCGGCTCGATAAAAGCCCGGACGATGAAAAAACACAGCGTGTATGGAAAGGATTAACTGAAAGAAAGCAATTTTATATTAAAGAATTGGATCGTTGCCGCGAAGAGCTTCAAAAGAAGCTAAGCGATCATGAACAGGCTTTACATAACAATGCGTTTGTAACCAATGAGGCCGACCCTGGCTATCGCAGCCTCGAAGAAATAGAATATGATCATAAAGGAACCAAAAGAAAAATGCGTGTTCCGAAATCGGATGTATTGGCCAATTTCAGGAACGATGTAAAAAATGGCCAGCTCCTGCGGTAAGCTGGTTGGTTGCGCCGCAATATTTTTCCGATCATCCTTCAGCCCCTGGTTTGGCGCCTGGTATGTATCAGAAATATTGAATATTCTCACGCACAATGAGGAGGTTTGGAAGAAAACGATTTTCATTTTAACCTACGATGAGAACGACGGGTACTTTGATCATGTGTTGCCTTTTGTTGCCCCCGACTACAGGGATCCCGGCACCGGGGCTGTTTCAGCGGGTATCCGTAATATCGCCAATGAATTTGTTACGTTCCACGACGAGGTCAGCCAGAAAGGTGTATCTAAGCAAAATGCCCGGGAGCATGCCATCGGTCTCGGCTATCGGGTGCCGTTTGTGGTAGCGAGCCCCTGGTCGAGAGGCGGCTACGTGAACTCGCAGGTTTTCGACCATACATCGGTGGTTCAGTTTATTGAAAAATTTGCCTCACGCAAAACCGGTAAAAAGCTGGAGTTAAAGAATATCTCTGATTTTAGACGGGCTGTATGTGGAGATCTGTCTTCCGTTTTCCGGCCCTATAACGGAGAGAAAGCGCAGCAGCCCGATTTCCTGGAAAGAGATATTTTTCTGCAACGCATCGACGAAGCCCGCTATACACCGGTTCCGGAAGGCATACATCCTGTAGATGAAAAAACACAACAGTTGTTAAAGCAAAATCCGGATGCCACCAGGAAATACTTCCGGCAGGAAGCAGGTACGAGGCCTTCAGCGGCATTGCCTTATGAATTGTATGCCGATGGTGTTATAAAAGATAATAAGATGCAGTTCACCTGCAGCGCGGGCAAAGCATTGTTTAAAGAAAGATCTGCCGGTTTTCCGTTAGTGTTATATGCTTACCTGCCTTATGCCGATGCAGTTAGCGGAGAAAAACTAATAAACAGGAACTGGTCATTTGCCATAGCACCGGGAGAACAACTGGTTTATGAAATTCCTTTGAATGGATTTGCAACAACGGCCTATCATTTCGCTTTGTTTGGACCCAATGGTTTTTTCCGGGAGCTAAAAGGAAACGGTAATACATCCGTTCATACCGGCTGTAGCTACGAACTGGGAGCATTAAAAAAGCAAGACAGGTACGGCTATCCATTAGTAACCCCTCCGGTAAGGCAATAACGGTTTATGTAAAAGATAATAGTTACGGACAGCAAACGATTAAACGAACAGTAGCCGCAAGGTCAACAGCCGTATTGATTTTACCCGTAGATAAAACCCAGGGCTGGTACGATTTTTCAGTTTTACAAGCTGGTGACCATACTTTCGAAAGAAGATACGCCGGCCGGGTGGAGAATGGAATAGATTCCATCAGCGATCCCGCCATGAGTTAATCATCTGATTTTTGTTCTGGGCAAAAATTTTCGATCGTTCTCGTCTGAATCTTTGTAGTGTTTTCTTGTTTCCTTTAATTTTTGATGCATCGTTTTTTTCACATCAGCATAAGCCGGATCATTATAAACATTATTCAGCTCTTCAGGATCTTTTTGCAGGTCGTATAACTCCCACTCGTCCGTATCATAGTAAAAGTGGATCAGTTTATACCGGCTGGTACGGATACCGTAATGTCTTTTAACCATATGAATGGAAGGGTACTCATAATAGGTATAATAGATAACATCTCTCCATTGCTTTTCTTTTCCCGCTGCTAATTTTCTAAAAGATACCCCTGCATGTCTTTAGGAACGGTTACGCCGGCGTAATCAAGCAGGGTGGGCGCAAAATCCAGGTTCTGCACGAGCGCATCTGAGCTCGTTCCAGCCGGTATCTCAGCGGGGTAACGAACTAATAGCGGCGTTCTCAACGACTCTTCGTACATAAATCGCTTATCAAACCAGCCATGCTCACCCAGGTAAAATCCCTGGTCGGAAGTATATACAATAATCGTATTTTGATCCAGGCCATTTTCTTTTAAAAAATCAAGCATACGCCCCACACCGTCATCTACGGCGGCCACAGTACCCAGGTAATCCTGCATATAGCGCTGATAACGCCAGCGCATCAGCTCCTGGCTGCTCATAGATGGATAATTCTTTTTGAAGGCAGCCATAATGGGATTATAAACGCTATCCCAGCTGGCACGCTCAGCCGGCGTCATCCTGCCAAGGTTATTATTAAAGGCTGCTTTATCCCAGCTCAGGTATTCTTTAATGCCCAATTCGTCCATCAGTGCCGGTGGAACCTTATTATCTCCGGCCCAGTTCATGTGTTTTAAAATATTCATCTCTGCTGTTCTGGCAGCAGTGCCCCTGTTAGCATAATCATCAAAAAGCGTTTTAGGCTCGGGAATGGTCATGCTGGTGTAGGCAGACAGATGCCTGAGCGCCGGTAGCCACTCGCGATGTGGAGCTTTTTGGTGGTACAAAAGACAGAAAGGCTTTTGCTGATCGCGGTTTTTGATCCAGTCTATCGCCATATCCGTAGTAAGGTCTGTAACATACCCTTTTAGTTCTTTCTTGGTACATTAATGATAAAATTGGGATTATAATATTCCCCTGGTCAATCAAAACTGCAGAATGATCAAAGCCCTGGGGCAATCCATCCATATGTATTTTGCCAATCAATGCTGTTTGATAGCCATGCTGCTGCAATTGCTTCGCAAAATTGTCCTGGTCCCAGTTAAACCGGGCCTCATTATCCACTTTGCCGTTAACAAAGCTATGCTTGCCTGTAAGCAGTACTGCCCTGCTGGGCGCGCAAAGTGAGTTAGTAACGGTAGCCCTGGTAAATAAAATACCCTCTTTTGCCAGCCGGTCAATATTGGGGTTTTGTTCAGCCCATATCCGTAAGCGCTGATGGCCTGGTAGCCATGATCATCGCTCATAATGTAAACTATGTTGGGTCTTTGCTTTTTTGAAAGGTTGGACTGACCCTTAACACTTTGCCAGGTGCAAAAAAACACCAGGCTCCACAATATTTGCTTTGAAGCCAACTTCATGTAAATTGTTTTACTAATAAATGTACAAAAACAAATACAAGCGGCAGCGGTGCGCTGTTTATTAAGAACGCAAGTTTTAAAAAGTTAATACTGGGGTAACGTATAATAATAAACAGGTATCAAAATTATTATTACATATAGTTTACCCTCGCCCTTCCAGCCAGTGAGGACAATGGCCAGGGCGATGCTGAGGTTTGTGTCTCACAAACCAGTCGGATGCATTTAAATAAAATTGATGCCCGTTTGTAATAAAAAAGGGAGAAGATAAGAATACCCCCTCCGTTGTTTTACATGAGAAAAATTTAAATCAGCCTACTGTCGGGCTGTCAAAGAACTCTCCAAAGGACTTCTTCAAACCTTCGGAGACCATTGGAGCCTATTTGTCGCCTCTTTTATATTTTGCCACTAACTCAGTATCGCCAATGCTGTTAGCATTGATATGAGTATAGGATTTATCGTCTTTTAAAACAATGCGATAATTAACGCCGTTCCTGTTCGCTACTTCAGTTACACCAAACACCTCTGCGCCTTTATATTCTTTTTTAACGGCATAAAGCACATTAGCGGGGAGATTGCTCTCGCCATAGTAGCGGATGGTTTGGATCAGGTTGCCCTTTGCATCAATAGTTGCGCGTGACTTAATGCCATCGCTGGTGAAAAAGGCCTCATAAGTGTTTCCTGTATTGGTCCATTTTACATCATCGGCATCTTTGAAAAGCTGGTTGAAAGTTTTTTCGGCTTTTTCTGTTACGGGTTCAACAGCTGACGCAGCGGCATTAAAAGCCAGTGTCAGTATCATGGCGGCGGAAAGAATTAAGTTTTTCATTGTAATAAGTTTAAATATTTTGTTTATTACCTGCCGGGGGCAGGCGGTTTTTTTAATTGTTTCACAAACATAAACCTGGTACAGGGCCCGGGGCAACAGCTAAATGGTCAACAGTATTTAAATTACCGGTAAACAGCCGTTTTGCCTGGGTGAAATTCCTGATTGCGTGCAACCATGGTTTGTTTCTTTGTTTTTAATTTAGAGGAGTAATGCATTAATTCCGTCTTGCTATATATAATTCGCAGAAATTCAAATAATGTTACAGCAAAAGCAAAATTTTTTAAAAAAGAATAAAATGCTTGAAGATTCATTTAAGTTGTTGCTCAAAAATTATACGCATGCCGGGGCTGCGATAGGTGAATATTGGAAAGAGATCAATACCCGTTACTCAGAACCACATCGGCATTATCACACGCTTTCACACCTTACTAATCTCCTGAAGGAGCTTACCGGTATAAGAACGAAATTAGAAAACTGGGAAGCGATGCTTTTTGCACTTTACTATCACGATATTATTTACGATCCGCTTCAATCTGACAATGAAGAGCAAAGCGCTGCGCTGGCCGGGGAGAGAATGACGCAGATTAATGTGCCCGACCAGATCATTGGCATAACGGTAAATGCTATAATGGCTACCCGGTCCCATACCGGAACCGGCTACCCGGATATTAATTATTTTAAAGATGCAGATTTGTCCGTTTTAGGGCAAAGCTCCCAAACGTATAAAGAGTATAGCAATGCGATAAGAAAGGAGTACATCATTTACCCCGATGCCGTTTACTGGCCCGCACGTAAAAAGGTGTTACTCGGGTTTTTGCAAATGGACCGCCTTTTTACAACCGATATTTTTACAGGAGGTACGAAGAACAGGCACGCATGAATCTAACGGCCGAAGTGCTATCAATAGATAACAGGGCAGGGCATAGTAGCATTTAACGGAATAAACGTTACATGTATCTTTGACTGGTAATATAACGACAATGGATGTAAGAAACGCGTACAATATTTGGGCCGGTCAATACGATACCAATAAAAACCGGACACGGGACCTGGAAGCGGTATCGCTTCAACAAACTTTAAGTGATATTCAATTTGACCGCTGTTTGGAGATAGGTTGCGGTACAGGTAAGAATACGCAGTGGTTGCTGACCCGGGCACGCCAGGTAACAGCGGTAGACCTTTCCGAAGAAATGCTTTTCAGGGCCCGGCAAAAATCGATGCATCAAATGTGGAGTTTAAGCAGGCCGATATAACAAAGGACTGGTCGTTTGCCGTGGGCTTATACGACATGGTTACCTTTAGCCTGGTGCTGGAGCATATAGAAAACCTCGACCCTGTTTTTGAAAAGCTTTCGGGCGTAACAGATGCCGGGGCTATATTTATGTGGGAGAACTACATCCGTTTAAACAATACGGGGAACCAGGGCAAGATTTGAAACCGGAGGGAACAACCATCGTTAACTGCTTCAATCATCATATCTCCGATTTTACCGGCGCTGCTGCCAGGAACGGGTTCAGGATAGTGCAGCTGTCAGAATATTTTGATGATAACAACAGGGCAGGCATTCCCCGCATTCTTACATTGCTGTTTAAAAAAGGCTAACGGCAACAATGGGATCGTCTTTAAAGAGCAGGATGCTCTTCTTTTACCCTTCTTTTTACTCTTCAGGTATTTGTTATAAACAATTTCCTGCATCGGTTTGCCGGCTACCTTGCTTTCCAGCCAGGAAATAATATCCAGGTAAGCCAGTGAGCGGGTTTCAAAACGATTGCCCTCCAGGTGCTGTACTTTTTCCAGGAAGTGCTCAAACTCGGGCTTTAGCTGGCGATTGGTAAACTTGAAGGAGTTGCGTAAGAAACGGAACATCTCCTGCTCAATAATCGTCAGGTTTTTCATGCGCGACATGTAGCGGAATACCGAACGGGTCAGTGAATCCATCAGCTCCAGGTTGCCCAGTTCATAATGCGCCAGCAGGTGCATCAGCCGGGCATAACATTGAAGGTCTGTTCTTAACTCCGATGAGTCGTTGATGATCTTTTGCAGGTAGTCGATGCAGGTGCTGTAGTCTCCCGAAAGATAATATAGCAGGGCGATCTTGTAAGTGATCACCATTACCCGGTGCTTGTCCAGGAAGATCTCGTATTCCGCCATTTTTTCCTCTATCTGCGGAATAGCTTTCAGTCCCTCTTCGCAAAGCCCGGTAATATTGTAAAAATTGATCTTGGCCCCGGCGATGTACACGAACGATTGAACGGTAAAGTTTTCATTGTCCTGCACCCGCTTGGTTTGCGAAAATTCTTCAAATTCTTTTAATACCGCGCTTAATTCGGCGTAATTACGCAAATCGAAGTGGGCATTAAGCAGGCTGTGATAACCTTTTATAAGGTGCCCGGTTTCTACACGCATCATATTGGGTTTTTCTTTAAAAAGATCTACCCATTTCTGCGCGTAGCGGTAATACATTAAAAAGTCCTGACGTATAAAAGCATACCAGGTGTAGCTTTGGTAATAATAAAGTCTTTCGTAAAATCCTTCCTGCTGGGCAGAGCCTGAGGGCAACGACTGCCTGAAGAACTTCTTTACCTTATCTTCCTCATCCTCGTTGCGGGCATGCCCGTTGGCAATAAAGAACCCGTACATCTGTAAAGAAAGATTCGAAAGCCTGGTGATCATATCCAGTTTCCGGTTGGCCTCATTGGCCTCTTCCGATAATTCATCTATGCGGGTTTTGAAAGTATCTGTTACGTTTAAGGCCTCTATTCTCTTTTCGAGGGATAGTAAAAGCGGCAGAAAGAAAAATTTCTGGTTCACCTTCGCTACCTCTTTCGCCTTGTCTATTGCACGAAGACTTTGAAAAAACAATCCTTTTTGTAAAGAATATGAGCCGAATCAAATAATTCATTCAATTGCAGGTCAAGGCTGTCGTTACTTTTAAGTAGGCGTAAGCTCGCCAGCAACTCCTTATACAGGTGAGATTTTAAATTGGACAATTGAGGTTTGGTGACGCCTTTCATTTTTTTGATAAGCACTTTTTCATCATAAGCGTCCATCTTATCCAGCACATCAAACAGTTTGATGATTTTAAGATCTTCATTTCCCGAGCTCCGGGTGATATAAAGTTTAAAATGCCTTTTCTCTGCTTTCTCTAAAGAAAGAATCAATTGAAACAATATGTCGCTCGGCTTCTTCGGCATTTAAACAAAAATAACTTTAATAGTAAAAAAACAATAAATATTGTTGAACATAACTGAAAAATAACTCCGAATTAATTGTATAATAATGTTTTTGATAGGTTCGGAACCATTTGACATGCTGATAATGGCAATAATTGGTATATGTAAACAAATAGGTATATATTATCTTTGTACCGGAGACAGAGAGAAAAAGAGGCAATAGATAGAAAAGAGATATTTATTAAGATTTTTCATATGGCAAGCAATCGTTAGAGGTCAATCCGTTTCTACGGAAGGACCTTTTTCTTTAAGGCCATATAAAAAAAAAAAGCGATGGAATAAATCCATCGCCTTTGAACATAGCAAAGCGGCCATATTATTTAGGCTCCAAAGCCTGTTTGATCCTCTCCAGTAAATCCAGTAAATGATTCTTCGAAGCAGTATCACCATAACCATTTGCAGCAGCACGCAATTCAGCCGCCAAAGAACGCAATTGTCCTTTTACAACCGACATAATATCGCTGGCAATATTAATTTCTCCACCTCTAGATAACGCAGCCTGCTCCTGTTTTGAAGGGTTGGCTAAAGTGATCAATTTTTCTACATAGGATTTTTGTAATTGCCTGCGATATACATCAATAGCTTTACGGGATGCTAATTCGGTAAATACCGATTTTCTCACATCACTAAGCATTTCGGTAGGGCTATATGCTTTTGCACCTTCGCTGGCTTCGGCACTGGTGAGTTTGCTCAACGTAGCCGGGTTGATCAGGATGTTTAAAGCCCTGTCCTGAACACGTGCCACTACACCCAACGGGTCCTGTCCCGTTAAGGCAGCATACTCTTTCTGTATGATCCAGGTTGGGGTAATAAATACATTGGATTGTAACCAGGCCATAGCATCCTTTTGTGTAGCCTTACTGGTGAACTGGTAAACAGCCCCTGTTTGTTCCACACGTTTCGGCGTGCGTTCAATACCTCCGATATTATTAGCCACATGTCCTATATACCGGCCAAATTGTCCTACGATCTCGTTATAAATAGTGCTCAGGTTCGTATAATCTTTAGTGGCCTGGTGCGTGTATTGGGGTAAATTTACAATAATGCGCTTCAGGTTTTTAATACCGTAGCTACTGGCTTTCATCGCATTATCACTCAGGTCTTCTGTCTGGCTCCTGGGATCATCCCTGTTTCCTTCACCGTCGCCCCACCACAAACGTGGATTTTTAGTTTATCAATAGTGATCTTGTTCAAAAGCGCCACCTCCTGGTCTGCATTTCTTGCTTCAGGATGCCAGCGGTAACCCCACTCAATGGCCCATATATCATAGTCGCCGATTCGCGGAAACAAACCTTTCTGTGCTATATTGTCCTCTGGCTGGGCAACATAATTAAAACGCGCATAATCCATTATAGACGGGGTATGCCCGTTGGCTTCTACCCACGCTTTGTCTCTCAGCTTTTCGGTAGGCACGGTAGACGAAGAGCCGAAATTGTGTCTTAAACCCAAAGTATGACCCACCTCATGGCTGCTTACAAAACGGATCAATTGCCCCATCAGCTCGTCGTCAAACTCCATTTTGCGGGCTTTAGGATCAACTGCAGCGGTTTGTATCATGTACCAGTTACGTACCAGGCTCATTACATTATGATACCAGTTAATATGACTTTCCATAATCTCCCCGCTTCTCGGATCATGCACATTAGGGCCACTTGCATTAGGTATATCAGAGGGTTTGTAGATAATGGCACTGTGGCGGGCATCTTCCAGGCTGAAAGTGCTGTCTTCTTCGTACGTTGGGGCCAGTTTGGCTACGATCGCGTTTTTAAAGCCTGCTTTCTCAAAAGCAACCTGCCAGTCGTTCACACCCTGTATCAGGTAAGGCACCCATTTTTTGGGAGTGGTAGGATCAATATAATAAACAATCTGTTTTTGGGCTCTACCAATTCTCCACGCTTATATTTTTCTATGTCTTCATCTTTAGGTTCTAACCTGTAGCGTGCAATATAACGGTAACGGTCAACGCCCCGCGGATTTACATCAAAATCGGTAATGTTTTGGGTAGTGAAATAGCCTATCCTGTCGTCAAAATAGCGCGGCTGCATAGGCACTTTAGGCAACAATACCATAGATGTGTTGAGCTCAAAGGTAAGCGGTGTGCTCACCGCGTAAGGATTGGGGGCGTACCGGGCTGTGCAACAGGCGTATACATGTAAGTTTTTACCGTTTTTACCTCTATATTGGTAGGGTAAGAGCGGATGTTTTGGGTATAAGACCGGTCTGACTGTATCATTCCCAGCCCCAGTATTTTTTTAACAACCGGAGAGAAAAAGAAATAATCATTATCACCATTCATATAGTCGGTAACATCAATTACGGCGCCTTTGCTGTCGGGGCTCCAGGCTTTTACTTCGAAGGATGCGCCTATAGGTTGAATATTGCTGTTCATTACGTTACGGTACATACCCTCTGTACTGTCCCGCCCTATTTCCTGGAAAGAGGTACGCTTGAGGTATACCCTGTTGCGGCCTTTTTCAAAACGAACGGTATTGGAGTTGATCTGGTCGCCGGCATAGCTGGCCCCGGTTCTGAAACCGGCTGCTGCTTTTGAAAGACGTGATACTACCAGGATATCACGCTCAAACATATCTGCAGGGATCTCGAAGAAATACTTATCATCTATTTTATGCAGCGTGAACATGCCTTTTGTAGTAATGGCTTTGCCTGTAATTACTTCCTTGTAAGGCTTGGGCTGTCCGGGAGGGCCCACCGCTGCTTTTTTAGTGGTGTCGGCTTTGGCTACCGCCGGAGGCGGTTGGTTTTTGTTCCTTTTTGCGCGTGAGTGGTAGTAGCTTGCAGTCCCAATAACGCTAATAAGGAAATAGTCAAAATTCTTTGCATGTGTAAAAATTGGGGATTTAGTATACGAATGAAGCGAATTTACTAATTGAAAACAGATGAAAAATCGATTTTTGATGAACGGCAGCATTCTCAGCTATTTATTAATAGATTACTATACCTGGCGGAAATCTTTGATGAATCTTTAATATTAGCAGGTCAAAACTTCCAACGGCTTCTAACCGTATCTTTGCAGCCCTTAAAATAATAAGATGACCAGCAGCGAAATACGTGAACAGTTTTGGAGTTTTTCAGAACTAAGGGCCACCATGTAGTGCCCTCGGCCCCTATTGTAGTTAAAAATGATCCTACCCTCATGTTTACCAATGCGGGTATGAACCAGTTTAAAGATTTTTTCCTGGGCAATAAAAAAGCCCCTATCCAAGGGTAGCCGATACGCAAAAATGTTTGCGGGTAAGCGGTAAGCACAACGACCTGGAGGAAGTGGGCGTAGATACTTACCACCATACCATGTTTGAAATGCTGGGCAACTGGAGCTTTGGTGATTACTTTAAAAGGAAGCGATAGCCTGGAGCTGGGAGTTACTGACAGAAGTATATAAAATAGATAAGGATAAATTATATGTAACCGTTTTTGAAGGTGATGAAAAGGAAGGACTGCCGTTTGACCAGGAAGCTTATGACGAATGGGCGAAGTGGATTAACCCGGAGCGTATCTTAAAAGGTAATAAAAAGATAATTTCTGGGAAATGGGCGATACAGGTCCCTGCGGCCCCTGCAGCGAAATACATGTAGATTGTCGTACGGAAGAAGAAAGAAAAGCGGTAGACGGTAAAACCCTGGTTAATGCAGACCATCCGCAGGTTATCGAGATCTGGAACAATGTATTTATCCAGTTCAACCGCAAAAAGACGGCAGTCTCGAAAGCCTGCCTGCCAAACATGTAGACACGGGCATGGGATTTGAGCGCCTGGTACGTGTTTTACAGGGTAAAACCAGTAATTATGATACCGATGTATTCACCGGAACTATTGCCGAAATAGAAAAAATTACCGGTAAAAAATACGATTTCGGCGATAGCAAGCAGGCTGTAGCCTTTAGAGTACTGGCCGATCATATCCGTGCTATAAGCTTTACGGTGGCCGACGGCCAACTGCCTTCCAATCCGGGGGGGGCTATGTAATACGCCGTATCCTGCGCCGCGCGGTTCGTTATTATTACTCTTATTTAGAGTACAAGCAGCCTTTACTATACCAGCTCATCCCTGTTATTGCAGCGCAGTTTGCTGCCGTTTTCCCGAATTACAGCAGCAGGAGGCTTTTGTAACCAAAGTGATTCGTGAAGAAGAAGATTCTTTCTTAAGAACGCTGGAGAAGGGACTTAAAAGAATAGACGATATCGTGCAGGCCTCAACGGGTGGCGAAATCAATGGCAAAGAAGCTTTTGAGCTATATGATACCTACGGATTTCCGGCAGACCTTACGCGCCTGATTGCTTCAGAAAACAACTTAAAAGTAGATGAGGCCGGATTTGAAGCCGAAATGCAGCAACAAAAGAACCGCTCGCGCGCGGCAACGGCTGTTGATACCGAAGACTGGATACTGGTAACTGAAGAAACACCTGCTACTTTTATTGGTTATGAGCAACTGCAGGCGGTAACGCATGTAGTGAAATACCGGAAAGTAAAAGCCAAAGGAAAGGAACAATACCAGCTGGTATTGCAAACTACGCCCTTTTATGCAGAAAGCGGCGGCCAGGTAGGTGATAAAGGAAGCTTACAATTTGGGGAGGAAAAGATACTGGTTACCAACACCAAAAAAAGAAAATGACCTCATCATTCATTTTACAGATCAATTACCGGCCCAGATAGAGCTGGAAGTGCTGGCTTCTGTAAATGCGGAAGAACGTGCACGTATTACTTATAATCACACGGCCACCCACCTATTGCATGCAGCCTTGAAGCAGGTATTAGGCGCACATGTAAATCAGAAAGGTTCCATGGTTTCGCCGGAAGTATTAAGATTTGATGTTTCGCACTTTGCGAAGATCACAGATGAAGAAATGAAGCAGGTAGAGAATATCGTCAACCAAAAAGTGCGTGAAAATCACCCGGTAGTGATCAAAGAAATGCCAAAGGAGGAAGCCATGAAGCTGGGAGCTATGGCTTTATTTGGCGAAAAATACGGCGACACGGTGCGCGTTGTAACAGTCGACCCCGCTTTTTCTATAGAGCTTTGTGGTGGAACCCATGTGCCGCAAACCGGTTGCATTGGCTTATTTATTATTACTTCCGAGGGAGCCGTGGCGGCAGGTGTACGCCGTATAGAAAGCCCTCACCGGGCAGGCTGCCTTTGATTTTGTTACTCAAAAGCTGGATGAGCACAAGCAGGTTACGGAGGCGCTTAAAAGCAAAGAGCCATTGAAAGCTATCGAAAAACTTTCCGTCGAAAAAGCGGCTCTTGAAAAAAGAGTGGAAAGGCTGGAAGCAAAAGAACTGGTCGGTATCCGTAATGAATTGCTCCAAAAGGATGAGATTATTAACCAGGTAAACTTTATCGGGGATATTGTAGAAGTAAGCAATGCCGACGCGTTAAAAAAGCTTTGCGCCGATTTAAAGAACCATCTGAAAGATTTTGTGATCGTGCTTTGCGCTAATATTGGCGGTAAGCCGTTTGTAGCGGTAAGTGTTGCCGAAAATGTGGTAGCCGCAAAGGGTTTGGATGCGGGGCAGATCATCAAACAAAATATAGCGCCGCTGATCAAAGGTGGTGGCGGAGGCCAAAAACACTGGCGACGGCCGGCGGACAGGAAGCAGGGCAATTACCACAGGTAATTGAAGCGGTAAAAAACCTGTTATAAGTTCAGCAACGACCTATTTTTATAAGCCCCGCGGGAGTTCAACCCCGTGGGGCCTTGTTTTTAGGCGTAAAAATTGTATAAGCTCAGAAAAGTAACTATGCCTGAAGGTCCTTCCATTCTTTTACTAAAAAAACAATTACAACCCTTTGTAGGTAAAACGGTAAAGCAGGCCGGCGGCTACGGACCCATGCCTGCCAGCTGGATTAATGGAAAAAACTAAAAAAGAAGTACAAACCCATGGTAAGCACCTGTATTTTATTTTTACCAATGGAGTGGTGCAGCTTCACCTGGGGCTTTTCGGAGAAGTGTTGATCAATGAACGGAAAAAGTAAACCGTAAATTCTTCCTGGAGTTTGCACGGGGAGAAATCAACGGTTACGTGGTAAGCGTGAAGAAAATAGATGGCAAGGATGCTCTTTTTGATCCGCGTACGGATATTTTGAGTGATGATTTTGAGGTGGCCTATGTAAAATCCCTGCTTGCTAAACAACCCGGAAAAGATATTGCTTCGGTCTTGATGGATCAGCAGGTATTTACAGGGGTAGGCAATAAAATACGGGTGGAGGCTTTGTACAGGGCAGGAGTGCATCCGCTTAGCAAAGCCGGAAAAATTCCTGCTAAGGTACTCGGCAAATTAATAGCTGCGGTACGTAGCTATGCCCAAATCTTCTATAAAAACCTGGAGAAAACCGGCACCAACCAGGATTTTAAAGCTTACCAGCAGGAGCACGATCCTCAGGGAAATGAAATCACCATGAAATATTTAGCCAAAGAGAAGCGGAAAGTATATTTTAGTGAGCGAAAACAAAAGTTATATACCTGATTGCTGATTGTTTAGCACCTTACGATTATGTCTCTTTCAATTAATACCCGATAAACACGATGTATTGCAGGACCAGAATGCTCCTGAAGAAAAAAATACCTTCAGGCACTGGCTCTATGTAACTATTTTTCAAAGCAGTACCCGTGCCGGTAAAATATTTGATATTGGGCTGTTTATTCTCATACTGGCCAATATTGTGCTGCTTATCCTGGAGAGCGTAGAGTCTATCGCTATTGCCTACGACAAGATATTTGGTATACTCGATTACTTTTTTATGGTAGTATTCAGTATCGAGTACCTGCTGCGCCTGTACTGTGTTCGGGAGGCCAGGCGGTATGCAAAAAGTTTTTACGGTGTTGTAGACCTGCTGGCTATTTTGCCATCTTACCTCGAATTTGTGCTGCCCAACTGGCATATGTTAATGATCATCCGGTCCTTCCGTTTGCTGAGGGTATTCAGGATTTTCCGGATGGTACGTTTCCTGGATGAAAGCCGTTACATGATGTTTGCCCTCATCAGGAGTTTTAGCAAGATCATGGTTTTTCTGTTTTTTATTGTATTGCTCACCATTTTTCTCGGGTCAGTTATGTATGTGCTGGAGTATAAGCATAATCCCGGCTTCCATAGTATTCCGCAAAGTATTTATTGGGCTATTGTTACCATTACTACCGTTGGCTATGGAGACGTAGCGCCTGTAACCGCTATCGGAAAAATTATAGCTTCATTTATAATGATACTCGGGTATGCTATTATCGCAGTTCCTACAGGTATTATGTCTGCATCATTGGTTTCGCAATACCGCGATATGGATAACGACGACAGGGTGTGCAGCCAGTGTAACAATAAAAACCATGCAGCCGATGCCCGGTTTTGTAAGAAATGCGGAACTCAGCTTCCCCCACCACAAAGCTAATGGCCGCGGAACGCTTATTCCACTTTTTTGCAGTAAAAGGATGACAATTAAAATCTTTAACCTTTAACAATTCCGAAACGTTTCGTATTTGTGTTTTTGTCATATCTTTGAAGTACGAAAGATAACGTAGATTTATTTTTTAGAAAAAGACAGATAAAATATAAACAATGAAAAGAGTTTTATTGATTACCGCAATTGCCTTGCCCACTATTTTATGGGCCCAGCAGGATAAAAGCGATAAGAAAGAAGTAGAGCGTATCATTATTACCAAAAAGGGAATGATGCCGGGAAGATGAATATCGTTGTAGACGGCGAAAACATCACTGTAAACGGCAAACCTTTAGATAATGATGGGGAGGGAGATATAACAGTGAAGCGTTTAAAAATTAAAGATCCCAATACATTTAGCTGGTCTCCCGAGGCAGGGTTTGGCGATGAGTCGGGAGATATGGACCGCCGTATCCGCGTTTTCAGGGCGCCTAATAAAGCTATGCTGGGCGTTACTACCGAAAAAACCGAAGAGGGCGTGAAAGTGATGAGTGTAAATGACGAAACAGGTGCAAAAAAGCGGGGCTTAAAGAGGGCGATATTATTACAAAGGTAGATGATAAAACCATTGAGACTCCCGACCAGCTCTCGGAAAGCCTGAAAGACAAAAAGCCGGGCGATAAGGTTACCATAGCTTATAAGCGGGATGGAAAGGCCGCCACGGTTACAGCAGAGCTTACTAAATGGAATGCTCCGCAGGTTATGGCTTTCAACGGCAATGGTTCCATGAACTTTTCCGCGCCCGATATAAATTTCGAAGAATTAATGGCGCGCATCCCCGAAATTTCGACAGCGGTAACTGGAATAACCGGAATGGTAATGTTCGTATTTACGGCGCGCCTGCTTTAGGCATCCACCGTACCGGCCCTAAACTGGGTATTAAAGTACAGGATGTGGAAAAAACACGGGTGTGAAAATTATTGAGTTAGAGAAGGGTTCTGATGCTGACAAAGCAGGATTAAAAGAAGGCGATATTATTAAAGAAGCAAACGGGGCGGCGGTAGACGGAACAGACGATCTGCTGGCGCAAACCCGGGAAAGCCGCGCGGGATCTACGTTAAAGCTGAAGGTAGAGCGCAACGGCAAGACACAACATATAGATGTTCTGTTCAGCAAAAAAATAAAAACAGCTGATCTGTAAGAGCGAACAAAACGGGTTTTCTGATTGTTGTTTAAATATAGTTTTTAGGTAAAATGCCTGAAGTTTTTCAGGCATTTTTAAAAAGTTTTGTGATTTAGGGTTTCGAGAGCCGGTGGTGAAAGCACACTACCGGCTTTTCTTGTAATAACAGCCTGGCGGGCTTTTTCAAATTTCAAACCCCGAATAAGAAATCCGTCTTATTTTTACAACCTTTCATGAATACAGTTAACGAACAATACGAAATAGTTATAGGGCTCGAAGTGCACGCCCAGCTACTGACACAAAGCAAATTGTTTTGCGGTGACAGCATCGCATTTGGCGCTGCGCCTAATACACATGTGAGCCCCATTACACTGGCTCATCCGGGTACTTTGCCTAAAATGAACCGTCAGGCCATAGGTCATGCCATAAAAATGGGACTGGCCTGTAACTGCGAAATAGAAAAGAAAAACTATTTCGCGCGGAAAAATTATTTCTACCCCGATTTGCCTAAAGGTTACCAGATCTCGCAACATACTACGCCAATTTGCAAAAACGGGTTTGTTCCCATTAAAACCGAGGCCGGCGAAAAAAATAAGGCTCAATCGTATTCATATGGAAGAAGATGCCGGTAAGAGCCTCCATGATGTAAATGAATACAATACGGCCGTAGATTATAATCGTGCGGGAACGCCGCTGATAGAAATTGTAACGGAGCCGGATATCCGAAGCAGTGACGAAGCTTTTGCTTATGTAAGCGAATTAAGAAAGCTGGTACGTTACCTGGGCGTGTGCGACGGAAATATGGAGGAAGGAAGCATGCGTTGCGATGCGAATGTGTCTGTGCGGAAGAAAGGAGATGACCGGTTGGGTACCAAAGTGGAAGTAAAGAACCTGAATTCCATCAGGAACGTAAAACGGGCGATCGATTTTGAGGCGCAACGTCTCATCAATATGGAAGCCGGCGAAAGCATTAAACAGCAAACCAGGAGTTTTGACGCCAATAACGGAACTACTTTCGCCATTCGCGATAAAGAAGACGCAGAAGATTATCGCTATTTCCCGATCCGGATTTGACCCCTTTCGACTTGCAGGATGATTTTATCAACGGCATTAAAGCCTCTATTCCGGCTCTTCCGGCCGAACGTGTGGCCATTTACTGCTCACAATATAACCTGCCGGAGTACGATGCTTTGGTAATTACTGAAGAAAAAGAGATCGCTGATTATTTTGAAGCAGCTATTCAACATACAACAAACTATAAAGCGGTGGCTAACTGGCTGTTAGGCCCTGTAAAAAGCTGGATGAACGATAACGCCAGGTCTATCGGCGATTTTGAGCTGAAGCCTGCGCAGATCACCGCCCTGGTTAAATGTGTGGACGACGGTCAACTGAGTTTTTCAACCGCTTCAACCAAGCTGTTCACGCTATTGTTACAAAACCCGGATGCCGACCCTGCAACGCTGGCTGAACAAAATAATTTGATACAGCAATCGGATTCTTCGGAGCTGGAACCGGTGATAAACGCCGTATTGGAGCAATTGGCAGATAAGGTTGCTGCCTATAAAAAAGGTAAAAAGGGATTACTGGCTTTTTATTTGTAGGGGAAGTAATGAAACGCACGAAGGGTAAAGCAGATCCTAAAAAGACCAATGAAATTATTTTAGAAAAATTAAAATAACCTGCATTTCAGGTAAATGGTTCATGCGATTTTCATGAACATGAGCGATCAACTTTCAAAAATGAAAAAAATACTTTTTGCAGCCTCGGCACTGGTGATTCTGGCGGCTTGTAACAACAATAAAAAAATACTTTTACCGTTTCGGGTAAAATAACCAATGGAAATGGTAAAACGGTTTACCTGGAAGAAGTGCCTATAGGAACCATGAGGCCCGTTATTGTTGATTCGGCAGGGCTTAACAGCGATGGGACTTTTAAAATAGAAACAGAGACCGGCGAGTCGGCTATTTATAATGTCAGGCTGGACCAGGGGATGTACCCGGTAGCTTCTGTTATCAACGATCAGCCCGCTGTACAGCTGGATGTGGTAATGAACAAGGAGAACAACCAGTTTTCTGAGAAATACGAGGTAAAAGGATCGCCTGCCAGCGAAAAAATGAAAACGTTTATGTTCGCTTTCAACGAAAAACTTCAGCATGTTTATGCGCAGGCTACTAAAATCGACAGCCTGCACCAGCTGAATAAGCCGGACAGTGTAATAGCCCCCTGTTACAGCAAAGAGCAGAAGGAACCTCTTATTTAAGAGATCTTACTTTGAGCGAAATCAAAAAATCAGATAATGCAGCCCTGACGATGTTTATATTGGGGTATTACCAGTCTTCGGCCAGTAACCCGGCTGTGGGATTGGAGCCTTTAAGTAATGAGGAAGTGAACGCTACAGTGGCCGATGTTGTGAAGAAAAATCCGGGGCACTCAGGCCTTGCCACGCTGCAAAACGAACTCAAGGCCCAAATGGATAATGCCGGCCAAGGCAATTTGGTGGGTAAACAGGCCCCTGAATTTACCATGCCTGACGTAAATGGCCGTCCTGTAGCATTAAGCTCTTTTAAAGGGAAATATGTATTAGTCGATTTCTGGGCCAGCTGGTGTAAGCCCTGCCGCATGGAGAACCCCAATGTAGTTGCTGCTTATAATAAGTTTAAGAACAAGAATTTTACCGTTTTAGGTGTTTCGCTAGATCAGTCAAAAGAGCCCTGGATAAAAGCAATTAAAGCCGATAAGCTCGACTGGCCTCAATTGAGTGATCTGAAATTCTGGGAATCTCCGGTTGTAGCCTTATATGGATTTGAAGGCATTCCTTTTAATGTATTGCTCGATCCGGAAGGAAAGATCATCGCCCAGGGATTAAGAGGTGCCGACCTGGAGAGTAAGCTGGCCGAATTGCTGAAATAGGGGCAGGACCGTATATATAATTGGAAACCAAAGTATGAGGATTTGTAATCCGCTATATTTTGGTTTTTTCGTTTTTAGGAATGCGTAAAGGGTTAAACCTTACCAGGAAATTTAAGCTTCTTAAATATTCAACGACTTAAGGTATATTAATGCATCATTAAGAACTATTCTCGTAAATTTGCGTTTCTTTTCCAGTATATGAGTGATCCAATTAAACACGAATGCGGGTTAGCATTTATCAGGCTCCGCAAAAGTTTCTCCCATTATTTAAAAGAGTATGGAACCGTAATGTGGGGGCTGAATAAGCTGTACCTGCTTATGGAAAAACAGCATAACCGCGGCCAGGACGGGGCAGGGATAGCAGCAATTAAGCTGAATGTAGAACCGGGGCACCCGTTTATGCACCGCATCAGGAGCGCACAGCCCCAGGCTATAGGATCGTTGTTCCAGAGTATTGCGGAGGAAGTAAATGAACTCACAAAATATAACCCGGAAATCGTTAATCATCCCGGCTTAATGAAAGGGCATGTGAAGTTTTTGGGCGAATTGCTTTTGGGGCATTTACGTTATGGTACGCAGGGAAAGAATAATGCAGAATTTTGCCATCCTTTCCTAAAAAGAAATACAATAACTACCCGTAACCTCGCGTTAGCGGGTAATTTTAACTTGGTGAATACCGAAGAGCTTTTTAATAAGCTGGGTATTGAGCCCGGGCCTTTTCAAAAGCAAAGCGACCTGGCAGCTATGATGGAAATAGTGCATAAGCACCTGGTGGATGCAGACGAAGCTTCTCCTGCAAAACCTGATATTAAAAATGTGTTGAAAGAAGTGATTCCCCAGTTTGATGGAGGTTTTACCGTGGGCGGAGTTACAGGCGATGGGGTTGGATTTGTCTTCCGCGATCCGCATGGTATCAGGCCCTGTTACTATTATATAGATGATGATGTGATTGTTGCCGCCTCCGAACGTGCGGCCATCCGCACTACTTTCAATAGGCGAAAACGAAGTAAAAGAGCTGATGCCCGGCAATGCGCTGATCGTTCATGAGGACGGCAGCTTCGAAATAGAGGGTGTGGTAGAGCCTAAAGAGCGTAAGGCTTGTAGTTTTGAACGTATTTATTTCTCCCGCGGCAGCGATGAAAAAATTTATAAAGAGCGTAAGGCTTTGGGCTTCAACCTGAGCGAGCAGGTGTTGAACGCGATCGATTTCGATTTAAAAATACCATCTTCTCCTATATCCCTAATACAGCAGAAGTAGCTTTCCTGGGTTTGCAGAAAGGTATGCAGATGTATCTCAATAAAATTAAAATTGAGCGCATTTTAAGCTGGGGTAAAGATTATGATGAAGAGAAGCTGGGTGAAATGATCAACCGGCGCATCAGGGTAGGCAAAATTGCTATCAAGGATGTGAAAATGCGTACGTTTATCACAGAAGATGCCAGCCGTAACGAAATGGTACAGCACGTGTACGATATTACCTATGGCACGGTACGGCCCGGTATCGACACCATTGTTATCATCGACGACTCTATTGTGCGGGGCACCACGCTGAAGCAAAGCATCATTAAAATGCTGGCCCGTTTACAACCTAAAAAGATCCTTATATTATCGTCTGCACCGCAGATCCGCTACCCGGACTGCTACGGAATTGATATGAGTAAAATGGGCGATTTTATTGCCTTTAACGCCGCGGTGGAAATACTAAAAGACAGGGGCCAGGAGCACCTGTTGCACGAGCTATGGCAGCAGTGTAAAGATCTGAAGGCGCAGAACCTGCTACATACCGAAAACCTGGTACAAAAGATCTACAAAAGCAGCACGAGTACAGAAATCGCGAATAAAATTGCAGAGATGATCACACCCAAAGACCTGGGCATCCCGGTACAGGTAATCTTCCAGAGCATTGAAGACCTGCATAAAGCCTGCCCCAATAACCTGGGCGATTGGTATTTTACCGGTAACTATCCAACCCCGGGCGGCAACCGCGTAGTAAACCAGGCGTTTATGAATTATATGGAAGGAAAGAACGAGAGAGGTTATTAAACGCTCTTTTCAAAATAAAAAATCCCCGGCATCTAACTTGCCGGGGATTTTCGTTGATAGCCGATAGGCGTTTTGGAAAAAATGGAGATCAACGGATCTCCGGATTTTTGAAGAACCCAACTGAAAATAAATAAATACATTTGACGCTAAAAACTTAGTTACAGGAAATTAGTTGTATGAAGACATTGATCATTATCAGGCATGCAAAAGCAGAGCAGGGCTACGGCGTAGACAGCAAACGCAGGTTAGAAGAAAGAGGACACCGGGATGCGGCGCTTATGGCACAAAGATTACTGGATAAGGGATACAAAATTGACAAAATATTTTGCAGCCCCTCTGAAAGAACCAGGGAAACGGCTGTTTATTTCGCACAGGTGCATCATGTGGAAAATAAAGACATTAAGTATTTCGACGAATTATATCTGGGTGATACCTTGCAGATTACTGAGGCGATCAACTGGCTGCAGGAGAACATAAATACCCTGGCGGTTATCGGCCATAATCCTGGCGTTACCAATTTTACAAACGATGTAACGGGATCAGAAATAGAATCATTGCCTACTTCGGGTGTAGCAATTATTAAAGTGGATTGCGATGACTGGCAGGATTTCAATGATGCTGCCAAAACACTGGTTGAGGTAGATGGCCCCAAAGGCGCTTAATTGTGTACGGTGTAAGATTGTTATGATATACGTACATCGTACACCGTTTATCGTACATTATCTGTCAACGTACACCTATTCATCTGAATTCTCATGGGACAAAAAAACTGATCCGCTTTGCGGAACTACTTACTTTCTCCAATGTGCTGCAGTACCCCGAAAATATGGCGGGTAACTGGCACCAGCATTTTGATAATCATAATCCGCTGGTGCTGGAGCTGGCTTGCGGAAAAGGCGAATATGCCCTGGGACTTGCCCGGCTTTACCCAGCCAAAAACGCAATAGGCGTTGATATAAAAGGCAACCGTCTTTGGGTGGGCGCAAAAAAGCCATTGAGAGTAACCTGTCCAATGTTGCCTTTTTACGTGCGCAGATTGAACAGCTAACCCGGTATTTTGCGAAAGATGAAGTAGACGAGATCTGGATTACCTTCCCCGACCCGCAGCTAAGGTTTTCCAAAGCCAAAAAAGATTAACCCATCCGAGGTTTTTAAGAACCTATCAGCAGGTATTAAAACCCGGCGGAAAAATACACCTTAAAACAGACAGTCCTGATCTGTACAGGTTTACCAAAGAAGTGCTTAGCATGTATCGTTGCCCTGTTATCGCGGATACTGACGATTTGTACGCACAGGAAGACCGGTCAGAAGAGCTGAAATTAAAAACCCATTACGAAGCGCTTGACATTGCGCAAAGCAGCCGTATTCATTATTTATGTTTTACGCTGCCGCAACCCTTAGCCGGTGCCGAACAGGATGAGCAGTTAAAAGAAGCCATAAGGTATGAGCTGGATAGAGGGTGAGGATTACTACCAGGATGCCGATGGGCTGGTAACTTTAACAGCAAAATATTTACGGGAACGTGGTTTTTGCTGTGGCAAAGGTTGTTTGCACTGTCCTTATGATTATATAAGAGTTCCAGAGCCTACCCGAACTTATCTGCTGAATGAAAGAGCGGCAAAAACAGGTGATGCGCCTTCCTGATTTAAAAATGAACGCACCCCTGGAGAACACTCCCTTCAGTAATTGAAAATCTGAACAACCGGAGCAGCGACCATCTCAGGCTCCGGGATCACTTCTTTTATCAGTATTTTTAGATCTCAATTGTAAAACGCTATGCCTGCTAAAAAGAAAATAGCAACCGGTAATGCCGGGCTAAGAAGTGTTATACCCACAAGTCTGAAAGATCTTGATTTCGCCGAACAGGTATACGAGATCGCCAGGCAAATACCTAAAGGCAGGGTTACCTCTTACGGAGCTATCGCCAAATGTATCGGCACCGGTAAGTCTGCACGACTCGTGGGCTGGGCAATGAGCGTTTGCGGTAAAGTAAAACCAAAGGTTCCTGCGCACAGGGTGGTAAACAGCGCCGGTGTATTAAGCGGCAAGCTGGCTTTTAAAACATCCACGTATATGGAAGAGTTGTTGGCGAAGGAGGGTGTTTTAGTGAAGAATGACAAAGTAGTTGATTTTAAAAAGCGTTTTGGAATCCTTCAGAAGAATTGTCTCTTTAAGCGCTTTGAACAACTATAGCTTTGCTAAGAATTTTAAGCGCAACGGCACATTCTATATCATTGAGAGTGGCAAACCCCAGCCTCAGGGCTGTCAGATCTTTGGTTTGATACAATAATGTAGCAGGGAGTTGTAAACCCCGGCCAGGCAGGCTTTGGAAACAGCGGAAAGATTGAGCCGGGTTCGAAAAGGAAGCCAGATGGCTAATCCGCCCTGTGGTAATTTATAATCAACTTTTGAGTACAGCATTTTATTGATTTGATTACAAAAATGGTCGCGCCGGCTACGATATATCTGGTGCATTTTTTTGAGGTGCCTCATTATTTCTCCCTCTGCAATCATCTCCCTAAAACCTGTTCCATCACCGGGTCTCCATTGGAATCTATGATGGCTTTTAGTTTATTTATTTCTCTAATGAGATTTTCCGGGGCAACGATAAAGCCTGTTCTAAAGCCGGGCGAGAGCGTTTTGCAGAAGGAGCCTACATATACTACCATACCCTTATCATCGATGCTGGCTAAGGGAAGTTCTGTATTCCTGTTAAAGTTAAAATCATAATCATAATCGTCTTCCAGGATAATAAAGCCAAAGCGGTAAGATAGCTCTAATAATTGTAAACGTCGTTCAGTGGTTAAGATAACGGTAGTAGGATAATGGTAATGTGGTGTGATGTATACCATTTTTACGGGTTGCCGTTTACATAATCTTTTGATGGCATCTACATCGATGCCATTATGGTCAACGGGAACCGGCTTCAATACTGCTCCCGCCTGCTGAAAAAACCATATTGGCTTTATGATAGCTGGGGTTACCAACAATTACCCAATCGTTGACAGATAGTAATGCCTGTGCTGCCAGGTAAAGGTTCATTTCCGTGCCACGGGTAGTAATGATATTTTTGGGAGATGCCCTTAAGCCACGCGTGCTGTTAAGAAAATTGACGAGCTGATTTTTAAAAAAGTATTTTCAATACCCGGTTGGTACTTCCATAACCTGCGATTGATTTTTCGGCCAAGGGCAGTAGTGTACCGGGCTGACAGCTGTTCTGTATAAGCGAGCCTGATATCCGGCTGTCCGTCGTCAAATGAAAGTTTAGAAGAAACATTATCCGCAACATGATCAAGGAGCGTATGGGTTGTTATTGAGTAACCGGTAACCTGCGGAAAGGATACCAGTTGCCCTTTAACGGTTTCAGCCTTCCTGTTCTTTACAAAACATCCCTTGTTGGGCAAAACGGTAATCCAGCCCTGCATTTCCAACTCGTTAAAACCAGCCACGATTGTTTTTCTGTGTACGCCCAACAGCTTACTTAATGTTCTGGTGCCCGGTAGTTTATGATTCGCAGGCAAATGGCCGTTCCTGATCAAGTGGGTCATGCCCTGGGCTATCTGCAGGTAAACAGGAGTGCGCTCTCCCGGTTCTATGGGTATTAAATTCTTGTAAGGAAATATAACCGGACTACTCATTTTATTAAAACCGGACTACCAGCCGGCGCGTGCAAGGTAATAGTTTTGCGCAGATTTTATTACAACTGAAACAAAAAGTAAATGAAGGTATTGACACATTTAACCGGCCTGGTTATTTTTATTGCAATGTGGACAGATGGAATAGCGCAGGAGCAAACCCTCGATCCTATTACTGTAACGTCATCTCTGTCGGGAAAAAGAAGTTCGGAAACCGGCCGGAATATCACAATTGTTCGGGGGAAGATATCGTGAAACTGCCCGTACACTCAATAGACGAATTATTAAAATATATACCAGGTGTAGAAGTGCAGTCGCGCGGCCCCAGGGCTCGCAAAGCGATATTAGTATGCGGGGCGGTACTTACCAGCAGGTGCTGGTAATATTAGACGGGTTGCGTCTGAACGATCCTAACACCGGTCACTTTTCGGCATACATTCCGATAACGCCTGCCCAAATAGACAGGATTGAAGTACTAAAGGGCGCATCCGCTGCTATTTACGGATCAGACGCTGTAGGGGTGTGATTAATATTATTACCCGGTCTTTTAATACCGAAACGCAAAAAAACAGCACATCGGTGCAGGCACAGGTGGCTGCCGGAGAATATAACCTGGTGAATACGAATATAGGCGGTTATCTTACCCGGGGAAAATTGAGTGTGGACGCGGGCTTGTTATCCAACCATTCAACAGGCGTACAGCAGCGGGGCATCAGGGGTATTTTCACAACACATCGGCATCAGCTGGTGTAAATTATAAATTGAACGATTATTGGGATATTTCGGCCCGAACCACTTATGATAACCGGGATTTTGCTGCGCAAAACTTTTATACCACATCTGTTTTTGACACGGCTTCTGAAACGGTAAGCAGCTGGTGGCACCAGCTTAAGGTAGATTTCGAGAAAAGCAAGTCCAAAGTAAGCCTTAACGCAGGATACAAAACCCTGGATGATGAATATTCCTTTAACAGGTCTGCCGTTGCCAACCAAAACACTTCCAGGCTTTTCCAGTCTTTATTATTATATCAGCAGGAGCTGGGCACTACCACTTCATTAATTACCGGGCTTAATTACCAATATAGGGTAATTAAATCCAACGACAGGGGTAATCACTCATTGAACATCGCTGCGCCATTCGTAAGCTTCTCGCAGCAACTGGGAACATACTTTAACCTGTTGCCCTCGGTGAGGGTTGAGTTTATAGGTAATAGCAGCCCTGAAGTATTGCCCCAGTTAAATGCTTCTTTACACATCAGCAATTGGCAGTTAAGGGCCAGTGGCGGCAGAACCATACGCGATGCGGACTTTACCGAACGCTATAATAATTATGGAAAGGCCCTGGTGCCGAAGGGGCAAAGCGTAGGGAACCCCAACCTGCAACCCGAAGTTTCCTGGAGCTACGAAGCCGGGTTTGATTGGTTCTATCAATCTGCTTTACGGGTATCGGCCACTTTTTTTCAGCGATTTCATTCTAGGCTGATCGACTGGGTAAGCACACCATACGCGAACATGCCAAGGCAGGAGAACCTTGACGCTACCGGCGCTTATTCCCTGGCTAAAAACATAGCAGAAGTTAACACAACCGGGTTGGAAACGGACATACAGTATATTGGTAAAATAAGCCAACAGCAAAGGTTGGTGATTAACACGGGCCTGGTTTGGCTGTATAGTAAAAGCAGCGAAGCAAATCCTTCTTTCTATATTTCTTCTCATGCAAGATTCTTAAGCAATTTTAATGTACAATACGAGCTGGGTAATGCAGCATTGAGCTTTGCAGGAATTTATAAATCCGCCGGGCACAGCAGTCGCCGGCAATCAACGCCTTTGTTAGCAAAGATTATTTTCTGCTAAATGGCCGGGCATCTTACAGTTTTGTAAACAAAAGCTGGCCGCATTCGCCCAGGTAGATAACATTTTTGACAGGAAGTATAGTGATTTGCTGGGCGCTGTAATGCCGGGCAGATGGTTGCAGGGTGGGATAAGTTTTAGATTGGGTAAATAATATAATGAATGAGCCCACGATTTAAACCGCGGGCTCATTTATTATAAAAACATTTTCGATTCTAAAACCGCTTCTTCTTAAAGTTGCCGTTATTATTACCGTTACCGTTACGACGGTTGCCGTTATTATTATTGTTGTTATTGTTACGCTGTTGCTGGAACTTATTGCGTTTTCCAAAGTTGTTATTTTTGAAAGGGAAAGGTCCTGCTTCATGCTATACGCTTTAACATAGGGCGTATTGGTAAATTCAAGCTGTCCGTCTGTGATAGAATTCAGTTCGCTTTGTATCGCATCGTCATGAACTACTTCTTTGTGCCAGTTGTTATAGGCCAATTTCATGTAATAGGCAATAGCGTTAGCAAATCCCTGGCGTTTTTCGGATCCTGCTCAGCCAGCGCCTTGTCAATAACATCTTCCAGGTTTTTACCCAAATGCGAAAATCTTGACGAGCGCTTGGGGTAAGGAATGGGCTGTGGCTTTGCCTTGTAAGTTTCTTTTGTGGGGATGGGGTAAGGAGATTGTACGTCCAGACTAAAATCAGAGATCAGGAATAAATGATCCCAAAGCTTATGTCTGAAGTCTTCCACGTTTTTTAAATGAGGATTTAAAAAACCCATTAATTCAATTACGGCCTCTGCATTACGTTGTCTTCTTTCAGGATCTTCGATAGCCTGTATATGTTCCACCATTTTTGTACATGCCGCCCATACTCGCGCATCGCCAGGTGGTTTCTAGTAGTATTATATTCCATAAAAACTTTTGGTAAAAAATGTATCTGCAAACAAACTTTTGTGTGGTGTTATACCTTTGCAGCTATTTAGCAAAGATATAGGAAAAACGGTTATTTATAGTAATGGTTATAATTTTAGATACCGAAGGGTTTTCTGCAGCAACTTACCAGGGGCATCTGGAGCAATCCCTGTTTGTAAAACTCGCTCTCGCATTACCGCACGACCACTTTGTTTGCACCTCAGCCACTGATATACAGCACCTGGCGCCCAATATAAGCGCCGTTGAGTTCCCGGCGCAAAAGGGTTTATTTCACCAGAAAAAGACGGTAAAATGGCTGCAGCAGCAAAATGTGTCAGCATTTATCAGCTTCAAAAGAATGTTAAAAACAACCCATCCGTTAAAGCAGGTGCTTATTATTGCCGGCGAAGAGCAACTCCATAATGAAAAAGCGGTTCGCCTGGCAACGGCTATCGGTATTGTATCTACAGGGTTAAACCAGCTTTTTAACGAAAAATATCCGGATCTACGTTCAAAAACTATTTTGTTAAGCGGTATCATGGAGCCAGGTGCGCCTGTATATAAAACGGCCGACGATACCAGGGAAACCATCGCTTCTGGCCGTGAATATTTTATTTTGGCAGATTTCAATCTCACACAGGATAAGCTCACCAGCCTTTTAAAGGGTTTTTCTGCTTTCAAAAGAATGTTGCACAGCAGCTGGAAATTTATGGTGGTATTGCGGTCAGAAGAAATGATAAGCCGGGCCTCCGTGGAGCAGCTTTTATCTAATTATAAATACCGGGAAGATATTGTGGTAACCAACGATGATTTATTACCGGAAAAATTACGCGACGCTTATGCATTGGTAAGCATGGATAGTTCTGAAAGGCTTCCTGTTCCGGTTATAGAAGCCTGGCAGGTGTCTACCCCTGCCATAGTTCAGGAAACCCGCTCGGTTCGGGCTTTTTCGGGGATTTGGTGGTTTATATAGAAGGTAACAGCAGCGAATCCGTAGGGGAGATGTTGATGAAAATGTATAAAGATGAGAATTTCAGGCAAAACCTGATAAAGAAAATGAAAGATACCGCCCGGCTGCCTGACTCAAATAAGGCAATACATGCATTAACGGGAGTGCTTCAATAACCCATAGCGCTATAAATGCTTACTTTTGCGGCCTAAATGATTTGAAGATGAAGTATTCTGTAGAAAAGGTATTTCGTCAGACTATAAAAAACCTAACAAATACGGATGAAAAAATCGACAATTACTATTGATGTGCAGATGGACGAAAACCGTGTGCCGGATTCAATACAATGGAATGCTACCGAAAGTTCGGCCGATAACGCGCAAAAAGCCAAAGCCATGATGGTTTCTTTTTGGGACGGCGCCGATAAGGCAGCGCTGCGGATAGATCTTTGGACTAAAGACATGATGGTTGATGAAATGGCCGATTTTTTCTACCAGACCATGATGACCATGGCAGATACCTATGGCCGCGCGACTCAATATCACGACCAGGTGACGGATATGAAAAACTTTGCAAAAGATTTTTATAAAAAGTTTCAAACCAAACAGGTAGAGCAGAATAAAGCAGGATAGCAAGCCAGCGCTACTAAAATTTCAAATAAGATACATTGAATTTTAAGCTTAAGGACATCATCGTATTCGAGGACGACAGTATTATTGCGTTAAATAAGCCGCCGGGCGTGCTGTCTATTCCCGACAGGGAAGCATCTGAACCCAGCTTGAAGGCCTTGTTACAGCAGCTCTATCCCGGAATATATACAGTGCATCGGCTGGATAAAGACACCAGCGGGTTGATCATTTTTGCAAAAACAGCAACAGCCCACAAGCATTTTAGCCGCCAGTTTGAAGAAAGAAAAACGGTAAAGATCTACCTCGGTCTATTAATCGGCTCAGTTGCACCTGCTCAGGGTACTATTGATCAGCCTATCGCTGAAAATATGACCAAGAGAGGCACTATGTTGATACACAAACGTGGAAAGCCCGCCATTACAGACTATGAGGTATTGAAAGATTTTAAATTATATAGTTGGGTACAGTTCAGGATACATACCGGGCGCACGCACCAGATTCGCGTACATGCCAGGTATCTGGGCTACCCTTTAGTGGGAGACCCTGTTTATGGAGATGGCCGGTCTATTTTATTATCATCGTTCAAAAATAAATTCAAGCTGGGTAAAGATGTGCTGGAAGAAAAACCAATGCTCGGTCGCCTGGCCTTACATGCTTTCCAGCTAAAAATAACCGATGAAAGCGGAGGCCTGCTGGAGCTGGAAGCGCCGCTGTACAAGGATATGAAAGTAACAATAATGCAGATGGAAAAGTTTTTGAAGAAATAGTTGGTTGCTATTGACCGGTAATCTGTTGTACTAATTTCTGCCATTTGGCCATAACAATTTCGGGATTATAAGCTTTCATGTGCTCATGAGCATTTTCTCCCAGCCGTTTTCTTTCTTCAGGACTCTTGATAAGTTGTAGCAGGCATTGCTGCATTTCTTCTTTGTTGTTTGCCAAAAAACCGGTCTGACCATGGATGATCAATTCATTTACGCCTGAACAGCTGGCAAACCCGATAGCGGGCAATCCAGCGGACATAGCCTCCGTTAACGCTAAAGGGAACCCTTCGAACTGGCTGGGAAAAATAAAGATATCGGCAGAGAGTAACTGCGCCATAGGTGTTGCTGTGAAGCCGTTTAAAAATACCCGATCAGCCAGGTTATATTGCGTTATTTTTTTCTGTAAAGTATTATGAGCAAAACCGGTGCCCCAAAAATGCAGATCCCACTCAGGAAATTGAGAAGCAATAGTGGCGAAAAGGTCAATTGCTATATCCTGCTGCTTACTGGTAACCAGGGATGCGATCTGTATTATACTGTACCGTTCTTTTTTTCTTTAAATGATCAACGGTAGTTGCCATTTGCGGTACGGGATTGGGAATAACTTCGCACCAGCCCTTGAATGTATCCGGAAGAAAATTTTTATAACTCTCAAACAAAACTTGTGTTGCCGATAAATGTTGAAAGGATTTTGTCAGCTCCTGCATTTCTGCTTTTCCCCTGTGCCATAATACATTCTTGTAATCATAGTCCGGCCTGCCGTTGGTAGAGTTGATAATGGGGATATTATAGGTATGCCGATAAGTAATTTCGAGTAAAGAACCAATTGACATGGTAACAATGAGATTAGGCGCTGCCCCTTCTATATATTTCTTCCAGGTATTAGACCTTTGCCGGAGATTTAACAGGTATAACCCGTCCTCGCGCCCAAGTTTTCGGTTAAGTCGGCGATTGTAGGCTTTGGCTTGTTTCTTCTTTATTTTGTATTTTATCCAAAGCAGCGGGTTTTTACCCCTGTAGTTATATAGCTGTTTGGGTTCATATTGAATGATACTTGAATTGTATATATTAACTACTTTGATACCCTCCTTTAAAGGATAAACAGCTTCGCCTTTAATATTTTCGCAGGTTGCAATAGTAACTTCGTGACCCTCGGCAGCAAAACCATTAGCGAGAAAGGAACATATTTTTTCTGTGCCTCCCTGGCCATTTAGAAAGCCAAGATGTTGTATCAATACAATTTTCATCGGTCAAATTTATCCCTGATTTTCCTCCTGAACTTTTGTTTTATTGAATTGATAAAAACAAGTTTCGTGAGCAGCATCAATATTTTTCTCTGTGTTTTTCTGCGTATCAGGTAGTTTTTACAAAGCCTTTCAAAATCGGCAGGGCTCTCAGCCTGAATAAAAAAGCGGAATGGCTTTGATAAAAGTTTCCAATCTGCTTGCTTTAAGTTCGGTACTAAATATTTTTCGGCAAAACCTTTAATATGGCTATGAAGAAATTTCTCCTGCTCACTGTTCAGGGGCATATCTCGGTACCTTATTTCAAAGGGCTCATGTTCTATAAAAAGTGCCAGGTGCAAAATTTTCGTCTGAAAAAGATCGTATTTGCGATAAAATTTTTCTAAAATAGCAAGCCACACCGGTACCTGTTGTATTACCTTTTCAACGTTTTCATTTACTTTAATATGATTTTGATTGGCATGCTGGCGATAATGATAAATGCCTTTTTCATTTGTAGCCAATTGAGTGGTCAGTGCTAAGAGTTGGTGTGAAAACAGGCCGTCTTCACAAGGCTGAAGGCCTTCGGGAACCTGATATCAGGGTAGCGGAGTAAAAAAGATCGCCGCCAGAATTGTGCGCAGGTAGGCAATGAATGAACATTAGGTAAACGCTTTAAATAATAAGACCCGATAATAACCATATCGGCTTCGTTTTGTTTTGCGGCATTATAAGAAGTCCGAATAAAATCCCTATCAAGGGTATCGTCCGAGTCCATAAAAAAACAAACTCGCCGGTTGCATGTTTCAAACCATTATTTCTTGCCACCGAAACTCCCTGGTTTGTCTGATCAATAAACGTTACCCGGCTATTTTTTTCTGCAAAGGCCTTGCAGATATTGGCACAATTATCCGGGCTGCCATCGTTTACAAGGATAACCTCGATTTCCCCAGGCTTTGCTCCAAAACACTTTGAATAGTTTCTTCTAAAAAGTTCTCCACGTTATAAACAGGAATAACAACAGAAACTTTTATGGGCGTTATATTCGACATTCAAAAGAGATATACTGGGAAATAAAATACAGCGGCTGCCCGTTGGTTGAAGCCTTTTTTAATTGATCAATTCCGATTTTTGAAGATCAAATTCACGGTATTTAAATTCGCCGGTTTTATATCCTATAATCGCGCCAAAGTGTATATCGTTAGTATTGCTCCACATGGGAAAAATTGCCGAGCGGTAAGCCTTGTGCTCAACTAATGGCTTGGATAATACATCGAAATTTATACCGTCAGTGGAGTATGCCAGGTACAACTGATCGGCGGTGTATTTTTTAGCTTCTCCAACAGCCATACATAAAAAAATAATAGCCGTCTATATATGTAGCATGAATGTGCCATGGTGCAAAAGCCGGGTTAACGCTTTTCCACGGCGAAGTGCTGAAGTTCACTATCTTACTGTTACTAAAAGTAGTAAAATTGAGACCATCTTTCGAGGTTCTCCTGATAATATAGGCAGGCTCGGCTCCTTTGAAGTTTTCCTTTCCGGTGTTTAACTCCACTTCATAACTTATAAACCCTGCATCTGTTTTTATAAAAGTTGGAGACACCAGGTGATTCCTTTTGGAGTAAATGGCGGATTACTGGTAAAAACAACCTCTAAAGGAGTCCAGTTTATACCATCGGTAGATGTCTGGCGAACAACTGTTCTTTGAGCGTTTTTTTGTAACTTGATATTATTGTTTTGACTTTTCGCCCCCTGGCTTTTAGAGCCTTTGCAGAAACCATTGAGCCTCTGTAATATAAATTAAACGTGTTATCAGAGAAAACCCAGTCTGGATCAGACCAAAATCCCTGTACGGGATCCGACATGTTTTCTCTTAAGCTTTCTATTTTACTCGGAGTAGCTGCAATGGGGTTTTTGATTCCCGCAGGGGCAATCCAATTGATACCGTCATTCGAAACAACGATGGTTGGGTTTTCAAAACGTTTAGACACCTGCTCTGTACCTACCGACCCAAAATAAGGAGTGAATACCATCCAATATTTATACCCGTTGAAGCCCTGTGGAAAAAACTGTACTTCCGGATGACAATAGGCATAATTAACGCCTGAAATATTTTTAATAAAAGCCGGGTCATTCATTCCCGGGAAATTTCCATTGGCTTCCACTTGTATATTTATAGGAACCTCCTCGGTTACATAACGGGATGTTTTAAAGAAGAATTCGAAAGTTCTACAAGCGGAACTTCTTCAGCATAAAAGACATCAGTTGATTGTTTGCAGGAAAATAGTATGCAAACGCCAGCAAGCAAAAAAAACGATTTGAGCATAGCAGCTAATTAAAAAGGCAGTTACTGTAGTAAAAGTAATTGTACGCTTTTAATTAACAAAATAATTCAGGTACGCGAGAGTATTAAATTATTGATACGATTATTTGCCGCATATACGTATTATACTTTCTACCGGTTCCGGATGGCGTTTTTAATTATTTATTACTTTTTATAAGCAGGGAATACTTAGTTGTAGCTTCTTACTATTCAAAATACGGCTGTGAAGGTTTCCGAACCTGTGTATTTTGCATCGGTACCGAAGGCGTGAATCAACAGGACTATAGTATTTGTTTTGGCCAAAAGGTTTCTTTAAAAGGAATATTTAATATATTTTATAACATAGATATTTAGACCAAAGTCTATATTTTATACTTTTGAGGGCATTGTACATAACCTTCTTTTTGTTTTAAATAAACAATTTAATCCCTTGTACAGCACAAAATATAGTGTTGCGAATGCTATAAAAGTATCGTCTAGTGTTAAAAAGCAATGATTTGCTTTTTTATGATATAAAATATTGGTAAGAAATACAACAGGGAATGAATTTTTGGGAAAGGCTTAAGCTGAAAATAATAGCTGATAATTGGGAAGAATATGGATATTTAAAATATTCAAGGCTGGCCAAGGAGCAAATAGCCGATTATAAGCCTTGGGATTTTTCTCCTTTAACTGATGCTGATAGGGCAACTATTACATTTAAGCACAGTGGTAATAGCGGAGATATAATATATGCCTTGCCTTTTGTAAGGCAGTTTGTTTTGCAGAAAAAGGCAAACCTTTTTTGCATTTGGATCAAAAAGCAGGCTATGATAGTAATATCAATCATCCTTTAGGTCCTGTAATGCTAAATAAAAAAATGGCCCAAATGCTGACTCCGCTCTTGTTAGCTCAGGACTATATAAATGAATGTTGTTCATTTGAGGGACAAAAAATTGATATAGATCTCGATCAGGTTAGAAATGCCCCTATTCCTTTTTCTAAGGTTTCCCTCTCGAGATGGTATTTTTAGTTTTCGGATTAAACGCTGATCTTAGTCAGCCCTGGCTAAAAGTAAATCCCGACGACTCCCTAAATGAGAGTATTTTAATTGCAAGAAGTAATAGGTATCGGGGGCATAGAATTGATTATCAATTTTTAAGAAGGTATCCAAATATACATTTTGTAGAGTTGAGCAGGAGTTTAAGGATATGAAAGCACATATCCCGCATATACAATTCAGGCCTGTGAAAAATTTTTTAGAGATGGCCTCCTTAATTGCCGGTGCAAAATTATTTATTGGAAATCAATCATTCCCCTTTTCTGTGGCAGAAGGATTAAAAGCCAACCGTTTATTAGAAGTATCAGCTAATTGCCCGGATGTTTCGGTAAATGGAGAGAATGGTCACGAGTTTTATTTCCAAGAGCATTTCGAAAGCCTGGTAAAACGGTTATACAAATAAAGCATTTTAACTTAAGACGTTTTGGTAGAGGTGCCAGTATTTTTTTGCAGCTACATCCCAGTCAAACTGTCCTGCCCAGTTAATAAGCTCTGTTCTTATATTTTCGGTAATAGGCCGGTTTAAAAAATCTTCAGCAGTTCTACTTACAGCGTCTGTACTAAAATCGTTAAAGTAAAATGCATGAGGGCCGCCTATCTCGGGTAACGAAGTAGCCTTAGATAAATGACCGGTGTGCCAAATTGCATGGCTTCCAGAACCGGTGCGCCAAAACCTTCTGCTTGCGAAGGCAAACAAAAAGCTTCGCAGTTTTTATAAAGCCAGTATTTTTCGCTGTCAGTTATCGCTCCAATTATCTTTACCCGGTCTCCCACACCTAACTTTCCGGCTGTTTCTACAATTAATGCTTCATAATCGCTTTCGGCGCTACCCCCGCAATAATCAATTCGTAGTCGTTCTTTAAAAGCATTGCAGGAAGCACATGAAAATTTTTTTCCGGTTTATGGTGCCCAGTGCGAAAAAAAAAAAAGGGCTTGTTATATGTCGTAGAAGGTTGGGTAAACTCACTATACGCTGGCTTATTATGGCCGTGATAAATCACCTCCACTTTCCTGCTATTCACATTGAAGGTGTCGATAATGTCTTTCTTTACAAAATTAGAAATAGCCACGATCTTGTCGGCTCTTTCTATTAATTGCTGTACTTTTTTGTGATGCTTATTTTGTTGATCTGCAGGGATGCCCTCATGTAGAAAATTGAGATCATGAATGGTGGCCACTACCCTGGCTCGCATGCGTTTGGCTGGAAAATAGTTGCTTCCCTGGAAAGTGCAATGCCAGATATTAAAACCTCCAACATTTTTAGGGAAGAATTTATGAAGATGATTTTGGATCACATATTCCTCCTTTTACCAAAAAAACCTTTCTGCTTTTCGGGGATATAAAAGGCTAACCGGCAATCCGGTGGTTTTTGATGTAGCAATGCCTTTCCCAGCTGCTCGCAATAAGAAAATAAACCGTTATTGGGATATTTCATTCTCTCACAATCAAATACAACATGCCTGTTCATCATTTTTATTTATAACAGTGGGATAATTAATACGGGCGCCTTCGGCTGCCGAAGCGCAAAATTAGGTAGTACTCCTGTGCTCCATCATTAGGATTTTGTATACAACTCCCAGTATTTTTTGCTGCTATATTCCAGTCAAACTGCATGGCCCAGTCAACCAGGCGCTGGCGCGTAGCTGAATCAATACCCTTTTTAATAAAAGCGTTAGCTGCGTGGGCCACCGACTCAGTGTCCATTCCTTTAAAGTAAACAGCATCAGGTCCGCCCACTTCCGGTAACGATGTTGCCTTAGATAAGATCACCGGGGTTCCCAGCTGCATGGCTTCAATTACCGGTAAGCCAAAACCTTCGGCAAGAGAGGGAAAACAAAATGCCTCGCAGTGTTTAAAAAGCCAAAACTTCTCTTCCTCGGATACTGCGCCTATAAGATGTACCCGGTTTTCAACACCCAGCGCTTTTGCTTCTTCAATAATTTTATTGTAATAAGCCTGGCTTTGGGTAATGCCGGCAATAAACAGGTTATAATTGTTGTTCAGCAACATTGCCGGCAATACGTGAAAGTTCTTTTTATCTGTAATGGTACCAATACTAAAGAAAAAAGGAGTTTCATCGGCAATAGCTGCAGGCTGTTTAAACGACCTGGAGCCCGGAATATTTCTCCCGTTATAAATAACACTTATTTTTCGGGCATCTACCTGAAGGTGCTCCAGCACTTGTTCTTTTACAAAATTGGATATGGTTACAATATGCTCCGACCGGTCGGCCAAAAGCTGAAGATTCTGAAGGTACTTAGCCTGTTTGGAAGTCGATTTGCCCTGGTGTAGAAAATTAAGGTCGTGAATAGTGGATATGATTTTTATTTTACTTTTTTAGGGGCAAATAATTGCTTCCTGGTACGTGCAATGCCATACGTCGTAACTGGATACTTTCCGGGGAAAAATTTATGAAGATGATTTTGTACCAGGTATTTCTGATCTTTCCCGAATACACCTACTTCCTTTTCCGGAACATAAAATGAAATTTGATTATCCTGCCTTTTATTTTGCCTGATCAATGCTGCTCCCAACTCTTTGCAAAAGGAGTAAAGACCGGTATAGGCATACTTCATCCTTTCACAATCGAATATAATATGTTTGCTCACGTATTGGTTTAATATTAATATAGACAGCCTGTTGCCGGCAACAACTGCCTATTTTTTATTAAAAATAATAAAATTGCGTTGTACATGAATTTTATTTCAATAACGTCATTCCGTTCGTTTACGCAACTGTAAAATTGTTAAAAGCTGAACCAGATACAAAAGATTTCTTATCCGGTTCTACATATTGGCTTTCGCGTATGGTTATTTCATTTTTACCATATGTCCACCGTCATTAACACCAATTGAAGGAGGTGAAGATAAATGATTCAGTCTTTGAACACCGGAATTTTGATGAATTTGTTTTTGCAAGCGCCTTATTTCAAGAAAAATACCGGCTGAAAGGGCTGGTGTATGCCTTGATGCTCTTGAAGCCATGAGGTTTGTTCATAGTTAAACTATTCAAGGCAGGATAGGATTGGCATCTTTTTCGCAAATTTCTCCGGTATGTTTATTATTGTTTTAAATGTAAAAGAACCTTTGATTAAATTTTCACCCCTTCTTGTGTAATTTCGGGAGGAAAAGTTTAATGTAGGTTTATACCCATGACCAATTTTATTCCCATATTCCCTTTGCAGGTAGTTGTTTTTCCCGGAGAGCATCTGAATCTTCATATTTTCGAGCCGCGGTATAAGCAATTAATTGCCGAATGCTTCGAACAGGAAAAACCATTTGGTATCCCGGCAGTAATTGGCAATGAGCTAAAAGATTATGGCGCACTGATTTATATTAAAGAGATCACCACCACCTATACCAACGGGGAAATGGATATTAAAACAAAAGGAGACAAAGTGTTCAGGATCCTGGAGGTAATTAAATCCATCCCCGATAAATTGTATTCCGGCGCTATTGTTAATTACCCTTATAACGAATTATCGGGCGATCAGCAGGTTATGAAAATGCTGGTGGCTAAAATGAGAGAACTGCATGCCAATCTGCAGGTTAAAAAAGACTTTCATAAAGAGGATGGCGAACTAACTTCTTATGACATTGCCCACCACTCCGGACTCAGTTTACAACAAGAGTATGAATTTTTACAGCTTACTATGGAGCGGCAACGCCAGGAATACCTAAAAAGACATTTTGAGGCAACTTTGCCCGCTTTTGAGGAAATGAAGCAATTGAAGGACAGAATACAGATGAATGGACATTTCAAAAATCTGTCAGGATTCGACCTGAAATAGCAATTTCTGGTCAACTTTGTTAACGAGTCAATCAGCCAACCAAATTTTTAACTACTTTCACACTCATGTCCACTACTCTTTGTTTTGACTTCGGTAATACCAGGAAGAAAGTAGCCGTTTTTGTAAAAGGGGAAATTGCAAAGGTGCTGACGTTAGAAGATGACGCCACGGCTACTGTTAACTCTCTCATTAATACTTATCAACCCAACAGATCCATACTTTCTTCGGTGATCGATCATAATCCTGAACTGGAAGATTTGCTGAAAAAGAATACCCGGTTTCATTTATTGAACCATGCATCTAAATTGCCTGTTACTACGCCGGTTGGGAAGCCTGAGACTATCGGGGCCGACAGGTTGGCTATTGCGGCTGGTGGTGTGCATTTTTTCCGGGTAAAAACCTGCTGTTGATAGGGCTGGGTACCTGTATCACCCTCAATTTTGTAAACAAGTATAAGGAATTTATCGGCGGGTCCATTTCCCCGGGCTGGAAATGCGGTTAAAGTCCCTGCAATACTACACGGCAAAGCTTCCTTACACGCCCGCAAAGGCCGATGTTCCCTTAATTGGCTACGACACCGATACTAACATATTATCGGGTGTTATTTTAGGAATGGCCTATGAGTTAGATGGGTTTATAGATGCATACCATGCTAAATTTGACAACTTTAACGTGGTATTAACCGGTGGTGATGTACAACATTTGGCATCACACATTAAAAACAGGATATTTGCCGACCCTGATTTAATATTTAAAGGTCTTTATGCGATTAGTGAAATTAACAATGCTTAGGAAATTTGAACTAGCAGCACCCTGGCATTAACTATACCTTCAATTTTTTTATTTATTGGAGCTTCAGCGCAGGATAACTCTCCCTACTCCAGGTATGGTTTGGGAAATCAGGCGCCAACAACTAATGTGGCCAACAGGGGAATGGGTGGCGTTGCAGCGGCGTATAACGACCCCTATACTGTAAACTACGCTAACCCGGCTTCCTATTCGTTTTTCCAGTCCTTACAGGAGCCTAACTCAAAAAAAAATTAAATTCAGGAAGGATCGTTTTTAATATTGGCGCCGACGGGCAGGGGCGTACCCTTACAGATCAGTCGCAAACGAATAAATTTACCTCGCCCAACCTCTTATTCAGTCATGTAATGATCGGGCTGCCGCTCAGGAAAGACTGGGGTATTGCATTTGGCGTGCGTCCTATAACCAATATCAACTATAAAATTCAGAATAACGGGAGACTATTTGATCCCAATAGTGGTAAATTAATCGACTCCTCTTCCACGCTTTATGAAGGACAGGGAGGCGCTTACCTTGGTTCGCTGGGCACAGCAGTTAAATTTAAGACCGGGAAATCGCAATACTTAAGCCTGGGTGCCAGCGCCGGCTACATGTTTGGAAGCCGGGATTATAATACGCGCTTATCACTGTTTAACGACTCCACCCGTTATGCCAGTGCGCATTACGAAACAAAAACCTCCATTGGTGATTTTTATTTTGACGCCGGCCTGCAATATCACTTTAAAGCCAGCGAAAAATTTATATGAGCCTGGGCGCTTATGGTAACTGGAAGCAGGACATCAGGACCAATGCAAATACTGTTGCGCAAACATTCACTTACAATACAGAAACCGGGTATTTGCCCGTCGACACAGCCACCTTTACCAAAGACGAACGGGGCAGCTTTATTTATCCTTCGAGCATTACCGGGGTTTATAATTCAAAAAGTAGGCGGCGGCCCGGACAGGGAAGCGGGGTGGCTGGTTGGAGCAGACTTTACCAGCAATAACTGGAAGCAATATCGTGTTAACGGGGTACCTGATACGGCGTAAGAAGTAACTGGCAGGCTAAAGTAGGAGCTGAGTTTCACCCGGCCCCTAAAAACAATTTCTTTAGCAGAACGTCATATAGGGTAGGGTTTTTACCGGTCCGGATTATATATATACCCGCCAAACCAACATACCCGTACTGGGTATTACGGCCGGACTGGGACTGCCTATTGCTAACTATAGTATGATGAACCGCCAGGCCAGTATGATCAACCTGAGCTTCGAGTATATTAAGCGGGGCAATAATAGCAATATTTTGCGCGAGAACCTGTACAGGTTATCTGTTGGGTTTTCTTTGACGGACCTCTGGTTTGGTGGAAAACCAAGTATTACGAAGATTAATAAGGCGCTGTTAAGTAGCTTTTTATTCAACCATATATTTTGAAAAAGTTTTTGATCGTAATTGCAGCTTTGGGTTGGTTCTCCTGCGAAAACAGCGAGAGCGATATAAAGGCTTTATCAGATAAAAACATTCAAAAAGATGAAGCTACCAAAGTTGAAAGTTTTCTTTCGCAGGGCGGAGCTGTAAAAGCGAGGCTTACCGCCCCGGTAATGCTTCGGGTAATGGCGCAGGCGCGGGTGGATACGCCTTATGTTGAATTTCCTAAAAAATTACATGTAGACTTTTTAACGCTCAGAAAGTAGTAGAAAGCCAGCTGGATAGTAAATATGGGCGGTATTTTGAATCTTTAAATAAGGTATACCTGCGGGATAGTGTAAAGGTGGTGAGCATTAAAGGAGATACACTCACTTGTGATGATCTTTGGTGGGACCAGAACCTGCAAAAATTCTATACGGATAAGCCTGCTTTACTCAGGTCGCCTACTAACTTTATCGATGCTAAATATGGACTGGAAGCTACCCAGGATTTTAAAGACATTAAATTTAAAGAGGTAAAAGACAGCCGTATCTTAACCGAAGAAGGAACCGTTCCCAATGGCCAGTAAGTATGGTTACCTCTATTTACTATTATTTCATCAGTAATGTCAATTGCAGCAGCTGCTTTTTAGTATCTTAACCTGAGCAAACCCGAACGTTTCATTTCAACCTGCAAGCCATGTCATTAAAAAACAAAACCGCATTTATTACAGGAGCCAGCCGTGGTATCGGCAAGGCCATTGCCCTGCGCCTAGCCCGGGAGGGCGTTAATATAGTGGTGGCAGCTAAATCGGTGAGAGAAAACGAAAACTGGGGGCACCATATTTACTGCTGCTGCCGAAATAGAGGAGGCCGGTGGGAAAGCGCTCGCGGTACAATGCGATATCAGGGATGAAGCAATGATTCAGGAAGCTGTGGCTAAAACAGCCGAGCGTTTTGGCGGAATTGATATCGTTGTTAATAATGCATCCGCAATTGCACTTACAAAAACAGAAGAAACCAAAACCAATCGTTTCGATCTCATGCACGATATAAACGTGCGGGGTACTTTCTTAACGGTAAAAAACTGTCTGCCTTATTTATCGAAATCCACGCATGCACATATTCTTACTTTATCACCACCCTAAACCTAAGCCCGAAATGGCTGGGAAATCATATTGCCTATACCATGAGCAAATACAACATGACCATGATGGCATTAGGCTGGGCAGAAGAGTTTAAGAATATCCCGGTTGCTTCTAACGCGCTGTGGCCCCGAACCACTATCGACACAGCTGCGGTGAGAAACCTGCTGGGTGGCGAAACCCTCTCCAATATGAGCCGTACCACCGATATTATGGCCGATGCCGCTTACTATATTCTTCGGCAGCCCCCGCTGACTGCACCGGCAATAGTTTTATTGATGAAGATATCTTACAACAAAATGGCATCAACAACTTTGATCACTACGCTGTAAAAAGGGGGCCGTCTTTACACCGACCTCTTCCTCGATTAAAATCTTTGCAGTTTTTTAAGAATAAACCGGCAATTCTCTCAATAAATAGCTAAAACGACCGTCCTAATGGTTGTTTTGTACACTATTTGATATTGGAAGGATGAGCGCGATGCTCCATTGATCTTTAACCAAATTCAATAATATGGACAAAATGGAAAAACTGGAAGCAATGAATAAGATTTTGCGTGAGCTGGAAGATGTTAAAAACAGTGAAACGGCTGTATTAAAGAAAGTGGCGCAGGTGGAGGCGGAAAACATCAATCTTGGAATTGGCCTGCTGGATAAAACATTGCCCGATATTCATGAGTATTCGGATAAATCGATTGAAACAATTGATGGCCTGCTCAATGAATTTACTGAATATCGCGACAAATTTGTGAAAGATAATAACCTGGCGCCCAAAGACGAAGAAGTTATTTCATAATTGGTTTTACTAGGGGTTTAGCAAACTGCCCGCAATTTTTGGTTGCGGGCAGTTTTTTTATCCGGCTGGTTGAGTAGGTGCCGATTGCTGTTCCTCTGAACTTCTTATGGCTTCTTCCAGGATATAATCTTTACGCTTAAGCTCAAAGTTCCGGCCCAGGTATAATTTACGTACCTGCTCGTTGGCAGCAAGTTCTTCTGCCGTTCCTTTTTCGAAAATCTTACCATCAATCAGTAAATAGGCCCGGTCGCAAATAGACAGGGTTTCGTTTACATTGTGATCGGTAATAAGAATACCGATATTTTTAAATTTCAACTTGGCAACAATGCTTTGAATGTCTTCTACCGCAATAGGGTCAATACCGGCAAAAGGTTCATCCAGCAAGATAAATTTAGGGCTTACCGCCAATGCCCGGGCTATCTCCGTTCTGCGGCGTTCGCCACCGCTCAATACATCGCCGTTGCTTTTACGAACATGCCCCAGCCTGAATTCAGCCAGTAACGACTCCAATTTTTCCTTTTGTTCTGTTTTACTCAGTTTGGTCATTTCCAGCACCGCAGAAATATTATCTTCTACACTCAGCTTTCTGAAAACGGAAGCTTCCTGCGGCAGGTAGCCAATCCCCATCTGGGCGCGTTTATACATCGGCAGTTTGGTAATATTTTCATCGTTTAGAAAAACATTGCCCTCGTCTGGTTTGATCAATCCCACTACCTGGTAAAATGAGGTGGTTTTACCAGCTCCGTTAGGTCCCAGCAATCCCACAATTTCGCCCTGGTTTACTTCAAAAGAAACATTATTTACAACGGTACGTTGGCCGTAACGCTTCACCAGGTTTTTTGTACGTATGGTCATTTCCATAAGGCACAAAAGTAACATGGTATTTTGATAATAACATAATGTAATTCTGTTAAAATAAGACGAGTGGATTCCGTACCGGGATATGGAATTTACGCCTCTTCAGATCTTATTTTAAATACCTGTTCTTCTACAAGCTAAACTTTGAATACTGTGAGTAAAGTAAAATACATGAAGTTAATTTCGACAGCACTTTTATTGATTTACTTTAATACTGCGGCAATTTCCCAGGATTATGAGCCATTGTTTATATGTGGGCAAACTGAAGCGGAATACCCCGGCGGTTTAGCCCTGCGCTGCGGAAGCATTATTGCAAGGTTATTACAAGAGCATACAAAGACATCAGGGAGAAAAATCCTGTAGAAGGGCAGGCGATGATAACCTTTAAAATCGACACAACCGGTATTGTAAAGATTGAATCTTTCAAAAAGTCGATAAGAGCGGATATTGATTCTATTTTGGTAAAAGCAATTATTTCTGCAGGTCCGTGGGTACCGGCAACTCAAAGTGGAAGAAAAGCCATTAGCTATAAAACGCAGAAATTTACATTTTGTGCAGGAGGTTATGGATCCTGTGTGCCATCAAGTAGGGCAGTTTGCCGCTAAAATCTCCTCTACATACTTTCTTTCATTGCAAAGCCGGGGCACTTTATGCTGTCCTCCCAGTTTGCCTTTTAGCTGCAGCCATTTATTAAAACTACCTTTGGCCATATTGTGTACTTTAGGTAAACTAAGCGCTATGTTCTTATAACGTTTGGCCTCATAGTCGCTGTTAATGCCTTGTAAGGCCATGTCCAGTTCGGTTATAAAAACATCCAGGCTGGCCGGCTCTTTTTCAAACTCAATCAGCCACTCGTGGGCTCCGTTGTTATTATCTGAAAAATATACAGGGGCTGCTGTATAGTCGTTCACTATGGCGCCGGTTTTTTACAGGCCCTATCAATAGCCTGGTCGCTGTTATCTACTATAACCTCTTCGCCAAAAGCATTGATATAATGTTTTACCCTGCCGCTCAATTATTTTATAGGGGTCTTTCGAAACAAACTTGATGGTATCGCCCAGCAGGTAACGCCATAAGCCTCCATTGGTACTGATCACGAGGGCATAATTAGTGTGAAGCTCTACATCTTTAAGCCCTATGGTTTGCGGGTTAGCGCTGCCATATTCGCTCATGGGCATAAACTCCAGGAAAATGCCGTGATCGGTAAACAGGGCCATCCCTTCATCTCCAGGCACCGCATTAGCCGCAAAAAAGCCTTCGCTGGCATTATAGGTTTCAGGTAATGAATGGGTTTGCCAATAAGATTTTTAAATTGCTCGCGGTAGGGAGTAAACGAAAACGCCGCCGTGCATATACAGTTCCAGGTCGGGCCATATTTCGGCAATCGTTTTTTTGCCGGTCATTTCCAGCAACCGCTTAAACAAAATCAGCGTCCAGGTAGGTACCCCGCTGATAGAGGTTACATTTTCATTTACCGTTTGAAGCGCCATTTTCTCCAGCTTATCTTCCCATTTGTCCATCAGGGCAATCTCCAGGTCGGGTGTACGAAGCCAGTGCCCCAAAACGGACTGTTTTGCAGGAGTACAGCGCTCAGGTCGCCATATTGGGCTTCATTATTAACAGGGTTGATGGTATGGCTGCCTCCTAATACCAGGCCCTTCCCCGTAAGTATAGCGCTGTCGGGATTATAGCTGTAGTACATGGTTAGTACATCCTTGGCCGCTTTAAAATGACAGTCTTCCAGGCTTTCTTCACTGATAGGAATAAACTTGCTTTTATCGCTGGTGGTGCCACTGCTTTTAGCAAACCAGAATATCGGGCTGTTCCAAAGCAGGTTTTGCTCGCCACGCATCATTCTTTCTATGTATGGCTTTAGGTCGTCATATTCGCAAATAGGTACGGCTTTCTTAAAATCCCTGATATTATATATGTTATGAAAGTTGTGTTTGCGGCCGAATTCTGTGTATTGGGCCGATGTAACAAGGTTTTGAATCACTTCTCTTTGAGAATCTATAGGATGGCTGCGCCAGGCATCAATACGCCATTGACGCATGCGTGCAAGAGATGATATGGCGGGGCTTAATAGAGCCATAGGAACTGCACAATATTAATACAAAAGCTTAATAAATGAACCGGTTATGACAGGAATCAGCTAAAACCATGATTGCCTTTGCCGGTAGGCTCCTTAACTGCCCTGTTTTCAAAATATAAAAATTTAATAAAAGAAAATTAATATAAAGAAAATGTAAGAAATCGAAAAATATAGAAATTTTTATTTTGTTTTGGTTTGTAAAACATTTGTTATATTTGGTTTCATAAGTTTTCGTTTTCGTTAAATCGAAACTTTTATGCAAAGTATTTTTAATCGCGATTATGTCTTGCAGCAACTGGCTTCCCCGGAGACCTGGGATGTGCTCGTTATTGGCGGCGGAGCTACAGGATTGGGTGTAGCGCTGGATGCGGTATCAAGAGGGTATAGAACGCTTTTGGTTGAGCAGGCCGATTTTGCCAAGGAACTTCCAGCAGGAGTACCAAACTGGTACATGGCGGGGTACGTTACCTGGCGCAGGGAGATATCAAGCTTGTAAGGGAGGCCTGCATAGAACGAGGACTGCTTCAAAAAAATGCGCCTCACCTGGTAAAAAACCAAACCTTTATAATTCCGGTTTATAATTTTGGGACAGGATTAAGTATACCATAGGTTTGAAAGTGTACGACTGGATTGCCGGGCGGCTGTCTTTGGGAAAATCGGTATTTGTATCCCGGAAGGAAACGCTGAAACAATTACCTGGTATTAAGCAGGAGGGATTGCAGGGAGGAGTATTGTACCACGACGGGCAATTTGACGATTCGCGGCTGGCCATTAACCTGGCACAAAGCATTGTAGAGAATGGCGGCTTTGTTTTGAATTATGCGGCCGTAACCGGGTTAACCAAAAATGAAAAGGGCCAACTCAATGGAGCAATAATTGTTGATGCGGAAAAATCGGCTTCGTACCAGGTAAAAGCAAGAGCAATAGTAAATGCAACCGGTGTTTTTGTAGATAATGTTTTAAAGATGGATGATGCCGGTGCGGGTCAAACTGTAGTTGCCAGCCAGGGAATCCATTTGGTGGTTGACAAAAATTTTATCCCTCCGCACATGCGTTAATGATCCCCGAAACCAGTGATGGACGGGTGTTATTTGCAGTGCCCTGGCACAACGAAGTGGTATTAGGTACCACAGATACACCTGTAGGAAAACCAAGCCTGGAGCCACGGGCACTGGAAAAAGAAATAGATTTTATACTACAAACCGCCTCCGGTTATTTGCATAATGCTCCCACACGTAAAGATGTGTTAAGCGTGTTCGCAGGCCTGCGTCCACTGGCCGCACCTGAAAAAGGCTCACAAAAAACAAAGGAAATATCCCGCAGTCATAAGATCATTACGTCTGCCTCTGATCTTTTCACCATCATTGGCGGCAAGTGGACCACTTTCAGAAAGATGGGGAAGATATGCTGGATACAATAGAGCAACAACTGCAATGGCCCTCTAAAAAAACGACTACTGAAACAGAAAAAATACATGGCTTTAGCGAGTCTGTTAACTGGGGCGACCCTTTTTACTTTTATGGCAGTGATGCCCAGGCAATAAAGAAAAGTATTAATGGCGCTCATCAGACCTGGCTGAGCGAAAGCCTGAAAATACACGAGATGCAAATACGCTGGGCCGTGCAACACGAGATGGCCCGAACTGTTGAAGATGTTTTAGCCAGAAGAACAAGGGCCTTGCTCCTTGATGCAAAAGAGAGCATCAGAATATGCCCTGAAGTAGCGCGTATCATGGCTGCCGAATTAGGCCGTGATCGTAGCTGGATTGAAGAGCAGATTAACGATTATACGAAGCTTGCGGAGCAGTACCAATTAGCGTAAAACCGCTATGGTATTGCATTTGAGGCGGTATGCCTGATTCGATATTATTTTTTTATTATCAAAATTTGAAAAAATTATTACCATTTTTTTCGTGTGATTTGGAATGGTTATTAACACTTCTTTTGCAAACCAAAAAATAAGCTACAATGTCTTTTTTCAACAAAGGTCTTCATTTCCGGTACAAAAAAATGTTTGTTGTGCTGCTGTTGGCGCTGGCAGGCGCAACAACATTTGCTCAGCAGCGCACAGTTACCGGTACCGTAAAAAATGCAAAAACCAAACAGCCTTTAGCTTTAATCAGTGTTCAGGTAGAAGCTAGTCCAAGAGGTACTATGACCAGCAACAACGGAACTTTTTCGCTGCAGGTAAACACGGGCGAAACGGTAACATTTTCGGGAGTAGGATACTCTGCCAAACAGGTAATCATGGATGATAAAAATGTGCTTGATGTTGAATTGGAGCAGGGTGAAGGTGAGCTGGAAAGTGTAGTAGTTACGGCATTGGGTATTAAAAAAGAAGACAAGGCACTGGGTTACGCGGTAACAAAGCTAGATAGTACTCAATTGACCGATGCCGTGGCTGGCAACTGGACGGATGTGCTTTCAGGTAAAGTAGCGGGTTTAAATATGATCAGGTCGGGCTCTGGACCCACCGGTTCCAATAAAATTATTCTGAGAGGAGAAAACAATCTTACCGGCGAAAACGAAGCGCTGATTGTTGTAGATGGTGTGGTTATCAATAATAGCAGTGGGCGTCGTACCGCAAATGGCAGTGAAAATATATACGGTACCGGCTCTGATAACATGCCTGCAGATTATGGTAGCGGTTTAAATGATATTAATCCTGAAGACATAGAATCGGTGACTGTACTAAAAGGCCCCGGTGCGGCTGCTTTATACGGCCAGCGAGGCGCTAACGGGGCAATAATTATTACTACAAAAGCTTCTAAGCGTAAAACAAAAGGAGTAAGCATAATTTTTAATTCCAATTATTCACAAGAGCGCGTTAACCGCTGGCCCGATATGCAATGGGAGTATGGAATGGGCTTGGATGGACAAACCAATTATGAGTATGGCGTGTCGGCAAATAGCAGCAGTAGCTCGGCTTATGGCCCTCGTTTCGAAGGACAGCTTTTTCATCAATACAATCCTGTGACCCAGGATAGGGATAGTGTTGCCACGCCTTGGCGCCCTTACACTAATAAGATCAGGGAATATTTTGAAACAGGGCATACCTACAATAACTCAATTTCTCTTGATGCGCGGATGAATAAGACAACAATGCGTTTTGCCTACACCAACGTACAAAATACCTGGATAATGCCTAACACCGGGTATAGAAGGAACACTGGTGCTTTAACGATCAATTCGAAGCTTACAGACAAGTTAACGGTATCAGCAAAACTGAACTATACCAATAAATACAGTGACAATCTCCCCGGCGCAGGATATGGTAATCAGTCGATCATGTATTGGTTTATCTTCTGGCAACCCAACGCAGATTTGGATTGGCTCAGAAATTACTGGCAAAACGGCCAAGTTGGCCGGAAGATCGAATATCCGTATAGCTCGTTCCTGAAAACCCTTACGCTATTGCTTACCAATTTCTGAATAGATCAAACCGGAATGGGGTCACGGGTAATGCACAGGCTAACTATGCATTTTCCAAAAGCCTGAGCCTCATGGTGCGCTATTCACATGATTGGTCAGAAGAACATCGTGCACAAAAACGGCCTTATGATGCCGGCTCCAGACTGGTAAAAGGTAGTTTTCGTACCCAGGATATCAGGGGTGAAGAAAGAACAGCGGATTTCCTATTGAAATATGATAAAACATTAAACAGCAACTGGAAAATTGGTGCAACCGGTGGCGGTAGTACATTGACTAATACTTACAGTCGCGTGGAATTACGCGCCGATTCATTGAAAGTACCCGATGGCTATTTCTTCGAGAATGCAGCCGGCCAGGTATTACGCATTCCGTGGAGGAGCAAATATGTAATTAATAGCTTTTATGGCGTATTAAATGCATCTTATAAAGATTACTTGTTCTTTGATCTGTCGGCAAGGCAGGACTGGAACAGTGTATTGGCATCACCCTACCGGACTACAGGAAGCGGTTTCTTCTACCCAGCGTTGAACACCAGCTATGTTATTTCAGATGCTTATAAAATGCCTGCGGTCATCAACTTCGCAAAACTGCGATTATCGTTATCAAGTGTGGGTAGTGGTTCTACCATTCCTTACAGAACGTCTTATAACTATGAAATAGCAAATCCTATTTTTGACAGTGCCTACTTGAACCCTTCTATTCTTACCAATCCGGACCTGAAACCCTGAGAACTTTAACAGCGGAAATAGGAGGTAACGTGCGACTATTCAAAAACAGGATCGATGTAGATGTAGCGTATTACTACGGTACTACTACCAATCAGATACTGGATCGTGTAGTAGACCAGGCTTCGGGATACGCGCGGCAGGTAATTAATGCCGGTACTGTGAGAAATATGGGATTTGAGCTTACTTTAAATACAACGAACTTAAAGGTTGGTGATTTTACCTGGAAATCACTGATCACGTTTGCTACCAATAAAAATAAGATTATGAGTATGCCTGACACTTCGGTAGTGCTTCAAACGGGTCCGATAGCGGGAGGACAAATTGTTGCTAAGGTAGGCGGAAGTATGGGAGATCTGTATGGGCGGGGTTACGTAAGGGCTCCTGACGGTCAGATCGTTTATGATCCAGTAACCGGTAATGCTTTGATCACGCAAGATGTTGTTTATATCGGCAATACCATCCCTAAAGGAAAAGTGTCATTTGGCAATACTTTCAGTTACAAAGGATTTCGTTTGAGCGCTTTATTCGACGCACAATATGGAGCTATGGCGCACTCACTGATGCATTATAAAATGGTAGAACAGGGCAAACTAACCGTGACACTGCCAGGCAGATACAATGGTATCATTGGCAACGGTGTGGTTCGGAATTCAGATGGAACTTATCGCCCCAATGATGTGTTGGCTACGGATATTGATGAGTATTACCGCTCTCATATGGGTGCCGATAATGCCGAAGGTTCAAGCTTTAGCACCGATTTCATAAAGTTCAGAGAAGCCAGGCTGGATTATACTTTATCTAAGAGGATGATATCTAAATGGGGTATCGGACAAGCCATCATCGGTTTATATGGCAGGGATCTTTTTATATGGAGTCCATGGCCAATGTTTGATCCTGAGTTTGGAACCTTAAGCGGTAGTGATATTGTGCGTGGTTTTGAAACGGCCCAGTTCCCATCCACCAGGACGATGGGTGTGAGCCTAAAAATTGCTTTTTAAATTACAAATCTGAGTAGATAAAAATTATACAGATGAAAAAGTTACTTTATTTTTTGATGATCATAGCTGGTGTTTCGGGCGCTTTCTCATGTACCAGAAACTTTGACGAGATCAATACCAATCCTAACAACATAGATAAGGTGGCTCCCCGGCAACTTCTGCCGCCAGCACTGGTGGATATGATGAATTTTACAATGCAACGCAACAGGAACTTCAATAATGAGTTAATGCAGGTTACTGTAGCAGTGAGTGACGGCGAAGGACAGGTACATCGCTATGATTTCCGGTCTAACTGGGCTGATTATTTATATAACGGACTTTATGGTGTGCTAACAGATATCAAAGATGTATACAGGATCGCGAGCAGCGACTCTCTCGGGTTTAAAAATGACAGCTATGCGGGAATATCGTTGATCCTGCAATCGAGAATATACTCTATTCTCACAGATACATATGGAGACATCCCTTTTAGTCAATCTAACAGCGGAAGGGAAGAGTATGGCTCAATTATGGAGCCGGCATTCGAGGCGCAAAAAGATATCTATCTGGGACTTTTTGATATGCTGGAGGAGGCCAATACATTACTTGCAGCCAATACGGCTATTGAAGATGTGGCTGACCCTATTTATAAAGGAAATATAGCCAGATGGAGAAAGTTCGGCAATTCACTCTACCTACGTTTATTGCTGCGCGTTGCCGGCAAAGCGGAGGTTGCTGCTGAAGCCCGGGCTAAGATGAAGGAGATCGTGGAGAATCCATCGAAATACCCGATCATGACGAATAACGATGAGTCCGCTATTTTAAGATGGACCGGTACCGGCGCATATATATCACCTTACGCAACGGTTCGGGAGCAAGACTTCAGAGCACCGGGCATTGCGAGCTTTTTTATTGATAACCTTTTGGACTGGGTTGATCCGCGTATAGATTTAACCTATGGAAGAAGCAGTATCAATAGGTTTGCTATTGCTCCGGCAGGGGGCCAGTTTGCGGGCATGCCGAGCGGCTACGCCCCGGGCTCCAATCCTGTTAAGCGTTCTTATTTTTATTCCAATACATCGGCCTATTCTATCCAGACAGAACCCTGGCCGGTACGCTAATGAACTATGGCGAACTACAACTCATACTTGCTGAAGCAGCTTTAAAAGGATGGATTAATGGTAATCCAGGCGACTACTACAACAAAGGTGTCGAAGCTAGTATTAAGCTTTGGGTTCCGACTTGGAATGTCCCTGTTGTAGAGTATCTGACGGCTGCAGATATGCAGTGGCTGGATGGAGAAACAGTAGACGTTAAGATGCAAAAGATCCATTTGCATAAATACTATGCGCTTTTTCTTGTGGATATGCAACAGTGGTTTGAATATCGCCGTACGGGGAAACCGGTATTGCCGATTGGTGCAGGTGTTAGAAACAACGGAGTAATGCCCGCCAGGATGACTTACCCGGTATATGTTCAATCTACCAATCCTACGAATTATAAAAATGTCATTGCTATGCAGGGGGCTGATGTTATTTCGACCCAGGTATGGTGGCAGAAACCGTAGTCTTAATCATATTTGAAAATCGAAAAATAATAAGCATGAAAAGCTTCATTACATATTTACTTTTAAGCGTTTCAATACTGAGCATTTTCTCCTGCCAAAAGGCCATTAATGCTATTGACGGAGATTATGGAAACTATCCCGGAGGTACCATCAGTCCTTATATATCGATACTCGATATCAAAAACCTTTATAAGGGACATGATGTTACCTTGTCAACAGAAAATATGCTTGGATCCACCAGTATTGCTGCCGTTGTTGTGTCAGACCATCGTGAAAATAATTTACCGGATGGATTGCTCGTGGTACAGGATGCACGAAGATTGTCGCAACTGAGAGGTATTTCCATTCCGTTGGGTGCTGACGCTGCTAAGTACGTAACGGGAGATTCAGTGATTATAGATGTTAGAGGCGGTGTTTTAAAGAGAGTGGACGGCATTTTGCAATTGACAGCAATTACAGATGAAAAAATAAAAAAGTGTCGTCTGGTAACCCAATACCATTGAACAGAGTACGTTCCAGCGATATATTAGCCGATCCTGACAGATATGAAAGCGTACTTTCAGCTATTGTTAAAGGAGGATTTGTTCCCATACCTAAAGAAGGAGAAAAGTTGCGTGGCGAAAAATCCCTTAACGACGGATTTGGAAATATAACCTTATTTACAGAGAATGATGCAAGCTTTGCTGACAGTATACCTTATGGTTTGGCCAATTACTATGGCATTTCTTTTAACAGGCAGGTAAGTGCCGATTCTATTCAGCCGGTATTCAGAGTTCGTAAGGCTGATGATATCGTGCTGCTTAGTTCTACTATAACGGTAGCGCCTATTGTAATAGCGGGTTTCATGAGTGATCCGACAGGTGGAGATGGAAATTATGAATATGTGCAGTTGCTAGCCACCAAAGATATAAACTTCGCCGCCACACCCTACTCAGTGGTGATTTGTAACAACGCTACCAACACTATCCCCTCACCACAGGGATGGGCAACAGGTGTAGTAGTGTCAGGATCTACTACTTATTACCGATCTTATAAGTTTAACCTTACCACTGGTACTGCAAAAAAAGGCACTTACTTTTATGTGGGGGATCGGGTAAACAAATCAATGGCCCCAACTCAACCAGTATGTCTGCATTGAACTGGATTCGCGCCTTTAATTACAGCACCACTCCCGGAGATGGTTTCGGTCCGCCTACTTCCATCTTTGCCAATTCCGGCAATGCTTCCGGAGTAGCTGTATTTAACGGAACTACTGTAACGCTGGCTTCTATACCGATCGACGTTATCATGGTTGCATCAGGTGGTCAGCTGCTAGGCGCAGGAAACCCTCCTTCATGGGGATACAGGATCGCCAATACTGATTGGTACGACATAAGAAATCCTATCACTTTAGAGGAACAACCGTTTTATACGATGGGAACAAACACTATCAATATAAAATATAACACGCCTGCGGATGCAGGTTATTATAACATATTGGGCGGTGTATATAATACTACATTGGGAAGATGGACTGCTGCGCGATCGCAGATTAACATGATATTATCAAAAACATCCCCAATAGATACCATACAGGGTAGTCTGGCTACCAAAATGGCCGAATAATGTAAATAGTTGATATAAGAATGGTAAGATTAACATCTTTGTGTTTCATAATGAGTTGCTGCGCGGCGCTTGACACTGCTGCACAGCAACTTGCTTTCGACTCCCAGGCTCACCGCGGCGGCCGCGGCCTCATGCCGGAAAATACCATCCCTGCCATGCTGGATGCTATCGATCGTGGAGTGACCACACTCGAGATGGACCTGCAGCTGACGAAGGAGGGAAGGGTAATTGTTTCGCATGATCCTACATTCAATGCCAACTTTGTCACTACACCCCGGGGCGATACGCTGGTATCCGCGGCTGCTAAAAAAATTGTTCTTTATCAGCTGTCTTACGATTCGATAGCAAAGTATGATGTGGGATTAAAGTTCAATCCCGAGTTTCCGCGGCAAAAAAGATAGGGGCAATAAAACCCCTTTTGTCTGTTTTGCTGGATAGTACGGAGGCATATGCCAGGGCAAAAGGAAGAACCATCAGGTATAATATTGAAATTAAGTCGAAGCCGGCAGGTGATGGGGTTTATTATCCGGACGTTGCCTCTTTTGTGAATCTGGCGATGCAGGTAATAGATAGCAAGAATATGGCCGACAGAGTAGTCATTCAGTCTTTTGATACGCGGGCGCTTCAGCTATTGCATCAGCGATATGCACGCTATGCACTCTCTTACCTGGTGGATGGCAAAGAAAAGCGTGCTCCCGAAAACTGATAGAGGCACTCGGATTCAGGCCCGAAATATTAAGTCCTAATGAAATGATTGTCACACCTGAGCTGGTTAAAGATTGCCACCTGCTGGGTATAAAAGTAATACCCTGGACAGTGAACAGTATTGACCGGATCAGGGAGTTAAAAAAGATAGGCGTGGACGGAATTATTACCGACTACCCGGACTTGTTTTCTCAATTGTAAGTTTTATCTTGGTAGGATAAAAGCTGTGGTACAAGCATAACGGGTAATTAAGCTTGCAGACCTGTAAATTTTAAAAATAATATTGTTCATTGTTCTGAACAATAAAACGATTGAATATGTCAAAATATATCTTGTCATTTGATGCGGGCACTACGAGCTCGCGCGCTATTGTTTTCGACAAAAAGGCAATATCATTGCTGTTGCCCAGAAAGAATTTCAACAGATATTTCCGCAACCCGGCTGGGTAGAGCATGATGCCAATGAAATATGGAGCACCCAGATAGGAGTAGCTGCAGAAGCAATTGTAAAAGCGGGGATTACTGCGTCAGATATTGCCGCTATCGGCATTACCAATCAACGGGAAACCACAGTGGTGTGGGATCGCAACACTTCTCAACCCGTTTATAATGCTATTGTATGGCAAGACCGGCGTACCAGCGACTATTGCGATGAATTAAAAAAGATGGCACGGCTGCAGTCATTAAAGAAAAAACGGGCCTGGTAACAGATGCTTATTTTTCGGGAACCAAGCTGAAATGGATTCTGGACAATGTAGCAGGAGCCCGGGAAAAAGCCGAAAATGGTGAGCTCTGTTTTGGCACTGTAGATACCTGGCTGATCTGGAAATTAACCAATGGCAAATCATACGTGACGGATGTGAGTAATGCTTCACGTACGATGATCTTCAATATTCATACCCTGCAGTGGGATGAGGCGCTGCTGCAAAAATGAATATTCCCGCATCAGTGTTGCCTGAGGTTCGCTCCAGCAGCGAAGTGTATGGTTATACCGAGCATCTGCTTACCTCAGCCGAAATACCGGTAGCGGGTATAGCAGGCGATCAGCAGGCAGCCTTATTTGGGCAAATGTGCACACAGGAAGGAATGGTGAAGAATACTTATGGTACAGGCTGCTTTATGCTGATGAATACAGGAACTCAACCGGTAACCTCTAACAATAATTTGTTAACAACGATTGCATGGAAGATCAATAATACCGTACATTATGCTTTGGAAGGTAGTGTGTTTATTGCCGGAGCAGTGGTACAATGGCTGAGAGACGGGCTAAAAATAATCAACAGGTCAGGAGATGTGGAGGCCTTAACAGCCACTGAAAAAGATAACGGCGGTGTTTATATGGTTCCGGCATTTACCGGCCTCGGCGCCCCTTACTGGAATCAACATGCGAGGGGTATTATTGTTGGTCTTACACGGGGCTCCAGCGACGGGCATATTGCAAGGGCCGCCATTGAAAGCATTGCTTATCAAACCATGGATGTACTGAAAGCGATGGAAGCTGATGCAGGCATTACGATTAAAGAAGTAAGGGTAGACGGGGAGCCACCATTAATAACTACCTGATGCAGTTCCAGTCCAACCTTCTCAACACAACAGTAGTAAGACCCACTATTACCGAAACTACGGCATTGGGAGCCGCCTACCTGGCCGGCCTGGCTGTAGGTTTCTGGAAAAATATTGACGAAGTACAGGCATATTGGACAAAAGAAAAATCGTTTGAACCTTATATGAAGGACGATGTTCGTGCAACACTTCAAAAAGAATGGAAGCGTGCTATAAAAGCGGCGCAGGCATGGTCGGAGGAATAATGCAACGTTATGCAAATCTGAATCCTAAACTTTAAACAAAATTTCCAATGAATATATTTACAAGCGAGCTGGTGGGTACGGCCATTCTTATTTTATTAGGTAATGGAGTAGTAGCCAATGTGGTACTTAACAAAACCAAGGGCAATAACAGCGGGTGGATTGTTATTGCATTTGGCTGGGCCATGGCTGTTTTTGTAGGCGTATTTATTTCATCCAAAGCCAGTGGAGCGCATTTGAATCCTGCAGTAACATTAGCCCTGGCATACCTGGATAAAATAAATGGTTCGCTGCTTCCTTCTTATATAGGGGGCCAGATGTGCGGAGCCATGTTGGGCTCGTTGCTGGTTTGGCTTACTTACAAGCAACACTACACTGCTACAGAAGATACTGCGGCCAAGCTTGCTACTTTTAGTACCGGCCCGGCAATACGAAGTCCTTTCATAATCTGGTTACCGAAGCTATCGGTACTTTTGTACTGATATTTGCCGTTTTATTTATTATAGCGCCCGCCAGTAGTTTGGGCGCCCTGGATGCCTTGCCTGTGGCTTTTATAGTGTTAGCGATTGGCCTGAGTTTAGGCGGCGCAACCGGGTATGCCATCAACCCCGCGAGAGACCTGGGGCCCCGCATCATGCATGCTATATTACCCATCGGCAAAAAAGGCAGCAGTGATTGGGCTTATAGCTGGATACCCGTTGTGGGGCCGATTATAGGAGCTTTGGCAGCGGCGATGATTTTTAAACATTATATGATGTAAGGTCGTATAGAACATGCCGGAATACGGCCGCCCCTTGTATCCATAGGCATACCCCGTTATCTATTGTACTAATGGGACAAATATACCGGGTACATTTAAATCCTGTCCAGGATAATTTTAAACCAGGGTGTATATTGATCCGGGTGGTCCGCTATATCTTTTCGGAGTGCGTCCGGAGATACGTATTTCCAGGCTGCTACTTCATTTACATTTATTACAGGCTCGCCTGAAAATACTCCAACAAATACATGGTCATACTCATGTTCGGTAAGGCCGTTGTCAAATTCGGCCTTGTAAATAAACTCAAAAGATTTTTGCAGATCACAAGCGATGCCCATTTCTTCTTTTAGTCTTCGTTGCGCCGCATCTTTTACATCTTCTTCCGGGTGGGGATGGCTGCAGCAGGTATTAGTCCACAAGCCGCCGCAGTGGTATTTATCAAATGCTCTTTGTTGTAAAAGCAACTCCTTTCTATCATTGAATAAGAGTACAGAAAACGCCCGGTGAAGCAAGCCCTTCTTATGAGCCTCCATTTTTTCCATAGTGCCTATCGGATGGTCATTTTCATCAACCAACACCAACTTAGATGCGTTCATTGGGCGAAGATAACGCTTAGATAACAGGCGGCGGCATATTAAATGGTGCGCTGTTAATATTTATTAGCAAACATAGCACATAAAAACCTCGCGTAAAGCGAGGTTTTTTTTTTAACATTTATTATTTGCTCAGGAACATGCTCCTGTCTTTATAAAGCTGTCTGAAATAAGGATCTTTCAGGTCTTTGATAAATCGGATAGCTTCACCTGTACTCTTCATCTCAGGACCTAACTCTTTATTTACACCCGGAAACTTATTAAAGCTGAACACCGGCTCTTTAATCGCGTAGCCTTTTAATTTTTTCTCAAACTTAAAGTCCGTTAATTTATTAGCGCCCAGCATTACTTTGGTCGCAATGTTCAGGTAAGGGATCTGGTAGGCTTTGGCAATAAATGGCGTGGTACGGCTGGCACGGGGTTGGCCTCAATTACATATACTTTACCGTCTTTGATAGCGAACTGTATATTGATCAACCCTTTAATGTTCAATGCCCTTGCAATTTTTTTCGGCATAATGTTCCATGGTGGTCACTTCCATTGGAGAAAGATTAAAGGCAGGTAATACAGCGTTACTATCGCCACTATGTATGCCTGCTGGTTCTATATGCTCCATCACACCCATTACGTGGAAGTTTTCGCCATCAAAAATGGCATCCACTTCGGCCTCCTGGCAACGATCCAGGAAATGGTCGATCAGGATCTTATTGCCAGGTATATGTTTCAGCAGGCTGATTACTGCTTTTTCAACCTCTTCATCGTTACGATACGATACGCATGCGCTGACCGCCCAATACATAAGAGGGGCGAACCAATACCGGGTATCCTACACGGTTGGCCACTTCCACTGCTTCGTCCACTGTCCAGGCAGTTCCGTAATCAGGGTAAGGGATTTTTAATTCTTTTAGCATATCGCTAAAACGTCCCCGATCTTCAGCTATATCCATGCTGTCAAAAGAAGTACCGATGATCTCTACGCCCATTTCCTTGATCTTCTCTGCCAGTTTTAAGGCTGTTTGACCACCCAGCTGTACAATAACGCCTGCTGGTTTTTCATACTCGATCAGCTCGCGTACGTGTTCCCAATATACCGGTTCGAAGTATAGTTTATCAGCCATATCGAAGTCTGTACTCACTGTTTCAGGATTACAGTTCATCATAATTGCTTCATACCCCGCTTCTTTAATAGCTAAAAGACCGTGCACGCAACAGTAGTCAAACTCAATACCTTGCCCTATACGGTTAGGACCGCTACCCAGTACAATGATCTTTTTCTTTTCAGAAACTTTAGATTCGTTATGGGTTAATCCATCATTGCCGAAAGAAATACTTGGACTGTCGAATGTACTATAGAAATAAGGTGTTTTGGCTTCAAACTCTGCGCTGCAGGTATCTACCATTTTGTAAACACGGTTAATACCCAGTGTTTTACGTTTGGCATATACTTCGTCTTCTTCTGCTCCGATCAATGCTGCAATTTGCGCGTCGCTGAACCCGTTCACCTTGGCATCGCGAATCATATCGGCCGTAAGGTCTTCCAGGCCTAATTCGGCTAATTTCTTTTCAATGACACACAATTTCTGTATTTCCGAAAGGAACCAACGATCAATACCATTGGTGGCTTTAGAAATGGTTCCTACAGACACGCCGGCCATCAGGGCGTCCTTGATTCTGAAGATCCGGTCCCATTTTGGTGTTTTGATGTATTCCAGTAATTCCTCGCCATGCATCAGGCTTTTACCGTAGTAGCCCAATCCGATAGCATTGTTTTCCAGGCTCTGGCAGGCTTTCTGTACCGCTTCGTTAAAGCTGCGGCCAATGGCCATTACCTCGCCCACACTTTTCATCTGTAAACCTAAGGTATCGTTAGCGCCTTTAAATTTGTCGAAGTTCCAGCGGGGTATTTTTACTATCACATAATCCAGTGCCGGCTCAAAATAAGCTGAAGTGGTTTTAGTGATCTGGTTTTCCAGTTCATCGAGGTTATAGCCAATAGCCAGCTTGGCAGCAATTTTTGCGATGGGGTAACCGGTAGCTTTGGAAGCCAGGGCTGAAGAGCGGCTTACGCGGGGATTGATCTCGATAGCAATGATTTCCTCGGTAGTAGGGCTCATAGAAAACTGCACGTTACACCCCGGCAAAATTACCCAGGTCACGCATCATCCTGATTGCAGTATTACGCATCAGCTGCATGCCGGTATCGCTTAACGTCATAGCAGGCGCTACGGTGATGGAGTCTCCCGTATGCACACCCATCGGGTCAAAGTTCTCTACCGTACATATAATACATACGTTGTCAGCGTTGTCGCGTAATAATTCCAGCTCAAATTCCTTCCATCCCAATACGGCCTGCTCTACTAATACTTCGTGTATCGGCGATGCCTGTAAACCGCGGTTCAGGGCTTCATCCAGTTCGTCTTTATCGTGTACAAATCCGCCACCGGTACCTCCCAGTGTAAACGAAGGACGGATTACCAGCGGGAATCCGATTTCCTGCGCGTATTCTTTTCCTTCGAGGAAAGAGTTTGCTGTTTTGGCAGTTGCCACCGGAACTCCTAACTGAATCATCCACTGGCGGAACTTTTCGCGGTCTTCTTTTATCAATCGCCTTAATATCTACACCAATCAGGCGCACATTGTACTGTTGCCAGATGCCCAGTTCTTCGGCCTCTTTTGCCAGGTTCAAAGCTGTTTGTCCGCCCATGGTTGGCAATACTGCATCAATGTCGTTTTCCTGCAGTATCTGTTCAATGCTTTCTACCGTAAGCGGTAAGAGGTACACTTTATCCGCCATCATGGGGTCTGTCATGATGGTGGCAGGGTTACTGTTGATCAGTATAACCTTAATACCTTCTTCTCGTAAACTGCGGGCGGCTTGCGTACCAGAGTAGTCAAATTCACAAGCTTGTCCGATAATAATGGGGCCGGAGCCGATAATCAAAACTGATTTGATGGAAGTATCCTTGGGCATTTTTTTATTTTCCTTTTTACCTAAAAAAACAAATTGCGCAAAAGTACGGGTTTAGCAGGAAAGAGGGGAAATAAATATGGCCCGAATAGCTGATTTTTTAGAAATTTAATACCAAAGGGGCCTGCAAGACATTTTATCAAAACCGGGGTTGCTATATGTAAGTACCTAGTTTTTATACTTCATTGCCAGCCTTACTGCGTTAGCGGCATTTACAATTTTGCCGGTTGCGCAAAGCTCACTGAGCGCAACCGGTTTCTTATCATCACCCGGCATTAAAACTTTTTAGGGGAACCGTACCCGACTCTTTTATGATTTCCACGACTTCGGTAGCAGATAAATGCGGAAAATAAGACCGGAGCAAAGCAGCAATTCCTGCTACCATGGGACTTGCCAGGCTGGTACCACTGGATATTTCAACTCCCTGCCCCGCTATGGCACAGCGTATTTGTATGCCTGGTGCAAATACATCTACCGTTTTTTCCCATAATTGCTAAAAGAAGCCACCAGGCGACCCAGGCTTTCATCACCGCTGGCTGGCCCCCACCTGTATTAAATTGGGCAGCAGTTTTCCTTTGATGGTATGCGAACTTGGATAGTTATCTGTTGAATCGTTATCCGATGCATCGTTGCCTGCGGCATGCACTAATACAACATCTTTTGACAAGGCGTATTCAATGGCTTCATCTACCCAGCGTTTATCGGGAGAAATATATTTTCCAAAACTCATATTGATAACCCGGGCGCCATGATCTACCGCGTACCTGATAGACAGGGCCACATCTTTATCGAATTCATCCTTGCCCAAAATGCCCCGTATCATCATAATTTTTACATTATCTGCGATGCCGTCTATACCTTCATTATTGTTGCGTACTGCGCCAATGATACTGCTTACGCTGGTTCCGTGATAGCCACTATGCGTGGTTAAATTGTGATTGCCATAGTGAATAGTATTAATATTGTATCCGTTGTCTTTCAGTAAATTATCCCGGGCCTCATCGGGAGGCGTAGTGAGTTTGATCAAGTCATCTTCCAAACTTTGTTTATAATTTGTAAAGTCTTTCATCAGGGCCTGGTTGTTACCAAATGGCTGCTCACTCAAAAGATTTCGCCAAAGGCCTATAAGATCCTTTATGACAGGATTAGGTTTCAGGCTATCCAGGTCTTTAAGATCAAAAACGGTTTTCCCGGTTACTTGCTGCATGGCGGTATTGGCATCAGATATCAGACTGAAATTCTTACGTACCGCATCAATTATTTTCTGCGCATTATTAAATCCTTCTTCCAGCCTCGTTTTCGCCCGCTTCCACTCTCTGTATTGCCAGCTTAGTGAATCCGGAATCTTTTTCCCGTTATTGTTTTCAAACGCGTTTTTAAAGCGATGATAGGTACGGTACTCATCACTGATGCTCATCGCCAGGTTTTCACCATCCGGGGCACCCAAATAATTCCAGCCGTAATAATCATCTACCAGGCCGTTGCCATCGTCATCTACCCGGTTATTAGGGATTTCTTTAGGATTGGTCCAGAGAACGGGTTTGAGGTCGGGTTGTAAGGTGTCTATTCCGCTGTCTATAACCGCAACAACTACGGGCACACTTTTTTTTTTTGTTTTTAAGTTGATCGTAAGCCTGCTTCAAGCTGATACCCAGGTATCCGTCGGTTTTGTAATCCAGGTAATGCCAGTCGGGAGCAACGGGTTTACCGGGTTGTGCATAGGCGGAAAATGTACATAAGAAAAACAAATAAATACTGAAACAGCGCATAAACGGGATTAATTTTTATCCAGGCAAAACTATTTTTAAAGATGTAAACATAAAGTTATTACCCGAGGCGCCGAAGAGGCTATTGAAACGGTTTTGTTATTTTTGACGCATGTCGAAGAAAATTTTGTTGCCGTTGGTATTATTATTGACAGGAATTGCGTCTTTTGGCCAATTATACAAAAAACCGGTGTATCCGCAGGGATACTTCAGGTGGGTAACCAATCTAAAACCAGACATTGTGGCTAATATGGGAGAATTAAGGCCCAATCACTGGCATATGGGGTTGGATGTGCGCACCAACCAGGTGGTGAATCAGAATGTATATGCGGCGGCGGATGGGTATATCTCGTTTGTTGGTATTGAGCCTTTGAGCTGGGGCCGGTGGATTATTATTACCCATCCTAACGGCACTTCAACCTTATATGGTCATCTTAATGACTTTAGAGACGACCTCGAAAAATACGTTACCGATCATCAATACGAAACCGAATCATGGCAAACCGCTTTGACGATTCCTCCCGGCAGGTTCCTGTAAAAAAGGGTGATTTTATTTCTTTTAGTGGTACAACCGGCGGATCGGGCGGGCCGCACGTGCATTGGGAAGTAATAGATACCCGTTCATCACGCAGGTTAAACCCTACATTATTTGGTACTCCTATTATTGATAATATTCCGCCCACTGCTTTAAAGCTGGCGATGTACGACAGGAACAATTCGGTATACGATCAAACACCTGTACAGTATAAATTAGCGAAATCCGGTGGTGCTTATACTGTAACCGGTGGCATCATCAATACCAGTTTAAATAAGCTGAGCTTTTCTATTCAGGCTTATGATACCCGTAATGGCACCGGCAACCAGGATGGTATTTATAGTGCAAGGCTTTTTGTAGATGGCATAGAAAAGAGCAGTTTTTATATTGACAGTATAGATTATGCAGATAGCCGTTATATGAACTGCCAGGTAGATTACAAAATGGTGAGCACTGGTGGTAGCTGGATGCAGCATATTTCCAAATTACCGGGAGATTTAAGCGGGGTGTATTATGATCTGGGACCTAATAATCTGGTATCTCTCAACGATACCCTTGTACATAATGTAAGGATAGATGTAGCTGATGCCAATGGTAACCTGTCAACCATCAACTTTAATATCAGGAACAATGGTGTTGCTGCTCCGCCGGTAAAGGCGTACGAATGGCAGGCGGGAAGACCCAATCGCCTTGTTAAAAGTTCGTTTGAGGCAAATATGCCGCTTAATGCTATTTACGATAAAATGAATACCGGGTATTCCAGCACGCCATCGGCATCTTTAAACAGTGTTTCAGCAAGGCACAAGCTGGGTGAAACCTACATACCGGTTCATAGTAACTTTGAAGTAAAAATAAAACCCGATAAATATATAAGCCCGGAGAACAGAAATAAGATCGTTATTAAACGGGTAGGCAAAAATACCACTGTTCGAAAAGCCGTGTGGAGCGGAGAGTGGCTAACGGCGCAGTTCCGCGATTTTGGAGTTTTTGAGGCTTTTATTGATAATGCTCCGCCATCGGTTAATGCCTTGGGCAGCGGCGACGTAGTAAATCTCAACAAGGCTGCCAGGATTACTTTCACCCCGACCGATAATTATGGCATTGCAGATTTCCGTGCCGAGCTGAATGGCAAATGGTTAAGGTTTACCAATGATAAAGGCCGTTCATGGATCTATAATTTTTCTGATGGCAGGATACCCGCAGGGCAGCATGAACTAACCGTAATTGTAACAGATATTGCAGGAAATGTAACACGCAGAAGCTGGCAGCTGGTGCGTGGGATAAATCCTCCGGCAGCTACAACGTCTGGTGCCAATAATCTTGTGGAAGAAGAGCCTGTGCGGGTTATTAAGAAAACTGAGGTGGCCCCGAAAAAGAAACTGCCAGGCCAGGCGCTAAAACATCTAATAGCAAAAAGACGGATACTAAAAACGGAACAAAGTCTTCATCAAAAGTATCATCAAAAACAACTGCAAAGACTTCAGGGAAGTCCTCAGCTAAAAAAACTTCGGGCAGCGCAAAAGCAGTACTGCAAAGAAAGAAAGTACAGCTAAAAACGGAACAACAAAAAAGGCAGTTACTTCGTCTAAAACAGCCGAAAAGAAAGCAGGCACAAAAAGTGGCACTACGAAAGCCAATGCTACAAAGAAGAAGAAATAAATTTTCAGGATTAAAAATAAGGATCGTTTAATGGCTACACATTTAAAGGAAGGGCAAAAAGCCCCGGCATTTACAGGCAAGGACCAGAACGGCAATAAAATATCTTTATCGCAGTACAAACAAAAAAAAAGTAGCCTTGTATTTTTACCCGCAGGACCTGACACCCACCTGCACCACAGGCATGTAATCTCAGGGATAATTTTGGATTATTACAGCAAAAGGTATTTCCATTCTGGGAGTTAGCCCCGACGACGCAGCCAAACACAAACGGTTCGAAGAGCGTAATTCACTTCCGTTTCCGCTTATCGCTGACACGGATCATAAAATATTAGAGAAGTATGGCGTATGGGGTGAAAAGCAAATGTTTGGTCATAAGTATATGGGAGTATATCGTACTACTTTCTTAATTGATGAGAAAGGCATTATCAAAAAGATCTTCCTGAAGCCTAAAAGCAAACAGCACGCAGAAGAGATTATTGAAAGTCTTTAAGCTGATAAACCAGCGCCATTATAAATATCCCTGATGTCAATGGAAATGTTCAAAGCTTCGATGGTTAACAGATCTTCCTGTGCTTTATACTCTTCCAGTTCCCAATGCCCGCCGGCATTCAGCCTGAAACATTCGATATTTATTGACTCAGTGTCGATAAGTATATATTCTTTTAATGTAGGGATATCCCTGTATAATTTAAATTTTCCACCACGGTCATAGTTTTTCGTGGATGGAGACAGGATCTCAATAAGAACTGTAGGAAGCACTGCGGTGTCTTCATCTTCTTTTGAAGAGTTGATCTCTCCACAAATAATAGAGATGTCCGGATAGGTAAATAAGGTATTCTCTGGAATATGGATACGCAGATCGCTTCCATAGGGTTGGCAGGGCTTGCCTTCTAAAGCAATGAAAAGTCTGCCTTGCATATTTTTTGCGATTATGTTGTGCCGTCTTCCAGCTCCGGCCATAGCAAACACTTCCCCCTGGAAAACTCATGCTTCGTATCGGAGGCTTTCTCCATAGCCAGGTACTCGGCTATGGTATAAAAAGGCTTTTTGATAGGCTGGTGCAGGTTCATTTAAAATGTTGTCCATATATGCAATTTACTTAATTTTTAGGATGCTCCTAGTCTCTAAAAGTTAAATCCATATCATAAGGTCGCATTATCGCCTGAAAAAAATAAAAGCCAGCGGTTCAAAACCGCCGGCTCTGGTAAGATATTTATAAATAAAACTTATATCAGGTTGTTGGCTACCAGGTATTCAGCAATCTGAACAGCGTTAGTAGCGGCACCTTTACGCAGATTATCACTCACAATCCACATATTTAAAGTTTTAGGTTGTGTTTCATCGCGGCGGATACGGCCCACAAAAACTTCATCTTTTTCGTGCGCATCCATTGGCATCGGGTATTGCTGGTTGGCCAGGTCGTCTACTACCACTACACCCGGAGCAGATTCCAGCAGGTTTCTTACCTCAGCCAGTTCAAATTCATTTTCAAATTCAATATTTACACTTTCGCTATGACCGCCCATAACCGGGATGCGAACAGTTGTAGCTGTTACTTTAATATTGTCATCCCGCATGATCTTTTTGGTTTCGTTCACCATTTTCATCTCTTCTTTGGTGTAACCATTATCTGTAAACACATCAATTTGGGGAATAACATTTAAGTCGATAGGGTATTTGTAAGCCATTGGATAATCGCTGGCTTTATTTCTTTCACCCATCAGCTGATCTACCGCCTTCACACCTGTGCCTGTTACGCTTTGGTAGGTTGAAACCACTACACGTTTAATTTTATACGCTTTATGCAAAGGCTGGAGCGCTACTACCATCTGGATGGTAGAACAGTTGGGGTTGGCGATGATCTTATCATTAGTAGTCAGGATATCTGCATTGATCTCAGGTACCACCAATGGTTTGGACGGGTCCATTCTCCACGCGGAAGAGTTATCTACCACTGTGATACCTGCAGCAGCGAACTGTGGCGCCCATTCGGTAGAAGTGCCGCCGCCTGCAGAAAATAATGCTACTGCAGGTTTTGCTGCAATACCATCTGCCATGCTTACCACTTTATATTTTTTTCCTTTAAACTCTACTTCTTTACCCACACTTCTTTCAGATGCTACCGGAACCAGTTCCGTAACCGGAAAGTTTCTTTCAGCCAATACCTGCAACATTTTGGTGCCCACAAGGCCGGTGGCGCCTACTACTGCAACTTTCATTTTTTTATTTTTGGTTTTAGATATAAAAAAAGCCTTCCGTATTTACGGAAGGCCTGTTAAAAATTTATGTTACACACACAAAAACTACAACCTTCCGTTACGGATGTTTCTTAATCTTTGTATGTTTCTTTATTGTCATCGGGCTGCAAAAATAGATCGATGACTGAAATCAACAAAATATTTTTTCAAATGGGTTGGTTTCTTTAACGTTGGTTTAGCGAATCCTTTAAAGAATTTCTCAGTAAAAGTACAGGGAACTTGTTGCGAATGGATTTACAGACGCGTTTAATAATTAAAACTAACATATGAAAAAACTAGGCTGCTTTTACCTCATGCTATTTGCGATTGTTGTTGCTGACGCTCAAACTGGGTTTGACAAGAGTTCAAAACTTGGGATTGTATTGGGTGCAGGAAACGCAGATATCACTAAATTCAAGTCATTGTACGGAAGCGGAGGACGTGACGGGAAAGGGTATTTTGTTGCGGGTATCAGTTACATAAAACCGCTTAAAAAATGGTTCTCATTTGAAACAGGATTGGAATACAGTCATTATAAAATAAAAGCCAGCAGCGCACCCATGCCCGAAATGTGGTATTGGGATACCGAAGCTTCTTTGATTACGATGCCGGTAAATGCAAGATTTAATTTTTTGAAATATTTCTACGGGCAGGGAGGTTTACTTTTTGATATTGATATCTCTAAAAAAGATGACATTGATAAACAAACTGGTATAGGCGTCAATCTCGGTCTGGGTGCTCAGTATAATTTCAGGGAGGGCTGTCTTTGTTCCTTAATCCTTATATCCGACACCATGGCCTTATTGCGTTTGATCCACCCCGGTCAATTTTTTCAAATGATATGATCCGGGAATCGGGTGTGAAATTGGGGATATTATATGCTTTGAAAAAGGGTAATAACTAATGTATGATATATGCGCATAAAATTAAAAAATGCGCGTCTTATAGCTTATAGGTGCTTAAAATGTCTTACGAAATTTAGAGGACAATATTCAATATTGTACAGCACAATACTATCATATTGATTATTTTGTTACAAACGATTTGGGAATGCTCAAACATAAATGGGAAGAAATAATCGTTATTTCTCCCCGTAAACTACTTGAAACAGCAGTTTAAAACAAACACCAAACTCCCGCATACATTGCTGCTGCCTGGAGTTGGCGGTACCAATCAACGACCCTTTATTTTGCCTTTACAGGGATAATTTCCGACCTTTTACCGGCTCCCATTTTGTTGGTAAGGAACCACATAATAGTAAAGGAAGGGATGATATCCATACCTGGCATAATTTCCTCAATGAAGTTAAAAACGCCTCCAAACACACCTTTTGCTCCACCAAAAGTTTTGGCAAAAATAATTGCCGATATGGGTGCCCATATTACATCTGAAAACTCTCCTACGCCCGGGATAGCAAAAGACAGGTAGCCAACAGCGTCCATAATGATACAGAACAGCAGGGATGGCGATTTCCGGATATTTGTCATTTTTAAAAGTTTGTTTTAAATAAGATATCAAATATGGAGCAAACGTTGTATCGGGCAGCGTTATTCACCGATCTTTTACCGGTCTATACCGACAACAAAAAAGCGAGCCCGGAAGCTCGCCTGATAAGCATGATTAAAAACCAGGTTAAGACAATTCTGCCTGGTAGTTGGTTAATTCTCTGAATTGTTGAACGCGTTGATTGATATCTTCTTTGGTAATCTCTTTCAGCCGTGTTGTACCGAATTTTTCTACGCAGAAGCTGGCCAAAGCACTTCCAACGATAATGGCTGTTTTCATATTCCCGAAGGAAATGTCTCCTGTTTTAGCCAGGTAGCCAATAAACCCGCCTGCAAACGTGTCCCCTGCTCCGGTAGGGTCAAATACCTCCTCAAGCGGGAGAGCAGGTGCAACAAATACCTGGTTTTCATGGAACAGTAAAGCGCCATGCTCCCCTTTTTTATGATCAGGTATTTAGGTCCCATGGTAAGGATCTTTTTGCGGCTTTTACCAGCGAAAACTCAGCGGTCAGCTGGCGGGCTTCACTATCATTTACCAGCAGCACATCAATTTTGCTGATCACCTCTTCTAATTCCGGTAAAGCTATGTCCATCCAGAAGTTCATCGTATCCAGTACAATCAATTTAGGCTTTTTCGTAAGCTGGTTGATAACGCTTAGTTGCACAGAAGGCGCCAGGTTGCCCAGCATTAAAAAATCGGCTCCTGGTAGCTTTCAGGAATAACCGGTTTAAAGTCGCCCAGTACATTCAGCTCTGTAACCAATGTATCGCGGGTATTCATGTCCAGGTGGTACTTTCCCGCCCAAAAAAAAGATTTCCTGTCTGGTACTATCTCAACGGCTTCTGTTTCCACACCCCGGCGACGCAGCTCTTCCAGCTCTTCTGCCGGAAAATCGTATCCTACCACCGACACCTGTTGTACCGGTTGTACAAAATTGGCGGCGGCATAAGCGATATAAGTACCCGCTCCGCCAATTATTTTGTTCGATCTGCCAAAAGGCGTTTCAATATCATCAAAGGCCATAGAGCCCACTACAATAACAGACATATTTAAACTTATGATTTGAGATTTACGATTGTGATAACGGCGGCAAACTTAGTATAAATGGCCGATAATCAATAGCCATGGCCAATAGTTCACGAACCACCGTTTATCGTTTATAAAAGCTACACCAGCTCCTTCCTGAGCCTTGCTACCGGAATATTTAACTGCTCCCGGTATTTGGCCACTGTGCGGCGGGCGATATTATAGCCTTTCTCCTGCAATAGCTCCGTTAGCTTTTCATCGCTCAGAGGGTGCTTCTTGCTTTCCGACTCAATCATATCACTTAATATTTTCTTCACTTCGCGGGTAGAAACCTCTTCGCCGCTATCGGTGCTCAGCGATTCGCTAAAGAAAACTTCAACCGGTAGGTGCCAAACTCAGTTTGAACAAACTTGCTGTTGGCTACACGGCTTACGGTAGAAATGTCGAGGTGGGTTTTTTCCGCTATATCTTTCAGGATCATTGGCCTTAAAGAAGTTTCATCTCCTGTAAGGAAAAAATCTTCCTGGTGGTTCATAATGGCGCTCATCGTGTCAAGCAAAGTATGCTGGCGTTGTTTAATAGCATCTATAAACCATTTGGCTGCATCAATTTTTTGCTTGATAAACAACACTGCTTCCTTTTGCTGCTTGTCTTTTTGGTACCGCGGCTATATTCCTTCATCATGTCTTTATAGCCTTCGCTGATGCGTAGTTCGGGGCATTGCGGCTATTCAGGGTTAGCTCCAGTTTCCCGTTATTGTTGAGGATGAAGAAATCGGGCACTACATAGCTTTCTGCTTTATTTACAGCGCCTATATTGCCTCCGGGTTTCGGGTTGAGCCGGATGATCTGTTGCATTACCTCTTTCAGTTCTCCATCTTCCAGGCCCAGGCCACGCTGAATTTTTTTCGTAATGCTTTTTGGTAAACTCGTCAAAGTATTTTTCGATGGCCAATATGGCTATATCTACATCTTTCCCTTCTGCTTTTTGCCTTTTTAGTTGGAGTAACAGGCATTCCGGCAGGTCTCTTGCTCCCACACCCGGCGGGTCAAATTGCTGAATTTTAGCTATAATATCGTCCACTTCTTCGTTGGAGGTTTCGATATTTTGTCTGAATGCCAGATCATCTACCAGCGCGGGAGTATCCCGCCTCAGGTATCCGTCTTCATCAATACTACCGATGATATGTTCGGCAATTTTCCTTTGCTGGTCGGTCAGGGAAATCAGGCCCAGCTGGCTTACCAGCAGGTCGTAAAAACTGGCTTCATTTTTAATAGGCAGCTGGCGATTGTCATCATCATCTGTATAGTTATCTTCACGGGTTTTATATTCTGCTATTTCGCCGTCATCATCGTGCAGGTACTCGGTAACGTCTATATTATCGTAGTCGTCTACGCTCCCGTCCTGCTCTTCATAAGTATCAGCTTCTTCGGTATTGTCGCTAAATTCATCTGCATAGGGATCTTCGTCCTTATGCGCTTCCTCGTCTACTTCAAGAGCAGGGTTTGCTTCCAGTTCTTCTTTAATTCTTTCTTCCAGGTTTGCAGTGGGTACCTGCAATAGCTTCATTAACTGAATTTGCTGGGGTGAAAGCTTTTGTAAGAGTTTTTGTTGTAGGGATTGTCCTAAAGCCACCGTTCAAAAATTTTCGTTATCAAAAATCGAGCCTAACTTTACAAAGATAGCTATCCTGGCTACCTAAAATATTTTTTATTGTTATTTTATTGGTGTATATTTTTAAATTTCTTCTTCTTAATTCTTTCTGCAAAAACGTACTATAGTATAATCCCGTGTAAATTGCCCCTGGTATTTTTAGTAAGCTCAAAAACAAAAGCAACCGCCCTTGTTACAGATTGCAACATGGAAGCGGGTTTCATGCAGTTTGCGGCCGTTAAAGACCGGTAAGGCCGGTGAATAACCTAGCATTAAATTTGATGGTACCGTTTATAAATGGTTGCAATACGTAGTTGCGGGTAACAGCACTTTGTAGTTGCCGCTTAAAAAATATTTTAACTTATTTTTTAATGGTGTATTAAAAACACATTAAATTTGTATTAACTAACGGTTGTTGGTATTTTGCTTTGCTATAACCGTATTTATGAAAACTGATTCTTTAATTAAACCCAATCTTTAAATGAAAGGCTTGCAAATTATGAGGAAAATCCTCTGCGCATCCGTACCCGAAATCGGGCCGGAATACTCTTTTTTTTGTGACGCTCTTTTCAGCAGTGCAGGTTTGGCGCAACAAACTACTGTTAAAGGGAGCGTAATGAGTGAGGCGGGCTCGGCCCTGCCTAATGTGTCGGTACAGGTTAAAGGTACTACCACAGGTACTGCTACTGACTCTTCGGGAAACTTCAGCATTGTTGTTCCGGACGCTAATGCTGTACTGGTATTTTCGTCGGTAGGTTATACTGAAAAAGAAGAGGCATTGAACGGTCGTAGTGAACTGGCCGTAGTGCTAACAGCATCATCCCAAAGCCTGGAGCAGGTAGTGGTGATCGGGTATGGTAGGCAGCGAAAGTCTGATCTTACAGGATCGGTGGCTGTTTTAACAAGCTCCGATCTTTCTTACCAGGCCACGGCCAATGCGGCCCAGTCCTTACAGGGTAAGGTTGCGGCGGCGTGCAGGTAACGAACCAGGGTGCTCCCGGAACCTCGCCAACTATTCGTATCAGAGGCCTGGGATCTGTTCGGTCAAACGTTGATCCTCTTTATGTTGTAGATGGAGTACTTACAAACGATATCAGCTTTTTAAGTAATAACGATATTGAGTCGATGAGTATTTTAAAAGATGCTTCCGCTTCTGCTATATATGGAATCAGGGCTGCTAACGGCGTAGTTGTAATTACTACCAAGCGGGGAAAAGCGGGAAGGCTAATATATATTATTCAGGGTATGCCGGTGTACAAAAAGTAACCAACAGGGTGCAGCTTGCAAATGGTTCTGAATATATCGAGCTATTAAATGAGAAAGACAAACTTGCTGCAGCACGGGCAAATAATAGTAACCCCACTCTGAGAAATCCCGGCGATTATCCTAATTCAACCAATTGGTATGATGAGATTTTACGCAATAACGCAATGATACAGAATCATGAATTGGGATTTTCTGGTGGAACTGAGAATGTTCAATATGCTTTAGGAGGCGGATACTTCAGGCAGGAAGGTATTGCGAAAGGTAACCAGTATGAACGGATAAATGTAAGAGGAGCCGTTGATGCAAAAGTCACCAGCTTTTTAAAAGTTGGTGGTAATCTTACTGTATCAGGCACCGAGTCGGATAATCTGCCAAATGGCTTATTTTCCAGTGCTTATGTTGGTCCATCATCTGTTCCTGTTCGAGGTGAAGATGGATCGTTTTCGGATTTAACCGAATTCGGATCGTTTGGAAATCCTGCCGCAAGCCTGTTTTATAACCGCAACAGAACAAAAGGTTTGAGGTTGGTAGGCGGCGTTTATGCCGAAGTTTACTTAATGAAAGGATTGACTTTTAAAAGTGCTTATGGTATAGACAGAACCAATAGTGACAACCGGATTTATATTCCACGATATAATGTTTCTTCGGTACAAAGAGATACAACGCAAAAATTAACCAAAAAGGTAGAAGATCCATCAAGCTATTATTGGGACAATACTTTAACTTATGACTTCACTATAAATAAAGATCATCGCTTTACGGCCTTAATCGGAACAAATATTCAACAGGAAAGAATACATACTATGACGGCAGCACGTTTGGGGTGCCGGATTATGGAGAAGAATCATGGTACTTAAATTTGGGTGATGCTACCGGGCAAACAAGTGATGAGAGCATATCCTTATACAGAGCAAGGTCCGTTTTCGGCCGATTAAATTATTCTTTTGCTCAGAAGTATTTGCTGACTGCAACCTTAAGGAGAGATGCAGCCAGTATATTCCCTAAAAGTAACCAGGTAGATTATTTTCCATCAGTGGGTTTAGGTTGGGTTATTTCTCAGGAACGATTTATGGAAGATCAAAGTATTTTTCAATTGTTGAAGTTGAGAGGTAGCTGGGGCAAAATGGGTAATAGCAGGATTCCTAACAGTGTTGTAATAGGTGTTTCAACCGGGGAACTATTCTCAGCCCGGACAAACCGGAAGCGGCGTTGACCAGGTTGGGCCTGCCAATTTATTATGGGAAACTACCAATGAAACAGATATTGCCCTGGAAATGGCCATGCTAAAAAGCCGGTTAACTTTCGAGGTCGATTATTATAACAAACTAACAAAAATTCGATCTTCTCCGTAACTGTAAACAGTGCAGTGGGTGCATCCAACACGTCTTACCTCGATAACAATGCAGACATTAAAAACGCCGGGTTTGAATTTAATTTACGTTGGAAGGACAAGGTTGGTGAATTCAATTATGCTATTGGAGGAAATCTTGCACTAAACCGTAACGAAGTAGTAGGATTAAGACCGGGAACTGTAGGGATTTATGGCGGCTATGTAAATTTCTTTCCAACTACTTATACAACTGTTGGTCAAAGCATCGGGCAATTTTATGGCCGTCAGGTTGTGGGTATTTTCCAAAACAAGGCCGAGATTGATAATTACAAAACATCAGCAGGTCAGGTTATTCAGCCTGGCGCACAGCCGGGAGATTTTAAATTTGCCGATATCAATAACGACGGGGTGATAAATGATTACGATCGTGTTTTTTAGGCTCTTCTATTCCTAAGTATAATTTCGGAGCAAACCTTTATTTGGAATACAAAGGAGTTGACTTAACAGTTGACGTATACGGCCAGGGGGAAATAAAATTTACAACGCAAAACGCTATAAGCAATTAGGTAATGAAAACTATGATAAGGACTTTTATGATAATCGATGGCATGGAGAGGGTACTTCTAATACTTATCCGTCAGCGGATTTATCATCAACAGACGCCAATAAGGTATCTAATTCATGGTATGTTGAATCTGGTAACTTTTTCAAAATAAGAAATCTGCAATTAGGGTATAACTTTTCGCAGAACCTAACTGAAAAAATAGGACTGAGAGGGTTGCGTGTGTACTTCAATGCGGTTAATCCTTTCAACTTCTTTAAGTACAATGGTTTTACGCCCGAAATTACCAATGTAGATCCTAATGCAGCAATCAACCAGCGGGTAGATGCGATCTCTCAGGGTGTGGATAATAACGTGTATCCAATGTCTGCGATTTACAATTTCGGCATAAATATCAATCTTTAGTCCCTATTAAATTGTCAATTATGAAATTAAAAATATCTGGATTGCTTTTTTCGCTTTCCATTTTATTGTTTTCCTGCCAGAAGTACCTTGATAAAAATATGGAAGGTAAGGTGCCGGTAGATCAGGCTTTCCAAACCGCAGACCAGGCTAAAGAGGCACTTGTAGGAATTTACTCCCAAATGAGAAAATGGGGAATGATAGGATTCAATTATTCCATTGTTTTGGAAATTACCAGCGATAACTCTATTAAGGGTGGTGTGCCCGGAGATGCCGCTTTTATCAACCAATATGATCAATTCACCTTTGCGGCAAATGAAGGGCAAATCAATGATTTATGGATAGCCAGATACCAGTTAATTAATCTGTGCAATCAGGCTATTACAAAAATACCACCCATCTCAATGGACGAGTCGTTGAAGAATCGGTTAATAGCCGAAGCTAAATTCTGCAGAGCAACCTTCTATTTCGATCTTGTGCGCGCGTTTGGCGATGTTCCGATGCCGTTAGACCCTGCTTTGGCTGTGGAAGCATCGGTAACCAGAACCCCTGAAAGCGAAGTATATAATCAGATAATTGCAGACTTAAATGATGCAATTGCTGTGCTTCCCGATTCTTATTCCGGCGCGGAAATAGGACGTGCCACGAAAGGAGCTGCCAGGGGATATCTTGCCAAAGTGTATCTGATCTAAAGCAATGGGATAATGTACTGGCCCAAACTTCAGCTATTATTAGCTCAGGCCGCTACTCGCTGGCTCCTAATTTTTACAATATGTTTCGTGTGCCGGGAGAAAACGGTGTAGAGTCCTTATTTGAAGTACAAAATTATGCAGTTGCTGGTAATGGAGATCTAAGTAATTCCCAGTATTCGCAGACGCAGGGTATAGTTGGCCCTGGCGGCTATGGCTGGGGCTTTAATGCTCCATCTGATAACCTGGCCCAGGCTTTTGATGCTGCAGGAGATATTGTTCGCAAGAAAGCAACCATTTTATATAATGGCGATATAATGCCTGGAGGCGAAACGATTTTGGGTGTAGGAATAAATGGTATGGATGGAGTTGTAAGGCCCCGCTATAATGGTAAGGCATATATACCCATCAGTCAGCAGGTGGCAGGTGTGAACTCAGGAGCTGAGCAGAATGTAAGAAAGTTGAGATATGCGGAAATATTGCTTATTGATGCCGAAGCCAAACTAAATAAAGGCGATGTAAATGGCGCAGCTACTTCACTAAATTTGGTACGGGCAAGAGCGCAACTGTTACCCATTGCTGCGCCAACGATGCAAAATATCTGGAATGAGCGCAGGTTAGAGTTGGCGATGGAAAATGACAGGTTTTTTGATTTAGTGCGTACAGGACAGGCCGCTGCGGTTTTGGGTCCTCTTGGTTTTAAAGTTAATAAGAACGAGCACTTTCCAATTCCCCAAACTTTCATCGATGTAACTAACGGAATTATTAAGCAAAACCCGGGTTATTAAAAGGTGCGCCATATGTGGATGGCCAGGTGAGAGCCATAAATGTTTGGGGCTGGCCCTAATTAACCCTTAGTACAAAAAATTATATTTTAAAAATAGCTTTAGGGAGCCGCTGATATAGTCAGTGGCTCCTTAAAAGTTGTGTAAAATGGTAACAATTGAAAAAAGATTTTATCATATTTTTATTTGTTGCTCAATAAAGACCCTATTTGAAATGGCGTTTTTAAATTAACGAGGGATCTCAAGATAATAATTTTGTTTTCCTGTATACTACTGCTATCCTGTGGATCAAAAGATGAAATAGCCCCGCCTGTTAGCATTATAAAAGCCCCATTGCTGCAAACAGCAACATTAAATAATACATCTTTAAGTTCCACTTTGTTGAATGCATCAATTAAGCCACAAATAAAACTTAATTTTTCTCAGCCTCTGAAAGTTAGTACCGCGGCGGCTTCTGTAACATTAAGGGATAATATTGGCAACTCTGTTCCGGTGTTGGTTTCGGTTACGAACGGAGATTCTGCAATTCTTATTCAAAGTGTAAATGCGCTTGTTTATCTGACACAGTATAATCTTACAATAGCTACAAACCTTCAATCTGCATCCGGAGGTAATTTACAATCTGCTGTTGAAAAAAAGTTTGTTACACATCTCGACTCTTCCCGAAAATTTCCCATGCTTACTGATGAGCAACTTTTAGACAAAATACAGCAACAAACATTAAAATATTTCTGGGACTTTGCACATCCTTCCAGCGGCATGATCAGGGAGGAAGCAAGCATGCACCGGATATTGTAACCAGTGGCGGCACTGGTTTTGGAGTAATGGCGCTGATAGCAGGAATGGAAAGGGGATTTATTGATAAAGCGCAGGGATTGGATCGCATAAAAATGATTGTCTCATTTTTAAAAAAATAAAGCACAGCGCTTTCACGGCGCATTTCCTCATTGGTTGAATGGCACTTCAGGAGCTGTTGTCCCGTTTAGTACCAATGATAATGGCGCCGATCTGGTCGAGACTTCTCTTCTGATGATGGGACTAATTACAGCCCGCCAATATTTTGCCGGGGCCGATGCTTCGGAGGTTAACCTGCGAAATGATATCAATAGCTTATGGAATGGAGTGGAATGGGACTGGTTCCGGCAGAACAGTCAAAACGTTTTATACTGGCATTGGAGTCCCTCTTCGGCCTGGACAATGAACCTTAAGGTTCAGGATGGAATGAATGCCTGATCACCTATGTACTGGCGGCGTCTTCCCCACCCATACCATCACGAAGGATGTTTATGATAACGGATGGGCAAGAAATGGTGCACTTAAAAACGGGAATACTTACTATAACTATATATTACCATTAGGAGAAAATATGGGCGGCCCGCTTTTTTTTTGCACATTATTCTTTTATGGGCATTAATCCAAAAGGTTTAAGTGATGGCTATGCTAATTATCAAACACAAACAAAAAATCATACGCTTATCAATTACCAGTATTGCAAAGCCAATCCCAAAGGATATTATGGGTATAGTGATTCAGTATGGGGACTTACCGCCAGTAATATAAAAGACGGCTATACTGCATCTTCACCTACCAATGACCAGGGCTTTATTGCGCCAACGGCAGCCATTTCTTCTATGCCCTACACACCAGCTGAGTCGATGGCTGCGTTGAAGTTCTTTTATTATGTTTTAGGAGATAAATTATTTAAAGAGTACGGGTTTGTGGATGCTTTTTCTTTAGACGTGGTAAAGAATAACGGCGCCTGGTTTGCCGATGCCCACTTAGCTATTGATCAGGGGCCTATTGTAGTGATGATCGAAAATTACCGGTCGGGCCTGCTTTGGAGCTTATTTATGAACGCTCCCGAAGTAAAGGCAGGATTGAAGAAGCTGGGATTTACAGGTCCCGGCCTGTAAAAAAAGTTTGGGTTTTATGGAATTAATTTAATCCAATACTTTTGCAGAACTTGAAATTCAATAGTATCCATAACGGGGATCTCATTGGAGACGAACTGCGCCAGCTTCAACACAAAATACAAAAAGGAGATACGGTTGCTTTTACGCGGCTATATAGTATCCTGTTCAAGCGGCTGTATGGCTTTTCATTTTCAATTGTGAAGGTGGCTGATCTCGCTCATGAAGTAGTGGAAGATGTGCTGTTGAAACTATGGATGCAGCGGGAGAAAATAAATGCTATTCAAAACCTGTCCGTTTATCTTTATGTAGCCGTTAAGAATCAATCCCTGAATAAACTGGCTTCAAAAGCAAGTCAATGGTTAAACGAAGATTTCGATGAAATGACGCCTGAGATAGCTGCGATTCATAACGATCCGCTCAGGCTGATGATTACCAAGGAAATGCTCGCTAAAATCAATGAAGCTATTGAAAACCTCCCTCCCCGGTGTAAAATGATCTTTAAGTTAGTTCGAGAAGACGGACTACGCTATAAAGAAGTAGCCGAAATTCTCAATATATCTGTTAATACGATTGATGTGCAAATGGCTACAGCCGTTAAACGTATCTGCGAGTCGTTAGGCCTTTCCCACAAACAGCCTTCTGCGCTTTTCTCCGGAAAAAAATAAAAAAAAAGTTGTTTTTCTTATAGTAGATGGTTTGAATTTCCCTGTCCTTATATAGTATAACGGTTATCTGTTTGCTATAATGAGGATTGATGAAGACATATGGAAATTAATGTCACGCTGTGTTTTTAACGAAGCGAGCGAGGATGAAGTGTGCAACAGTTTCAGCAGTTACTGAATAATAACCCGGTTTTACAACAACAGTACGATTTGCTCCGCCAGGTATTCGGAGCTCCTGGTGCTCCTGCTTTAACAGACCCTGGTAATTATGAATCCCAGGCTTTAAGCCTATTAGATAAGGCAGAAAAGTTGGACGTTCTGATCCGCCAGGAAAATATACGTCCCCTGTAAAGAAAATAAAATACTGGCTGGTGGCTGCTTCAGTAGCCGCATTGATGGCAGCAGCGGCAACAGTTTTTTATAATACAGGCGCTAAAAAATCGGAACGCAAAATTGCCGGCATTGCAAAGAATGGCGAACGGAAAGCAATGGTATTGACAGATGGCACCAAAGTATGGCTAAATGCCGGCTCCAGGTTGAGCTACCTGCCCGGATTTGGTACAGCCACGAGGGAGGTAGAATTGGACGGAGAAGCTTTTTTGACGTTACAGAAGATAAAGCGAGACCTTTTGTGGTGCATGCCGAGCATCTGTTGATCAAGGTATTGGGAACTGCGTTTAATGTAAAGGCTTATGATGAAGATCATTCGGTAACCACCTCATTATATAGAGGGTTGGTGAGCATTACCAGGGATCAGGAAGGAGAAAAGAGCCAGCCTATTTTATTATATCCGCATCAGAAACTGATTGTGCCTGTTGGTACTCAAAAGGCCGAAAGCCGGTCCGCATCCTCTAAAGAACTGCCAGCTGTTAAAATAGAGTTCCTGGATAGCTCGCAGGCTGAGCCCAGGCGTATAGAAACCTCCTGGATCTACAACCGGTTGGAGTTTCGGGAGATAATTTCATTGCCCTTGCTTATAAAATGCAGCACTGGTTCGATGTAAAAATCCACTTTGAAGATGAACGGGTGAAGCAATTAAATTTTAACGGTTCTTTCGAAAAAGAAACGATTGACCAGGCGATGAAAGCACTTCAAATGGCCAATCCTTTTAAATATAAAATAAAAAAATAATGAGGTATTTATTTATGCTGCTCCATAGGCTGCATCTGCACTAAGCTGCCAAAGAGGTTCCAATCAGTTAGTTTATCGTAATGCCTGTCAAAATGAAAAAGTAGATAGGAAAACCTAAAATCAATTATCGAATGAAATGCTTGCAAAAAGATGTTGCCCATCTGCACACAACTAAAGTTTTAATTGCTATGAAATTGATGCTGATGCTCTTGTTGTTTACTTTTAACCTGAATGCTACAGGGTTTAGCCAACACCGCATCTCTCTGAAAATAAAGAAAACAGAGATCTCTGAAATTTTTAGAACATTAGAGAGCCTGTCGTCTTACCGTTTTCTCTACAACAATGATCTGATGGGGCTGAAGACAAAAACTTCGGTCAATGTAAAAGATGCAACTATAGACGAAATACTACCGGTATTATTGTTTCATACCAATATGACTTATCATAAGATGGAAAATAACCTGGTGGTAATCAAAGAAGATCCACTAGCCAGAAAGGACATCAATATAACCGGGCAGGTTACCGACAGCTCAGGTGCGCCTTTATCCGGTGTTTCGGTACAGGTAAAGAATACCGACATCGGTACAGTTACAAATAATGAAGGGCGATTTACGATTAGCGTACCCGATGGCAATAGCATACTGGTTTTCTCCAGGGTGGGATACGAAACTGTAGAGCATAGTCTGAACGGCGGCACTTCGGTGAATATTACCCTGGCTGCTTCCCAGGCCGTGTTAGACCAGGTAGTGGTAGTGGGTTATGGTACCCAAAGAAAGAGAGATTTAACCGGTTCGATCGCTTCTGTAAGAGGAGGAGATTGCTAAAATGCCGGCAACAAATCCTATCGCCTCTTTACAGGGAAAGGTAGCCGGCTTAACTATTTCGAATGTGGGTAATGCCGGAGGAAGTCCTGTGGTACGTATACGTGGTGTAAATAGTACTACCAGCGCCAGCCCGGTATATGTAGTGGATGGTCTTTTGGTGGACAACATAGAGTTCTTAAACCCGATGGACATTGAATCAATAGATGTATTAAAAGATCCTTCATCGATTGCTATTTACGGCTTAAGGGCTGCGAATGGGGTGATTGCAGTAACTACAAAACAGTCCGCAAGAGGAAAAACACGCGTTAATTTTCAGAGCATTTTTAGTATGCAGCAGGTTCGGGACAGGATTAAAGTTACAGATGCTGAAGGATTTATTAAACTGTTCCAGGCACAGGAAGTAAATATGAATGTGCCCGCAGCCAGCCGGTTCAACTTCACCAATTTTACAGCGAATACCAACTGGCAGGACCAGATATTTCAAAATGCGCTGATGAGTTCCAATAATATCAGTGTTTCCAATAACGGAGAAAAATCATCTACCTATTTAAATATCGGGTACACCGATCAGGATGGTGTGTTGAAAAACGATTCTTATCAGCGGTATCTTTTGCATCTGAAAGAGGAGATCAGGATCAATAAGTCTATTAAAGTAGGTGCAGATATTTCAGGCTACCATGCTTCTTTAATCCTCCGGCAGGTTCAATCAGTCACGCTTTATGGGCTGCTCCTGTCTTCCCGATACAGGTGGATGAAAACACTTTTTACAGCCCGCCTGTTTTTCAAAGCTCATCAATCAGCAATCCCGCCGCAAGCCTAAAAGGGATGACAGAAACTCGGTAAATAAAAATTACCGGGCCCTGGGCAGCGTATTTGCAGAAATAAAACTCCCTTATAATTTAACCTGGCGTTCAACCGTATACGGCGATCTGATCTTTTTACAAGAAGAAGTTATACCCGCTTGCCATTTAGCTATGTGAATCTGAGCGATGGCTCTGTAACACGCGATACAACCGCCAAAAGCTCTATACGCCAGGTACAGGGAGAAAGTAAGCGTTTCCAGCAGGATCACACGTTAACTTATGACGTTAAGCTGGGCGGAGGACATTCGCTGACGGCTGTTGGGGGTATTACTACGCTGTATAATAGCGGATCCGTGGTAGATGTATCGGCCAGGGATAATGCTTTATTGATACCCGATGATCCTAATTACTGGTATCTGCCCATCATTACAGATCCGCTTTAACGGCTAATGCCGCTGATGGAAGAAATTTTGAGAATGCTATGTTTGGTAGTTTCCTTCGGGGCTTACTCCTATAATGGCAAATATCTTTTAAATGCTACCCTAAGGAGAGACGGCTCTTCTAAATTTGATAATCAAAATAAATGGGCCACTTCAGGAAGCGTTGGCCTGGGTTGGGTAATAAGCCAGGAAGCGTTTTTCGAAGAAGCATTATCTGTTATCAATTTTCTGAAACTAAGAGGCGCCTGGGGACGATTAGCCAACTCAATGGTATACCAGATAATCTCTTCCGCCCCGGTTTGAGAGCAGGGCAGGGTGCTGTTTTTGGCGATATTGTTTATCCCTCTATTATTGCCGCCTACAGGCCCGATCCTAATATCAACTACGAGTTTGTGGGTGGCTTTGACGCAGGGTTAGATGTTCGGCTTTTAGACAACAGGTTAAACGCTGAATTTTCGGTATACAACCGCACTACTACCAATATATTATCTAATATCACGTTGCCCAATCTTGACATTCCCTTTACAACCAATCTTGGCAAAATAACCAACAAGGGAATAGAGCTAAGCATGGGGTGGCAGGATAAGATAGGTAGTGATTTTAGCTATAATGTATCAGCTAATTTCGGCCATAACCGCAATACGGTAAATTCTATAGGAAGCGGTTTTGACTTCCAGTTAGTAGGCAACGGCGGTATCAACCTGACAAGAGCCGGGCAGTCGATCGGATATTTTTATGGATACCGGCAGGTAGGAATATATCAAACTACTGCCGATCTTGTAAAAATGGCATCGTTTACCACTTCAAAGCCAGGAGATATAGCATACGCCGATATTAACGGCGATGGAGTACTTACTGCTGCAGACCGGGAATACCTGGGGTCTCCTTTTCCGGCATACAACTTCGGAGGCTCTGTTACGCTGAATTATAAAGGCGTTGATTTTTGTTGGAAGGGCAGGGACAAACCGGGCATAAAATATACGCACAAAGAAGAGCGGCCAATTTTACCGCGCTTAACTTTGAAGCCAATCGTATCAATGCATGGACAGGACCCGGAACTACGAACGTAGAGCCTATCCTGGATAACTCTCGTTCCAATAATTTCCTTTTTAGCACTTATTACCTAGAACCGGGCGATTATTTCAGGTTAAGAACCTTGCAGCTTGGCTATACTTTTAATCCAACTTTCCTGTCGGGCATTGGAATATCAAATGCGAGATTTTATGTAAGCGGGCAAAACTTAAAAACCTGGAGTAAGGTTACAGGATATTCACCAGAGCCGATTATCGATAATATATTGGGTGGCGGTGCTGACAATGGAAGGTATCCGGTTCCCGCGGTGTATTCTGTAGGTCTTAATTTGACATTTTAAGAAAAAGAGCTGGCTTTAAAACAATCAATTATTCAAAATATCGGCCTGTACAGGCCTTGAAATAAAAAGTTTAGATATGAAATCTTCGAACAAAGCAGGTCAGGCAGGTCAGATAGTAGTAGCGCTGCTGTTGGTATTACTATCTGGCAGCTGTAAAAATTTCTGGACACCCGGGCTCAGGGGTCCTACAACCTGGATGACTATCCGTATCCTACCGGCTCCGGCCCGTATGATCAGTTTCTGTTTGGCGCCTATAATGAGTTAAGGGCATTTAACCTGCACAGCCAGTCTTTTATAACGGCATTCAGCATCAGGAGCGACGACGCAGACAAAGGCAGTACGCCTACTGATGGGGGCGCTAATGCCAGCGATATGGACAATTTCCTGTAAAACCGGAAAATGGTTTTGCAAACACGTTGTGGATCGGCAATTACGGGTTGATAGATAAATGTAACCAGGCTTTAAAAAATATAAGAGACCGGGTTGATATTGTTGCGCCGGAAGAGGTGAAAAACCAATCCATTGCAGAAGCCAGGTTCTTAAGAGCCTACGGTTACTTTAATCTGGTTCGTTTATTTGGCCGCGTACCCCTAATTGATTCAACCGGAGGACCGGCAAATGTGCCGCAGAGTACAGCCGCTCAGATCTATGCATTTATTGAGAGTGATCTGGATTTTGCCCGCACTTATCTTCAACCCAGCTGGGACCCCACAAAGTTCCCGGGTAGAGTTACCAGTGGTTCAGCTAACGGACTGCTGGCTAAGGTGTATCTGACCCAGAAAAAATGGGGCCAGGCCATGTCTGCGGCCAATGCGGTAATGACCTCTGGCCAGTATAACTTATCTACTCCGTATACTACTATTTTTGGAGAAAGTGGAGAGAACTCCAAGGAGTCGGTTTTTGAAGTGCAGGCTACGGCAACAGCTGCTATACCAACAGCAAATGGTGTACAGTATGCGCAGATCCAGGGTGTACGGGGCGCTGGTGTTTGGGATCTGGGATGGGGATGGAACTCGCCCAGCACTTATCTTGAAGCGGCTTATGAGGCTAATGATCCCCGTAAAGCCAGAACTATCATGTATACCAGTGCCGGCTCTACAACAGTTTATGGAGATGCGCTCCCTTCAGGATTGCCTAATCCCCGCTATAATCATAAAGTATATTCTAGTCCGGCAATGAGGGCTTCCATCGGCAACAGGTTTGGCTATTGGATGAATATCCGTTTGCTGAGGTATGCAGATGTGGTTTTAATGTATGCCGAAGCTGCTAACGAAGTAGGCGGCGCAGATAATATTACATCGGCGAGAAACGCAGTAAATGCCGTTAGGGCAAGAGCCAGGCAAGGTGCTCCCAATGGAACATTGCCTGATATCACTACTAATGATCAGGCTGAATTAAGAAACGCCATCAGGCAGGAACGCAGAATAGAACTGGCTATGGAACATGACCGCTTTTTTGACCTGGTGAGATGGGGCATTGCGCAAACGGTATTAAATGCGTCAGGCAAGCCCAACTTCGTTGATTCAAGAGATGTATTGTTGCCGATACCACAAACTCAAATTGATATAAGCGGAAAACTACTCACACAAAATCCTGGGTACTGATCTTATTACACTTAAATAGTAAACAATGAAATATCCAATATTAAATATGCTAAAAGGATTAGGCTGGTCTTTCGTGATGGTGGTAGCCTGCGTTTCCTGCAAAAAGATGGTAATCCCAATAATCTTCCGCCGGTTTCTCCGGGCGATTATGAAGGAAAAATTGACGGGTTTACCAGTTCTGATGAAGTTTATCCCCAACGCCTGATCGCCTACTGGAGTTTTGACGATACAAAAATGAACTCAAAACAAATACTGCACCTACAGCAACAAGTAATGATGCTATTATTGAAGGGGTGTAAAAGGCAAAGCACTTAGCCTCACGGGAGGGTATTTATATTTTGCAAAGCAGTTTGATGCTTTTAAAACCGATGCTCTGGAGTCTTGGAGCATCAGCGTTTGGATTAAGATAAAAATAACGGCAGCAAGCGCACAATGATCTTCCAGCTGGCAAAAAGGATTCTACTATATCCGGTAATATTAATTTCCTTTTAAACACAAACGGCTTTCCTGCAACCAATGATTCGGTACTGAGAATAAATCCAACATTTAGAACTGTGGGGGTGGCTTTCAGGATAATTTAAACAATGTTATAGATAAAACAAATCTTAATAACTGGAATCATATAGTGCTCACCTACGACGCAACATCAGGAACATTCAACAACTGGTTAAACGGCGTTAAAGTAGGAAACTTCCTAACCGGGGTGTAGGAAATAATTTATTTAAGTCTCACGAGCCTAATGAGCTTATAATAGGTTCTAACTATAATGGAATACCCGGGAAAGTGCCTGGCAGCGATGCCGCTGTTGCTCCAATGACTGGTACGATCGACGAGCTTAAAATATTTAATATTCCGTTGGGAGAAGACATAGTAAAAGCAATGTATAAGCTGGGTGTGGCCGGTAAGTAGTGTTTTTTGTTCGTAAAATTTCAGGGATAGCTGCAGTGTTATGCAGCTATCGCTTTTTAATCAGTAATATTTTTAATAAAGATTAGCATCTTTTTTACCATATTTGTATTTGATTGCTGCTCGGCTTTTAAAGTAGCAGTCTTGATTGGCACATAGCTTTTGCATTGCTTTATTCAATTAAAAAGTGTTCATGAAAACGAAAAGGTTCCTTCTCCAGGGATTTTTTTCCTGGTATTATTGCCGGCAACAATGACTGCTCAAAAGTAGCTTCAAGGCCCGCTGCCATTCCTTACACTGTTAAGGTAGATAAAAATATTTCCGACTCCGCCCTGGTGAACCTGGTGCAAAAACAAACCTTACGATACTTTTGGGACTTTGCGCACCCGGTAAGCGGGCTGGCACGCGAACGCAGTAATATTTCTTTTAACTATGGCCCCGAAGTGACTACCACCGGGGAACGGGTTTTGGCATTATGGCTCTCATAGTGGGGGTAAACAGGGGATGGATTGAGAGAGACACCGCTGCACGCTTTTTATTAAAAATGGTAAAGTTTCTTTCCAAAGCAGATGCCTACCATGGAGTATTCCCTCACTGGCTGGATGGCGCTACGGGCAAAACCATTCCTTTTAGCAGGAAAGATGATGGCGCCGACCTGGTTGAATCTTCTTTTTTATTCCAGGGGCTGTTGACTGCAAGACAATATTTCAATGGAAATGATAATGTGGAGCGCGAGCTGAGAAACCGTATCAACTGGTTATGGAATGATATCGAGTGGAACTGGTTTACCAATGGCGGGCAAAACGTATTATACTGGCATTGGAGTCCTAATAACGGCTGGGCGATGGACTTCCCCGTGCGCGGGTTTAATGAATGTTTGATCATGTATGTATTGGCGGCCTCTACTCCCAACGAAAAATACCAGGTTCCGGCTTCTGTTTATCACAGGGGATGGGCGCAAAGCGATTTCTTTATCAATAAGCGTAAGTTTTATAATTATACATTGCCTTTAGGTTTTGATTATGGAGGACCTTTATTCTTTTCCCACTATTCATTCCTGGGGCTTTCGCCCAAAGGATTAAAAGACCGGTATGCCGATTATTGGGAGCAGAACCAAAACCATACATTGATCAATTACAGCTATTGTGTAGATAATCCTAAAGCATTTAAAGGATATGGAGAAAATTGCTGGGGCTTACAGCCAGCGATACTTATAACGGTTATGATGCGCATTCTCCCACCAACGATCATGGCACCATAACACCTACAGCGGCACTTTCGGCGTTTCCCTATTCACCGGCTCAATCTATGAAAGCGTTAAGACATTTTTATGTGGACCTTGGCGATAAGATATGGAGCCCTTATGGCTTTACCGATGCCTTTAATGAAACAAAAACTGGTATGCCCAATCGCACCTGGCAATAGATCAGGGCCCGATTGTTGTAATGATAGAAAATTACAGAACAGGCCTTTTGTGGAATCTTTTTATGAGCTGTCCGGAAGTAAAGAACGGATTAAAAAAGCTGGGTTTTACAAGTGAATATTATCAGTAACAATAAAATAGAAAAAAACAGAAGCAGGCGGCTAAGCGACGATGCATTGCTGGAGCTGGTACAACATCGAACGTTTCGATACTTCTGGGATTTTGCCGAGCCTCATTCCGGTATGGCGCGCGAACGCAATAGGGAAACATTTCAAAATGTGGTCACCACGGGAGGCTCGGGTTTTGGTGTGATGGCTATTATTGTAGCAGTGGAAAGAAAATGGATTTCACGATCCGATGCTGTAAAACGGATCAGGAAGATATTGTCGTTCCTGGTTAAGGCCGATAAGTACCAGGGCGCTTTTGCACACTGGATCGACGGACATAATGGGAAAACAGTTCCTTTTAGCAAGAAGGACAATGGAGCCGATATAGTAGAGACTTCTTTTCTGTTCCAGGGACTGTTAACAGCGCGCCGGTATTTTGACAAAAGAAATGAAGATGAAAATTGGATACGTGAAACTATTACACTACTGTGGGAGCAGGTAAACTGGGAGTGGTTTACAAAAGGGCAGGATGTACTATACTGGCACTGGAGCCCGGAGCATCAATGGGAAATGAACCTGAAGATCGAAGGGTATAATGAGGCATTGATTACTTACGTATTGGCGGCAGCTTCTCCTCAACATGCTATATCCTCAAAAGTATATGATAAGGGCTGGGCCAGGAACGGGGATATGAAAAATGGTAAAGTCTTTTATAGGGTGAAGTTGCCGTTGGGGCCCGACTGGGGTGGACCGCTGTTCTTTGCGCATTTTGGTTTTGCCGGATTAGATCCGCGGGGATTGAAAGATAGGTTTGCTGATTATGGTAAACAGAACCTGGCGCATGTAAAAATCAATTACCGGTATTGTGCCGACAATCCTTTACAGTTTAAAGGATACAATAAACAAAGCTGGGGTCTTTCGGCATGCGATTATAAAAAACGCTACTACGAGCAATCACCATTAAAGAACAACGGAACTATCTGTTGTTCCGCGGCGTTAGCCAGTATGCCCTATACTCCTGGAGCTTCGATGGCAGCGCTACGTTACTTTTATGAAGTGCTGGGCAATAAAATCTTCAGGGAATACGGCTTCACCGACAGCTTTAATCAGACACATAACTGGTATGCCGACTCTTACCTGGCCATCAACCAGGGCATTACCATTTTGATGATCGAAAACTATCGCACCGGCTTGCTCTGGAAACTTTTTATGAGCGATCCTGATGTAAAAAACGGGTTGTTTAAGCTGGGCTTTAAAAGCCCCTGGTTAACAAAATAATTTTTATGATACCAGCAATGAGAATAAATATCAGCAATTTCGCAACGTCTGTCTGCCGGCAAGGCGGGTTTCGTTTATGGGCGGTGCTACTAGCGTCACTCCTGTTAGTACAGCAAACAATTCACGCCCAGTATGCGGACCAAGATAAACCAAAAACATACTGTAATCCCATCAATATCGATTATGGCTATACGCCTATTCCTAACTTTAGCACCTGGGGCAGGCATCGTGCAACGGCTGATCCCGTGATCGTCAATTATAAAGGTGATTACTACCTGTTCAGTACCAACCAATGGGGTATTGGTGGAGCAACGATATGCTCAACTGGAAGTTTATATCAAAAAAATTTTTACGTCCCTGGAATGCTGGCGTGTATGATGAATTGTGCGCCCCTGCCGTTGGTATTATCGGGGATACCATGCTGGTTTTTGGTTCTACTTACTCCCGCAATTTTACTATCTGGATGAGCACCAATCCCAAAGCCAATGAATGGAAACCTTTGGTTGATTCTTTTGATATCGGTGGGTGGGACCCCTCTTTCTTTACAGACGATGATGGCCGGTTGTATATGTACAACGGCAGCAGCAATAAGTTCCCGATGTATGGTGTGGAGTTGGATAGAAAAACAATGCAGCCGCAGGGTACCCGAAAGGAGATATACCTGCTGGAGCCCTGGCGTTTTGGCTGGCAACGCTTTGGCGAGCATATGGACAATACATTCCTGGATCCTTTTATAGAAGGAAGCCATATGAAAGCATAAAGGCAAATACTACCTGCAGTACGGGGCGCCGGGTACCGAGTTTAGTGGATATGCCGACGGCTTATTGGTAGGATCGGGGCCGCTGGGGCCGTTTGAAGCACAGTCGGACCCGTTAAGTATAAAGCTGGGCGGATATGTACGCGGGGCCGGGCACGGTGCTACTTTTACAGATAATTTTAACCGCTACTGGCACGTATCTACCACCGTGCTTTCTGTAAAAAATACATTTGAGCGCCGCCTGGGCATCTGGCCTACCGGTTTTGATGAAGATGGTGCCATGTGGTGTAATACCACTTTCGGCGACTATCCGCATTATATTCCATCCGGTACCATAGGGGTGGTTATGGCGAAAATGGATTGTCTCCCTACTTTACCGGCTGGATGCTGCTCAATTACAATAAACCTGTACAGGTGTCTTCCACATTAGGGGCTATGTTCCCAATAATGCGGTGGATGAATTGATGAAAACCTACTGGAGTGCCAAAACCGGTGATAAAGGAGAATGGTTCCAGACAGATCTGGGAAATATTTCTACGGTGAATGCTGTTCAGATCAATTACGCAGACCAGGATGTGGCCGACGATCGCCTGGGCAAGGTTGCCGGTCAATACCACCAGTATAAACTGTATTATTCGCCCGACGGGAAAAAATGGAGCCTGTTGGTTGACAAGAGCACTAACAAAACAGATATCCCGCATGAGTACGTGCAGCTGGATAAGCCGGTACAGGCACGTTATATAAAACTGGAAAATATTCATATGCCAACCGGGAAATTTGCTTTAAGCGGCTTCAGGGTGTTTGGCAATGGAAATGGCGCAAAGCCTGCTACCGTAAAAGATTTCGTGGTGCTCAGAACAGAAAAGGATAAACGCAGTGCTTTTATCAAATGGAACCCTGTAGATAATGCATTTGCCTATAATATCTTTTATGGTACACATCCCGACAAATTATATACCAGCATTATGGTGCATAGTAACAATGAATACTGGATGAAGGCAATGGATTCGCAGAAACCTTATTATTACTGTATCCAGTCTGTTAATGAAAACGGGGTAAGCGAAAGAAGTAAAGTGATAAAAGTGGACTAATGCATTGTTGCTATGAGAACTGCCCGAGTTTCAGCAGGCAGGCGACAACATATTAGTTAGGGGCGAAAAAACCCTGAATAGAAAGAATAGATCATCTTATATATAAAATTAAAATTTGCTATATGGTAAAGAACGCTTTGTTATCCGTTGTGTTTCTTTTAGTGCTGGTGAGCGCAGGACGTGCTCAAGGCAGTGATGCCGCTATGAATAACTTCGTAACGGGGTTAATGAACAAAATGACGCTGGATGAAAAAAATCGGTCAGTTGAATTTACCCAGCGCAGGTGAATTCACTACGGGCACCGCTACCAATTCTGATATCGGTGTGAACGTCAAAAAGGTTTAGTGGGAGGACTTTTTAATATTAAAGGTGTAGAGAAGATAAAAGCCATTCAAAAAGTGGCGGTGGAAGAAAGCCGTATGAAGATTCCTATGCTGTTTGGGATGGACGTGATTCACGGTTATGAAACAACTTTCCCTATTCCGCTAGGACTGTCTTGCACCTGGGATATGAAAGCCATAGAGCAGTCTGCGCGTATAGCGGCTACTGAAGCCAGCGCTGATGGTATCGGCTGGACTTTCAGCCCGATGGTTGACATTTCGCGGGACCCACGCTGGGGACGGGTTTCAGAAGGTAATGGCGAAGACCCCTATTTGGGATCGCAAATTGCCAGGGCAATGGTAAAAGGATACCAGGGAGATTTAAGGTCTAATAATAACATACTGGCCTGCGTAAAACATTATGCCCTGTATGGCGCGGGTGAAGCGGGCAGGGATTATAATACGGTAGATATGAGCCGTATCAGGATGTATAATGAATATTTCCCGCCTTATAAAGCTGCGGTGGATGCCGGCGTGGGCAGCGTGATGGCATCATTTAATGAAATTGACGGTATTCCGGCCACAGGCAACAGATGGTTGCTTACAGATGTGTTGCGCAGGCAATGGGGCTTTAAAGGGTTTGTAGTAACCGATTATACAGGAATTAACGAAATGGTGGATCATGGATTGGGCGATTTGCAAACCGTATCAGCTCTTGCACTGAAAGCCGGTGTTGATATGGATATGGTGGGCGAGGGATTCTTAAAAACGCTGAAAAAATCTCTGGCAGAGAAGAAAATTACAACCGCCGAAATAGACATGGCTTGCAGGCGCATGCTGGAAGCAAAATACAAGCTCGGCCTGTTTAAAGACCCGTACAAATACTGCGATGAAGCACGTGCCAAAAACGAAATATTTACAGAGGCTAACCGTAAAATAGCCAGGCAGATCGCTGCACAAAGCTTTGTATTGCTAAAGAACCAGGGCCATACACTGCCATTAAAAAAATCAGGAAAAATTGCTTTAATAGGTCCGTTGGCAGATGCCGCAAACAATATGGCGGGTACCTGGAGTGTTGCCCAAAGCAAGATAGGTCTATATCAGTTTTAGCAGGCCTAAAACAGGCATTAGGTAATAATGCTGAAGTATTATATGCGAAAGGCAGCAATTTAACAGCAGATCCTTTATTGGAAGAAAGAGCGACGATGTTTGGTAAAGGTTTAAATCGCGACAAGCGCAGTGAGGAAGAATTAGCCAGGAAGCTTTGGAGATAGCTGCAAAATCGGATGTGATCATTGCAGCTATGGGCGAATCTGCGGAATTTAGTGGTGAAGCCAGCAGCCGGTCCGACATTGATATTCCCGAAACCCAGCAGCAGCTACTGAAACAATTACTGGCCACAGGAAAGCCGGTAGTGCTGGTGTTGTTTGCCGGACGCCCGCTTACATTAGGTTGGGAAGATAAAAATGTACCAGCTATCCTGAATGTTTGGTTTGGCGGAAGCGAAGCAGGTGCAGCTATAGCGGATGTATTGTTTGGAGATGTGAATCCTTCCGGTAAATTAACCATGAGTTTCCCGCAGCATGTAGGCCAGACCCCCTTTATTATGCGCATAAAAATACCGGCAGGCCATTAGCTGAAGGCCAATGGTTTCAAAAATTCAGGAGCAACTATATTGATGTTAGTAACGATCCTTTGTATCCATTTGGTTATGGTTTGAGCTATAGTTCATTTAATTACGGCGATGTAAAGCTAAGCAGCACCTCCCTGAAAGGTAATCAAACCTTAAAAGCCAGTGTTACGGTAACCAATTCGGGCCGGTACGATGGCCAGGAAGTTGTTCAGTTATATATAAGAGATGTAGTGGGCAGCGTTACCAGGCCTGTGAAGGAGCTGAAAGGGTTTCAAAAGATAATGGTGAAAGCCGGCGAATCTAAAACTGTTACTTTTAATATTACGCCTGAAGACCTGAAATTCTATAACAGCAATCTGAAGTACGACTGGGAACCTGGTGAATTTGAAGTAATGATTGGCGGCAATTCGAGGGATGTTAAAGTGCAAAAGCTTAACTGGACAAGGTAAGACTTTATAAAAAGGAGCCCGTAGCGTAAACTACGGGCTCCTTTTTTTTATACAAACGAACCTGGTTAGCTTTTCTTTATATACTTTGTAAGAATAACAATAGTTTGTTCGTTGATCTTTCCTTCAATCTGGTCAGTATTATCCGGTACCAGTCTTATCCGCCTTACCACAGTTCCTTTGGCCGCCGTAAAGCTGGTTCCCTTAACATTGAGGCCCTGGGTAAGCGTAACAGTGTCGCCGCTTTCCAGGGTATTGCCAAAGGCATCCCTATGCACTTCGGCCACTTCAAACGCGTTAAGCGCCCATTGAATAACGGGTTCTTCCAATTCAATAGATTGTATAACATCATTTGCCCATTCGTTGTCTTTGCAGGTATACAGCAGCCGGTAACTTAAAGCCTGTACGGCCGGTTCAGCGCTCCAGATACTTCCTTCCAGGCATCTCCAGTACTCGCTTTTATCTTCCTTTTCGATGGCAGTTGAACATGTGTCACAAATCGCTACCTGGTTATCGACAGAACTGTCGTTTTTAGGACTTACTGTATATTCCTGTGTTGCCGGTAAGGTTGAACAAAGTTCGCAGGTTCCTCCGTTTCGGTCTGATAGTTTTGTATTGATTGCCATATCTTATTTTAAAATTTCGCAAAGGTAACATTAATGTGCTTGCCCGCTTTTATTAAATACACGAACTTTATCAGGGAAGAAAAAGATACATTTGAATACCTGTTAAAAATAAGACTATGACAAACGATGTTGTAATTGAAACACAAATGATGATACGAAAGCCTGCAGCGATTGTGTTTAATGCTTTTATTGATCCTGTGATTACCACAAAATTCTGGTTTACCAAATCAAGCGGACCACTCGAAGAAGGTAAGACGGTTACCTGGGAATGGGAGATGTACAAAGTGTCCAGCGAAGTAACCACGAAAAAATCATTCCCGGAAAGCTTATTTCAACCGAATGGGGTAACCCTGTTACTACCGTTGATTATGAGTTTACTGCGTTAACGGAAAGCACCACCTATGTGGTGATTAAGAACTATGGCTTTAATCTTTCCGGTAAAGAGTTGATTGCTGCGGTAATGGACAATACAGGAGGCTTTACAACGGTGCTCGACGGGTTAAAAGCTTACCTGGAATACGGTATCGAATTAAACCTGGTGGGAGATAAGTTCATCAAAAACTAATAAAAATAATGCATGGTTTTTAAGACTGCGCAATAAAAGAGCTACTGGCATAGTGTGTGCTGTAGAATGGAATTGCTATATTTGTTTTGACGCTTGCTTGCATGATGCACGAAGATATATCGCCCGATAACGTTTTTACTGAGAAATGGAAGCACCTGATTGCCGTTGGTAATGAAGATGCCTTCAGGCAGATGTTTAATGCCTATGCCCCCGCTTAACCGCATTTGCTTACTCTATCACAAAGAACCGCGAAGCCGCTGTAGAAATAATGGATGAAGTGTTCGTTAAAATATGGAAGCACAAAGAGCAGCTGGTGCAGGTTACTAATATTACTACCTACCTGTATACGGCAACAAAAATACCGCCTTGAACTTCCTGTCCCATAAAAGCAGGGAAACGCAGCTCTATGCCTTCGATTTTATTAATGTTGAGCTTAGAGAAGAAGAAAGGCCCGATCAGCAGCTGATTTCTTCAGAGATCTTTTCCAAAATAAAAAGGCCGTGGATGAACTACCTCCCAAGTGTAAAATAATTTTCAAACTGGTTCGCGAAGACGGCTTAAAATACAAGGAAGCTGCCGAAGTGTTAGGCGTTTCAGAAAAGACCATTGACGCGCAAATGGTAATTGCTGTAAAACGTATCGGGGAAGCTGTTGGCAGGTATTTTGACTACTTTCCGGCAAGATTTCAAAAAAATAAAAATTTTTAGGGTCTTTTTTTTCTTTCGGCTGTCTTATATAAGAGAAGCCATATGCAGGAAAAACTGGCCATATTATTATCCCGCAAATTATCAGGAGAAGCTACGCCTGATGAGTTGAGCGCGTTGGAAAAATGGATCAGGGATAATCCTCAGGATCATTATGTTATCGAGGCAGTGCAGCTATACTGGCACAATACGGCTGCGCAGGACTTTTCAATATTTCAGATAACGCTCACTTTGAGCGGATGCTGAATAAGGCGGAAACACCGGTAGTTGCCATGCAGGCCCCGCAAAAACTTTCAAAATATAAGCCCGTTTGGCTGAAATGGGCTGCTGCTGCCGTTTTTGTTGGGTGTATGATATCCGGCGCCGTAATATTTAATCAACACGCACATCAGGGAGAAACAACCGCAAAAGATGATATCGTAACTACCAGGGGAACCAAGTCGAAGATTATTTTACCTGATGGAACGAAAGTTTGGTTGAATGCAGATACGCGGCTTCATTTTGATAAAGAGTTCAACGGTGTTTTGCGCGAAGTGTATCTCGATGGTGAGGCTTTTTCGATGTTACAAAAGATAAGAACCGCCCTTTTATCGTGCATACTTCCGACATTGATAACGGGTACTGGGCACTGCTTTTAACGTAAAATCTTATAAAGAAGAAGCTACCATTGAAGCCACGCTCATCCACGGTTCCATACAGGTAACCAGGCAAAAGGAATGCATTCCTAAAATAATTTTAAGTCCGCATGAGAAGCTGGTATTTAATAAGTTGGTCGGGAAAACACCTGAGTCGCCCGATCACCTGCTGCCGGTCAAAGAAAAAGATCCTCAATACCTGGTCTCAAAAATTTTACAAAATACAAACAACGACTCATCCATTGTAGAAACAGCCTGGGTTCACAACAGGTTATTATTTGACGGAGATACCTTTAAACAACTGGCGGTAAAAATGGAACGCTGGTTTGATGTTCAAATAAAATTTGAGAATGCTGAGGTAGCCAATTACCGGCTGCGGGGAGCGTTTGAAGATGAAACGATTGGGGAAGCCTTAAAAGCCCTGCAACAGATTGCCCATTTTAAATTTACCATAAGAGATAAAACTGTAACGATCGCAAAATAAAAAACCGGAGAATGCTGCAACATTCGCCGGCGGTAAGAAAACGGAATGCCATATGAAAGGAGCAATTCCTATTGTTTAACTCTAAAATCAAAAGTATGAAAAAAACGTACTGAAGGGGCTTCTATTCCCTTCAGGGGCGCTGCTCAAAACCTTGCTTGTTATGAAGCTTGCTATTGCTATTGTGTTGTTTACTGCTTTTCAGGTACAGGCCGGCAATGCCTCGGGCCAGGGCATATCTCTTAACCTAAAAACACCGATGTAAGAACCGTGCTTACAGCCATCGAAAAAAGCACGCGTTACCGGTTTATTTACAATTATGATTTAAGCGGGTTAAAAACCCAACTGGATTTCAAAGCTAAAGAAGCTTCTTTAAATGAGGTGCTGGAAAAGCTGCTCGAGGGTAATAATCTCACCTTTAAAAAGCTTAACAGGAATCTTATAGCCATTGTGTCCACCATTAAAGAAGAACAGCAGCAGACACAGGTTACAGGTAAAGTAACAGACACCAAGGGCGATCCTATTCCGGGGCGTCAATTACAGAAAAAGGCACAACCAATGGTGTGGTTTCCGACGATAAAGGCCAGTACAAAATTACCGTGGGCGATGGCGCCGTACTGGTAGTAAGCGCAGTGGGCTTCCAGCAGCAGGAGGTCATTGTTGGCACCCAGACAGAAATTAATATTGCGCTTGAAACCTCTGTGTCGAGCTTAAATGAGGTAATTGTTATAGGATATGGAACGCAAAGGAAAAAAGACCTTACGGGTTCGGTTGCAGTGGTAGACATGAAGGAATTGAAGGCGCAGCCCGCTGCCAGCCCGCTGGAGGCGTTACAAGGCAAGGCGGCCGGTGTACAAATAGTAAACGACGGATCGCCAGGGGCTACGCCACAAATTCGCATTCGTGGTTTTAGCACCATTAATAATAATGATCCTCTATTTATTATTGATGGAATGCCTTACCAGGGTAAACTAAGCTGGTTAAGCTCCAACGATATAGAAAGTATGCAAGTGCTAAAAGATGCATCTGCTGCCTCTATATACGGATCAAGAGCCAATAACGGGGTAGTGATCATCACCACCAAAAAAGGCAGGTCGGGAAAGCCACAGGTTAACCTGGATATTTATTACGGCAGCCAGAACCCCAATCGCAGCCGTTTTCCTACTTATCTGAATCCGCAACAGTTTGCCGAGTACCTGTTTACAGGGTATAGAAACGCAGGGTTAGATCCTACCAAAACAGATTATTATGGTACCAATGCCAATCAGCCAACATTGCCCGAATACTTGTTGGCCGGCAGCACCAACGGTCAAAAGATCACTCCAGCAATGGTAGACCGTCGCTTTATAGGTACACCACCAGTCAAAGCACTTTTTACCAGATTACTAAAGCCAATCAGCAAGGCACCGACTGGTTTAGAACCATTACCCAAAACGCACCCATGCAAAATTATCAGCTCACTGTGAGCGGAGGTTCAGAGAAGTCCAACTATGCGGTAAGTGGCGGCTATCTCAACCAGGAGGGAATTGTTAAGTACACAGGCTTTAAGCGTTATACCATAAGGGCAAATACCAACTTTACTTTGTTGAACGATCGCCTGCAATTAGGGAGAATATTCAATACTCAAGAACCCAGGGTGTTGGGTTTGCAACCAACGTAAATACCCCGGGTAGTTATATGGGTGAAGGATCTCCTATAGGATGGGCCTATCGCATTCAAACTATCATCCCTGTATATGATATTATGGGCAATTTTGCCGGTAGCAGAGGCAACCTGCTCGGAAATGCAGAAAACCCTCTGGCAGTACTGGTACGTGGAAAAGATAATTTAAATACCAGTAACCAGTTCTTCGGAAGCGCTTTTGCCGATCTTAAAATACTGGAGGGACTGAATTTAAGAACTACCTATGGCGTACGTTACGAAACCTGGAATGGGGTTTCAGTAACTTACCCCAATCCCGAGCGTGCAGAAGGTAGTTATGATAACCACTCCTTCAGCGAAAATATGGGTTGGGGCACAGACTGGACCTGGTCTAATACACTGACCTATAAAAAGCAATTCAACGAGAATCATGAGATCACTGTTTTAGCAGGTACCGAAGCGATCAAAGCAAACGGCCGTATTTTAAGAGGCTCTGCTAATGGCTTTTATTTAATGGGTGATATGAATTATTACTACATGAATACGGCCAATTCCTCGCCTGTGGCTGCAAATGATATTATACAGCCCAGTTCTCTTTTCTCTATATTGGGTAGGGTAGATTATAGCCTTATGGATAAATACCTGATCTCTGCTACATTACGCCGCGACGGTTCCTCAAGGTTCGGCTCTAATAACCAGTATGGAAATTTTCCGGCAGCCAGTGTAGCATGGCGGCTTTCTAATGAAGAATTTTTTAAAACAGTTACCTGGGTAAATGATCTGAAGCTTCGTGCCGGTTACGGTGTTACCGGTAACCAGTCCATCCGCGATTTCGAATTTCTAAAAAGATTACACAGCTTCTCTGAACAATTCTTTCTATCCGATCAACGGAAGCTTGTCAAGCGGTGTGTGGATTGCGAATTATGACAATAAGGACGTAAAATGGGAACAGGCCCAGTCTTTGAACCTTGGGATTGACTTTACTTTGTTCAATAATAAATTAGGAGGTTCATTCGATGTTTACAATAAAAAAACCAAAGACCTTTTATATGTTTTGAATCTGCCGGCACAGGCCATCGGTGGCGGTCAATCGCCTTTGTGAACCTGGGGAACATGAGTAATAAAGGTTTCGAAATAGCATTGAATTATCATTATTCAAGCCTTGCGCCAACCAATCCGTTTTCGTTAGACGTTGGCGTTAATTTGTCTAGGAATATCAACGAGTTAACAAAGCTGGCAGATGGTGTAAAAAGAACCTTCCTGTTAAGCAACCGCTCTGTACAGCCCTCTGTACTACAGGCAGGTCTTCCCTTCGGCGCTTTTTATGGATACAAAGTGGAAGGCATCTTCAAGTCTGCGGAAGAAATCGCCGGCGCCGCTACCCAACCAGGGGCACATTTGGGAGGTTTCAGGTATGCCGATGTATCAGGTCCCGATGGCAGGCCTGACGGAATTATTAATGATGAGGACCGCACGTTTATTGGGAATCCGCATCCCGACTTTATTTATGGACTTAACCTGAATGCCCGCTATTATAATTTTGATGTTTCGTTATTCTTTAACGGATCGCAGGGTAATGAATTGTTTGATATGACCCGCCTGTACACCGATCTTAGCCTGTTTGACGGAGCCGTGAGTGACAGGATGCTCAATGCATGGAGCCCCACCAATACCAGCAGCAATATACCTGCTCCTTACCGGGACCGGCCGGCTATCGAAATGCTTTCGAACAGCTATTTTGTACAGGATGGTAGTTATTTGAAGCTGAAATTACTGCAAATAGGCTACAATTTCAAGTTCAAAGGCGCTTTACAGGATAAGGTGAAAAACTGCAGGCTTTATGTAAGCGGCACTAATTTATTTACTGTTACCAAATACACAGGTTTGGATCCTGAAGTTACTTCTTCTCCCGGAAGCTCCGGCGCCTGGGCTGCACCTGGAGTGGATATGGGTATGTACCCCATGTCTCGTCAGTTCCTGGTAGGGTTAAATGTTACATTCTAAACCTCGATCTAAAAATATATAACGATGAAAAATTTATATAAATCTTTTTTATACTCTGTTTGCTGTTAATTGTTTATTCCTGTGGAAAAGGCTTTTTGGAACAGAAGCCACAGGCGATCCTTTCAGAAGAGCAACTAAAAGGAACCAAAGGCGTGGAGTCGGCGCTGATAGGGGCTTACGGAATCATGAACGGAAACATCAGCGGCACCTGGGGAAACTATTCAAGTTCTCCAAGTCAGTGGCTATTTGGAGAAGTGGGCTCCGACAATGCTCATAAAGGAAGTAATTCGCTCGATCAGTCTCCGATGAACGACATTGAACTGCATCGTGTAGATCCCTCCAATGACAACTTCCCACTATGTGGCGCGTTTATTACGAAGGTATCGGACGCTGTAATTTAACGCTAAGCCTGCTCAAAGCGGTGCAGGAAGGCAGTGGTGAAAAATTGAGCGATCAGAGAGCTAAAGAAATCACCGGCGAAGCCAGGCTGCTGCGCGGGCATTATTATTTTTTCCTGGCAAGAGTGTTCAGGGATATACCCTATGTGGATGAAACCATGAGCACGCAAGATGCTGCCAAAGTTAAAAATGATAAAGATGTTTTTCCTATGATCGAAGCCGACTTTAAAGCAGCTATTGACAACCTTCCCGCTGAAAAGCCATTGGGCGATGTAGGACGGGGAGACAAGCGGGCAGCACAGGCTTATTTGGGAAAACTGTATCTCTATCAAAAAAGTATGCAGAAGCGTTACCCTTGTTCCAGGAAGTGATCAACAATAAGCCTGCCTTAAGTACGCTGGCCTTTGACGCCAACTTCAACATCAAAACAAAGAACGGACCCGAAGGCATCCTGGTTTCCCAAAGTATCATTAACCCCGACGGCAGCGGTGACAACGGGAATGTGGGGATATGCTGGGCGGACTGTACGGCGGACCTATTAACTGCTGCGGCTTTTTCAGCCTACGGTAGACCTGGTAAACTCTTTTAAAGTAGATGCGAACGGCCTGCCGTTTTTGGATGGCAGCTACCGCAATAATCCTTATGTGTCAGACCAGGGCTTAACCGGGGCCGAAAGGGATAATTATAAGGTAAATACCGCTATAGCATTCGATCCCCGCCTGGACTATACCGTAGGCCGGAGGGATGTTAATTATCGCGACTGGGGTGTATTGCAAAGCTCCTGGATTCGCGACCAGGCTTTTAGCGGTCCTTTTGTTGGGGTTAAACAAATGATCAATGTTGCCGATATGGATGGAAATGTGTCACCAGGTACCAGCAATATCACGGCGCAAAATGTAAACATCATTCGCTTGTCCGATGTTTACCTGATGGCTGCCGAATGCGCAGTAGAAACCAATGCACTTCCGTTGGCGATGAATATGGTAAATGCCGTAAGGTTGCGTGCTGCCAATTTGCCGGCGGTGAAAGCCAGCTCGGGTGCGGCGGCTGCACAATATATGGTAAAGCCCTACACTTCTTTTCCTAACCAGGCCTATGCCCGTAATGCGGTTCGGTTTGAACGAAGGCTGGAACTCGCACTGGAAGGTCACCGGTTTTTCGACCTGGTACGTTGGGGCACTGCTAAATCGGTATTGGAGCCCTTTATGGAATTCGAGAAAAAATATGTAGCAGCGTCAAGAACGATTACTTATACCGATAAAAACAATTATCTGCCCTTGCCACAGGAGCAGATCGACCGGGCACAGGGTGCACTAACCCAAAACCAGTAACCCATTCTACCTTAAATAAGAAATTCCCGTCTGTTCTATCCAGACGGGAATTTCTTATTTAATAACCTGTTTAAAAAGCCTTGTAAGTGTAAAATGCAGCAGGGCGTTAAGTAGCACTCGTAAACTGTTTCAAAAACCGCACATCGTTCTCGCTAAACAGGCGGATATCATTAATACCATATTTCAGCATCGCGGGGCGTTCTACACCCATACCAAAGGCAAAACCGGTATATTTCTCAGGATTGATACCACAGTTTTGTAATACATTGGGATGTATCATACCGCAACCTAAAATCTCCACCCATCCTGTTTTCTTACAAATATTACAGCCGCTACCACCGCAGATAAAGCAGCTTACATCCATTTCGGCGCTGGGCTCTGTAAAAGGAAAATAAGAAGGACGGAACCGTACCCGAACGTCCTGTCCGTACATTTCCTTTACAAAGAAGTATAATGTTTGCTTCAGATCGGCAAAGGATACATTTTCATCTATATACAAGCCTTCTACCTGGTGGAAAAAGCAATGGCTCCTGGCGCTGATGGTTTCATTACGGTACACACGGCCGGGACAAATAACACGGATGGGCAGTTTACCTTTTTCCATTTCCCTTATTTGCGTATTACTGGTATGCGTACGCAACAGCCAGTCTACAGCGCTGTTTTTACCCGCGTCTACATAAAAAGTATCCTGCATATCGCGCGCAGGATGGTGCTCCGGCATGTTCAGGGCAGTAAAGTTGTGCCAGTCGTCTTCAATTTCCGGTCCTTCGGCCACCGCAAATCCTAATCGCTGGAAAATGGAAATGATGCGGTTACGCATTAAAGAAATGGGATGACGGCTACCCAGGGGTGTTTCGTCGCCGGGCAGGCTTAAATCGAGGGAATCTGTTTGACTTTCGGTGCCTGAGCTGGTTTCCTTCAGCGCCTCAAATTTCGCCTCGGCAAACTGTTTAAACTCATTCAGTATCTGCCCTGCTTCGCGTTTTTGTTCATTGGGTACATTTTTCATTTCACCCATAATGCCTTTTACAAGGCCCTTGGTACCCAGCCATTTAATACGAAATTCTTCAATCTGCTTGTCATCTGCTGCACTAAAAGCTTCAATTTCACTTTTGTACGCGGCTATTTTTTGTAACAAATCCTGCATAAGCCGCAAAGATAGCCAATGTAAAATGGAAAATGATAGTTAACGGGGCGTTTGAAAGGTTTTGGTAAAAAAGGTTATACCCTATAAAGTTACGAATATTTAAATTGTCTGTGTTTTATAAAAGGTACCCGTAATTTTGCACCCTACAAAAACGCAGGAATGAAGGTAATTGATCACATCAACAGGGCAAAGGCTAAAAACGAAACGCTGATCTCCTTTGAAATACTTCCTCCATTGAAAGGAAAGGGAATTGAAGGATTGTATGAACATTTAGATCCCCTGATGGAGTTTAAACCTGCGTATATTAATGTTACCTATCACCGCAGCGAGCACGAATTCAGGAAAAACCCCGACGGGAGCTTTAAAAAAGTAACCATTCGTAAGCGACCCGGCACCGAGAGCATTTGCGCTGCCATTATGAATAAATATAATGTAGACACAGTGCCTCACCTGATCTGTGGCGGATTCAGCGTAATGGAAACGGAAGATGCCCTGATCAACCTGAACTACCTGGGTATTGATAATGTACTGGTTTTACGCGGGGATGCTGCTAAAAATGAAACAGCCTTTATTCCACAACCAGACGGGCATTTATACGCCGTTGATCTACTAAAGCAGGTTGTGAACCTGAATAATGGTATTTATCTGGAAGAAGAACTGCTGAATAGCCGCAAAACAGATTTCTGTATTGGCGTAGCCGGATACCCCGAAAAGCATTTTGAAGCGCCGAATATGCAGACCGATCTGGCATACCTGAAAGCAAAAGTGGATGCCGGCGCCGATTATATTGTCACACAGATGTTTTTGACAATGCAAAATATTACGCATTTGTAGAAGCCTGCCGAACCAACGGTATTAATGTGCCTATTATACCCGGACTAAAACCTGTTTACAGTAAAAAACAATTAACCATACTCCCAAAATATTCTCGATCGACCTGCCGCAGGAACTGTCTGACGAAATTTCTAAATGCAGGAGCAGTGCAGAAGTGGAAAAAGTAGGAGAGGACTGGTTGCTGGCGCAGAGCCAGGATCTGAAGAAAAACGGCGCCCCGGGGTTACACTATTACACTTTAGGTAAACCCGGCATTGTAGCCAATGTGATTAAAAGGCTTTGATAAATGGGCCTGGTGCAATGAATTTGAAATCATTTTTTAAAACATAAACAACCCAGTGTACGATGTTTGTTGTACGATGTACGTGCAGCAAATCAGAATAGTATATAGTATATCGTACATCTAACATCTTAAATCGTACATATATTGGCTCGGAAAAAGAAAAATATAACACTCGAAAACGTATTAATTGAAGATTACGCAGCGGAAGGTAAATCGCTGGCGCGGGTAGACGGTAAAGTGATTTTTGTAGAACAGGTGGTGCCAGGCGATGTGGTGGACGTCCGCCTCACCAAAAATAAAAAGACTGGGGAGAGGGCTGGCCTTCCCATTTTCATGCTTACTCGAACAAAAGAGTGCAGCCGTTCTGCTCGCATTTTGGCACCTGTGGCGGCTGCCAGTGGCAGATGTTGCCTTACGATCTGCAGCTGCAGTATAAGCAAAAGCAGGTGCAGGATAATTTAAAACGTATCGGGAAGGTACAATTACCGGAAATGTGGCCTATTGTTGGGGCTAAAAATATTACCCGGTACCGTAATAAGATAGAATATACTTTCGGAACCGACGAATTTTTAACCAGGGAAGAGTTTAACAGGCGCAAAGAAGCGGCCGAAAATAACCCTTCGGGGTGGGCAGGTGAAAATGAAATCGGCGCTGCCGGTTTTCATGCCAAAGGATCGTGGAGTAAAGTGGTAGATATACAAACCTGTCATCTCCAGGCTGAACCTACTAATGATCTCAGGTTGGCTATTAAAAAATACGCTGTTCAAAACGGCCTTAGTTTTTACAACCTGCGTGGGCAGCATGGCTTTTTACGTACCATGCAGGTGCGCCTGTGTGAAACGGGCGAGTGGATGGCCAATATTATGGTGGGGGAAGATAACCCGGAAAAGATCGAAAACTGATGCAGTTTGTTTTACAGCAATTCCCGGGCATTACCTCATTGCTCTATACCATAAATACCAAAAGAAACGATAGCCTGCACGACCTGGAGCCCGTAGTGTACCACGGTAAGGGTTATGTGATTGAAAAGCTGGAAAACTTCCAATTTAAGATTGGGCCTAAGTCTTTTTCCAGACCAATACACGCCAGGGCGAGGAGCTATACAGAATTACCCGTGATTTTGCGGAGCTAACAGGAAAGGAAACTTTGTATGACCTGTATTGTGGCACCGGTAGCATTGGCATTTTTGCAGTGCCAATGCCGGCAAGATCATTGGCGTGGAGGTGATTGATGCCGCTATCGAAGACGCTAAAGAAAATGCGGCCCTGAACCAGCTGAGCAAAACCCATTTTTATGCCGGAGATGTGATCAATGTTTGCGATGATGATTTTTTTGCCCGTCATGGCCGCCCGGATGTAATTATTACCGACCCGCCCCGGGCAGGCATGCACGATAAACTGGTGCAGAAGATCAATGAAATGGCGGCCCCCACCGTGGTTTATGTAAGCTGTAATCCGGCCACCCAGGCCCGTGACCTGGCTTTACTGGACGAAAAATATATGGTGACTAAAATTCAACCGGTGGATATGTTCCCGCATACACTACATATCGAAAACGTAGTGCAATTAAAATTAAGATAATACGTTAGCGAGCGGATCTTCCCGCTATACAGGGTTTAATGAAATAGCCCGGAACAGATGTCTGGCGTTTAACATCTGTTCCGGGCTTTGTTGTAATTAAGCAGCTGTTTTTATTGCTGAAAATCGCCCATATCGGCCAGTTCTGCTTTCATTAAAAAAACATTGTAAGGCATCCACATCGACATCAGGAAATAAAGATGATCGCCTGTGGCAGACAGCGGATGGATATAGGAGCCATACAATTGAGGATACGCGTTGCCGGCGGCCAGCTCGTAAGGCTTGCTCCAGGGCCGGTGATATTTTCGGCAGTGCGCATGGTAATATTATAGCGATCTTCACTGAAATAGGTAATGATCCATTTTTTATGCGTGGCGTTATAAATAAAAGAAAGCTCGCCTACTTTTTCGTTGATGATAACGCTGGCAGCCGATTCATTTCCGGTTACCCATTGGCCGGTTGTATTATTCCAGTATTCGTATAAGTTCTGGTTTTCAATATCTGCTTCCTTGAACCGTGCTAAATAGGCGGGGTTATTTCTTCCTGCATGGGTACCTATCATGTATACATAGCCGTCCTTTTTAAAATAACCTGCCATGCCAAAATTGCTGTTGGCCGAAAATAATACCGTTTCGCACTTTTTCCAGGTCTGACCCTTATCAACCGACTTGTATAATCCCGAATGATTGGTGATCCAACCCGTCCAGTTCCTGATATTGAAATAATGCACATAATCTGCTCCGTTTGCACGGATGACGGCAGACGGTATCGAAGTTAGATTACCGTTGCCAGACTGGTCTTTTCCCCGGTACTATTTCACGTGCATTGCCTGCATTATCAGTTGCCATACTGCTAAATGTAAGCCCGTCGTCTAACTGGGTATCGGCAGAAAATGCCAGCACATTTGAGCGCCAGCTGCCGCCATTAGGGCCGGGATTGGCTGCGTTTGGAACAAAGTCCTGGCCAAACGTATCGCCAAAGAATATTCCGTAATTATTGGGTTCCATTTCCCATATAATTCCCAGGTCGGTACCGCCTACATTCCATTTTCCTGCGGTATTGTTTGGTGAAGGGAATGTTTCGCTTCCTATCGGCTTACCCGTAACACGGGCAATACGCTGCGTGCTTCGTACAAAAAAGCCCCAGCGGTTATCTACATTTAGTGTGAGCGTGTTCGATGCATTCCGTCTTTGTAGTATGCTTTCAACAACAGTTTGAAAGATTCAGGATCTGTTGTCTGAATAGGATAGCTGAAAGTATAAGTTGCGGCAAGTTCCTGCCGGTTTATTTTACTGCTATAGCTACTGCCCCGCTTTTTGTAACCGAGATATGATCTATAGCATCCAGGTTTTTAAAACTTAAAGCCGTAGCAACCGTTTTGGTTTGCTTATCGGGAATAAGGATGGTTTGAGCCGCTGTAAGCTCGTCTGTGGGCACAAACACGTCCTTTTCTGCGTCTTTTTGCAGGCAATAAGCAGGCAAAGAAAGCACACCGTTACTGTATGAAGTATATATATGCTTTCCTTAGCCCGCATGGTGTATTGTTTCAGCATTAATATCCTGGATTTTGTGTATAGTTACCTTTTGCCCAATTGATCTGTGGTTGTGGTATCGGGAAAAATTCATCGCGGCCTGATGTGAATTTCGCAACGTTCATCCACGCAAACCGGGTTTTTTCAACAGCGAAATAGTCGTTCATTGTTTTCTCTAAAATACCCCAGCGTTGTAAGTCAAAGAAGCGGCGTCCTTCTCCTGCCATTTCAGGCGATTTTCCCATTGCATGGCTTTCCACGCAAAATCTTTGGTCCAGCTGCAGTTAACACCAGGTTTATAGGTTTCAATACGGTAATTCAACACAGGCTGACCATTACTTTTTACCAGTCGCCCGGTGCTGTTTGCGGCTCTCTGGCGAATTTTATTGATGGGTTCCAATGCTTCCTGGTGCCGGTCGAGCTGAATAAGGATTTCTGCTTTCCACAACAATACTTCATCATACCGGATCATTCTTTTATTCATCGAATTAAACTGCCATCCATCATATAATAAACATCCGCAGTTGGGGCGGGGCAGCTCTTTAATTGATTTAAAATAGCCATATTCGGCTGCATTGCGAATGCCCTTGTTTTCGAAGATCAGGTTGGGGTCGTATTTCCAGGGAAGACCTGGCGCAGCAATAGTGTGGCTAAACCTGGGGTCAAAAGTATTGTTGGTAAAATAGGTGCCGGGATTGTCTGCATAGCTCCCGTTGTTATAGGTGTCGAAGAGCGGTAAGCCGTCAGCGCCGGTTTTAAATGCGTTACCCATGGCATAGCTGATGTGATGAAAGCCGCAACAGGTAAAGCCGCCCCAGTTAAACGGATGGTTCAACCCCTCGCCCCTGTTAATTTTTCCACCGGTAGAGCTGCCGTCATTTATGGAGTACTGAATTTCCCAGATCGACTCCTTGGTTTTATTATCAAACTCAACTTCGAAGTTGTCGGAAAAATCGGCCTGCAACGCCACTTTGCCTCCTTCCTGGCCGGTTATCTTGTTGATGTAGGTTAACGCCTCCGCCAACCGGTCTTTGTTGATGTTTACTACTTTGTGCATATCATCCTGCTCATAGGCCATAAACATCAGCGTTCTTGCAACCATTGCTGTAGCAGCGTTTTTATCTACCCTTCCCTTATCCTGCTGGGCAGCGGGCAACCGGCTTTCTGCATCCTTGAAATCGTTCAGTATCTTTTCCCATAAATACTGGTCGTTCGGGTAGTTTTTATCCCGGTTAGGCACCGCTTCAAATGCAGCGCTGGCGCCCACTACGTTCTCATCGATATAGGGAATGTATTAAAAAATTGCTTAAGCCTGAAATGCACGAATGCCCTGATGAACTTTACTTCACCAATACGAACATCTTTAGACGGAACGCTTCGCTGCTTATCAGTTGTAATTTTTGTATGGCAGTATTGCAACGCTGAATAATCTGGTACGAAACATACCAGGGGTAATCGAGCGGCCAGCCATTAGGATTGAGGCCTACAAATGTCTCCATATTGTGCCAGCCATCGCCATCCCAGGTGCCGCCACCGCCTTTGTACGAATCGTCTGAACGCATAGAGCCCGACCACCAGGGAGAGAACGGCGAGTCAAAAGATGGTATGTCAGTCATTCTTGCATAGGCTGCGGTAACAAAGCCTTCCATATCTTCAGGTTTTGTTAGCAGGCCTTCATCCAAAACCTGTTTAGGTGCAACATCAAGGTATCGGTCACATCCTGTAAACGATAGCATTAAAAAGGCGGATAATAAAAAGTGTATATACTTAGTCATTGTAAATAATTTAGAATGTAACATTAAGTCCCAGTGTATAAAAGGCAGGAGTCAGGTATCCATAACCCGGCATCTCCGGATCGAAGCTGGTAAACTGGTTTTTTTGATGGTGAGAATATTTCTTGCCGATGTATAAATTCTCAGGTGTTGTATCCTTGCCCTTCCCGATATCTTTTTAGGCAGGGTATAGCCCAACTCGATATTTCTTAATTTTAAGTAGGAGCCATCTTCTACAAAATAACTTGACATGCGTACTTCTGCATTCTGATTGGAATTGGATATGGCAGGGATGTCTGAATTCTGGTTATCAAAATACCAGCCCCTAAAATCCGTGTGGGATGGTTTTTATGGGCCGGCACGTTTATATTCCACAAATCAGATTCATATTTCCAGGCGTTCAGTACTTTATTACCAAAAACGCCCTGGAAGAATACATTCATATCAAAATTGCGATAGCCCAGATCAAACGTTACACCACCAAAAAATTTGGGGTCTAATACACCTATGTAGGTTCTGTCGTTTAGTTCTTCTATCTTACCATTACCGTCTACATCTTTATACCGGATACGGCCGATGGCTTTACCTGTTTGCTCCGCATGCCTGTCTACTTCTTCCTGGGTTTTGAAAATGCCGTCAGCCACCAACCCGTATAAAATATTAGGGCTTTTGCCAATTACATTGTCTTCTTTTCCATTGCCCGGGTACTTGTTAATTACATTTTCCGGAATACTGGTGATCCTTGTTTTATAAGTACCTATATTGGCTGATATCCCGTACTGAAGACCGTACTTTGTATTGTCTTTATAGCCTAATTCAAATTCAATACCCTTATTGTTCATTGCTGCGCCATTGATCCAGGGCTCACCACCTTCTCCCATTGCAGCTATGTAGGGTGTTTGTACCAGGATATCCGTGGTTTTTTTAAAGTAATAATCAAATGAGCCATTTAAGCGGTAGTTGAAAAGACTAAAGTCTATACCCAGATCTGTCTGCTTGGTAGTTTCCCACCGCAGGTCAGGATTTCCCAGCCAGGTTCTTCTGTAGCCGGAAAGCAGCGTTCCGGTTTCATTGCCCAGTATAGGATAGGAGGTTCCAAAATAATCTGTAGTGAATGGTGTAGAGGTGTAACCTCGTGGCAGGCCTTGTACGCTGCCGTTGGCGCCCCAGCTGGCACGTATCTTTAAATCTGAAATAAAATCAACGTTTTCCATGAATTTTTCCTGGCTAACTCTCCATCCGGCCGAAAAAGCGGGGAATACTGCATACCGGTGGTTCACGCCAAACAGCGATGAACCATCCCTCCTGAGGGTGGCTGACAGAAGATATTTTTGATTGTATGTATAATTGGCTTTGGCAAAAAGCGAATAATACACATATTCGTCTGCCGAACTGCCTAACGAGTATTTGTCGCCGGTGGTAATTCCCAAATGGGCAAAATCGCGGTCTTCCAGGTAAACACCTTCCCTGCGCGCACTGAAGCCTTCCTGTACAAACCGGGTAAATTCTATACCTCCTACTGCATTAAAGCTATGTTTGCCCTTATTCAGGTTATACGATAAAGTATTGGTCCACACATAGCTTAGGGAATGGGATTGATTGTTACCTACATAATTCTCGCCGTTACTGCTTCTGCCGCCGGTTTCCGACCATTCTTTATCAAGCGCGCGGTTGTAGGCATTGCCATAGTCGATCCCGAATTGCGAACGGGCAGAGATACCTTTCCATATGTTCAGGTCGGCAAAAACATTCCCGATGATCTTTACAAAGTGGTTGATATTATCCTTGTTATCTGTAAGCACACGTACGGGGTTGGTAAAATCGTCGAAGCCAGCTGCACCGGCCCAACCGCCATTGATATCGCGAACGGGAACTGCGGGTGGGTTAATCAGCGCCCAACGCAATTCATTGGCATCCCTGTACTGTAAATAAGAGATGGCCAGGTTTTCACCTATTTTCAAACGGTCATTAATAAGGCTGTATTCTGTATTGGATCTGATAGAATATTTTTTGAAGAACGTATGTATCTGTGTTCCCTCGTTATTAAAGTATCCTAAAGAAAACAGGCTTTTCGACCTGTCGGTACCCTTTGACACCGTTACCTGGTGCTCGGTCATTGTTGCGGGTTGAAGAATTTCATCAAGCCAGTTGGTATTAGAGCCCCTTACTGTTTTGTCTGCATTCAGCCATTCCGCAGGCTTTACAGCATCCAGCACTGCCCGTCCGTTGTCATCTCTATGCCAGGTAAAATCATAGGTTGCCGGCAGGTTTAACGGGGTGCCGTAAACCTGTTCGTCGTAAGCGTATGCCCTGAACATGGCCGTTCCGTATTGTTCGGCATTCATTAACGTAGGTTTATTAATTACTTTACTGAGTGCCAGGCTGCCCGAATACTCCACTTTCGTCTGACCGCTCTTTGCCTTTTTGGTTTGAACCAGTATTACACCGCCCGATGCCCTGGCACCATAAATACTGGCCGATGCGGCGTCTTTCAGCACCTGCATGGACTCTATATCGGCGGCATTAATATCGCGCAGATTTAAGTTCTCGGTAGGCATACCATCTAACACGATCAATGGGCGTACACTTCCCGAAAGAGAAGAAAGCCCCGTATCTGTACCGTTACATTTTCTGCGGGGTTTCCTCCGTTGGTGGTGATGTGTACACCTGCCAGTTTACCCTGTAAAGACTTCATGGCATTGGCTGACGGGTTTTTGGCGATATCATTGCTTGTTGCCATTGAAATGGCGCCTGTGAGGTCTTTTTCTTCTGTACCATGTATCCTACATAAACTTCTTCGAGCAGGGCCACATCATTTTCCATAGTTATATCAATCACCGGCGCCCCGCTACTGCTCTCTCCTCTGGCTTTTTTTCCCGCATAGGTAAACACCAGCACGTCTTCATTTGAGGAAACTGCTATTTCGTATTGCCCGGCGCTATTGGTAACCGTACCCCCGTCGGCTCCTTTTATACGTACGCTTACTCCGTTTAAAGGGGTTCCTGTTTCTTTTTCAGTAACAGTTCCTTTTACTTTTCGGTCCTGAAAGAGGTTTCCTGTGTTCCCTGATACCTGCAAACAAATAACCTGGCAAAAAGGAAACAGGCTAAGACCATTTTGCATTTAATACTCATTGTTTTCTTCTTCATAATATTTAAGAATTGGTTTCCGGCTCTTTAATTAAACTTTCTGTTTTACCTGTGTTTTTATTCATTTGTGGTAGTAACTATCCCGTTCGGAGCTTGTTTGGGAGGTCACAAACGGCAACCGGCCGGCTAATTGTTTCCTGGCTTTTCATTGTCTTTTATTTTTTATCTTTTTAATAAATTGATCGGCAGATAGCGGGCTGATGCCGAAAACAAATATGTTCCCCTGTTTGAATGGTGCTTTCAGTTCAAAATTTTCATAAGCAATGCCCCCGGGATGGGAGAGCGGCTTGCCCAATAGGTATACCTGCCGTTTACCAGGCCTTCCAGCCCAGGGTTGTGGCTCGTGCTATACCAGTATTGGGTTGCTTTACCTCCATAGTATTTCCAATGCTCATTGGTGCCGTTTGCATACACGGCTTTTGCAGGATCTTTTTCGTCGGGAGCGGCAATAAAATAGGACTTACCATCGGGGCGGTTATAAAATCTTCCACCGGAAAATGAGCATGTGCTGTAAATGCATCCCCGTTGTAATCGGGCCATAGCGTGCCCGAAAAAGTTGTTCCTGATTTAAGAAAGAGGTTGCGCAACCGAGCATAATTGCCCATGGTGGCGGTTACTATAAAATAATCCAGGGCTTTGGAGCCTTGCGTTGTATAGGTTGTGATTTCAACTTCGTAGGGTTGATTTTCATAAAACCTGAGCCTTGTATAAACGATGGCCCCGTTGTCAAACCTTTCGGAAAATATATATACCGTTAATGTTTCCACGCCTGCTATCTTTTCAATAATACCGGCGGCCGGTGTATCTTCCTGAGCTGGGGTAGTACTTTAATGAGTCGTTCGCACTCCAGAATCTTTTGCCCCTTTTGTTATCGAGTTTACTCATTTCGAGTTCTGAAAGTCCGCGGTTGTTATCTCCTTTTACTACAGGCTCAAAGGCAATAAAATTCATTACCTCAGCATTTTTGTGACCCAGGTAAGGGGTATAGATGCGTAGTAGTCCCCTGGGGCCGGGCAGGGAGACAGGCCTACCTGTAATCCTTTGGCGTGTCCCCAAACCGGTTGTGCCGGCTCATTTTGTGTGGGTTGCACCCATATCTTGCCTGTTTTTGGCGGCGCCAGCTTTTGCCATTCCTGTGCATTGGTTGTTGCATAAACGGACAGGAGCAATAGGCAGGGTATAAAAATCGTAGTGAATTTTTTCATATAGCTACTGGGTTTATTTTCCTATTGTAGGCCCCGCGGTATTCACTAGTTCTGGTATCCGTTCTTTTACAGGCGGCAAAGCCGGGAATGGGGCATGGGGCTCCATTTGATACCAATAAGCAACTGTATAATAGTTGTCTGCCCTGTGGTTGGCGTGCCCTTGCTCAATCGTCATTTTAATAGACTTGTTAAATACCACCGGCGACTCTGAATGGTATCGGTACACGGTCCATTGCGCACCTCTGTCGTCGCCGCCATTTTGAGGATTGCCGTATTCGCTGTAGGCAAAAGTTGGTTTGGCGTGGCCGAAGGGACTGATGCCGCATCCGCCATAGCACCAGGCGCCCAGGTAATAATCTTCAGCACCGGTACCGTGTATCTTAGGTTTGGGCGCGCCGTCGATAAAAATCATTTCATCTCCTTCGCCCCACCAGTCTCCCTGGTTTTGAATTATGCTGTGGGTAACTCCCACGAAATGACCCTTTCCTTCAGCTTCCAGTATCACATAATTGTCTGCGCCGGTTGTGTTTTCCTTATTGTTAATTTTCGGATCTCCATTGTATTTCCAGTCGGTGGTCCAGCCTTTTGTGGGAGTTGCTTGCCGGTACTGTGCGTGGAAGTAGGCTACATTATCGGGCAGTGTTTTATGCTTTTCCCAGTCAATATTGTAATAGAAAGCATCGATGGCCTGTTCTCCTTCATTGGTAACGGTTATTTTTGCCGACTTTCTGAAAGGCATTTCAAACGAGCTGTTCAATGCTCTCTGGGAGCCTACCGAAAGGAATTTTGATTCGTACAGGAAGTATTTTCCCAGGCCTAATCCAAAAAAGTCGCCGATGGGCGCTTCCACGCTGGGCGTTTTTTCGTCGTCCCAATATATACGGAGTACTATTTTTTCAGGTGCTGTGGTTCATTGCTTGCTATGGTTATCCATATATGCTTAATAATTCCGGGGCCTGCTACCTCGCCAATGGTACGTGTATCACCGGGCTTTATTTTGTTTTTCCAGTTCCCGTCATCGTTAGCGCCGCTGATGTCGTAGCTCGATATCCTTTCCGATGAATAATCGCGGATCTGCCATATTTGTTGCGCATAAAGCTTGGGTAATGAACTAAGGAAAAGCGTTAAAACCGCCAGCGTTGAGATAATTCTATGCATTCGTTAACTTTTATAAATGGAAGTAATTGGTTTTATTGTTCAGGCAGGGTTACTGCTTATTTATGGCCCTACGTTTCAGATAAAAGCCCTGCTCCAAATCTTTTTACCTCTTTTTTGCGAGATCCTGTAATACCACTCACATCTGATTGGGTAAATAACAGGCAAGAAATATTTTAAAGCATTGCCGCAATAGCGGTTATTACCAACCGCTCCATGCATTTTCCCGCTACGTTATAGAGCCTCATTTCAGAAGCATGGCTTAATCGTTTAAGCATTTCGTTAAAAAATATATTTCAGGCAAACACAATACAAAAATACTGCTTAATCGTTTAAAGTGCCAAATTTTAAGCTTAAAAATAAAAAATTTGTTCGTCGCTGTGCCGGCGGAAGCGTTTTGGGAAAATCTTAATAAGCCTACATCTGATATGAAAAATGTGATCAATACCGGCTTTCTGCAAGCCTGTAAATACAAAGTTGAAATTGTTTAGTAGGGGTAAAGCGCTTCGAGGCCGAACTGGTTTTGATCCATAAGCAGCCAAAGAAGTAACCTTTCCTCTTTTGCTCTTCTTTGGTACTGCTACGGGTTATGACATGCCAACCACCCGGATAATCATTGTAATATTTTTTCATGAGCTGCTCAGCGAGCGGTTTCATAACTGCAAAAGAATTGGTTAAAAAGACTCAGCATCTTCGGGAAGCTGCTTTAGCTTAGCTATTAAGTAATGTGCCATAGCCAACGTTGGCTCGTCTGCATTTCTTTTAAAATCGCTTACACCAGGTAAAATATAAGATAAACGATGGCGAACCAATTCATTTTTAAGTTGATTGGGTGCGTAATCCCGGTTATGCCTGAAATGCTGAGTCAGGATTTCCTTTCTTGTTTCACTCAGGAAGAACCTGTAGGAGGCCTTCAGGTACTTTATTTTTTCTTCATAAAACATACCTACGGCTTTATAGATAAACGGATCCGCGAAAAAGGCTTCCAGAAATGTACTTGGTATAGTTCGAGTAATTCCTGATTATGATCTATTTGCCGAATATAATAGCTGTCCGCTTCAGCTATGCTCTCTGGCCGACTCCTTGCATTTTCTTGTCTTCGTTTTTATACTCAACAAGTTGCTCCCCTGTCAGAAAATGTTTAAATATCCAAAACTGGTAATCGTCGTCTTCCCATATCGAAAAGAAGTGCTTTTCAGAATATATCAGATTTTCTTTTTCATATTTGTAAATATGTTCTGCCTGTTCAAAACTTAGGTTCAGGTAGCCGTACCTGCCTATAATCAGGTCTATTTCCCATTGATATTCCTGGTTATTCATAAGCAGGAAGATAAATAAAGATTAAAGACATTCGTAAAATATCTGTAAAACAATATAGCTCTTCGTTGGCTATCTTTGCCGCATGAGTTTTAATTACAGGCCTGCAGAAAAGTTTCCCCCGCGGTTAAGAACCTGATCATGATTAATGTGCTCGTTTGGGTGGCCCAATTAATTTTTGATAATAGGTTGGGTATCGCCATTTCCGAGGAAGGTTTGGTTGGTGGATTTACGGCTAAGATTGCGCTTTGGCCGGTAGGCAGCCCTAATTTTCGTCCCTGGCAGCTGGTAACGCACATGTTTGCGCACGCGGCTTCGGGCCCGTACATGTTCTGGCATATTCTGTTTAATATGTTTGCATTATGGATGTTTGGCCGCATTTTGGAAAGTGTATGGGGCTCCAAACGTTTCCTGATCTTTTATATGATATGCGGGCTGGGCGCGGGCGTGGCACAGCTGTGTACCAATTCGGGTATGGCAGTGGGCGCTTCAGGGGCCGTATTTGGTATACTGGTGGCGTTTGCTATGACCTTCCCTAACACAGAATTGTATTTAATGTTTCTCCCCATACCGATAAAAGCCAAATGGGCAGTGCTGGGACTGGTGGCTATTGACCTGTTTGGCGGTGTTTACCAGGTGCAGGGAGATAGTGTTGCTCATTTTGCACACCTGGGTGGTGCATTAACGGGTTTTATTTTGCTAAAAATATGGAACAAAAGAAACCGGAGAACGTTATATTAGCAGTTGCCGGCATGTAAGCGGCAAATTGTAAAAGAAGATTATCTATGGCGATTTCAGATAGGAATTATGATTCAAGACTTTCTTTCGGAACCAAAATAAATCCCTTAGTGGTTCTGATAGGTATTGCCATGATCATTTTTGTGGTGCTCACGTTTTTCAGGGGCTGACTTACTTAAGGCTGCCCGAAGGGGGCGATGTTACCGGTGTTTTTAATGAAAAGGTACTTTGCTGGTTTGCCCTTTCGGGTGATACCGCTAAAGCCTTGGGAAAGCCATGGACGGTTTTAACCTACTCTTTTGTACATACCAATATCTGGCAGTTATTTGCAAGTATGATATGGTTGTGGAGTTTCGGGTATATCCTGGTGGATCTTACCGGGTTTAAAAAAATTGTTCCGGTTTTTTTATACGGAACGATAGCCGGCGCTGCCGCTTTTCTTTTGGTAAAGAGCTTTATGCCTGTTGGCCAGGTTGATACGCAATATTTTATAGGAGGTGGTCCGGCTGTTTTGGCCATCTGTGCGGCGGCTACCACTATCAGTCCCAATTATAAGATCTTTCCTATGCTGGGTGGCGGCATCTCGCTATGGATATTGGCTGTGATTTATCTGGCTATAGATATGGCAACACTTCCTGTTAATGGACCTGAGATCTACATTGCTCATTTGGCAGGCGCATTAACCGGATTTCTCTTCATTTTATTACTGAGAAAAGGTGTTGACGGCAGCGAATGGATGAACAACTTTTATGATTGGTTATTTAATCTTTTCAACCCCGAAAAGCCCCAGCATCGTAGGAACCAGATCAAATCAACCCTTTTTTACAACGCGAAGCAGGCTCCCTTTTCCAAAACACCAAAACTTACGCAACAAAAACTGGATGAAATTTTAGATAAGATCAATCAACAGGGATATGATAAATTATCTGAAGACGAAAAGCAATTTTTAAGAAGGGCCAGTAATGAAGATCTAAAAGGAAAGTAAATTTATCGCTTTCCCTGTGAATTCTTCTTTTACTTGTCTATCTTCCGGTTGCAAACGACATCATGGGAATTTTTGCAAGAATAAGCAATCGGGTACTGTTTGTAATAAATAGTATACTTGTACTGGCCTTTTACTGGCTTGCCTTAACCCTTATATCAACCCCGAAGAAGCGCCGCTGCTCTCCTGATCTGTCTTGCCTTTCCCTTTTTATTGTTATTGGTTGTTGCTTTTCTTTTGTGGTGGCTTTTTGTAAGGAGAAAATGGGCACTTTTGTCGGCAATAGCACTTGTATTGGGGGTGGCGAAATCAGCAGTTTTTTTGCAATGAACTTTTTCAGCTCTTTCCATGAAAAAAAGGAAAAAGAGCACATCCGTATAGCTACCTGGAACGTAGCCCGGTTTATTGAAATGGTGAAGAACAATAATATGGGCAGCCAAACCCGCTACAAGATGCTGAAGCAGATAGGGCAGGTAAACGCCGATATTTTATGCTTCCAGGAATTTTCATCGTCGGTAAGGCCGGATTGGTATAATAATATCGTAGCAGTGGGCAAAGGGCTAAACTATCCTTATCACTACTTTTCGCATGAAAAAGACGGAGATAGCCTGTTTAACGGCAGCGTGATATTTAGCCGGTATCCCATTGTTGACACCGGCATGGTACGGTTCCCGCGCCCTACGCTACCGGAAACATTGGTATTTACAGATATCAAAATGGGTAAAAAGATGATAAGGGTATATACCACGCATTTACAGTCGAACCAGTTTAGAAAGGAAGATCTTTCTAAAATACAGGAGCTTAAAGGCATCAAGGGGAATGTTTGGGGTAACGCCCGCTATATATTATCTAAACTGAGTGTGGCTATAACGCACCGTAGTATACAGGCGGATATGGTGCGCAGCATCATCGGCAACAGCCCTCACCCGGTTATTTTCTGCGGCGACCTGAACGATGTGCCTAATTCCTACACCTATAAAACGATAAGGGGAAATATGCAGGATGCTTTCCTGAAAAAGGGTTTCGGGGTGGGACGCACTTATACCTCTCTGTCTCCAACCCTTCGGATAGATTACATTCTTGCCGACAAAAGTTTTGATGTAGAGCAATGCAAGCGTATTACAACCAAATCTTCCGATCACTATATGGTAGTGGCCGATCTCCAGTTAAAATAGTTTTCTAAAATTAATGACCGCTCGTAGGCATAGCCGGTTTATCGAAAAACCGTCATACAACTGTTTAAGTGCAAAAGTTATAAAAATGAGTAATTATTTGACAATGCAACTTTTGTTAGAATATCAGAAATGTGAGCTATTATCTTCTACTAATACTGCCTGGTAAGCCCCAGGCTACCTGTAAACAGGCGGGTGCATCAGGATGAAGCAACGAACCTAAAGGCAGGCAGCAAAATCAATAATTACCCGAAGCTTCCCATATTTCTTCTAAACGCGCCGGCACTTTAATCCCGGTTTTTTATTGCCTTAGATATCCGTTATTTTTGCAATCTTTAGAAATGCAAGCAGAAATGAGTGAGTTAAAAGTATATAATTCGTTATCAAGGCAAAAGGAGGTTTTTGAGCCGGTTACCCCGGGATATGTGGGTATGTATGTATGCGGGCCTACGGTTAGCGGCGAAAGCCATTTAGGACACGCGAGACCTTATGTTACGTTTGATGTTTTATATCGTTACTTAACTCACCTGGGCTACAAAGTCCGCTATGTGCGTAATATAACCGATGCCGGGCATTTTGAAGAGGAGGGCCGTGAAGCGGAGGACAAGATTTCCAGTAAGGCAGTGCTGGAGAAGCTGGAGCCTATGGAATTAGTGCAGAAATATACTAACCTGTTTCATTGGGCCATGTTGCAATTCAACAATATTCCGCCATCTATCGAGCCCACGGCAACAGGGCATATTGTGGAGCAGATTGAAATGATCAAAAAGCTCATAGCGGAAGGCTATGCTTACGAAAGAAATGGTTCGGTATATTTTGACGTGAAAAAATACGCTGCTCATTACGATTATGGAAAACTGAGCGGGCGTAAAATAGACGATTTACTGGAGCATACGCGTGAGCTGGAAGGACAGGATGAAAAGAACAACCCGGCAGATTTTGCTTTATGGAAGGCGGCGCGCCCCAGCATATTATGCGTTGGCAAAGCCCGTGGGGCGAAGGGTTTCCCGGCTGGCATATAGAGTGCTCGGCCATGGCTACTAAATATTTAGGCAAGCAGTTCGATATACATGGAGGCGGTATGGACCTGCAATTCCCGCATCACGAAAGTGAAATTGCACAAAGTACTATCTGCAACAGTACGGCGCCGGTTAAGTATTGGATGCATAATAATATGATTACCATCAACGGACGTAAGATGGGAAAAAGCTACAATAATGTAATAAAACTTACTGAATTGTTTAGCGGCGATCATCCATTGTTAAGCCAGCCCTTTCACCCGATGGTGGTAAGGTTCTTTATTTTGCAGAGCCAGTATCGCAGTACGCTCGATTTCAGTAACGAAGCATTACAGGCATCGGAAAAAGGATTGAGGAGGTTATGGGAAGCTTACGAAAACCTGGTCAAACTTCAGTCGCGGAACAGTGAATTGGTTGCAGAAGCAGGCGACAAAGAGTTAGACCAGAAAGTGGGCAAGCTGGTAGACGAGTTTGACGAGTTTATGAATGATGACATCAACACGGCTAAAGTGTTGGCTAATATGTTTGAACTGGCGCCGGTTATTAATGGAATAAAAGACAAAACAGTAAATATTACTGCTTTATCAGAAGCAACCTTTAATAAACTGCAAAAACAGTTTAAAACATACCTGGAAGATATTTTCGGACTAAGAAGCGTGTCGGCGGCAGATAATGAGAAACTAAAAGATGTAATGCAGGTGCTTATTGATATACGCAGGGAAGCGCGCAGCCGGAAGGACTTTGTAACATCAGACGCCATACGCAATCAGCTGGCACGCATTGGTATTACGCTTAAAGACGAAAAAGACGGAACAGTTAACTGGAATGTTGACTAGTTAGTTCATCAGTTTTGCTTTAAAATCTAATAGCGCCCATTTTTTTCAAAAAAGCTCCTGAAGATTATATCATAGGCGATATTGATGCTGCCGATAGCATCCTGAACTTCGTTATCCATATAAGCGCCATCAAAAAAATAGGCGCGCCCGGTAGTTGCAAACCGGGTGAGCAATTCTTTTTCATTTTCTTTCAATAAAGAAGTAAATAACTCATCTGTAACGATTTTTTCAACCAATGCCTGGAACCTTGTTTCGGTACCTGATTCCCTAAGTTGTTGAAGGCGCGCCTCAATAACATGATGCTCCAGTGTTTCGCCGAAAAAACTAAGCCGGGAGCGGTAATCGTTGATGATCGCAATATTTTCTTCTATGTTTTTGTTTAAGATTTTATAAGCCAGGTAGCACTCTTTATACTGATCAAGCAGGTTGTTTTGACTGGCTTTGTTCAGGAAGTAGCGAAAAATGGCACTGTTGTTTTGAGAGATCTTCTCTTTATTACGTTCAATTTGCTCGTCAATTTGTTTTATAATTCCGGGAATACCCTGTTTTTTATACCTGTTGCCATCATAGTCAAAAGTTTTAATGCGATGCTCCTTATTATTCCACAGGTAATTAAGTGTTTCCTTATCGTTGGCAAGGGCTGCCATTTCAGCTGCGAGGCTTAATTTGTCGGGGCTGAATAACTGGGTAGCTATTATCTCAGTATTCTCGCCTGTAAACTCATCGAATTCAAAATTTTCAGGATTCATATTATCATAGTAGCCATTGAATATTTTAGGAAAGGTTGATCTTTTGAAAGTAGCTAAGTAGTCTTGTTGAAACTCTTCCAGGGATTGTATGTGAGGCACTTTTTCATAATTTACCGACTGGAATAATTGTTCCGAAAAATAAACCTGGTAGTCTGCAATATGGTTCAGCAGATTTTTTGAAATCACGCTGTCATCGGTTACGGGTGTAGAATAGTGTTGCAGGTTTTGCAGCCTGTCTTCCAACCTGGGATGTGACGCCCACTGGTCTTCAATATTCAGCTTAGATAAATTTAGCTTTGTAATATCAGTTAAAGAAATTGAGGGTACTTCATTCTTTATAGGAATATCTTCCTCCGTTGCGATAAAATTTAACAGCCAGGCTGATTTATCATAAATATTGTCAGTTTTGATACAGGCGTCGATCTTCTCCTGGTAATAGCTTAATATACGATCTCGTACACCATCAACATAAGGTAAACGTAGTAATGCGCTCGACAGGAAATATCCGTTCGTGCTTAACGCCGCAATATTGTCTGCGTGAAACTCCATTTCCCGCGACAGGGCTGCGTGATTAATATTTAGCACCTGGTAGAGTTGTCTCAAAATCCATTGAATCGCTTTAATGATATTGCCTGAAAGCATTACAAAGAGCGCAATAATTCCATGAATGTTAGCAATGGACTGCATAGCGTTTCCATAGGAATTGTTTTCATAAAGCAAATTATGAATGAACCTGTTTGTAGTGTAAACATAACTACCAATCTTCATCGATTTTTGTGAAAAATGGCCGAACTCATGCGCAATAACTGCTTTGAGTTCATTCTCCGTTAGCGAATTCACCAGTCCAATCCCGATGGCAAGGTTTTTCTTGGCAGGAAAAAAGAGACTTAAAAATGTAGAATCATAAAATACAAAGGCGTTAACATCGCCGGCCAGGTAAACCTTTTAGGCTTGTCTGTACCAATTTGTTCAGCAAGCTTATAAATGGTTTCAAATAAACGGGGTTCATCTTCCTGGTAGATTTCTTTGAGGTTTGACCTGTCTACTTTCAGATTAGAGAAAAAGAATTTGAAGAGGAAGAAAAAACAATTAAACCCGTTGCCATAAGGCCAAGCGCGCCTATAATTCCCCAAAGGCCCCGACATTCATAATAATGGCTAATCCTATTTTCAAGCAAAAAAATGCCAGGATCGCGGAGCCGATCACCAGTAAAATATAAACAACAATAAACAGTATAATAGCGAAAACGGATTTTTGACCACTTCTTTTGAACTTGTTCGATACGTTAGCAGTTAGGTGAGACATAGTTTTGAATTTGGTATAAATATAAGACGTTTTTAAATCTTCACCGATGCATCCACCCTTGGTGAGATGCAGGGTGCCGACCAGGTGAGGCCGCAGAATGAGAAAAACTGTTACATTTGCCACCCTGTGTACAAACTCTGGGCGACTATAAAAAAGACTGGCGTATTCTTACGCGTGACAAGGTGGGGCTTACGCTTATGTTCGTAATGCCTATTGTTTTGGCCATAGTAATAACTACCGTGCAAAACAGCACGTTTGAGCTGGTAAATGATAAAAAGTACCCCTCCTGCTTTTAAATAAGGATGAAGGCATTGCCGGAAAAGAACTGGAAGCTACGCTGCAAAAAGGAGGCATGTTTACCATTAAAAAATTATCTGCAGGGGAGGATGAAGCAGTGCTTAAGCAAAGGTTGCAGAACAAGGACGCTTTGTTGGGACTGGTGATACCACAGCGGTACACCGCCGATGTTTTAGCCAAGTCGGAGCATGTTGCAGGGCAGGCTTTACAGTCTGTTGCTGTTAATACAGGTGATAGTACTGCTTCAAAACTGCAGGCTTCGGCTTCCGTGGTATTGTTTTATCACCCGGTATTACAGGCATCTTTCAGGCAGGGGATAGACGGAGCGCTTAGCAGTGTTTTACAAATTGTACAAAGTAAATATATTGTGCGCCAGTTATATAGTGCCATCAATGATTCTGCCGCTATACCTGCCGACCTCGAACAGCAGATATTAACCAATCAAACCCCATACAACAGCTGTCTGTATCAAAAGATGGCGGGCATGTTATTGTAAATGCCACGCAGCATAACATCCCGGCGTGGACGGTATTTGCTATGTTTTTTATTGTTATATCATTGGGCGCAAGTATTGTGAGAGAGAAAACAGCGGCAGCTTTTTACGCCTGAAAACCATGCCTACCTCCATTACTTTGGCAATGGTATCCAAACAGATCGCTTATGTTGCTATCACCATAATACAGGCCCTGGTTATTTTTTCTATAGGCAAATGGCTGTTCCCGGTGATGGGGCTTCCCGGGCTCGATTTTCCACATGATAAAGCAAGCCTTTTGCTGGTTATTGTTTTATGTGGCTGGTGTGCCGCCAGCTTTGCTATCATGATTGGTGTATTTGCCAAAACCCAGGAGCAAAGCAACGGTATCGGCGCTGTAACTATTGTTTTGTTTGCTGCAATAGGAGGTTTGCTGGTGCCCGCTTTTGCCATGCCGCAGTCTATGCAGGGCCTGATGCGGATATCACCGCTGCACTGGTGCCTTGAAGCTTTTTACGGTTTGTTTTTAGAAGGTGGCAGATTAAAGGATATTGTTACCATATTGATCCCTACAATAGTAATGATTTTTCCTGTTTCAGCTAATTGCACATTGGGGAATGAAAAAGCAAGGGCTGGTATAGAGCAGGCAGATAACAGTTGGCAGATGACAGGTGCTGGAGTGGTCAAAAAGGGAATCTCAATTACCCCGATCACATCCTATTTACGACTCACTGTTTTATTGATTGTCTATCATCTGCCATCTGTGTACTGTCATCTTTATATCGTCCATTGATCGTGCACCACGCCTACCAGATAGTATTTTCCACCTACTTCTTTAAATACCAGTCTTACTGATTTCCAATCGATACCTCCGTTCTTTTTGGAGCCGGAGAAATGGCTTTCCGTAAAATCACTGCCTTCGTATTTTGCCTTAAGATTATTTACCGAATTGCCTGTTTCAATAAAGTTATTGATATCATACTTTTCGGGATGTACGAAGTTGGCATCGTAAACAAACCTTTTAAAGTATTCTGCCGCAGTAAGCATTATAGGATCGCCGCTACCGTCAAAACTTCCCCAGTTGATCTTTTTGTTCTTATTGGCTGTAACCAGTTTATTAAACTCTTCTCGTGAAAATTTCTTATCCTCTGATGATACGGTGGCATAGGGTGAAAACCTTACGCCTTCTTCGGGATGAATTAACGAATCCAGTTTGGTATACTGCCGGTCCTTAAAAATAGTAAGCACTTCTTTAGTAAGACTGGTGAGTATTGAGTCTTTGGTAATTCTTATCTGTGCTGAATCAGGTTGTGGAGTGTTTACCAGTGTATCGGCACGCTCTCCTTATTATAGGAGGTAGAGTCTTCTGCCGGTTGGTCGCCGCCTTTTTTATTACAGCCGTTTTTACAGCCTGTCACGAATAAGCTGCCTAGCACCAGGAGAACAAAAAATTTCTTCATTGCAATAAGGTTTTTCTTGAGGATAAAGGTAAAGTGCAATACGCCACCATAGTTATAACAAAGGCTTAAAACTAAAAAGGTAGATCGTCTTTCGAATCGTCGTAGTTAATATCAGGAGGCATTTCATCGGCATAGCTGCTGTTGCCGCCCCTGTTGTATTACCTGCCGCTTCTACCTTCCAGGCTTTCACATCTGTATACCATCTGCCGTTGTATTCCCTGCTTTCCACATCAAAAGAGATATTGAGGGTATTGCCAATCTGGAGGGCTTTTTCATTGATCTTATCGCCCCAGATAGAAATGCACACTTTTTTAGGGTACTGTCCACCTGTTTCAACAATAATGTCCTGTTTTTTCCATTCACCATTCTTACCCTGGCCTTTTTGCAGGGGTAAGATCTGTACTAGTTTCGCTGTTAAATCCATAAAATATTTATTGGCACAAAGATAAAGGCATTAGCAATAGCTGGTGGTTTTGATTGTGTATTTCATTGCCCGGCGCATTATTTTTGTAGAAATTGATTATTTATGCGCATTACATTTATCACAGCTTTAGCCTGCTTATTATTTACTATGCCTGTTATGGCCCAGGAAGACCTGGTATACCAAAAGCCATCGGCGTCTATTCTAGCTCTTACCGACTACGAGCCAGCTCCTTCGGTATCGATGGATACTAAAAAAACTATATGCTGTTGTCGTACAGAAGCGTATACAAAACACTGGATGATCTGAACCAGGATGAAATGAGACTGGCAGGTCTGCGTATCAACCCGGTTACCAATATATCATCGACGGTAACTTACAGCAATAATCTGAAGATCAGGAAAATTAAGGATGTAAAGGCTGAGCCTACGCAGGTTTCGGGTTTACCTGCCCAACCAAGAATTACTTATATTTCCTGGAGTCCCGACGATTCAAAGATCGCATTTACCAATACCACGGCTACCGGGGTGGAGCTCTGGGTAATAGATGTAGCTACTGCAGCTGCAACCAGGCTTACTGATGCTAATCTAAATGCGAATATGGGTATGCCTTATAGCTGGTATAAAGACAATAAAACATTGCTGGTAAGGATGATCCCGGTCAGCAGGCCTGCACTGATCGATTCAAAAAAGGATTTGCCTAAGGGACTATTGTTTCAGTAGCAGAAGGAAAAGTGTCGCAGAACAGAACCTACCAGGATCTTTTAAAGAATAAAACCGATGAGCAAAACTTTGAAACGCTGGTTAGCGCCGAATTATATAATGTGAGTATTACAGGTGATAAAAAACTATATAAAGGTGCTGATATATACGATAGTCAATCCATCTCCCCGGATGGGAACTATATTATGTTGACTACCATTAAAAAGCCATTTTCTTATATCGTGCCTTTGAGCCGGTTTCCGCAAGCCTCCGTTGTTTATGACCTGCAGGGAAGGGAAGTTAAAACGGTTAATGAAAAGCCGTTGGTTGAGATCATGCCTAAAGGATTTGGTGCCGTAGTTACCGGCAAAAGAAGCATGGCTTGGCGGGCCGATCAACCGGCGTCTTTATATTATGTGGAAGCATTAGATAAAGGCGATCCGGCTAACAAAGTAGAGTACAGGGATGAGCTTTTTACCTGGGAAGCGCCTTTACTGCGGCCCCGTATCTGTTGCTAAAACAAAGCAGCGTTATGGAGGTGTGGTTTGGGGTAATGCTTCAACTGCGGTATTGATGGATAGCTGGTACGATACCCGTAATCAGAAAACGTACCTGATCAATCCTTCAGCGCCTGGCACTCAGCCACAATTGGTTTTTGACCGAAACTACCAGGACATTTATAGCGATCCCGGTAGTTTTGAAACAAAAGAAAACGAATACGGCAGAAATGTGCTGGCAATAGAAGGAGATAACCTGTTTTTAATTGGAAAAGGATTCACCAAAGAAGGACAGTTTCCCTTTATCGACGAATTTAACCTGAAGACTTTGAAAACAAAACGGCTATACCAGAGCGCCGCTAAAGATAAAATGGAAACCATCTATTCCATAGAAGACTTTAAAACGGGGTGGCTTTGGTACAGGTGCAGTCTTCTAACGAGTATCCCAATTATTATTTCCGCAATTACAAAAAGAAGATAGCGCCTGTACAGATCACCTTTAATAAAAACCCGTTTGAAGCCATTGCCAATGTTCATAAGGAAGTTATTCATTACAAGCGAGCTGATGGTGTAGATCTTTCGGGAACCTTATACCTGCCGGGAGGATACGATAAAGCAAAGAAAGAAAAGCTGCCATTGTTAATATGGGCCTATCCCCAGGAGTTCAAGGATAAAAACAGCGCTGGCCAGAGCGATAAAAATCCTAATGAATTTACCTTCCCTTATTACGGATCGTTTGTATATTGGGTAACCAAAGGCTATGCCGTTTTAGACGACGCGTCGTTTCCCATAATTGGTGAAGGAACCAAAGAACCCAATGATAATTTTATTGAGCAATTGGTAGCAAATGGCCGCGCGGCTATCGATGCGGTAGATAAGCTGGGGTATATTGATCGTAGTAAGGTGGCGGTAGGCGGTCATTCTTACGGCGCTTTTATGACTGCCAATTTGCTGACCCACTCCAACGACTATGCCTGTGGTATTGCGCGTAGCGGTGCTTACAACAGAACCCTTACCCCGTTTGGTTTCCAGAGCGAGCAGCGTAATTACTGGGATGTACCGGAGATCTACAATACCATGTCTCCATTTATGAATGCACAAAAGATCAAAAAGCCCATTTTGCTGATTCATGGAGAAGCCGACAATAATCCCGGCACCTTTACATTGCAAACAGAACGTTATTTCCAGGCCATTAAAGGGCTCGGAGGCCAGGCCAGGATGGTGATATTACCCAAAGAAAGCCATGGCTATGCCGCTAAGGAAAATATATTGCACACCCTTTGGGAGCAGGAACAATTTTTAGATAAGTACCTGAAAGGAAAATAAATCAATTAATAGGTAGGAAAGGTGCCAGCCCATATTTTCGGTTGGCACCTTTTTATTGATTCACTACGGTAATAGTTTTGCTGTACTCTTTTTTACCATCCCTGTCAATTTGGGCAATACGCAGGAAAATTTTAGCGTTGACCGATTCAGGCAGGCTGCTACTTTTAGAACAACCCCAAAGCGTGGCTGTTGCTGCAATGATCATTATGAGGCATAACTTTCGGGTTTTTGGATTTGCCAAAATGCACAGAAATAAAAGATAAAGTAAAACGGGCAAAAACATTACCTCGGGCGCTTCCATGGTGTATTCGTAGTGCAACGGCAGATCTGAATTGCCACCTGGCGCTAATGATGGCAGGGTAGCTAATTTCTTAAAATGTTTTCCATCGGCAGATATTTCAATGTCAAAATATTGATTATTTGTTTCGGTTAGGGTGCCCCATTTTACCAGTAAGCGTTGGTTTTGTACGGTTGCTTCTATTGGCCCGAAATGGACGGGCAATGCGCTTTCATTTTCAAAAGCTCCCATATCTATATGAGTTCCCACTATGCGGTTCGTGGTTGCCAGGTCCAGCTCGCCCGACTGTACCGCATAGCCGGTTGTATTGGTTTGAGGATCTCCGGCATTGATACAGGGGCTGGCTGCCTGTAATCTGTACTCGGCTGTAAAAAGCGGGTCTGAATTGATATTGCCGGTACCGCTAAACCCTCCCTGGATATTAGAGAAGCTGATATGTAACGAATTGTTGAACTGGCTGGTAATAGCGTTGGTATTATTCCAAAAATACTGTTTTGTATCAAAAAACTATTGGTGTTATTGAAAATCGTGTTGCCATTGGCATTAGTGTAAGGATGATATATATAGGCATTGTCGGCAATGGTGCAATTGGTTAGCGCAACCACGTTGGCTTGCGCCCATATGGCAAATCCTGCAAAAGCTGCATTATTGTAAAAAATACTGTTTTGTATAGAAGCGCTGCCCGTGGTAATCAATATACCTCCGCCATTGCCGCTGGTTCTGTTATCAAAAAAACGGCAGTTACTAATATTGAGTACTCCATCGTTGCAAGACAAGCCGCCTGCACCTGTTCCCCGCCCGGCGGTAATACTCATCCTGTCCAAAACCTTTGTTCCTGCCCCGGTCCATCTCAATACCGAGCTGCCATTACCCCTTAAAATAGTTGGGGCAGTATTGAGCTGCGTTCCTGCAAACTGGTTTCGTTACCTGCAAATCCCCATAAATTTTTAAAGGTTTTATTATATTAAACCATTGATTGTTGCCGGGCTGGTAGGTGCCTGCTGCGATCCATATGGTGTCGTTGATAGCAGCAGCATCTATTACGGCCTGCAGGTTGTTGCTTGCATTGGCCCAGCTACTCCCATCGGCTAAGCCGGAGGCTGATGACTTTATATACCGGGTGTTTTGTGCCCCGGCGGAGAAAACAGAACCGGTCAGAAAAAATAAAAGAGCGGCTTTGATGAGCGTGCTTATTGATTTACATGAGGAAGACATCTTTTTCATATGGTTATGTTTATTGTTCTGATACCCTGAGAATTTTACTATGTGCTTTTTATCATCTTTATCAACCTGGGCTATTCGTAAAAACAGAGTGTTATTGCTGCCTGATGGCCGATCCTGCTTGCTGCAGCTCCAAAATACTATTCCGGCAATGATCAGTAAGGTTACCGGCCTTATTTTATGCCTTTGCATACCGGCAGGAAACAGAAGAAGCAATGCGAATGCCGCCGCCCCAAACAGACACCAGCTGGGATAGGCCTGTACTATACTGATAGGTCAATGCTGTATTGGAGCTTCCACCTACTGCTTTTGACGCTACAGTAGCGATGGTTGTAAACTGTTTTCCATCGGCCGATATTTCAACGTCGAAATGATCGTTGTTCGTTTCCGATTCGGTAGACCAGTTAACCAATAGCTGGCCGTTCCTGGCAGTGGCTGATATAACTCCAAACCTTACAGGCAGCGCAGTAGAATTACTTTCATAAGCTCCTATATCTATAGTTGACTGAGCAATACGGTGATTACCTCCCAGGTCGCCGTTGCCATAGCTGCTATTGTTATAAAAAGTGCTATTACCTGAATTGATGGCAGGGCTTCCGGGTTGCAGGCTAAAGTCACCTGAGGCGGGATTGGCAAATGCGGGGTTGGTGGTTATGATATTGGAACCTGTTATGGTACCCTGGCGGGTAGCATTCAGGATAGAGTTTTCGATATGTATGGTTGGACTACCATTACTTACTGCTATTATGTTGGCTGTGCCGTTATCCGTCCATAATATGGAGTTGTAAATATTGTTGGCCACAGGATTGTTCACATCCAGCGCGCTGCTTACCGGGTTGTATACGGTAGCATTAAGGAAGGTAAGGGTGGACTGGATGTTGTAAAAGGGAATATAGTTGTTACTGGCGTAGGCCAGGCTGTTCACAATAGTTGTATTGCCTCCGTTTCTAACTGATACGGCGGTACCCTTATAAGTGCCTGCAAAACTGGTAGCCGGTCCTATCGTATTATTGACAAATGTCGTATTATTCACTTTTAGTGTGCCCTGGCCAAAGTGTTAATTCCGGCGCCCACTCCGCCATTGGCGCCGCCCTGCGAGTAATTATCTACCGAGTTGTCTAAGAAGGAGCACTTCTCAACAGCAACTGAAAATACACCCGGAACGCCGTACCCGGCTGCATCGAGTTGCATTACATCAATTGCTGCTCCCGAATATCCTGCATAGTTGTTTTGAAAAGTACATTGTTCTATAGTAAGAGCGTTGCCGCCTGCAGAGATGCCGTAGTAGGTTAGCGCTCCGCTGGAAAAAGCGCGGTTATCAGCAAAAATACAGTTGCGGATCAACGGTGTAATATTGATAGAACTGAAATTGCAGGAAATGAATATAGAAGAGCCGGTATATCGGGGTATAATGAATTAAACACACTGCCGGCGTTTGCATTCCCTTCCGAAAATGTGAAACCGTCAATGACCAGGGAGTTGTTAATAGGTTGCGGGTTGGACGGATTCAGCTCTATCACCATAATGTGATAGCTATTGTCGCTATTGGAAGCCATTGCGCCAATATTACCACTTAGAATGGTTGGATGGGCAACGGTGTTTCGTTGCGTTAAATTAGTCTCGGTACCCGCAAACCCGCCATATACCTGTAGGTTATTTCTCCGGATATTAAAAAAATGGTCGCGGTTATTGGTGGTGGACGGGTAGTAAGTACCTTCTGCTACCCATATTTGGGTAATGGCGGTATTAGCATGAGCTGCGGTTAGCGCCGTTGTGAGGCTTTGATAAGCGTTTTGCCAAGAACTGCCATCATTGCTTCCGGTAGCGGCATGATTTACATAAATGGTTTGAGAGAACAGGAGCGGGAAAAAAAGCTTAATACAAGTAAAACGGATAAAAACTTTTTCATCATTGGATCAATTTTGAATGGGCTAAACAGACGATTAAGAGGGTGGAAAATCCGACGGTCTTCTGATGCTTATTTATTTGCGGGAGCTAAAGGTGCAGCTTTGCAACCGGGTCTCCAAAATGACAAAAGGATGAAATGCGGACAGGGGCCGGACAAAATCCGGACAATCGTTAGTGTTTGTAAATCAAATACTTGACACTGTTTGTGAACTATTAAAAAAATGGCAGGAAAATCTATTTCGCAGGGTTTTATTAATTAGCCGGGACGGGGATATGCTTTTTTCCGGGGCCATAAACCGGCTTACAGCTATTATTTAAAGCAGGAGGCTAATTTGAAGGGATCCTGTACTCGAAATAGTACCATACGGCTACCAGCAATAGCAAGCCGATCAAAATAATAATCAGCATGTTTATAATGTGCCTGCGTTGATTCATACTTGCAAATATGACTTTTAGAGAAGCCTGCGCCAAAATTCGTAGCGGACAATTTCAGGACAATCACAAGTAGTGATGAAGAGCGTTAGCTCCTGGTAGCTAAGGTTTTACGTGGTCTTCCAGGCTTTCATCTGCCGCTAGCTTTAAAATAGTTCTCAGGCGTCTTTTGCTGCGGGCAACACTTTCTTTACCAATACCCAGCGCATTGGCAATTTGATAATTATTAAGCTGTAAAAAATAAGCGCCGCAAGTCGCTCCATTGCCGGAGTGAGCCCTTCACATCGCTCCTGAGTTGTTGAAAGAACACGGGGTAGGCTTTTGAAAATTCCTGCCGGAAATTTTCCCAACCACCTTCCGTGAGGAGTGGTTCTGCCAGTAGCTTTTCTGTTACTTCATAGGTTACGTCCTTCGATTGCTCGAGTTGTATCCGAAGCGAATCAATAAGATCATTTTCTCTATAAGATGGCGGGTAAAAACAGTAATTCTGTCCCGCGCATCTGCTACCTGCTGCTCGGCCCTTGCATGCTTTTCCCTTGCTTCCCTGAGCCTGGTTTGATCACGGGTTCTTTTTTATTGTATAAAAGCAGCACAATGATGGTAAGCAGCAAAATAGCCACCAGTATAGCATTGCGAAGACTTTTTCCCGGTTAACCGAAGCCTGCGCAAGAATGAGGGAATGTTGCAAATTATCAAACGCAATTTGTGCTTTAACAACACTCAGCTCGCTTTTTTTCAATTCTTCCTCCTCCCGTTGCTTGTACTGGTTTTCCAATTCATAATAATAAAAAGCACTATCGATATTTTTTTGAATGCGGTAGATATTGGCGAGCAGGGATGCTGAGCTGATTAATTCGGTGTTTAGTTTATGCTCTTTAGCCACGGCCAGCGCTTCGGCGGCAAAAAGAGGTTGCCATGTTGTATTTTTTTGTTTTAATAGAAGGTTGATAGCGCATTTTGTGCAATGGCAATATTAAGCCAATCTCCACATTCCCGGCTGACTTGCAGATAGGTATTTAATAAAGGGGCCGCCGTATCGAAATTGCTCTCGCTGGTATAAGTGCGGCCTATATTGCCCTTTGCTATTCCAGTCCATAATTTTACAAACCAGGGGTCTGTATCGTTAGATACAGACGCTATAATATGATTATAGTACCAGCGGGCACTGTCCGGTTTATTTAAATTTCGATAGGAAGCACCAATTATATCAAGCTGGAAAATATATACTCTCGGGTCGCGGTGAACGCTGTCCAGGTTCCAGGCATTAAGTCCCTCCTTTCCATATGCGATACATTGGGTATAATTGCTTTGCCCGAATAAAACGGCGCTGATACCAAAAAAACGGTTATGTACATAGGGAAAATAAGAAAATCCTATGCTGCGTTGTATCTCAACAGCTTTCAGGTTGTAAAGCAAATGGGTTTCGCCTGATGGCGGTACATCGGCCCTGATACTATAGAGTTCGGCATTTAATTGGGGATCGTTGAGGGGATAAGCGATTTTTATAATGCTGTCAATAACATTATAATACCGGGGCGCGAGCCCATGTTCCCTTGCCGCCATTATTTCAAACATCATTAAACGAACTCCCAGCCTCCGGTCCGGGTGCCTGTCCAGGTAATGATGCAGCTGGTTGATATCATCCCAGTAGCGTTTTTTAGCAGCGGGATCGTATTTGGTAAGGCGAAGAGAGTCGAAAAATACCTGAGAGGCATAGCTTTGGTCTTTCCCGGTCTTTTTCCAGGCTTCGATATACGGCCTGATAGCTTTAGGCTGTGCCCCAACAACCAAGTAACAAAAAAGCAATACAGAGCATACAGTCAATTTTAATCGCATAGGCATGTACTGTAAAAATAATAGTTTACCGGTAGATGCACCCGTTGTTGCCCCGTTATTTATGGTAAAGAAGTGCCTGTAAATAATACCGGCCTGGTAGCAGGCCCGGTATTACAGGGCATTAAAAATTTATTTAGATCAGATGCCTTCAAAACCTGCGGAAGCTACAACCCCACTCTGAAAATAATTCCATTACTTTGCGGCCTGATATAGTATGTCTACACAGCTTTTTATAACACCCGAAGGTTTGCAGCAGGAAAATGAGAAACCTCCATACATTCCTCATCCTGTGCTGAAAGTGGTCGCCAATTTTCTGTCTTACCTGTTTCACCCGGTGTTTGTGCCTTTATATGTAGTATCCTTCCTGTTATTTATAGAGCCGTTCTTATTCGTAGGAGCGTCGCCTCAGGAAAAAGCGCTGACTTTTGGACGGGCTTTTATTAATTATACCTTTTTCCCGTTGATAAGTGTGCTTTGCTAAAAGGCCTTAATCTCATCAGTTCTATTAAACTGAAAGAGAGAAAGGACAGGATCGTACCGTTTATAGTTTGTAATATCTGGTATTTCTGGATCTGGTATGTATGGAGAGGGTTGCCCGGAGCGCCACATTATATTGTGGTATTCGCCCTCAGTGTTTTCCTGGCTTCTTCAATGGGACTTTTATCTAATATCTATTTAAAAATCAGCATGCATGGCATTGGCCTGGGTACTGCAACCGCCTTTCTTTGCCTGCTGAGTATAGATCCGTCATCTACCAATATTACTATTTACCTGGCACTGGCTATACTTATTACCGGCTTGGTGGGTACCGCCCGTTTGCTATTGTCGGCACATACACCGCGTGAGTATTATATGGGCGTAGGTGTTGGCGTACTGGCTGTTATCATTGCTAATTGGGTAGCCTGATTTTTTCCATACGTTTTTGGAAGAGGCCATCGCAGGTGTTATATTTATGATGGCAGAACGGGAGTTTCTAATTTCCACATATTATATGAACGGTAATTTATGGGATGGGCTTTTTCAGTAGTTTCGTCAAACTAACAGGCAACCTAGTCTTTATAATATTAATTCTTAACAAAATCAGATGAAGAAAATCAACATTGGCCTTTTGCTGCTGGCAGGCGCATTGCCCGCCATGGCGCAAAAGGTGAAGTTTACAGAATTCGATTTAAGCAACGGCATGCGCGTGGTGTTGCATGAAGATCATACCGCGCCGGTGGTAGTTACTTCCGTCATGTACCATGTGGGTAGTAAAGATGAAGTGCCCGGACATACAGGAATGGCGCATTTTTTGAGCACTTGTTGTTCGAGGGATCGAAAAACATCAAGAAAGGCCAGTTTATGAAAATTGTTTCCCAAAACGGGGGCAAAACAACGCCAATACCAGCCAGGACCGCACCTATTACTTTGAAGCGTTCCCCAGCAACCAGCTCGAAACCGGCTTATGGTTGGAAAGCGAAAGATTAATGCATCCCGTGATTAACGAGGACGGCGTTAAAACGCAGAACGAGGTAGTAAAGAAGAAAAAGATTACGCATCGATAACCAGCCTTATGGCAACCTGATCGCTTCCGTATTCAATAAGCTGTTTACCAAGCACCCGTATCACTGGCCTATTATCGGTAGCATGGAAGACCTGGATAATACCAAGTTGCCCGACTTTTTAGCATTCAACAGAAAGTATTATGCACCTAACAATGCAGTACTGGTAGTAGCAGGAGATATCGACCCGGTTAAAACAAAAAAGCTGGTAGAAGCTTATTTTGGGCCTATTCCCAAAGGTCCTGCTATTGAAAGAGTGAATATCAAAGAAGATCCTATTACCAAACAGATCGTTGACACGGCATACGATGCCAACATCCAGATCCCTGCGATAGTAGCTGCTTACCGTACGGTAGGTAGGTATGAAAGAGCGTGATGCCATTGTGCTGGATATGGCTTCACAAATTTTAAGCGGGGTGCAAGCAGCCGTATGTATAAGAAAATGGTAGACCAAAAGAAAAATGCAGTAGCGGTACAGGCATTCAATTATACACTGGAAGATTATGGCGCCTATCTCACTTTTGCAATACCAAATGGTAATCAAAGTCTTGACAATTTGCTGGCCGATATGGACGAAGAGGTAGCTAAGTTGCAAACGTCTCTTATTTCAGAGGCCGAGTTCACCAAATTACAAAACCAGGCAGAAAACGACTTCGTAAGCGGCAATAATACCATGATGGGGATTGCGGAAAGCCTGGCAAGCGGGTACACTTTCCACGGCAATACCAATTACCTGAATACAGAGCTGGACCTGATTAAATCCATAACCCGCCAGGACATCCAGGATGTGGCTAAAAAATACCTGAACAAAGATCAGCGCGTGGTACTTTATTATTTGCCTTCAAAAAAGAAGAAGCGGCTAAATAACAGGTCCCGTTATCTAAATGTATTTTAAAAAACTTGCGCAAGCAATAAATAATCAATTATGAAGAGTTTTTATAGCATCTGCTGCTTTATTCTTTTGTACGGCGGTATTTGCACAAGCAATAGACAGAAGCAAAAAGCCGAAGGAAGGGCCTGCTCCTGTCATTAAAATTGCTGATCCTGCCAAATTTGTTTTACCTAATGGCATGACTGTGCTGGTGGTTGAAAATCATAAGTTGCCTAAAATAACAGCAAGTCTTTCTACCAACCGGGGCGATATTGTAGAAGGAGATAAAGCGGGTGTAATTAGTTTGATGGGGATATGCTGAATGAAGGCACTAAAAATCTTTCGAAGGAAGCGTTTGACGAAAAAGTGGAAATAATGGGAGCTTCTGTGTCTTTAAACTCAGGCGGTGGATATGTATCAGCCTTAAACCGGTATTTTGAGCCCAGCCTGATGCTGATGGCTGATGCGCTACGAAACCCGGCTTTCGAAAAAGAAAATTTCGATAAACTGAAATCGCAGGCGGTAACCAACCTGAAATCCCAGGAAAAAAATGCCAAATCTATTTCTGCAAGAGTAGTGAACGCTATCTCTTACGGCAAGAATACAGCAAGAGGTGAGTTTCAAACCATCCAGACAACAGAAGCCGTTACGCTTGATGATGTTAAAGCTGCCTACCAGAAATACCTGAGCCCGGCCAGCAGCATTTTAACCTTTGTGGGTGATATCACACCGGCGCAGGCGAAGGAATATGCCACCAAAGCATTCGGCAGCTGGACCGGAAAGAAAATTGAGATCGCTAAAAATACACCGGTTGCCAACCCTGCAAAAACAGAGATAGACCTGATTGATGTGCCTTCCGCAGTACAGAGTGAAATTTCTGTAGCCAAGCTGATCAACAATCCTTACAGCAATACCGATCACCATGCCCTAGTGCTGGCCAATCATATTTTGGGTGGCGGAGCCGAAAGCAAGCTGTTTATGAACCTTCGTGAAAAACATGGCTTTACTTATGGCAGTTATAGCAATCTTCCTTCAGATCGTTACCAGACTATGTTCAAAGCCGGCGCTTCGGTACGTAATGATAAAGTAGACAGTGCTGTTGCGGAGATCATCAGGAGATCAACAATATGAGAGAGGAAAGATTACGGCAGAAGAGCTGGCTACTGCCAAAGCGGTATACAATGGGGTGTTTGCAATGCGTATGGAAAATCCGCAAACCACTGCCAACTACGCCACTACCATTTTGATCAACGGGTTGCCTAATGATTTTTACAGAACCTACCTGCAAAAGATCAACGCCGTAACTGTAGCAGACATTAAGCGTGTTGCACAGAAATACCTGAACAGCGCCGATACGCGTATCGTGGTTGTAGGAAAGCTTCAGTGGTTAAAGACGGCTTAAGCAAGCTGGGCTACCCGGTTAAATTGTACGACATCTATGCATCTCCTGTAACAGAAGCTGCTACGGCTCCATCGGCTAATGTTGATAAGAACATTACGGCGCAGGCTGTTATAGATAAATATATTGCGGCAATTGGCGGTAAAGAAGCGTTGGGGAAAATAACTTCTATGAGCGCTGATATTGCAATGAATGTTAGCGGTCAGTCACTGGGCGGAGTTATGAAAAATGCGGCGCCTAATAAATCAATGATGCAGTTGTCAATGGGCGGCATGACGGTGATGAAACGGGTTTTTAATGGAAAAACCGGTTACCAGGAGCAGATGGGACAAAAGAAAGAATTAGGTGCTGATGAAATAGCTGCTGCCGGTGATACCAAAGGGCTATTCCCACAGCTTTATTATAACACGGATGGTTTTAAGCTGAGCGCTCTGGCTATTGAAAAAGTAAATGGGGAAGATGCCTATAAAATTGTGGTAACCAAACCCAGCGGTAAAACAGAAACCGAATACTATGCTGCAAAAACCGGTTTGCTTCTGAAACAGGAAGGTAAGATCAAGGCCGGCGGGCAGGAATTAGAGCAGACCATGGAGTTTGGTAATTATACGCCGGTAGGAGGTATTCAATTGCCAGGTTCTATGACTCAATCGATCATGGGGGGCAGGTTTTGAAATAACAATGAAAAACTTTAAGCTAAATGAGGGCGTATCCGATAAGGATTTTGAGTAAGACTAATAAGGGTAATATACCCGTAACTTTTAAATACAAAGGCGCATCGTAAATGGTGCGCCTTTTTTTTGTAGAAGGGGAAAAGCATAATTTGTAATATTGTTACAATGCATTTATCTTATGACGCGTAATAACAAACCGGCATCAATTTTATTGAAATGCATCCGACTGGTTTGTGAGATACAAACCTTAGCATAGCCCTGGCCAGTGTCTTCACTGGCTGGAAGGGGCGAGATATTTTGAAGCACTAAAAGACAAGTATAGAGTTGTGCTTAATTTATACGACAATACATAAAAAGCTAAAAAATCTTTTTGCCCCCGTGCCAATACTGGCAGCACCCATCATGGGATGAGATATGTTGGCTCAAAACTTTTTAGCTCTGCAAAGTACGAAAATTATCCGCCGCTTAACTCTGGATCATTTATCAGCACATGGGCTTAAATCCGCAAAAAGCGTCGGCTCACCGAATATAATCTTCCCCATTTTTGCCACATAAGAGTATCCTCTCGGTTAAATTTCCCCGTTGCACTTTCATTTACGAATTCAGAAAAAATAAATCCAAATAAATTAGCATTATTGTGCTAAATATATTAGTTTTGTGTTGATAACTATTTTAGACAGGAGATAGCTAAATTGTAATTTTGGATTATGGCAAAGACAGATAAATTACCCGAGATAGACGTTAATAACGAGAAGTTTAAAGCACTAAAGCTTACCATGGAAAAAATCGATAAAGATTATGGTAAGGGTAGTGTAATGCTAATGAATGAAAAAGCGGTTGAATCGCATGCAGTAGTTTCCACGGGCTCCATTGGCCTTGACACCGCGTTAGGCATTGGAGGCTTACCTAAAGGCCGTGTTATTGAAATATATGGCCCCGAGTCTTCCGGTAAAACAACCATCGCTACACACGTTATAGCCGAGGCGCAGAAAAAGGCGGTATGTGCGCCATCATAGATGCAGAGCATGCTTTTGATAGCGTATATGCCAGGAAATTAGGCGTTAATGTAGATAATCTTTTAATAAGCCAGCCTGATTATGGGGAGCAGGCATTAGAGATCGCAGACAGGTTAATTCTTTCCGGTGCACTGGATGTAGTAGTGATTGACTCCGTAGCAGCCCTGGTACCTAAGAGCGAGCTGGAAGGTGAAATGGGAGACAGCAAAATGGGGTTACATGCCCGTTTGATGAGCCAGGCTTTACGTAAGCTTACGGCTACCATTTCTAAAACCAATACCATTTGTATTTTCATTAACCAGCTCCGTGAAAAGATCGGGGTAATGTTTGGTAACCCTGAAACAACTACGGGTGGTAATGCATTGAAGTTCTATGCTTCAGTAAGGCTGGATATTCGTCGCCAGACACAAATTAAAGACGGCGATGAAACCATTGGTAACCGTGTAAAGGTAAAAGTGGTAAAAAACAAAGTAGCTCTCCGTTCCGTGCTGCTGAATTTGATATCATTTTTGGAGAAGGTGTTTCCAAAACAGGTGAGATCATCGATATGGGTGTAGAATTGAACATCATTCAAAAAAGCGGGTCATGGTACAGCTATAACAGCGATAAACTGGGGCAGGGCCGTGATGCGGTGAAAAGCTTATTAAATGATAATCCTGAACTGGCTGGTGAAATAGAAGCGAAGATCAGGAGAAAATAGAAGAGCTGAAAAATTCTTAACAGGTATATTTTATTTGACGGGTTAGTAGAGCCGCCTCTTTCGGGGCGGTTATTTTTTTGCCTATCCAAAGGCATCTACTTTTATCGGGCTTAATGGCCGGACAGGCCACCGTACTCATGCGGATTTTTACCTCAAAATGTTTATCTTCATCGGATATAGTTTTTATGCATGGGGCGTTTTGTAACTATTAAGGATATAGCCAAAAATTAAATATTTCTGTCTCTACCGTCTCGCGTGCGTTAAGGGATACTTACTGTAAACCAGGAAACCCGCGAAAAAGTACTGGCATTGGCGAGTGAACTAAATTACCGGCCCAATTTTAATGCAATGGGCCTGGTGAACCGCAACTCGCATAATATTGCAGTGATCCTGCCTTTTATCACCAACTACTATTTTTCTACCGTTATCACAGGCATACAGGAAGTGGCTTACAAGAATGATTATAACATTATCCTGCATATTACTAATGACTCGCCTGAACGCGAACTGTCTATTATAAAGAACCTGGCGGTATCCAACCTGGATGGGTTACTGATCTCGGTATCCACGAATTCTGACGCTGGTACGCATTTTCAACAGGTGATCGATACGGGCGTTCCTATTGTTTTTTTGACCGGGTGTCTGATGGTATTCCCACCTCGAAAGTGATGCAGGATGATTATAACGGTGCATTTGAAGCGGTGGAACATTTAATTGAACGCGGATACAGGAAGATAGCCCACATTGCGGGTCCGGAAGGTTTAAGCTTTACCCAAAAACGTAAAAAGGGATACCTGGATGCGTTGGAGAAACATGGCTTAACTGTAAAAGATCGATGGATCGTTCACTCCGGCTTTTCCCGGGAAGACGGGCAGGAGGATGCTGAAAAGCTCTTTGGCTGCAAAGACCGGCCAGATGCCATTTTTGCCGTGAATGACCGGAAAGCAATAGGTGCTATGATTACACTAAAGGAAAAGGGGATACAAATAGGGAAAGAAGTAGGCGTAATAGGCTTTACGAACGACCCGGTTTCAACAGTTGTTACCCCCACACTATCTACCATTGCCGAGCCGGCATTTGAAATAGGTAAGAAAAGCTGTGAGCTGCTGTTAAAGCATATTAATAAACGCAACTTTATTGCGGAAGATGTGATACTGCCCGGAACCCTTATCGCAAGAGGGTCTACGCTTCGCTAGCTGTTATCACTACTGTAAATCACCTTCCCTTTTACAATGGTTTTTCGCACCTGTATATCCTGGTCAAACAGCACCAGGTCCGCATCTTTACCAACTGCTATCGATCCTTTTTGACCATCAATACCCATAATACGGGCAGGAGTCATGCTAATCATTTTGATGGCATCAGTTAAAGGAACTTCAGCAAGATGGATCATGTTCCTGACTAACCGGTCAGCAGTGGCCACACTTCCCGCAAACGAAGTCCTGTCCGGCAACCAGGCTACTCCTTTATCTACCACTACTTTTAACCCCGTTTCCAATCCCCCAAAATACTATCGCCTTCAGGCATGCCTGCAGCACGCATGGCATCGGTGATCAATGCAATATGGTCTGCTCCTTTTATTTTATAGATCAGCTTTAATAAAGGCGCTGGTAAATGAATGCCATCTGCAATAACCTCTACATCCATTTCATCGATCAGGTAGCCGCTTTCAATTACACCGGCATAACGGTAGCCGTTGCGGCGCATTACACCCGACATGCCTGAGTAAAAATGGGTAGCCAATGTATAGCCGTTTTCAAAAGCATCGACTACTTCTTCATAAACCGCATCGGTATGGGCTATGGCTGGTAAAATGCCCTTACTGCGTAGGAACCGCCCCATTTCTATGGCTCCTTCCAGCTCGGGGCGGAGCTCCACCGTTTTACACAGGACGAAGCTTCAATTATTTCTTTATATTCAACAGGATCGGGGTTGCGGATATACCTGGGGTCCTGCGCGCCGCGCTGGTTCATGGCAAAATAGGGCCCTTCCAAATGCATGCCCATTAACCGGGCGCCGTTGGTATTCTTTTTATTGGCACGTTCAAATGTCTCCAGCGTTTCGAGCAGGTCTTTTCTTTCGCTGGTTAACGTGGTTGGATACAATGCTGTACTGCCATAACGCGCATGGGTTTCAGCAATAGTCAGAAAGGCTTCTTCTGTTCCATCCATAAAATCGGCTCCGCCGCCTCCATGTATGTGTAAATCGATAAAGCCCGGCGACAGGTATAAACCGGCTGCATCTATTTCTATTGCGCTTTCTACCTCCACATTTTTATTGCCAACACTTTCAATCAATCCATTCTTTATAAGAACTGTACCTTCTTTGATAATTCGTTGAGGGGTGATGATTTTTGCGTTGACTATTTTAAGAAATTCATCCATGTTTAAGATTTAAAAGACCATCTTTTTACCTTATGACCATAAAAAGCATAATAGATAAGGTAAAGGTAGCAAGGTATTAATATCCAGTAAGCTTCTTTCACGCCCTGCAGGTCTGCCAGGTAGCCGTACACCAGCGGTAATAGTCCATTTCCACAAAGACCCATGATCATGATAGAGGCTCCCAGCTTTGTAAACCTTCCCAGCCCGTTCATTGCCAGTGGCCATATACCGGCCCATATCAGCGAATTGGCAAATCCCAGCAACACCAAAAACCAAATGGACAGGTCGGTTTTATGTCCCAGGAATAATACTTCCATTTTTACCAGTACAATCAATACAGAAAATATACAGCCCAGCATCGTAAATAGCTGAAAGGCCCTCTTCTGACTGATAAGCCTGGGTATGGCAATAACACCAAGCATATAACCGCAGATGGTTGCAAATAAAGTATAGGAGGGAAAAACCTTAGCTTCCAGCAATGGTGTATGCATGGATGTTGCATAACCAATGATCGTATCAATGGAAATAACCTGTGTGCCCACATGCAGGAAGATAGCGATAGCGCCTAAAATCAGGAAAGGAAAATCAAAAATGCTTTTTTATCGGCGTTGGCTTTAGATAGTTCGGCATCTTCATCTTCTGTATTGATCTCAGGTAAAGGTGATTTGAGAATCAACAGTCCCAGTAGTAATAATACAATGCCAACAACCAGGTAAGGGATCATTACTCTTTGTATCAGCTCATCTAAAACCACGGATCTTTCTGCCGGGTTCATCAGCGGGATCTGTTTAAAAAGTTCGGTATCCGTTTTACGTAATATCACGGCAGCAAAAATCAGCGGCGCCAAAATACCCGCTCCTTTATTGCAAACGCCCAGGATACTAATGCGTTGTGCCGCACGCTCTATAGGGCCGAGAATGGTAATGTAGGGATTGGCCGCGGTTTGCAAAACCGACAATCCGGTTCCTAAGGCAAACAAACCCGTTAAAAACATACCGTAAGTGCGGGTTGCTGCTGCGGGGATAAAAATAAAAGCTCCTAAAGCCATTACCGCAAAGCCAATAGCCATCCCTTTTTTAAAGCCCGTTCTCTTCAGCATATAAGAAGCCGGGACTGATATGACCAGGTAAGAAATGTAGAAGGCGAAGGTGACAAAATAAGATTCAAAAGTGGTAAGCTCGCAGGCAATTTTAAAGTAGGGGATTAAAATGGCATTGACCCAGGATATAAAACCGATCACAAAAAATACAACAGCAATAATGCTGATAGATACAACGATCCTTTTACTGTCGGGGCCCTGGGTGGTTATATTAGTAGTTTGCTCTTTCATGATAATCGTTAGGCATAAGCCCCGAAGGACATTACAATGTTTTAGCTAAAATATCGATAAATGCTACTTTACTTATGTTAACGACAGGATAAATGATTGGCAACGTTACCGGTATCATTGCCGATAACGTTACCGTTGTTTTATTAGTCCTCCCGAGCTCGTTCGTATGGCTTAATTGATACTTTTGGTTACAACGATGCTTTCATCGCCCAAACTTTAAAACAGATATCAATGGAAATGATGGTACTAAAAGATAAGTACGACTTAGGAATTGCCGCCGGGAAAAAGGCCGGGGAGCTGATCCGCAATACGATCAGTGAAGCGGGACAGGCAAATATCATATTGGCCACCGGCACCAGCCAATTCCAGACCCTGGAACAATTAATAAAAGAAGAAGGTATAGACTGGAGCAAAGTAGTGATGTTTCATTTAGATGAATATATCGGGCTGCCGGTTACGCATCCTGCCAGTTTCAGGAAATACCTGAAAGAACGCTTTTTAGAAAAAGTGCCACCATTAAAAGCCTATTACCTGATTAACGGCGAAGCAGATGCAGAAGCGGAGCGCCTGCGCTTAAATACGGTGATTCAGCAGCACCCGATTGATGTAGCATTGGTAGGCGTTGGAGAAAACGGCCACCTGGCTTTTAATGATCCTCCCGCCGATTTTGAAACAGAAGATCCTTACCTGGTTGTAAACCTGGATGAAAAATGCCGCATGCAGCAAATGGGCGAAGGCTGGTTTGCGTCGCTGGAAGAGGTGCCTGCACAAGCCATCAGCATGTCGGTAAAACAGATCATGAAATCTACCCACATTATTTGTTCTGTTCCCGATGGCAGAAAAGCACAGGCAGTAAAAGATAGCATTGAACAGCCTGTTAGCCCTTTGTATCCTGCCAGTATCCTGCAATTGCATACCTCCTGCAGCTACTACCTGGACCAGTCTTCTGCAGCGTTGCTGAGAATGACGGCCCAATAAAAATAGCAGATGTCAAACGCATCTTGTTTTGCCTGAAATACAACAAGAGGAAATTTTAAATTAGATCCATATGAAATTATTAAACAGGGGACTTTTATCGGCAGGTTGGCTGTTAGCTTGTTTTATTGCTGTTGCGCAAAAGACCGGCAACCGCTCCGGCTAAATATACCTTCAGATGGTGTGCCCTTTGCGCAAATATTCGACAGCAGGGTAAAAGATGCCTCAGTATATCAAAAACAGGGGAACAAGTTTTACTTTATCTGGGGCGCCGCAAAGCCTGATCTGATTGAGGGCGTGACCATGAGCAAGTACTTTCCTTCGTATCGTAATCCCGAGCGGCAATTTGATATTGAATGGTATAAAAAGAACCACCCCGATTGGATCATGTATAAGGAAGATAAGGTAACACCTGCTTATGGCTATATCTATGATTATGGCGGACTGGTACCACTGGATGTCTCCAATCCTGAAGTGCGCGAATTTTACTTAAAGGAATTTATGCTGCCCGCTATTAAGCAAGGTTATAAAGTAATGGCCATGGATAACGTTGATCTGGGTAACTGGCCGGGTGCTGTAGGTAAATATGAAAAGGGCAAATGGGTGCAGTTATATACCGGCAAAAAAATGATACAACCTTCCAGGAAAATATGATCGGGTGGATGCGCTATTTGACCGAGAATCTGAATCCATTAGGGGTTCAGGTAGCGGCCAATATCAAGGCTAACAGCGCTCCGAACGATGTGGTGCTGCGCATGATGCATTCCGTAAATATCTGGCTGGATGAAAATGGCTTTACCCATACCGGTAAAAATATTACGGGCAGCAACTGGCAAAGACAGTTTGACTATTTAAAAGAGATCGCTCCCATCAAAGGATATATTTCTATTAACCAGGTAGAGGGTGCTGTAGAAAAAGCTGACCCAGCGCAGATCGAGTGGGTAATCGCTAACTTTTTACTCACACGGGGACCGCAGAGCCTGCTGGCCATTACGCCATTTATAGATAAGAAAGCGATCTACCAGGAATTTCATTACCGTCCTGAGATGAATGTAAACATAGGATCGCCTGTAGATAATGCCGTTCAGCAACAAAAAGCCTGGATCAGGAAATTTACAAAAGGGATGGTAGTTGTTAATCCTTCAGCTGCGGAAACGATTACTATAACCTTACCCAGGGGCAAATGGAAAACAATAAGCGGGCAGATCCAACAAAGTGCATTACAGGTGCCACCCGCTTGCGGTTTTGTATTAACCAGGCTTTAAAGAAACTTCTCTAAATTTTTAAACTGATGGACAGATGAATAATAAATTCCTTCTGCGATGTTTGGTGTTGGTGATGGCAGGCTTCTTATTTGCTACGGGTCTTCAGGCTCAATCCGGTACTGTTAAGGCCGAACCCAAGTGGGTGGATGGTTTCCCGGTAGTGATGATCGGTAACTGGGATATCAAGCCTACTTTTAGGCGGAGAGTCGGAGCCAACCCCGTATGGATCGATGAAATTTTTAAAAAGGAATCAACTGAAGAGCAGGTAAAAAAATACAAAGACATGGGAGCGACCATGGTCATGGCATTTTTTATAAAGGCTTGGCTTAAATGCAGAGAAAGAAGAAATTGATGCCACCCGCAGGCTGGTTGCCAATTGTAAAAAATATGGATTAAAAACAGGGGCTTATATTGGCTCGACATTGCCTTTCGAGACCTTTTTGCCGAAGTGCCCGAAGCTAAAGAATGGGTGGCTCCGGATTACCAGGGGCAACCTGTTACTTACGGAAGCCAAACGTTTCGCAAGCTGGTATACTTCCAGCATGAGGGATACAAAACCTACATAAAGCGGGTTCTTAAAATAGCTATTGAAGATATTAAGGTAGACCTGATTCATTTCGACAACTCTTCTGTACAGGCCATTGCTCCTGTATTTTATCATCCCCTGGCAGTTCAGCATTTCAGGGAGTTCTTAACAAAAAGTATACTCCGGAACAATTAAAGCAACGCCTGGGTTTTAGCGATGTCCGTTATGTAGAGCCACCTACGTACAGCAAAAGCATTGGTATACTGCATGATCCTTTATCCCAGGAGTGGACCGACTTCCGTTGCCGGCAGCTGGCTGATTATTACGGGGAAATGGCGCAGTACATCCGAAGCCTGAACCCTGAAGTGGCGGTAGAATGTAATCCGCATGGCTTAGACGGCCGCAATTCGATGTGGAATGAAAGTGTTGATTTTGCAAGGATATTACCGCACACCAATTATTTCTGGACAGAAGGGGAACAAACTGGTTTGGCGGACAATGGTGCATTGCTTTCCAAGATACGTACCTTTAAAATGGCCCGCACTTTTGATAACCGTGTTTTTATCAAAACCAACGACAGCCCGCTGAAGATGGCCGAAGCCCTGGCTTATAACCGTGAAGGTATAGGGCTTATTGGCGGTATGGAAGAAATGGATGGTGGTAATTATCATACTCCACTGCCACTAACACAACAACAAAAAGATTATATCCGTTTTTTAAAGATCATTTTGATTATTATAGCGGTACAACAAATATTGCAGATGTAGCAGTGCTGCATACGTTTAACAGCATGGCTTACAATAACGACCGGCCTTATCAAAGCACGTTTCTTTTTGAGCAAAGCTTGATACAGGGTAAAGTCCTTTTGATGTGATCTTCGATGCACAGCTTAAAAATATCGATCGTTATAAAGTGTTGGTACTGGCTAACCAGGAATGCCTTACAAACGAGCAACAGGAGCTAGTGCGCTCTTTTTTGTGCGCAAAGGCGGTGGCCTTGTTATAACAGAACATACATCACTGTATAATGCCTGGCATCAAAGAAAAGAAAATTTTGGCCTGGCCGACCTGATAAAAGTAAAAGCCCCGGATTGGCATGACCGCCGCACTCCGGAAACGATTTTGCCTATACCCGAACAGCGTAATGCAATAGGGAAGGGACGAGTCGTCTATTTGCCCGAAGTTATTCCTTCCATACCCAAACCAACGATGGTGCCCATGGCGGGACCTTATTTTAAACTGGCTAAGAATCATCAACAACTGATTGACGCGGTGCAATGGGCTTCAGGCAATGATCTGTCACTGCAGGTAGAAGGCCCGGAAACAGTAACGATGGAATTGTTAAAGCAGGAAACTAAAAACCGGTTACTGTTGCACCTGGTGAACTTTAATTACGAGAAAGCCCCGGCAGAAAATTTAAAAGTAAGTCTTAAAATTCCGGCAGGAAAAAAAAGTACAAAAGCTGACGCTTTTAAGCCCTGATCGTAAAACAATAGCCAGCAGCCTGGACTTTAAGCAGGAAAAAGGAATGATACAATTTATTATACCAGAGGTGAAGTTATATGAACTTGCAGCTATAGAATTAAAATAGGAGATTGACAGCTGTAACCAGAATGCAGTTCGAATCATATTTGCTTAACCGAAGGTTCCTGTACAGGAACCTTTTTCTGTTTCAATGAACCGCCATTTTGAGTAAAGGATTTTTTGGCAAAATTAATGGTGGCAAAAAATAATCGTCACCTAGAGCGGAGCCGAGAAGTCTCCTGAATGGAGGAGATTCCTCGACAGCTTCGCAGGTGTTGGAAAGACGAGCAACCGGGGAATTGTGACGGTACCTGGCTATTATTGTAATGCAATGTTCGGCGTATAACCTGAAAGGTCAAAAACTTATCATCTGCTATTGTTTGAAAAATCACTATTTACCAGGTACTCAGCCAAAGGTGATTTAATTTCTCTTAAGCCTTCGCTTGCTAATTGAGCTATGGCTGTAGCCCCGTCAGCAGACAAATGAGTATCATCCTTTTTACCTTTAGGAAGTTTGGTAAATTTACCCGGCTCTATATACACATACAATTGTTTGGACGCTTCCGGCCCTAGCTGTTGCACCAATTCACGGGATTTTAAATTAAGATCTATCAATGGTACTTTCATTTCTTTTGATAGCTTTCTAACCTCCTCCACATACGGCTCAAAAGTATTGGGCAGCAGTATTCCATTTTTGTCAAACTTTCTCCGGGTTATTGACGTAAACAATATTGGTATACCTTTTTTGTTCTTGTATCGGATATATACTTGATGAGATTCTGGCGGTAGGTCGTATGCGGGTCGGTATGGCGCAGGCTGTCGTCTTTTTCATCGTTAGGTCCGAACATAATAAACACGTAATCGCCCGGCTTTACCTGGTCGATCGTTTTTTGCCAGTAACCTTCGTCTCTGAAGCTTTTAGAACTTCTGCCGCTTCTGGCCATGTTTTTATAACTACGTCTTTATTAAAAAACGACGGCATCATTTGCATCCATCCGCGTATGGGGTAATTGTCTCCGCCAAAGCCATTCAGGTATCGCTGGTCATAATCGCACATGGTAGAATCTCCAATAGAGTAAATCGTTACTTTCTTGGTTTCGGTAAAGCTGTATAAAAATATAAGGCAGCCCAGGGCAATAAACAATCTTTTCATATCAGTGATTTTAAATGAATCATTCAAAGTTCATATTTGCTAATGTAGTTTCTTTTATGGCAGCCGCTGCTGTAGCGTCTGCAAATATTATCGGCATCGTTACCGATAACGATACCGGTAATTTTACTGCAGGCTTTCGCGGAAGCGGGATAAAAATATATATCTTGGTTTTCATTAACGACAATGTTTGCCTAATTGCTTTTGTGAGGGCCGGTAGAGAGTGAAGCCTGTATTAGTAAACAACAGGTTTTTTAGTGAGATAGCTGATACCGGCTGGTAATTTAAAATAGAGTAAGCGTGATGAGCTGATTGGATTAAAATTTTCATTCTTAATAAAGCATCGAAAGAGGTTGAATATTTTCGGTCGTTCTTTAACCACAGCGTTAAGATTTCAGGGAAGTATCTGACCGTAAAAACAATAAAAATATACGGATGAAATTAATTGCAGTACTGCTGTTATCAGCTTTTAGTTTTTCTTTTTGTTTCGCTCAAACCAACCGGCGCATCAGCGGTGAGGTAACAGACTCCGCAACCGGTGGACCTCTTGCGGGGGTGAGTATACTGGTAAAAGGTAAATCAGGCGGAACGCAAACTAATGCGCAGGGTAAGTTTGTACTCTCTGTTCCCGCTAATGATACCGCAACCACGTTACTGGTTGAGCATGTAGGGTACCAGGCGCAGGAAATTACTGCAGGAAAAGAGAAGATATTGCATATTGTACTTGCAGCGAGTATGTCGCAGATGGAGGAAGTGGTGACAATTGGCTATGCTACCGTAAAGAAAAAGATCTCACCGGCGCTGTAGTGTCGCTTGGCAGTAAGCAGTTAAAGGATATTCCGGTCAACTCATTGGCGGAAGCGCTCACGGGCCGGATGGCGGGTGTACAGGTAACCACTTCAGAAGGTGCGCCGGGCGCCGAGGTTCAGATAAAGATCAGGGGAATGGATCCATTACACAGGATATAGCGCCGCTTTATATTATAGATGGCGTGCAGGTAGAAGGGGGCTGGCCGGCCTTTCGCCGCAGGATATAGAATCGGTAGATGTGCTGAAAGATGCGTCTGCTACTTCTATCTACGGAGCAAGAGGCGCTAATGGTGTGGTAATTATTACTACCAAAGGTGGCAGGAAGCTAAACCTGTAATTAGCTATAATGGTTTTGTGGGCTTAAAACAATTGGCGAATCGCCTGGATGTATTAAGTCCCTATGAATTTGTAATCTCGCAATATGAAAGAAGCAGGGGCACTACAGAGGCACAAACATCTTTTGCACGTATATACGGGAACTGGGATAGTTTGGGTGTATACCGTGATATACCTGCCATTGACTGGCAAAAGGAAACATTTGGTAATGATGCCTGGATGCAGACGCATAATGTAGGTGTTGCAGGGGGTAATAAAACTACCCAGTATAATTTAAGCCTTACCAGTAATAACGAAGATGGGGTGATGCTCAACTCCGGTTATGACAGGAAACTGATAAACTTTAGAATGGATACTAGAGTGAGCAATGCATTAAAAGTTGGATTTAATGTACGTTATGCTAATCAGGCAATTACCGGCGCCGGTACTTCAGATGGAGGCGCTTCTACTTACAATATGCTTCGTCATACCATTAAATACCGGCCTTTTATGTTAAACAATTTGTTACCGGGCGACTTTGATGAAGCGTATTATGATGAAACCAATGCCGGTAACGCCCTGGGTATTATTAATCCGATACAGCTTAGCAATGCCCAGTATAGTAAGAGGATGAGCTCGCTCACTAACCTGAACGGTTATGCCAATTATACATTTAGCCCGAAATTATCATTCAGATCTACAGCCGGGGTGAACTTCAATAACCAAACCTACAATACGTTCTTTGATTATATTACTTCTAAAGCGCGTACACAGGGCGCCAGTATGCCCATGGCAGGGGTGTTAACCAACCATGTGTACAACCTGTCCAACTCCAACGTATTGACCTATACCAATTCAAGAAAAAGCGATCATCGAATAGATGTATTGCTGGGTAATGAACTTTATAACGTAAAAGCTAAAAGCACGGATATACAGCTAAAGAATTTTCCTATAGGTATTACTGCCGACAAGGCACTGAATCAGTTAAACATCGGTACTATTATTCCAACCTACCCGCAGTCGGGTAGCTACGAAAGCCGCATCGTATCGTTTTTTACACGTGCCAACTATGCGTATAAAGATAAGTTCTTAGCTAACTTCAGTTTGCGGGCCGACGGCTCTTCCAAGTTTGCACCGGGTAATCAGTGGGGCTACTTTCCCGCGGGTGCAGTGTCCTGGCGTATCTCCAAGGAATCATTTTTGGAGAATAGCAAAGTCATATCAGACCTGAAGATCAGGGCCAGCTACGGCGCTACAGGCAATAACCGCATAGATGATTACCTGTACATGAACATTTTCAGCCCTACCGCCAAATATGCGCTTAACGAACAGGTAGTGCCGGCTTATATGGTAGGTAGTTTGCCTAATAAAGATCTTAAATGGGAAACCACCATATCGCGAAACATCGGGGTTGATCTGTCCCTGCTGAAAAACAGGTTGTCGCTTACTGCCGATGTGTACCTGAATACGGTAAATAATTTATTAATAGATGTTCCCATACCGCCAACCTCAGGCTATAGCACGCAGCTACAAAATGTAGGGAGCCTGTCGAACAGGGGCTTGAAATACAGCTAAGCGCTACACCCATTCAAAAAACAGCGTTTACATGGACTACCGAATTTAATATTTCCTTTAACCGGAATAAAATCGAAAAACTGGCGAACGGGTTAGACCAGTATTTTGCTTATTCAGGTTTTGGTATTTCCGGTCAGCCGGCAGATTATATTGTGAAAGCCGGAGAGCCATTGGGTACTATGTATGGCTATGTATCAGATGGTTTTTACAGAACGAGCGATTTTAATTATGATGCGGCAACCAGCACCTATACATTAAAAGAGGGCGTGGTAAATGTGGCGCAGGCCATTGGTATAGCACAGCCCGGTTGGATGAAGCTAAAAGATCTGGATGGGAATAATATAATCGACGAGAACGATAAGACCATCATTGGAAATGCCAACCCGAAATTTTCCGGCGGGTTGAACCAGCGCTTTACATACAAAAATTTTGATTTGAGCGTCTTCCTGAATTTTGTTTATGGCAACCAGGTATATAATGCCAATAAAATTGAATTCACCAACGGTTATGGTTCTCACACCAACTCGCTGGCTTTTATGAAAGACCGCTGGCGTACCGTTGATGAAAATGGCAATGTATTGCAGCAGGTAGTTACCGTGTCCGGTAACCAGGTAGTAAGAGGCGTTGCGCCGGAGCAATTGGAAGCTGTTAATAAAAATGCACAATACTGGATTCCTATCAGCGGCGCGGGTGCCTGGTACCCCACATCCTGGGCAATGGAAGACGGATCCTTCTTAAGGATTAATAATATCACCCTGGGATATTCATTGCCCCGAAATATGCTCAACCGGATCAGGTTTAAAAATGTGCGGGTATACGGAACGGTTAATAACCTTGCGGTGCTCACCGGCTACTCCGGGTATGACCCGGAAGTGAATACCCGCAGGGCTACACCGGTTACACCAGGCGTTGATTACTCCACTTATCCCCGGAGCCGGGTATATATTGTTGGATTAAATATTTCATTGTAATAACAAGGCTATGACATATAAAAGATTAGGAATATCGATGCTGGTTGCCGTTACCTTATTGTTTGCGGCATGTAAAAAATACCTTACCCTTGAGCCGCAGTCTGCTTTTGGCGAAGATTATATGTTCGGCAGCACTATCAATGCAAGAAGCGCCGTATTGGGCATTTATGACCAGCTGGCGGGCGATCAGGGATATGGCAGCCGTTTTAGCCTGATCTACCCCTATGATAATGATGAAATGATAGGCGTAACCAATGCCTCTGCACCAGACAACAGCTCCCGCGATATGGCGCGTTATAATGTACAGCCCACCAACGCTCAGTTGCTGGCTCCGTTTAACCAGCTGTATGCCGGGATAGAGCGAGCCAATATCTGCATCAGGAATATACCGGTAATGGGTTTATATAAAAATGGAACAGCAGCTGATCAAAAGGAGCTGCAAAGATTGTATGGCGAAGCCTTAACACTCAGAGCCCAGTTTTACTTTGAATTGATCCGTAACTGGGGCGATGTACCTGCATCATTTATTCCCTCTATTGATCAACCTGATCTGTTTCTGGAGAAAACCGACCGGGATGTTATTTATGATAGCCTGATTGCTGATTTGAAAAAGGCTGAAGAGCTGGTGCCCTGGCGTACAGAAGTAAGTTCAGATGAACGCATTACCAAAGGAGCCGTAAAAGCATTGCGTGCGCGATTGGCATTATTCAACGGCGGCTATTCGCTTCGCAGATCAGGTAATATGGAGCGAAGAGGGAACTATGCAGACTACTATAAAATAGCCCGTGATGAATGTTATGAATTGATGCAGAAAAGGGATCAGCATACATTAAACCCCAGTTTTCAATCGGTGTTTAAAGATGCTTTGGACGCCTATAAGATAGATCCGTATGGTGAAGTGATGTTTGAAGTGGCCATGGCGCGGGAGGTAGACAGCAAACTAGGATACTACGACGGTCCCCGGTTTTATGTACCGGGAAATACAGCACTGTTGGGAAATGGCTCGATCCGCGTTATACCGGTATATTTCTATTCCTTCGATTCAACCGACACGCGCCGCGATGTAACCTGTGCTCCTTATTACAATAACGCCGACAATTCCAAAGCCCTTCAAACGCTGGTTAATATGACGAGCGGAAAATTCAGGTCAGACTGGATCACGCCTGCATTAGCTTCGGCAATACAGGCTACCGGTATTAACTGGCCGGTGATCCGCTTTTCCGATGTTTTGTTGATGTTTGCGGAAGCCGACAATGAGTTAAATAACGGTCCTACAGCCGATGCAAAAACGGCTTTTGAAGAAGTACGGAAAAGAGGTTTTAAAGGCAATGAATCAAGAATCGGCACAACGCCCGGGGATAAGGAGGGCTTTTTAAGGCCCTGGTGAATGAGCGGTCTTTTGAGTTTGGTGGAGAAGGTATCCGCAAGTATGATTTGATCCGCTGGAACCTGCTTGCTGAAAAGATTACTTCGGTACGCAGCAACTATACGAAGATCATGAACCGGGAAGCGCCGTATAATAATCTGCCGCAATACCTGTTCTTTTTGCCCGGCGCACCACAATTAACACTCGCCAATTCTTTTTATAAGCCTTCACCAACTGCTGTAACAGGTTATACCCGTGTTAACTGGACAAGGGCTATTACTGAAGCCTGGATCACTAATGTGGCCCAACTTTATAGGCCCAATCGTAGCGAACTCCTGCCTATACCACAGGCAGTAATTGATGCCAACCCGAAAATTAAGCAGGATTATGGATATTAATGGTTCAGCTCTATTTTGCTTAAGAAGTTATACCGCCTACCGAGGCGGTTTTTTTGCAAAACGTTAAGGAGTGCTGCACAACTTTAATAAATAAAGCACTGTCTATTAAATGTAAAATCGTTGAATAAACAGTAAAACTGAGCAATATGTATAAGCATTTAAAATGGATGGCTCCGTTGTTGTTGGTATTAGTTACAGTTCTGGTAAGCTGCAGCAGCACGCAATATGTACAAAATGACCGGGAATATAACCGCGGACGTTATAATAACTGGACGCTTTTGGGTGAGCGGCAAGCCGATTCAAGGAACAGGGGAGATGTAATTTATCCGAGAGGCCGGTATAATAATTTTTCACAGCTGCGCTTTACTACCACCGGTCGCGATATCAACTTATATGGAGCAACTATAGTGTACGATAATGGCAGGCGCGAATCCTATAAACTGAACGGTGGAGATCGTACGGTTAGGTTAAGAAATAGAAACGGCAATATCCGCCAGATCCATCTGGACTACAATACTTCCAGGTACGACCGGCGTTCCAACCAGGGTTCTATTTTGGTATACGGCAGATAGGAAAGTATAAGAAAAAACAGCCACCGGAGATGAACCGGCGGCTGTTTTGATTTTCTATTGGTGATTTACAACTTCACCAGTTTGAATTTTTGTGCATTGCCGGTATTCTTAGTCCATATCTGAATTTTAGTACCGTTGGCACTAAAGCCACCGTTTACATCCAGGTTTTTGTCAGTGGCACAGGCAGGAGAGAAATTATAGTAGCCATCCCCAACATAGGTTGGAGTCCATCGTTGTGCAGCAGCATTGGCATAGCTATATACCTGTATTTGTGTACCATTGGCAGAGGCGCCACTTGTCACATCCATCACTTTGGCAGTATCCGCCAGGGTTTTTAAGGCAAACTCACCATTCCCCAGGCTTCTTAATAACCATTTTTGATTATTGGACAGGGGATTGTTAGGCGTCCATAACGCCACAACAGTGCCATTAGCGGGAACGCCGCCGCCACTTACATCCAGAACACTACTGTTGTTTACCGCAGATACAAGCTTATAAGTAGCCCCGTTTTCTATAAGTCCTGCATTGGCATCCGTTAATGTACTGGGTTCTACGGTTGGAGCCGGCAGGTTCAGGGCTGCTATTTCGGTATAAATACTTTCGTTAACTTTAAAGCCCCATTTTCTAAAAAATGTAGTTAGGTTCCTGCCGCTGATGGTGCATGCTTTCAGCATAAAGTATCTCATTTTTTGCTCGTCGGTAGATACTACAGGCTTTTCTACACGGGTTTGTTTATGCAGGTTAATGTAAAAAGCATCTCCAAAAGCAAGCCATAACTGATGGAACATAAATAAACGGATGAAGTTTCCATCCGACATATAGGTGTTCAAATTAAAATCTTTGTCGGTATTGGTATTGGCTATATAGTTTAATGCATTAGTGGTGGTAGTCCCTTTTAAACGGTTAACTCCCCCCGCTTATGGCCCGTTCTGCTGCAAGAGAATAGATGTTTACGGTTACTTCTCCCAGAGTTGACCATTTCCAGGGTTGTTGCTGGCGCATGTGTCCCAGCTCATGCCAGGATCCCCAACCATTGTTCACCATGTTAGGGTAGGTCAGGCAATCATTCCACAGGCCCGGCGCAAACCAGGTGCGGTAGTAGCTGGCAGCGCCCCATAAATTGCGGGCCGGAGATTCTACCATCGCGATCTTATGCGTGGGTTTCATGTGTTCGGGAGCCGAATTATCAAAGCCGGATATATAATCTTCTCCAAACTCTACAGCCCTGTCTATTAACTGCAGAATATTGTTGGCGTCGGCATTGCTGGTGGCGCCAGCACGGCTCCTGCCTGTTACCAGGTATGTGCTGTTGTTTACAAGCAGTACATCTGGTGATGTGGTATAAGTGGCTACCTGCGATTCCCAGTCCGTTGTCTGGTCTTTAATAAACAACGGTGCGCGTACAGCCCCTGTGTTAAAAGTAATTTTAACTTTGCCTGATGGAGTGCCGCTGGTAGTATATAGCGTATCCAGATCAACCCGCCATAAGTATCTGACGAAATGGTATTGCTACCCGCTGTTAGCTGCACCGAACGTGGGTCCCACCGAAGGGTGTCTCTCGAATAAGTGCCGATGAGTAGTTTGGGTAGCGTAGTACCGCTTAGCTGTTGTACGGTAAGGGTCATAGCAACACCGGGGGCAGGTAAAAGCCCGTGGGGTCAAAATCGGACCATGGGTTGCCCAATTGCAGCCTGTTGAACGACTCTGTGGTACCCATGATTTTTTCGCTGAATTCCTGCTCTGTGCTACCTAATGCGCCTAATGGTACAGGGTTGACAGAACGGTTCGTGGTTTTTCCGGGGCCGGTGGTTTCCGGCAGCTGGCTTTTCTTACACGACACTATTGAAAGTGCAGTGAGCATTACTACGGTTAGTAATTGTTTCATTTTTGGTTTTAAGGTTAAAAAAATACATAGAGCAAACTACCGGGGTAGTACAGGAGCAAGGCAACATTATGAACCTAAGTTATACACAAGGTAGCCGGATTCGCTCAGGCAAACGTTTGCGCATATTTGAGAACGATCTTTGTGATTATAATGTGTTTTTGGTACACATTAGATAAAAAATCCTATTTTCGTTTTCCTTTTCAAAAAAAATATACAGATGAAAAAATTGATTGCCACGGTTGCCATAATGTTTGCGATGGCCGGTTCCAATGCACAAGTAATACAGTCGCCGGACGGGGCGTTGCAGCTTACGTTCGAGGTAAAGGACAGCGTTCCTGTATATAGTGTGCGCTTTAATAACCAGCCGGTTTTATTAAAAAGTAAATTGGGTTTGCAGATAGATAACGGGCCATCTTTTACAGAAGGCTTTGGTATCAAAGATTTCAAGATCAATAAAACCGATGAAACCTGGCAACCGGTTTTAGGAGAAGTAAAGCAAATCAGGAATCAATATACCGAGTTAATTGTTTACCTGGCTCAACCTGCCTGGCAGCGGGAAATTGCTATTCGGTTCCGTTTATTTAATGACGGCCTGGGGTTGCGTTATGAATTCCCCGAACAGGCCAACCTGAATTATTTTGTAGTGAAGGAAGAAGCTACGGAGTTTGCACTCCCCGGCGACGCCAAAGCCTGGTGGATACCGGGCGACTATGATACACAGGAGTACAACTATACTACATCCAAATTGTCGGAAGTGCCCGGCCTGTTTGATAAAAGCTATGATGGCAATGCTTCTCAAACCATAGCGCCCGGAACCCTGCAAACTCCTTTGATGATAAAGACCGGCAATGGTTTTTATCTTAACTTTCATGAGGCTGCATTGATTGACTACCCTGCTTTACATTTAAACCTGGATGCCGGTAAATTTATATTGACATCTCACCTGACACCAGATGCACAGGGTAAAAAGGATATATACAAACACCTTTTCATACTCCCTGGCGAACCGTGATCATTAGTAAAAAAGCAGCCGATGTTTTGACTTCCAAATTAGTGCTCAACCTGAATGAACCTACAAAGTATGAAAATACTGACTGGATCAAACCCGTAAAGTACGTAGGAGTTTGGTGGGAGATGATCATGGGGAAATCTACCTGGAGCTATGCCAATATCAATAATGTACACCTGGGCCAAACAGATTATTCAAAATTACAAACCAACGGTACGCATGCTGCTAACACCAGTTATGTGAAAAAGTATATCGATTTTGCTGCAAAGCATGGTTTCGGCGGCGTTCTGGTAGAAGGATGGAACGAGGGATGGGAAGATTGGTTTGGCAAATCGAAAGAATATGTATTTGATTTCGTATCCCCTATCCTGATTTTGATGTTGCTGAACTAACAGGCTATGCCAAAGCAAAGGGGTGCAATTGATCATGCACCACGAAACCTCTTCTTCCGCTACCAATTATGAACGGCACTTTGATACCGCCTTTGCTTTTATGAACCGGTATGGCTATAGGGCTGTAAAAACAGGCTATGTAGGTAATATTATTCCGAGAGGGGAGCATCATTATAGCCAGTGGATGGTGCAGCATTACCAGCGCGTGGTAAATAAGGCGCTGCAGCATAAGGTAATGGTTAATTCGCACGAATCGGTGCATCTCACCGGTTTACATCGAACCTATCCCAACTGGATCGCAGCAGAAGCGGCCAGGGGCACTGAATATGAAGCTTTTGGCGGCAATAATCCGGAGCATACCACCATTTTACCTTTTACCCGGCTCATAGGAGGCCCGATGGACTATACGCCGGGCATATTTCAGACAAAGCTGGATTACTATTTTCCTGGCGACAAACGCTTTGTACAAACAACACTGGTCAAGCAACTGGCGCTATATGTAACCATGTATAGCCCGCTGCAAATGGCGGCAGACATCATAGATAACTACGATAGATTTCCGGACGCTTTTCAATTTATAAAAGACGTAGCGGCAGACTGGGACGATACCAAAATATTGAGCGCGGAGCCGGGCGATTATATTTTAATGGCCCGCAAAGCGAAGGGAAAAGACGAGTGGTTTGTTGGGGCATTACCGACGAAAATGCGCGTATATTAACCATCAGCTTCGACTTTTTGCCAGCCGGTAATTATGAAGCTACTATTTATGAAGATGGAAAGGATGCCGATTATATCACCAACCCGCAACGTTATCATATTTACAAAAAGAAGCTAAACAGCAAAACCAGGCTCGAGGCTAAACTGGCCAGGAGCGGCGGTGTAGCGGTGAGCATCCGGAAAATATAGTTTTAATATAAGAATAACAATATCCTGCAGGCCGCCTCCGTTTGGGGCGGCTATTTTATTGATTAATAGCAGGGTGGATAATCTCGGCTTGAAAATTGTAATTGTGTAATCCGTGAAAATAAATGCGGTGGAACTGCATAGTGTGTAAAAATTTCCACAGCATCAACTATTAAGAACTTTTTTAAACAATAGCCGGATGAAAATAGCAAGGCCCGTTGATGATTTTGTGACGAGGATGAGAGAATATTTTACCTCCGAGTCAACCTATCCTTTTAAAAATGAAGACCCGTTTCGGTTAGACCTGCTGAGTAATGCACAAATGGAGTCTCACGGTGTACGTGTGGCTGCCCAGCACGAAGTGCTGACTACCAAACAGCCTGATAAAGTGTTGAAGCGGTTGAATGATAACGAAGACGTGATCATAAAAGTGCAGGAAATGCTCGCTGAAACCATAAAGGAAAAACAAGCCATCGCACCTGCAAGCGAATGGTTTTTGGACAACCTTTACCTCATTAAGGAGCAGATTAATATATCAAGGAAACACCTGCCGAAGGGATATAGCCAAACGCTTCCCATTTTAGCTAAAGGAAAATCTGCAGGCATGCCCCGTGTGTACGACATTGCGCTTGAAATTATTTCGCACAGCGACGGCCGGATCGATTTAGCTAATCTTACTGCTTTTATTAACGGCTATCAAACGAAAAACGTGCTCACTTTAGGGGAGCTATGGGCCATCCCTATTATGCTGAGGTTTGCAATAATCGAAAACATAAGGCGTATCGCTTCCAGGATAGCCATCGACCGGTTAGATAAGAATGACGCTATTTACTGGTCGGATGAATTTATAAAGATTGCGCAAACAGAGCCACGTAGTATTATTATTGCCACCGCTGAAATGGCTAAAAGCGATATCGCGCAACAGTGCTTTCGTAGCTGAATTTACAAGGCGTATGCAGGGAAAGGGACAGGGGTTGGCAATGCCTTTATCCTGGATTGAGCAACAACTTTCAGATACGGGTCATTCTGTGGCCGAGCTGGTGAATATACACAATCAAAGCCAGGCAGCCGACCAGGTATCTATGCGCAACAGCATTGAGAGTATAAGATTGCTGAAAACAACCGAGTGGAAAGAGTTTGTGGAAAGCGTAAGCGTCGTAGAAAAATATTGCAACAGGATATTACAGGTACCTATCCTTTAATGGATTTTGATACGCGCGACTGCTACCGTCATGTAATAGAATGGATTGGTAAGAAATCTAAAATGGCCGAGCACGAGGTAGCCGCTTTAGCTATTGAGCTGGCCGCAAAAAGAAAGGAGGCTGGTGGGCCGGAGCGCCAGCATCATGTAGGTTATTTTTTTAGTAGATAAGGGAAGGGATGAACTGGTAAAAGCTGCCGGAACCCAACTTGATTTCAAAGAACAGGCAAAATTTTTTTCAGGAAGAATCGCCTGCCTGTATACGCCGGGTCTACCTTTCTCTTCGCATTGACCATAAGCATATTGCTGGCGACTACCGTTTATAAGGAAAAGGATACACTTTGGTTGGGCATAGCTACTGGCATTTTATTGTTTGTAATACTGGGGCACTTTGCTACTGTAGTGATCAACTGGATATCAACAATGGTGGTAAAACCCAAGCCCTTGCCCAAACTTGATTTTTCCGGAAAGATACCTGATATATATAGCGCTGTAGTAGCGGTGCCATGCCTGATAAGCAGCAAAGCAGGGATTGAGGAACTGGTGAGTGACCTGGAAGTAAGGTATCTTTCCAATCCGCAAAAGAATTTATACTACTGCCTGCTAACGGATTTTGCGGATGCGCCCCGGGAAAAAATGCCGCAGGATGATGAATTGCTGGCCTATGTGCAGGAGGAGATTCACTTGCTTAACAAAAAGTACGCGCGGGAAAATGATACCGACCGTTTTTTCTTATGCATCGCTCGCGTAAGTGGAATAAAAAGAAAAGGTATGGATGAGCTATGAACGTAAACGGGGAAAGCTTGGCGAACTGAATAGCTTGCTGAGAAATACCGGCCACGACGACTTTTCTGTGATAGTAGGTGACGTATCTGCATTAACCAATGTAAAGTATGTGATTACACTCGATGCCGACACCCTTTTACCGAGAGAGTCGGCCTGGAAAATGATAGCCACCATGGCGCACCCGCTGAATCAGCCGGTGATCAATGAGAGAAAGAGAAGGGTAGTGGAAGGTTATGGTATTCTGCAGCCCCGCACTGCTATCAACCTGCCGGCAAAAACCAGCTCCATCTATGCGCGCATGCATAGTAATGATTCGGGCCTCGACCCTACACTCAGTTGGTATCAGATGTATACCAGGATCTTTTGAAGAAGGCTCTTTTATCGGTAAAGGTATTTATGATATCGATGTGTTTGAACGGGTACTGGGTAAAGCGTTTCCGAGAACCGCATCCTCAGTCACGACCTGCTGGAAGGTTCTTATGTGCGTTCTGGTTTGTTAACGGATGTACAGTTATTTGAAGATTATCCTGAAACCTACTGGACAGATGTAAGCCGCAGGCATAGATGGATCAGGGGCGACTGGCAAATAGCTACCTGGGGTTTGCCTTTTGCACCTGACGGCAAGAATAAGCTAAGGCGCAATTATATTTCTTCCCTGTCAAAATGGAAAATCTGGGACAATATTAAGCGAAGCCTGCTTACACCTGCCATGCTGGTTTTATTAGCGCTTATATGGCTCTTGCTGCCTAACCCGGGCTTCTGGATGATAGGCTTTGTGATATTCTGGTTTTTATGCCCGTGGTTACAAATGCTATACAGCTCTTCAGAAAACCTCAAGATCTTGACACAGGATCGCATATTACTGAAGTGGCAGACTCTTTTAAAAAGAGCGTAGCGCAGGTGCTGTACAATATTGTAGTGTTGCCTTTTGAAGCCTATAAAAATGCAGATGCCATTTTCTTAGCCAACTGGCGCCTGTTGTTTACCAAGAAAAGGTTGCTGCAATGGACACCTTATGCGGCTCAAAAATCGGGAGGCAAAAAAACGATTGCTGATGCATACCGTTATATGTGGCAGGCAGTACTACTGGTGATAATTATGGCAGCCCTGATAATAGTTTTCGTCCTTCGTCTCTTTTTATAGCTGCTCCGTTTTTGTTGCTATGGTTGTTTTCGCCGGTTATTGCCTGGAGTGTAAGCCGCCAGCGAACCAGGAAAGACTTTACATTATCCGATTCCGAAGCCGTTTTTTACAGGTGCTCAGTCGTAAAACATGGTCTTTTTGAAGACTTTGTGGTAGCAGAAGATAATTACCTGCCCCTGATAACTACCAGGAAAAGCCTATCGAGGTAACAGCCCATCGCACTTCTCCCACGAATATAGGTTTATCTACCCTGGTAAATTTATCAGCTTATGATTTCGGGTACATATCGTTATGTAAACTGGTAGAGCGTACACAAAACACTTTTAATGCCCTGAGCGATATGGAACGTTACAGGGGCATTTTTACAATTGGTACGATACCACGAACCTGCAACCGCTTTATCCCCGTTATATCTCGGCAGTAGACAGCGGTAACTTTGTAGCCAATATGCTTGTATTGAGGCAGGGTTTACTGGAGCTGCCACATCATAAAATAATCAATCCTAAATGTTACGAAGGGCTGCATCATGCCTGGAAGGCAGCTATCGATGCTGCGCCTGAGTCGTCCGGCATTTTCAGGGAAACGGATGCCTACCTCCATGCCTTATCTAATACTCCTGAGGAGACGCTGACGGCATATAAGCATAGTTTTGATAAATTACTGCAGCAGGTTAACCTGATAAAAGACAATGCCGCTATCAGTAACCACGCAGAAGCATTACGTTGGCTGAAAAAGTTGGAGGAGCAGATTGCAGATGCACAATTTTCGGCATCGCTTTTAACGCCCTGGATTGATTTACTGCCGGTACCCGCCGGCCTTGACGAGCTCAATATCTTAGATAATATCCCTTCTCTAATAAATATCCGGGATTTCGAACACAACCTGTTACCGTTGATCGGCCAATTGATGACGGAGCATGCTGAACATCGCGAATGGCTTCAAAAACTAGAGGCGGCTATCCGGTCAGCGCATAGCCATGCATTGGAGAAATTAAGTAAGATTGAAAAACTTACCAACGAATGTGCGGGCTTTGCAGAAGTAGAATATGGATTCTTATACGACGAAGAGAAACACCTTTTCCATATTGGCTATAATGTGAGCGAAGACATAAAGGATAAGAGTTACTATGATATTCTGGCTTCAGAAGCCCGGCTGGGTATTTTACAGCCATTGCGCAGGGCAAAGTGCCACAGGATAGCTGGTTTGTACTGGGCCGGCTGATAACCAATGATGGTACTGCCCCGGTATTACTGTCGTGGAGCGGATCGATGTTTGAATACCTGATGCCGGAACTGGTGATGCCATCTTATGAAAATACCTTGCTGGAACGTACTACCAGGGGTGTGATACAAAACCAAATAGATTACGGGCGGAAGAAGGATATCCCCTGGGGTATCTCAGAATCCGGCTTCAACCTGGTAGATGCACACCTCAATTATCAATACCAGGCTTTTGGCGTTCCGGGTACCGGCCTGAAACGTGGCCTGGGGCAGGACCTGGTAATAGCCCCTTATGCAACGATGCTTGCGCTGATGATAGAACCAGTGCCGGCGCTTAAAAACCTGCTGTTATTATCGAAGAATGGTTTTGAGGGCGCTACGGGTTTTATGAAGCGGTAGATTACACACCATCCCGTATGCCGCGTGGTACCACGCATGTTATCATCCGGTCGTTTATGGCGCACCACCAGGGAATGGGATTTTTATCGATAGCGCGCCTGTTACTGGGCGAAAAAATGCAGCAAAGATTTGAACGCGATCCCCAGTTTCAATCAGCATTATTACTCTTAAAGAAAAGGCGCCCAAGGCTACTAACTACTATACCCAGGACGATAGCGCTGCAAGTAAAACAGTGGCCAGCCACGAGTCGCATATCCGGATCATTAGAACCCCCAATACCACTATTCCAGAAGTGCAATTGCTTTCAAACGGCCGTTACCACATGGCTATCAGCAACTCCGGCGGTAGCTACAGCCGCTGGAAAAATTTAGCCGTATCACGCTGGCGTGAGGATGTTACTGAAGATAACTGGGGAACCTTTTGTTATATTAAAGATATATCGAACCAGGACCTATGGTCAAACACCTATCAGCCTACCCGGAAAAAGCTGGACGTGGATGAAACCATTTTTTCACAGGGACATGTAGAGTTCAGGCGGGTAAATAAAGACTTCGAAACAAAAACCGATATAGTTGTTTCGCCCGAAGATGATGTTTCGATCAGGCGTATCAAAATAACCAACAAAAGCAATACTCCAAGAACATTGGAAGTAACGGGCTATACCGAGGTGGTAATAGCGCCACAGGCCGCAGATGAGGCTCATCCTGCGTTTAGCAATCTTTTGTTCAAACAAAAATCAGTGAAAATAATAAGGCGATTCTTTGTACCCGGAGGGCAAGGTCCAAAATGAGCAGCCACCATGGATGTTCTTTATGATGAGCTTAACGGGAGCCGAAAAAGAAGAACTGTCTTTTGAAAGTGACCGGATGCGCTTTATCGGCCGAACACGTTCATTGGCCGCACCTCTGTCAGTGGTTAATGATGGTCCTATGTCGGGTACTGGTGGTTCGGTGCTGGATCCCGTAGCAGCAATAAAATATAGGATCACGCTGAAGCCGCGACAGACCGCTACATTCGAGATTGTTATTGGTATAACGGAAACGCAGGATACCTGCCAGCACCTGATAGATAAATATGACGATATGTATTTGAAGAACCGTGCTTTCGAGTTATCCTGGACGCATAGCCAGGTATTGCTCAGGCAGATCAATGCCAGTGAGGCAGAAGCACAGTTATTTAATTCCATGGCCAGTCATATATTATATGCAAATGCTATTCACCGGGCAGAAGCCAATATTATCGCGGGGAACAGGAAAGGGCAGTCGGGCCTTTGGGGCTATTCTATTTCCGGGGACCTGCCCATTGTTTTGGTAAGAGTTCAGGACAGCGACAATACAACGTTGGTACGTCAGCTTATTAAAGCACATTCTTACTGGCGCATGAAAGGTCTCGTAGTGGATCTGATTATATGGAACGATGATTTTGGCACTTACCGGCAGTTACTGCACGACCAGATCATGGGCTTTGTAACGGCTATTGGCGGCGCTACGGTAGACCAGCCGGGAGGTATCTTTATCCGCCAGGGCGATCAGCTTTCTACAGAAGACAGGATATTATTTCAAACGGTAGCCCGCCTGATATTTTACGATAATGCAGGCAGCCTGCAGGAGCAGATGACCAGGCAAAAGCCGGTTAAAGCGCTGCCTCCCGCGTTAAAGATTACAGGGCATAATACATTTGAGTCTGATGTGCAGGTGAGCCTGCCGGATAACCTTGTATTTAATAACGGCACAGGAGGATTTACTGCCGACGGTAAGGAATATTTTATATTAACCCGGCGGGGGCAAACCTCCCCGGCGCCCTGGGTAAATATTATTGCCAATGCAGAATTCGGCACGATGATCTCGGAGAGCGGATCGGGTTATACCTGGGCCGAAAATGCGCATTCTTACAGGCTTTCGCCCTGGAAGAATGATCCGGTTTCGGATAAAACGGGGAAGCTTTTTATATCAGGGACGACATCAGCGGCAAATACTGGTCGCCCTCGCCATTACCATCAAATAGCGGTAAACCCTATATAACACGTAATGGCTTTGGCTATACAGTTTATGAGCATATTGCTTTTGGCATAAGATCCGAAATGTGGGTTTTTGTGGATGCCGAAGACGCGATAAAATTTACGGTAGTAAGAGTGAAGAATATATCACCCAAGCTAAGAAAGCTTTCTGTTACCGGATATGTGGAATGGGTATTGGGAGATACTGCCACCAGCACACGCATGCATGTAGTTACTGAAAAGACCTGGAAACAGGCGTTTTGTTTGCACGTAATCATTATAACAGCACATTTGCTGAAAGAGTATCTTTCTTTGATGCAGATGGCATTAACAGGTCTTATACCTGCGACCGCACGGAATTTATTGGCAGAAACGGGTCGTTGGCTAATCCTGAAGGATTGTTCAGGAAAAGCTTTCCAATAAGTATGGTGCGGCATTAGATCCCTGTACTGCCATACAAATAGGCGTTGAGTTGTTGCCGGATGAAGAAAAGGAAGTGATCTTCAGGTTAGGCAGCGGCAAATCGGAACATGATACAAGGGTACTCGCTACCAAATATAAAAATGCAGAAACGGTACATGAGGCACAATCGCGGATCCACGATGCCTGGAATCATATCCTCGGTAATGTATTGATCAAAACGCCCGATGAAGCGTTTAATGTAATAACCAATGGCTGGCTGGTGTACCAAACCCTGGCCTGCCGGATCTGGGGCCGGAGCGGCTTCTATCAGTCGGGCGGTGCCTTTGGCTTCAGGGATCAACTACAGGATACACTGGCATTGATGCATACGCGCCCGGATATTACAAGAGGGCAGATATTGTTAGCCGCTTCAAGGCAGTTTAAACAAGGTGATGTACAGCACTGGTGGCATCCGCCCACTGGCCGCGGGGTACGCACTACCTGCTCCGACGATTATTTGTGGTTGCCTTATGTAACGGCCCGGTATATTGAGGCAACCAATGATGTAGCTGTGCTGGATGAATACGTGTCGTATATAGAAGGACGGCCCTTACGCCCCGATGAAGAAAGTTATTATGATCTGCCGGTATTTTTGAACGAATGGGAAACCGTCTATAATCACTGTAAAAGAGCTATCGATTTCGGGTTGAAATTTGGAGAGCATGGTTTGCCGCTGATCGGCTCCGGGGACTGGAATGACGGAATGGATAAAGTAGGCGAACATGGTAAAGGAGAAAGTGTATGGCTGGGCTTTTTCTTATATGATGTACTCATGAAATTTTCGGTAATTGCCGATAATTATGGCGATAAAGAGTTTTATATTAAATGTATCAGCCAGGCCGAACGACTAAAGGAAAATATTAACCGCAACGCCTGGGATGGAGCATGGTATCGCCGTGCTTACTTTGATGATGGTACGCCTTTAGGTTCCTCTCAAAATGAAGAATGCCGTATCGACTCTATTTCCCAGAGCTGGTCGGTTATATCCGGCGCCGGTGAGCCTGAAAGAATAGAGCAGGCGATGGCTTCTTTAAACGAGCACCTGGTAGACCGTAAAAATGGTATTATTAAATTGCTGACACCGGCTTTTGACAAATCAGACCTGTATCCGGGCTATATTAAAGGTTATGTACCTGGTGTAAGAGAGAACGGAGGACAATATACACATGCTGCTATCTGGACGATGATGGCGTTTGCAATTAAGAAAGACCGCGAAAAGGTTTGGGAGCTGTTCTCAATGGTAAATCCCGTTAACCATGCAGTGAATAATGCCGAATCGCAAAAATATAAAGTAGAGCCCTATGTTATGGCGGCGGATGTTTATGGAGTAGCTCCGCATGAGGGCCGGGGCGGCTGGACCTGGTATACCGGCTCAGCAGGCTGGACCTACCAATTGGCGCTGGAGCATATATTAGGACTGAAGAAAAAGGTAATGAGCTATATATTGATCCATGCATACCAGATACCTGGCCGGAGTTTGAAGTAAACTACAGCTTTGGTACTACCCTCTATAAGATCAGGGTTGTAAATGAACAAAAAAACGGGAATATTCACATCAGTATAAACGGAAGTGGAATAAGCGAACCATTTATTTTATTAAATGATACAGGTGGCGAACAGGAGGTGCTCGTTACTATTTAATTCACTGGCTCTGTTTTTTTTAAAAGCAAAAGAGGCGACAGTTCGCCTCTTTTGTTAGTTATAACGGTAAGTACAGCTACTTAAAACCTGTAGGTAATACCTATTCTCATATTTCTGCGGGCCTCAACAATATATGAGTAATAAGGAACTGCTCCTCTCGATGCTGCCAATGCCGCAGATGGAGTAGTCATAGAGCCTGCAGTCATGAGTCGCTGATGGTTCAACAGGTTGTTCACCAGCATTGAAATAGCATAACGGCCCTTTTGATAACTAATGCCTCCATCAGCTCTGAAGTAGTCGGGGAAATTGGTAGTTTTGGAAGTACCTACTACACGGCCGGTTTGAGACTGGATACCGCCCGATAAACCAAAGCCTTCTAAAAAGCCTTGCTGAACCCTGTACTGTAACCAAAAATTGGTAACGTTATAGGGAACATAAGCCGTTCTGTTGCCAACAGTAGCGGCTGAAGCAGTGGTAGACGAGGCTTTGGTTATTTTTGAATCAGTATAAGCATAATTGGCCGTAAGGTTCAGGCCCGGGATAATTTCACCCACAATATCTACTTCAATACCTTTTGAAGTAGTTTCTCCGGCCTGTATGCTAAACGACTGGTTACCTACTACGTGAGATGCATCCGGGTCTGGTACAAGGGCATTTGTTCTCTTAATATTATAAACAGATATGGTAGACATCCACCGGCCTGCAAACCACTCTTTCTTAATGCCGCCTTCAATATCGTTACCACGTACCGGCTTAAAGGTATTGCCAAAAAAATCAGTGCCTGCAACAGGTACAAAGGTTTGGTCAAACAGAGCGTACAAAGAGGTAGACTTATTGATGGAATAGCTCAGCCCTGCTCTTGGAGAAAATACTTCGTCCTTCTGATCGGCGGCGCCTGTTTTTCCAACGGTTGTCATATCGGTAAATCTCAATCCCAGTGAAAGGCGTAGTTTTTCTTTAAAGAATGACATTTCATCATGTACAAAAGCCGATGAATAGGTAGTTACAGTCATATAGTTACCGGCGGCAGCCCTTGTGTAAATGCTTTTGGATCGGTCCGCCACGGGTATCTGGCTGGCTGGTAAACCATACCTCGGATTATATACGTTAAACAGTATGCTGTCGGCAAAATATAAATCTGATTTAAGCGTTGGGAAATCACCCCAGAATTTCTTATTGCCAAAATCGGCGCCCATTAAAATCGTATGTTTAATGGGACCGGTATGCTCTACACCCGAGAAGGAGAATTGCCCAAACCTATTCTCTCCTGCTTCGTCAGACATGCTATAGTACCGGCTCATTCCCCGTCGGCCGTTAAATAGTTGGCCCAGGTACTGGTTGCCTTCATCCTAAAATTGAAATAAGCAATTTGGGCATGCGCCTCCCAGCGGTCATTGATCTTATGATCGAAATAAACATAAGCGCTGTGATCTCTGAGTTTGCCCGGCTCCATCGAAGGATCGCCATAAAAGAAATCGTTCCTGATACCCGGATCAGCATATTGTTTGGGAGAGAACGTATAGTTGCCGTTTGAAAGATATTTTGATCCCTGAAAATTATATTCCAGTGTTATAGAAGTGTTGTCGTTAACCAGGTATTTTAGCGAGGGCGCTACCACTACGCGGTTGCTGTAATTGTACTTGGTGAAAAAGTCTTTTGCTGGGCAGATGCGGCAACGCGGTATAATAGCTTGCCGTCTTTACTTAATTTGCCATCAAAGTCTAAGCCTCCCCTATAAGTACTGAAACTACCCATGGAGAAATTAACCAGGCCTTTTGTCTGGCCGGTTGGTTTTTTAGTTACCACGTTATAAAAGCCTCCCGGCTCCCCGCTGGCCAGCATAAAACTTCCGGGACCTTTCACAAACTCAATCCTGTCGATCATGATAGCATCTTCGGCTGTTGGTCCCCATGACGCTTCGATGTTCATGCCGTTTCTGAAAGAAGGCAGCTTAGAGCCCCGCATTCTTATATTAGCATATTGGTTATCCCAATGCCCCTGGCGTATCACACCGCTGGCGTTACGGGTAATGCCGTCTACAATATCAAATACCTGCTGGTCGATCAATACGTCTGATGTTACTACCTGTATGTTTTGTGGTAAGTTAAGGATCGGCGTTTTAAGCCTCATAGAGCTGCTTAACTCATCTACCTTGTAGCGGTTTCGCGCACTTTTGATGATGATTTCTTCCAGTTCCTGTAAGCTGCTGCTGATAGTGACAGATATATCGGTTGTTTCATTATGACCTACCTCTACACTTTGTTCCACGGGTTCACTGCCTATAAAAGATACAACAATGGTGTATGTGCCGGCATCTAATTTTCGAAAATAAAATATACCGTTCTTATCCGTAACAGTGGCGCGGTCGGTATTTTTATCTGAACAGTAGCATTAGCTACCGGCTTATTGTCTGAACTGCGAACCGTTCCTTTAATAACAGAGAGGGGCTCATTGGCTGCCGATACGTTTATAGCGCATGCCAGCATCAGAAAGAGGGAAACTAAATATTTCATAAGAGAATAAATTTGCGCGCGAAATTAGAAGGTGAGCCGGGTAAGTCATTTACGATATGCGGAAATAGATTACTGCAATCGGGAAAAAATAAAAAGGGATCATTACAAAAAGGGCCGATAATATTTATCAGCCCTTCTGTAGAATAGTTGATTATTGATTTACAAGGTTACGGTTTCCTGATGCGCCACTTTAATACTGGTTACTTTGGGTTGAGCAGTCTTCTGCACTACTGGTTTCTTTTTCTTTTTACGCTTGCCCCACCATACCAAAAAGCCGGTTACAGGCAGGCTGGCGCCAATTAATGCGCCGAAGAATGCCAGTATCTTTCCCGGCAAGCCGAGTATAGAGCCTACATGCAGATCATAATTCATTCTTCGCAGTTTGGCCGCCCCGGATGCTTCGTCATAGCTTTTGTCATAAACCGGGTTATTGCCTTCCAGGGGTTGACCCGTATGTTGATCAAATACAAAACTGTAACGATTATAGTATTTGCCGGCGGTAGGATATATGCTGATATTGATAGCGCTTTTGGGTTTGGCGGTATCTGCAAAATTGTAATAGAAGCCTTCTGCTTCGGGATGTGCGGCCGCTACTTCCTTCCAGGTTTTATCCATGATAGCGGCCGGCGTATAGAATTTGCCGGCTTGTAGGGAGTCGGAAGTGGCTGCTTTGAATTCGGGCAGGTTGTCGCCGCCTGATGTTACCCAATACAAGCCATTGCTATACCATTTTATCCCATACACCATTCCCGTAAGCGCCATAATAGCCAGCACGATCAGTGAATAGAAGCCCAACACATTATGCAGGTCATAATTCACTCTTTTAAAGGAAGCCTTGGTTTTAATGGTTAAAGCCTGTTGTTTGGCAGCTTTGGTCCATTTGCAGGGCCACCAAAGCACAATACCACTGATCAGTATAATAACAAATATCAGTGTACTGTAATTAACAACATGCCTCCCTATTTCATAAGGCAACCACAAAAAACGATGGCCATTCAATATAAACCTGAAGAAGTCGGTTTCTCCTTCTTTATGCTCTTTAGTGCTGATCACCTGGCCGGTATAAGGGTTAATCCTAAGTATAGTGTTTCCTTTTCTGCCCTCACCCAAAGAAAGATAAATGGCATTACCTTGTTTATAAGTAGCGTACCCTGCTTTTTTACCCGGGTATAAAGAGTCAGCGATGGCCATTAGTCGCGAAGGAGGTATCACGGCTTCATTGCGATGAGCAATCCTTGTTTCCGGCTCCAGTAAACCGGTGATCTCTTCATTGAATACCCAAATGCAGGCGCAAAGACACACTACTACCATAATAGCGCCGGTAATTAATCCCAGCCAAAGATGGAGCCAGGCTGATACACGATAAAACAGGCTGCGTTGTTTCTTTTTGTTCGGGGCTTTTCCGTTTGTCATTGCGCCGGGAGTTTTTTGAAGAATGAACAGCGAAATTATACACCCGGGCAAAGAAGGTATTTACGAAAAACGGAAAATTTTCAGCACAAAAAAAGCGGCTGATGCCGCTTATATATTTATTACCCGGGTTGTAATAAAATTACTGGTTAATGGTAAATCCGTTATCAGCAGCAAATTTTGCCTGTGCCGATTGCAGGTTAGCCATTACCGCAGCCTGGCCATTGATAATATTGGTCATTTCATCAGCGCCTTTCATTCTCTCTTCTTCTGTTTTAGCTTCTCCTATTTTTTTGTAGGCGGTATAAATACTTTTAATGTATTCAAAGTAACGGGTAGCCACCAGTTTAAAATCTTCACCTCCTTTGCCTACAGGCTCCAGTTTCTTCAATGCGTTGATCCTCAGGTCAACGGTGTCTTCCATGGCTTTGGCAGACCGTGCAATTCCTTCAAAATCTTTTTATCCCCTTGCTTTTATAGCAGCTTCGGTAGTTAACAGGGGCTCCGACATGGTTTCTTCGAGTTCGGCTACCTTTTCATAGTACTGGCTGGCGGTTGCCGGCGCTTCTCCGGTATCTGTTGATTTCGACTTGCAGGCAGTAAACAAAAATGCAGTTATAGATGCGATTATAAATAGTTGTTTCATTGTTTATTTTTTAAGACATGAGCGTTTCAAAAAGTATGCCCGAAAGATAAGGATATTCATAATCAATCAGGTACAACTATCAGCTTATTTAGCCGGTAGATGGTATTTTGGCGTATGCAGCCAGCTTGTTACCTGGGTAGCAGGTTATGACTGGGGAAAGCCGCCATAAGATTCATTTCGCAATCGATTGCGTTTTTATACAATTTACCGCTTACGAATCATTTATTTTTGACGCAATTCCGGTTGGTTGCCATACACGTCATAAATTGAAACCGATTCCGGGGCTTATTAATAAACAAAGTAAAAAATGATCAAAAGCATTGTTGCTGTTATTACCCTTGCGGCTTTTTCTGCAACCGTTCATGCGCAGTTTAGCTGGAACAGGCTGCCGGAAGTAAAGAAAACCTCGTTTAAAAAAGACAGCTTTAATATTGTAAAGTACGGAGCCGTATCTAACGGGACGGTTTTAAACACGGAGAGTATAACCAAAGCCATTAAGGCCTGCAATGCCAATGGAGGCGGTGTAGTTGTAGTGCCGTTTGGTATTTGGCTTACAGGGCCGCTGGAGCTGAAAAGCAATGTAAACCTGTATGTTCAAAAAGGTGCGATGCTGCTGTTTACCAATGACAAAACAAAGTATGAAATAGTAGCAGGTAGTTATGAGGGCAGAAGCTCAGCGCGTAACCAGTCGCCGATATGGGCCAAAAATGCCGAGAATATTGCTATTACCGGTGGTGGTGTGATTGATGGTAATGGCGATATATGGAGAGGTCTGACCAAATCTGCGGTGACGGAATCTTTCTGGAACGCCCGGGTAAAGTCGGGTGGCGTTTTAAGTAGTGACGGTAAAAGATGGTATCCATCGGAGCAATTTAAAGTAGCCAGCGAAACCAAGCGCAGTATGTTGTTAGAGCCGGGAAAATTGTTAAGCGATTATACCGATATGAAGGATTTTTAAGGCCCAACCTTTTAGTATTGACACAATGCAAACGTATTTTGCTGGAAGGCGTTACGTTCCAGAATTCCGGTGCGTGGAACCTGCATCCGCTGATGAGCGAGGACCTGATCATCAGGAATGTAACGGTGAAAAATCCTGAGTACTCGCATAATGGCGATGGGCTTGATATAGAGTCGTGCAAAAACTTTATCGTGGAAGATTGCGTGTTTGACGTAGGTGATGATGCCATCTGTATAAAATCAGGTAAAGATGAGGAGGGACGCAAACGTGGCATGCCTACGCAAAATGGCATTATCAGGAACAACCTGGTATATAAGGGCCATGGTGGCGTGGTGGTAGGCAGCGAAATGAGCGGTGGTACTAAAAATATCTTCATTGAGAACTGCCTTTTTATAGGTACGGATAAGGGCTTGCGTTTTAAATCTGCCCGTGGAAGGGGTGGAGTAGTGGAAAAGATTTATGCCCGCAATGTCCAGATGCGCAATATAGACCAGGAAGCTGTTTTCTTTGACATGCATTACGCAGTAACATTTGCAACAGACGGCGTGAGAAAAATAGACACCACTTTTGGAGAAGGTACGCCTGTTTTCAGGGATATGGAGTTTGAGAATATTGTTTGTGATGGGGCAAAGAAGGGCATTTTTGTGCGAGGACTACCTGAAGCAGCCATACAAAATATCCGTATAAAGAATACTACATTGATTACAGACATTGGTGCCGAACTGATCTTAGCTGATGGAATAGTTCTGGACCATGTGAAATTTGAAAGCAAACAAAAAGACCCGGTAGTGTTGGTGCATAACAGTAAGAATATTGAAATAAATAAACCTGTTTATCCAACGGATACCAAATTATTCCTCAAAGTATCGGGCGGCAACAATATTAAAGTAGATCAAACCCTGGTAAATACAGGAGAGGTTGCGAAATGGTAACAAATAGATCGGTTACCGGAAAATAATAAAACCCCGGAGGCACAAAACTTCCGGGATTTTGTATGCTATTGGTTAAAACTGTATGCGGTAATTGAAATTAGGCCAGAAGCCCAGCTGGTTCTGGGTTCGTATTTTTACCCGAGCGGCTGTCGTACCACTGATTAAATATATTTTTATGATTGGTTACATTCTGGAAGTCTACAAAAACTCCTGCATAAATCCTTTATTGTTCATGCGGTAAGTAAGCTTACAATCGAGGCGGAAATAGGCCGGTGTTTTTTCTTCAAATGACCGGGACTCGTAGTAAATAACCCTGCCAGCCGCCTTGGAAGCCTCCTCGTTAATGGGTGTAAATCTTCTGCCACCCGCAGTAACTACTTTCAGGTCTGCGCCGATGGTATGTATCCCGGCAATCCGCCACTCTTTTCCTGCCAGGGCGTTGGCAACATAATTACCGTTGAATACTGTATGGTGTGCTACACCATTGCTTCCTTTATACTTCGACTCAAAAACCGAAACAGTAGCTAATGCATAATATCCGTGAGCGAAGGGTTTTTCCACTGTCAGTTCCAGGCCGTAATTGGTGCCGGTTCCTTGTTGACCAGGCTGTCTTCCAGCCCTGATCCATATCCGGCTCCTATGTTGAGCGCAGACCAGTCGGATAACCTTTGTTCTACCGGTACCTTACGCAGCAGCTGGGTGTATGCTTCCAGTTTGTATTTCCAGTTATTTTTTAAAGCTTTTTCCCAGCCTGCCACCATATGATGGCTTTGGGTAAAATCCAGGTCGCGATTGGTTTGCATATATTCATCTCCCACCCTGGTTTCGTGGAAATAGCTCATAAGTGATTGCATCTGGCTGTGCTTCCCGTACGCCAGGGTAAGCGCGCCGGCTGCCGGAAGCGTGTACCGGAGCCCCAACCTGCCTTCTACTGAAGTGTTACTGTTGAGCGCCAGGTATTGACTATAAACGCCGGAATTAAGCGTGAGCCGCGGACCAAACCGGTGCTGCCATTGCGCAAAGCCGCGTAGCAACCGGGTGTGGTTTTTCTCCACTGCAAAGGGAATGAAACCGTAGTCGGCATTCCTTATACTGTCGCTATAGCTATAGTGCAACTGATCAGCCGTAATGCCTGCCGTAAGCCGGTCGCTCGCAGAAAACTTCTTATTAACTACCAAACTGGCCAGGTATCGCCATTCATTGCCATTTTGCCTGAAGTTTTTATGGGCTATTCGCTCTGCATCCAGTGAATCCTGCCGGGTAGTTACGTTGGTGCCTGTAGCTGCTATAGTTAAGGTATAGGAGGTAGTGTTGTTGAAAAAATAAGTATGTTTAATGCCTGCCACGCCCATTTTGGTAGCATTATAAAGATTACTGTAGGGATCATTGTAAAATTTGCCGTGTCTTTCAGTTCCCCAGGAAATTGATATTACTGGTGCCTCCCATGCCAAACAGGGTAAATTGCCCGGCTTTTTTGCAGGCAGGTCTGCTTTAAAACTAATGTCCTGGTAAGCAGGAACGGCAGCACCGGTTCCTACATCAACGCCTAATGAGCTGATGAGGCCGGGAATACTGTACCGGTAATAAACCAGGTAAGAGGCTTTGCTCGTCTTACTGAAGGGTCCTCGGCGCCCAGCTCGAGGCCGTTAAAGCCAATCTGGCCTGTAAATTCCCTTTTATTATTGTTGCCGCTTCTCAGGCTCAGATCAAAAGCACCGGCCGTAGCATTACCAAACTGAGCCGGGAACGCCCCGTGTAAAAAGTTGATTGCCCGATAACATTATTATTGAGCATACCTACCGGGCCGCCGGTGGCGCCCAGGCTGCCAAAGTGGTTGGGATTGGGAATATCTACTCCTTCCAAACGCCAAAGCAGCCCTAAAGGAGAGTTCCCTCGTATAATAATATCATTGCTGCCGTCGTTCAGGCTACCGACACCTGCAAAATTTGAAGCCATCCTTGCTACGTCGTTGCGGCTACCGGCAAAGCGCCGCGTATCCTCGGCATTAAATTCCATGGCGCTTACAGTAGCCATTTGCCGGGCCGCCAGCTTTTCACGCCGGCCGCTAACCCATACCGCTTCTTCCGACCGGCCTATTTTTTCGAGTAATTCAATATTTACGATCGCCTCTTTTCCCGATTCCACTACTATATTCGATAATTGCGCAGCCTCGTAGCCTACATGAGTGGCGGCCAGGCTTACCCGCCCGAGCGGCACCCGGCGTATAGAATAATAGCCCAGGCTGTCGGTGGTAGCTCCGAGGGTTGTACCATCAACCTGGAGGTTTACCTGCGCCAATCCTTTTTTAGATTGCTGGTCGATAACCCGGCCTCTCAGGGTTTGGTATTGCTCCTGGCCATGGGTTGCAAGAGCAATCGATACAAATAGCAGTAACAGGAAATATGTTTTTCTTTTTAGCTTTTCTGGCCACATCATTGTTTGTTTTTGATTGATTTTTTGATTTTCGTAAAAGTAGTTTTCAGATAACCGGCGCATCTTTTTTGGGGCGGATAGCAAATACTAAGGGGTAAACGGCATTTTGGGATGAATGGTACGGCCCAATCCCTCATAATTAATAGCTTTGCGAGCGCTGTATCAAAACTTCTCGTTTCTATAACCCTGAAAAGTCATGCACTGGAAAATATTAAGAGAGCCGTTCCCCATCAACACCTGGCAATGGTACCGGTTGCGCGGGATCGGATTTGGCTTATTCGTATTCCTGTTTCTCTTCCTGTTCCAGCCTTTTAGTCTCAATCTTTTTGATACTAAAAAGTTATTATATGTTACCCTGGTGTATGGTGCGGTTACCGGCGCCGTTATTTTATGCGGTGGATGGATATTTAGTAAATGGATAGCGCCCCGGTTAGATGACGAAAAATGGACATTGGGCAGGCAGATTGTATGGAATGTATTGCTGATGATTTTTATTACCCTGCTGAACGTATACGTTACCCAGTTAATGCATCAAACCGTTTTGCCGCTATGGTGGTGGTTTGTAATGTTGAAATGGGTGCTGATGCTGGGCGTGTTGCCCGTGTCAGTGGCTGAGCTTATTGCTTATAACCAGCATTTGCGGCATCATCTTAAAACGGCTACCCGGCTGTCGCAGTTAGTACAACAACCGGTGCTTCCTGATAAAGTTTCGCAACCTGCTTCCGGTTCGGGGAATAGATCGCATGACGGCTGTACCGAACTTTTGCCCGGCAGCAATAGTCCTATTGTATTAACAGGCGAAAACCAGGGGAAAAGCTGGAACTGCTTCATGAAAACCTGCTGGCGGTTCAGGCCCTCGATAATTATGTAAATGTGTTCTGGGAAGCCAACGACCAGTTGCAAAGCACGTTGTTGCGTAATACGCTCACTAATATTGCCGACCAGGTGAGTGATGCCGCTCACATATATCGTACGCATCGCAGCTGGCTGGTAAATGTGCAACGGGTGGCGCGGGTGAATGGGAATGCGCAGGGTTTAAAGCTTTCGGTTGAACTGATGGACCAGCAAGTGCCTGTATCAAGAAGTAATATACCCGGCTACCGGCAACTAACCGAGTTGCAGCACCAGGCTAATTAGCGGCTTATTTTTTTGATCTTAAAACCGGGACTGGTTATATATTTACCTGCGTCGGTAATTATAAATGCTTTGTAACCCGGAAACTTCCTGAGTAGTTCCAGTCCTGCATCTTTGCCCAATACCATAATAGAAGTGCTGAAGGCGTTAGCCATTTCGGCATCAGGCCCCGTGATGGTTACGCTCGTCAGCCCCGTTGCAGGATACCCCGTTGCAGGGTTAATGATATGCGTGTATCGTTTGCCATTAATGAGAGCATATTTTTCATAACTGCCCGATGTAGTGATAGCTCCGTTGATGTCTATCGTTCCTACAAGGTCGTTACTTTTAAAGGGATCATTAATGCCAATGCGCCAGGGTTTGCCATTGGGCTGGATGCCCCAGGCCTGTATGTCGCCGGTAGCATTGATCAGGCCGGCAGTGATGCCCTGGCTATCATCATATCCCTGCATTTGCCTGCTGCATAACCCTCACCCAGTGCGCCAAAGCCTATTTTCATGCCGGGCAACTTTAAAAAATGGTCGAACTGTCTTTATTGATGATGATATTTTTGTAGCCGACCTTTTGCCGGGCTTTCTTTACTGCCTCCGGTGAAGGCATGGCGGTCATCGTTCCATCGAATTTCCATATTTTTTCCATAGCCGCAAAGCTGATGTCGAAAGCGCCATGAGTAAGCTCAGAGATTTTCAAGGCGCGCTCCGTAAGTTCCAGCACTTCCTTATCCACTTTCACCGGCCGTATGCCGGCGTTCTGGTTTACCCTCGACACCTGGGTTTCGGGCTTCCAGTCGGAAATCAAGTATTCGATCCTGGATATTTCCGCAATAACGGTATCTATATTCTGTTCGGCTGTAAGCGAGTCTTTCGCCACTATCGTAATGTCGAAACGCCCGCCCATCAGGAAAGCGTCACGGGTACGCTTTACCTGCGCAAAGCCGGTGTTCGCTATCAGCAAAATGAGGGACAGTATTATATATTGTGCTCGCATATTTTTTCCGCAGGTCTCCAAAAGCTTTTTAATTTTCCGGAGCTGTTTTGTTCCTAATAACAATCTGTAAGTATCTTACCCCGCTCTATCAATTCGGTAAGATGCATATTATTTTCAACCGTACAAATATCTTCCAATACTTTCATAACATCGTTCTGCATCGACAAAGATCCGCAAAGCATGATGATGCCACCTTCCTTTATATAGCGTAAAACCGCATCACTGTCTCTCAGTAAACGATGGCTTACATATTCCTTTTCCTCTTCACGCGATAATACCAGGTGCAAACGCGCGAGGTTACCTTTTTCAATTGCTCCTCCAAAAATGGCTGGTACAATACAAAAGACGATCGTTTACGAAACCCGCAGTAAAGCTCAATAGGAATCTTCCTGCGATTCTCACTAATCATACCTAAGAAGGGCGCAATGCCCGTTCCGTTGGATACCATGATGATTTTTTTGCTTTCCCGGGGAAGCGGAAGTGCTGGTTTTTTACCAGCTTGGCTTTAATAGTATCTCCATGCTGTAAATTATTGAGGAAACCAGAACCTAAACCGTGCTCGTGAAGCTTCACACTTAATTGAATGTTTTCTTCTATCTTGCCGATAGAATAGAGCCGTTCACGGTGATCATTTTTAGGATAAACCGCCAGCAAATCACCGGATACTGCATGCTTTAGTCGGGTAGATTTAAATTGAATGATAAAGCTGGCTTCTTCATCCAGGCCGGTGCGGCTGGCTACTGAAAGTTTTTTTAATTCAGCAGTATTCGGCTGGAGTAATTCACGTGGCATTATTAAGCTAAAACCTGCCTGGCACGTCCACTTTGTCATCCAGTCACTAAAGTCCTGCGGCGATTTATCGTTCACCGTGTAAACGGGCAATAATGCTTTTGCCCAGCCTGCATTTTGCAGTAGCTTTTCTACTTCAAATGCAAATTGACAAAACTGGCTGAAGCTTCTCGAACCGAAACCTACAACAGAATATTGAATGTTTCGGTTTTGGGGTATTGCTTTATACGCTCTGCCAGTCTTTTTGCATTGGAAGGTGCATCACCCTGGCCATAGGTGCTGGTCATAACACGAGGTGTTCGGCGTTCGGAAATGCTGTAAAATTGGAAAGATCGGTTAAAAATACTTTCTCGCCGTGCTTGATCAGCTGTGTGTAAATGGCATCGGCAAATTTAAAAGTACCGCCGTTTTCGGAGCCTACCAGGATGATGATACGAGCCTCTTGGGCTTTGAATTTGTTTTTAGACCGGCTGCGCCTGCGTTTTAGGGTGATGGTAAAACCGGAGTAAATAAAGAACAGGATATAAGCAGATGCCAACGCGAGTATCAATGCCCAGATAGTGCCCGACCGGCCGGTATGCCAGCGCAGGCTGAAATGAGCCAGCTGGTAGGTTTTACTGTAGTCCTGTTGAGCCAGTATATCGCCTGTGAACTGGTTGATACAGAGCTCCCGGTCTTTTAGCTGCAAGTTGTAATAGTCTTCAGGAAAATCGGAGAACGGGTATTGTAATTTCTGAAGATTGTTAAGCGGGATTTTGCGAAGAACAGGAAAATCAGCCGGTTCTTTTAAAGGTTCTTCTTTGATCTTTGTTTCGTCAACCAGGGCACTGGCTTTTCCCGGCGGCGGCATCAACCTGTAAACTGCTATGTAGGTGCCAGTGAGCGCAATGGCCAGGATAAAGAATAAAGACATGCGGCCGAATACCACATGGTAATATTGGGCAAAACCGGTTTTTTCAACGTTGGAGAAAAAGTTTTTCCAGCCGTTCTGTCGCTGCGCCACCAGGAAGATACCCGACACTGCGATCAGTATCAGTAAGAAAGCGGTTATGCCCATTAGAATCCTTCCCGTTTCGTGTATAAACAGGAGCGGTGCAAAGTGGTCATCCACTGAAATAGTGGTAGTTTTTCAGTGGGGTACCTAATACCTTACCTGTTGCGGGATCTACGTATGCCTGCTTATCGCCGCCCTCTTCAGCGGCATATTTAATCAAAACAAAATGGTGATTATCTACCGAGATCTCCTGTATACCGGGAAATTTTTCCTTTAATAAAGGTACGGTTTGGGCTAAAGTGAGCGTATCAAAACCAGCACCTTTATAGTCGCGCGATTTTTCAATAACCGGTTCAAATGCTAAAAAGATACCTGTTACGGATGCAACTGTAAGTAATAAAAAGAAGATATAGCCAGTGTTAAATGGCTATATCTCCAGATTGAAATGATCATCGTTATGAATGGTTGACTAGTTAATTTGTTGACTTGTTAACCAGTAAACCAGTCAACTTTTTTTCCCCAACCTTTAACTACCACTAAACCTCACATACCTGATATAACCTTTACCATCCGTTTTTGCCGCCAGGCCTGCGGTAGTCAAAGGCACTTCTGCATCTTTGGTGTGATATAGCTTTTCTTCAACGGCAGTTTCAAAACGCAGGGTATAGCCTGCGTTCATCTTTTTACTGTCAATTGCTAAAGTTACTACTGCACGGTCACCGCCTCCTATAGAAGCACCGGTTACGGCACTTATTTTTTCTTTGCTTTTGGCCTGGAACTTATACCATTCTTTCAGGGTATTAAACCATTGCTTATCCGGGCCCATTACCCGGAGCGTTTTCTCGTAATCACCTTTAGGGTTGATTAATGATATAATGACGTAAGCTTTTTCGCCCTGGTAACTGTTCATCTGTATCATGCATTTGTAGTTGCTGGTTTGCGCCCTTCCTGCATAACTAATAAAAAATAAACCAATAGCTACTACACTTTTTATAAATAATTTCATGTTGATGTTTTATTGTAAGAAGGTAATAGATACATTGTTGTTTTTTAGAAACTCATTTTCCTTCGCCAGATCATAAGCTGTTTCATCAAACCCTGTTTTCAGGTCTTTTTTACCCCTAATGCGATTAGGGATTTTAAGATCTGGTCATCTTTGGCAATTAAGGCCGCCTTATGTAATGCTGTGGCTCCTTCTTTGTCCTGTGCATTAATATCAGCACCAAGCTCCGCTGCTTTTTTGATCAATGCTGCGTTCTCTTTAGCTACAGCCAGGTGCAACAGTGAACTGCCATCGCCTGCGGAGCTGTTATATCAAGGCCTTTGCCTTTTAACAGGGCTAGCTTTTCGGCGAATTCATCACCCTGCGGCTGTGCCTGCCCGCCCATTGGGCTGCCAGGCCTGCCTTCCCTGAAAGAGTTGAACCAGTGATACGCCAGGTTATGGCCATCTTTATCTACCACTTTAACATCAGCGCCTTTCTGCAGTAGCAAATTCACTATTTCTGCTAATCCGTTAGCAACGGCCTTAGTTAATGCAGATTCGCCTTTATCGTTTACTGTATTGATATTAGTTGTTTTAGCAAGAAGGGTGGTGATCAGCGCTGCATCTCTGCCACCTGCTGCATTAATCAGCACGGTATTGCCTTCATTGTCTTTTTGTTGATATCAACACCTTTGGCCAGGAAATAGTCAATCAGCTCTTTATTAGGACGGCGTACCAGGTTGTGCAAAATGGTAGCGCCATCTTTAGGATTGATAGCTTTGGGATCCAGCTTTAATTGTTCCACCAGGTACTGATAAACATCGATACCGTTTTGAGACATTCTTGAACCCTGTGTAGCAAAGAACAATGCACGGTTAGTAGGCTTAAGACCCTTCGCCATCAGCTTTTCCATAATGTCGCGGTTACCCAGCCTGGCTGCATAATCAACAGCGGTGCTGCCATATTCGTCTTTATCGTTAAAGGACAGTCCTTTTTTACCAGGTAATCAGACAGGCTTAGATCTTTGTCATTCGCAACACCCATTAGTAATAAGGTGGCGCCATCATCATATCTTTTTTAGGGTCTACTCCGGCTTTAAATAAGGCTTCTAATACAGGGATGTTCTTACTTCCTCCGGTAAGCGCATTGGCAACCACAGAGGTGCCGTGGCTATCGTTAAGATGTACATCCGACCCTTTTTCGATCAGGTAGTTGATCAGGTCTATATTGCCCCTGGATGCTGCCCAATGTAAATAAGAAGCACTATGGTGTGTTTTTTTCTTGACGCCATTGCCTTCCTGCTCCACCATGAATTTAATGGTTTCCAGGGCGCTTCATTTAAGATCGCTCTTGCTGTGGGGTCCCATGAAGCCGCATCGGGTTGCGAAGGGCTATTGCCTTTTGCAATCTCTGCTTTTACCTGGTCAACCGTTGGTTTGGTTTTCCAGAAATCGGGGCTCATCAGCGTATTAGTGGGCTGTGCCCCGAAGAGCCCCGGGACGATCGCCGCCTGGCTGTGCATTTGAAATAATAGCGAGGAGCGTGAAGATGCCTAAAAATATCTGCTTCATATTGATTATCAATGTCTTTTTTAAGATTGCCCCAAGGGAGCCATTAAACTGCGAAGGTAAAAAATGTTGGTGGCGGGTAGGTTACGAAATGCGGAAAACTTAAGACGTAACCCGGAAATAAGCCAAAATCAATCAATAATATGATTTGCAGGGCTACTGTAGGCTTTGGGCAAGATGATACGCTTTTTGCATGTCCGGTAGGCCGTAACCGTGAGGGAGGGCCGGGGCGGAGTATCGGTCGGCCGACTGCTTTATTACCTCTCTTATTTGCTGATTGGTTAGGTTAGGAAATGCCTGCCATAAACAAGCGGCCATGCCGGTGACAACCGGTGCTGCGAATGAAGTGCCTGTTCCTGTAGCAATAGTGCCTAAACTGGTGATCCGGTAAGTGCCTGCGCCTAAAGCAATTATATCCGGTTTAATCCTGCCGTTAGCCGTCATGCCCCTGGAGCTGGCGGTTGTTACCGTTCCCGAGGTGTTGACCATGCCTATTGCCAGGGCTCCCGGCGAATCGGCCGGACTGCCAACAAAGCTGCCGTCGTTACCTGCCGATACTACTACCAGTATACCCCTGGAAAAAGCCATGGATACCCCACGTGAAGCATGGGCGGTTGCACCATTCAGTAGTTCAAATGTGTTGCTCATGCCGGGCAATGGGTATTCTTTGTAGCCCAGCGAAGTATTGATGATGTCTGCACCTGCGCTATCTGCATATTCAAGCGCGCTTACATAATAATCTTCCTCAATGGGAAATTCATCGGTATTATCTTCAGAAGTAAGTAATAAATAACTCGCTTCGGGGCTGTGCCTACATACCGGCCCGGTTGGGCGCCTCCAATGATCGATAATACGGCAACACCGTGTTCATCCATGAAAAACGGGTTGGGCTGTTCATAAATAAAAGATCTGGCTCCCAACAGGTGCATATTACTGAACATGGAGTTTTTATCTACATCTTTATAACCTGCATCTATAACGGCAATAGCGATGCTTCGGCCTTTAAAACCCAATTGGTGTAAAGCTTCGCCTTTATTTTGTCGTATGTTTTCATAGGCAGGCCCGTAAACGCTGTTGTCGGTGGCTATAGTAATATCGGGGACAGCCGGTGCATTGCTGCCGGGAAAGCTCCAGCCGCCTGAGGGTTCCTTGTAAAGGTTGCTTCTTTTAGCCCATACTACTTTAACATCGGCCACGAACGGAAGTGCTTTGTATCGGGGAGCAAAGTGGCGTCATTAATATGTACGCTAACCGTTTTCAGCCATTTGCTTTTGGCCACAACAGTACCGCCGATCTTAGCGATTTCCTGTAAGTATTCATCTGCAATAGGCAGGTCATTCTCATCTACGTTGATCGATTGTTTCTGCCGGCGTTGCAGCGCTTTGGCAGAAAGAAACGCCGATGGGTTGCTTAATGACAGCGTCGTATGCCTGCCTTTATCCTTCAGCACCAGGCGCAGTTTATAAACATTGGAGTCGGTAACCGTTACCGCACAGCGGGCCAACTCTTTGCCGTCTTTGCTGTAGGCTATTACATCTGTCTGTCCCGCCCATTTTGCTGCTATAACACCAGGCGACAAGAAGGCCACGATTTCTTCGTTCGAGGATTTCCATACTACATCTGTTGCATGTAATGTATCCTTGTTTTTGAGCAGGTGAAGCGTTTTAAATAAGGCTTCATTCACATTCAGGGTTATGCTGGAAGGGGTAATCGAATAGCCGGCAGAAGGGGTTGCTTCAGGAAGCTTTTCTTTTTACAGGCAGTAGTACTCAACATTACACAAAGGCACAGGATCCACCCGCCTAATGCTGCCGGAGCGGTTGTAAATCCCAACTTTAGGGTAGTAGTATGTTCAGGTTGCCTGTTTTCCAACGTGATTGCAGTATTTGTGCTGCTAATGTACGACAAATGATATGCCGTATTTCCTATAATGCCGGTATCCAGTAAACTTAACTGCAGGATAAAAAAATCCGCCGTGTGAATTAAACGCGGTGGGTTATCTTATACATAAGGGATGATATTGATAGGCGCCTCAATAAAAGGCTGCCGCATTGATTTTTTATTCGGCGGCTTGGGTAATGCCTTTTGTTTTGTAATTAATAACGTAGAGATTTCCATCTGCACATAAGCATCGCCAGCTATGCCAATATGCCGGAGTTGACCGAAAGTGCCGGTTAATGCTTCCCAGGCAGCAAACCGGAAATGTATGATGTTAAAGACATTATTGATCAGTATTTTGGTTACTTACCTCACCACGTCAAATTATTGCCGGTAACGCTATGGCATGAACTGAGTTGGTATTCGGGTTGGAAAGCTTATCCGCGTTTCCTCTTAAAAGACTATTCGGCCGTTTTTAAGGAGTCGGGCTGTTGCGTGGTTGCTTCTTCAGGTTCTACATCTGGCTCATCACCTTCTTCGGTATCTGCCTCCAGTTCTTCTTTGGTGTATTGATGATAAGGTTCGAACGTTTTAAGCTGGCTGTTATATACCAGGGCGTCCTTATTGTATTTGAATTGTATAATGATGCCGTCCAATGGCGACGGCTCCAGGGTAGGAGTATCAATAAATATTTTGCTGCCTTTTTTGAAAGCGTTGATAATAGGCAGGTCTGAGCTATACTCCTTCCAGTATAAAATGTCACCCAGGCTCGAAATAACAAAGAGCGCGCTGCTTTGAAAATCCTGTTTCTCCAATAAGAATGCCATATCGGGCTTGCCTTCCTGGCTGCGACCGGTAAAATTGCCAAAGGCGTAAATTTTCGGTGCCCGGTCCTTGATGGATGTCAGGTGGTATTGATCCTTTCCGTCCCTTTCGTAGTATTTATTATCCATAAATATTTTTACGATCGCTCTTTTATAGTTGACGGGAATATTGTCGTATTCGCTGATACGAAAGGTGGCGCCTTTCCAGTATTCATAATCTTCCATTGCTGCTAATCCATGCTCGTCTATGGCAACATCCGTAGCGTAAGCCACATTATCGCCTAATGCTTCGCTTTCGCCGCTTTTCTTTCCTGCATGATAAATAAACCAACCGGCTATTACAGCTACCGGTATTATTACAAGGGTTAGTAGTATTTTCTTTTTCGTATTACCGTTTTTCTTTTGCTCTTCCATGTTTAGCGTTCCAAGTTTTTGATAAGCATTGAATAGGGCAGCAAAATAAGTAAGTTTTAAATAGGAATGAATGTAGCCTTGCTTTTTTCGGTGAGCCGGGGTCTTATTGCCATAAGATATTTTCGAAAACCTGCTTCATTCCATTGCATTGATCGGCATTGGTAAGAAAAACATATCCCAACTTTTTATCCGGATTGATCATAAAAGAGGCCGTGTAACCCAGGTTGTTGCCACCATGCCAGTAGTTGAGGGTATGGTTAAGCGGCGCAATAGCCAGCCCCATACACCATGCATCAACACCAAAAAGAGTCCGGATGATATGATCTTTTTCCAGTTCAATTACCGGTTTCATCATTTCGTTGAAAACTGATTGCTGTTGCATCATGTAAAGTAAGAGTTTTGCATACGCTCCCGCATTAGCATACAATCCCCCTGCAGGGTCAAACAGGTGGCGATTGCGATCATCGAATACCTTTTTATTATCCTGGTAAGCAGTAGCCAGCCGGGTTTTGATAGAAGGCTTTATAACGAAATGAAAATCCTTCAGGCCCGCCTGCTGCGCCACTTCTTTCTGGTATAACTCATCCAGGTTTTCCAGATTCAGGCTTTTTATGTGAGCGATCACTTTAGCCAGTACATATATGCTTCTCCTGAATAGGAGAATTTTGTTCCAGGGTCTGCTTCCAGTTTCATGGGGCCCCTTCGCTCCAATTGGGCAAGCCGGTAGTGTGCGCCAATACCATGCGCGCGGTTATCTTTTTATATCGTTCGTCGGCAATATTAGTTGCCGGCAGGTATTCAAATAAAGGTTTATCTAAATCAATCACTCCTTTACGTGCCAGTGTTACTACGAAAAAAGCAAAGGCCGGTTTGGATAAGGATGCCGCTTCAAACAAAGTAGTATTGGTCACCGGGTCCTTTAATTCAATATCTGCCCATCCTAATCCTTTTGTAAAAACGACTTTTCCTTTGTTGATCACTGCTACCGACATGCCCGGTACCTTCAGGGAGTCCATAGCCGCGGTTATTTGTCTGGTGAAAGTAGCAATACTGATCTTTTTCCTGAATAAGTTTGTATTTGTGCTTGTACGGTTTGTGTTAATAGGACAAGCATGAGCAGTATGTATTTTTTCATCAGTAAAAGCATGTTTAGTATCTTTTGATATGAGCAGGATTACTCAAACGATCTAAGCTTCCATATCCATCTAATCCTCCTCTAAAAAACGCTCCACCAGCGGCACAATAAAATCACTGCTTTTATAACCAGGTTTCAAAGTAGTGATTTCTCCCATATAAGCACCATGCCCGCCGGGGATAATAGCAAGCCGGCAATTTGGTATTAATTTCGACATAGCCACTATGTGTTCTGATGTTGCTACATCCTGGTCACCGTTCACCAATAATACCGGAGCCTGTATAGATTGTATTTCAGCATCGCTGAATTCTTTAAAATGGATCATACGATTAGCGCATTTCTGGTACATCGTCATCAATTTAGTGGTATCGGGTGTAACAGCTAAAAAGGCGTCTTTATAGGCCTGGGGCATTTGCTCGAATGTGCCTTGTTTCATAAACTCCCAGAACCGGGGAAAGCGCCATCTTTTTTCAGCAGGGGAGAGCCGGCAATGATGCTACGGCAAAGCTGCGGATGCCTGATAGCTATTTGCAAAGCCGTGTTAGCGCCGTTGCTAAAACCCCAAATTTCAGCATTAGTAATACCCATACTCTTAAGCAATGCAGCCACATCATCAGCATCCTGCTCAAAAGAGAGCTCGCTGTTACGATCACTGGTGCGACCATGAGCCTGGAGCTCTACGGCGATGATCTGGCGACGGGACGCCAGCAGTGGAATGATCCTGCCAAAGCTGGTTTGAATAGTGGAGCCGCCGCCGTGAATCAGCACCAGTGGCTGGCCCTGGCCGTATATTTCATAATACATATTGATACCGTTTATTTCGGCATGTCCGGATCTCGTGCTAAGCGTATTATCAGGAGCCATAGTTATTATTTTTATCTTTTAGGGACAGGTTGGTTACTACAGACTGTTATAATCCAAACTGCAGCTAGAAAGATAGTGATTTTATGGATCCTGATGGCAGATGATGTGCTTACAAGGCATAAGATTTAAAAATGATATTATTTATTTACCGCAGAAAACGAAAGAAGCGGAGATGACGCAGCGTAGGTCGGATTACATATTCGAGGTTTATTTCATCAGAATCAGATTATACCTTCGGGTATCCTTTGTGTTCTCCTTTTGTCTGGGGTAACACGTCCGGCTAAAGCGGATATCACCCCTTAATTGTCGCAGATACACTCCCCGGTCTTCATTTAAGATACCATCTTTGTGTTGTCAATGAGTGGAGCAGCAACCACACAAACGGGCGGAACCGAAAAGCCATACGAGTAGGATAAAACCTAATATTATGTCTGACAACAATGTATCATTACACAGGGTTTTGAAAGCCTCGCCTGAAAAAGTATTCCGTGCTTTTACCAATAGCCTGGCTATTGCCAGCTGGCTGCCTCCTTACGGATTTCTTTGTACCGTTCATGAAATGAACGCTGAAACCGGCGGAACTTTTCGTATGTCGTTTACCAATTTTACAACGGGCAATGGTCATTCTTTTGGCGGTAAATACCTGGATGTAAAGCCCAACGAGTTTTTACAATATACCGACCAGTTTGATGACCCCAACCTGCCGGGCGAAATGGTTACCAGCGTTTGGTTAACGCCAACCATTGCCGGTACCGATATCAGGATTACCCAGGAAAATATTCCCGCGATGATACCTGCAGCCATGTGCTACCTGGGCTGGCAGGAGTCGCTCGAAAAACTAGCTAAGCTGGTAGAGCCCGAAATACCTGACGCATAATATGCGTAATTTATAAAACTATAAAGCGTTTTTATACCCGGGAGACAACCAGATTGTCTCCTGTTTTTTATTATAGGGAGACAAGACACCGAAATAGTACTTCGTCTTTATATCCGTAATGCCGGGGATAAGCAGCAGGCTGCTCTGCTTTAATAATGTCTTCAGGAATTATATTATGCCGTATACATCGCATTTCAAGCATAGAGTTGCCGCCACTTATATTAATTTTTTTACTCATAAGATCATTTGTTTTAAGCAGGCCTCGAAAAGTGATCGAAGACGTATTTCCGCTCCTTAGAAGAGAAGTGAGTTGCCTTTCAAAAAATCATCTTTTTAACGATTGAAAAAGACATTATGCCATCTATTTTTATGTCGTAATAAAAAGACATTTACCCTTTTTTACAAAACAGACTCGCAACCTTTTAAACCCGTTCAACGGCTCAGCCGCATGAACACAAACTACATACAAATGAACATTAAATTTTACCACTTTTTAACTGCAGCAGTCGTATTGGTTCATAGTTCCTGTCAAAAAAAAACGGTTAATGACCAGGATCACACGGCTAAAAGTTCAGCTAATGTCTTTTCAGCAACTGGAAAAACAATGTTTGATAACGTTAGTTCAATGTCTTCTTCCGGTCAGGTATTGTTTACGAATACGTCGTTAAAGCAATTACAGGTAACGGGAAATGATAAAGAGGAAATTGCCCAAAAGATAGCTGAAATAGTAAAGCCAGTGATTGAGCAATTGGGCAAACTGATGGAATCTGATCCGGATAATTATAAAGCCTACCAAAACGGTATCAGGGCAATAGCTGCGGCCAAAACGATGGAAAAAAAAAGAAAGAACGGCATATGTTTCAAACAGGTACTATTCTTTTGTCAAAAAGATGTGGGAGGCTGCAAAAATCGACGAGCCCTATTATCAATCAAAAATAAAAGAAGTGTTTCCCGGTAATATAAAAGACCGCATTAAATTCAGTGAGTTTCTACGGTTCGAGTACGAATTGTCAAAACCTGTTGAGCCATATACACCGCCATCAGGAGGGAGTGGCGGCTCCGGCAATACCGGAGACAATACTAAGCCGGAGCCCCGAATCCCTTTTTGTGCTTCGATGCGCTCCCTTCTTCTTTTAGTTCTTTTAATACCTCCCGATCAGGCGTGGGATCTGGCTGGCACAAATTTATACGGTATAATCCGTTACCCGGGCGTACTCACAATGTTATCGAAACCAAAACCGATACCCAGTCTCCTTATGGTTCCTGTTTAGAAGCGGGGATTGCTTTGGATTCGTTCAGCATTCCCGGTAAGTTTCCGCTCGATTCGCGGCATTTGCAGGTGTCAACCGGATATGGCTGGGATGGCAGCGCTTATGTTACTTCAATTCTGGGTTGTTCTATTGCCTATTATTATAAAACCTCCACTTTTTCGGGAGCAGTAGCAGACTGGGATACCGAAATATGTATTTGCGCGCCTGCTACATTTGTGTTATGGTCAATGAAAAGTGAAAATGTTTCTTTTGTTTCCAAAGAGTTTGAAAAAATGCAGGGTAAGGCGATTGCTTTCGGATTTGGAACTGCCAATTTAACCGGTGCTTCGGGTATTGCTTTTGCCGGTGCGCATACGTTATTGGAGGCAGACAAATGGAACATTTGTGAAATACCTTAAGGAGAAGTGCTATATAAAATGACCGCCCGATAAATCATGGAATAATTGGGCTTTGCCTTCTTTGAGCCGGACTTTTAGTTATTACGAACCGGTAACGGGAAATTGTCTCAGAATTTCCGTAAATAATCGAGATAATCTGTTACGCTTTGTTCCAGACGTTCATTGGTCAGATGGTATTCAAGGCCATAGAAGGCAAAAAGCGGGCGGTAATCGGCTTTAACATATTCAAATGTCAACTCAAAAGGTGCGGTCAGTGTTTTTATATCATACCGGTAACGGGCGCCGGGTGCATATTCTTCTTCGTCCACGCCAATGCTCATTGCCAGCGCAATCTTTTTCCCCTGTAATTTGTAACCGCTTTTACTGCCGTAAGCCCAACCGTGTAACAGCACTTCATCAAACCATTTCTTCAATAGCGGCGGTGCATAAAACCAGTAATAAGGAAACTGGAAAATGATGCGTTCGTATTTTTCCACCAATGCCTGTTCAGCCGCGACATCGATGATGCCGTCGGGATAAATTGCATCGAGATGATGAAGGGCAAATTGGTCGGGATACTTCTTCAATTCTTCCATCCATCTTTTGTTAACAACCGAATTGCCGATATCCGGGTGAGTGACAATGATCAGCGTTTTCATGTTACAAAATTAAAGCGGTTACCCTGTATACGGTATCTTTGCAGCTAATTGTAGGGTACTATAAAAAAGTAAGTAATGGGAAGAATAAAAGAGAGTTCGACCAATTTCGAGAATAAGAAAATAATGAACGACGCCTGTCCGGAAGTGTATGCCGCCAGCATATTGGGAACCCAGTGGACGCTGGCCATTTGTTCTTATCTCGTACTCGGTAAACACCGGTTTGGTGAGCTCCGGAAAAAGATACCGGGTATTACCGAACGCATGCTGACCTTGAAACTGCGCGAGCTCGAACAGCAGAAGATCGTGAAACGCACTGTATTTGCCGAAGTGCCACCGCGCGTGGAATATGAACTGACTAAGATCGGTAAAGACCTGCAGCCGCTGATCCGGCAACTGGAAACCTGGGGCAAAAAGCACAAAAAACTGATGGGAGCCTGATGAATAGATAAATAGTCGACAGGCCATGACTGGCGCGAGTTCCTGGGAGCTGAGAATAATAGATAATAAAAGTTTTCGTAAAAGATGGGGAGCGTTTCCGGGAATTAAAAACTTTTCAGAAAATGAAAAACCCACCTCAAACGTACGTCTGACGCGGGTTTTACTCTTTTTAGCGGTTTTGAGTCGTATTAAAAACTCACGCTTAGCTCCCCTGCTGGACTTGAACCAGCGACCCTCTGATTAACAGTCAGATGCTCTAACCAACTGAGCTAAGGAGGAATACCTGTTTTCCCTTTCGGGGTTGCAAAAATAGGGATAATTTTATTTTAAACAACAATTTTGAAAAATTTTTTAAGCAACATTTTTCAGAAAACCCGCCTCTTTCCGCATCCTTTGCTACCCTGCTTTTATCAACTCAGGTGAAGTAAACCGTTGACCAATGCGCTTTACTGCTTACTACCGGTGCTCCTGGTACAAATTGGCGGGAGCGGATGTTTTTAACTGACCGAGCCAGTCCACATCAGGTTCAGGCCGGGGAGCGATGGCTTCCTGTAGCTGCTCCATCGTTCTGATACCGGTTACCACGCTGCTTACTGCCGGGTGACTGAGTACGTATTGCGTAGCCAGGGCCGATGGGGTGGTGGCTGATGCAGTGGCTTGTACCTTCAGGTTGTCTGCAGCGGATTGTACTACCGAAGCGGGATGGCCCAGGTATTCTTTGGGTGGTTTGCCTGCTAAAAGCCCCTGGGCCAGCGCGCCACGTACCATAATGCCCACCCCGTTTGATTGTAGCAAATTCAATATAGTTTCTTCCGGCCTGCGATCCAGGATGCTATACTGCAGCATTACGGAAATAATCCTGGACTTTTCGACGTAAGCCCTGATCACATTAGGCCTTATGCTGCTGATGCCGTAATGCCGGATCTTTCCCTGCCGAATTAATTGTTCAAAAGCCTCTATAGTTTCGTCGATGGGGTCTTCAATAGTGCCTCCATGCAGCTGGTACAGATCAATATAATCCGTCTGCAGCCGGCGCAGGCTTTCATCAACTGCTTTCAAGATGTAATCTTTAGTAGGGTTCCAGTCCCAGCCGCTTCCATCATTCTTCCACTGGTTGCCTACTTTAGTGGCCAGCACAATTTTGCTTCGCACCGGCTTTAGCAGCTTTCCTATCAATTCCTCGTTAGCTCCTTATCATACAAATCGGCCGTATCAAAATAATTAATGCCCGCATCAACAGCTGTGTGTATTATAGCCGCTGCCTCGGCATCAGGGGTTTTCGATAATGACATACACCCGAATCCAGTTTCCGAAACGCTTAATCCAGAATTTCCAACGAACCGATAATTCATCTGAGGTAGATTTTATATACTATTTTAACGGCAAAATGCCTGCCGTAATATATAGCGAACGGGATAAATGAAGACGTTAAAATTGATTATATTTAGTAGGAGTTATATATATTTACTACGATTCTAATCATTTAATGCTCACCCTATGACCATTGAGGAAGAAATTAAGCAGAGCAAATTTGCAAGTTCCTACCAGAAACTGGCGTTCAATATTATTCATAGCAGTCGCTGGCTGGAGAATTTTTTGAAAAAGCGCTTTAGCGAGCATGGTCTTACCATGCAGCAGTATAATATATTAAGGATATTGCGTGGCAGCCAGCCCAACCCGCTTTCTACATTGCAGATAAGGGAACGGATGATCGATAAAATGAGCGATACCAGCCGGATCGTAGATCGCCTGATCCTTAAAAAACTGGTTACCAAAAAAACAAGTAAAATGGATAGCCGCCTGGTAGAAGTACGTATTACCGAAAAAGGCCTGGAGCTGCTGGCCCAACTGGATGATACCGATCATAAAATTGCGTCCTATCTCGCCAACCTTACCGAGGAGGAAGCAACCCTCGTGAGTAACCTGTTAGATAAAATGCATTCCAAAGCCTAGCCATTAATGCAACTTGGCTATTTTTGCGCCTATGCAAAAGTTGAAGGCCCCGTTATTGGTTGTTTTATGTATTGCAATCGTTCATTCGGCATGGACCCAGCAATATGAGTTTCGTGGTGTTTGGATCGCTACGGTAATGAATATCGACTGGCCCCCGCAGAATGCCAGTGTAGAAGCGCAGAAAGCTGATTTTATACGTCAGCTGGATATGCACCAGCGTAATGGCATGAATGCGGTGATCGTACAGGTAAGGCCGGCCGGCGATGCCTTTTATCCCTCTCCATATGAACCCTGGAGCCAGTGGTTAACCGGTACCCAGGAAAAGCACCCGTGCCGTTTTATGATCCCATGGCCTTTATGATACAGGAAGCGCATAAAGGGGTATGGAATTCCATGCATGGCTCAATCCTTACCGCGCAGAATTTACCGTAGGAAGATCTTCTATTGCGCCGGACCATATCATGCGCAAGCATCCCGACTGGTTTCTTACTTATGGTACTACCAAATACTTCAATCCGGCCAATGTGCAGGTACAAAACTTCGTGATTGATGTGATAAAGGATATTGTAAGACGCTACGATGTAGACGCCATTCACATGGATGATTATTTTTACCCGTACCCGGTAGGTGGTAAGCCTTTCCTGATGATTATGCTTACCAGCGCTCCGGCACCAGCCTCAGCAAAAACGACTGGCGCCGCAGTAATGTAGATTCAATCATTAAAAATATCAATATCGCTATTAAAGCTACCAAGCCATATGTAAAATTTGGCATTAGTCCCTTTAGTGTATGGCGCAATTTGTCGGATGATACACAGGGCAGCGATAGCAAAGGCGGCCTGACCAACTATGATCATTTATATGCCGACATACTGTTATGGTTGCGTAAAGGCTGGATCGACTATGTAACACCGCAGCTATACCGCGAGATCAATGACCGGCTGGTCCCATATGAGAAAATGGTGACCTGGTGGGCGGCGCACAGTTTTGGCCGCCACGTATATATTGGCCACGGTATTTACCGGGCTACCGAAGCAAACACAACGGCAGCGTGGAGAAACCCCAACCAATTACCCGACCAGATCAAAATAGCCCGCTATACCCCTGGTATTGAAGGCAGTGTTTTTACAGCAGTAAGATCTTTAAAAATAACCCCTGGGCTGGAATGATTCGCTCCGGAATAATTATTACCGGGTTCCGGCTAAAGTGCCTGTAATGCCCTGGTTGCCCAAGCGACCAGCGTGGGAGTAACAGGTGTTGCATTTAAAATCGTATCACAACAGGCGCTGCTGTTCAACAGTAACAGGTGGTGTGATATATAATCCCGCTTTCTACACTGGCAACTACGGACCGGTTAAAGTGAATCTATAAATATTTTTTGAAATGAGAAACCTGGCTTACCCTTTACAGTTTACTTTTAAGGTTACTACCATTGCTAACGATTTCCAGGCGGTAGATGCCTATGGAAATACTATTGCTTATGTACGGGAGAAGATCTTTAAGCTGAAAGATAATGTAGACGTATACTCCGATGAGTCCAAGTCGCAGCGCCTGTTTAATATTAGGCCAATCAGTGGATAGACTGGAGCACCAGTTATAAAATGACCACGGATGACGGGCAACCGCTGGGCCGTATTGGCCGCAAAGGCTGGCGCAGCCTCTGGAAAGCCACTTATGAAATATTTGATGGCCAGGATCAGAAAGAATTTCATGTATCGGAAGATAATGGCTGGGTAAAAGTAGCAGATGGATTTTTAAGCGAGATCCCTCTTTTAGGAATGTTCTCGGGATACTTTTTTAACCCCAGTTATTCAGTTTATGATAACCACGGCACTAAAGTAGCGCAGATCAAAAACAAAAATCCTTCTGGGGCCGTCGCTTCACGGTAGATCAACTCATGCCCATGAACCCCGCGCAGGAAGAGCGTGTTGCCCTGGGCCTGATGATGATGATCTTGTTGGAAAGAAGGAGAGGTTAAAAGTTTAAGGTTTAAGGTTCGGGGTTTGCAAAGTTTGAGCTTGAACATTAATCCCTTTTTAACTAATTAACCAGTGAACCAGTTAACCCATCAACCTACCTCACCCCATCAGCTCCTTCATCAGCTTATCAAAGTTGGCTTTTAAAGTGGCCAGTTCCTGTTCTACGGCACTCAGGCGCTCCTCAAGATTCGTTTGGGTTGGAGAAGCCGTCGCCGAAGCATTTTCTGTAGTATAAGTATCCAGTATATTGGCATCGCCAAACAAATGCATATAACGTGCTTCTTTCTGACCCGGTTGCCGCTCCAGTTGTTTTATGTATGGCTGATTGCCCGAAGATAATTTTTCAATCACGGCCTGCACTTCAGCCAGGTCGTCAAATTCATATAGTCGGCCAGAGTTGCTATTAATTTCACCCGGCGTAAGCGGGCCTCTTAAAAATAATAAACACAGCACGGCCAGTTCATCCGGCGTAAACTCATAGTTTAATGCAATAGTATGGCGGTATTTGATCACGCGACTACCTCCACCGGTTACCGTAGCCGCTAGTCCTTTTCGCTTCAGGCGATCCAGTATCAGGGTCACGATCTGTTCGTCATAGTTTACCACCGGGTTGCGCGAGGTTTTTGGTTGCAGGCCGCGGTAAGGCCGTTCAGCGTCATCGGGTAGTATTCAGGCGTTGTTTTGGATTTTTCCATCAAGGCGCCTAATACACGCAACTCTTCACTATCTAAAACCGGTAGGGGCTTTGGTTGGGTCAGTTCTGTACTCATAGCCGTAAAAATACATTATTGGAGGTAAACATCAGGGTTTACTATGGTAGGTAATGGTTCGCCTCCCAGTCCTGCAATTACATTCTTAGCGGCCATAACTGCCATGCCATTACGGGCTTCCTGCGTGGCCGAGCCGATATGTGGCAGTATGCAAACATTAGGCATAGTGAGCAGTGGATTATCTTTATCCATAGGTTCCGGGTTGGTAACGTCCAGCCCGGCTCCCCAGATGACCCCTTGTCTAAAGCATCTTTTAAATCCACTTCATTATGCAAGCCGCCACGACCTGTGTTGATAAATATAGCATTGGACTTCATTTGGCAGAAAGCCTCTTTATTAAAAATGCCCATGGTCGCATCCGATAAATTAGCATGTAGCGTTAATACATCGCTTTGTGCTAATAGTTCTTCAAAGCTTACATAGGTGGCCTGCAGCTCCTGGTCAGCTTTAGCATTGGGCTTGCGGTTATGGTAAATGATCTTCATACCGAATGCTGCTTTACACTTTATGGCCATTTCATACCCGATATTGCCCAACCCAAATACACCCAGTGTTTTACCATACAGCTCCTGTCCTAAATGGGCCGTGGGCTCAAATCCTTCCCATTTGCCGTCTAATATTTTCTTATAATTAAAAAATGCCTTGCGGCTCACGGCCAGCATCAACAGGAAAGCGATATCAGCAGTGGCTCTGCTCAATACATCCGGGGTATTACCAACGGGAATTTTTAAACGGGTGGCCGCTTCAACATCAACACTGTCGTATCCTACCGAAAATAAGGAAACTACTTTCAGGTGCTTACAGGCTTCCAGAAATGTGCATCTATCTTATTAAAACCGGCGCTAACCAGCGCATCGTGCTGGAGGCATTGAGCAATCAGCTCTTCTTGTGGCAGGGGCAGGCGTTCATCATGTATGGTCACTTCATGTCCTGCTTCTTTTATTAATCGGATGCCTGTTTCGGGTATTGGTTTGGTAATAAATACTTTCATGACTTGTTATTTTACGACTTCACGAATGTGATATCCATTTGTGCTAATGCTTATTCGGCCAATAATACTGAAAAAATCGTACCTTCGCTGTCTGCAAATTATTATCTGTAGCATGTAATACCAATTTCTTTTTTGATTGAGACAGGATTTTAGCGTTAGTAACGCTGATCCATTTTTAATTTTTAAAAGAAAGAAGTATGCTTACACTTTACCAGATTTCCTATTTACATCCTGATAAAGAACAGCTTTTTGACCATCTTGGTTTTTCGATACCAAAAGGCCAGAAAGTGGCATTGATCGGCAACAACGGGTCCGGCAAATCTACCCTGCTTAAAATAATTGCAGGACAACTAACACCGGCTGCCGGTGAAATCAAATTGGATGCAACACCTTATTATGTACCCCAGGTTTTCGGTCAATACAATCATCTCACCATTGCACAGGCGCTCGGGGTACATGATCGTTTGCAGGCTTTGCATCATATATTGGCCGGTGACGTGTCAGAAGCTAATATGGATATACTGAACGACGACTGGACAATAGAAGAGCGTTGTGCTGAAGCATTAGGGCTGTGGGGACTTAGCGGGCTTCATATGAACCAGTGTATGGATACTTTGAGCGGCGGCCAGAAAATGAAAGTATTCCTGGCGGGTATTCATATCCATCAACCTGAATTAATACTTATGGATGAACCGGGCAACCACCTGGATATTGCGGGCAGAAATCAATTATATGATTTTATCAGCCAGACCTCCAAAACGCTGATCATTGTAAGTCATGACCGGAAGCTATTGAACCTGCTCAATACCATGCTTGAACTAAGTGCCGGTGGCATTACGGTTTATGGCGGTAATTATGATTTTTACAAGGAGCAAAAACATATAGCAGACCAGGCGTTGCAGGACCATTTGCAGAGTAAGGAAAAGGCACTGAGGAAAGCCAAAGAAAAAGAACGGGAGACTTTAGAGCGGCAGCAAAAGCTGGATGCCCGTGGCAAAGGCAAGCAGGAAAAGGCCGGTGTGGCCCGTATTATGATGAATACCCTGCGCAACCAGGCGGAGCACAGTACTTCCAAATTAAAGTTGGCCCATGCTGAGAAGATAAGCGGCATATCGCAGGAGCTGCAACAATTACGGTCAGCGATGCCGGATATGGATCAAATGAAGCTGGGCTTTGATGATTCTGATCTTCATAAAGGCAAGCTGCTGTTTAAAGCGGAAGGACTCAATTTTAATTACGGTTCGGTAGAAGTATGGAAAAAATCCCTGCATCTAAGCCTGTTAAGCGGGGAGCGGCTGGCTTTAAGCGGACCAAACGGATCCGGTAAAACAACACTGATCAAAATCATTCTTGGCGATCTGAAGCCGGAGCAGGAAGTATATAGCGCTATCCGGCATGCCGTGTATATCGACCAGGAATATTCATTGATTGATAACAGCAGGAAAGTATACGAGCAGGCCCAGCAATTTAATACAGGGGCTTTGCAGGAGCATGAGATCAAAATAAGGTTGAACTGGTTTTTGTTTGGCAGGGATGATTGGGATAAACCCTGTGCCGCCCTGAGTGGTGGTGAAAGAATGCGCCTGCTGCTTTGTTGCCTGACTATTTCAGATCAATCGCCCGATCTTATTGTACTGGATGAGCCGACGAATAACCTGGATATCCAAAATATAGAAATTCTTACCCATGCAATTAATAATTATAAAGGCGCTTTGATCATTGTATCGCATGATGCATATTTTCTGGAACAGACAGGTATTGAGCGAACCATTAATTTGCAATAACCGGTTTATATAGGATGGGTGATGCACAAAAGAACAAGCGAGCTTGGCAATTTTGTTGATACCTGTTTACTGATGGGGACATAAAAAATCCTGCTATTTACCGGTTCTATTCTGTTGTTTACCGAGTTTTTTATGCCAAGCACAGTACTTTGTATTGCCTACTACTGCTAACTGCCAATATCTTTGTATCACATTAGTCAAGCAATGAATATTGAAAATACACAGAGCCAGATGCGAAAAGGGATACTGGAATTTTGTATTCTTTCCATCATCAAACGCGGAGAGGCTTACCCCAGTGATATCGCGGAGGAAATGAAGGGAGCGGGGTTACATATTTTAGAAGGAACTTTATATCCTCTCTTAACCCGGTTAAAAAACTCAGAAATGGTAACTTACCGGTGGGAAGAAAGCTCAGGCGGCCCTCCCCGTAAATATTTTCCCTTACGGAAAAAGGGCAAAGTTTTTACCGGGAGTTGCAGCAAACATGGGACGAACTTTCAGGCGCAGTCAATACACTAACACAAACATCAACTATATAAACTACTACTACCAACAAACGAGATAACATGAAACAGATAATCAACATAACATTAGGCGGCAGAAGCATTGCAATAGAAGATGCGGCCTACGAAAAAGTACAGGCTTATACCAATAGTCTCCGCGAGTACTTTAAAAACGAAGAGGGTAGGGATGAGATTGTAGCGGATATAGAAGCCCGTTTTGGTGAGTTGATGAATGATAAAATACGTAAGGGGCTCCCCATATTACGGATGCCGATGTGGATGAAATGATCGCAACGATGGGCCGGCCCGAAGATTTTGATGCGGCTGCGCAAGGTGCGGCATACACACCCAACTTTACGCTTAATCAAAAACGCCGCCTGTACCGCGACTCTAACAATAAAGTATTGGGAGGTGTTTGTAGCGGCATCGCCAACTGGCTGAACATTGATCCTACCGTAGTAAGGGTGTTATTTGCTATTGTATCGTTTGGTGGTTTTGGTACCGGTATTTTTATCTATATCGCTTTATGGATCTTTTTACCAGCACGCAGCATTGATAGTTACAAAGGAAAGCGTATGTTTCGTGATCCCGATAATAAATGGTTTGGCGGCGTGGCAGGCGGTATCTCGGCCTACTTTAATATTAATACCAATACAGTTCGTGGAATACTGGCGCTGCCGTTGATCATCAGTATTTTAAAAGGTGTAAATGTATTTGGCTGGAACAATGATTTTACTTTCTTTCCCAACCTGATTTTTAGCGGCCTTACCGGTACTTTTATTTTTATCTACATTGTGTTATGGATTGTATTGCCAGAGGCTTTAACGCCTTACCAGAAAATGGAAATGCGCGGCCAGAATATTGATGTAAACACCATCAAGCAAAATGTACAAAGTACAATGGGCGATTTTGGCGAGCGCATGAAGAACTGGGGCAAAGAAGTGCAGGAGTCGGCAGAGAATTTTGGCAAACGTGCTGAAGCGTTCGGGCAAACCCGCGGAAAACAGTTTGGACGGGAGTTTACTTATGTGGCGCAGAAAAGCGGGCGTGGTATCGGGTATGCAATCGCAATGATCTTTAAAGCGATCTTCATTATTATTGGTGGAATCATCGCAGTTTCCCTGCTGGCTGTATTTCTGACCTTCCTGTTCAGCGGTTTTGCCTGGGCGCCGGTTAACAATTTCTTGTGGACCAGCGAAACGCAGCAAATGCTGGGCTGGGGTACCCTGATCCTTTTTATAGGCGCGCCCATTGTAGGCCTGGTGATCTGGCTGATCAGAAGAGTGATCAGTATTCGCACGCCCGGTAATTATTTAAACTGGACCTTTGGCGGTTTATGGGCCATCGGCTGGATATGTTTGATGTTTTTCCTTGCCAGTATGTCAACTGATTTTAGAAGATACGAATCGGTAGAAGAAACAGCGGTCATACAGCAACCTTCTAACGGTAAAATGATCTTTAAAGTAAGTCAGCCTGAACTGGTGTACGAAGGCAATTTCGGCTGGCTCAACGACAACGGCAATGAGCTCGATGGCTTTAGTCTTACAGCAGATACGTTAAAATTGTCCACTATCAATCTAGATTTCCAGAAAAGTGAAGACAGCCTGTATCATGTAACTATTATAAAGCAGGCCATGGGGCAATCGGATGAGGATGCTTTAAACCGTTCAAAAAAGATTAAATACACCGTGAGTTCTGCGGACAGCGTACTAGACCTGCCGGCTGGATTTGCGGTAGATAAAAACAGCAAATACAGGGCTCAAAATGTGTTGGTGCTGGTACAGGTGCCTGTAGGTAAAAAAATAAATATTGATGGTACGGTGTTCGCCAAACTGAACAACCTAAACGTGGAATTCAACAATGGCAGAAGAAGGCTGAAAAGTTCAAGAGATGTTACGCATAATATCAGGAGATACCGCTCTAACACAGATTATACAATGCAGAGCGATGGCAGCCTGAAAAATGATGATGATAAGAATGATGATGTAGCGAAAAGCAACAATAAGGCAGGCGATGATAATTATCGCTGGGATGGCGACAGTACTGCTGCAGACTCATCAAAACTGGTTCCACCCGCTGCACCGGCACCTCCGCCTCCTCCGGGAAGTGATACCGCCGAAGTGTATCGATACAACCAGACTCCTTCGCGAAATAAGAGCAAGGAAGAAATGGCGAGGGAGTTAGAGCAAAAGCAAAAAGAGATTGAGGCGTTAAAAAGAAGCTGGCTGAGTAATGAAATACAATAAGGTAATCAGGGCATTGCTATTGTTAAGTGTTGTTATGCTGGCAACACTGGCAAAGGGACAGGAAAGCCGGACGTCTGAGCTTTACAGGACTTTAAAAGCCAGGGATAGCCTGGTTTTTGAAGTTGGGTTTAATCGGTGTAATCTTTCTCCTTATGATACATTGATTAGCGAAGACCTGGAGTTTTATCATGATAAAGCCGGCCCCTCCTATGGGAAAGCTGCATTCATAGCATCAGTTCAAAAAAATATATGTAGCGGTGAGGTAAAACCCAAGCGTGAATTAGTAGATAGCAGCCTGAAAGTATTTCCCTGTACAGCAAAAATGTATTATACGGCGCTATACAGGAAGGCGTGCATCTTTTTTATATTAAGGAATCCAATAGCTGGAAACATACAGCAACCGCGGCATTTACCCATGTTTGGATACTCAATGAAGGGCGTTGGAGACTAAAACGTGTTTTAAGTTATGATCATCATTGATTGGTAAAACAGCCCGTGATTTTGCGTCACGGGCTGTTGTGCATTAAAACTTGTAAGCCAGTCCCAAACCGTTTTTAGTAGGTTGAACGGACATTTGTCCGCCGCCGTATTTTTCATTTTTTTGTTGCCGATTACCCACATGGTAATACCTCCGGCCGTTGATAAAGCGCCAAAAGCAATGCCCACCGCACCGGCAACTATTTTGCCATCACCATCCGTAAGGTCGCCATCATAATAGTCGCCTGTGAAGTTATAACCGTCGTTCTGGTTATTGCCATCAATGATCAATGCCGTACCACCAATGATAAGTCCTGCTCCCACACTTGTTAATATGATACCACCGGTTCGCAGCTTTTTGAACTTTCGGAATTTCTCCTCATTATAATCAAAAGAGATTTTTGCATTGTTTGTAAAAATGCTTTTATACTTGCTTTCCGTATTAAGCCGGGCAAAGTCCTGTTGAAACGCTTCATTGCCGGTGCTGTTGCTGGTTTGGGCCCGGGCGGTAAAGAGGCATAGGCTTGCAATGGTTGCTGTAAGCAGCTGTTTTGTCTTCATGTTGATTATTGTTTAGTTGAGGCACTAAAATAATAACAATTTTGTTTACCGGGTGTTGGGGTATTGCTAATCTGCATTTGCGCATACGATTGTGCAGATTGATGAATCGCCTGTACCATTAACTACTTTTGCTATTTGCATTTCGATCATTTCGATTCGTTATATTATGTTCCGTAAAGTCTTTTGTACACTATCACTTTTAAGCTTCCTGTCAGCAGGTTTTAACTCTTTTACGTCAGCACAAACTATTAATAATACCGTTATTACTTCGGCTGCAACGATTAACCCAACCACAGTGGAGCTGCAGCTCAATAATGGCCGGCATATACTTTTAGATTTTTATGCCGATCATATTTTCAGGCTCTTTATCGACAGCACGGCTAAACGGTTACGGGCACCCGAGGCTAAGCCTGAAGCGCAGATACTCGTAAACCAGCCACGTAAGCCGGTGGCAAAACTATCTGTTACGGAGCAGGAGCAATCGTTTGTAATAACTACCCGCAGCATTGCGGTACGGTTTGACAAAGCCTCTTCGCAGTTTTCGATAGCAACCGGCGATGGAAGAATAGTAGTGCAGTCCGTTGAGCCGGTTAGCTTTGAAGCAAACAAAACCATGGTAAAACTCCGGGAAGCCGCTGATGAATATTTTTATGGCGGTGGTGTACAGAACGGCCGTTTTTTTCTCACAAGGGCAAAGCCATTGCCATTGAAAATCAAAATAGCTGGACGGATGGTGGTGTTGCATCTCCCAATCCTTTTACTGGAGCACGAATGGGTATGGGGTAATGGCATATACCTTTAAAAAGGGAAAATATGATTTTGGTTTAAAAGAAAAAGGCATAGTAACATTATATCATGAAACAGATTATCTCGATCTGTTCTTTATGATAAATAACGGTGCCGTTGCGTTGCTCAACGATTTTTACCAGCTAACCGGACACCCGGTACTGTTACCAAAATTTGCGTTTTACCAGGGACATTTAAATGCCTATAACCGCGACTACTGGAAGGAAGATACTACAGGTGTGTTGTTCGAAGATGGAAAGAAATATAAAGAAAGCCAGAAGGACAATGGCGGTATTAAGGAATCGCTAAACGGAGAGCTGGCAAATAACTACCAGTTCTCGGCAAGGGCAGTGATTGACCGTTATAAAAGTAACGACATGCCACTGGGGTGGGTGCTGCCTAATGACGGGTACGGTGCGGGCTATGGCCAGACGGGTACATTGGATAGCAACGTGTTGAACTTGAAAAATTTTGGGGACTATGCCCGTAAAAACGGCGTAGAGATAGGGTTGTGGACGCAAAGTGACCTGCATCCCAAACCGGGTATCAGTGCCCTATTGCAGCGTGATATTGTAAAAGAAGTAAGAGATGCCGGTGTTCGTGTTTTAAAAACAGATGTGGCCTGGGTGGGAGCCGGTTATTCTTTTGGCTTGAATGGTGTGGCGGATGTGGCTAAGATTACCTCACAATACGGGAAGAATGCGCGCCCCTTTATTATTTCGTTAGATGGCTGGGCCGGCACACAGCGTTATGCAGGCATCTGGAGCGGCGACCAAACAGGCGGCCAATGGGAGTATATCCGTTTTCATATCCCCACTTATATCGGATCCGGTTTATCGGGTAATCCCAATATCAGCTCTGATATGGACGGCATATTCGGAGGCAAAAATATACCGGTGAATGTTCGCGATTTTCAATGGAAAACTTTTACACCCATGCAGCTGAATATGGATGGTTGGGGCACTAATCCCAAATACCCCGAGGCATTGGGTGAGCCAGCCACTTCCATCAATCGGAATTACCTGAAGTGGAAGTCGGAGCTGATACCCTATACCTATTCCATTGCCAGAGAGGCGGTAAACGGGTTACCGATGATCAGGGCCATGTTTTTAGATGAAGCAACTCCCTACACATTAAGTGCTGCTACCCGCTACCAGTTTATGTATGGTCCGTCGTTCCTTATAGCGCCAATATATAAAGATACCAAAGCAGATAAGGAGGGCAATGATATCAGGCATGGCATATACCTGCCTAAAGGAACCTGGATAGATTATTTCACCGGCGAGCAATACGAAGGCGGTCGGGTGATCAACTATTTTAACGCTCCGCTCTGGAAATTACCTGTACTGGTGAAGCCCGGCGCTATTATCCCTCTTGCTAATGCCAATAATAATGTGCATGAGATCAATAAAAACTTACGCACTTATGAGTTGTACCCGGCAGGCAGTTCTGCATTTACAGATGATGATGATGAGGGTAACCGAAGCCTACCGAACGGGCAAAGGCGTTACCACTGAGATTCATATGAGCGCTACAAAAGATGCGGCTTCGGTAACGATCAGCCCGGCTAACGGAAATTTTGACGGCTTTGCAAACAACAAAGCAACCGTGCTGAAGATCAACGTTTCTCAGCCGGCAAAAAAATAACGGCCCGGATAGGTAAGAAAAAGATTAAATTAAAACAGGTAACATCTGCCGATGATTTCGATGCACAGTCTAATGTGTATTTCTATAATGCCACCCCGGAGTTCAATCGTTTTGCCACCAACGGCAGTGATTTGTCGAAACAACAGATTACAAGAAACCCGCAGTTGTGGGTAAAACTGGCCGCTACCGATATCAGCAAAAATAGAGTGCAGGTAGCTGTAAGCGGATTTGCTTTCCATATCGAGAATAAGTTTAAGAAAACAACAGGTCAGCTTGCACCTGTTACAAACCTTACTGTAATTGACAGTAATGCCAGGGCATTCAGTCTTCAACCATCCTGGAAGAAATCGCTTAATGCTGATTTTTATGAAGTGCAATTCAACGATATGCTGTATTCACATATTATTGATACCTTCTTTTTACTCGAAGAGTTACAGCCCGAATCTGATTATAGTTTCCAGGTAAGAGCCGTAAATAAAACCGGGGAATCAGCCTGGACAGCTGCGTCGGGAAGAACAAAGATGAATCCGTTACAATTTGCTATTAAGGGCATTTCGGGTCATAGCACCGCCGCATCACAAGGTAGTGAGGGGCTAAATAAGTTATTTGATTTTGATGAGGATAATAACTGGCATACTAAATATGGAGAGAATGCTATACCCTTCGACCTGGTGCTGGACCTGAAAAGCGTTAATCAGCTGGACAAGCTGCAATACCTTCCCGGATCAGTGGTTTTAACGGCGTGATCCTGAAGGGGCCCATCTATTACAGTATGGATCGAAAATCCTGGACGGAAGCAGGTACTGTTCAATGGAAACGAAGTAACGAGGTTAAAGAGTTTGTTTTGCTTCAAAACCAACGGCAAGGTATATTAAACTGCAGGTTACTGAAGGTGTGGGCAATTTTGGATCGGGCAGGGAAATCTATGTATTTAAAGTGCCGGGCAGCGCGAGTTATATTCCCGGGGATATTAACAATGATGGCAGGATTGATCATAATGACCTGACCTCGTATACCAACTATACCGGTTTGCGGAAAGGGGATGGCGACTTTGAAGGCTATATCAGTAACGGCGATATCAATAAAAATAACCTGATCGATGCTTTCGATATTTCTAATGTGACAACCCAGCTTGACGGTGGCGTATCGCGTGACTCAGTTGGAAAGCTGAGCGGTAAGTTGATCCTTATACCAAACAAGACTTCTTATAAAAAAGGCGATAATATAGAAATAACGGTAAAAGGACTGCAACTGGGTAGTGTAAATGCATTGAGTTTTGCATTGCCTTATGATGCAGACAAATATGAATACGTGGCTACGCAAACCATCAGCACCGGGGCAATGGAAAACCTTACTTATGACCGGTTGCATACCGGTGGTGCCAAAGCGTTATACCCTACTTTCGTTAATGTGGGCAAGAAAGCGTTGTTAAACGGCGATAATGAATTATTCATTATTAAGATGAAAGCCAAGCAGGACCTGAAATTTGATCTGAAGGCAACAGATGGCATACTCGCAGGCAAAGACCTGGAGACCGTTAATTTTTAATTTGCTATATTATAGCAGAAGGCGATATGCATGAAAATGCATATCGCCTTTTTTTTATTTAACAGTACACTATAGCTTTATTACAAAGTTATAATGGCCGGAGCCTGTTTCCACTACCGTATACCCTTCTTCCTGCCCTTTTACTTTAATGGCTTTTGACGACGATAAGGGTGCGCCATTCTCAGTTATTTTATCAACATCAGTTCCGGGAATGTAAATAGAGGCCTTAGTGTTTGCCGGGATTTTTACCTGCATGTTTATTTGAACGCTGTCCTTTTTCCACGCATTACTTAATGTTCCATAATAAGTTTGCAAAGAGGCGCTGGCATATGTGAATGGGCCACCAATATATGGTTTTACCTGTATGTGTTTATAACCCACCCCATCTTCATAGGTGTCCAGGCCAACCATCTTCCTGTACATCCAGTCACCGATAGCGCCATAAGCATAATGGTTAAAAGAGTTCATAGTAGGAGTTTGGAAAGAACTATCAGTTTTAATTCCGTCCCATCTTTCCCATATTGTAGTAGCGCCCATTTTCACCGGGTAAAGCCAGGATGGATAAGTGTCTTGCATCAGTAATGTGTAAGCCAGGTCGTTATAGCCAAACCTTGTTAATACATGACACAGGTAAGGGGTGCCCAGAAAGCCAGTGGTAAGATGGTTATGGTAGCGTTTGATGTTCTCTGCCAGCCGCCCTGCTGCTTGTTTGCGACTGTTTTCGGGCAACATATCAAACTGTAGCGCCAGCACATATGCAGTTTGTGTACCGGAAACCAGCCTGCCGGTTGCCGTTACATATTCCCTGTTAAAGGCTGCTTTTATTCTTTGTAACAGGTCTGTATAACTGGCTGCATCTGCATTATTTCCCAACACCTTAGCCGCATTAATGAGCAGCTGTGTGGAGTGAGCATAAAAGCATTGCGCAATCAGGTGCTTATCAGTAACGGCGCTGCTGCCATCATTATCATCAAAGGGGCGGTAAAACAACCAGTCGCCGAAATGCCAGGTGGTGTTCCAGAGATCATCCTTCGTAGTTCGACGTACACTTTCCACAAAAGCCTTCATGCTATTGTATTGAGTGGCCAGGATGCGTTTATCGCCGTAAGCAACGTACATATCCCAGGGTACAATAGTGGCTACGTCGGCCCAGCCCGCGCTATTGCCGTCTTTACCTAAAACGTTAGGGATCACATGCGGTACCAGTCCGTCCAGCTGATCCGCTTCCACATCGCGCAGCCATTTAGCAAAAAAATTGTTGACGTTCATGTTGAAGGAGGCTGTTCTTGAAAATGCCTGGGCATCACCTGTCCAGCCCAGGCGTTCGTCGCGTTGCGGACAGTCAGTAGGCACATCCAGGAAATTACCTTTTTGTCCCCATTGAATATTATGCTGCAGCTGGTTGATCAGCGAGTCAGAAGTGTTGAAAATGCCGGTTGGTTTCATATCAGAATACAGGGCGTAGGCAGTAAAATTTTCCGGTTTTAGTTCGCCGGGGTAACCTTCCACTTTCACATACCTGAATCCCTGCCAGGTAAAATAGGGGTGAAAGGTTTCTGCACTTCCACCTTTTAAGATATACTTATTCTGCGCTTTAGCGGCACGCAGGTTTTCGGTATAGAAGTTACCTTTTTTATCCAGCACTTCTGCATGAGATAATACAATGGAATCGCCGGCCCGTCCGGTTACTTTCATCTCTACCCATCCCACCAGGTTCTGGCCGAAGTCGATTACTTTTTCACCGGCCGGCGTAGTAATTATTTTAAGCGCTTTAAATGACTCCTGCTTTTTTACGGGTTCGTTTACCGTCGTAACGATATTGGTAAGTGGGTAATCTTTTACCTGTACGGCAGTCCAGCTGTTGTCGTCATAGTTATTCGTATTCCAGTTTAATTTTTCTTTACGGGCGTCGATGGTTTCACCATTATAGATCTCCGAATAAGTAATAGCGCCGGTTTCCGATTTCCAGCTGCCGTCGGTAGCCACTACCTCCTTACTACCATCAGTATATTCAATATTAATTTGCATCAGCAGTCCCAGGGTCTTTCCGTAAATATTACCATTGTTCTGCCATCCCAGTACGCTCCGGTACCAGCCGTTGCCCAGCATTGCGCCAACGGTGTTAGCGCCTTGTTGTAAAAGATGGGTCACATCATAAGACTGGTATTGTAAGCGCTTATTGTAAGAGGTCCATCCCGGAGTCAGCCAGGCATCGCCCATGCGTTTACCGTTCAGGTAGGCTTCATACATGCCATGCGATGTAATATAAGCGGTGGCTGATTTAATTTTCCTAGCAGTGGAAAAACTCTTGCGGAAAAGCTGTGAAGGTCTGGAGGGCGCTTCTGTTATACCAGATTCAATCCATCGGGCCTTCCAGTCGGCCGGGCTCATTAACCCCATCTGGAAGGAAGCCGGAGCGCTCCAGGCGGAGCTTTTGCCAGCCTGGTCCCATACTTTTACCTGCCATTGATATTTCCCGTTAGTCAATAAAGGTCTCCCTTTATAAGCTATATGAACAGAAGAGTCAGTGGTAACCTTACCGGAACTCCATACGATATTCCTCTCACTGCTTACTTTGATCTCATAGGCACTTTGTAGGGTATTTCGTTGTGGGCTTTGGATCTGCCAGCTAAAGCGGGGTTGGGCGGTGGTTAAGCCTAAAGGACTGGTTTCATTTTCCGTCAGAAGCTGGCTGACAGAAACCTGTCCGGAACATACGGTGCCGAAAGTGATCACGGCGGTGGCAAGCACGACAAACTTTTTCATCAGCAATAATGTTTATACGATTTAAAGGAGTCGTATAAAAATAAAGCAATAATGCAATAACTGTCGTTACTTACTAAAAATGAATTATTATTCCTCTTTGGTATTCAGCGCCTTCCATAAAGCATCCTTTAGCTCTACCAATCCCTTTTGTGCGACAGATGAAATAAAGAAGTGCGGGATGTTATCAGGCATTTCGGCGCTGATAGCCTGTTTCAGCTCATCATCCAACATGTCACTCTTGCTGATAGCGATCAGCATCTCCTTATGGAGCAGCTCTTCATTATATTGTTCCAGCTCATTCAGCAGGATCTCAAATTCTTTGCGATGATCATTGCTGTCGGCCGGGATCAGGAATAATAATACGGGATTGCGTTCTATATGACGCAGGAACCGGTGTCCCAGTCCCCGGCCTTCGGCAGCCCCTTCAATTATACCCGGTAAATCGGCAATACAAAAGCTCCGGCCATCACGGTATTCAACAATACCCAGGTTGGGTGTGATCGTAGTAAAGGCATAATCAGCGATCTTAGGCTTTGCTGCAGTAATCACCGACAAGAGTGTTGACTTGCCCGCATTCGGAAAGCCTACCAGTCCTACGTCTGCCAGTACCTTAAGTTCCAGTACTTTCCAGCCTTCTACGCCCGGCATTCCCGGCTGCGCATGTTCGGGAGCCTGATTGGTGGGCGTAGCAAAATTATGATTGCCCAAGCCTCCTTTTCCTCCCGGCAGCCATACCACTTCCTGGCCGTCTTCCAGTATTTCGGCTTCTTTTTCACCGGTTTCTTCATCTATGGCAACGGTACCCAGCGGTACTTCCAGTATAATGTCTTTACCACTACGCCCGGTACATTTATTATGTCCGCCGCTCTCCCCATCTTCTGCCAACACATTTTTATGGTAACGTAAATGCAGCAATGTCCACAGGTTGCGATTGCCTCTTAAAATAATATGGGCGCCACGGCCGCCATCGCCTCCGTCGGGGCCTCCTTTGGCGGTAAACTTATCTCTTAAAAAATGCTTGATACCCGCTCCACCATGCCCGCTGCGGCAATAAACACGTATCTGGTCTACAAAATTGCTTTTCTCCACGTTCTGATAATTGATAGACGGCAAAGATACGCCTAACGTTTAAAGTGAGGGAAAAAGCCTTGTTTCCGTTTGAAAGGGAATTACTCAAACGTTTGGAAATGTAAGCGGAAGAGTCCGGGAGGATTAGGGGTTACCGGGCTTTTTCTTTGCCGCTGTGTCCAGTTTAATATTTTCCCTTACCTGTTTCCAGTAATCCTTGCCGTAGGAAACAAATATTTCGCTTCCTGCAGGTATTGCCGTTTTCGCTTTTATATAAACGCGGTTGCCTTCTTCATAATACTCGGCATTGTTCTTCAGGCCGGGTACACGGGTAAGGCCGGCTGCGTCGTTGGCATAACGTCCCAGGGATTTTAAATCCTTCGATGCATCAATCACATTTTGCTCGTCAATAAAGTAAATGTATGGGTTGTCTGCATCATCTTCCACTTCAGCCCAGGTGGCGCGGCGGCCAATATATTCTGTTATTACGGCTCCTTTAGGAACGTCAACGGCTGTAAATAATCCTTTACCGGATTGTGGGATTGTGGAGGTTTTTACCTCCAAATGCTTTGCGGGTAGGCTCATGCAGTACCAATATTTGCTTGCGAATATATTACAATGTTTTGCACAAAAGCATTACCCGGTTAATAAGTTTTTCCAATAGCGTCGCAGGCTACTTTCAGCAGGGCGTTGTCGTTGTTGGCATCGTGCCCCATTTCCCAGAACATGAACCCTCCGCCGTTGTTTTGGGCTGATAAAGCTTTTAGCTTCGCACTTTCATGTCCGGTATAATAGGTAGTAAAAGTGGAGCCATCGGTACGGGTAATGGTGGCCGAATCTGACAAATGAACGGGAGATGGCCCGAGCTGCGTACCAGTAGCAAGGATTGTTTTGAATGAGGTTGATACCTGTGCAGCGCCTGAATTGCGGCCATAAGCAGGAATGCCCAATACGAATTTTTCTTTAGGCATGCCCCTGGTATTGATCCAGTAATTAGTACAATAATTGACCAGGTCCATATTGCTGTGGTGTTTATAGGGTACCGTAGTACTGAAGTCATCGTATACCATTACATTAAAAAAGTCTGCGTAAGCAAATACCTCGTTTTTCAATCCATCTCTTACCGAACCGGCATACCTTCCGGGGTAATGGCGGCAGACAGGTAGTATTTGCCATCGGTATGCAGCGAGTCTGATAGTTCTTTCATGAGCAAGGCAAAAACAGTGTCGGTTCCATCAGTTGTCCGGGGTATTCATAGTCCATGTCTATGCCGTCCAGGTTCAGGCTGCGGGCTTTCCCCATAATGTCTTTTACCAGGGTATTGCGACGCGTTGCATCCCGGAGCAGCATAAAATTGGCAGCTGTAGCATTAACGGATAAAAAGATTTTTGCACCGTTGGCTTTGGCCTTGCTTCTTACTGAATCAAATTTAATAGCGGAAGGTGCGGTGATAGTGGAGCCGGAGGTGACTTCCGAAAACGCATAGTTCACCACATTGCACATTTTGAACATCCGGTCGGGGTATTCTGCAACGGTTCTATAACTCGGAAAGTACTGTATCACCATAAAGCCCATTGCCGGGGTGGTGTTATCAAATGATATTTAAACGAAGTGGCGGTTGTAGCGGGGTTTTGTGCAGCGCCGAGGCTGTTTTTGGGTTGCACATACCAATAATAGGTGTTGGATAAAGCACCTGCCGGAAGACTATATACATAAAAGCTGTCGGTAAGATTGCTGGCAATGACGGTTGCTGTAGCTGCACTGGTTCCTAAAAAGAGATCGTAGGCGGTAGCGCCATTGGCATGCTTCCATTGCAGGGTTATGCTGCTTGTTGCTGCGGTTGCCCCATCAGCCGGACTAATGTTGGTAGTCGTTGCCGGGGCGGTACCGTAGGTAAAAGAGGTGACCGACGAAGCGCACCCGGTAGCCTCTTTATTATTGGCTTTGGGCACCACGTACCAATGGTAAGTGGCATTAGCAGCCGAGGGCAAGGTATAATTGTAAGAAGTGCCTGTAATGCCCGCAGCGACCAGGTTGATAGCTGAAGGTGAAGTTCCTATATAAATATCATAAGAAGTGGCGCCGGTGACTGCTGTCCAGCTAAGGGTTACAGCAGGCGTGCTTACATTGCTGCCGTTGGCCGGGGCTGTATTGGCGGTGCATGGTAATGGGGAATTGTCAATAACGTCTTTCTTGCTGCACGAATAAAGCACGAGGCTTACTAATGACGCGGCCGTCAAAAAATTAAATATTTTCTTAGTCATTGGGTTGAAGATTGGTAGCTCTATAAAAATAAACCATTTTGGCTGAAATAAATGCAGTAAAAAGCCCGGATCGTGAAATTGTATTCAAGCATTAATATTTGATGAGCGGTTGGTGTAAAGCCAATCATTTCGTTTTCTTTGTAAGTTTGGTGCGCTATTTTGAAGCGTACACGCGTTTTCTTTCAATTCAAATTATATGATAATGTTCAAAAGATCTCTGGTGGTGATGCTGTTGCTGGTAGCAACGGTTTTTAAATCCTTTGCCGATGAAGGCATGTGGCTGCCTCACTTGTTAGGGCAGCAGGTGTATAATGATATGGTGAAAAAGGCCTGAAGCTGACAAAAGAGCAATTGTACAGCGTAAATAAAAATTCGCTGAAAGACGCGATCATTATTTTCGGCGGTGGATGTACGGGGAGATTGTAAGTGCAGAAGGTTTGATCTTTACCAACCACCATTGTGGCTATGGCTCTATTGCTGCTGCCAGCACTGTGGATCACAATTACCTGCGCGATGGCTTCTATGCCAAAAACAAAGCCGAAGAAATAAAAACAGCGCTTACGGTTCAGTTCTTATTGCGTATCGAAGATGTGACCAAAGAAGTAACAACAGCACTCGGCAAACTATCGGGTATGGAGCGGGCCGCTAAACAACAGGAGGTTATAGCAGCCATCAATAAAAGGTTGAGCGACGCTGATAACAGCATTGAATGTCGTGTTAGCCCTATGTTTAAGGGCAACCAGTACCTGGCATTTGTTTACGAGATATATAAAGACATCCGTCTGGTGGGCACACCTCCCGAAAGCGTTGGTAAATTTGGTGGCGATACCGATAACTGGGAGTGGCCCAGGCATACAGGAGATTACTCCATTTTCCGTGTATACGCGAATAAAGACAATAAGCCTGCTACTTATGATGCGGCGAATGTACCGTTAAAGCCCAAATGGTTTTTACCGGTTTCATTAAAAGGGGTAAAAGAAAATGACTTTGCTATGATCTGGGGCTATCCCGGCGGTACCAACCGCTACGAGTCTTCTTACGGTATTAAGCTGGCTACAGACGTCAACAATCCAACCCTGGTTAAGCTGCGCGATATGCGTTTGAAATACATGTTTGAAGAAATGAAGAAGGATCCCGCTACGAAGCTGAAGCTGGCATCCAGCTATGCCGGTATCGCTAATTACTGGAAATTTTTTGACGGCGAGACCAAGCAATTGTTGAAGTATGATATTTATGGCCAGAAAAGAGCTGCAGAAGATAAATTTAATGCCTGGGCAAAAGGCAAGCCGGAGTACCAGAATCTTTTTTGCAGACTGGGCAAAAGCCTATGAGGATTGGAAACCTTATGCCGAAGAAAGAGTATACCTGAACGAAGGTATTTTGGGATCGCCGTTAGTGGCATTTGCAGCAAGTGCAAGAATGGCTGCTACCGCCAAAAATGCAGGTACAGAAGAAGCTAAAAAACAACTCAATACCCGCAGGGCTGCTTTCCTGGAAGCCGAAGACAGGCCTTCCGATGAAAATATACTGGCAGCCTCCACTAAAATGTTTTACGATAATGTAGAGAAAGATCAGCAGCCTAATGGCTTTTTTGAAGCTTTACAGCAAAAGTATGGTTCGCTGGACGACATGGCTACTTATAAAAAATATGCGGCAGATGTATTTAAAAATACAGCCATATTTGATGATGCAAAATGGGCCGAATTGGTCAATGCAGGTAATGCAGAGCAGATCAACAGCGATCCTGCAGTTCAACACGCTGCAGCATTTATTGATAATTACCGTTCGAAATTTGACCCGGCTTACCAGCAGTTCACTGTAAAAAATAATGACTACGGAAGGATATACCTGAAGGGCGTGCTGGAAATGGATGCTGCTAAAGCCAAAATGATGTACCCGGATGCAACATTTACAATGCGTGTAAGCTACGGGCAGGTAAAACCTTATCAGCCTAAAGATGCTGTTTCTTACGATTATGTAACCACTTCAAAAGGGTTGCTGGAAAAATATGTGGCGGGCGATTATGAATTTGATCTTCCTGCCAAACAGATTGAATTGATTAAGAAGAAAGACTTTGGACAATATGCAGATCCTGTTCGTAAAGACCTGGTGATTGGCTTTATCTCTTCCAATGATATTACCGGTGGAAACTCGGGTTCGCCGGTGATCAATGCCAATGGAGAGCTGATCGGCCTGGCCTTTGATGGTAACTATGAGGCGTTAAGCCATAAGCTGGCTTTCGATAAAGACCTGAACCGTACCATTAATGTAGATATACGCTATGTATTATGGTGTATTGATAAATTAGGAGGCGCTTCTAATATCATTAAAGAACTGAAACTCGTTAAATAGTTTAATTTTTCGTACTCTTTTGGAAAAAGAACAGGCTTCGGCCTGTTTTTTTATGCGCTTATCAGGAAGCTTAACTGCAGAGGCAGGAGAAGCAGGGATAATGCAGAGCGGTTAAGTGTAATATACACCAGGTTTCATCAGAATTGGATGCCTCTGCGTATCCTTTGCGCCTTCTTTTCTTTGCGTTGAAACTCTAAAGGCTGAACAGCTGAACATATACGGGCTGGATGTTGTCAGCTTTATACAGCTTACGATGGGCAGGTTTTATATGATCCGTCATTCCGAATAAAAAATTTCATGTAAGTTTAGCGTATGGATAAAGCATTGATCACAAAAATAGAACTGCACAAACTATCTGTTCCTTTAAAAGAGCCTTTTATCATTTCACTAGGTCCCATTTACAGCGCCGATAATGTAGTAGTGGTGGTTCATACCGAAGCAGGTATTGCAGGTTGGGAGAATGTAGCCCGTTTATGAGTATTAACGGGGAGAGCGCGGATACTGCACTTGTTGTAGCAAAATATTTTGAGAAGATATGGATGGGGAAGAATGCCTTGCAAATTGAGGATCGGGTGAATGAACTGGATAGCGTTATCTACGGTAACAACAGTATCAAGAGCGCATTTGATATGGCTTTGTATGATATTGCCGCACAGCTGGCAGGGCAGCCTTTATATCAATACCTGGGTGGATCAAAAAGCAAAGTAATTGAAACAGATTATACGGTAAGCGTGGGCGATGCAACAAAGATGGCTGCTGATGCGTTAAAAATTAAGGAAGCCGGTTTCCCGGTTATCAAAGTGAAAATAGGCAAGGGGGCGCCGATGATGTAGAGCGGATCGGGCTATACGGGAAGCAGTGGGATACGAAATACCTTTAAGGGTAGACGCCAACCAGGGATGGGGATTCGAGGAAGCCATTACTACATTAAAAGCACTGGAGCCTTTTAATATTCAGCACTGTGAAGAGCCGCTACCCCGCTGGGCTTTTATGCAGTTGCCTGAAATACGCAGGCAAAGTCCTGTTCGCATTATGAGCGATGAAACCTGTTGTGATCATAATGATGTGCAAAGGCTGATCGACTTAAAGGCATGTGACCTGATCAATATTAAACTGGGCAAAAGCGGGGCATTTTTAAAGCATTAAAGATGATCAGGCTGGCCGAAGCTCATCATATTAAGATCCAGATCGGGGCCTTCCTGGAGTCAAGAATCGCTATGACTGCTTTTGCACACCTGGCTTTATCGAGCGACCAGATCATTTATTTTGATTTTGATACAGCACTGATGTTTAGCGAGGACCCCGTTGAAGGCGGTATGATATATAAAGCAAACGGGGTGATTCGAGGTGCCGGAAGAGCCTGGTATCGGGGCGCGGTTAAAAACAAATGAGAATGCGCCAGCCTTTTTAAACTACCCGGTAATTTTGTGTTGTGGATTATATAAAGGAATATAAACAATTTGTAAGCAGCTACTATTTTAATGAAGCCATTCGTATTACCATTGGTATTACGTTGCCGGCGATCGTGTTCAGCTATTTTGGAAAGCTTGAAATAGGTTTGATACTTTCTTTAGGCGCCATGGCCGTTAGTGCTTCGGATATACCTGGGCCCATACACCAGCGACGCAATGGTATGCTGGCAACCGTAGCGCTTATTTTTTTATCATCTGTCATAACCGGTTATATCAATCATCATCCTCTTTTATTGGGGATAGGGCTCACTATATTTTGCTTTTCCCTGAGTTTTATTGGCGCTTACGGCGCACGCGTTAACTCCATTGGCTTTGCGGGGATCCTGATCATGATCTTAACCCTAGATATGCGTGCGGAAGGAGTAGATGTGTTGATACGGGCTCTTCCTGGTAGCAGGAGGTCTTTGGTATACCATGCTCAGCCTGGCTTTATTTGGTGTAAGACCTTACAAGATCATCCAGCAGGCATTGGGTGATAATATTATTGCCATTGGCGATTATTTTGGCACCCGGGCGCTTTTTTATGATAAGAACGCTGACTACGATAAGATCTATAAAATGCTGATGGAAGAGCAGCAGCAGATACAGGATAAACAAACCCTGCTGCGCGAAATGCTTTTCAAAAGCCGCAATATTGTAAAGGAATCCACGGTAACAGGCCGTACGCTGCTCATCATTTTTACAGAGTCTATAGACTTGTTTGAAAAAGCGTCTGCTACCTTTTACAATTACGAAGCAATGCATAAACGCTTTGATGATAGTGGTATTTTAAGCGACTTTCAGCGAATGATCTACGTAATAGTAGACGAACTGCACCAGATAGGGTTGGCAGTACAAAGCGGACGCCCGCCGCGGGCTACCCGGAAATTGAATAATGAGCTGAAGCTATTACAAACCAGGTATGAAGAATTTGCCAACAAGTACCGGAACCCCGAAACATTCGACTCATTGGTGAATATGCGTAAATTGCTTCAATCCGTTGAAGAAATTACATTGCGTATTTATACCTTACACCATTATACCCGCTATGACCGGAAGAAGATAAAGGAGTATAAGCTGTCGGGCAACTATGAGCATTTTGTAACCAAAACCGACCTGGATATTGAAATACTCAAAGAAAACTTTTCGCTGAAATCCAATAGTTTCAGGCATGCCATCCGTGTAACACTGGCCTGTATACTGGGGTATGGGGTAGCCAATTTGCTGGAGCTGCAGTACAGCTACTGGGTATTGCTCACGATCATCGTTATTTTAAAACCTACTTATAGCGTTACCCGCCAAAGGAATTACCAAAGGCTGATCGGTACTTTTGTGGGGGCGGTGGGAGGATTGGCATTATTGTATCTTATCCCCACGCAGAACGGCAAGTTTGCTGCCATGATCTTTTGATGATCATCACTTATAGCTTTATGCGTACCAAATATTTGGTGAGCGTTATTTTCATGACGGCTTTCATTATGATTTTTTACCTGCTCAATAGTCATAACTTTTACGAGATATTCAAAAGCAGGTTAATTGATACTACGGTAGGATCGATCATTGCTTTTATCGCTGCTTATGTTTTGGTGCCTTCCTGGGAAAAAACGCAGCTGAATACTTACATCACCAGCGCATTAAAAACGTCGAAAAAATATTTTGAAACGGTTGCTGCCACTTTTGCTACCGGGGCATTGAACGACCTGGAGTATAAGCTGAGCAGGAAGGAAGCGTTTATTGAGCAGGCCAATTTGTCCGGCGGTTTTACCCGTATGATGAACGAACCCAAAAGCAAGCAGGGTGATCTGAAAAAGATCCACCAGATGGTGGTGCTGATCTACACCTTGAACTCACATATTGTATCGCTGGCCGGGTTTGCGAGGGGCTTTAAAAATAAGTATGGTGACGAAGATTTCCATGCTATTAAAGATGATATTACGGCGGAGCTTAACGAAGCATTATCGCTGATAGAGCACAAAGAAGTTACCGAAGCACAACATCACGCGCCTATAGAGTTGAAAGAGGAATTGGATGAGCTGGTCTCTAAAAGAAGGCTCGAATTACAGCAGGGACTTGTAGAAACAGAGACCCGCAAGGTGCTGGTGGAATTTAAACCTGTGGTAGACCAGTTCCTGTTTATCAGCCGTATTGCAGGCGATATTAAAAAGCTGGCCAAAAGCTTTTAAAGTTTAAAAGTGAGTAACCCGTGCTGGCTGCCTGTAAAAATATCCCTGAATACCCGGTTGATATCTGACGAAGGGTGAGTGGCAGCAAGCCCGCAATACGGATAAATAGCTGTTACTGCAGTTCGGCACTGATTCACCAGCTCCCGGCTTTTATCTGCGATCCTGGTGGTACTTTTTTTTGGAAGGCTGCCCTTTGGAAATAAGCTCATCACGATGTATGAACCCATTGGTAAAGCAGTTCGGCCAGCTGGTTTATTTTTTGTTGTGCTGTATGAATACGCTCTGTCGCAATAGTATAAGCTGCGTCACCTATTTTTGATTGTCTTTTTGTAACGATTTCGAGCGCTAGTTCTATAAAGCGCCTGGTCATACCCAATGTATTAACAGCAATGGTTGATTCAGCCAGCGGCATAAAAGGGTATTGGTAAATGCTGTTCTTTAAACTTGCATAAGCGGGGTCAATAACAAAGCTTTGTTCGAAAGGTACTTTGAGGTTTTTTACACTGAAGCTGTGCCCGGCAGTAGCGACAAGGCCCATAGTGTCCCAATCTTCATGGATGGTGACATCTTTTTATTAAAGAAAATGATCTTACCACGGGGCGGTTGTCTTCGTTTAATAATGGCCGGCCGTCTTCTTCAATAGTACAGTTTGCAGTAAAGTGAGTGAGATGAGGGGCGCCGGTGGCATAACGCCAGAAGCCGTTCACGTATCCGTCTTTTACTTTGGCAGCGACACCGCCTACGGCGCCACTGCCTCCAAAGCATACTTTGGGAGAGGAGAAAATAGAAGCCGCTTTATTGCTGTGTATGTAGCCCGCAAAAGATTCGCACCTGCGCACAGAGTTATCGTCCACCCAAGACTGCCATCAATATACGCCAGCTGCTCTTCATACCTTAAGGCCTCGGGCAGATCGAGCTCCAGCCCGCCATAAACCTTGGGTAGAAAAAGCTTAAACCACTTTTCTTCGTAGGCGATCTTTAAAAGAGCATTAGGTAATGACCCTTTCTTTTCAGCGTCTTTGCATAATTTCCTCAGGTGATTTATCCGTTCTTTATTCAAAGCTAAAAGCTGTTTTTTGCTCATTCTTTTTAATCGTTTTATTCCAGTCGATATAACCTAATACCGCAATAATGAAAAGGAAAAGGGTTAAAAGGGCATAGAGGGGCAACCCTTTATAAAATAGCAGCGGAATGGCAAATGCATTACTGATGTTTAGCAGGATCCAGTTCTCAATTTTTCTTTTGGCCAGCAGCCACATACCTGCCCATGCTGTAGCGCTCACCCAGGAATCAAATACAGGTACTGTTGAATCGGTAAATCTTGTTAATACGGTATATAAGATCGCAAAGGCGCCTATAACAATGCCCATTGTTTTAAACCACTCGACTTTTGTAGCGCGGGTAACCGGAGGCGCTTCATGGCCTTTCCTTCTTTGCCACCACCACCAGCCATAAATGCTCATGATAAGGTAATACATGTTGAGGGCGCTTTCCGCATATAGGCCCGAATGAAAAAAGATATAGGTAGAGATAATAACAGAGACAATGCCACAGGGGTATAGCCATATCTTATTAGCCCTTGCCAATAGTACTTCAGCTACACCAAAACTTACCCCAGCCATTCCAGCACCGGTACGGCTTTGAGCTGTTGTAAAAAAGATGAAACCATTCACTCCCGTTCATAACAATACATATTAAAACCCACGGAAGTATAATAGAAACGGTACCATCTGTTCCCTACGCCGGCATTACCCGGATCAGGTTATTGGGTATGATCTCAGCCCGTAATATTAAGGCACCCCATGAGTACTACAAAGATAAGTGATAAAGTTTTACTTTGTATTTTTGAGCATTCAGCAGCAGCGGAAGTTAAATTAATACAGAATTGATATCATTTTTCCATAAAATAATCGATACACTTACTGAAAATAACATTCCTTATATGCTATCAGGAAGTGTTGCTATGAGTGTATACGTTATTTGAATCTCCAGACATTTAATTTAATCTGATGCAGGATACCCTGAACATATAAAGAGAATACAGCAAAAATATGGCTACAAAAGCAACCGGGAGAGCGGTTATATCAGGCATTAAAAAGCAATGAAGAATTATTTATCGCCTGGAAAAAGCTAAAAAAACTTAAAGAGCGTCAGCAACAATCAGCACTCCTTATCCTCAACTTATTTGATGGTACTCCTTTTAATACTTTTATTACTGAGCCTTCAGCCAGCAGAACCGATTGCGGTCGTTTATCATTCAGGAATCCAAATACAGGTCCATACGACAATTCAAAATCAACATTAATCCTGTAGTCAGTCACCTCGTAGGTTTGCCAGCGCGGATGCTGCACTTCATATTCACCCGTTTTTAACGATCCTCTTTGCGTATAGCCCCAGTAGTGCTCGGTTATAAATTCGGCTTCGCTGCCGGCTGTGATATCTTCAGGATTGGCGCTCGCATGAATAGTCATCTCATGCCATTGCCGCTTTTTCCATCCATAGCTGATTATCTGATTGTCAGTACCGGTTTGCCAGTCATGGCGCATGGGTAACGCTTCGTAGTTTTCGCCATATACATTATTGGCCACCCAGGCGATCATAGTTTTAGGAACAATCTCCTTAATGAATACAACGCCGCGTTTCCAGCTATTACCGTCTTTATATCGTACATAAAAACGCAGGTTCACCTCTTCAAAATTTACATGGCCAGGTATTTTCATGCCCAGCAATTGGGTTTGCAGAAACATAAAACCCACCAGGCTTACATAACAGGTTTGATTCCAGGTATCCAGCTCCGTTTTATAAGGAACAAATGGCTTTAAGATGTTCGGGTCAATCGCATAATTTGCCATGGCCAGTTTGCGCCATTCGGCTGACAGAAAGGTTGACATGTGGACTTTTAATTATGATGAGCGTTCAGCATTTTAACAGGCTAAGGTGTGCGTAGTTCAAAAGAATTTACTCCACTACTTCATTCCTTCCAGCTTCTTCTGTAACCTGAACCCGCCTGCTGCGCATTCGGGCAGGTATTTCAGTATTACTTCATTGCCTCTAACTCTTTTTGTAACCTGAACATCTCGTCTCGTAATTTGGCAGCTTCCATAAAATCAAGGTCGCGCGCCGCTTTTTCCATATCTTTTTGGTTTTGGCAATGGCTTTTTCCATTTGTGGAATGGTTTTATACACTACTTCCTCTTCCGCAGCAGCCACCGTTACCAGGTCTTCATCAAAACCAATGGCCAAAGGCTCTTTCTCGTCAAACCCTTTAATGTCTAAAACGCTGGTTTGTTTGAATACATCTTCCTTCGACTTAACCACTGTACGCGGTGTGATGTTATGCTCAATATTGTAGGCAATCTGCTTCTCCCGGCGGCGATTGGTTTCATCGATAGTACGTTGCATACTGCCCGTCATGGTGTCCGCATAAAAAATTACTAACCCATCTACGTTTCGCGCTGCACGTCCCGCTGTTTGCGTTAATGATTTCTCATTACGTAAAAAACCTTCTTTATCGGCATCCAAAATAGCCACCAAACTCACTTCGGGTAAATCCAGCCCCTCTCTAAAAGGTTGACGCCCACCAATACATCAATCTCTCCCAACCTCAGCTGGCGCAGTATTTCAACGCGCTCTAAGGTATCTACCTCGCTGTGGATGTATTTTGATTTGATATTGATCCGATGTAAATATTTGTCCATCTCCTCTGCCATTCGCTTGGTTAAGGTAGTTACCAGCACCCGGTCTCCTTTTGTAACGCGCTTGTCAATTTCATCCAGCAAGTCGTCGATCTGGTTAATGCTCGGGCGAACCTCAATGGGTGGGTCGAGCAGGCCTGTAGGCCGAACCACCTGCTCTGCAATCACACCACCGGTTTTTTCCAGCTCATAAGTATCAGGCGTTGCAGATACATAAATTACCTGGTTTTGCAGGCTTTCAAATTCGTGGAAATTCAGTGGGCGGTTATCCAATGCAGAAGGAATCCGGAATCCGTAATCAACCAGTATCAGTTTCCGGCTGCGGTCACCGCCATACATACCGCTGATCTGTGGCATGGTCTGGTGGCTTTCATCTACGATCATCAGGTAATCTTTCGGGAAGTAGTCTAACAGGCAGAAGGGACGTGTGCCCGGTTGCCTACGGTCAAAAAAGCGGGAGTAATTCTCAATGCCATTACAATAGCCCAATTCTTTGATCATTTCAATATCATATTCCACCCGCTCTTTGATACGTTGCGCCTCTATCAGCTTGCCTACACTGGTAAAATATTCTACCTGTGCCGTCATCTCATCCTGGATCTCGTAGATTACCTGCTGGATCATATCCTTGGGCGCTACATAAAGGTTGGCAGGGAATATAGCGGCATTATCTATAGTTGCTATGCGTTTATTGGTGGCGACTTCTATTGTTTCGATTTCCTCGATCTCGTCTCCGAAAAATGTGACTCTATAACCGTGATCAACATAAGGAAGATTAATATCCACTGTATCGCCTTTCACCCTGAATGTGCCGCGGTTGAACTCAATGGTGGTACGCGTATACAGGAATTCACCAGTGCGTGCAGGAATGCCTGCCTCGATATGGTCTGCCCCGTTGAATGCGGATGATGCTGTTCTCGTAGTCGGATGGATTACCAGCTCCGTAAATACAACTTACTGAGGCAACCACTATAATATCCCGCCGGCCGCTCAGCAGGCTTGTAATTGTACGCAAACGGAGCTTATCCAGTTCTTCATTGATTGCCAGGTCCTTTTCTATATAGGTATCGCTTACGGGTAAATAAGCTTCGGGCTGGTAGTAGTCGTAGTAAGATACAAAGTATTCAACCGCGTTTTCGGGAAAAACTGGCGGAATTCACCATACAGCTGCGCCACAAGTGTTTTATTGTGGGTGATGATTAATGTGGGGCGCTGCGTATTTTGTATCACATTAGCCATTGTATAGGTTTTCCCGCTTCCGGTTACGCCCAGCAGGGTTTGGTACTTCTCCCCATCCAGTACTCCCTGGGTAAGTTGCGCAATGGCAGATGGCTGGTCGCCAGCCGGCTGAAAAGGTGTATGTAATTTAAATGGCACGGAAATAAAATTGTAATTAAATAACAAATTAAGGGAAAATAAGGTTTGGAACGGTCCAGACTGTTTTTGCTCTGCTGCCGGGAGTATGCATCTCCTGTAGCTTAAAGGTTGCATTGTTAAGATTTCTTTAAGAAGAAAATGACAATCATATGATTATGTATGAAATTTTTAATACGGTTCTAATACCAGGCTCTGTTTTTCTAATTGAATTCTAATTTGAGTTTTATATCGTTCTAATACCGCCGCAATAGTTTTGTTCCCGTGGAATCACTATAAAGTGTGTTTGCTTTTTAATAAAAGGAGGGGAGGAAAATGAAAAAAACGTTTATTATAATTACCGTTGTTTTTGCAGTGTTGGCCTGTTTGTCATTTACAGTTAAGGCATATCATGATCCCGAAACTGTTATTCTCGGAACCTGGAAAGAAGTTCATTGGGAGTATGAGCGGGTATACCATAGTGCGCATATAGGGAGGGCTGCCACGTCTGCTCCTCGTGAAGTAAAGGAAATGTCCGCTACAGATCTGGGTATTATTAACGCGGAACGCTGGGTGTTTAACCCGGATGGAAGCCTTATTTTAAGCAGCAATAATGTAAAAAAGCAGGCAAACTGGAAAATCAAAGGCCGCGGCAATATTTTGATGATCACCTATGACAATAACCGGGTGGAGCGATATAATATAGCCACGCTTACCAAGGGTAATCTGGAATTAAACTTCGATACGGATGCAAAGATTCGTGGTATCGCAAAAGTTAGTTGTATAAAAATCTAAAGAAAAACTTATGTTACGTAAATATAGTAATAGCAGAACATTAGGGGATAACGTAAGGCTGGGCATACTTACTGCTTTAGTGGCAGGCATGGTTAATGTGGCTTCACTATTATTATTCCTGTCATTCTCCTCCAATGTTACAGGTTATTTTGCCATTTTAGCTTCTGAGCTGGTGAACGGTAATATTTACCAGATCGCATTGGTGGGGTCATGGATATTCCTTTTCTTCTTTGGCAGCTTTGTATCTAATTTCCTGGTAATTAACCTGTCTGAAAAAAATAAGTACCTGGCGCATGCGCTTCCCTGTTGCTGGAATTGGCCTGTATTTTAGCGGTAGGTGTTTATGGAACGTATGGATACAAGGGTTCATTACAGGAGTCGGAGCTGATGCTGTCACTATTGTTATTTGCCATGGGTTTACAGAACGGACTTACGGCGAGTATTTCCAACTTTGCGGTAAAAACAACCCACCTTACGGGAGCTACTACCGATCTGGGGTGCTGGCATCCATGTTCACCAGTAAAAAATTCAGGAATAAAAGGGAGTTAAGAGATAAAGCCGCCCTGATATTCTCCATTTTTATATCATATGTAGTGGGTGGTGTTTTGTTTGCTCTTTTTATAAAACACTTCAGTTTAAAATGTTCTTTATCATCAGTGCATTTTTACTGGTAGTGATATTGTATGATTCTTATAAAATATGGATACTGAAGTTAAAGCGTTTTCGTATTAACCGAAGACATAAAAATGATTTAGTGCCCTCCTATACGGAGCGGCGATAAACAGGTATAGATCACAGATGATGATTGGTTATACCACAAGCAAAAAAGCTACGGTCAGCAACCGTAGCTTTTTGTTGTAAGAGGGAGGAGATGTTAATATCCTTTTGCTGCCTGTGCTGATGCAAGTTTTGCATTACGGTCCACAGCCGATTGGGGATAGGGCATAAGTATATATTTGTCATTCCAGGTACGTTCCTGAACTCTTGAATTATTGAGATCGAAGATGCTGCTCATTACTGATGAGGCAATGCCCCAGCGCCTGATGTCAAAATATCTCTGTCCTTCTCCCGCCAGCTCGATCCTTCTTTCGTTCCTGATGAGATCCCTAAGCTTTTCCTTTGTGTTATAAACCGATTGATCTATTGCCGGCATACCTGCCCTGTCTCTTATGTCGTTTAAAGCAGTATAGATAGCTGCGTCTGGCCCACTAACTTCATTTTTGCTTCGGCATAGGCAAGCAGAACTTCTGCATAGCGAATGATGGGGAAGTCCTGCGCACCATCCCATTCGGTGGCTACATAAGCAGGATCAATCAATTTTCTGAAATTGTATCCGATTTTACTGTTGTTATTGTTCACGCCCGATTTCCATAGAACGTAAAGCCATCAGAATACCGGTTCCAGGTAACTGAGGGAAAGAGCACACTTGCATACAGGCGGGTATCCCTGTTTTTAAATTCCGAGTAGAAAGCCGCGTTAGGATTGCCGTCATTAAAATTAGATGCCCTTACAGCAGGTGTAACCGGGGTAAATGCGGTTCCATTCCGGTTCCAGTATGCATTAATCAGGCTTTGTGTAGGAGTTATGGAGCTCCATCCACCTAAAACAGAAGGAGGCAGCAATGTATTCAGGCCATTCCCCATTCATAAGAAGAATTGGTGATGGCCTGTGAACTTAAGATGATCTCTTTGTTACCAAGCTCGTTGGCTGCCCAGAATTGCTGTTCGTAACTGGCCATGCCCTTGTAAAACTTCTCTTTATCAGCGTCATTGGCAAAATCAATAAAAGAAGCAAAATCATCTGATCTGTCCGCGGCAGAGAGCGTACCAACACGGAAAAGCTGGTAACCCAACCCCATTACTTTTTGAGCGCTGGTTACGGCATCTGCCCATTTAGCAAAGTGCAATTGTATCCGTGTAAGCATTGCCCAGGCGGCGCCGCGGGTGATCCTGCCTGCTTCGTTGCCTGTGCCGCTGGCATAGGAAACCGGTAAAATATCTGCAACAGCCTGAAGCTCTGAGATGGAAAAGTTAAGTACCTCTGCCTGGGGGCTTGGCTCAGCAGCGGCTTCTAACGGATCTGTATAACTGCTTTTTAACAGGGTGCAGGCCCGAAAATAGCAGCAAGCTGGTAATAGACAAAAGCCCTTATGGCGCGGGCTTCGGCAATATACCGTCCTTTCGTGGCGTCATCAAGCGGGGCTTTATCTATATTGTCGAGGAAATAGTTGAGCGTCCGTATAGATTGGTAGCGGCTGTTATAGCCAGCGTCCAGCGAAGGGTCAACATTCCCGGCACTGATATAGGTTGCATTGCTTTCCCAGGGATATTGAGCATAGGCATTATCTGAAGAACCATCGTCATACGCATAATTAAAGCCATATTGTAAAGAGCTGTAACAGGCATTAAGCGCAAGCAGTGCGTCCCTGGACGATTTCCAGAATGCGTTTGTTGAAATCTGATCCTGCGGGGTCAATTCAAGGCGTTTAGAACAGCCAACCAGGAATTGTATAAAGAATAAAAAGAGAAAACTATAGGGAATAAAACGTTTCATAAATGATTTTTTAAAGAGTTAAATTGATACCCAATGAATAGGATTTTAGCTGGGGATAGGAAGCCCGGGTAGATGCAGATTCCGGGTCAAAATCCTTCATTTTTTTATCACCTCTTATTGTAAACGGATTATTGCTTGACAGGTAAATCCTCAAGCCCTTAATACGAGCCCGCTGCAGGACCTGGCCCGGAAGCGAGTACCCCAAAGACAAGGATTTAACCCTGAAGTAATCTGCATTGAACAGCCAGAAACTGGACAACTGAAGATTCTGCGAATTAGCGGCGGATCTTAATACCCGAGGATATGCAGCATTCGGATCGGATTTTCAGCAGTCCAGCGGCCTAATACATACTCTTTTACACCGGCGCCGTTAAAAATGCCTGCGATGCTTCATTGGCCAGGTACACTTTCACACCTGATACACCCTGGGCGATAGCAGCCAGGTCAAATCCTTTATAGCTTAAAGAAGCATTAAGGCCATAGTTGAAATAAGGAACATCATTGCCGGTAATCACCCTGTCGTCCCCATTGATTACTTTATCGCCGTTTTGATCAATGTATTTAATATCACCGGCTTTGGTTCCGGAAAACTGTGTTGCATGCTGCGCCACTTCCTGATCACTCACAAATAATCCATTGGCTTGGTACATGTAAAAAGAGCCTACAGCCTCTCCCACCCGGTTAATATAGTAGGTTCCCGTTATCATATCGGTACCACTATTACTGAGTGCCAGGATCTCGTTTTTCACTTTAGCCAGGTTTCCCCCGATCGAATATCGAAGCTCTCCGATACGATCTGTATAATTTACCGAAAGTTCAATACCCTTGTTTTGTACTTTCCCGATATTTCTCGAAGGATATTGAGAACTTGACAAACCTGCCTCTGCCGGTACCGATTCGTCTTGTAAAAGGATGCCTTCGGTAACCTTGTTAAACAGGTCTGCCTGAAGGGTAAGCTTATTCTTTATAAAGCCTGCTTCAATACCAATATTGGTCATCGTCACTTTTTCCCAGGAAAGTGTAGGGTTAAATAGTTTACCCGGTGAAACGCCATCCTGTTGTTTTTGATCTAGAATAGCAACCGTTCCCGATGTCAGCCCATCGTAGAAGTCGTAGTTGCCTACGTTGTTGATATTGCCCAGCTTACCCCAGGAGCCTCTTAGTTTTAGCTCTGATAACCAGGAGCTGTTCTTTAGAAAACGTTCTTCAGAAATGCGCCATGCGCCTGAAAACGAAGGATAGTAACCCCAGCGATGGCCCGGTGCAAACCGTGAAGCTTCATCAGCCCTGAAATTGGCTTCGAAGAAATATTTCTCGCTGTAAGAATAATTAAACCGCCCAAATATTGAGAATAAAGCATATTGCTGAATACCGCTGGGTGTAACATTGGGGATCTCCCGGAAACTTCATTATTAGAAGGATCAGTAGACCCGGCGTCTATATCGTCCAGATCGTTTATGACAAAATTTTTCCTGACAGCTCTTAAAGAACGTGCGTAATTATTTTCGTAAGAACTACCTAATAACAGTTTTCCGAAATGATGATTACGGCTTTTTCATAGCTGCCGGTAACCTGGCTCAAAAAATTGGTGACGTTTTGCCAGTTTTCGGTAAGCTGGTTTACGGTTACAGCAGTAGAGTTTAAAGGAGCGCCGGTTATAAAATTAGGGATAGGGTCCATCCGGTTGACGAATGCCGTATTGATCGAATTAAAATTGTTATAGGAAACAAGGCCATTAAAGTTCAGGCCCTTCACCGGAGTGAATGTTCCATTAAGCGTTCCGATAAAGCGATTGCCTGTAGAGGAATTTCTGCCGCCCTCCTGTAATTTTCTAACCGGGTTATCCGCAGCAAGCGTTGCGTCTATAACCCCTCCGTTCATACTTCCCCATTCTCCGTTGGATTGCTTATTTACCAAAAGAGGTGTTACACGGTTAAGGCTGACAAAACTAAGATCCCCGCTTTCGCTGTTGATATGGTCTCTTATATAAGATAAGTTGGCGCCTATTTTAAACTGATCGGATACCTGCGATTCTACATTAGTGCGAAACGAATATCTGTTAAGGTCTTTATCCGGGATCAACGATCCCTGCCTGAAATAGGCACCGCTAAAGTAATAACGGGTGGTACCGCCGCCCGAAACGTTGACCTGGTGTTCGGTAATAGGCGCCGAAGATCGTAATGCAAGGGCATACCAGTCTGTATCCGGAAAGCTGTCTAGGCTGGAGTGGTTTTTTATTTTTTCCAATTGCGGAGCCTTGAAAGGCGCGGTTCCACCAGCGTTTACAGCGGCTTCATTGCTTAGTACAGCGTAATCATAAGAGCCCAGCCAGCGGGGTAATACCGTTGCTTTTTGCGAGCCGTAATAACCGTTGTAGTTCACCACAGCCTTTCCTCCTTTACCCCTTTTCGTAGTAACTAATATAACACCATATGCCGCCCTTGATCCGTAAAGAGAAGCTGCTGATGCGTCTTTTAACACAGACATACTCTCCACGTCAGCGGGGTTGATCCTTGCAAAGTCACCTGCGGTTACCGGTACTCCATCCACGATAAACAGCGGACCGGAAGTACCCAGGTTGCCGCGTCCCCTTACATTAATAGAACCGATATCACTGCCTACATCGCCCGGGCGGGCCAGAACCACCATACCTGGAATAAGGCCCTGTAAAGAATTGGTTAAGGATGTTACCGGACGGTTTATTACCTGGCTGGTGTTCAATGTATTTACAGCGCCCGAAAGGTTCACCCGTTTTTGGGTGCCGTAGGCTACCACTACCACTTCATCCATTTTGGCTTCTGTAGTTTTTAATACGATGTTGATGGATTGGTTCTCTACTGTTATTTCCTGCTCTATAAAACCTACCGCCGAAACCAGTAATGTTACACCTTCTGGTACTTCTAAGGAGAATTCGCCTTTGTCATTGGTAGTGGTACCTGTTGTACTTCCTTTTACAACCACTGAAGCGCCCTGAACCGGCTGGCCTGATTCATTGACCACCACACCCTTTACCGGCATCATGATCTGCTCCAGTAGTTGTTCACGGTTTTTATACAGAACAACCTTGGTTTTGTTGATGATTTTCCACTTGATATCCGTACCTTTTAAAGCCTTTTTAAGCACTTCAGAGATACCTGCTTTTTCAGCGTTAATAAAAATGGGATTGTAGGTGCCGAAGTCTTCTTCACTGTAGTAGAAGCGATAGCTTGTTTGCTTTTCAATCGTTTTAAAGACATCTTTGAGATCAATGCTTTCTGCCTTCATATTGATGGTTTCCTGCGCGTAATTAACCGCGGAAACCTGCAAAGCAATTAAAAAAAAAAAAGAGAGATAATTTCATAATTAAGAGCGCCTTTCTGATAAGGCATAACCCTCCCCGTGGAAAAGAGCGAGTTGATTTTTCCATAACTTTGTTTTAAGTTTTTAGCATTTACAATTTGTTTGAAAACTTTTCTTTTGGAGAATGTTGCCGCATTCTCCATTTTTTATGTTCGGTAATTACAGCTTGATCATGGGCAATCGTTTTATGGTTTAATAAATAGTGATAGTTCTTCCTTCTGTTTTATAATGAAATGGCTTAATAATCTGTAGTATCCTAAGGATATCATCAATATTATTCTCTTCAAAATCTCCTGTATACCTATACTTTTTAATAGCTTCTTTTGACACGTGTATGCTGACATCAAATTGTCTTTCCAGGTCCTTTATTATATCAGGAAAGGGCCTGTTGGCATAAACCATTTTGTTAGAGACCCATGAGGTTTCGGCAATAACCGAATCAATTGTGTTACCGGCGTCAGCTGGAATGCCTTTTCCATTGTCCTGATATCTTCCACCAATGCTTTGTCAATGATCAATTTATCAGAAGGCTTTAGGATAAAGGTCTTGCCGGTCGCTCCTTTTATTGTTACCTCCACTTTTCCTTTTATTAAAGAGGTGGCTAGCTGCGCGTCATCAGGATAATCCCGCACATTAAACCTGGTACCCAGCACCTTGATATTTGCTTTGGATGTATGCACAATAAAAGGGCGGGAGGGGTCATGTGTTACATCAAAATAGGCTTCGCCAATCAGCGTTATATTCCTCGATGACTCATTGAAGTGCTTACTATAGGATATTTTGCTATCAGCATTTAAAATTACCGTTGTTCCATCAGGTAGTATCAGCCTCGATTTTGATCCTTTTTGGGTGATCATCTCATTAATATTTCTTTTCATAGCATAACTTGCCTCTTTCTGGTAAAAAAGAAACAGCAATGCGGCAATTACAACCAGGCTGGCGGCAATAGATAAGTATTTTAAAGTGGGTTGACCTTTTTTAGAATGTACTGTAGCCGGATCTTTTGCTCCCATTCATCCCTTTTCTGCTGTTGGTTCAGGTATAGCTTGCTATAATAATGAGCTAAGTAGGCTTCTTTCGCATGCGTGAGAGCTTTTTCTGTATCATAAGCTGGTTTGCTTAACTCATCATTCAGAAACCTGAATTCAGGGTATTGCGACAATAGCTGTTCCAGCTGCCTGAGATCGTCAGCAGAAGCCCTGCCTGAAATCTTTGCGGCAATAAGATCGTATATCTTTTTCTCTATACTATTGTCCATACATGATATAGACTGGAAAAAAAGATTTTACCGTTAGAGGGAATGAAAAATTATTTTTTCCCCATAAGATATTCCTGGAGTTGCTGCCTGATGCGCTTCAGGGCCGTGCGCATATGGGCTTCGATAGTGTTTTGAGATATTTCCAGTATGGTGGTTATTTGTTTGTAAGAAAGACCTTCCTGCTTTACCAACCTGAATACGAGCTGGCATTGATGAGGAAGGTCAGCTATCGCTTTTTCTATTTCCCAGCCTGTTTCGGCATTAACATACAATGTTTCCGCGGTAATCTCTGTATTTTGTTCAATCGACTCAATATCAAGCAGCCTCATTTTTTGTTGAGAGAGCCAGGTAAGTGAGGCATTCTTTACAGACGTAAATAAATAAGCTTGTATATCGTTCACATAACCGAGTTTGGATTCCATCATCCATATTTTTAATAAGGTGTCGGAAACAATTTCTTCGGCTGCTTCAAAATTTTTGTTATACTAATGCAAAATCTAAATAACCCCGGGTGAAAATGTAGGAACAGGTTTTTATAGGCCTGCTCGTCCCGCGCGTAGGCAATTCTGCTCAGAAGGTATGGTATATTTTCCGGCAAACGGTATTAAACTTTTACTTTAATAAAAAGGAAGGATATTCTGGAATGGTACAAAGTATAGAAATATTCTTCAATATTTCCGGATTCAACCTGCGCAATCGAATGCACAAAATCATGAAAGTATTGAAGTGTGCCAGGGCAAAAACTGCAGAATGCAAACTATTACTTGAGCCGGTTTAAAACCTGAGCTGCAGATCAGACAATCCATAAATGGGTGGCGTTGATTTGGAACAGCTCGGTAAATATCGAGTCACACGTTATTTTTAAATACCGATAATCAGCCTGATTAATATAGCGCCGCTTTTGTAACGCCCTTAACCGGAAAATATAAGGTGATTGAGTAGCGGCAATGTTTTTCAGGGATATAACTGGAGGTATACAGACAAATTAGATGCAGTTAAAAGACGGTAAGCACTACGCCGATTTACAGGCCAATATACCAGCCATCCTCTCTTTCCTCTACAGGATAGGTTTTTAGGAAATAACCTTCACCGGAAACATTCCTGCCATTCTCCAGGCTAAACTTATACCGGTGCAAGGGGCAAACGATTTGCTGCTGCACATTTACATAGCCTCCAACTAAAGGTACTGCGGCATGGGGGCATTGAGCGGCACAGGCAAACGCTTTATTGTCCACCCGGGCAATGCAGATTTTTTTCCCGCTACCTTTATTTCAGCCAGGTTTTCGTGGTTAAATGATATTTCGTTTAAATGCAGGGCAAATAAATGCCAGGTAAGGTTGTTCATTAGAGATGACAGAGGATAGTTGACAGTTGACAGGGGAGAGTTGACAGATGACTGATGGCTCATAGTTGATGGTTCATAGTGAACCAAACAATGCCATGAACTATACGCCATGAACCATGAACTAATAAAACATCGTCTTATAAGGATAGCGTATCGCGTATAATTCTTTCACTTTATTCAAAATCGTTTCACGCAGGCCCTCCACATTACGTCTTTCTGTTGCCGATACAAATACTACATTGCCCTGCAGTTCATTGCTCCACCGGTCATACAGGTCGCGCAATATTTCTTCCTTGGTTTCATCTCCCAGCCATTCGTCAAAAGTTTGCGTTTCGTAGAGATCCATTTTATTGAAGATGGTCACAGTAGGTTTGTCAAAGGCCTTTAGTTCCTGCAGGGTTTTGTTTACTACAGCCAGCTGGTCTTCATAATTGGGATGGGAAATATCTACTACATGCATGAGAATATCTGCCTCGCGTACCTCATCCAGCGTGCTTTTAAAGCTTTCTACCAGGTGGTGCGGAAGTTTTCGTATGAACCCCACCGTATCACTTAAGAGAAAGGGGTGTTTTCAAAAACAACCTTGCTGGTTGTGGTATCGAGTGTGGCAAATAGCTTGTTTTCTGCAAAAACATCTTTTACTCAGCAAATTCATAATCGTGCTCTTGCCCACATTGGTATATCCTACTAATGCCACGCGGATAAATTCACCGCGATCTTTCCGTTGGGTAAACGCCTGTTTATCTATTTCAGCAAGTTTTTTACGAAGCAGTGTGATTTTATCCCGAACAATACGACGGTCTGTTTCAATCTCCGTTTCACCGGGCCCGCGAGATCAATACCAGCTCCCTGCCGCTCCAGGTGACTCCACATACCACGTAGGCGGGGTAATATATATTGATATTGAGCCAGCTCTACCTGGGTACGAGCCTGTGCCGTTTTGGCACGCCGGGCAAAGATGTCCAGTATCAGGTCCGAGCGATCAATCACCTTTATTTTTAGCTCCTTCTGTATATTATTGATCTGGGCACCGCTCAACTCATCATCGAAAATGACAAGATCGATGCTGTGGAATGAGATATACTGCCGGATTTCTTCGAGCTTGCCCTTTCCTACAAAAGTGCGGGAATCAGGATGCTGTAGCTTTTGTATAAATCTTTTTTTGTAACAGCGCCTGCTGTTTCAGCCAGGAACTCTAACTCATCCAGGTAATCTTTTACCTGCTGTTCTGTCTGATCTTTTTGCACAACACCTACAACAACGGCCGTTTGTTGGTCTTGTATGATATTCTTTTTTTCTAACATATTTCAATACAAAGTTAGCAAAAATGCTGCCGGTTAAAGGTTTGTGACAAACTGTACGTCATCAAAGCATGCTTCCGGCCTGCATCTAACAGGCAAAACAGGCCAAATGCCGGTTCAAACAGAAGCTTTACAGTTCTTTATCACCTCACAACGGGTAAATAGTTACCTTTGTGGGCTTTAAAATTTGAAATCAATTGAAAAAATTCAGGAGAATATTTAAGTACATCGGTTTATATAAGGGCAAAATAGCGATGTACATTTCACTAACAATAATGGGCTCTTCGTTGTCTGTAGTTTCTTTAGGTATGTTAGCGCCGCTTATGTCTTTAATTTTTAAAGAGCCGGGCATTGGCGGACAGAATATTCTTAAGAAAATTCCGGGCGGGGATTTGCTGGGGCAGGAGCTGGTACGATTAGTAAATAATAATCAGCAAATGCGTGCCGTATTAATATGCTGCGTCTTGGTGATCGTTTCTATTTTCTTAAAAAACCTGCTGTTATATCTTTCTTCCCTGTTATCCGTGCCTGTAAGAAGCTCTATTATTATCCATCTGAAAAATGATATGTACGCAAAAGTGCTGTCTTTGCCGGTAGGATATTTCTCTGAACAGAAGAAGGGGATATTATGAGCCGTATGACCAACGATGCGGCGCTTGTGGAAAGCTCCATTATCAATACCATGGAGGGATTGATCAAAGATCCCGTGATGGTAATCAGTTACCTGGTAGCAATGGTAGCCATTAGTCCCCATCTTTCCATGTTTTTACTGATCCTTTTACCGGCCACCGCCTTTATAATCGGGCGTATCAGCCGCACTTTAAAAAAGCAAAGTAATGCAGCTGCGTCAAGGGTGGGAGATACCTTATCCATTTTAGATGAAACACTGGGTGGTATCCGGATCATTAAAGCATTCTGTGCAGAAAAGATCCTGAATAACCGCTTTGTTAGCTTAAATAATACATTACTGGGCATCAACAAAAAAATGGCGGCAAGAAGGGATTTAGCTTCTCCTCTTACAGAGTTGCTGGGAGTGGCCGTTTTATGTATTATTATTTATTTTGGAGCTAACATCATTCTTACCGGAGACTCCTTAACAGCGGGAGACCTGATCGCATTTATAGCCATTTTTGCGATGATGATCAACCCGGCGAAGTCCCTGTCTTCCTCATTCTTTAATGTACAGGCTGGTTCTGCGGCAATCGAACGTATTGAGCAACTCCTGAACACACCTGTTAAGGTAGAGGATAACGGAACCAATCAATTAGAATCATTTGACCAGGGCATTGAATTCCGAAACGTTTCTTTTTCCTATAATGAAACGCCTATTCTTAAAAACATTAACCTCACTATTCCCAAGGGTAAAACAGTAGCCCTGGTAGGAAGCAGCGGCGCCGGTAAAAGCACGCTGGCCGACCTCGTGCCGCGCTTTCACGATGTTACCGATGGCGAAATTTTAGTGGATGGCGTCAACATCAAAGATTATAGTATTGAAAGCATTCGGGCACAGATAGGGATCGTGAGCCAGGAGCCCATCCTGTTCAATGACACTATTGGCAATAACATTACTTTGGCGCATCCCGATGCCCCCAGGAAGATATTGAGAATGCAGCTAAAGTGGCTAATGCCTTCCGGTTTATTGAGGGCAAACCTGAGAAATTTAATACGAACATAGGAGACAGGGGCGCAAAGCTAAGCGGTGGTGAAAAACAGCGTTTGACGATTGCCCGCGCTGTATTAAAAAACCCACCGATACTTATACTTGATGAAGCTACATCATCGCTGGATACGGAAAGTGAAAGGCTGGTACAGGATGCCATCAATAATATGATGCAGAACCGTACCTCGCTGGTAATTGCGCACCGTTTAAGCACCGTTAGGAATGCAGATGAAATTATAGTTTTGAATAAGGGGAAATTGCTGAGCGTGGTAAACACCATGAGCTGATGCAGATTGAAGGAGGCATCTATCGCAAACTGGTAGATATGCAGGAAATGTATTAAGGAGCAGATAAGTAATAGTGCGCCCTGGTTCATCTGACATCAGGATATTATGATAAGTTTTTAGCGAATTGTTTTATTAAGAAAGAATGAAGTCTTTACGGGAAAAGGTTGAAAGTGCGGAAACAGGACTGCTGTTTTATAGTTTCACTCCTCCAAAAATTACAACGGAGCAAAGCCGGCTGGAAGTTATTGCCCATAAACAATTGGAACGGATGAAGAACCTGGATGTGGATGGCATTATACTCTATGATATCCAGGATGAAAGTGACAGAACCAGCGAAGAGAGAACTTATCCCTTTATTCATACGGTTGCGCCGGAAACCTACTACAGGAACTATCTGGGCAGCGTAAGGCAGCCGGTTATTGTTTATAAAAGCATTGCCAACCAAACCAGTGACAGCTTTAATAGCTGGTTAAGCAATAACAAAGACCTGGAGCATTTTGTATTTGTAGGCGCTTCGTCCAAAGCCCAGGTAGATAAAACCAACTTCGGCCTGGCGGATGCATATGATTTGAAAAGGACGCATCATGATCATCTGCTATTAGGAGGCGTTACCATTCCTGAGCGGCATTCAAAAAGGGAGATGAAAACAAAAGAATTTTTAGCAAGATACAAAACGGGTGCAGCTTTTTTGTATCGCAGTGTGTATATAATGTGTTTGACTCCAAGAACCTGTTGTCAGACTATTATTATGATGCCCTGGAGAATGCCTATGAAATGAAGCCTATCTTTTTACGCTTAGTCCCTGTGGTTCTATCAAAACACTGGAATTTATGAAATGGCTGGGTATAGAAGTTCCCAAGTGGCTGTACAATGATTTGAAACATTCCAAAGATATCCTGGAGACTTCGGTTCGTACTTCGGTAATGATAGCCAATGAGCTGATAGATTTTGCCGCGTCTAAACAAATCCCGATTGGATTTAATATTGAAAGCATATCGAACAAAAAAGATGAAATAGATGCAGCTACCGAGATCCTGAACAGGATTTCCCGACGTTTAGGAAGATAAGGGTCAGGCTGCGTACGACGAGTATTGCTTATTGAAAATTGTCTGTTGCATATTTTATCGATGCACGCTCTTTTCGGCCTTTAACTGACTACCTCCTATTCTCCACTCCCCATGTTCCTCACCCGCTTCTTAGCAGTCCTTGCAAAACCGCCTGTAAATGGCTTCGTATTGAGGAATGATGGCGTCCATATTGTATTGCTGTGCATGCTCAAAAGCCCCTGGCGGAATTTCTGTAAAGTAGCATTATCCTTCAGAATATCAATTGCACGTTCACTCATCGTTTTTACATCGCCCACATTGGCTGTGTAGCCGGTAACGCCGTCGATATTTACTTCTTTCAGGCCTCCCGCGTTGCTGGAGATAACAGGCACCTTAGAAGCCATTGCTTCCAGCGCTGCTAATCCAAAACTTTCATATTCAGAGGGCAACAAAAACAAATCGGCAATAGCAAATACATCCTCAATTTGTTCCTGCTTCCCTACAAAAATCATTTTTTCAAAAATCCCCAGTTTGCGGCCCAGGTCTTCTGCCGGCAACCGTTCGGGGCCATCGCCTACAAACAGCAGTTTGGAGGGTATTTCTTTGCACTTCGTAAAAGATCTCTACTACATCCTGCACCCTTTTCACCTGTCTGAAATTGGAGGCATGCAGCAATACTTTTTCCCCGTTGGGCGCCAGCACTTTTTAAAAGCATCAAATGGCTTACGGTTAAACCTTTTAACGTCGATAAAATTATAAACCACTTCGATTTCCTTCTTTATATCAAAAGTGCTGTAGGTTTCCTCGCGCAGGTTTTGCGATACAGCCGTGATCACATCACTTTTGTTGATAGAAAAAGCTACCACGGGCGAGTACATTTTATCCTTACCTACCAGCGTTATATCGGTTCCGTGCAGGGTAGTAATCACCGGTATTTCATACCCGTCTTCCTGCAAAATTTTCTTTGCCATATAAGCGGCTGACGCATGCGGAATGGCATAGTGAACATGCAGCAGGTCGAGGTTATAGTTCTTGATCACATTTACCATGGTGCTGGCCAGTGCCGTTTCATAGGGGAAATCAAAAAGAGGGTAAGTAGGTACCTGCACTTCGTGATAGTAAATGTTAGGGTTAAAAGCGCTTAGCCTCACCGGTTGCTGATATGTTATAAAGTGTACCTGGTGGCCTTTTTGGGCCAGAGCTTTACCTAGTTCTGTGGCTAATACGCCACTGCCCCCAAATGTTGGATAGCAAACAATACCTATTCGCATGTGTTAAAGATAGCCGTTTCTGTATTTATTAGTCTCGTCTGCATTTCAGCAGTTTATTATTTTTATGTGATAAGCAAAGAAAAAGCGTGGTCTGCGTGGCTGCAACCGCGGATAGTTATAACAACGGTTGGCTTTGGGCACACTTTCATCCACTTATTTGACAATCTATGGTAAATCTGGCTGATCCTGTGAACGGGGGCCAGACTTTTTTATCTTTACTCAAAACACATACCATAACAGCATGAAGCATAAATTGTTTGTAGCCGCGTCTTTATTTTTTAGCTTGAGCATTTCTGCCCAGAATCTGATGAGCAATTTATCAGGAAAATAGCAGACGAAATCCTGACCAATGGAAAAGCGTACGATAACCTGCGCACATTAACCAAAACGATAGGCGCCCGGCTTGCCGGCTCTCCCCAGATGTATAAGGCAGAAGCCTGGGGGTACCGGTTATTACAGCAATCGGGGAGCGATAATGTGGTAAAACAACCTGTAATGGTACCCCACTGGGTGCGTGGCGGAAAAGATGAAGCCGCAGCTATATTCCCGGATAAGGGGTAAAAAATTAAATGTGATCGCCCTGGGAAATTCGATCGGAACCGGCGCTAAATCTGTTACTGCTCCCGTTGTGCTGATTAATAATTTTGATGAGCTTGAACAGAAAAAGGACCAGGTAAGGGGAAGATCGTTTTCTATAATTATAAATTCAATCCCAGGTTTATCCACACTTTTGAGGCTTATGGAGATGCTGCTAAGTATCGGTCGCAGGGGCCTTCCCGGGCCGCCCGGTATGGGGCGATAGGCGTGGTGGTACGGAGCATGAGCCATAGTGTAGACAATATACCTCATACCGGCGGCACACGTTATGATTCGATGTATGCCAAGATACCGGCTGTAGCGGTGGGCCTGCATGATGCCGACTGGCTGGCGGCCGAATTAGAAAAAATAAGCCTGTAAAAGTATCATTAAAAACAAATGGTCATTTTCTGCCGGATGCAGAAGGTAACAATATTATCGGCGAACTGAAAGGAACAGAATTTCCTGATCGGTATATTGTTATTGGCGGTCACCTGGATAGCTGGGATAACTGCGAAGGGGCGCATGACGACGGAGCGGGTATTACCCAAACCATTGAAATTTTAAGGGCCTTAAAAGCATTGGGGTACCGGCCCCGGCATACCATCAGGTTCGTATTGTTTGCGAACGAAGAAAACGGTGTGCGTGGAGGCGACAAGTACGCCGAACTGGCCAAAGCCCGTAACGAAAAGCACGTGCTGGCTATAGAAAGCGATGCGGGCGGTTTTACACCAAGAGCATTTAGTGTTAATAGCAATGATGCTGTTTTTGAAAAAGTTAAAAGCTGGTTACAGCTGATCGGTCCTTACGGGTGTAATGAGCTGATCCGCGGTGGCGGGGGCACGGATATTGCCCCGTTAAAAGAGCAGCTGGGCATACCCTTATGTGGCTTTTTGCCAGACTCCCAGCGGTACTTTGACATTCACCACGCCAGTACAGATACCTTTGAATCGGTGAATAAAAGAGAGCTGGAACTGGGTGCGGTAAATATGGCGGCTTTAATATATCTGGTAGATAAATACGGGCTGTAAGCCATTGGGTGACGAGATTAAGTGCTTTAATGAAAAAGCCAGCGGTTTAAAACCGCTGGCTTTTCAATATTAACAGGAAGAGCTTAAGGCGTCGGTACCCTTACAGCGTCCGGCAGCTGGTATTCTATAATAAAAGTACCTTCCATTTTAATGGTAAACGCAAATCTTAAATTAGAATTTAGCGTTCCTAAAGAAGACCCGTCAAAAATGATATTTTTTTCAGGGATGCGATAATAGATCAGGTGTCCCCAATCGGTACCGCCGGCTATATATTTTGCCAACGGAAAAGGAGCCACTTCAAAGTCACAAACCAAAGCGGTATCCGTGAAAACAACAGGGTTGAACTTTGCATAGCTTAAAAAAGTAGGCCTGTCGCCGCGGGCTATTACTTCACCCTTTTTGGGGTTAAAGGGCGAACCATTTTTGTCGGAAATCTTTAAAATGATCCGCGCGCCATCCGCCGATACCCGTGAAAATTTTAAGATCGGATTTCTTTTGGCGAAAGTGGTGCCCGCCATGTCAAATGCGTTGTTAACATTGTCCTCTATCAGAAACATGTCCTCCTGGGTAGGGTCCACTACATGTATTCTTCCAAACGAAGGGTAGATTCTTGAGCCGGCGCTGTTGGTAGCTTTGATATCAAAATTGTAAATGCCCAGCGGAATATTTAAAGCTGCTTTATTAAAAGACAACTGCGCTCGATGTATTGAAATCCATGGGGAGAACAGAAACGGTTTCCCTCTTGGCATTTAACAAGGCAACGGTTGTGTCCGTTTCGGCATTAAAAGACATGCCCGGCTTAAAAACGGTTACATCGTACTTGGTATTAAATGCCTCAGGTAAGGGCTTTCCAGAGCTATCTCTCAGGTTGAGCAGCTCGAAAGTAATAGGGGAGTGGAGCCGTCGGCAAATATTTTTGCTGATTGAACCAGGGCCAGGCCTCGTTGCGCATAAAGGTCGGGCGAAGTATATCGGAGGGTCTCGCTTAAAAAACCTTGTTGTATTTTTTACAATTGATCGCACCAAAAACAAGCAAGGTAAAAGCGGGTATTAAATATTTTCTCATTATTTACCT